>NZ_JBPULG010000005.1:0-547885 GCF_051550705.1 Sphingopyxis selenitireducens
GGGGGGGGGGGGGGGGGGGGGGGGGGGGGGGGGGCCGCCCCCCCCCCCCCCCCCGGGGGGGGGGGGGGGGGGGGGCCCCCCCCCCCCCCCCCGCGACCAGCTTGTACCCATCGTCTCGCCGGCGAAACTTTCGATCGCCGCCCCGGCGTCGCGCCCGGCAAAGGCTGCGGGCGTCAACGCGCGGGGAATCAATATGCGGTCCGTCAGGGCGCGAGCACCTCTAACGTCGTGACATAGCTTGCGCGGCGCTGCAGCGGCGGCTCGCCTGCGCCTTCGGCGCGCTCGGCCTGCGGTGTCGTGACATTGAGCCAGTACATGCCCGGTTCGGCCCAGTTCACATCGACCTTGCCCTGAGCATCGGTCTTGAGGTTCATCTCTCCCAGATCGTTGCGATAGCGGATTCCGCCCGGGATCACGGTCACCGTCAGACCTGCGGCCGGCTTGCCGTCGAGCAGGAACTGAAAGCTGGCGGCTTCGCCGGCGATCAGGTCGTTGGGGTGAGTCACCGGCGCAAGTTCGATGCCTTTTCCGGTCGGCTTGAACAGCGTCGTCGTCGGTTCGCCAACGGTCACGAAAATCTCGTTGCGATTGCTCGATTCGGCCGTCTTCACGTTGGTTGCGCCCGCAGGAAGGCGTTCGGCCAGATTGGCGGTCGTGGTCCCACGCGGCAGTCGCTCGGTCTTGCCACCCAGATCATAGCTGCCCATCAGGCCGTCGGAAACCGATGCAATCCGCCACGTTCCCTTTTGCGTAAGATGAACGTCGAAGGTGCTGCGATAGCGACCCGTTGCCTTATTCTCGATCGCCGCTTCGGTCCCGTCGGGCGCCCATGCCTTGACCGCGTCGAGGCGCAGCGGCTGATGCTCGAAATAGAATAGGTCGTTCGATACGGCGGCGTCGACGGTCACCCAGACATCGTCACCCGACAAAACGGTCGACGACGGCAGCATCCACTGCCGGTGTGCGCTCGCGGGAACGATGGCGACCGCAGCCAGCGCGACGGTCGCGGCGAAACCCAAAATCTTCCTTTTCATCATCCTGTCCTTTTCCCTGCCTTAGCGGAAGGAGACCGAAACGGTCCCCAGCTCGCTCGTCCCGACGGCGCGTCCCCCCGCTCCGGCCTTGCCAGGCCAGGTGAAAGGAATACGCAAAACTTCGCGGCCGCCGACTTCGCGCGATGCTTCGATCAGCAGCGTATATTGCCCCGGCGCCAGCGCGCCGAGCTGGGCGCGGGTGAATGACACTTTATGCGTTCCGGGCGCACGGGTCGCACCGGTGATACCGTTGGCGGGAAAGGTCAGCGACCGCCCCGACGCACGCCACCATTGGCGAACGTCGCGGAGCCATTTCGTGCCTTCGTTCGCCTTCATGTCATGGTCGTACCAGATGGCGACCGTCTTGGCCGTCGCACCGGGCTTTTCGACCCAGAAGGCGACATAGGGCTTGTGATATTCGGCGACCTTCAGCCGCGGAATGCTGATCGTGACATCCATGACGCCGGGAGCGGCGGCGATAGCGGGCGTGGCCAGAGCCGTGGCGAGGCCGGCAGACCCGCCGATCAGGAGGACACCGTAGGAAAGCTGCATCGAAATTCTCCTAGTGAATGAAAATGACGGCGATGACCGCCGGAATGACGATCCCCGCGCCGACGAGCGGCCAGGTGCTTTTCCGCTTGGCCGAATGGAGTTGCAGCAGGAACAGACCGGTAATCGCAAAGACCAGGCAGGCTCCGGCAAAAATATCGATGAACAGGCTCCACTCCCCGCCCGAATTGCGACCCTTGTGAAGATCGTTGAGGTAGGAAATCCATCCGCGGCTGGTGATTTCGGCGTTCGC
Organism: Sphingopyxis selenitireducens; assembly: GCF_051550705.1. Taxonomy (NCBI): domain Bacteria; kingdom Pseudomonadati; phylum Pseudomonadota; class Alphaproteobacteria; order Sphingomonadales; family Sphingopyxidaceae; genus Sphingopyxis; species Sphingopyxis selenitireducens. The sequence goes on from NZ_JBPULG010000005.1 coordinate 1,837, forward strand.
CTCTCCCGTCGCGAGATCGATCGCGACCCAGGCGTCACCACCGGGCCGCGGCGCGGCCAGATAGACTTCTTCGGCCGACCATTCCGCCTCTGCTCCCGCACGTACCGGGAAATTCACCTCGACCCACTTCACAACCGGCGCGGGCAAAGGCGCCTTCGCGTCAGCGGGGGCTGCGGCTGCAAGTTGTTTCAAGAGCGGCGGCGGTAGCTGCGCCGCTTTTTGGGTGACGACCGGCGTGCCTTCGATGTCGGCGGCATGGTTCAGGGTGAAGCCAGTGATCGCGAACAGCAAAAGGCCGATCAGGCTGATCGCCGAACTCATCCAGTGCCAAGTATGGAGCTGCTTCAACCAGAAGCTTTTGCTGCTCTTCTTCTTGGTCGCGGGTCGCGGGGAGGTCATCTGGTGCATGCGGACAATCTGCGCTGGAAGGATCAGCGGGCACTATCGAGAACGATTCGCAGTTACAACAACTATCGACGCTTTTTCTCGCCTTTAATCGAGATCGCAAAATGCGAAATTTCCGGCACAGACTTGACTAAACGATGGGAGACGGCACGAGCGACACATCCCCTCCCCCCAATCTGGACATTATTGTATGACGCACGACCGCCTCTCCGACGATATTGATCCGTTTCGCGCCATCGAGATCAGCCAGCTTGCCCAGAAGATGCGCCGCGACGGAGCATCCATCATCCATATGGAGTTCGGGCAGCCGTCCGAAGGCGCACCGCAAGGGGCTGTCGCGGCGACAATCGATACGCTCGGCAACGACGACAGCATGATGGGATATTGGGAAAGCGCGCCGCTGCGCGAACGAATCGCGCGCCAGTATCGTGAACAATATGGTGTCGACGTTGCGCCCGAACAAATCATCCTGACCTGCGGCGCTTCGCCCGCGCTCGTTTTGGCGTTGCTAACCGTCTTCCGCCCCGGCAGCCACGTGATGACCGCACGGCCGGGTTATGTCGCCTACCGCAACGCGCTCCGCGCCCTGTCGATGACACCCGTCGAGGTCGCGTGCGGCGCCGGGGATCGTTTCCAGATCAACGCCCGCCACATCCGCGACGCGGCGGACGCTCCCCACGGGCTGATCGTGGCGAGCCCGGCCAACCCGACGGGTACGATCATCCCGCCGGACGAACTGGCTGACATCGTCGCGGCGTGCAAAGAGCGCGGCGTCCAGATCATTTCCGACGAAATCTATCATCGGCTGAGCTATGGGACCGAAACGCATTCGGTGCTGAATTACGACCCCGACGCGTTCGTCATCAACAGCTTCTCGAAATATTATGGAATGCCCGGCTGGCGCCTCGGCTGGCTCGTCTGCCCGAAATCCCATATCAGCGCGGCGCGCGCGCGCGTTGGCAACCTCTTCCTCTCTCCCCCGGCGCTCAGCCAGCATGCCGCCCTGGCAGCGTTCGACTGCGAACCCGAACTCGACGCGCGGGTCGAAGTCTATCGCCGCAACCGGGTGCTGCTGATCGAGGCGTTGGCGAAACTGGGCATCACCGACGTCGCGCCGTCGGACGGCGCATTTTATATCTATGCCTCGATCGCCCATCTGACCGACGACAGCATTACATTCTGCAAGAAACTGCTCGCCGATACCGGCCTCGCGACTGCCCCGGGCGTGGATTTCGATCCGGAGAATGGCAACCGCTTCATCCGCTTCAGCTATGCGCTGACGACCGAACTCGTCGAGGATGCGTGCCAGCGCTTCACAGGATGGATGGCACAGGAGTTTCCCGCCACACCCAGCGCCTGACCGCGCAAGGCGGTTCGACTTGAAGCAAACCGCCTCGTCAGGCCACAGTCCTTATCTGCCGGATCAAGATGGCCCCGCTCAACGCCGCCGCCGCCGCCAGCATGTACAGGACGGAATAGCCTGCAAGGCTGACGACCAATCCCGCGATCGCTGGCGCAAGAACCTGCGGCAGGGAGTTGGCAACATTGATCACGCCCAGATCACGGGCCCGGTCAGCCTCACTGGGCAAGACCTGGGTGATCAAGGCAAATTCGACCGACGTGTAGATACCATAGCCAGCCCCGATCACGGCCGCCGCGATCAGGGCGCCGCTCCAGTCCGGAGCCGTCGCTAGCAAGGCCATCCCGCACGCCAGAATCACCCCAGCAATCACGACGAAGATCTTGCGCCGCCCCAACCTGTCCGACAAAATTCCTGCAGGAACCATGAAAAGCACCATCGACCCGACGTTCACCGCAGTCATCTTGACAACGTCGGAAGCTGGATCGGGACGGTGCACGATGTCGTCGAGATAAAAGAGAAGATAGAGCGTGCCCACCGCATAGGCGAGGTTGAACGAAAAACGCGCCATCCACGCCCATCCCAGATCGGGATATTTGCGCGGATCGATCCAGAAACCGGTCAGAAAGTTACGCCAGGAAAAACCCGATCTGAGACGAGGGTCGAGCACGACATCGCGGCGGAGCAACAGATAGGGTGCAGCGGACACCATCAAAACCGCTGCACAGGCAAGATAGCCAAGCGCTACATCCGGCAACGCTGCCTCCGCAACCGCAACGCCGCCAACCACCCCGCCGATTTGCGCAACGCCCAGCCAACCTCCCACCGCTCCGCGCTGGGCGACCGGAACCTGATCGGGCACCGCGGCAACCAGCGCGGCGAACATCGCATTGAGCGCGGTCTGGGCGAGGCACCACCCCACGACCATGCCCGCGAAACTATCAGCCGTGGCCAGAAAAGCGAGGCTCAGCACACCGCCGACCACCCCGAATAGCACCCATGGCAAGCGCCGCCCAAACCGCGAAACCGTGCGATCGGAAAGCCCCCCGAAGAGCGGATTGGCGATCAGCGAACAAATAGCCCCGGCGGCCGAAACTATTCCCAGCACCGCGACCTTATTGTCCGGCGCAACCGCCTGAGCCTGCAGGCCGAGCAAAAGCTGAATCGGACCGAACAGCGCAACCCACAGGCCGAAATTGGCTCCTGATAGCGCGCCAATCCACGGCCATTTTACCGGCCCCTCGCGCTCCGGGCGGTCCGGGCGGTCCGGGCGGTCCGCAGAAACCGCTGCAGTCATGCACTCACGGCAGAATGCGCCAGGATCAGGTCGCGATACCAGAAATAGGAATCCTTGGGTGTCCGCGCCATGGTTTCGAAATCGACATGGACCAGCCCGAAGCGCTGCTCGTATCCTGCGGCCCACTCAAAATTGTCGAGCAACGACCAGACGAAATAGCCGCGCACATCGGCGCCATCATCCATTGCCTTCGCCAACGCGTGCAAATGGCCGTCGAGATATGCGATCCGGCGCTGGTCGTCGACACGGCCGTCGGCATCCGGCCCATCGCTATAGGAGCATCCATTTTCGGTGATGACGATCGGCGGCAAAGCATCGCCATAACGACCGCGCAATTGGCCGATGATCTCGGTCAATCCCTGGGGTATGACCGGCCAGTCAAAATCGGTGCGCGGATACCCCTCGATTTCAGGAAGGTCGAACGGGAGGTCGGATGGCATTTCCACTCCATCGACATGCCGAAGTTCGCCCGTCGGCGCCCCTACGCGCACCGGGTTGTAGTAATTGAGGCCATACCAGTCGAGCGGGGTGGAGATGATCTTGAGATCTTCAGCGACCGGCCCCGGCATCATCGCGTCGAAACCGTCAGGATAGCGTCCCAGCAGCAGCGGGTCCGAGAACAACCAGTTGAAGATATTCTCGTAAAGCCCGGCAGCTGCCCTGTCCTCGCTCGAATCGCTCGCCGGCCAGACCGGCGCCTGATTATTGGCAATGCCGATCTCGCGCGCGCCAGCGGCGCGAAGAGCCTGCACCCCCAATCCGTGAGCCAGCAACAAATGATGCGCGACGGGCATCGCGCCGAGTCCCAACGACCGTCCGGGAGCGTGCGCGCCTACGCCATAAGCGAAGCTCGTCACAACCGTCGGCTCGTTGATTGTAAGCCACATGCCGACGCGATCGGCCAGCCTTTCCCCCATGATCGCCGCATAATCGGCGAAGCGATACGCCGTATCGCGATTGAGCCAACCGCCCTCCTCTTCGAGGGCCTGCGGTGTGTCCCAATGGAACAATGTCGGAACCGGAACGATGCCCGCGGCGCATAGTTCATCCACCAGCCGGTCGTAAAATGCGAGCCCTCCCGAATTGGCATCGCCATGCCCGACCGGCTGTATCCGCGGCCATGCGATCGAAAAGCGATAATGAGAGACGCCGAGTGCCTTCATCAAAGCCACATCTTCGGGGTAACGATGATAATGGTCAGTCGCCCTCGCACCGCTCGACCTGTCCACAATTCGGCCTGGTTGATCGCAGAATATGTCCCAGGTCGATGATCCTCGCCCTCCCTCGGCCACCGCGCCTTCGATCTGGTACGCCGAGGTTGATACGCCCCATTGAAAATTTGGCGGGAAATCGGGTTTTGCTGGCTTGGTCATTATATTTTCCCGGTAGGAATAACTGGCAATCGGGTCGAGCATCCGGACCGACGAAGATCGTCTGCAACGGCATCGGCAATATCATAGCGATAACTATATTATGTCAACAAGTCATTGAACGAGAGATACTGTAAAAATAAGCCAGCCTTCACACTCCGCTCCAACAGGCGGTGCGCCGCCCCACTGATTCCGTCTGGTTACTTCTCCCTGACCGGCATTGCCAATTCGCAAAGCGCGATGGCGTGCGCCCGATCATCATGGCCTTGTTCGCATCGGTGCGGACAAATTGGGGAGGATCCGCAACAGGCATGTCTTTCGGCATGGCGCGCTACCCCCTTTGCGAAAGAAGGAAGAAGACCATGATCAGGAAAGTCATGCTTGCGGTGTCGACGCTGACCCTCGCAGTCGCCGGGGTGCCGGCAATGGCCCAGCAAAATCAGGACAATGACAACACCACCACCGGCGCGTCCGGGAATAACAGCGACACGACGGTCGTAAACGACCTTATCGATCTGTTCGTTCAGGACAATGCCGCCGACACCTTTTCGGATGACGATCAGGACAATGATGGCAATGGCTCGTTCAACGGCAACAGTCTGGTCGTTGCAACCCAGAGTCTGAACGCGATCAACACCAATCAAAACCTTGACGAAGTTGTCGATATGGATGGTGAAGACGGTTCCGAAACCCCGGTCGGCTATAACAGCGGCAACAACTCGATCCGCGGCAATGCCTTTGCCGCCTATGCGGGCATCATGAACGCCGCCTGGAATACGGGCATCAATGCCAATACCCAGGCCGCGACCAACATTGCTGCGCAAGGCACTGTCAGCTTCGGCGACACCGGCGGCGCCGGCGGCGGCGGCGGCGGCGACTGAGTCCCCCGAGATGACCGGCTTGCCTGTACGGGCGGCCGGTCATCCTGTTTGCGAGCCTTTCAGGAGCGCCCTGGTCATGAACAATCCGATATTATCCGCAGCGCTGGCGACGGCAATTCTCACCGTACCGGCGGTTGGGCAAGCGACCGCACCCGACAAACCCTCGGACACAGCGACGGTCGATGGCCAAACTATGCCCGAACCTTCGGCGACGAACATGCGTCCAAATGAGCGCAGATCCCCCATGCTGACCAATGAAGAACTGCAAACGCTGCGCGGCGGTGAAACACTGGTGATCACCAACCAGACGCTGAACGCGATCACGAGCGGCAATGTACTGAACGGCGACTATTCCGCCGGCGCAGTGACGCTCAGCGACAACGCGCTGTCCAACTTCAACGGCGTCGGAAATCTGCTGATCAACACGGGCGCGCAGGTCAGTGTGCAAAGCGGCATGAATCTGACCATCAACCTCGCCAACTGACCGGCGATGCGGCCGCTTCTCGCCTTGATCGCCGGTGCCCTGTGCACCCAAATGGCGCCGCCCGCAGCCGCCGAAGTCCGGTTGGGCAATAATGAGGCTGGCGGGAGCTACGCCGTGCAGGTGATGACCTGGTGGGATATTCCTTTCCGCTCCGTGGTCCGCCAACGCTATGATTTCAGCTGCGGGTCCGCCGCAATCGCCACCCTCCTCACCTTTCACTATGGCCAGCCGACATCCGAAACCGCACCCTTTCGTGCGATGTGGGAAGTCGGCGACCGCGAGGCTATCCGCAAAGTCGGATTCTCGATGCTCGACATGAAAAACTACCTGAAGTCGCGCGGCTATCGCGCCGAAGGATTTCGCATAGGCATCGACCAGCTGAGCGAGGTGAAGCGTCCCACGATCGCCCTGTTGAACCTCAAGGGGTTCAAGCATTTTGTGGTCATCAAGGGCGTGCGGGGCGATCGCGTGCTCACCGGCGATTCCGTCCTTGGCCTCAATGAATATTCGCTCAGCGACTTCGACAAGCATTGGAACGGCATTCTTTTGGCGATCGTCGACGGCGGCGACCGTCGCCCTGCGTTCAACCTCGCCGGCGACTGGGGCCCCTGGTCGAAGGCGCCTCTCGAGGAAGATGGCGCCCTCCATGTCTCGGCCGGCGATTTGACCACCAATCTCCCGCCCAAATATCAGCTGACACCGCAAATCCTGCTCGATGTTCGTGTCGGCACGGTGAAATGAGGATGATCATGCGCGGAAATCTATATGCCCTTTCCCTCGCTCCGCTGTTGCTGGCGGCCAGCGAACCCGCAGCTGAGGACCCGCTCACCCAAGCAGCGGCGGTATCCGACGAGGTTCTCGCGACGCAACGCGGCGGCTTTTCATGGAACGACATGCAAATCTCTTTCGGTGCCGACATTCGAAGCTTTGTGAACGATCAGCTCGCGCTGCGCACCGTCGTCAGTTGGACGGCGAACGGCGCGACCGTCGATCGTTTTGTATCGCCCTCGCTTACCGCAGCCGACGCATCGCATATCCAGGCTGGAATCCTGACCAGCGGCGGAATCCAGATGCGGGTCGGCGATGAATCGGTGTTTCTCGCCAATGGCGGCCAAACCGCGCTCATTCATTCGACCGACACGGTCCAGAACGTCCTGATCAATACGGCCAGCGGCGTGAACTTGACCCAGCAGGTCGATGCTACGCTCGATATCTCCGGATATGAAGGCTTTCGCGATGCGCTCGCCATGACCCGGATCAGCGACGCGCTGGGCAGTGCCGTGGGCGCCGGCACGCTCGGTGCCCTTAGCAACTGACTTCACCGATCCTCAACTAAACGGCATCCGGACCGTGATGCTGACATCAGGTGCGTCTTCCGTCACCCCGAACTCAAATCCGAAATTCAGTACGTCGCGGAGTGACAGGCGATAGGACATGCCAAGATTCAGCGAACCGACATGGATATATTTGGACCTTTGATGGGTATCGCCAATCTCAGTTTTTGTCGGAAAAATATAGTTGTGGCGATAGCCCAGCGAGAAGGAAAAGCGCGGATTGAGCGCGAAGCCAAAGCCCAGATTGGCGGAGATCGCATCGCCCGGATCGACGCGCCCAACCAGCACGTCGCCGACCATTTTGTTCACGTCGCGGGGAATATGATACAGATAGGATACGCCGCCATACAGCACTGCGGGATCCGACGGCATCAGAAAGTTAAGGCCTGGCTGAACCGCCCAGAATCCCGAGCCTGTGGCAAGCCCGGTGGCAACGCCGAATTCATCATAGCCGATATCGAACGGCCCTTTGCCTGTGTCAGACTTGACCCGTAGCGACCCGATGAAAATCGGCTTTTGCCCCACCGGTCGGTTGAACTGGTACCTCACGGCGAATTCGGCATCGCCGATCCCATGTTCTCGAAGCGCGATTTGCCGGACAATCCCTTCGTCGCGCTGTTGGGCGACCTCGATCCGGTCATTGCGGAAGAGATAGGGTGCGCGGAGTTCGACTTCCAATCGATCAGTCAGGCCATATCGAAGCGCCGCAGTTCCAACGACAGTGTCGCGATCGGCATCGGTCGCTTCGATCAAGCCGATCTGTATCCCCGGGATCAGTTCGATTCCGCGGAACACCAAACGATTGGCCGAAGACCGCGTATATTCAAACGAGGGTTCGAAAGCGAGCTTTCCGGCGGGGGTGAGAACGCCCTGCCCTTCGGGCACAGCCGCCACGCGTTGCTCGGTACCGGGCTCGAGCGGCGGAGCTTCTCCAACCGGGCTGTCTGGCAAGGATACCGTCGTAGAGCCCGGCCCCGGCAGCACCGGATCGATGCCCTGCGCCAGTCCGGCACCGCGCATCGAATCAAGTGGCCGATCCGCCAGTGCGAACAAGGTCAGCTTGTCGATCTGCACTTGCTGCTGAGCAAGATGCTGCTGCATCGTCTCGATCTGATCGCGCTGTTCCGCGATCATCGCGCTTTGCTTGTCGATCAATTGTCGTTGCGCGTCGATAATCTGTCGTTGCTCGCCGGTTTCGGAGGACGCCGCCTCGGCCCCGCCCACGAGCGCGCCGGGTACCGCGCTGCCCCAAGAGGCGGTTACGTCAAGGAAGGCCAGATTCGCGCACCAGCATGCCAGCGGCTGCGTTGTGCTGGCCTCGGCACGGCCTGTCACCACCAATGCCGACAAGCCGACGATGGCCGTGCAGCTTTGCAACAACAACGGTATTGCCCGCACCCTTTTCATAGTCTTTCTCCCCGGGAATGGACGACGGCGTTTGGCGGTCCCGCTGGATGCAAACGGCCGATAGCCGCATCGACCTCTTCGCCCGCGGTAGCCCGCAGACCTTCGACATCGATAATCCGGCACATTTGCGGCCCATCCAGTTCAATCAAACCTCGCCGAACAAAGCCGGAAATCGTGCGGCTGACGGTATGGATGGTGAGCCCGAGGTGATCGGCGATGTCGCTTCGCGTCATGGGCAAAGGAACGCTTCCCGGGGCTTCCAGTTTCTCCGCTGCGATCAGCAGAAAGGCTGCAACGCGCTCGTTTGCATTTCGGCGTCCGAGCAGGAAAATGCACTGATTGGCGCTCTCCAGTGCCCGTTCAAGAGCGTGATTCTGCCATGAGGATTCCAGTTCGCCCGCGATGACGGAGCGACGACTCAAAATGGCATTGGTGACGGCCTCGGCCGCAGCATCGCGTCGCCCGCATTCGACGCCGAATGCATCGCCCTTGTAGTAAAATCCGGTCAGTTGGCGATGCCCGCCGACATGGAAGCGGCAGGTTCGGACAATGCCCGACACCACCTCGAACCAGCAGTCGCTGCGATCGCCCTGAAAGAAGATGATTTCGCCCTTGCGGAACCGAAGCTCGGTTTCTTGACCGTGCGCCCCGGGACGCAAACCGGCCCGTAACTCTTGCACGCCACTTCTCCCCAATCAAAAATTGGACTTCTGCGGCGACCCCTTATGGCGCGATTGTGTTGATTGGACCGATTTTAGTCCATCCGGCCAAATGCGTAGAAATTGACATGCACGATCAGCGTAGGGAAATTACTGGGTATTTTTCCGGGTATGGATAAGTCGAATTTTTCCCTATTTCGATGCACGATATGTTAAGGCTTCCTGATTGCGAGGATGCTGGTTTGTTGTGGCGCGCAACCTTGGCGCTGTAACCATCGAGCAATGTCGCAAGATAACAAACGCTTGAGCATTCCAAACCGATAATTGCCACGGGTCGCTGTTCATCTGCGCTGAAAGCGCAAGGGGAGAATGGCTGTGCAACGGGACCAACTGCTTTCGGAACCGCATCTTACCGCTCGTGAGCATGAGATTTTAGAACTCGTAGCAATCGGACGATCGGCGAAAGAAATTGCCATCGGGATAAGCATCGCGCCCCGGACCGTCGAAAGACATATCGAAAACGTCCGGCTAAAGCTCAACGCGCGCAATCGGGCCCACCTCGTTACACAGGCGATATGCCTCGGCATTTTGACCATCGATGGCCCCGCGCCGGACAACGGCATGCCGCTCTTTATGTGATCAATGCGCCATGCGCCGTGAATCCGCTCTGCTGTTATCCGGCAACATGACGATTTTCGAAATACCGCGTGGCCGGGACCCGATGCGCTTATGCCCATCGGGCGAAAGCTTTCGCCGGGTTCGAGAAGCGTCAAGGGAGCAGGCGTCAACGCCGACCGCAATCCTTCTGACAGAAGGGTCTCTCAAAAAGAAAGTGGCGGAGGCGGAGGGATTCGAACCCTCGGTACCGGATTTACCAGTACGACGGTTTAGCAAACCGTTGGTTTCAGCCACTCACCCACGCCTCCGCATGGCCTGCTGCGCTAGCAACAGTCTGGCCTAGGCGGGCGCTATAGCCAGCACTTGATCACCCCGCAACGTCTAACATTGCGATTTTTTTGCTCGCGGCAAAGCTTCTATGGTGAATTTGATTCGCTCCGGCGCAAATTCGACTCAAGTCATCGCCGGTTCATTGCTCCCGCAGCAAAGTGAGTCATGATTGAAACAGATTTCGGCGCCCCGCGCCGCTCGGTTATTGGGGGTTATATGCGAAAAATGATCAGCAGTTTTGCGATCACGGCTTTTACGGCAATCGGCCTTGCCTTGGCACCGATGCCTGCCGCCGCGCAAATGCAGGAAGTCGACCCCAATGCGGCGATCGACGCAGATCTCGACAGACCCTCCCCGCCGCCAGCAAGCAGCGATTCGATGGGCGGCGACATCAACAGCGACCTTGCCACCGGTGACGAACAATATGGCGAGGTGGTGGGCAGCAACGACTCGGCCACGGCTTCGGGAGTAGCACCTGCCACCGTCGCCAACGCTGCGCCTGCGGGCACGACGTACAAGCAGGACGATCTGATCGGCGCCGCCGAAGGCGTGTTCGGCAAGGGCGCGCAGGGTCTTGCCGGTTTGATCGAAGATATTTTGAAAAAACAGGGTGAGCCCAATGCCTATATCGTCGGGCGCGAGGCCGGCGGTGCGCTGGTCGTTGGCGTCCGCTATGGCTCGGGCACGCTCCATCACAAGGTAGAGGGCGAGCTGCCCGCCTATTGGACAGGACCGTCGATCGGCTTCGACGCCGGCGCCAATGCCGGCAACACATTCGTCCTCGTCTATAATTTGTTCGACAGCGAGGACCTGTACAAGCGCTACCCGGCAGGCGAAGGCGCGGCCTATCTGCTTGGCGGTTTCAACGCGAGCTACCTGCGTCGCGGCGATGTCGTGCTGATCCCGATCCGCGTCGGCGTCGGCGCACGGCTGGGTGCCAATGTCGGCTATATGAAGTTCCGCAAAAAGCAGAACTGGGTGCCCTTCTGAGAACGACCCGATTGCCACGGGGGCGATAAGCCCGCGCTTCGGCGCGGGCTTTTTCTTTGCCTGCCTGACAAAGCGGGCACAACCGTTACAGACCGAAAGCCGATCTCGGTTTAAGCATCATTACGGGACTTGATCGGAAATCCTTGGAAACTCTCGTCGCGAGAACAGTCGCGCGCGTTTCCCAACGATGCCAGCTAATCCCCGTCAAAGGCGATCAGCGTCTCGCAAACAAGACCTGCGGCCTGCAGTCGCTGCGATCCGCCAAGGTCGGGCAAGTCGATCACGAACAGCGCCGCCGCGACTTCCGCGCCCACGCTCCGCATCAACGCCGCCGTCGCAAGGATCGTACCGCCTGTTGCGAGCAAATCGTCGACAAGGACAACCCGATGTCCCGGCAGGACCGCACCTTCGTGCAGTTCGAGCCGGTCGACGCCATATTCGAGTTCATAATCGACGCCGATCGTGACGCCCGGCAGCTTGCCGGCCTTGCGCACGGGGACAAGGCCCAGCCCCATCGCGGTCGCCATCGCGGCACCGAACAGGAAACCCCGCGCCTCGACCGCGACGATGACATCGGGGCGATGAACCGCGGCCAACGCACTTAATCGGCGCACGCTTTCTGCAAAGCCGACCGCGTCGCCGATCAATGTGGTGATATCGCGAAACTGGATGCCCGGCTTGGGAAAGTCCGGGATCGTGCGGACCAGCGACGCGAGGTCGAGATCCGGCTGGGGCGGAAGGACGATCATCGAAATAACCGCCCTTCCCTATGCCCTCAATGCTTCTTGTCGGCCCAGATGTTCCGGTACGACAGATAGGTCAGCACCGTGAAGATCAGCAGGAAGAAGAAGGTCGCCCAACCCACCTGCACACGCGTCACCAGCTTGGGTTCGGCGGTCCAGACGAGGAATGCAGTCACGTCCTTCGCCATCTGATCGACCGTAGCCTTCGTGCCGTCGGCATAGGTCACCTGACCGTCGGACAGCGGCTTCGCCATCGCAAGGTTCAGGTTCGCAAAATAGGGGTTGTAGTGCAGCCCCGTGCTCGGCGCGAGTTCCTTCGGCAGGTTGGTCGGCGGATTCTGGTAACCGGTCAGCAGAGAATAGACATAATTCTTGCCGCCTTCGCGTGCCTTGGTGATCAGCGAAAGATCCGGCGGCAGAGCATTGTTGTTCGCGGCGCGAGCAGCCGTTTCGTTGGCATAAGGCGCCGGGAAATGATCCGACGACAGGCCGTCGCGCGTCGCCGGTTCACCCGTGTCTGGGTTGATCGACGGCACCTGGAAGCCCTTGGCAAAGGTCTTCACCTGGCCTTCGGTATAGCCCAGATCCTGAATGTTGCGGAAGGCAACAAAGTTCAGGCTGTGGCATGCCGAGCATACTTCCTTGTACACCTGCATCCCGCGCTGGAGTTGCTGCTTGTCCCAGTGGGGCACCAGACCGTCACTCGCGAGAGCGAGCTTCTTCGGATGCTTGTGGAAGTCATGCGTGGCGTTGTGTTCATTGGACAGCGGCGTCGTGAAGATCGCGAGCACCAGTGCCGTGATAAACCCCAGGCCGACGAGGAATCCGAGCGGACGAACCATGGCTGTATCAGCTCCTATTAAAGTCCGGCGCTCAGGCCGTTGCCGAAGCCGACGTGGTGTCGGTGGCGTGTTTGGCGAGGACCGCTTCGGTGATCGAGTTCGGCATCGGCAGCGGACGTTCGATCCGCGATACGATGGGAAGGATCACCAGGAAGTGAGCGAAGTAATAGATGGCACCAAGCTGGCTCAGGATCACCCACGGCTGTTCTGCCGGCTGCATGCCGCACCAACCGAGGAGGAGCACGTCGAAGACGAGGATCCAGAAGAAGATGCGATACATCGGGCGATAGGTCGACGACTTGATCGGCGAGCTGTCCAGCCAGGGCAGGAAGAACAGCAGTGCGATCGAAGCGAACATCGCGATGACGCCCCACAGCTTCGCGTCGATCCACAGGAAGTTGAAGGTGAAGGCCTTCAAAATCGCGTAGAACGGCAGGAAGTACCATTCGGGAACGATATGCGCCGGCGTCGAAAGCGAGTTTGCCGGGATATAGTTATCGGCATGACCCAGCATGTTCGGGCTGAAGAAGGTCAGCGCGACGAAGATCAGCAGGAAGACGCCCAGCCCGAAGCCGTCCTTCGCGGTGTAATAGGGGTGGAACGGAACCGTATCCTGTTCATCCTTCACCTCGATGCCCGTCGGGTTCGACGAACCGGGGATATGCAGAGCCCAGATGTGCAGGATGACGACACCCAGGATCACGAACGGCAGCAGATAGTGCAGCGAGAAGAAACGGTTGAGCGTGGCATTGTCGGGGACGAAACCGCCGAGCAGCCACTCGCGCACCGGCTCACCAACAATGGGTATCGCCGAGAAGAAGCCCGTGATCACCTGCGCGCCCCAGAAGCTCATCTGGCCCCACGGAAGCACATAGCCCATGAATGCGGTCGCCATCATCAAAAGGAAGATGACCACACCGAGCAGCCAGACCATTTCGCGCGGCGCCTTGTACGAACCGTAATAAAGACCGCGGAAGATGTGCAGATAGACGACGATGAAGAACATGCTCGCGCCGTTCATATGCGCGTAGCGGATGAACCAGCCAGCATTCACGTCGCGCATGATATGCTCGACCGAATTGAAGGCGACACCGGCATTCGCAGCATAATGCATCGCCAGAACGATACCGGTGATGATCTGGATCATCAGCGCGGCGCCGGCGAGGACGCCGAAGTTCCAGAAATAATTGAGGTTGCGCGGCACCGGATAGCCGGGGCCGGTGGCGTTATAGACGAGGCGCGGAATCGGCAGCTTCTCGTCCATCCACTTCATCAGCGGATGCGTCGGTTCATAGGGTTTGGCCCAGGGAAAGCTCATCTTATCTCGCTCCTCAGCCGATCGTCACGACGGTGTCGCTGGTAAATTCATAGGGCGGCACAACCAGATTTGTGGGCGCCGGCCCCTTGCGAATGCGTGCTGCGGTATCATAATGCGAACCATGGCACGGGCAGAAATAGCCACCGAAGTCGCCGCGGTTCTCACCCTCGGCAGCACCAAGCGGCACGCAGCCTAAGTGAGTGCAGACGCCCAGCGTAATCAGCCAGTTTTCCTTACCGGGCTTGGTGCGATCATCAAGCGTTTGCGGATCGCGCAGATCGCCTAGCGGAACCTTCTTTGCTTCAGCGATTTCTGCCGCAACCAGATTGCGAACGAACACGGGCTGCTTACGCCAACTCGTCTTGATCGCCTGACCCGGCTGAATTGCGGAAATGTCGATTTCGGTCGACGACAGCGCAAGCACGTCGGCTGACGGGTTCATCTGGTTGACCAGCGGCAAGACAACAGTCGCAGCACCAACGCCCGCGAAACTCACTGCCGCAATATTGATGAAGTCCCGGCGCCGCACGCCATCTTCGATGCCGGCATTGAGTTCGGATTCACTAGCCATTCGACTGCCCTTGCATGGGTGAACTGACAAAGTTCTCGGAAAGTCGGACCGCCTGTATTGCGCACACACGAAAGCGACGCGTCCCGGCGGCCCCTCCGGGAATTGCGGGCCTGATAGCCGCACATCCAGGGCTTGCCAACAGTCAATTTCCCTTCTTTTTTCCGCAAAGCGATACAGCGGCGATACCCCTCGATTCCGCTTGGCGTAACAGCTATGGGGTCGCGATGGAAATTGCCCTGTTTCAGCCAGATATTGCGGGAAATGTTGGTACAACGCTGCGGACCGCCGCTTGTTTCGATGTGGCAGCGCATATCATCGAGCCCTGTGGCTTCCCTTTCTCCGATCACGCCCTCAAGCGGGCAGGCATGGACTATGCGGTACGCGCCAATGTCCGCCGTCACGCCGATTGGAACAGCTTTCACGCATCCATCATCGCTGCGGACCTTCGCCCGGTGCTGTTGACCACCGCAGGAGCGACTCCCCTGCCCGACTTTGTTTTCGCACCGAATGACATTCTTTTGCTCGGCGCAGAATCCACGGGCGTACCCGCTTATGTCCATGACGCTGCGGCGGCGCGGGTCGCAATTCCGATGCAGACGGGCTTTCGCTCCTTGAATGTCGCGGTGGCGGCTGGCATCGCGCTCGCCGAAGCTCTCAGACAGACGAAAGGCTTTCCGGCATGATTTCGCTCGATCCCCAGCAACAGGCTGCGCGCACGTGGTTCGAATCGCTGCGCGACCGAATCTGCGCCGAATTCGAGGCGATCGAAGCCGAGGCCGGAAGCGACGCGCGCTTTGCCTATACGCCGTGGGACCGCGAGGCCGACGGGCTTGATCCCGGTGCCGGCGGCGGCGGTGTGCGCGGCGTAATGACGGGCGAGGTTTTCGAAAAGGTCGGCGTCAATGTGTCGACCGTCGGCGGCCAGTTTGCGCCCGACTTCGCACAGTCCATTCACGGCGCGGCCGAAGATCCCAGCTTCTTTGCGACGGGAATCAGCCTGGTTGCGCATATGAAGAACCCGCACGTACCCGCGGTGCATATGAACACGCGCCTTCTCGTCACGACGAAGCGCTGGTTCGGTGGCGGCGCCGACCTCAACCCACCGCTTCCCTATGCCGAGGATACCGACGCATTCCATGCAAGGTTGCGCGCGGCCTGCGCCCCCTTTGGTCCCGACGTTTATGAGCGCTACGCCAAATGGGCCGACGATTATTTCTACATCCCGCATCGCGGCGTTCACCGCGGCGTCGGAGGTATTTTCTACGACCATCTCGAAGCGGACGACGACGCTGAGTTCGACCGCAACTTCCAGTTCACCCAGGCCGTCGGCGAGGCGTTTCTCGATATTTTCCCTCAGATCGTCCGGCGCCGGATGAATGAGCCCTATTCCGAGGCGCAGCGCGAAGAACAGCTTGTCTGGCGCGGGCGCTATGCCGAATTCAACCTCGTCTACGACCGCGGAACGCTGTTCGGGCTCAAGACCGGCGGCAATATCGATGCGATCTTGATGAGCCTGCCGCCACTCGCCAAATGGAGCTGAAACAGAAAGAGGGGCGCCCCGTTATTTGGACGCCCCCTTTCAGTCTGTCTCTGCGCGGCAGTCAGGCGAAAACTTCGTCCTGACTGCTTTGCCCCAAAGCGCGATAGATGCCCGCAGGAACCCCGACCTGCAAATAGGCCATCGGCACGGTAAAAAGCACTGCAGCGACGATGATGCCAATGATCGACGTGTCACTGGGAATACCGCCGCCAGCGAACATCGATACGCCGACGATCATCATCAGGATCATGGCGATGACGAAAAGCGCGATACCCAGCAGGACGAAATAGCCGACGATCTTCCACTGCGACGCCGCGGTCATCCGCCAGGATTCGCCTAGGCCGGTCAACACATTGAATGTCCGCCGGTCGGCCATCACCGGCCCGGTGCAGCTGAAACGCGCGGCAATCCAGGTCGCGAACAGCAGAAATAGCGGCATCACGAGCAAAAGAAGCATGCCGGTGCCGGCGATCGCAGCCTGACTGGGCTGCTCTCCCATCATCATCGGCATAAGCGCGCTGCCAAAGATCAGAAAAGCGATCAGTCCGAATATGATCACCACAACGAAGCTCAACAGCAGCACAGGCAAAGCCGCAATCAGGCCATAGCCCAGCGCCGAACCAAGCGTCTCGCCGCCCTGCGTCAGTCCGACCCGCCACGATGCAAAATAGCTGCCGGTCTGCAGAATATAATTGATCAGGCTGAGCAGGATTGCGAGCCCGCCCATCGCCATCATTCCCTCGCCCGTAGCAAAGCTCATTGGATCGGCCATGAGGGCACCGCCGCCAAGCGCGAATTGCAATATCAGGGGAACGACTATCCCAACCCCGATCAGGATGATGGCGTGATGGATGCCCTGTCCGGAGAAAAAGCCGGTCGCATAGGACCAGGCCTGACCAATGCTAATCCTGTTCATCGTCATTTCCCCCTTTGCGAAACAGCTTGCGGCAAGCGCCCTTCACTCATGAAAAAACATTTCCGCCATCGCGGACCACCAGTTGGCGATATGTCGCAGCGGCAATCGCCACCGATATGAGCCCACCGACGGCGGCAACGACGCCCTGGACCAATCCGGTCAATATCCGCCCGATCCCGTCGCTCGTTCCCGCCACGGCACCGACAACGCCGCCGACGAGCGCCGCGACGACGACGATCACCAGAGCAACCAGAAACATGAAAAGGAAAATCCGCCAGCCATTGTCTCGGGTCAGCGCCCAGCCCGCCTGAAGCGCGGCCACGGGGTTGCGCACTTCGCGGTCGGCGATCACCGGCGACACGACGGCAAGCCGTCCCCAGAAATAAGCGCTGAGACCCAGAAGCAAGATCAAGCCGATCAGCACAAGCAGCATGCCGACCGGCCCGCCGCTGGCAGCGATCCCGGGCATGAGGAGCAGCAGAGCACCAAGGCCGAGCGCGACGCCGAGGATCAATTGAACGGCGATCATCGTGGGGATCATCCTGATCGCGAAGAGCAACGCGTCGCCGACGCTGGTGCCCGATCGCGACAGCCACAATCGCAAGATACCAACCCCGCCGATCGCGGAAATGATGCTGACCAACAGTTGATAGGGAACCGTCTGCCCCGCATTTTCACGAAACGCCGCCATGACCTGTTCCAGACTCGCGCCGTCGGCGGGCGCTATGGGCGTCGGCCCAAACCAGCCGACCGCCAGCGTCGGCAAAAACAGGAAAACGGCGGCGATCGTGCCCGTCAGCGTGCTATGCGAGCGCAGCAAGACCTTGCTGTCATCCCAAGCTGCGCCCATGTCGAATTTCGGCATCAATACTCCATTTCCACCTGATGGTTACGCGCGGGAGCCTGACGCCCTTGATCGCGGTTGTCCAGCCTTGTGGAGCGATTCGGAGCAGCCGCTATTGCACTCGTTCGCTAGGGCAGGCAGGACGCGGCATCATGAGCCGTCTCCCGCCACCCGAATGGACCGTTTCGCCGGGCCTGACCGATTACCCGACCGCGCTCGCCGACATGGAAACGCGCGCCGCCGCGATCCACGCAGGTGCAGGCCGCGAGCGTATCTGGCTGATCGAGCACCCGCCACTCTATACGGCAGGCACAAGCGCAGATCCCGCCGAACTGCTCGATCCGCGCTTCCCCGTTTATGACGCCGGGCGCGGCGGCCGCTACACCTATCATGGCCCGGGCCAGCGGGTCGGCTATGTCCAGCTCGACCTCACGAAACGCGGCCGCGATGTGCGGGCCTATGTATCCGCACTGGAAGGCTGGGTGATCGACGCACTGGCAGAGCTGGGCGTCGAAGCGCGCCGCGCCGACGGCCGTATCGGCATCTGGACCGACGACCAGCAAGGCCGCGAGGCGAAGATCGGCGCGATCGGGGTGCGCGTGAAGCGCTGGGTCACGATGCACGGTTTTTCGCTGAACATCGCGCCTGACATGGCGCATTTCGGCGGCATCGTGCCGTGCGGGATCGCCGAATTCCCGGTCACCAGCCTCGCCGCGCTCGGCAAGGCCGCCAGCTTTGCCGACGTCGATACTGCATTGACGAATGCCCTGCCCGCCTTTCTCGACAAGCTTCAAGCGAAGGATTAGGAACGGCACATGACCCGCATCCTGTTCTCCTCACTCGTCCTTCTCTCGCTCGCGGCCTGCGGCAGCGGCGATCCCGCTGGCAAATCGACCGCCAAGCTCGACGCGGTCGAGGTTCAACCGGGTTCGATCAGCGATTCGATGATCATTCTCGACAATGCGGCAAGCGACGGCACGGCCGTTGATAACAATGTTCCGGACGACGGAACAAAGAAGGAAGCGTCAAAGTCCGGCGACGAGGCGGCCGAAAAAGGCGACGGGGCTGATGGAGAAGCGGCCGGCGATGCCGTCGCGGCTCCCGCCATTCAAAAAACCGTCGCCGACCCAGCCGCCAAAAAGGGCGAGTAAACGCGTTTAACGCAATCCCAGGCTCTTGTGCGCCTGTAACGACAGCCGCCAGCGCGGGTCTTCCATCACCAGATCGATGCAGCGCTGGACATTGTCCGCGGCATTCGGATCGTCGAGTGGCTGGACCAGCCGGTGCTCGAAATCCAATCCCGCGAGCCGTTCGACGTCACTACCGGGTTGCGGCCAGACGAGCTTGAGTTCGTCTCCGCTCAGCTGGACGAGCTCACCTCCTGCCTTCGGGCTGATGCAGATCCAGTCGATGCTACGCGGGACGGCGAGCGTACCGTTGGATTCAATCGCGACGGTAAACCCCTCGCGATGGAGCGCGTCGATCAGCGCGTCATCGACCTGAAGCATCGGCTCGCCCCCGGTCAGCACGACATAGCGGTCGTCGAAGGTTTCGCCCCAGTTTTCAGCGATCGTCTCCGCGAGCGTCGCCGCGTCGGCATATTTGCCGCCCAGCGTGCCGTCGGTGCCGACGAAATCGGTATCACAGAATTTGCACACGGCCTTCGCACGATCGACCTCGCGCCCCGTCCACAAATTGCATCCGGCAAAGCGGCAGAAAACCGCACGGCGCCCTGCCTGCGCGCCCTCGCCCTGCAGGGTCAGGAAAATCTCTTTGACGGCATAGGCCATCGATCAGGCCTCGGCCGCGTAGCGGGTCGGATCGACGATACCGGCGTCTGCGAAGCCCTTGCTCCGCAAACGACAGCTTTCGCAGAGGCCGCAATGCAGGCCATCGGGCGTCGGATCATAGCAGGACCAGCTCATCCCCGCGTCCATGCCCAGCCGCGCCGCCTCGGCCGCGATGTCGGCCTTGGTCATATATTGCAGCGGCGCGCGGATGCGGAAAGTGACGCCAATATCGCCATCGCGCGTCGCGAGCCGCGCCAGATCCTCGAACCCCGCGATGAAGTCGGGGCGGCAGTCGGGATAGCCCGAATAGTCGAGCGCATTGACCCCGATGACGATGTCCTGCGCCTGCCGCGCTTCGGCGAGCCCCAGCGTCAGCGACAGGAAGATCAGGTTGCGCGCCGGGACATAGGTGACCGGAATCTCGTCGCTCATGCCATTTTTCGGCACGTCGATATCGGCCGTCAGCGCCGAACCGCCGAAACGGCGCAGGTCGAGCGGCAGGACGATATGTTCGACCGCGCCAACGCTCTTCGCAATACGCGCCGCCGATTCCAGTTCAACGCGATGACGCTGATTATAGTCGATCGTCAGCGCGACGATCCGCGCGCCAGCTTCGCGCGCGAGGCCCGCGCAGACCATCGAGTCGAGCCCGCCCGACAAAAGAACGATCAGGGTTTTTCCGGAAATATCTTGCATGCGCGCCCGATACGCCTGCGCCAAAGACCGCGCAAGAGGTCGGCTGCTGCAGCGCACCAAAGAAACGGGCCGCACGACTTTGCCATGCGGCCCAGTTCGGCATCAGCCGTTCAGGGAGACGGACACACATCCATGTGTCACGCATCCGGTTTAGCCCGGAAGGGTTAACCGCAGCTTACCGATAGTTGGACCTCAGCAGCCGCCAGTCCGGCGGGCCTCGATCGACTGTGAAAAGGGTTTCCCGTCGGCGATTCCCTGCGTGTCGATCTGCACCAGGCGATTGGTTTCGCTGCGGATATTGGTGCGGCCGTGCCCCGCGCCGGGACAGGTATAATGCACTGTCACCGACGTCGGCGTATCCTCGATCACATAGCGCGAACAATTCGACCGTGGATGGTAGATCTGGATCATACGCCGCGCATCGCCGACGCAAATCGTCTGCAACACGGCGTCCTTGCCGCGCTCGCGCAGCTGCCAGCTTCCTTTTTCAAGTCGGTCGAGCATCGCCAGCGAGGGCGCCTGCGCGGGAACCGCTGGCGCAACGGCCAGCGCGCAAGCAGCCAAAGTCCATCGCATGAAAGGAGAGAAGATCGCCATTTCCACCTGTCCGTTGGTCGCCCGAAAGCGAACGAAATTGCGACCCTGTTTCACACAAGGTAGCAATCAGGTTGCGCGTTTTCAACCGCTTGGCGCCAAATTGCCTCGCCTTGTCGCCGACCGACCCGGCGGCGATGGCCCGGTCAGCCGTGGGTCGCGATTTCTTCCAATGGAATCGGGAATATGCGTGAGCAAAAGGCGCAATCGACGACGACGTTTCCGGCTTCGTCCGCCATGTTCTGCCGCTCCGCCTCCGGGAACTGCGCCAGCACACCCGCGAAATAGTCATTGCTGCACCGGCAGCCGCGCGAAAGCGTCACACCCGGCACGACGCGCACATCTTCTTCGTGGAACAGGCGCCATGCCAGCGTTTCGAGCGACGTCGCAGGATCGGTCAGCTCTTCGTCTTTCAGCGTCGTCGCAATCGTCCGCGCATGATCCCATTCGGGATGATCGTGACGCGCATGCAATCGGTCGCGGCCGACCTCCCCTTCGGGCAGATGCTGGAGCAGCAATCCGCCGGCGACACAGCCCGCTTCGGCATCATGGCGCGCGGCAAGTTTGAGCAGACTGGGAATTTGTTCGGATTGTTCGAAATAATGTTCGGCAGCGGTTCCGATCGACGATCCCTCCAGCGGCACGATGCCCTGATAGCGTTCGCCGCTGGTCGCCTGGTCGAAGGTGATCGCAAGAAAGCCTTCGCCGAACAGGGCGAACAATGTCGGGTCGGACCCGACCTCGGCCAACCGCTCGGCATCGAATTTCAGATAGCCGCGCAGCTCGCCGCCGCGATAGTCGCACACCAGCAATTCGATCGGGCCGCCGCCGGTTTGAGCCTGCAGCGTCAACTGCCCGCTTTCGTCCTTCAGTGTCGATCCCAGCAAAACCGTGAGCACCAGCGCTTCGGCAAGCAGCTTTTCGGCAACCGGCGGATAATTATGCGCCGCGATGATCGTATTCAAAACCGGCCCCAGCCGCACCAGTCGCCCGCGCACGTGACGCGCGGCGATGGTGAAGACCAGAGGCTGATCGAACCAGGTTTCGATGGTTTCGCTCACGATTATAGGCTCACAATTTTCCCAGCGCCCAAAGCAGGACGGATTTCTGCGCATGGACGCGGTTTTCGGCCTCGTCCCAAATGCGCGATTGCGGACCGTCCATGACAGCGTCCGTCACTTCGTCGCCGCGATGCGCGGGCAGGCAATGCAGGAACAGCGCATCGGACTTGGCCGCCGCCATCAGGCGCTCGTCGACCTGATAGGGCGCCATCGCCGCCAGCTTGTTATGCGCATGATCCTGTCCCATCGACACCCACGTATCGGTGACGACCATATCGGCGCCGGCGACGGCTTCGCGGGCGTCGCGAACGACGTCGATCCGTGCGCCTCTGGCGCGCGCGGCTTCGACGAACGCCGGGTCGGGATCATAGCCCTGCGGACAGCCCGCCCGGACGTTGAAACCGAAAAGCCCCGCCGCCTCGATCAACGACGAAAGGACATTATTCCCGTCGCCGAGCCATGCGAGTTCAAGCCCGGGCAGCGCCTTGCCATGTTCGACCATGGTGAGCAGGTCGGCGACGATCTGGCACGGATGCGACAGGTCGGTCAGGCCGTTGATCACCGGAACGGTTGCATAGGCAGCCATTTCCTCGATCTTGGCATGATCGTCGGTCCGGATCATGATCGCATCGACATAGCGCGACAACACGCGCGCCGTGTCCGCAATGGTCTCGCCGCGACCGAGCTGGCTCGTGCCCGCATCGATGATCATCGGCACGCCGCCAAGCTGGCGGATGCCGATGTCGAACGACGCGCGGGTCCGGGTCGAATTCTTCTCGAAAACCATCGCCAGCACATGGTCCGCGAGCGGCTTGTCGGCGTCGGGCTTTGCCTTCGGCCAACCCGCGCGCGCGGTCTTGCGGTCGATAGCATCGGCGAGCATCGCCGCGACCGCATCGCCGCCGGCGTCGGACAGGTTCAGAAAATGCCGCATCACGCTTCAGGAGGCGTGTAGCTCGCCGCGCCTGCCGACAGTTTCTCGATAAATTCGTCGATATGACCCTGCTCGATGTTGAGCGGCGGCAGAACGCGAACGACATTTTCGCCAGCTGCGACCGTCAACAGTCCGTGATTGTCGCGCAGATGCGCGACAAAGGCACGGCTGTCCGACGTCAGCTTGAGGCCGAGCATCAGGCCCATGCCGCGAACGCTTTCGAACAAATTGTCATGGTTCGGGATCAGCTGTTCGAGCGCGCCGCGCAGCCGCTCGCCGGTCGCCTTGACCGACGCGAGAAAGCCTTCTTCCAGCACGACGTCGAGCACCGCCTGCCCCGCCGCCATCGCGAGCGGATTGCCGCCATAGGTCGAGCCGTGGGTTCCGATCACCATGCCGCGCGCCGCCTTTTCGGTGGCGAGGCAGGCACCCATCGGAAAGCCGCCGCCAATACCCTTGGCGCTCGCCAGAATGTCCGGAACGACGCCGAATTCTTCATAGGCATAGAGCGAGCCGGTGCGTGCAACGCCGCACTGGACTTCGTCGAACACCAGCATCAGGTCGCGCTTGTCGCATATATCGCGCAGCGCCTGAAGGAAGGGCTGCGACGCGGGGCGGATGCCGCCTTCACCCTGGATCGGTTCGATCAGGAAGCCGGCGGTATTGTCATCGACCAGATCGAGCGCGGCGTTGAGATCATCGAACGGCGCATAGGCGAAGCCGGGCAGCAACGGGTCGAAACCCTTGCGCAGCTTTTCCTGATTGGTCGCCGAAATCGTCCCCAGCGTGCGCCCGTGGAACGCATTGTTGAAGGTGATGAGGTTATGCTTTTCGGCGTTGCCCGCGCTCGAATGATAAGCGCGCGCCGTCTTGATCGCGCATTCGACCGCCTCGGCGCCCGAGTTGGTGAAGAAGACGGTGTCGGCAAAAGTGTTTTCGACCAGCCGCGCCGCATAGGCTTCGCCCTGCGGGCTGCCGTAAAGGTTCGACACATGGATCAGCGTCGCGGCCTGTTCCTGAATAGCCTTGGTCAGATGCGGGTGACCGTGTCCGAGCAGATTCACCGCGATACCGCTGGCGAAATCCAGATAGCGCTCGCCTCGTTCGCCGAACAGATATGCGCCTTCACCGCGGACCGGACGTACTGCGCACCGGGGGTAAACGGGCATCAGCGGCGTGATCGACATGACAGGCACCTTTCAGACTTCAAACGAAAGTAAAAAGGCGACCCCTTGTGGGCCGCCCTTGGTCGGAGCGACCCTATACCGCCGCTGCCCGATCCGCGTCAACATAAGGGGCGCTAGAGCCCCCGTGCGGCCTCGATCGTCAGCGCAAGCGAATGTTTGCGCGCGGCATGATCGTACATCGACGAGGCGACGATCACTTCATCGACCCCGGTCCGCGCGACAAAAGCCTTCAGCCCCGCCGCAACATCGTCGACCGTTCCGGTAACCGAGCATTGCAGCACATGGTCGAGGATCGCCTTTGCATTGGGCGGCAGACTGTCCTTATAGCCCGCGAGCGGCGGCTTCATCCGCCCCGGATTTCCGGTGCGCAGCGCGACGAACGCCTGTTGCTGGGTCGAGGCGAGCAGTTCGGCCTCTTCGCGGCTGCCGGCAGCGAAGACATTGAAGGCGGCAGCAGCATAGGGCTCGGCCAATTGCGCCGACGGCTTGAACTGACGGCGATAGATGTCGAGCGCTTCGTCGAGCGCATCCGGCGCGAAGTGGCTGGCGAAAGCATAGGGCAGCCCGAGCATCGCCGCGAGCTGCGCGCCGAACAGACTCGATCCCAATATCCAGAGAGGGACGTTCGTCCCCTCACCCGGCACCGCACGGATGCCAAGGCGGTCGTCGCCGGCAAGAAAGGCCTGAAGCTCGACGACATCCTGCGGAAACTGCCGCTCGTCGCTCGCAAGATTGCGGCGCAGAGCGCGGGCGACCACGCCATCCGAACCCGGGGCGCGACCGAGCCCCAGATCGACGCGTCCGGGGAACAGCGCCTCGAGCGTCCCGAACTGTTCGGCGATCACCATCGGGGCATGGTTGGGCAGCATGATGCCTCCCGCGCCGATGCGGATCGTCGAGGTTGCCTGACCGATATGCGCCAGCACCACCGACGTTGCGGCGCTGGCAATGCCGGTCATGCCGTGATGTTCGGCGACCCAGAAGCGATGATAGCCGAGCGTTTCGGCGTGTTTCGCGAGATCTGCGGCATTGGCGAGGGATTGGGAGATCGTACCGGTGTCGGTCACGGGGACGAGGTCGAGGAAGGAAAGTTTCGTCATGCAACGGATATGCGGTTGCGGTCGCGAAGGTTCAAGGCACCATCGTCGCCTTCGCGAAGGGAAGCCACCGGAGATGTTGCGCAAGGCCGATGGCGGCCCCCGCCTTCGCGGGGGCGACGGATATCAGGCCCGTTCGTCCTTCGGCGAATCCATCAGGACATAGGTGGTGATCGCGTTGACCTGCGGCAACACACCCAGCACCTCGGTATGGAAATGCTTATAGGCCGCAAGGTCCGCCGCCTCGACGCGAAGCAGATATTCGATTGCGCCGGTGGTGTTGTGGCATTCGCGCACTTCGGGGGCGACCGCCATTGCGGCTTCAAAACCTTCCTGCGCATCCTTTGTGTGGCTCGACAGGCCGATCGTCACATAGGCGATGAAGGTGGCGCCGGTCTTGGCGGGGTCGATGCGCGCGCGATATCCCTTGATCACGCCGCTGCGTTCGAGTTCCTGCACCCGGCGCAGGCACGCCGACGGCGACAGGCCGACGCGATCGGCGAGTTCGATGTTCGAGATTCGCCCGTCCTGCGACAGCTCACGCAATATCTTGCGGCCAATGGCATCAATATCCGTCATAGATTGCACAGCATAGCTTTTGCACAGGCACATTTGCAACACGCCGTTGCCAAAACAGCATTATATTGCGCGGATGAACCAGACCACGCTTCTTGCGCTCTCCGCCTTTGCCCTCGTCTCGTCGATCACGCCGGGGCCGAACAATCTGATGCTGATGTCGTCGGGCGCCAATTTCGGCCTGCGCCGGACGGTGCCGCACGCGCTGGGGGTCGGGATCGGCTTCACGCTGATGATCATCTTGGTCGGCGTTGGCCTGATGGGATTGTTCGACCTGTTCCCGATACTCAACACCGTGCTGAAGGTGGTGAGCGTCGTCTATCTTCTGTGGCTCGCATGGAAGATCGCCAACGCGGCGGCGCCCGACACTTCGGGCAGCAGCGGCGGCAAGCCGATGACGTTTATGCAGGCGGTGCTTTTCCAGTGGGTCAATCCCAAGGCCTGGTCGATGGCGCTGACCGCGATCGCGCTTTATGCGCCCGACCGCAACATCGCTGCAGTGCTGCTCGTCGCAGTCGTGTTCGGGATCATCAACCTGCCCTCGACCAGCCTGTGGGCGGTAATGGGGCAGCTCTTGGGCGGCTGGTTGTCGAGCCCCGCGCGGCTGCGGGTCTTCAACTGGACGATGGCGGCTTTGCTGGTGGGGTCGCTGGCATTGCTCATCTGATTGCAAGGTTGCAACGCGCAACCTATGCACGGCACTTCCCTTTCCTGACCGGAGCGAAGAGCCATGAAGAACCGCCGCCTGGGTAAAAGCGCCATCCATGTGTCCGATATCTGCATGGGGACGATGACCTTCGGCAGTCAGACTGACGAAGCGACCGCCTTTCGCGTGCTGGACCGCTGTTTCGACGCCGGGATCAATTTCTATGACACCGCCGAGGGCTATCCCGTGCCGCCCGACATCAAATGGGTGGGCCGCACCGAGGAGATCGTCGGCCGCTGGATGAAGACCAAGAATCGCGATGCGATCATCCTCGCGACCAAAGTATCGGGGTCGAGCGAACTCTGGTTCAGATCGCCGTGCCGCGGCGGGATGACCGCGCTCGATCGCCACAATATCATGAAGGCGATCGACGACAGCCTGACGCGGCTTCAGACCGACTATATCGACCTCTACCAGACCCACTGGCCCGACCCCGGCGCACCCTATGAAGAGGTGATGGACGTGCTCGACGAACTGGTTCGTGCCGGCAAGGTCCGCATATTGGGCTGTTCGAACGAAACGAGCTGGGGCCTGATGAAATCGCTCGCGGCATCGGACACGCTGGGTACCGCACGCTATCAGACGATCCAGAATAATTTCAGCCTGAACAACCGCCGTTTCGAGGATGAATTGAAGCAGGTGTGCCGGCAGGAAGGCGTCAGCCTGATCCCCTATTCGCCGCTCGCCGGCGGGGTGTTGTCGGGCAAATATCAGGGCGGCGCGATCCCCGACGGTGCGCGCTTCTCGAAATATCTGAAGATGGAGGGGCGGCAGCGGGAGATGGGCCTCCGCTTCGTCAACGAACGCAGCCTGGCCGCGACCGAACGCTATCTGGCGATCGCCGAAGAAGCCGGGCTGCACCCGGTGACCATGGCGACCGCATGGTCGAAGCAGCATGATTTCGTCGCCTCGACCATCGTCGGGGTCAGCGCCGACGATCAGCTCGATCCGATCCTCGCCGCCGCCGATCTGGTGCTGGACCGCGATGTAATGACGGCGCTCCACCGGGTCAGCCGCGACATCCTCTATCCGATGGGCTGACGCGCTGGCACTCTGCGCCCGCCCCCGGCCCTATCCTGACCCGTCTTTCAAAAAGGAAACCTGCATGTCCCCCACCCGCCGCGCCCTTCTCGCTTTTGCCGCTTTGACCGGGGCCGTCAGCGCCGCGCATGCCGCCAGTCCGACGATGTTTCGCGATGCGGGCTGCGGATGCTGCCTCAAATGGCTGGAACAGGTGAAGGCGTCGTTCGGGCAGAAGGCGGTCGTCATCAATTCGCCCGACATGACCGCGATAAAGGACAAGCAGGGCGTGCCCGAAGCCCTGCGTTCGTGCCACACCGTCCTCGTCGGCGGTTATGTGATCGAGGGGCATGTTCCGGCGAAGGAAATTGCCCGGCTGCTGCGCGAAAAGCCCAAGGGGGTGAAGGGTCTCGCGGTTGGCGGCATGCCGATCGGATCGCCCGGGATGGAGCATGGCGACCACCGCGAAGCCTATCAGGTCATCAGCTTTGGCCCCGGCGGGCAGCGCGTTTATGCCAGCTATGCGGCGAGCGGCGGCGCGCACGCACACTGAGCGCGGCGCCGCCGTCCTGCCCCGCGCTTAGAGACCCCCGCGCCTAGAGGCTGGCCTTGAACAGGTCGAGCATCCGGGCCCATGCCTTTTCGGCTGCTGCTTCATTATAGACGCGGCCGTCGGGCGGGCACCAGCCGTGCATCGTTCCCGCATAAACCTCGACCTCGTGCCACTGCTTGCGGGGTTCGAGGACCGCCTTGAGCAGCGTCTTTTCATTTGGCGTTTTCTGATCATCATCCTCTGCGATTGCAAAGAGATAACCGGCGTTGGTGCCAGGGATCAGCAAGTGCGGGCTGTCGGGCTTGTCGGTACCGACCCCGCCGCCGTGGAAACTCGCCGCCGCGCCGACGCGATCGGGCTTCAGCGCCGCGGTGAAGATCGTCATCGCGCCGCCCATGCAATAGCCGCTGGTGCCGATCTTGCGCGTCGTATCGACCTCCGGCTGCGCGTCGAGAAAGGCGAGATGCGCGCTGGCGTCGGTATCGACGAGCGTCTTGCTCAGCTGTTTCAGATAGCCGAACAGCCGCTCGCGCACCGGCGGATCGTTGAAATCGCTCGTCGCGGTTACGACGGGCGATTTTTCCCAGCGGTAGAAGGGATTGACGCAGAGAACCGCATAGCCCTCGCCCGCCAGCCGGTCGGCCATCTGGCGGAAGGCGGGCCGGAGCCCGCGGATGTCGGGCCAGATCAGCACGGCGGGATGTTTGCCGGTCGCGGGCGCGACGAAATAGGCGTCGGCGGTGCCGTCGGCGGTTTTGATCGTGACGTCGCGGCCCTTCACCGGCTTACCGGCCATCGCATGGGCGGGAAGTGAGGCAGCAAGTACGCCCGCGCCCGCGAGTGCAGTGAAGCTGCGGCGCGCGACGGGCATGCCTGCACGGTCGCGTTCGGCTTCGGTATTTTCATCGCACATGGGGGCTCTCCTTGGACGGGGTGGAATATGGAAAATGGCTAAAAACTAGGCAACTTCATTCGGGATTCGCGTGTCGGGCGGATCGCTGCACCGACCCAACCGACATGGCGCGCAACAGCGCGAAGAATGTGGAGAGGCGGGACTGCTGGCATGGAGCGAAGCTAACGCAGCCGCCTGTTGCAGGACAGGAATTTTTCGATCCCCTCCCCATCGCTACGCGACAGGGGGGATCAGGCTGGCGACGTCATCGTAGGTCAGCGCCACATGATGCACCCCGACACCGCGCAATATTTCGCCATGCGCTGCGCGGTCGAGGACATGCCCCGCTCCGCAGAAACCGATCACCGTCATCCCAGCAGCAAGCGCGGCGCGCGCGCCGGTCGGTGAATCCTCGATCGCAAGACACGCCGCCGGATCGGCGCCAAGGCCTTTCGCCGCGGCGAGATAGATATCGGGATACGGCTTGCCGCGATCCCAGCCGTCGGCGCTGTAGACATGCTCGCCGAAATGATGCGCAAGGCTGAAACGATCCAGCGACGCGGCGATATAGACGGGGCTGCTCGACGAGGCGATGGCGCGCGGGCGGGTGCCGAGCGTGTCCAGAAATTCGGGCGCGCCCGGGACCGGTGCAAAACCGTCGGCGAACATCCTGATCGCGCGTTCGCGGTGTTGCTCGCGGAAATCGACGGGCAACGGCCCACCCAGACGCGCGATGATGCGGCGTTCGGTTTCCTGCCAGTTATGCCCGCAATAGTCGCGCAAACAATCTTCGTAACTGGTGGGCATCCCGATCGCGGTCAGGCTTTCGGCGAGCGTCTTGTTCGCGCGCACCTCGCTGTCGGCGACGACGCCGTCGAAATCGAAAATGATCGCGGCGAAACTCACAAAAATGCGCCCCGTTTATGCATATGCAACATCTTGGGCCCAAAGGGTCGGGTGGCAGGAGAGCATTTCATGAAGTTCATTTCCCTTACCTCGCGCGGCGGAAACTATCTGGTCGTCGCGGAGAATGTCGCCTGGCTCCGTGCCTATGAAAATGGTCAGACGCAAGTCGGCATGGTCGGCGGCGCGCCGCTGCTCGTCGCGGGCGATCTGGAGGATATTGCGGCGTCGATCCTGGCTCAGGTGAACGGGGCGGAGTAACCTCCTAAGCCCGCTTCGTGCGCACGGCTGGCCTGGTTTTGACATTCTGATCACCGATCAGCCGATCATACTCGGCCGTACCCACCGCATAGATGGCGATGCGTCCTTCGGCATCATGGTGGATGCCCCAGCCGAACTGCTTGGGCAGCGGCGAAACGCGCAGGCAGGCCTTAGGCTTCGAGAAATATTCCACCCGCGTTTCGGCGGTGTCGGGTAAGCCATTTTTTGCAACATGCACCGCATAGAGCAGGTCGTCGCTGGTCAACACATAGGGTCGATCGTACAGCAGCGCATAGTGACGCCCGGCGATGCTGTCGGGCTTGGGTGGAACCATGCCCGCCTGCGCTATGCTGTCGGGCGCGATCGATATGAAGGTCGAATGATAGTTGGTGGTGTGCAACACGCCATCACTCCACCGTCACCGACTTCGCCAGATTGCGCGGCTGATCGACGTCGGTGCCCTTCGCGACCGCGACATGATAGGCGAGCAGTTGCACAGGCACGGCATAGACCAGCGGCGCGATCAGCGGGTGGACCTTGGGCATTTCGATCGTCGCCATGCAACCGTCGCCGGCATCGGCAAGACCCTCTGCGTCGCTGATCAGCACGACCTTGCCGCCGCGCGCCATGACTTCCTGCATATTGCTGACGGTCTTTTCGAACAGCGGCCCCGAAGGCGCGAGGACGATCACCGGGACGGCTTCGTCGATCAGCGCGATCGGGCCGTGCTTCATTTCACCCGACGCATAGCCTTCGGCATGGATATAGCTGATTTCCTTAAGTTTTAATGCCCCCTCTAGCGCGAGAGGATAGTCGGGACCGCGGCCCAGATACAGCACATCGCGCGCCGGGGCGACGAGATGCGCCATCGCCGCGATTTCCTCGTCATGCGCCAGCGCGGCGTTGAGCGCGGCGGGCGCTTCGATCAGATGTTTGACGATCTCGCGTTCCTGCGCGGCATCGAGCTTACCCTTCTTCAGCGCGAGATGTGCTGCGAGCGCGGCGAGAACCGCGAGCTGGCAGGTGAAGGCCTTGGTCGAGGCGACGCCGATTTCGGGACCGGCGTGGGTCGGGAGCAGCAAATCGGCCTCACGCGCCATGCTGCTGGTCGGCACATTGACCACGACCGCGATCGTCTGACCATTTGCCTTGCAATGGCGCAGCGCCGCGAGCGTGTCGGCTGTTTCGCCCGACTGCGAGATGAAGAGCGCCAGCCCGCCGGGTTGCAGCACCGGGTCGCGATAACGGAACTCCGACGCCACATCGATGTCGACGGGGACGCGCGCAAAGGTTTCGAACCAGTATTTGGCGACCATCCCCGCGTAAAAGCTGGTGCCGCACGCGACGATAGTGATGCGGTCGATCTTGCTCAGGTCGAAATCCATCTGCGGCAGCGCAACCGTCTGTTCGAGCGGACGGATGTAGGAGGAGAGCGTCTGCGCGACGACGGTCGGCTGCTCGAAAATCTCCTTCTGCATGAAGTGGCGATAATTGCCCTTTTCGATCGTCGCGGCGGTGAGGCCCGACGTCGTAACTTCGCGCGTCACAGGATTGTTTTCACTATCGAAAATCTGCGCACCGTCGCGCGTGATGACGACCCAGTCGCCCTCGTCCAGATAGGAGATCTTTTGCGTCAGCGGCGCGAGCGCGAGCGCGTCGCTGCCGAGATAGGTTTCACCCTCGCCATAGCCGACGACCAGCGGCGAGCCGAGGCGCGCGCCGATCAGCATGTCGGGATGGCTGCGAAAAGCGATGGCGAGCGCGAAGGCCCCGCGCAGCTGGGGCAGTACGGCCTTCACGGCGTCCTGCGGCGACAGGCCCGCCTCGACCTGTTCGCTGACAAGATGCGCGACGACCTCTGTATCGGTTTCGCTTTCGAACTTGCGGCCGCGCGCGGTCAGCGCTTCGCGGAGCGGCTTGAAATTCTCGATAATGCCATTGTGGACCAGCGCGACCTCGCCCGTCGCATGGGGGTGCGCGTTGCTGGTCGTGGGCGCGCCGTGGGTCGCCCAGCGGGTGTGCGCGATGCCGATCAGACCGGACGCGGGATTGCCCGCGAGTTCCTTCACCAGATTGTTCAGCTTGCCCTCGGCGCGGCGGCGGATCAGCTGTCCGTCCTGAACGGTGCAGACGCCCGCGCTGTCATAGCCGCGATATTCCATGCGCTTCAGGCCCTCGACCAGCCGGTCCGCGACTTGGGTTATGCCGACAATTCCGATAATTCCGCACATGTGGTCAGGCTTTCGTCTTAGAGCGTGTAAGGGACGCGGATACCCGGCAAATTGGCCGGAAAATCCTTTGTATTTCGTGTAATCAGGATGGCGCCATTTACCTGAGCCGTCGCGAGAATATAGGCGTCCATCAGCTTCATTTTCGACCGGAATCGAATATCGGCAGCGGTCAAAGCGATGCGAGCATCAATCTCGACCACTTCGAACGGCGACAATATCCCTTGTATGACGTCGCGTTTTTCGAGCGGTTCGCCCGCCAGAATCTCGGTCCACACGATGCGGCTGATCCGATGGCGCGGATAGCGCGACAGTTCAGCAATGGCCTGCGGGCGACCCCACAACCAATCGATCAGAATATTGGTGTCGAAAAAAGGGTCCGCCACGACTCAAAGTTCTTCGTATGGCGTGCGGTCTTCGCGCAAAGTCCGCTGATATTCCACGGCATCGCCGATATCGGCACGACCTTTCCAATAGCCTGCGCCGCGCGCAATCCAGTCCTTATTGTCCGCATTATGGACGAGATAGAGCTTTACCGCATCGCGGATGGCCGCCGCACGCGAGCGCTTGGACTTCGCCGCGAGCGCGTCGAGTTTCTCAAGATCGTCGTCGGGAATGTCGGTCAGGATTCGCATAGAGGGACACTGATATCATGTCGTGATATCATTTCAAGCCCGCTGGAGGTTCCGATCGACGAAGATCATTGCGAACTGCACCGGATCGGCAGCCTGGCCATTGCCCGCCTCGAACCGCGCCTTGCCGTCTTCCCAGATTTGCCGGATCTGCGCGGGAAGTTCGGGGGTGAATTTCATCTGCTGTTCGACGATCTGCGTCCAGCTGCCGGTCGTGCTGAAGCTCTGATGAAGCTGCGGCTCCATCGCCTTGCAATAATCCGCAGTCGGCGTGTCGAGATGGCCGATCGCGTTCAGCACCCAAGCGTCGACAAAGCGCAGGAAGGGCTTGTCGGTGTAGCGGTCGGTCAATTCATATCTCCATCATCATGGCCGGTGGCCTTAGATGGGTTTGCCCTGCCAGCGTGCAAGCCCCTTGTCGATGGCGACGAACAGCGCGGCGATGCCGGACAGCGCGGCGAGGAGCAGGATGACGTTGCGCAGAAACTCGGGGAGTGTCAGCGTGGCGGGATCGAGGAAATAATAAGCGTACCAGCCGTCGAACGCGCCGCGAGCGAGCGCGTAGAGGAAATAGAGGAGACCGGGAACCAGCGCCCAGACGATATCGCGCCACTGCAGCGTCCCGTCGCGCGTGGCAAACCAGAAGAAGAGGAACAGCAGCGGTGTGGCGTCATGGAGCGCATGATTGGCGACGGCATCCCAGCCGTCGAGCTGCAAAAGATGGCGCAGCGCCAGCGAGAAAGTGATGCCGACGAGGAGGATCGTCACCAGCGTTGCAAACCGCATCCGCGCCGAGGCGAGCCGGTGATGCGGCGCCAGCGCGGCGATACTCGCAACGACGGCGACGAGCAGGTTGGTGAGAATGGTGAAGAAGCCGATGAAACGCCAGATCGCCGCGGTGGTCGATTGCCCCGTTTCCGCAAATTGCCCGACCAGCAGGATGAGTTGCAGCACCAGTCCGAACCAGGCAGTTGCTGCCGTGATCGTCGCCAATATTCTCCCCATCGCCGCCCCTTTTTACTGCACCGTTTGCCACTCGCTCTGCAACAGCCCGAAAATCAGCGAATCGCGCACGCCGATGTGCGTTTCCCATTCGCTGCGCAAATAGCCTTCGCGCTGGAAGCCCAGCCATTCGAGGAGGCCGATCGAGCCCGTATTTTCGGGATCGGTGTCGGCAAAGATGCGGCGCAGTTTCTGCTCGGCAAAACCATATTCGATCACCCGCGCGACGGCTTCGCGCGCGATGCCGCCGCGCCATTGGTCGCGGTGCAGGATATAGCCGATTTCTTTCACCGCGGGCTTGCCGTCGATCAGGATTACCCAGCCGAGTGCCACATCGTCGCCAGCGGTGATCGCCCAGCATTCAAAGCCCTGCCCCTCGGCCGCGTTGCTTTTGACATATTCGGCTGTCTCGGCGAGCGACTGGTGCGGTCCGCTCGACCACCAGATCATCACCTCCGGGTCGGAC
This sequence comes from Sphingopyxis selenitireducens, assembly GCF_051550705.1. NCBI lineage: Bacteria > Pseudomonadati > Pseudomonadota > Alphaproteobacteria > Sphingomonadales > Sphingopyxidaceae > Sphingopyxis > Sphingopyxis selenitireducens. Next base: position 36,344 of record NZ_JBPULG010000005.1, read on the forward strand.
AGCACCGGGAACAGAGCCTCGGCGTCATCCTCGCGGAGTTGGCGCAGCACAAGGCGTTCGGTGGTCAGCGTCGGCACAGGCATGTTTTATTTCCCTGCCTTTTTCTTGCGCATCGCGTCGTGGAAGCGATCGGCCCAGCCGGGCTTGATCAGCTGCTCGCCGCGCACGAGGCGCAGTTCGCCATCGGCGACGTCGCGCGTCACCGCGCTGCCCGCGGCAACGATCGCGTCGCGGCCGATCTTCACCGGTGCGACGAGCGCGCTGTTCGATCCGATGAAGGCGTTTTCGCCGATCACCGTCGGATATTTGAAATAGCCGTCATAGTTGCAGGTGATCGTCCCCGCGCCGATGTTCGCACGCGCGCCGACGGTTACGTCGCCCAGATAGGTCAGGTGGTTCGCCTTGGCGCCCTTGCCTAGATGCGCCTTTTTTGTTTCGACGAAATTGCCGATCTTCGCCTTTTCCTCCAGCACCGTACCGGGACGCAGGCGCGCGAAGGGGCCGATTTCGCAGCCCGAGGCGATGATCGCGCCCTCGATATGGCTGTTGGCGCGGATCTTCACATCGTCGGCGACGGTCACGCCGGGTCCGAAAAAGACATTGGGTTCGATCGTCACGTCGCGGCCAAGCTGGGTGTCCCACGCGAACCAGACGGTGTCGGGGGCGATCAGGCTGGCGCCGTCGGCCATCGCCTGCATACGGCGCGCGGCCTGCCAGCCATATTCGGCGCCAGCCAATTCGCTTCGACTGTTGATGCCCTGAACCTCTTCCTGGTCGGTCAGGATCATCGCGCAAGGCTGTCCATCGACGATGGCAAGGTTGACGATATCGACGAGGTAGAATTCCTTCGCGGCATTATCGTCAGTCACGCGCGCCAATAACGGGAACAAATCCTGCGATCTTACCGCCATCAGGCCCGAGTTGCAGATTTGGCAGCCGCGTTCTTCTTCGGTTGCGTCCTTATATTCGACCATTTTGACGATCTGGCCGTCGTCTCTTGCGATGACCCGGCCATAGTGATGCGGATAATGTGTGTGGAAAGCGAGAACAACGACGGTCGGCTGGTCGTCGGCATGCAGCCTTTCGATCATCTCTTGCATGGTGTCGGCCGAAACGAAGGGTACGTCGCCATAGAGGATCAGCACATCGCCATTAAAGCCCGCGAGCGCCCCTTCCCCCTGCTGCACCGCATGGCCCGTGCCAAGCTGCGGCTCCTGCACCGCGAGGTCGGCGGTGCCCGCCAGCGCGGCTTCGAGCTGGTCGGCCTTGTCGCCGACGATCACGACCTTTTTCGCGGGGTTCAGTTCGTCGACGTTTGCCATCAGATGCAGCAGCATCGGCCGCCCCGCGATCGGGTGCAGCACCTTGTGGAGGTCGGACTTCATGCGGGTGCCTTTGCCCGCGGCGAGGATGATGGCGGCGATGGGATTGCTCATATCGCGTGCCATGCCAGCAAATCATTGCGGTTTCCAGAGCATCGCGCCATGCGCGGTGCATGAATGATTTCCCCTTCCGCATCATCGGCTTCGATCTCGACGGCACGCTGGTCGACAGCCTGGGCGACCTCACCGCCGCACTCAACCATGCGCTGGGGCTGGCCGGACGGCCGCCGGTCGTCGCGAACGAAGTGCGCGCGATGGTCGGGCTGGGCGCGCGGCACATGCTGGAGCGCGGACTGGCGGCGGGCGGCGCAGTCGGGGAGGATGAATTCCAGCGGATCTACGACGCGCTGCTCGTCTATTATGAAGCCCATATCGCGGTGTACAGCCGCCCCTACCCCGGCCTGACCGCCGCGCTCGACCGGCTCGACGCGCTGGGGGTAAAAGCCGCGGTCGTCACCAACAAGGTCGAGCGGCTGGCGCGGCCATTGCTCGGCGAACTCGGGCTTGCCGACCGCATGGCGACGATCATCGGCGGCGACACGATGGGACCGGGCAACGCCAAGCCCTCGCCCGCACCGATCCACGCGATGATCGAGCGATGCGGCGGCGGGCGGGCAGTGTTCGTCGGCGACAGCATTTACGACATCATGGCCGCGAAAAATGCCGGCGTGACGAGCATCGCGGTCAGTTTCGGTTTCCCGAACCAGCCGGTGGAGGAACTGGGCGCCGACCATGTGATCGACCATTATGACGAGCTGATCCCGCTGCTCGAACGGCTTTAGCCCCCGCCGCCCTCGCCGCCGCGATCAGCGCTTGCGCCACTTGGTCCACAAATGGCGCGCGAGCATGACGGGCGGCATACGCAGCCAGTGCGAGCGGATGTAAAAGCCCTGTTGCAGGAGGAAGTGCGTCGCGCGGCCCCAGTCGTCGCGCGCTAGCAGGCGGCGGCGAAACCAGACGTCGGTCGGGTCGTGCCGGTCCCATCCATCAGGCAGATGCGCGCCGTAAATGTCGCGCGCAAGGCGCGCCGCGCGGTGCACCGCGGCGCCCAGCCCGTGCATGGCGACGCGGCGGTCGAGCACGCTCCAGAACCCCGGATCGGCGGTGGAAAAATCGCGCGTCAGACAATGAAAATCCCACAGGTTGCGCAATCCTCCCTGCAAATCGCCATCGGCGATCAGATGGGCGGCACAGTGGCACACCATGTCGGCGGGATTGAGAATCCGGAAGCCGTCCGGCGTCTGGATCGCATCGCCGACCAGCGCCAGCGCGTCGGGCGTAACGCGGTGCGTGCGCGGCAGAATCGTGTGGTGCACATCGATCATCCGGTCACGCGACTTGTGGATCAGCGGCGGCAGCTCGTGCATATGATCGCGGTAATAGGCGTCGTCATAGGCGTCCTGCTTCACCCATTCCCACCCGTCGAGCAGCGCCAGATTTTCGGCGCGGCCGATGTCGTGCCATGGCACCAATATGTCGAGGTCGCCGATCTGGCGCCCCGCGGCGCAAGGCAGCTGCGCGGCGGCATAGGCGGTGCCCTTGAGCAGCACAAACTCCACCCCCGCCGGGTCGAGCGAGCGGCGCGCCATTTCGGCCTCCCACAGCGCCTGCGCGGTCGCGACCTTCGCGGCGGCGCGCTGATCGGCGAACAGCGATGCCACGTGGGACGGCAGTTCGGCGGCTTCCAGATGGCAGGCCAGCGTCGCGAGCATCGCCTCGGCCCGCGCGACGCCGACGACACCGTCCCAGTCGCGCGAAGCGAGCGACGCGGCATCGCGGCGTCCGGCGAGCAGATCGACGAAGGTCTGGACCGCGCTCACCGCAATGCCTCGACCCAAAGCTGTTCGACCAGCGCCATCCCTGCGGCGCTGTCGGCATAGCTGATGCCGAATGCCGGCGTCTCGCGGACGAGCCGGGTGAGCGCGGCAAAGCCGGCCTCGCCCATCGCGACATAATTGGTCGACGCCTCGGTCAGCCGGACGAAGGCCTCGCCCTCGCCCATCCGCTCGACCGCCGTTTCGCCGCCGAAACGCGGAAAAAGCAACAGTGCGGGACGCGCGGGCTCGTGCATCGCGGCGATGGCTTCGGGGCGGGGGATCAGGTGGCGGATGTCGCCCTTGGGCGTTCCGGCGAGCAACGGGCCAAGCCGGGCCGGATCGACGCGCGCCGCAACCTCGGCAATCGCTTCATTCTTCAAGCTGACCGCGCGCGGAAAGGCGAGCGCGTCGCCGCTGGCGGGATCGATCAGCGTGAATTCGTCGCCCATCAATCGCCAGTCGCCCTCGCCCAGCAATGCCGCAAGGGTCGATTTTCCCGACCCCGATTCGCCCGACATCAACAGCGCACGGCCGTCCTTCGCCACCGCGCTCGCGTGGAGCAGCATGTGGCGCCGCCATCCCAATGCGACCTGCAGATTCATCGCCATTTCGGCGGCGAGCAATCCCATAGACAACGGCAGGGGCAGCGCATCGGGAACGATGAAATCGCCGCCGATATGCACCGAAGGCCGCAGCCAGCGCCGCCATGGCCGCGCAGCGAACAGCCGGACCGTCGCGTCGGCCGGGCGCGCATCGTCCTGCGGATAGCCGGCGTACAGCTGATCGAGCGCAGCGATCGGCGCCGCCCAATCGCTGCCGATACGAAATTGGACCGGGCCGACGGCGATCCGCGTACTGTGCCTCACGCCCGTTCCACCAGTCCCATCGCGGCAAGTTCGCCGAGCCGTTCGGCGATGATCGTGCGAGTATCGCCTTCACCATCGAGGTCGAAAGCGGCGGCGAGCCGCGCTGTCAGCGCCGCAGCGTTGCACGGCACATCGTCCATCAGCCCGAGGATTTCTGGCATCGGCGAGACGACCAGATGCGTCTGCATCGAGCGGCGGTCGAAAATGGCAGTCAGTTCGCCCAGCGGCTCGACGCGCAGCGCGTCTGGCGAGGCGGCGCGATAGGCGCGATCAGGCATAGTCTTCGGCGGCGGCGGTCAGCTTTGCGAGAATGGCGAGCAGCATCGCGCGCTCGGTGGCGCTGAGATCCGCCTCAAGCTGCGCCTCGCTTGAAAGCGCTGCGGGCACGATCGCGTCATAGAGCGAACGGCCGGTTTCGGTGAGTTCCAGATGATGCGATCGCCCATCGGCTTCGTGCGCCTGACGCGCGATCAGCTGCCGGTCGGCCAGCGCCTTGGCCGCGCGATTGACCGTAACTTTGTCCATGCGGGTCGCGGCCACCAGTTCGCGCTGGGTTTTGGGCTGCCCCTCACCCAGCACCGCCATCAGTCGCCATTCGGGAATCTTCAGCCCGAAGCGGTTCTGGTATTCGGCGGCAATCCGTTCCGACAGCGCGTTCGACGCGATCGACAGGCGATAGGGCAGGAAATTGTCGAGGTTCAGTTTCTTGGCGGCCATGGCTTATCCTTATCGCCTGTTCGTCGTCTGTGAAGGTCAGAAAGGCGTCACCATCAGAAAGAGAGACGCGCGCCGACCCACAAGGTCCGCGGCGTCGCGCGTTCGACGATGCCCGAAGAGGAGATGGCGGCGGGGACCAGTTCGTCGAACAGATTCTCACCGCGCGCCTCGATGCTGATCGCCTTGGCGAGCCGCCACGTCAGGCCGGCATCGAGCGTCAGCGCGTCGCCGAGTTGCTGGAGCCCCAGATCATCCTCATTCTGCTTGCCGATATAGCGCAGCGTCGCAAAGCCGCCGAACGGGCCATTCGCATTGCTGCGCAGCGACACGCTGCCGCCATGTTTGGCAATCTGCGCCGGGCGGCGATCGTCGAGCCCCGCAGCGATGCCCGACGCATCGACCTTGGCATTCGTAAACGCATAGGTCGCGCGCAATGTCAGCGGGCCGATCGGCTGTTCGGCGCTGAATTCGACGCCCTTGCTGTCGATCGCGTCCAGATTTTGCCGCTGATTGAGGTTCGGCGCGAGGGTCACATTGGCGATGGCATTGGTCAGATGGTTGGCAAAGAGCGTCGCCGACAATTTCGTGTCGCCATTTCTCCAATCGATCCCGACTTCGCCGCCCCACAGGCGCTCGGGCTTCAGCAGCTCGTTCGCGAGGGTGGTTTCGGCGCCGACGCGGAACGGGCGATACAGTTCGTTGAGCGTCGGCAGGCGCCAGCCGCGATAGGCGGCAGCGCGCAGCGAGAGGCTGCCCGATGTCCAGCGCACGCCGGCACGCCCGCTGCCTTCCCACCCCTGCCGCGCGTTGAAGCGAAGGTCAGTGATGGTGCTGCCGCCGATATTGCGCTCGGCCCGAAAGCCTTCGCCGAGCCACCATCGATCGACGCGGCCGCTGAGCGTCCACAGGAAGCCGTCATAGCGGTCGCCCGAGGTCCATTCGGCAAAGGCGCCCACGGTATCGCTGCTGCCGCCCGCGATCCGGTGGCGGCCGGGGACCAGCCCGGCGAAGAAATAATCCTCCTCGGTCTGCCCGCTTGTGCGGCGCCAGTCGGCACCGATGCGGAGCGGGGTGTTGCCGCCCATCTCCGGACGGATTTCGAAACGCGCGCCAAGGCCGGTCGCAGGCACCTCCTGATAGAGTGCGGGTGCGACGCTGTTGCGGTTCGCCGCGACGCTCGCGAAACCGGATTTGAAATCGCGAAGCTGGACATAGGCGAGCGCGATCCACGGGGTGCCGCCGGTGTGGACGAAGCGCAGGCTGGCATCGACGCCATCGGTCTGGCTGTCGGTGAAATCGACGCCGCGGTCGCGCCGGTCGGAGAAGCCGCGCAGGCTTGCTTCGATACGGCTGTTGTCGCCCGCATCGAAGCGCAGGCGCAGGCCGAGGCCGCCCTGTTCATAGGGCGCGGCGCGATCGACGCTGCCGCGCTGGCCTTTCACGACCGGAATGAAGCCGTCGCCGCGGCTGTAGCGGCCATCGAGCGCGACCTGACCGCGACCAATATTTCCTCCGACAGTCGCCGAGGCATCCCAACTGTTGCGGCTGCCGTAGGCGAGACTTGCTTCGGCACCGTCGGTCATTTCCGAATAGAGACCGATGGTTCCTGCCAGCGCGCCGGCACCATCGGCACCGCTACCGCCGCCGCGCGTGATCGCAATGCCGCCAAGGTGGATCGCATCATAGGCGCTCCACGCAACCCAGCCGCCGAAGGGGTCGGCCTGCGGCACGCCGTCGAGCGTCACCAGCGCGCGGCTCGACGCATTGCCGCCGAGCCCGCGCAAGGTCACGCCCTGGCTTGTCGGGTGCGCGCTGCGCCCATCCGAGCGCCGGAACTGAACGATGCCTGCTTCGTCGCGCAGGCGGCTTTCGATCCGCGCGCCGATGCCTGCATCGACGTCGCTGATTATGGTAACGGGCGCCACATTATCGCCTGCAGATGGAGCAAGCGAACCAGCCGCCGTTACAACAATCGTTCGAAGATCTGGATGCAGAAGAAAATGGATAAATTCTTCATTTTCGGAAGCATCCTGCGCCATCGCCGCCATCGGCATCGCCAGCGCGGCTGTTCCAATCAGGAACCGGATCACGCGGGCTTGACCGCGTCGGGGTGGGCTTTGCGGAACGCGTCCAGTTCCATACACGCCGCGTCGATTTCGACGAGGCGCGGATAGGCATCCAGCGGCACCTCGAAGCGGCGCGCGTTGTACATCTGCGGGACGAGGCAGCAGTCGGCGATGCCCGGCGTGTCACCGCCGAGGAAGCGCCCCTCACCCGCCATCGCTTCGAGCGCCTCAAACCCCTGCGCGATCCATGTCGCGATCCACCGGTCCTTGGTTTGCTCGTTGAGCCCGAGATCGCGGGTCAGATATTTGAGGACGCGCAGATTGTTGAGCGGATGAATGTCGCTCGCGATCACCTGCGCCTGTGCCAGCGCGACCGCGCGCGGCATCGCTTCGTCGGGGATCAGCCGCGGTTCGGGATAGGTGCGGTCGATCCAGTCGATGATCGCCATGCTCTGGATGATCGGTTCGCCATCGACGACCAGCATCGGGACGAAGCCCTGCGCGTTCTGCTCAAGATAGGCGTCGCTCTTCTGCTCGCCCGCGATCAGGCTGACTTCGACACGCTCGAAATCCAGCCCTTTAAGCTGAAGCGCGATACGGACGCGAAAGCTGGCCGAGGAGCGGAAATAATCGTGGAGGACGAGTTGGGGCGCGTGAAGGGTCATGGCGCCGTCTAATGCGACGCTTTGGGCATCTCCGCAATCCATTGCCGCAGCAAAGCAGCCCCCTCCTTGTGTACCGTCGACCGCCCGACCTCGGGCATCGCGATGCCGGGGTCGAGGCTTTCCATGCGATAGATCAGGAAGCTGTGATCGGGATCGCCCGGCGCGACCGCGAAATCCATCCCGCCGCTGCCGCGCCCCGCCGCCGTGGGACGCTTGCCGATACCATAATTGACCCCGGCGGGATCGTCGGTCCAGCGCAGGAACAGCCCGCTGTTCGACGCGCTGCCCGCCGGATTGTGGCAATGGGCACAATTGACGTCCAGATAGGCGCGCGCACGTTCGGCGACAGTTCCGCTCTCGGGGTCATCCCAGCGCGGCATAACGGGCTTCAGCGCCGCGGGGTCGGCGAAATATCGACTGGCGAAATTCGCGGGCAGCACGAAGTTGCGCGCCTTGGGTCCGATCGGTTCGAGAACGCCGCTTTTGCTGTGGCATTCCTTGCACTGATTCTTGTTGGGCACCGCATAGCGGATGCTGTGCGCCTGTCCGTCGGGGCTTATGAAACTCACCGGCACGCGGCGGCCCGCCACGGCGAGCGTCGCATCCTTGCCGTCGGCGTCCCAGATATAGGGCAGCGCCAGCCAGCCGTCGGCACGGTGGATCAGCAGCCGCGTCTCGACCGGATGTCCGCCATTGAAGTCGGACCAGCCGAAACTTTTGACGATCACCGTCCCGACGGGGAAGGCGATCGTACCATCGTCGGCAACGCTCGCCTTCTTGCCCACCGGAATCCACAGCAAGCGGTGCTTGTCGGCATAGTCGCTGAACAAGGGTGTGTTCAGCGTATAGGGGGCAATCGTTTCGATCGGCTGCGCCGTTCCCGCCCGGAACAGCGCGAATTCCGACAATTTTGCGGGCATCGCCGTCCCGTCGATCACCGCCTGATCGGGCGCGGCAACGGGCACGGCGACGACACCGCTCGCGCACAGCATCGCCGCGGCAAGGGCTGCGGCTATGCGTTTCACTTGACCTTCGCCTCCATGCTCGCGGGCAGCGTGACACCGGGCAAGGCCGCCGGGGCAGTGCCCTTCAGGCTGACGAGGCTTGGCTTCGCCGCACTCTGCGGCATTTTGAGGTCGGGCAGGTTCAGCGACAGCACGCCGACATCTTCATTGACCACCGCGTCGCCGGTCCCGTCCCACAGGATGGGCGGGATCGAACCGCCCATCGCCTTGGCCATTTCGGCGCCACCGGGGAAAGCCGGGGCAAAGCCCGCCTTGCCATGCTGGTTGCCCCGCACGACGATCGCACGCGGCAGCGGCTGGTATTTCGCGTCGGTATAGGCATAGCGATAGCCGATGATCGACACGTTCGAGGTGCCGTTCTGGTCAAAGACATTGTCGAACACCTCGACATTGCGGTTCGCCATCACGAGGACGCCGGTGCCTGCCGGAACGCTCGCCACGATATTGCCCTTCGGCGCAAAGTTCGGCGTGCTGTTGTCGCGGACGTCATTCTCGAACACGCGGACATTATGCCCGCCCTGCATCGGCAGGCTGGGCAAATCGAAGACGAGGATGCCGCCCGTGTTCTTGGTCGCGATATTGTCGTGAACGTCGGCATCATAGCTGTTCTCGATCTCGATCCCCGCGACATTTTCGATCGCAGTCGATTCGCGGACGATGATATTCTTCGACTGACCGACATAGATGCCCGCGTCGGAGGCGCCGCGCACGAAGACGCTGTCGATCAGCACATCAGTGCTCTCGACCGGATAAATGCCATAGGCGCCGTTCGTCTCCTTCGGCCCCGCAGTCCATTCGACGCGCAACTGATGATAGACGATGCGATCGGCGCCCTTCGACTTGATCCCGTCGCCCTTGGTATTGAGCACCGCAAAATCGGTCAGAAACACATCGTCGGAGGTAACCAGAAGCCCCTCACCCGCGCCCTGCTGGCCCGAGAAATCGAGGATCGAGCCGTCAGAGCCAGCCCCTGCGCCGCGCAGCGTGACATTGGCGACGTCGAGCGACAGACCGTCGGTCAGCTTCCACGTTCCGGCGCCGAGCTGGACGACATCGCCCGGTTCGGCGAGGATGAGCGCCTCCTGCAGCTTTTCGTTGGCGTCGGGCGTTGTTGCACTGACGCTGATCGTTTTGGCGGTCGCCGGCGCCGCTGCAAGCATGGCTGCGACCAGGGACAGGCAGGTCGCGCGCGGCACGTCATAGAATCGCATGTATCTCTCCCATATTTTTGTCCTACATGCGTCATGACTGGATGGATGCCAAGTGGACCACTTACATTCATGTCAATAATGAAAATAAGGAGCGGTTGCTTGGTACAGAAATTCGCATATATTTTGCTAGCCTTAGCTATCTTTCCTGCAAAGGCAATAGCTGCGCCCCAGCCTATCACCGGGCGCTGGTCCACCGACGACGGCAAGGCGGTCGTCGAAATCATGCCCTGTGGCGCCAATATTTGCGGGCGCGTCGTGCGCCTGTTGATCAAGGAACCCCCCGGCGGTCAGCGCGACGAACGCAACCCCGACAAGACGAAACGCAGCCGTAAGGTCGAGGGAATGCAAATCTACTGGGATCTCGCGGCCGACGGCGCGGTGTGGAAAGGCCGCGGCTACAGCCCCGAAGACGGTCGCTATTACAAAGCGAATTTACGCGCCAACGGCAACAAACTGACGTTGAAGGGGTGTGTTTCGGTCTTTTGCAAGACGATCACCTGGACGCGGATGAAGTGAATTCACTTCCCCTCCCGCGTGCGGGAGGGGAAGTTTCGTCAGGGCGCGTCGCCCAGTATCCAGTCGACGCCCGCCGCGACATGGATGCGCGTCGTGTCGTAAATCGGCAGGATATTGGCGTCGGGATCGACGAGCATGACAAGCTCGGTACAGGCTAGGACGATCGCCTGAATATCCTGTTTCGCAATATCGGTGATGAAGGTCCGCATCGTGCGGCGCGAATTTTCTGTCACCTTGCCCTGCATCAGCTCGTCATAGATGATACGGTCGATTTCCTCGACGCGCGCCGGGTCGAACGGCGCAAGCGTCAGCCCGTGGCGCACCAGCGCCTGACGGAACCAGGGTTCGGTCATCACGTTGCGCGTGCCGATCACCGCCGCCGACTTCACCTTGTCGGCCTGCATCTTCTCGCCGGTTTCATCGACGATGTGCAGCAACGGGATCGAGATCGCGGCGGCCACGTCGTCGGCGATCTTGTGCATCGAATTGGCGGCGACCATCAGCGCGGTCGCGCCCGCGGCCTCGAGCCGCTGCGCCGATGCGATCAGCACGTCCTTGGCATGCGCCCATTGTTCGGGAGTGCTCAGCCGCGACAGCTCGCAATAATTCAGGCTTTCCAGCAGGATCGGCGCCGAACAGGACGTTCCGATGCGTTTCTGCACACCCTTGTTGAGATGCCGGTAGTAAAGCTCGGTCGATGCCCAGCTGATGCCGCCGATCAGGCCGATTTTGCGCATAAGGTCCCTTGTCCAAAAACACGTCGCCCCCGCAAATGCAGGGGCCGCTGTCGAGGCGGCACGAAGCCGCCAGCGGCCCCTGCCTTCGCAGGGGCGACGTTTATTGTCTAGTGCCCGCCGCCGTTCAGCGCCTTGACGATGTCGTCGGCCATCTTCTTGGCATCGCCGAGCAGCATCATCGTCTGGTCCATATAGAAGACGTCGTTGTCAACGCCGGCATAGCCGACCCCGCCCATCGAACGCTTCACGAACAACACGGTCTTCGCCTTTTCAACATCGAGGACCGGCATGCCGTAGATCGGCGAGGTTTTGTCGGTCTTCGCCGACGGGTTGGTGACGTCGTTGGCGCCGATGACGAAGGCGACGTCGCACTGCGCGAACTCGCCGTTGATGTCTTCAAGTTCGAACACCTCGTCATAGGGGACGTTCGCTTCGGCGAGCAGGACGTTCATATGGCCGGGCATACGGCCTGCGACCGGGTGGATCGCATATTTGACGTTCACGCCCTCTTTCTTCAGCAGGTCGCCCATTTCGCGCAGCGCGTGCTGCGCCTGTGCGACCGCCATGCCGTAACCCGGAACGATGATGACGTTTTCGGCCTGGCTCATCAGGAAGGCGGCGTCGTCGGCGCTGCCCGGCTTCCACGGACGCTGTTCGGTCGAACCGCCACTCGAAGCCGCCGCGTCGGCGCCAAAGCCGCCCGCGATCACGCTGATGAAGCTGCGGTTCATCGCGCGGCACATGATGTACGACAGGATAGCGCCCGACGAACCGACGAGCGCGCCGGTGATGATCATCGCGGTGTTGCCGAGCGTGAAGCCCATCGCCGCTGCGGCCCAGCCCGAATAGCTGTTCAGCATCGACACGACGACCGGCATGTCGGCGCCGCCGATCGGGATGATCAGCAGGAAGCCGATGACGAAACTGAGCCCCGTGATCGTCCAGAACACCCAAGGCGACTGGTCCTGCGTGAAATAGGCCGTCAATGCGACGATTGCGGCGAGGGTGCCGAGGTTGATGATGTGCCGGCCCGGCAGCATGATCGGCGAACCCGACATATTGCCGTTGAGCTTGAGGAAGGCGATGACCGATCCCGAGAAGGTGATCGCACCGATCGCAATGCCAAGGCCCATTTCAACGCGACTGACGGTGAAAATCTGCCCCGCTGCGTCGGCGATGCCAAAAGCCTGCGGGTTGAGATAGGCGGCAGCCGCCACCGCAACCGCGGCGAGACCGACGAGGCTGTGGAAGGCCGCGACCAGCTGCGGCATCGCGGTCATGGCGATCTTGCGCGCCATCACGATGCCGATGACGGCGCCGATACCGATGGCGGCGAGAATTTCGGCCAGTGCCACGAAATCGATGCCGAGATCATGTGGATTGCCGGCCGGCAACACCTCGGTCCGCATTGGCGCATGCGTCAGCAAGGTGGTAACGACCGCAATCGCCATGCCCGCCATACCGAAACGGTTGCCGCTCTGCGCCGTCGCCGGGCTCGACAGTCCGCGCAGCGCGAGAATGAAAAGGACGCCCGCTACCAGATAGGCGACAGCGGCCCAAGGATTGACGGCAAGACCATGCTCGCCGGTGGCGGCCGAAAGGATCGACTGGATATCCATCTCAGCGCACCTTCTTCTTGTACATGGCCAGCATGCGCGCAGTGACGGCGAAGCCACCGAAGATGTTGATGCTCGCCATCACGACGGCGGCAAGGCCCAGCCATTTCGACGTTGCAGAACCCGCAGCGGCGCTGGCGATCAGCGCACCGACGATGATGACGGACGAAATGGCGTTGGTGACGCTCATCAGCGGCGTGTGCAGCGCCGGGGTCACCGACCAGACGACGAAATAGCCGACAAAACAGGCCAAAACGAAAATCGAAAAAATGGCGATGAAATCCACGCGCGCTCCCCTGCTGATTCCGCGAGCGCACCTCTTGCCGCCATGATGCGGGCCTGTCGACTCCTAAGCGGTCAAAAAAGAGGGGCCGCGTCACACAAGGTGATAAATGCGGCCCCTTCGGGACATAAAATGTCGCGAGACCGGTCAGCCCGGTCCAATTTTTACGTGGACAGCCGATCAGCCGAGGGTCGGCATCAGCACTCCGTTGATGACATGCACCATTCCGCTCGACTGTTCGACGTCGGGCTGGGTGACAAAACCGCTGCTGCCCTGCGTGCCGTCAATCTTGATATTGCCCTGCACCTCGGTGAAGGTCAGCGTTTCGCCCGCAACAGTGGTCAGCGTCGCCTTGCCGCCGCCGGCCTTGATCTTGGCATAGAGATCTTCGGCGGTCACGCGGCCGGGAACGACATGATAGCTCAGCACCTTCGCCAGCGATTCAGAGTTCACGGGGTTCATCAACCAGTCGGTCATCGACTGCGGCACCGCGGCAAAGGCCTGATCGGTCGGCGCGAAGAGCGTGAACGGGCCAGCGCCCAGCTTGTCGGAAACACCCGCGGTGGTCATGGCGGTGGCCAGCTTTTGAAGCTCGGGCGATGCGGTAGCGATTTCGGCGGCGATGCCGCTCGGTTCCGCCGGGGCTGGCTGTGCGGGGCCCGCGACATCGGCAACGGCATCAGCCGAATCCTCGACGTCAGCTCCGATGGTGGCTTCGACCGGTGCAGTTTCCTGCGCATAAACGGGCGCCAATGTGGCAAGTGCAAGCAAGGGGGTGGCGAAAAGCTTCGCAGGCGACATCAATCATTCTCCAATTGGTTGAACGTCAGAGTTAGAAAACCCTGAACGCATAGTAACCAAAGGAAGTTTCATGGAAAGGCCGGAATTGGCAATTTTCCGCTATATCCCGCGAAGCAGCCACTCGTCCTTCAGCTAGCGGCAATGTGTCGGGCGCAGTCTCTGGCGCAAAATCCTACCTGTGTGTCGATGACAGGCTGACCACGCTTTTTGCGACACGCGCAGCAAGATGATCGGCGCATTGCGATACCGGGCCGGAGCAGTTTCCTTCGAAGCGGGCCAGCGCGACCCCCTCTGCCGAAGCGCCTTCCCTCAGTATGATCCGATAGGAAAACGCGTCATTGGCGCCATCAAGCGGAACAACATTGGATTCGGAATAAAGCGCGAACCGCGCATCCTCTCCGGCCGATGCCGGCCGGATGCGATCGTCGCCCGTCAACGCCCTTTCCACTTCGGCGTAGAACCGAGCACTCAAGCCGTCGTCACCGACTCCCCGAAATGCCACCGGCACCTCCGCTCCACCGGCCAGCATCAGGAAGAGCGAGAGGGAAATCACCCCAGCAGCCGCTCGCTCACGACCTTGCCGCCCTGCGTCAGGCGTACCGCATTGCCGATTTCCTCGTCGAGCACCGGCTTGCCGGCTTCCTTGTCCCAGAAGGCCGACAGGAAGTTGAACAGGTTGCGGCTGAACAGCGCGCTCGTGTCGGCCGGCATCAGCGCGGCGATATTGCTTGCGCCGATGACCGTGACGCCGTGGATGCGCTTTGCTTCGCCCGATACCGAACCTTCGACATTGCCGCCACTTTCGGCGGCCATGTCGACGATCACGCTGCCGGTGCGCATCGTTGCGAGCTGCGCGTCGCTGATCAGCCGCGGCGCGGGGCGCCCCGGGATCAGCGCGGTGGTGATGACAATATCCTGCTTGGCGATGTGCGACGACACGAGTTCGGCCTGCGCCGCCTTATACTCGTCGGACATTTCGGTGGCATAGCCGCCCGTGCCCTCGCCCTCGATCCCCGCAACGGTCTCGACGAAGATCGGCTTGGCGCCAAGCGACAAAATCTGTTCCTTGGTCGCCGCGCGCACGTCGGTCGCGCTGACCTGTGCGCCCAGACGGCGTGCGGTCGCGATCGCCTGAAGCCCGGCGACGCCGACACCCATGACGAACGCCTTGGCGGCGCTCACCGTACCGGCGGCGGTCATCATCATCGGGAAAGCGCGGCCATAGGCGTTCGCCGCCATCAGCACCGCCTTGTAACCCGCAAGGTTCGCCTGACTGGAGAGGATGTCCATCGACTGCGCGCGCGTGATGCGCGGCATGAATTCCATCGCCAACGCTTCAAGCCCCAGCTTCGCATATTCGTCGACGCGCGCGCGTTCGCCGAACGGGTTGAGCCCGGCGGCAAGCCAGGCGCCATCGGCAAAGCCTGTCAGGCCCTTGGGATCCGGGCCCTGGATGGCGAGGATGATGTTCGCACCCTTCAGCACATCGGCGCGGCTACCGACCTTGGCGCCCGCGGAGCTATAATCGGCATCGGCGACCGAGGCCTGCTCGCCCGCCCCTGCTTCAACGGCGACTTCCGCACCCAGGCCAATGAATTTCTTGACCGTTTCGGGGGTCGCAGCGACGCGAGTCTCGCCAGCGGCGAGCTCTTTCAGCACAGCAATGCGCATGCCGGGGCCGGTCAGGAGATCAACAGAACGACAAAGGCGACGATGACCGCCGTAATGATCGAGCCGATCTTGAACAGGTTGATGAAACCCGAATAGGTTTCGTCGGCTGCCTTCATGTCCTGCTGTGCCATCATTTATCCCCTTTAACCGTTCGTCACCGGGCGCGCATGTGCGCGGCCGGAATCGTCAGAATCGGACGTCGCGCCGGTCTTAGCCACGGCATTCCATATGCTCAAGTGCCGGATTGCCGATCGCCGCCATTGCGCCCGCAAAAGTCAAACGGCCTTAATCGCCCTTTTACTCCTCTTGCCCTATAGAGGATTCATACCGCAGAACAACGGCATGACCATGCCGGCAGAGGGGACAGAAGCACGACCATGACGAGCACGCGTGATACCCGGACGGTGATGATCGTCGACAGCGAGCCGGCACAGCAGCGTTTTCTGTCGGCGCTGGTATCGCGTGGCGGCTGGCGCAGCATCGTCGCAGGTGACACCGACACCGCGCTTGCGACGCTGGGTACGCAGGAGGGCATGGGCCTCGACGCCGTGCTCGTCGATCAGGGCACGCCGGGTATGGCGATCGCCGAATTCGTCGCCGAACTGCGCCGCTGGCGTCCTGCGCTGCCGCTGATCGTCATCACGATGCGCAACGGCGTCGAGGTCGCGGTCAGTTCGATGCGCGCCGGGGCGAGCGATTTCGTCCAGAAACCCATCGCCCCCGACCGCCTGCTCGGCGCGCTCGACCGCGTCGTGTCGACGAGCGGTCCGCAGGCCGAACTCCGCCCGCTCACCGAAAAGCTCCGCGCCCCGCTGGCGTTTGAAGAGATTATCGGATCCAGCCCCAATTTCCGCAGCGCGCTCGCGATCGCCGCCAAGGCCGCGCGCGCGCGCGTCCCGGTATTGATCAACGGCAAGGCCGGTACGGGCAAAGAAGTTTTTGCCCGCGCGATCCATAGCGCGAGCCCGCGTGCGCGCGCCGCGCTGGTTATGGTCGATTGCTCGGCCGTGTCGCCGGGGCTGATCGGTTCCGGCCTGTTCGGCCACGAACGCGGTGCCTTTCCCGGGGCCTTTGATCGTCAGATCGGGCGACTGGTGCAGGCCGACGGCGGCAGCGTCATCATCGACCATGTCGAATGCATCCCGCTCGAAACCCAAGCGAAACTCGTCGAATTTCTGAAGACGGGCGAAGTGCAGATGATCGGCGGCAGCATCCGCCAGAGCGTCGATGTGCGCATCATCGCGACCAGCACCAGCCCGCTCGAAAAGCTGATCGAGGCCGGCCATTTCCGCGAGGATCTCTATTACGCGCTGGCGAGTGCGCAATTCACCCTGCCCTCGCTTTCCGAACGCCGCGGCGACGTCGGCCCGCTGGCGCGCCATTTGCTCGCGCGCATCGGCGGACTTCCCGGCATGGGGCCGATCGGCGTCACCGACGACGCGCTGCGCCTGCTTGCCGCCTATGCCTGGCCGGGCAATGTCCGCCAGTTGCAGGACGTCTTGTTCCGCGCCGCGGTCGAAAGCGAAACCGATGTACTGACCAGCGCCGATTTCCGCGCCATCGAAGGCGCACTCGGCGGCGGCACCAGCGACCGCAACATTGCGATCAACGGGGAAGCGATCGGCGTCACCCTCTATCTGCCCGACGGCAATCTACGTCCGCTCGAAGAAATCGAGGCCGACGTCATCCGCCTCGCAATCGGCCATTATCGCGGCCGGATGAGCGAAGTCGCACGACGGCTGGGGATCGGTCGTTCGACCCTCTACCGCAAATTGAGCGATCTGGGGATCGAAACGGCGGCCTGAACTCAGCCGGTCAGCGCCACATCCCGGAGCCCGCGCCACACGCGGAGCGCCTGCCGGTTTTCCAGCACATCATGGACGCGCAGCAACTGCGCGCCGTGCGTAGCCGCCTGATAATGCAGGGCAATCGTACCGCCGAGCCGTTCGTCGGCGGGCGCTTCATTGTCGAGCGCGCCGATCATCCGCTTGCGGCTTGCCGCGAACAGCAACGGACAGCCAAGGCTGTGGAACAGCGCGAGGCCATTCACCAGCGCCAGATTGTCGCCGATGCCCTTGCCGAAGCCAATGCCCGGATCGACGATGATCTTTGCTCGGTCGATCCCGGCTGCGACGCACGCCGCGATACGATCCGCCAGCATGTCATAGACGTCGAACAGCGGGTGGGCATAGGTGCCGCCCTCGTGCGGGTCGCTCTTCGCCGAAGGCGCGTGCATCAGGACGACATGGCAGCCGCTGTTCGCAACGACCTCCATCGCGCGGTCGTCATAGCGTAGCGCGGCAATGTCGTTGACGATCGTCGCGCCGGCGCCCAGCGCGGCCTCCATCACCGCGGCCTTGCGGGTGTCGATCGACACCGCGACGCCGCCGCGCGCCAGCGCCGCCACGACGGGCGCTATCCGCTCAATCTCGTCGCCTTCCCAGACGAGCGGCGCGCCGGGACGCGTGGATTCGCCGCCGACATCGATGATCGCGGCGCCCGCCGAGGCCATCGCGAACCCATGCTCGATCGCAGCTTCGGTATCGACATGCTTGCCGCCATCGGAAAAACTGTCCGGCGTGACGTTGAGGATGCCCATCAACTGCGGCTCGTTCAGCCGCACATTGCGCTCGCCGAGTTGCAGCACGCCGCGCGGGCGCGCTACCGCGGCAAGCTGCGCTGAAGCAGCGCTTGCCAGCCCATCGGGCATAGCGGCGATCCAGTCGGTGAGTTCGGGAACCGGGACGACCGCCGACTTCACCGCCAACCCGTCGCGCAGGCTGACGTGCCATGCGGCGAACCAGACCATCGTGTCGGCGATACGCAGGCAGGCGTCGTCGAGTTCGTGCGGCCGGTCGATGAAGCAGGCCGGGCGGCAATAGATTTGCGCGGCCGAAGAGGCGTTGCCGAAATCGGCCCTGATCAGCGGTGCGAACATGCTTCTTTCCCCACATCGTCGCCCCCGCGAAGGCGGGGGCCGCTGGCAACCTTAGCCTACGCCGATTGCGGCCCCCGCCTTTGCGAGGGCGACGTTCAATTCCCTACGCCTCGTTTGCCAGCAGCCAGGTCTGCCGCACCGTGTCGATCTCGCGCAGCCCGTCCTTGGTATCGACGTGCCAGAAGGTCCAGCCGTTGCAACTCGGCGCGCCCTGTACCGCGGCGCCCATCTTGTGGATCGAGCCCGCCGGATGGCCTTCGCAATCCAGACTGCCGTCGACGCGCACTTTCGCCTTCCAGCGACGCTTGCTGTCGGTCAGCACCGAACCCGGCGCGATCAGCCCGCCCTCGACCAAAGTGCCGAATGCGACGCGCGTCGCGGCCTTGGGCGCCATCATCGTCTTCACCGCGCTTTCATCGAGCGGCAGCGCCATTTCGATGCGCTCCTTCGCGGCGGCGATATAGTCATCCTCGCGTTCGATGCCGATGTAATGACGGCCGAGGCGCTTCGCGACCGCGCCCGTCGTACCGGTGCCGAAGAAGGGATCGAGGATCACGTCGCCGGGGTTCGAACAGGCCAGCAGGATGCGATAGAGCAAGGCTTCGGGCTTTTGCGTCGGATGGACCTTGGTACCGCCCTTTTTGAGCCGCTCGCCGCCGCCGCAGATCGGGATCAGCCAGTCGGAGCGCATCTGCAGTTCGTCGTTCAGCGTCTTCATCGCGCGATAATTGAAGGTGTAGCGCGACTTTTCGCCCATCGACGCCCAGATCAGCGTCTCATGCGCGTTGGTAAAGCGCGTGCCCTTGAAATTCGGCATCGGGTTCGCCTTGCGCCACACGATGTCGTTGAGGATCCAATAACCATTGTCCTGAAGCGCGGTGCCGACGCGGAAGATATTGTGATAGCTGCCGATCACCCAGATGCTGCCGCCGGGCTTCAGGATGCGCTTCGCTTCCTTCAGCCATGCATGGGTGAAGCGGTCATAGGTCGCGAGGCTGTCGAACTTGTCCCATTCGTCGTCGACCGCGTCGACCTGGCTGCCGTCGGGGCGATGGAGATCGCCGCCGAGCTGAAGGTTGTACGGCGGGTCGGCGAAGATCATGTCGACGCTGGCGGCGGGCAGCGAGCGCATCATTTCGACGCAATCGCCCTGCAGGATGCTGTCGAGCGGAAGCTCGACCGGGGCCGGTTTCGCCGCCCGCGCTTTGACCGCCGGCGCCTTGACCCGTTCCATCACACCCATGTTTTCGCCCCTTGCTCTTAACCGAAAGAAGGCCTTGATGAGTCAGGCGGAGTCCGCCGTCAAGCGCCAGACTCTAGGGATTCCGCGTAACTAAGCGGTTAACGGGATGAGAACGAAAGGAGTCTGGCACACCATATGGAGTCGGGCGCGACTCGCAGACTCAACCACTGGTGGTGTGGCCACGAAGACTCACCGGCGAAAAAAATTTCACTTTTCGCGCCTCCCTGCCGCGCAGCGATGGGGAAAGTCGAACCCGACCAGCCGCCGCCCTTCCCTTCCCGGGAAAGACAAACAGCCGTTCGACGCAATCTACACGAACGGCTCACAAGGATGCCGGACGAAAGCAAATCGTTCAAAGCCCCGGATCGACGCCCGTCAGATCGACCGAACGCTCCCATAATTCGCGCGCCGTCCGGGGGTCGCGCGCAGCGCGCGTTGCGCGCGCGGGGCCCGAGCGTCCCGACACTTCGCCGATCCCCTGCGGCCCCAGATAGTCCCCGCCCTCGACATGCGCGCCGGTCGCGGCCTGCAGGGTCGGCCACGCCCCTTGCGCCGCGCTGTTGAAAAAGGGTGCCGCGAGCGGGGTCATGCTGCGTAGGGGCAGCGGCAGATGGCGCGTGAGTTCGGTGATCGCTACCCCGGGATGACAACCGATCGCCTGCGTCGCCCGCCCCGCCGCACTCAGTCGCCGGTCAAGTTCGAACATGTGGAGAAGATTGGCGAGTTTGCTCATCTGATAGCGCGGCCATTTATGATAGCTGCGGCTGGCGTCGAGGTCGCCATAGTCCATTTCGCCGCTCTTGTGCGCGAGGCTGGCGGTGATCACGATGCGGTCGTCGACATGGGGATAAACCAGCCCGGTGAAGGCGAAGGTGCCGAGGTGATTGACCCCGAATTGCAGTTCATAACCCTGCTTCGTCAGCGTGCGCGGCGGGATCATCACCCCGGCATTGTTGATCAGCACATCGATGCGCGGCCCCGCCAGCACCGCCTGCGCCGCGTCACGCACCTGATCGAGGTCCGCAAGGTCGAGCGACAGGAAGGACAGATCGGCCCGCGGCAGATCGACGCGGATACGGTTCATCGCCGCTTCGGCGCGGGCCCGATCGCGGCAGGCGAGCACGACATGCCCGCCGCGTGCCGCCAATATCTTTGTGGTTTCAAAGCCCAGCCCGGCGTTGGCGCCGGTGACCAGAAAGCGCCGCCCGGTCTGCGTGCCGACATCGTCGGCCGTGAATCCGCTGCGCATTACCCACTCCCCCTCTTGAGGCTTTTGGTCAGACCAGCAGCCTGTTTGCGACCGGGGCAAAGCTGGTCCGATGATGCGGCGTTGGGCCATATTGGCGCAGCGCCGCAAGATGCTGGGCCGTACCATAGCCCATATTGCGTTCCCAGCCAAAGCCCGGAAAGTCACGCGACGCCGCGACCATGAAGCGGTCGCGATGCTCCTTGGCAAGGATGCTCGCCGCCGAAATGGACGGATGAAGGGCGTCGCCGCCGACGATGGCGCGCGCGCTATATTTCCAGCGCGGCAGGCGGTTCCCGTCGACCAGCACCTCGGCGGGCTCGAAACCCAGCGCCTCGACCGCGCGGGTCATTGCGAGGAAGGTCGCCTGCAAGATGTTGATGCGGTCGATTTCCGCGACGCTCGCCTCGCCAATGCCCCAGCGGCAGCGCGCCTTGATTTCGATTTCCAATATGGCGCGCCGCTTTGCGGTGAGCTTCTTGCTGTCGTCGAGGCCGACGATTCCGCCGTCGCAAAGCAGCACGGCGGCTGCGACCACCGGACCGGCAAGCGGTCCGCGCCCGGCTTCGTCGACGCCGACGATCATCGGTCCCCCTCCAGATTTCGAGAGGGGAATGCAGACAAAATTTCCCGTTCGCATCGAGCGAAGTCGAGATGCTCCTCGGCGAAATGCACGGTCGATGGGTGTCTCGACTTCGCTCGACACGAACGGATCAACATAATGCCGCCCCGCCCTAGATCCGCCACGGCGGATAGCGCCGATATTCGCCCGCCTGATAGAGGCACAGGCGATTGCCCGCGGGGTCGGCCAGCCGCGCTTCGCGCCAGCCCCATTCCTCATCGCGCGGCATCTGGTCGAAGCGCACGCCGCGGCGCGCCAGATAGGCGACCCATGCGTCGAGCGCGCCACTCTCCAGATAAGTGGTTGCGCCGCCTGCCGCACCGTCGCCGACGCCTTCGTGAACGTGGATCGACAGGGTGACGCCGTTCGTCGCTTCGAACCGCGCATATCCATTGTCGGGGCTGTCGACGATCAGCGTCAGCCCCATCTGCCGGTAGAAAGCCACCGATGCGGCATAATCGCTCGCGGGCAAGGTGAACTGGTTGAGTGCCGGCCCGGTGAACAGCCCATCGTTGCGCACTTTCTGCTGCCCCATCGGGCCATGGCCCTCGCCGAGCCCCGGCGCGTCGAGCAGGGCGAGCCGCACGAAATCGCGTGCCCGCGCCACCGCCGGTTCGAGCGGCATGCCCTGCGCGAGCCCGGTCGCGATCGCGCTTGCCAGCGTGCACCCCGTTCCATGGGTGTGCTGCGTTTCGATGCGCGGCGCTTCCCAGCGCGCAACTTCGCCCTCGCCCGGCTCCAGCAGCCGGTCGGTCACGGTTTCGCCCGCGCCGTGCCCGCCCTTGACCAGCAACGCGCAGCCATGCGCCAGCACCGCCGCTTCGCCGCCCAATGCGTCGAGTTCGCCCAGATTGGGCGTCGCCACGCTTGCCCGCGCGAGCAGTTTTTCGAACGCGCGGATCGTGCCGGCATCGGCCAGCACCGACCCGCTCGTCGAAACCATCACCGGATCAAACACCACCGCCGCGCCCGCCAGATCAGGACGCGTCAGCCGCTCCGCGACCGCCGCTGCGGTCTCGGCGCTGCCGATCATGCCGATCTTGACTGCGTCCACGCCGATGTCGGCAACGACGCTGTCGATCTGCATCAGCACCATGTCGGTCGGCACCGCATGAACGCCCTGCACGCCCATCGTATTCTGCGCGGTGATCGCAGCGATCGCGGTCATCGCGTGACCGCCCAGCATCGTCACCGTCTTGATGTCCGCCTGGATTCCGGCGCCGCCGCCACTATCCGAGCCGGCGATGATCAGGACGCGTGCGGTCACCCCTTGTGCTTCCGCTCCGTCGACGCCGGGAATTTCGCCAGCTGCGCGCCTTCACGCAGCGGCCGGTCGAGCAGGTCGCCGCCGCAATTGGGGCAACGCTCGTCCAGCTTGTCGGCGCAATTCGCGCAAAAAGTGCATTCGAACGAACAGATGAAAGCACCATGGATATCGGCGGGCAAATCGCGGCCGCACTTTTCGCAATCGGGGCGCATTTCCAACATGTTAGCTTACTGCCTTTCTTACTGCGTCGCAGATGCTGTCGACGACTTGTTCAACCTGGGTCGCATCATCGCCTTCGGCCATGACGCGGATGAGCGGTTCGGTGCCGGAGGCGCGGATAACCAGCCGCCCGCGACCCGCGAGCACGGCTTCGCCGTCGGCGATCGCCGCCTTGACATGCGCGTCGTCGAGCGGCTTGCCGCCCGCAAAGCGGACATTTTTCAAAAGCTGCGGCACCGCGTCGAACTGGTGGAGCAATTCGCTGGCGGGCTTTCCCGTGGTGACCAGTTCGGCCAGCACCTGCAGCGCCGCGAGCGTGCCGTCGCCGGTCGTCGCATGGTCGGACAATATCATATGCCCCGACTGTTCGCCGCCGACGTTGAAACCGCCGCTTTTCATGCGTTCCAGGACATAACGGTCGCCGACCTTGGTGCGTTCAAGCCGCAGACCTTCGCCCTCAAGAAAGCGTTCGAGGCCAAGGTTGGACATCACCGTCGCGACGACCCCGCCGCCCTTCAGTCGCCCCTGCCGCGCCCAGCTCGCGCCGATCAGCGCCATGATCTGGTCGCCATCGACGATCGCACCGGCTTCATCGACGACGATCAGCCGGTCGGCGTCTCCGTCGAGCGCAATGCCGATATCGGCGCCGCTCGCGACGACGGTTTCCTGAAGCAGCGCGGGCGCAGTCGATCCGCAGCGGTCGTTGATGTTGGTGCCGTTCGGGCTGACGCCGATCGTAACGACGTCGGCGCCCAATTCCCAGAACACCGTGGGCGCGCTGTTATAGGCCGCGCCATTGGCGCAATCGAGCACGATTTTCAGCCCGTCGAGGCGCACCGATTGCGGCAGGCTCTGTTTCACCGCGTGAATATAGCGGCCGCGCGCATCCTCGATCCGCTTCGCACGGCCGATATGCGCAGGTTCGGCAAGCTTCGGCGCGGCGTCGAGCAGCAATTCGATCTGCGCTTCGTCGGCGTCCGACAGCTTATAGCCGTCGGGACCGAATAATTTGATGCCATTGTCGTGAAAGGGATTGTGGCTCGCCGACAGCATCACGCCCAGGTCAGCGCGCATCGACTGGGTCAGCATCGCAACCGCCGGGGTCGGCATCGGGCCGACCTGCACCACGTCCATGCCGACGCTGGTAAAGCCCGCAACCAGCGCGTTTTCGAGCATATAGCCCGACAGTCGCGTATCCTTGCCGATCACCACGCGGTGCTTGTGGGTGCCGCGCAGAAAGTGCGTGCCCGCCGCCATGCCGACGCGCATCGCGACCTCGACCGTCATCGGAACCTGATTGGTCAGACCGCGGATCCCGTCGGTGCCGAAAAACTTGCGCATGTCACCTCTGCTACCTAAGCCGTGGAGAGAAGAAAAGGCCTGCCCCGGCTATCGGGATGGCCCTAGGTCACCCTTTTTTGCTTGGCAAGCTGGCCGGGGGATTTGCCGGGAGATTATAGCGTGAAATCGGCATGGATCATCCTCTCGGCGCTCATCGCCGGGATGCTGCTGGGGATCTGCGTGGAAACGCTGTCGCCTGCGGCGGGGGGAGCGTCGCTCCCCTATATCGAGACCATCGGCCTCTTGTGGCTGAAGGCGCTGACGATGACGATCATTCCGTTGATCGTCGCACTGCTCGTCACCGGCATCACCGCGACCGCCGATGCCGCGCGCGCGGGAACGCTGGCGGGCCGCGCGGTGATGATCTTTCTGGCCGCCATCTTCCTTTCGGGGCTGATGTCGCTGATCATGACGCCGCTGTTGCTGCGCCTGTTCCCCCTGTCGGCGGGTGCGGCCGATGCGCTGCGCCACGGGCTTGGCGGAGCGACCGAGGCTCCGCCTTCACCGACTTTCGCCGATTTCATCCTCGGCCTCATCCCGTCGAACCCGATCGCGGCGGCAGCCGAAACGACGGTGTTGCCCCTGATCGTCTTCACCACCATCTTCGCCTTCGCCATCACCCGCCTGCCGCCCGAACAGCGCGCGACGCTTTCGGGGCTGTTCAAGGCGCTCGGCGACGCGATGCTGATCGTCATCGGCTGGGTCCTCGCGCTTGCTCCGATCGGTGTTTTCGCGCTCGGCTATGCGCTTGCGGTCAAGGCCGGCGTCGCGGCGTTCGGCGGGCTCGTCCATTATGTGCTGATCCTGTCGGGTATCGGCGTCTGCACCGTCCTCCTCGGCCTGATGCTGGCGTGGCTTGTCGCAGGCATTCCCTTACAACGCTTCGTCCGGGCGATGGTGCCGACGCTGGCGGTCGCGATCAGCACGCAAAGCTCGCTCGCCAGCCTCCCCGCGATGCTCAAGGCGACCGAAGAGCTGGGGGTCGACCCCAAAAAGGCCGACGTCGTTCTGCCGCTCGCGGTCGCGTTGTTCCGCTTCACCAGCACCGCGATGAACCTTGCGGTCGTGGTCTATGTCGCCTGGCTGTTCGGCATCGAATTGACCCCATGGGAAATGGCGGTTGGCCTGGGCGTCGCGATGGCCGCCGCGCTGAGTTCGGTCAGCCTGCCGGGATCGATCAGCTTCGTCACATCGATCGCCCCGATCGCGGTGTCGATGGGGGTCCCCGTCGCGCCGCTCGGGCTGCTCGTCGCGGTCGAGACCTTCCCCGATATATTCCGCACCCTCGGCAATGTTATCGCCGACGTGACCGCCACCAAATATGCTGCGGACGGTGTCGGAGACGAACCAGCAGGAGAGGCACTATGAAATATCGCACGCTCGGCCACGGCCTGAAAGTCTCCGCCATCGGCATCGGCTGCATGCCGATGATCAAGGGCGGCAACATCCTCTATGGCGAAGCCGCCGACCTCGATGAATCGACGCGGACGATCCACCGCGCAATCGACCTGGGGGTCACCTTTTTCGACACCGCGCAAATCTATGGTCCGTTCAGCAACGAGGAATTGCTGGGCGAAGCGATCAAGGGCAAGCGCGACGGCCTGATCATCGCGACCAAGTTCGGCTTCAAGTTCGACGGCAACCAGATTGTCGGCGTCGATGGGTCCCCCGCCAACGCGCGCGCCGCGTGCGAAGGATCGCTCCAGCGGCTGGGCATCGACACGATCGACCTTTTCTATCAGCACCGTGTCGATCCCTCGATCCCGATCGAGGAAGTCGTCGGCGGGATGATGGAGTTGGTGAACGAGGGCAAGGTGCGCCACATCGCACTGTCCGAAGCCGGTCCAGAGACGCTGCGCCGGGCGGCCAAAGCCGCGCCGATCAGCGCGTTGCAGAGCGAATATTCGATCTGGGAACGCGACGTGGAGGAGGAAATCCTGGGCGTTTGCCGCGAGCATGGCATCGGCTTCGTGCCCTATTCGCCGCTTGGCCGCGGTTTCCTTGCGGGCGCGGTGCGCAGCCGCAACGAACTGCCCGAGGGCGATTGGCGCCGTAACGATCCGCGTTATTCGGAAGAGAATTTTCCCGCCAACCTTGCGATCGTCGATGCGATTGGTGCGGTTGCGGACAGGCATGGCGCATCGAAGGCGCAGGTCGCGCTGGCTTGGCTGCTCGCGCAGGGTGAGGATATTGCCCCGATCCCGGGCACCAAGCGCCGCGCGACGATGGAAGACAGCGTGGCCGCAACCGGACTGACGCTGACCGCCGATGACCTTGCAGCGATCGAGGCGGCTGCACCGCGCGGCGGCACGAGCGGGCCGCGCTATGGCGAACAGGGTATGCGGATGGTGCGGCTTTAACGTTCCTCCCTGTTGCGCAGCAATGGGGAGAATTCAGCGCTTCAAACCCTTCACCTCGCCCATCAGTTCATCCATCTTGTGATGAAGCCGCATGATTTCCAGCTCGGCGCGCAGGTTGATCTCATAGTCGAGCCCGGCCGCGATCCGGTCCTTCGCCGACTGGCGGTTCTGGCTCATCATGATGATGGGCGCCTGCACCGCCGCCAGCGTCGAGAGCATCAGGTTGAGGAAGATGAACGGATAGGGATCGAACGCCATTCCCCAACGCGCGAGCACTTCGGAATTGAGCAGCATCCAGCCAAGCAGCACGAAGGTGAACAAGATGATGAAACCCCACGACCCGCCGACGGCGGCGACGCGGTCGGACAGGCGGGCGCCGAAACTTGATTCCTGGTCGACGAGGTCTGCTGCGTCGCGGCTGGTCAGGCGGCGTTCGGCGATAGCGTCGAGGACACGGCGTTCGTCACCGTCGAGTTCCTCGAGCGGCCGCCCCAGCAACCGCAGCGACAGGTCGGCGATCTTCGTCGCATCGTTCATCGCCCTACCCCACCCAGCGCCAAATTCCCGCGACCATAAACCCAAGCGCGCCATGCGCCCAGGTTGCCGCAAGCCAGACGACAATTCCGCCGAACAGCGCGTGCGGGCGCGGGATCGCATCGCCCCATGACCCGCGCCCGCTCAACTGGCGCGCAAAGGGAACGAAACTGGTGCGCAGTGCCCAGTGACGCCATGCATCGCCCATCAACCGTGCCTTTTTGACATCCTGCCCTGCCGATCCGGCGAGCGCGAGGAAGATGATCGTCGCCGACAGCACGAACTGCCCCGGCGTCGGCACCACCAGTGCGTGGGCGAAAGCCCAGAGGGCAAAACCCCACATCATCGGGTGGCGCGTGATGGCAAAGACGCCGCGCGCCGCACCCTGTGCAGCGAAGGCGGCGTTCGGCGCGGGTAGCGCTGGATTGCCGACCAGCGACCCCATAAACAATATGCTGGCGAGCAGCACGATCAGCGATGCAAATATCCACAATCCATCGCTGACCGCCCAAAAAAGCGGCTCAGCCGGCATGCCGCGCCACGCCTGCACCACCATGATCAGGCACGCGATCGCGACGATCGAATAGACGATCTGGAACGACCGCTCGCCCATCCGGCCCGCGAGCGGGACGCGCAGCGGGTGCGACAAAAGCAGGTGCGATCCGACGAACAAGACGCATGTTGTGACCAGAAGCGACATCGGTTGCATTGGGCCTATCTCTCCTCCCTCTTTCCCCGTGCCGCGCTGGTCAGGCGCGACGTCTATCTGTCATAGGCCTTGGGCAGCCCGCCTTCTTGCGGGGTCGCATAACGGTCACGCAAACGATCCTGCCGCGTCGTCAGCGATTGACGCTTGCCATCGATCCAGACCATCGTCGGACGACTGCCAAGTTCGAGCGGGTCATTATCCCAGACGACGACATCGCCGACACGGCCAGCCTTGAGCGACCCGATGCTGCCGTCCATCCCGACAGCGCGCGCCGGCGCGCTGGAGATGGCGGCAAAAGCCTGATCCCAGCTCATGCCGCTCGCTCCCGGAACTCTGGTCAATCCGACCAAATTCCCGGCATATTGCGTAGCATATCCCATTTTATGCGCGTCGTCGTCGTCGAACACACCAACCGACACATCGACCCCGGCAGCCTTCAGCCGTCCGGCGTTGGACTGGGTCGCGCCCAGTTGTTCGAAACTACCTGGCAGATCGGTCAACGGCGAAACCAGTACCGGCACCCTCGCCGCCGCAATGTCGCGCGCGACCAGCCAGCCTTCGGTCGCACCGACGAGAACGAGCTTCAGGGCCGGAAATTCGCCCTTCAGCTTGATCACATTCACGATATCGACCGCGCGATCGACGCGGACAAACAGCGGCGTCGTGCCGTCGATCACGCGCACCAGCGCGTCAGCGTCGGCACGCTGGATCATCGCATCATTGCCCCATTCGGCCAGCACAGCGGGATTGCGGGCATAGCTGCGCGCCGCGAGCAATTGTTCGCGGAAGAGCAGGAAAGTCGCGGCGCGGCTGCCGCCAGCCTTCGTTGCGCCATCTTCCCCGAATGCGACGAACTGGAGCGCGCGCGGGCGCGTTACCATGTCCATATCGTCGGCGAGATCGACGACCGCGCCCTGCCCGGCGAACAAATTGCTACTGCTCCCCGGCGCGACGATCGCGCGGGTGACGCCTGCCGCGCGGTTGACCGCGACGGGCGAACCCATAGGGTTCAATGCAGGCGCGATATCGAGCCCCGCCGAGAAGCGCGTGCGCGTCGCCGACCGGTCATTGGTACCGCTGACCGCATCGACCTCGACCAGCCCGACGCGGCTGAACGCCGCAACGATCCCCGGGGTGACCCAGCGGCCTTCGGCATCGACGCGTTCGATCCCGGCAGGGACAGCAACACCGGCGCCGGCCGCGACGACCTTGCCGCCGCGCACGACAACCGTGCCGCCTTCGATCGGTGCGCTGCCGTCACCGATGACGAGCCGCGCGTTGGTGATCGCGATATCCTGCGCCGCAGCTGGAAGCGCAATCAACGCTGCGGCGGAAAGCAAAAGGGCACGCATCATTTCACATCCCCTTCGCCCGGCTGGCCGAGCTCGAAATCGCTCACCGGCCGCCGTTTCGGGTCCATCGCATCGAACATCAACGCACCGTCGATCCAGACCTTTTCGGGGCGGGTATAGGCGCTGAACGGATTGCCGTTCCACAGCACGACGTCCGCCATCTTGCCGGGCTTCAAACTGCCCGTCTTGTCGCCGATCCCGAGCGCCTTTGCCGGGTTCCACGACAGCCAGGTCCATGCCTGTTCGTCGCTGATCTCCATTCCCATGCGGCGGCCGGCCTTCAGCGCCTTCGCTGCTTCCTGATTAAGCCGCTGGATCTGGTTGGCGTCATCCGAATGGACGATCGTGCAAGCGCCCGCCTTATAAGTCAGCGGGATATTTTCAGGCACACTGTCATAGGCTTCCATCTTGAAGCCCCACCAGTCGGCCCACAGCGCGGCACAAATGCCTTCGTCCTTGAGCAGGTCGGCGATCTTATATGCCTCGACCGCATGGTGGAAGGTGGAGACCTTGTAACCGAATTCCTTGCTCATATCGATCACCAGCGCCATTTCGTCGGCGCGGTAGCAATGATTGTGGACGAGGATTTCGCCCGACAAAACGCCCGCGAGCGTTTCCATAGCGAGGTCGCGGTCGACGGCTTTCCCGTCGTCCATCTTCTTTTTGTACGCCGCCGCCTTTTGCCAGGTCGCCCGGTTGACCGCGAAATTGCCCATGCGGGTCGAGGGCATTCGCCCCTTGCCGCCATAGACGCGCTTAGGATTCTCGCCGCACGCCATTTTCAGGCCATAAGGCGCCCCGGGGAATTTCATCCCCTGGACCGTGCGCGATGGCACATTCTTCAGCGTGACCGAACGGCCGCCCATCAGGTTCGCACTGCCGGGCAGGATCTGAAGGCTCGTGACGCCGCCATTGGCGAGCGCGCGACTGAAACCCGGATCCTGCGGCCAGACGCTGTGTTCGGACCAGACTTCGGGAGTCGTCGGGCTGGTCGCCTCATTGCCATCGTCATGCGCATCGACGCCGGGGCTGGGATAATCGCCCAAATGGCTGTGAATGTCGATGACGCCGGGGGTGACGAACTTGCCGGTGCCATCAAAGACCGCGACATCGTCCACCGGAATCGGGGTGTCGGGGCCGCCGACGCGTTCGACCTTGCCGTTCACCAGCAGGATCGTCCCATTGTCGATCCGCCCGCCCTCACCGTCGAAGATGGTGACGTTGCGAACAGCGGTGACCCGCCCTGCATAGGGCTTATAGGTCGAAGGATAGGGATCCTTGTTGAACTTTGCCGGCTTGTCAGCTGTTGCGGCGGGCGTATCGCCCGCCGAATTCGCCTCGCCGCCCGTCGCCGCACAACCGGCGAACGCCAGCGATACCGCAGCCAGCAGGCTGCCCTTCACGCCCCGGATCATGATTACGCCCCCTTGCGTTCGGGATGCATGCCCGCAGCCTGCGCTTCGCCAAGCTCGCCCTTGCCAGCCAGATCGTCGGCATCGCGCAGCGTGTCGAGGTGCATCAGCTTCTTGATCAACGGCGACACGACGATCACCAATACGCCGAAACCGACCGCCCACAATCCGATCGTGCTGTAGACATCCAGCACCAGCGCCTTGCCCGCGCCCTCACCGCTCGCTTTTTCCGAACCGGTGGCAGCCGCAATCAGACCTGCGACGAAATTGCCGGTGGCCGACGCGAAGAACCAGGTTCCCATGATCAGGCTGGCCATATTCGCCGGCGCGAGCCGGTTCATCGCGCTAAGCCCGACCGGCGACAGGCAAAGCTCGCCCGTGGTGTGGAACAGATAGATGAGGAAAATGAACAGGACCGGCGTCGCATTGCCCATCCCGACCGCTTCGGCACCCCATTTGAGGATGTAAAAACCAAGCCCAAGCTGGAGCATCGCCAGGCCGAACTTGACCGGGGTCGACGGCTCCATCCCCTTGCGGCCAAGCCAGGTCCACAGCCCGGCGAACAGCGGCGCCAGCAGAACGATGTAAATGGCGTTGATCGACTGGAACACCGAGGCCGGAACATCGCCGCGGTCGACATAGCGGTCGGTGAACAGGTTGAGCGACGATCCGGCCTGTTCGAAGAGGGCCCAGAACAGGATCGAACCGAGGATCAGGAACATCGCGGCAAAGATGCGGTCACGATCCTCGCGGGGCAATTTGATCACCGCAGTCCCGATGACATAGAGAACGAGGATCAGGCCGGCGAGACCAAGCAAGGTTCCAACCAGAGCCTGATTTTGCACCAGCCACCAGCAGATGACGACAGCGCCAAGACCGACGAGATAGAGCAGCCATTCGAACTTGATGCCGAACACGCGCTCGGCCAGCTTCTCAGGATTTTCGGGTTCACCGCGGCCGAGCAGCAGCGGCTTGAAGACGACGAAGACGATCAATCCGGCGAGCATACCAAAGCCTGCCGCACCGAAGCCATAGGCCCAGCCGTAAACCTCGCCCAGATAGCCGCAAAGCAGCGAGCCGATCGCCGCGCCGAGATTAATCCCCATATAGAAGATGGTGTAGGCGCCATCGCGGCGCACGTCGGTGCGCGGATAGAGCTGGCCGACGATCACCGAAATATTGGCTTTCAGAAAGCCCGAACCGACGATGATGAAAGCGAGCGCGAGCCAGAAGATGCTGAGGCTGGCCGGGTCCTGTCCGCCATCGCCTTCGAAACCCATTATGAAATGGCCGAAGGTCAGCAATATGGCGCCGTACAGCACCGCCTTTCGCTGCCCCAGCCAGCGGTCGGCAAGATAGCCGCCGAGTACCGGGGTGATATAAACGAGCGCGGTATAGGCGCCATAGATGACCCCCGCTTCCCCGTCCGAAAACAGCCAGTGCTTGGTGAGGTAGAAGATCAGGAGCGCGCGCATCCCGTAATAGGAAAATCGCTCCCACATCTCGGCAAAAAAGAGGACGAAGAGGCCCTTCGGGTGGCCGAGAAACGTCCCGGCGGCATCCCCGTGCTGGGCATAGGCTTTGGTCATGGCGACCCTTCCCTGGTATTTGGTTGCTTGGCCCCCTCGAAACGGGGAGCGGATGGAACGACCCTAGCGCGAAAATTGCGTATGGGAAGAATCTAATTGCGCCTGAAACCGGT
Source organism: Sphingopyxis selenitireducens (assembly GCF_051550705.1). Lineage (NCBI taxonomy): Bacteria > Pseudomonadati > Pseudomonadota > Alphaproteobacteria > Sphingomonadales > Sphingopyxidaceae > Sphingopyxis > Sphingopyxis selenitireducens. The sequence goes on from NZ_JBPULG010000005.1 coordinate 68,662, forward strand.
TGCGACGCACCGGAATTTATTGCGAATCGCTCGCAACACTTGCGTTGCGGCACGGAAAACGCCACATGGCGAACCATGTTCAATGATCGCTCGACACTGCTCGCCCATCTCGCCACCCGCCGTTCGGGCAAAGCGCGCGACATGATCGCGCCCGGCCCCGATGCCACCCAGCTCCGTGAGATTATAGCGCTGTCGCTGCGCACCCCCGACCATGGCAAGCTGGCGCCCTGGCGCATCGTCACCGTCGGGGGGGATCAGCGCGACGCTTTGGCCGCATTGCTCAAACGGGCGTGGGTCAAAGCGAATCCCGGGGCCGCGGGCATGGACCTTTCAGCGCTTGAACAGTTCGCCCGGCAGGCGCCCACCTTGCTCGTCCTTCTGTCCACCCCGGTCCAGGGCAGCAAGGTTCCGGTTTGGGAACAGCAGATGTCAGCGGGCGCGGTGGGGATGAACCTGCTCCACGCCGCGCATGCACATGGTTTCGTCGGCAGCTGGTTGACCGGCTGGGCAGCCTATAGTCGCGAAGTAGCGGCCGCATTTGGTGCGGGCGAAGGCGATACGATCGTGGGCTATTTCTTCATCGGCACCGCGTCGAGGGATCTCGATGAACGGCCACGGCCCGAATATGATGAGGTGGTCCGATCTTGGGACATTTAGTTTCAACTGAAACCCCCATTTTGTAACCCACCATGTTTGACTGTGCTGCTGTCTTATGGCATTAAAGCGGCATGCTCGATCAGTCCAAACCCGTGTATCAACGCTTGCGCGATGTGATCGCCAACGCGATTCTCGATGGCCAGTTTCGCGACGGCGACATACTTCCCTCGGTGCGTTCGCTCGCAGCCGAGCAGGGCGCCAATCCGCTGACCGTGGCCAAGGCCTATCAGACCTTTCAGGACGAAGGGCTGGTCATCGTGAAACGTGGAGTCGGCATGTTCGTCGCGATGGGCGCGACCGATCGGCTGCGCAGCCTGATGCGGGAAGATTTCCTGACCAATGTCTGGCCACCGGTCGCCGAACAAATGCGCCGCATCGGTCTTGATGCGCGAACATTGCTGGATATCGCGGACGCCTGAACCAGTTCAACGCCCGATCTGTACCGCCTTGTCGCGGAGGTCCGCCGCCGCCTGCATATCGCCCCGCTGGGCCAACAGATCGGCATAGAGGTTCATGATTTCGGCGTTCAGCGGCTGGAGCCGATAAGCGCGCGCGATCAACGGCAGCGCGCGGTCACGGTTGCCCTTCGCTGCCCATGCCTGCGCCAGTTCGCGCAGGATGACGACATCGCGGTTGCCGACCCGGCGGCGGACCCGCTCGAAATGATCTATCGCCTGATCCCAATGCTCGATGTCCATCGCGAGGTGGCCCGCCAATCGATCGGCGGCGATGCTCGACGGCTGGCTGTTGCGCAGCGCAAGAATGGCGGCGCCCGATCCCGCCGGATCGCCCGCACGGTACAGGGCATTGGCAAGCCGCAGCGTTGTGCGTTCGCCGGCATCGAGCGCGCGCGCGGCGCGAAACGCTTCGACTGCCAAGCCAAAGCGGCCGCCCGCAAGCGCCGCATCGCCGAGTAATATATGGGCGTCGGCAACGCCGCGGTTCGCATCGCGCAGCTTCGCCGCGCGCTCGATCGCACGCGCGGTGTTGCCCGCTGAGATATCCGCCGAAATCGCTGGGATCGCATGCGCCGGGTTGAGCGGTTCGGCGTCCGCTAGCGCGGTCAGCAGACCATAGTCCATATCGACCGCAAAGGGTGCGGCATCCCCGCGTCCGAGCGTCGCCGCGCGATCCAGATAGGCTGATGCTTCGCCCTGCCGTCCCAGTTCCGACGCAGCGCGCGCGGCGAGCAGCAGCGACCAGCTGTCAGCGTCGGCCCGATCGACGATCGGCGCCAGTGCCTCGGCGGCCGCGGCCGCATCGCCATCGGCCCAGTCGGCAACCGCCAATATGCGCCGCACGGTGATATTGTTCGGCTGTTCGGCCAGCAAACGTTCGGCCCATGTCGCGGCCACGGCTTCGCCGCCCAGTTGCAATTCGACGACGGCGCTGAGCAGCATGAAGCCGGGCACATCGTCCATCTTGCCACGCGTCCGCTGCAACAGGCTGCGCGCCAACCGGTAATTGTCAGCGCGCGCGGCGAGCACCGCTTGCAGATAATAGATGCGCGGCTCGCCGGGAACGAGCGTTGCGGCATGGCGCAGCGCGCCGAGCATGTCGCGATAGCGGCCGAGGTCGCCGAAGGCAGCCGCCTGATCGATCAGCGCTGCGGCGTTGTCGGGATCGGCCGTCAGCGCAGCTTCATACCATGGAAGCGCGGCGCTCAGCCCCTGTTCGGTGCGGATCAGATTGGCCTTATAGGCGAGCGCCCCGCTGTTGTTCTTGTCGAGTTCGATTGCAAAGTCGATCGCGTCGCGAGCGCCGAGCGTGTCCGCATTGGCATCACGAAAGCGCGCGACGTCGACCCAAAGGGCGGCGTCGCGCGGCAATTCGCGCACCGCACGGTCATAGGCATCGCGCGCGGCGCCCAAGTCACCATTGGTGAGGTGAACATTGCCCGCCACCCACGCCGCTTCGCCGATCATTTCGGGGATGATCGGGCCGGCGTCGAGCGTCTGAAGCGCACGACTGCCGTCGCCCTGCATCGCATAGGCGCGCGCCAGCAGTGGACGCAGCGCCGCCTCCTTGCCACCCGCATCGATCGCACCCCGCACGGCAGCTTCGGCGGCGACGCCATCGCCGAGCCTGAAAGCGACACGCGCCAGTTGAATACGCTCGACGATCGCTTGCGGGTTATCGGCAATCACCGATTGCAGCGCAGCGCGCTGTTGTTCGAGCATCATGCGCGACGCTTCGGGACGCGTACCGTCGCACCCGGCAAGCAAGAATGCCAGCGGCAACAAGCCTATCCAGAAACGTCGCGCAATCACTCAGGCCTGCATCCGATATTGCTTAAGCAGATCGTAGAGCGTCGGCCGGCTGATTCCGAGCAACTTCGCGGCGAGCGAGATATTGCCCTCGCTCTGCATCATCGCACGGCGGATCGCCACGCGGTCGGCTGCCTCGCGCGCGCTCCGCAGATTCAGCCAGGCTTCGTCATCCTCTCCATCCCCACCCGCCATGTCGAGATCCTCGCGCACCACCAGCTTGCCGTCGGCCATGATGACGGCGCGTTTGATACGATTTTCAAGCTCCCGGACATTGCCCGGCCAGCGCGCTTCGTCGATCGCCTGCAATGCATCGGGCGCAAAGCCGCGCACCGCAGGGTTCATTTCGGGCGCATATTGGTGCAGAAAGTGGCGCGCCAGTAGGACTGCATCGCCCGGCCGTTCAGCGAGTGAGGGGATTTTCACGACCATTTCGGCCAGCCGGTAATAGAGGTCATCGCGAAAACTTACCTCGGCGATCATCGCGTCGAGGTTGCGGTGCGTCGCACAGACGATGCGCGTGTCGACCGCAATCGCCTTGCGCCCGCCGATGCGTTCGATCGTCCGCTCCTGCAAAAAGCGCAGCAGCTTGACCTGAAGCGGCAATGGGATGTCGCCGACCTCGTCGAGGAACAGGGTACCGCCGTGCGCCAGTTCAATCTTGCCCTCGGTGGTCTTGACTGCGCCGGTGAAAGCGCCCTTCTCGTGCCCGAACAGCTCGCTTTCCAGAAGATTTTCCGGAATCGCGGCGCAGTTGATCGCAACGAAAGCCCCGTCGCGGCGCCCGCTCGCTTCATGCAGCCCGCGGGCCAGCAGTTCCTTGCCTGTACCGCTCGCCCCGAGCAGCATGACCGAAACCCCCAGATTGGCGACGCGCTCGATCGTCCGCGCGACCTTTTGCATTTCGGGCGCGCCGGTGATCATCCCGCCCAGAACATGATTGTCGCTCGCCCCCTGCCCGGCAAGCCGGGCATTTTCGACCTCCAGATCCCGGACATGAAAAGCGCGGCGGACGATCAGCCCCAATTCGTCGATATCAATCGGCTTTTGATAGAAATCCCAGGCGCCGCTGGCGATCGCCGCCAGCGCGCTGGCGCGTTCGCCATGGCCGGACACGACGATAATTTTCGTATCGGGCTTGATCTCGAGGATCGCCTTCAGCGTCCGAAACCCCTCGCGCGTCCCGTCGGGATCCGGCGGCAAGCCGAGATCGAGCGTCACCACTGCGGGTTCTTCGGCACGCAGCAATTCGATGGCGCTGTCATGGTCGCCAGCGATCAATATCTGATATCCGTCATAGGCCCATTTGAGCTGCGCCTGCAGCCCCGGGTCATCTTCAATCACCAACAGTTTTCTGGCGTTCGCACCGCTCTCGCTCATTTCGATCCCGCTTTCCTCATATCTTCAGCGAGCCGCGCATCGCTGTGCGCCTCGGCCAGCGGCAGCCACAAGGTGAAGCTGCTCCCTCGCCCCGGCTCGCTCGCGACATCGATCGTCCCGCCCATCGCCTGCGCTAACCCCAGCGCCTCGAACGCACCGAGGCCAAAGCCTGCCTCCTTTGTCGAGACAAAGGGTTTGAACAGTTCGTCGCGGATGAACGCCGGGCTCATTCCCTTGCCCTGGTCGATCACGTCGATCCGCACCCGCGCCTGTTCGGCGACGGCGATCACCTGTACGGGCGTTTCTTGCGCCGAAGCGTCGATGGCGTTTGCCACCAGATGTTGGACGATCTGCTGGATCGATGCCGCATCGCCCCACGCTGCGAGCCCCGCCTGGCAGCCCGCGAACAGCGCGCGGCGTGGCTGCACCTCGGCCGCGACGGCATTCAGCAGGGGCTCGATCAATGTCCGCTCCACCGACGCGGCGCGACCGCGCTCGCGCGGCGAAAGGCGAACCAGCAGGTCGCTGAGCCTCCCGGCGGAAATTTTCAGCGTCTGCACCATGTCGGCGCGGAATTCGGGGTTGTCGGCGTGGCGTTCGGCGTTGCGCGCGAGCAGCGAAAGCTGGCTCGCCAGATTCTTGATGTCGTGCATGATGAAGGCGAAGCGGCGGTTGAACTCGTCAAAGCGGCGGGCTTCGGACAGGGCCTGCTGGCTTTGCGATTCGGCGAGATAGCTTGCCGCCTGCTGCCCCGCGATACGCAGCACGTCGAGGTCTTCCCAGTCGAGCGCACGCGACACGGCGGGACGGTGAAGCACGACGACGGCGATCATGCGCTGAAAATGCAGCACCGGCACGACGACCCACGCGCGCGCGTCTGCAATCAGCCAGTCGGGGATCGCCAAACCCTCCGCCGCGCCGTTCTTGCCGTGGCGCTGCGCGTCGAGGTCGACAATATGCCGGGTTTCCTGAAGCATGAAAGCCGAGCGCAGCGACAGATGTGCCCCTTCGTGGGGCTCGGTCGGCCAGTGCCATTGATCCGCAACGCGAAAACCGCCTTGTGCATCGGGCAACATCAGCAGCGCGGCAGGGCTGCCCGTCAATTCGGCAAGCGCCTTTGCAACGCGGCGATGAAGGTTACGATCATCATCGCCGCCGCCCTGCCCCAGCGTCGCAGTGAAACGCATCCATTCGGCTCGATAGTCGTAGCGATGCTCGAAGAAATGCTTGGTTATCATGACCGACAACCAAGCGCGGGCGCGCGCCGACAGGAACAAGAGCCCCCCCGACCCCAGTGCGACTATCAGGAAAAGCCCCTGCGCCAGGTCGCCATAATCGCCGCCGATCAACCGCGCGACGGCTCCAGCCAAACCGATCAGGATCAGATAGACGGCCGCAGCCAGCAATATGATCGTCCGCATCGCTGCCGGGCGCGACAGACGCATTCGTTCGCGCCCGACATCCATCGCGGCGACGACAAAAATAGGCAGGATCAATAAGGCAACGGCTGGTCGCAGCAGGATCAGCGTCAAGGCAGGTTTACCGGTCAGCGCGCCGATCAGCTGGGCGTTGAGTTCATAAGCCCAGAGCATCGCAAAGCCGCCCGCGACCGCGAGGACCGGAGTGCGCAGCCCCGAACCCCCGCGCCGCACGCCGGTATCGACAATCAACAGCCCGCCCACCGCGACGATCATCACGGAATTCGCCAGCCCTCCACGGAACCAGACGCCGCCGCTATCGCCGACGCCCCAAAGCACCGCTGCACCCAGCAAAAGCGTAGTCACGCAGGTCGCCGCAAGAAGCCGCAGGATCAGACGCAACGACCGCGACATCGGCGCTTGGGACGACCAGAAAGTTCCGGCGATCCAGACCAGCATCATAATGTCCCGCACGGCCTGTGCCATCAGCACATGCGGCGATCCTGGAAGAAAGGCGTATAGCGCGGCGCACCACAGCCCCATCGCAGCGGCGGCGGCGACAAGGCGGCCCGGCACGGGCATCAGCGCCGCCATCCGGCCGCGAACCCGTGTCAGCAACCAAAGGGTGACACCGGCAAAACCGACGAACGCCAATCCGGATAAAAGATGCGACAGGCCCGCAAGCGCCGTCATGGCTTACCGTACGCCCTCGGGCCACATCACGACGCGCACGGTCTGGAGCAGGATCAACAGGTCGAGGAAGGGGGAATAGTTTTTGGCATAATAGAGATCATATTCCAGCTTCACCCGCGCGTCCTCGACCGACGCGCCATAAGGATAGTTGATCTGCGCCCAACCTGTCAGGCCGGGTTTCACCATATGGCGTTCGGCATAATAAGGCAGTTCGCGCTCCAGCTCCTCGACGAACGCCGGTCGTTCGGGGCGCGGCCCGACAAAGCTCATCTCGCCCTTCAGCACGCACCAGATCTGGGGCAATTCGTCGATACGCAGTTGGCGGATGATGCGTCCGACGCGGGTGACGCGCGGATCATTTTCGCTCGCCCACACCGCCTGCCCTGCGGCCTCGGCATCGGTCCGCATCGAACGGATTTTGACGATCTGGTAGGTCTCACCGAACAGGCCGACGCGAGACTGGCGATAGAATATCGGCCCTTTGCTATCGAGCTTGACCGCAATCCCGGCGACCAGGATCAACGGCAGTCCGATCACCAGCACGGCGAAGCTTGCGAGAATGTCGAACAGGCGCTTGGCAACCTTGGAAATACGTTGCTCCGCCGAGAATCCGTCGGAAAAGATCAGCCCGCTGGGATTGGTGGTCGCGAGGTCGATGCGACCCGTTTCGCGCTCGATGAAGCTTGCGATGTCATTGACGTACACGCCGGTCGTCTTGACGCGCAGCAAGTCGGTCAGCGGCAGCGCGCCGCGCCGTTCCTCCACGGCCAGCACCACCTCGCCGACATCCAGTTCGACGACGTAGTCGGACAGGTTATCGATCGCAGCGCGCGGAACCGCGTCTGCAATTGTCTTTTCGGCCGATGACATAGCGACGAAGCCCGCCATGATCAGCCCACTGCCCGGCTCGTTCGCGAGTTTGGCCAGTCGCGCCGCACGCGGCCCGGCGCCGAGTACAAGAACGCGGCGGCGAAAGGCATCGGCGCCCGCCGTTTGGGTCAGCACAAGGCGGATCAGGAACAAGGCCGCGATCGCCAGTCCCATCGCGTAGAAGCTGTTCGCACGCCACAAGGTCGCGGTGGGAAACAGGAAGCCGACGACCGACAGGAAGATCACCCCCAGCGATACCGCGGCCAACAACCGCGCCGTAGCAAAACCCATCGAGCGCAGCGCTTCGCTCCCGTAGAGACCCGTCGCCATCATCGCGAGCGAAGTGGCGACAGCGAAAGTCGCAAGCGGCAGGCTGCGGTCAGCCAGCGCTCCGGCATCGAAACCCGCCTGATAGGCATAAAGATGCCAGGCCCCCTCCGCCGAAGCGATCAGCGCAAGAAATTCGATCAGCGCCAGCCATACGACTGCGCGCGGAACATAATGTTTAAACAGCCTGAACATCGGAAAGCATTGCGCCCTTTCGGATCCGCATAGTAGGTTACAGGGGTGAAGTGTCGGTTAATTTTACACTTCTCATATTCCCTGCACGCAGGCGAATGTCCCCGCACCGCAAGAGGATAGACGGAACTCCATGACCGCAACGATCCAACCGATTATCCTGTGCGGCGGCGCCGGGACCCGGCTTTGGCCTGAATCTCGAGGAATCCATGCCAAGCAGTTCCTGCCGCTGACCGGCGGCCCCAGCCTGTTCGAGCAAACCGTCGCGCGCGTTCCGCCAGGGGAAACTTTTGCTTCGCCGATCATCCTGTGCGGCGATGCCCATGTCCCCTTCGTCCGCGAACAAATGGGCTTGGCCGAAGCTTCGCTGCTGGTCGAGCCGATGCCGCGCAGCACCGCCGCCGCGATCGCGCTCGCCGTCGCGCGGTCCGACGCTGATACTCTGTTGCTCGTCATGCCCAGCGACCATGTCATCGCCAATGTCCCCGCCTTTCACGCCGCAATCGCCAAGGGAGTATTGCTCGCGCAGCAGGACTGGCTGGTCACCTTCGGCATCGCCCCCGATCGTCCCGACACCGGCTTTGGCTATATCGCAGGCGGCGCAGCGCTCGGTGATGAAGGCTTTGCGGTCAGCCGCTTTATCGAAAAGCCGCCGCTCGCCGATGCCGAGGCGATGCTGGCGGCGGGCGGCTATAGTTGGAACGCCGGAATTTTCCTGTTTCGCGCGGGACGGATGCGCGACGCGATGCTCACCCATTGCCGCGCGATTTTCGAAGCGGCAGACGAAGCCGTCGCGGCCGGAATGCACGATGGGGACGCGTTTTACGCCGACGCCATCGCGTTCGAGAAAGCCCCTTCCGATTCGATCGACTATGCGGTGATGGAAAAGGACGACCGTGTCGCCGTCGTCCCGGTCCAGATGGGCTGGTCCGATCTCGGCAGCTGGCAGACCGTTCACGCTCTGGCGACAGGCAAGGACGCCGACGGCAATGCGGCAATGGGCGATGTATTTCTCCACGACAGCCGGGGCAATCTGGTCCGGGCGTCCGGCAAGCGTGTGTCGCTGATCGGCATGGATAATGTCGCAGTCATCGTCGACGGCGACGATATATTGGTGATGCCGCTCGCCCGGTCGCAAGACGTGCGCACGGCAGCGAAAGTCCGCAACTGAGCCCGGACAATCTTGACCAAAGGGCGCACTTGACCCTGTAGTGACTACAGAGTGTAAGAGCGTTGCATCACCCCTTTCACAAGGAAATGTCCGATGCTGTCGCTCGCCCCTCTGCTGCTTTTCCTTCTCGTTCTGGGCATGACGCTGATCCGCGGTCGGGCGGTCGCCAAATCCGGCGCCCGAGCGTGGGCCTTCTTCGAAGCGCGCGGTATCCAGCGCGCAGCCGGCCTTGCCTTCGCGCTGTCGATCGTGGTTCTCGTCGCGGCGACCGCGTTGCTCGCGGCCGGTTCGATCCATAGCGCGCCCGCGATTCTCGCGGCCGGGACCGCGCTCATGAGCGCCGGAACCCTTTTCGTAATCGTCGCCCAGCGCCAGATGGGCAACGCCTGGCGCGTCGGCGTTCGCACAGACGACGCGCCGCTGTTCATCACGGAGGGTTTATTCCGGTTCAGCCGTAATCCGATTTTCGCAGGGATGATCGCAATGGCTCTCGGTTCCGCGCTCGCGGTCGGGCTCTGGTGGGGCTGGGCCGCCGCCGTTGCCTTCGCGTTTGCCTGCCATATCCAGGTGCGGATCGAGGAAGCGCATCTCGCGCATGCTTTCGGCGCCGACTACGCCAATTTCAGCCGCACGACACCGCGCTGGCTGATCTGTTAGCCTGATCTGAGTGCCCCCGCTTTCGGGCGGTTTCCCACCGTTTTCAATCCCCCACAAAGTCGAACGCGCTCACCCCGCGCTCGCCCTCTCTGAACCGCAGCGGACGGCCGAGCGGCGGGGTCGATCGCTGGACGCATCCGGTTCGCGTACAGCGGCGACACCCAAGCCCGATCGGGGTCGCGGGACTGCGCATCAGATCGATACCGCGCGCGGCGATCAGCGGGGCGGCAACCTTAGCATCGATGCCGACGCACACCGCAAAGCGCGCCGGCGTGCCGCTCCCGGTTGCACCGGGAGCGGCGACGCTGCGCGACTGGGTGAACCAGCGCGATCCGTCTTCCAGCTCGACAAGATCCGCGATCACTTCGCCCGGGCGGGCGAAGGCCTCGTGGACACCCCAAAGCGGACAGCGCGCATCGCCATCGACGAGCGGCGACTGGCTCGCCCCGGCATAACGCTTGCTCCCCTGTCCCGCGCGGTCGATGCGCAGCATGAAAAAGGGCTGACCGCGCGCGCCGACGCGCTGGAGCGTCGTCAGCCGGTGCGCCACCTGTTCGAAGCCCGCGCCGAAACGCCGCTGAAGCAGCAGCAGGTCATAACCCGTTGCGTCGCACGCGCGCAGGAAGCGGCTGTACGGCATCATCAGCGCGGCGGCGAAATAATGGATCAGGTGGCGCTCAAACAGGCGCGCCGCAGCGGCCTCGGCGAATTCGGCGCCCGCGACCAGCGCGTCAATCTCTGCCTTTGCCTCGATCTGCGCGAGCGTCGCTGCGGCCTGAAAGGTGCGCGAGGCGGGGCGGAGCAGTTCGTTGAGCATCAATTGCCGCGCGTGCCAGTCGAGCCAGCGCAGCCGGTCAGGCATGACATCGCTGGGCAAAATGCGAATGCCGAGCTGGTGACGCGAGCGCAGCCGTTCGGCGATTGTGCCGTACAGATCGCCGCCCGCGAGCCGCAGTTCGTCGGCGAGCTCCTCGGCGCGCGCATCGAGATCAGCGAAATGATTGCGCCATTTCTCGATCGCGCGGCGTACCGCATCGACTTCGGGGGTTTCAGCGAGCGCCGGGGTGGCCGGAGCATCGCCTGCGCGGTCAAAAAGCCGGGCAAAGGCGGCGGCGGTTGCGGGTGCGGTCTGCAGCCACTCCTCAACCTCCTGCGCCCCGATGCCGAGGTCGGCGAAGCGCGGATCGGCGAGCCGTCGCCGGAGTCCCGCGAGCCCGCCCGGAACCTCGTCGGCGCCAAGCTTCGCCGCGTCGAAACCGAAACGTTCGGCCAGCCGCACAATCACCGTGGCGCTGAGCGGTCGCTGGCTATGCTCGATCAGATTGAGATAGCTGGGCGAGATGTCGAGTGCGTCGGCCATCGCCGCCTGCGTTAACCCCGCCTCGCGCCGGACCTTGCGCACCGCCGGTCCGGCAAACACCCGTCGCCCCGCCATAGATTGTAACTTTCTTTACTAATTTACATGCCATTTTACACTTATGCGCCATATTTCACAAGAATAATTGACAAAGCTTTTCACTTTGGACGCAATGGCAGGCAAATCATGTCCATCACCCCCCAACGCCCCGCCGGGCGCAGCCAAGGACAAGATGATGGGCTATCAAGAAGACATGGCGCAATCGGGCCGCCTGATCCGCGACTATGACGGCACGTGGGACGGCATCAGCGCCGAAAGCGTCGCTCGCATGCGCGCCCAGAACAAGTTCCGCACCGGCCTTGACGTTGCACGCTACACCGCGCGTATCATGCGTGCCGACATGGCCGCTTATGACGCCGACCCCGCGAACTACACCCAGTCGCTCGGTTGCTGGCACGGTTTCATCGCGCAGCAGAAGATGATCTCGATCAAGAAGCACTTCGGGACCGTCAAGGGCCGCTACATCTATCTCTCCGGCTGGATGATCGCAGCGCTGCGCAGCGAATTCGGCCCGCTGCCCGATCAGTCGATGCACGAAAAGACCAGCGTTCCGGCGCTGATCGAAGAAATCTACACTTTCCTGCGCCAGGCCGACGCCCGTGAACTTGGCGGCCTGTTCCGCGAACTCGACGCAGCGCGCGCCGAGGGGGACGAACTTAAGGCGAAGCAGGTTCAGGCAAGCATCGACAATTATGAAACGCACGTTGTGCCGATCATCGCCGACATCGACGCAGGCTTCGGCAACGCCGAGGCGACCTATCTGCTCGCGAAAAAGATGATCGAAGCTGGCGCTTGCGCGCTTCAGATCGAAAATCAGGTCTCGGACGAAAAGCAGTGCGGTCATCAGGACGGCAAGGTCACCGTGCCGCACGAGGATTTCATCGCGAAGATCCGCGCCTGCCGCTACGCCTTCATGGAACTCGGCGTCGAGGATGGCATCGTCGTCACTCGCACCGACAGCCTCGGCGCTGGCCTGACCAAGCAGATCGCGGTCTCGAAGGAACCCGGCGACCTCGGCGATCAGTATAACAGCTATCTCGATTGCGAAGAAGTCACCGGCGCGGGCAATCCCGGCGACGTGCTGATCAACCGCGACGGCAAGCTGATGCGCCCGAAGCGCCTGCCCTCTAATCTCTATCAGTTCCGTTCGGGAACCGGCGAGGACCGTTGCGTCATGGACTGCATCGCTTCGCTTCAGAATGGCGCCGACCTGCTGTGGATCGAAACCGAAAAGCCGCACATCGAACAGATTGCCGGCATGGTCGACCGCATCCGCGAAGTCGTCCCCAATGCGAAGCTCGCGTACAATAATTCGCCGAGCTTCAACTGGACGCTGAACTTCCGCCAGCAGGTGTTCGACGCTTGGGAAAAGGACGGCAAGGACGTCAGCGCCTATGATCGCGCCAAGCTGATGAGCGTCGATTATGACGGCACGCCGCTCGGTGATGAAGCCGACGACCGCATCCGGACCTTCCAGCGCGATTCGGCGAAGCGGGCGGGGATTTTCCACCACCTGATCACGCTGCCGACCTATCACACCGCGGCACTGTCGACCGACAATCTCGCGAAGGAATATTTCGGCGATGAAGGCATGCTGGGCTACGTCAAGGGGGTCCAGCGCGCCGAAATCCGCCAAGGCATCGCCTGCGTAAAACACCAGAATATGTCGGGCAGCGACATCGGCGACGACCACAAGGAGTATTTCGCCGGCGAAGCTGCTCTGAAAGCCGCTGGCAAAGACAATACGATGAACCAGTTTGCGGCCTAAAGTCCGCAGAGGGAACCAGTTTGCGGCGTGAACCAACCGCGTGAAGAGATTTGGTGCGGGGTGCCTTGCTAGCCCCTCACCTCCCGAGCTTTCCTGGGGAGGAAAGCCTGTCCGTCGGAAGCTTAACAGCTTTCGGCGGACATTTTTTGCCTTTGCCGGGAGCTGTTCAGACCAGTTCGTAAACCAGATTGTCGATTCTGCGCTTGCCCATAGCGCGTGACGCGGGCATTATGTTGCAATGCACAACCTATTCACCCTCTCCCCCGGGGCGACCCCATCATGAGCGACACCCGCCTGAAACTGATGGAAGCGATCGCGCGCCGACGCACGGTCACCGCTCAATATAATGGCAATGTCATGGAACTTGCGCCGCATCAGATGTTCGAACGCCGCGGCGACCTGTTCATCAGCGCGTTGAATCTGAACAAAAATTGGCGATCGCCCGAGGAACGGCGACTGGGACATTTCAAGCTCGACGGCCTTGGCGCGACCGAGTTGAAAGAAGAAACTTTCGACCCGCTGCCCTCATTCGAGCCCGCCGCGCCGCACGAAGAAGATACGCTGCTTCTCGCCATTTGAGCGGCCGGAACGCCCGCACCTCAAAGAGATGCGGGCGTCCTCGTTTTAAAATCAGCCGTGCGTCAAAGAGGCCTCATCCTCGCTGCGCGTCTTAACGAGCGACCAGATGACCCCGCCCGCGATCAAGCCGACGGTCACGCCGAGACTGACGAGCGGCGGGAATTTGTCGCCGCCGAGGATGAAATCGGCGACGAAAATCTTCGACCCGATGAACACCAGCACCAGCGCGAGCGCATATTTCAGATAGTGGAAACGATGGACCATCGCCGCGAGCGCAAAATAGAGCGCACGCAGGCCAAGGATCGCCATGATGTTCGACGTATAGACGATGAAGGTGTCGGTCGTGATCGCGAAAATCGCGGGCACGCTGTCCACCGCGAACACCAGATCGGCAAGGTTGATGACGACAAGCGCGAGGAACAGCGGTGTCGCCGCCAGCGCTAGCTTGCCCGTCTTCGTATCCGGCACGCGCACGAAGAATTTCTCGCCGTGCAGTTCGTGGGTGATCGGTATGTGGCGCGACAGCCACTTGACGACCGGGTTACCCGCAACGTCCATCGGCTTGTCGCCCGCGAATAGCATCTTGACGCCCGTGAACACCAGAAATGCCGCGAAGACATAGAGCAGCCAGCCATATTCGGTGACGAGAGCCGCGCCGCCCGCGATCATGATCCCGCGAAGCACAATCACCGCGACAATGCCCCATAAAAGCGCGCGATACTGGAAGCGCGGCGGAATGGCGAAGGTTGCGAAGATCAACGAGATGACGAAGATATTGTCGATCGACAACGCCTTTTCGATGAAGAAGCCGGTATAATATTGCAGCCCCGCCTCTCCGCCTTTCTCCACCCAGATCCACGCGCCGAACGCAAGCGCGATGCCAATATAGAGCGTGGAGAGCTTCAAGCTCTCCTTGATCCCCATTTCCTTGTTTTCCTTGTTCAGGATTCCAAGGTCAAAGGCGGTGAGCGCGACGACCAGCCCGATAAAGGCCAGCCAGAACCAGACCGGCGTTCCCAGCCAGTCGGCAAACAGAAATTCCATGAAAATCATCCCTGATATACGCCGAGAGCGCCGCCCCTTGCAGGGCAGCGTCCCGGTCGTCGATTATGTTGAATTTAGTGAGCGAACGCCGGGCGTAGAGCGGGCTTCATCAGCCGTTCCTTGATCGTCCGCTTCAGCGCCTTGAGCCGCAACAGGCGGAATGGATCGGCGCCGCGTCGCCGCATCTCGCGGCGCAACGCATCGTCGATCTGGCGATGCAGGACGGTCAGTCGGTAAAGACGGGCATTGAGAGTCATAAAAGGGCCTCCTGATTGAAAAAATCAAGCAGGTGACGCCGATGCAAAGACCCTGAATCAGGGGGGAGATATGGGCCGCAGAGCATCGGTGTCACCCGATGCGGTCCGACATCACGTGGCGGGAGTGTCCCGCCGACGCCAGAGGGGCCCGGCCCGCATAAGTTTGATTTAGGATGTCGCGCGGCAGCTTTCAAGGCTTTGCCGAAACAAAGATTCCCATGCTAGCCTGTCGAACCATCGCCTTGCCGCGGAAGATATCATCGGGGGAGAAGCAGAATGAAGATAACGCTTGCCGCGCTCGTCCTGGCTGCCGCTCCCTTGCCGGTCGCGCCCGAAACCGCCTCGCCCGACATCCCCGCCGCCATTTATACCGATCCGCCCGCAAACAAGGCGCATCCGGCCGCGATGGAAGTTGTTCACATCCCCAGCGGCGGAGTCGAGATCAACAGCGTGGTCTATATCGCCGAAGGAGCAGGTCCGCATCCAACGGTGGTACTGTGTCACGGCCTTCCGGGCCTCGAAAAGAATCTCGACCTTGCGCAAGCCATGCGGCGCGCGGGCTGGACCGTGATCACCTTCAACTATCGCGGGTCGTGGGGGAGCCCCGGCGATTATCGCTTTGCGCATAATCTGGAGGATGCAAATGCGGTGATCGCCTTCGCGCGTAATCCGGTCAATGCCGCGAAGCTGCGGATCGATCCGAAGCGGCTCGTTATCATGGGCCACAGCATGGGCGGCTGGGTGACGGCATTGACCGCGGCGCGCGACGACAGCCTGCTCGGCGGCGCCATGATCTCAGCGGGAAATATGGGAATGATCGGAGCCTTGCCGCGCGATCGGGCGGCCGAATTGCTCCAGGGCAATGGCATGGAAGCTCTCGCCGGAACGACGCCCGAGATTATGGCCGACGAAATTATCGCCAACAAGAACCGCTTCGACTTTGTGAAGGCCGCGCCGCAGCTCTTGCAGACCAACCTCTTCGTCCTGACCTCCGACGACGGATTCGCGGGAATGAGCGATGCGCTGAGCCGGGCGATCAAGGATGGCGGCGGCACGAAGGTCAAAACGCTCCACGTCGCCACAGACCACAGTTGGTCGGACGCGCGCATCCGCCTGCAGAGCGAGATATTGCGCTGGCTCGCGGCGCTGAAATAGCGCCTATTTCGCCATCAACTTCATCGTCATCGCGGTCAGTGCCTCGGTCGCGGTGGAAATCACCGCCGGGGCGTCGGGCGCCCAGAAGGGCGAATGGAGACTGGGGAGCGTCTTCCCCGATTTCTGCGCCGCATCATATTCGGCCTGCGGGACGCCGCCGACCCAGATGATCAGACTCTTGATCGCCGGGTCTTCGCGCACGAAGCGGCCGAAATCTTCGCCGCCCATCACCGGGGGCAATTTGACGACGCGCTTGTCGCCGAACTGGCCCTTCAGGAAACCCGCCATTTCCTCGGTGAAATCGGGGGTATTGAAGGTCGCGGGCGTATATTCATCCTTCTGAACGCTGACCACCGGCATCCGGTCTTCGGGTATCCCCGCGGCGATCGCCTCGCCCTTTGCGATGCGCGCGATGCCGTCGAGCAAATGATTGCGCACCCCGTCGGTGTAGCTGCGCACCGTCAACTGCAGCCGCGCCTCGTCGGAAATGATATTATGCTTGGCCCCGGCATGGAAGCTGCCAACGGTCACCACCGCGCTATCGAGCGGGCTGATTTCGCGGGACACCAAAGTCTGGAGCGCCCCGACGATCCGGCTCGCGAGAACGATCGGATCCTTGGTTGCCTGCGGATAGGCACCATGTCCGCCGACGCCCTTCACCAGAACATCGACGCTATCGACATTGGCGAGCGCATAGCCCGGCGTATATCCGATCTGCCCCGCCGGAAACTGCGCCGCGTCGTGGAACGCCAGCGCATATTCCGGCTTGGGAAAGCGTTTGTAGAGCCCATCCTCGAGCATCATGCGCGCGCCCGCGCCGCGTTCCTCGGCGGGCTGGCCGATCATCACCAGTGTTCCGGACCATTTGTCCTTATGCGCCGCCAAAAGCCGCGCAACACCGATCCAAGCTGTCATATGCGTGTCATGACCGCACGCGTGCATGACTCCGGTATCGACGCCTTCCTTTGTCGTCACGCGCACCTTCGACGCGCCCGGCAAGCCCGTCTGTTCGGTCACCGGCAGGCCGTCCATGTCGGCGCGCAGCATGACGACGGGCCCCGGGCCGTTTTTCATCACTGCAACGACCCCGGTGCCCCCGACTTTCTCGGTCACCTGAAACCCCAGCTTGCGCGCTTCGCCCGCAAGTATGGCCGCCGATCGCACTTCCATGAAGCTGAGTTCGGGATGGGCATGGAGATCGGCATAGATTTTCATCAGCGATGGCATGTCCTTTTGGACCTGCTCGCCGATCGTCTCCGCCGCTGCAGGAGCCACCGCCCCGGTCGCAAAGCTCAGCGCCGCCGCGCTCGTCCAAAAAAGCCGCATCATCCGTCCCCCATTTCGTCTACTCAACCCTCGGGCACCATTTCGATGACGTCGAGCAAGGATTCATATGCCGGCGCAGGCAGCACCAGCCGCCAGCGATTGTCGCCGACCCGTTCGACCAACCCCGCCATGTCGCGCATTCGGTCACTGCCGTAATTGACCGGCATCGATTCATCGCCCAGTTCCAGCGTACCGAGGAAAATCTGTCGCTTCAGATCGTCGGGAAAAATCAGTCCGATCGGCCGCTGCGACCCCGTCACCTTGGTCAGGCTGTAAATTCCCTGCTCGGCCGATACACGGCATTGGAACCAGCCATAGGCGACATAGCCGAGTCCGCCCCGCCCTTGCGATCCCAGTTTGATTGTCCGGCAACGATAATTGCCCGCGGGAAGATGCGGATTGGGCAGTGCCGCAAGCGGCTGAAGCAGAACGCCTTCGCGATCGACCTCGGCACCACGGCCCTTGGCACGCGCATCGGCGAGCGCCGCTTCCCAGCTTTTGTACCAGTTACGGATCCGCAACCGATCCTGCTCGGTCGCAGTGCCGCGCCACGTCCCTTCGGCTGGCGGTGCGTCCGCCACCGAAGGCGGCATCGACGCAACCGTCTTGCACCCCGCCAGCGCCGGCACCGCCAGTGCGGCAAGGATTATCGATTTGCGACGCCACATCGTCCGTCTCTCCTGTCCGGTCTGACGCTAACCTTAGGAGTGCAAACGACAATGCTCAAGGCGCGGCTGAAGCGTCGCGCGCTATTGCGCGGTCCAACCTCCATCGACCGACAGGTTGGCGCCGGTGATCGCGCTCGCGGCGTCGCCACAGAGGAACAGCGCGAACGCCGCAAGCTGTTCGACCTGGACAAACTGTTTCTGCGGTTGCTTGTCGAGCAAAACATCGTTGACGACCTGATCATAGGTCATGCCGCGCGCCTTCATCGTGTCGGGAATCTGATTTTCGACCAGCGGGGTCCAGACATAGCCCGGGCAGATGCAGTTGACCGTAATGCCCTGCGTCGCCACTTCGAGCGCGACGGTCTTGGTCAGCCCTGCGATGCCGTGCTTGGCGGCATTATAGGCCGATTTATAGGGGCTGGCGACCAGGCTGTGCATCGACCCGGTGTTGATGATACGGCCCCAGCCCTTCGCCTTCATTGCGGGCAGCGCCGCCTTGGTGGTGTGAAAGGCGCTCGACAGGATGATTGCCAGCACAGCGTCCCACTTATCCTCCGGGAATTCATCGACCGGCGCGACGTGCTGGATACCGGCATTGTTGATCAAGATGTCGGGTCCGCCAAAGGCATCGCCGCACGCCGCGACCATTGCGCGGATTTCAGCGGGTTTGGTCATATCGGCGCCATTATGCGCAGCCTTTCCGCCGTTGAGCGCGCCCAATTCGTCGACGATGGCCCCAATCGCGTCGGCATCGCCGAAACCGTTGATCATCACCGCCGCGCCGGCTTCCGCAAGCGCCTTCGCATAGCCGAGCCCGATGCCCGAAGTGGAACCGGTGATCAGCGCGGTCTTGCCTTGAAGTTGCATATGATATTCCTTTCGGTGGAAGAGTGTCATGATCCGTTGTCGGCTTCGGGCTTCGGCCGCAGCGCGTCCGATCGAACGGCAAAACTGCCCGATCGGCCCTCTGCGATGCTTTCGGCGAGCAAGTGGCCATCCTTCATTGCCGCTTCGACCGCCGCGCGGCCAAGCGCCCAGTTCGTGTCCATCGTCGCGCGAGAAAATTCGAAATCGCGCGCGCCGGTCTGCCATTTGGGCGGCTGATGGATCAGCTGCACAAGGTTCAGCGCCTTGCGATCGACCATTTTGCGGACCGCCTTGACCTCGGGCAGGTCCGATAATTCTGGCGGTAACTTGTCCAGCAGGCGGTCGATCAGTCGATGCTCCTTGCGCTGCCGTACCAGCCCGTCGGAAATGCGCCGGGTGCGGCTGGAATAGCGAATATCCTTCTCGCGCGACCAGGCCTCTTCCATATCGTGCGGCCGCTCGCCGCGCGCGGGAAACAGATCGACCTGAAACACCAGCATATCCTCATGTGCCGTCTCGACGACATGTTCGAGCGGGGTATTCGACACAAGGCCGCCGTCCCAATACCAGATGCCATCGATCTCGACCGGGGGCAGCCCGGGCGGAAGCGCCCCCGACGCAAGGATATGCCGCGCATCGAGTTTTTCAATTTTCGTATCGAAATAGCGGAAATTTCCCGTCTCTACTGCGACCGCGCCGACCGACAGACGGACCTTGCCATTGTTCACCCGCTCCCAATCGACCAGCCGGTCAAGGGTCTGAATCAGCGGTCCAGTATCGTAAAAGCTCACCGCTTCGGGCGTCTGTCGCGGAGCGAACGCCGGCGGAAGCCAGCGCGGCGTGAAGAAGCCGGGAACGCCAAAGGTTGCGACCTGTCCTGCCGCCGCAAGATGCGTCCACTCGCGCAGCAGGTCATTATCGACCATCGGGAAGGCAGGCAGCGCCGATGACACCCCGACCCAGAACTCGCGCATTTTTCCGACCGCCTGATCGCGCTCGTTCCCGGCAATGATCGCAGCGTTCACCGCGCCAATCGAGATGCCGGCGACCCAGTCGAGTTCGATACCCAGCTCGATCAATGCCTCATAAACTCCGGCCTGAAACGCGCCGAGCGCGCCGCCACCTTGCAGCACCAGCACAACCAGATCGGGTAAGGGTAAAGCGGCGGGAATGGCGCGGCGGGGCATGGACTCGGGAATTCCTCTTCAGCGCGGGGCTGTTTGGTGCACCGCAGCACGCGCGATTGCAATGGCGCGTTGTCGTCGAAGCCCCTTCCAATTGCCCGGCGCTGCTGTCACAACCGAGCAAACGCAGACACTCAGCCGCGGGAGAAACCCAATGCGCCTCGACGATTATGATCCCGGCGACGATATTCGCGATCTCGGTCGCGGGGGCGGAGGTTTTGGCGGCGGCGGTGGCGGCGGAATGGGCGGTCTGCTGCTGGGCCTGCTTCCCATGCTACTCGGCCGCAAAATGGGCTGCGGAACGATCTTGCTGCTCGGCGCGGCCGCCTTTTTCCTGCTCGGTCCGGGCGCCAATATGCTGAGCATGGGTGGCGGCACCGCCGATCCGGCGGCCGATAGCCGCGGCGGCGCCAATGTCGCCTGCGATACGGCGTCTGAACGCTTTGCCTGTAATGTCTTCGGCTCGACCCACACCGTGTGGGAAGGCCTGATCAGCGGCTATAAAAAACCGACGCTCAATTTCTTCACCGAGTCCAACCAGTCGGGCTGCGGTGCGGCGCAAGCGGCGATGGGTCCCTTTTACTGCCCCGCCGATCAGGGTGTTTATCTCGACACCAGCTTCTTCCGCGAGCTTGAAACCAAATTCGGCGCGGCGGGCGATGCAGCGCAGGCCTATGTCATCGCGCATGAGGTCGGCCACCATATCCAGACGATCAGCGGCATTTCCAATCAGGTACGACAGGCACAGCAACGCGCCTCGCAAGCCGAAGGCAATGCGTTGCAGGTCCGCATGGAATTGCAGGCCGATTGCTATGCCGGCGTGTGGGCAGCACGGGCAAAGACCCGCGACGGCCAGCCGGTGCTGGAGCCGGGCGATATGGAAGAGGCGATGCGCGCCGCCAATGCAATCGGCGACGACACGCTGATGCGCTCGGCGGGGCAGCGGCCAGTTCCCGAGAGCTTCACTCACGGGACGAGCGAACAACGCATGACCTGGCTGCGACGCGGCCTGCAATCGGGGGATCCGCGCCAGTGCGACGCGTTCGCTGCCAGCTGATCGCGGCGCTGGCGGCGCTTCTCGCCGCTCAGCCCGCATCGGCACAGATGCTCTATGTCGAGGCCGGGCGGCTGATCGACGGCGCATCCGAACAGGCCCGCACGGGTCAGTGCATCACGATCAAGGACGAACGCATCGCGGCGGTCGGGGCGTGCGGGCCGACGCCTCCGGGTGCGACGCGGCTCGACTGGTCGGGCTTCACCGTGCTGCCCGGGCTGATCGACCTCCACACCCATCTCGCCGACCTTGGCCAGAGCGCCGATCTGGCTGCGCCGATGAAGGCATCGCCCGCCGAAACCGTGCTCGTTGGCGCGCGCAACGCCCGCGTCACGCTGAACGCCGGCTTCACCAGCCTCCGCGACGTCGGTACCTATCGCGGGCTGACCGACGTGACCTTGCGCAATGCAATCGAGCGCGGCGACGTGCCGGGGCCGCGCATGTGGGTTGCAGGCGCCTATATCACCATCCCCAAAGGCGGCGGCGAACTCAACGGCGTCGTTCCCAATGAGCAATTACCCGCCGATATGCGACTTGGCGTCGCTGCGACGCCTGAGGAAGCCGCGGCAAAAACGGCTTTCCTGCTCGATCATGGCGCCGATTTCATCAAGACGATCGCGACCGGCGCCGTCCTTGCGATCGGCACCGAACCCGGCGCGCCCGAGTTGACCGAGGATCAACTCCGCGCGGTGGTGAAGGTCGCGCATGCGCGGGGCAAGAAAGTCACCGCGCATGCCCACGGCGCGATCGGCATCCGCAATGCGATCAACGCCGGGGTCGACAGCATCGAACATGCGAGCCTTGCCGACGAAACGACGCTTCAGCTCGCGAAGAAGCATGGCACCTGGCTGGCGATGGATATTTTCAACGGCGATTACATCAACGACATCGGCACCAAAGAAGGCTGGCCCGAGGAATATCTGCGTAAGAACCGCGAAACGACCGATACCCAGCGCGCAGCTTTCAAACGCGCGGTCGAACTGGGCGTGAACATCGGCTTCGCGACCGATGCGGGCGTTTATCCCCACGGAATGAATGCACGGCAATTCGCCTATATGGTCCGTTATGGCATGACCCCGATGCAGGCGATCCGCGCCGCCACGGGCCGCGCGGCGGAAGAAATGGGCCGCGACGATGTGGGCGAGATCGTCCCCGGTCGCTTTGCCGATCTGATCGCAGTGAAGGCCGATCCGTTGGCGGACATTCGCGCGCTCGAAACGATCGACCATGTGATGAAGGGCGGCGTGCTGGTGCGCTAGGCCGCTCCCGCAGCCGTTATCGACGACGAAATGTTGAAACTGCCCCCAGCATCGCTAAAGCGGTTTCATGCGTAACCTGATCCTGCCCAGCGCCATCGCGCTCGCCGCCGCCCTTTCCACCCCCGCTGCTGCCCGGCCCATGACCGAGGTCGATCTGGCGACGCTGAAGCGTGTCGGCGCACCGGCCGCATCGCCCGACGGGCGATGGGTCGTATTCCAGATGACCGAAACTGCGCCGGAGACCTACAAGCGTTCGACCGGGCTATGGCTCGTCGATCGCAATGCAAAGGATGCCAAACCCGTCGCCATCGCCAATGCTGCGGGCAAGAATGAAACCAGCCCGGCCTTTCACCCCGACGGTTCGATCTTCTTCCTCTCCGACGCATCGGGCGCGAGCCAGGTGTGGCGCATCGATCCCAGGACCGCAGGCGCCCCGGCCACTCAGGTCAGCGACACCAAAGCCGATGTCGAAGGTTTCAAAATCTCGCCCGATGGCAAGCGCCTGCTCGCTTGGGGTGATATCGCGAAAGAATGCACAGACTTCGGCTGCGACGCCAAGGACAAGGGCGCGCTCGTCGGGCCCGGCACCGGCCGTCTCTATAAGGATGGTGCAGGCTTCGTGCGCCATTGGGACCATTGGGAAACACCGGGCACCTACAGCCGCCCCTTCGTCTTCAACCTCGAAGGCGGCAAGGCAACCGTAGCGCGCCCGGTTGACGGCGGCCTGATCGGCGACAGCCCGTCGAAGCCCTTTGGCGGCGGCGAGGAACTGGCATGGGGCGCGGACAGCCGCACGGTCTTTTTCACGCTGCGCAAGGCCGACCGCAACGAACCCATGTCGACCAACCTCGACATCTATAGCTGGCTGGTCGACAGCCGGATGATGCCGCAGAACCTGACCGCGGACAATCAGGCAACCGACACTCTTCCCACCCCGTCGCCGGACGGCAAGTGGCTCGCCTATGCCGCGATGGCACGGCCGGGATATGAGGCCGACCGCCAGGTGCTGATGCTGCGCGACCTGTCCACCGGCAACACGCGCAAACTAACCGACGCGTGGGACCGGTCGGTTGGTTCGATCGCATGGGCACCCGACGGCAAGTCGCTCTATGTCACCGCGCAAGACGTCCTCGATCATCCCGTCTTCCGCGTCGATGCGGCGAGCGGCAAGGTCGAGAAATTGAAAGCTTCGACCGAAGCCTTCGACGGCAATGTCGGCGACGTGACACCGCTCGCCGACGGAGCCCTGCTCTATTCGCGAAACAGCGCGCTCGCGCCGACCGACCTTTATGTCCGCGACGCGAAGGGCAAGGTCCGTCAGCTCACCAACGTCAATGCAGACCAGCTCGCCGAATTCGATCAGGTCGAATTTGATCGGCTGCAATTCGCAGGTGCGAATGGCGACAAGGTATGGGGCATCATCCTGAAGCCCGTGAACCCGGCACAGAAAATCCCGGTGGCCTTTGTCGTCCATGGCGGACCGCAGAGCAGCTTCGGCAACAGCTGGTCGACCCGCTGGAACCCGCGTCTGATCGCACAACAGGGCTATGGCGTGGTGTCGATCGATTTCCACGGTTCGACGGGGTACGGACAAGCCTTTACCGACAGCATCAACAAGGACTGGGGCGGCAAACCACTACAGGATCTGAAGCTCGGCCTCGCCGCTGCGGGGAAGCAGGACATGCAACTCGACATCAACAACGCCTGTGCGCTCGGCGCTTCCTATGGCGGTTATATGATGAACTGGATCGTAGGCCAGTGGACCGACGGTTTCAAATGCCTTGTCCAGCATGACGGCGTGTTCGATCTGCGCGCAATGGCGTTCGAAACCGAGGAATTGTGGTTCGACGAATGGGATCATGGCGGGCCGTGGTGGGAACGTACCGACCCCGAAAAATGGAACCCGGTCAATCATGTGACCAAGTGGAAGACCCCGATGCTGGTGATCACCGGCGAAAAGGATTTCCGCATTCCTTATAGTCAGGGTCTGGCCGCCTTCACCGCGCTCCAGCGCCGCGGCGTCGAATCCGAACTGCTGGTCTTCCCCGACGAGAATCATTGGGTGCTGAAGGGTGCGAACAGCGTTCAGTGGCACCGCACGGTGTTCGACTGGATGGGCAAGCATCTGAAGAAATAACCCCACTTATCGAGACTCGTCATGCCGGACTTGATCCGGGGTCCATTGCCTCGCTGGGGGCATGGATGCCGGCTCAAGTCCGGCATGACGAGAAACGAGAGCGTTCCCCCTTGCCGCATCGCACCATGGCTGGCAAAGCGCGGGCCATTATGACGATGGAAAAAACATTCGATCCCGCCGCGATTGAGGCGAAATGGGCCCATGAATGGGAAAGCCGTGGGCTGTTCCGCCCCGAGCGCCCCGACGCCACCCCCTTCACGATCGTCAACCCGCCGCCGAACGTCACCGGGGCGCTGCACATCGGTCATGCACTCGACAATACGTTGCAGGACGTTCTCGTCCGTTACGAGCGGCTGCGCGGCAAGGACGCACTGTGGGTCGTCGGCATGGACCATGCGGGCATCGCGACGCAGATGGTCGTCGAACGCCAGCTTAATGAAAAGCAGCAGAAGCGTACCGATTTCACCCGCGAAGCCTTTGTCGACAAGGTCTGGGAATGGAAGGGCGAAAGCGGGGGCCAAATCACCGGCCAGCTGCGTCGCCTCGGCTGTTCGATGGACTGGTCGCGCGAGCAGTTCACGATGGACCCGCATTTCACCGATGCGGTGGTCAAGGTGTTCGTCGACCTGCACAAGCAGGGTTTGATCTATCGCGACAAGCGCCTCGTGAACTGGGACCCCGGCCTCAAGACCGCGATCTCCGACCTCGAGGTCGAGACGGTCGAGGTTCAGGGCAAATTCTGGCACTTCCGCTACCCGCTCGCCGACGGCGCCAAGACCGCCGACGGCAAGGATTATATCGTCGTCGCGACGACACGCCCCGAAACGATGCTCGCCGACATGGCGGTCGCGGTGAACGCGAGCGACGAGCGCTACGCCAGTCTGATTGCGGCGGGCGCGAAGGTCGTGCTGCCGATCACCGGCCGCATCATTCCGATCGTCACCGACGATCATGCCGATCCCGAACTGGGCAGCGGCGCGGTGAAGATCACCCCCGGACATGATTTCAACGACTTCGAGGTCGGCAAGCGCGCGGGCTTCAAGGCCGGCGAGATGCTCAACATGTTCGACGGCGATGCGAACGTCATCCAGACGAGCGACGGGCTGATCCCTGCCGAGTTTATTGGCCTCCACCGCTTCGCCGCCGACGGCGTATCCGGCGCGCGCGAACTGGTCGTCGAGCGGCTGAAGGAGCAAGGCTATCTGATCGCGCATGTCGACAAGGACGGCGCCGAACATGATGCCGAACCGCGCACGATCCAGACGCCCTATGGCGACCGGTCGAACAAGGTCATCGAACCCTGGCTGACCGACCAATGGTATGTCGACGCCGAAACGCTGGCGCAGCCGCCGATGCAGGCGGTGCGCGACGGGCGTATCAACATCGTCCCGAAGACGTGGGAAAAGACCTTCTTCAACTGGATGGAGAATATTCAGCCGTGGTGCGTCTCTCGCCAGCTGTGGTGGGGTCACCGGATTCCGGCGTGGTATGCCGAGGATGGCCGCATCTTTGTCGCCGAGACCGAAGAGGAAGCGCAGGCGCAAGCGGGAGACGGCGTCACGCTGAACCGCGACCCCGACGTCCTCGACACATGGTTCTCCTCGGCGCTCTGGCCCTTCGCGACGCTCGGCTGGCCCGAGGATAGCGATCTGGTGAAGCGCCATTACCCCAATGACGTGCTTATCTCCGGCTTCGACATCCTGTTCTTCTGGGATGCCCGCATGGCCATGCAGGGGATGCACTTCATGAACGAAGTGCCGTGGAAGACGCTGTATCTTCACGGCCTCGTCCGCGCGCCCGATGGCGCGAAAATGTCGAAGTCAAAGGGCAATGTCGTCGATCCGCTCGGGCTGATCGACCAATATGGCGCAGACGCGCTGCGTTTCTTCATGGCGGCGATGGAAAGCCAGGGCCGCGACATCAAGATGGATGACGCGCGCCTCGCGGGATATCGCAATTTCGCGACCAAGCTGTGGAACGCCGCGCGCTTCTGCGAAGCCAACGGCATTTCGGCGTCGACCAGCTTCGAGGCGCCCGCCGCGACGCTGCCGGTCAACCGCTGGATCATCAGCGAAGTTGCCGCGACCGTCGCCGCAATGGACACAGCCTTTGCCGCCTATCGCTTCGACGAAGCCGCGAACGCGATCTACAGCTTTGCGTGGGACCGTTTCTGCGACTGGTATCTCGAACTGATCAAGGGCGCGATCGAGGACGAGACGAAGGCCGTCGCCGGCTGGGTGCTCGACCAGATCCTCGTCATGCTCCATCCCTTCATGCCCTTTATCACCGAAGAGCTGTGGACGGGACTTGGCGACCGCGCGGACTATCCGCTGATTACCGCGAAGTGGCCCGCTCCTCATGTGGAACGCGATGCCGAGGCGAGTGCCGATATCGACTGGCTGATCAAACTGGTCAGCGAGCTGCGCGGTGCAAAGGCCGAACTCGGCCTGCCGCCGGGCGCGCGCCTGACCGCGCACTTCCCGGCCTCGCTCAAGGGGCGCGCCGACAAGCTTGCCGCGCAACTCGACCGCCTCGCGCGGCTTGAGAGCGTTAGCTTCGATCCCGCGCCTGCGGGTGCTTCGGCACAGCTCGTCGTCGAGGGTGAGACGATCACCGTTCCGCTCGAAGGGGTGATCGACATCGCCGCCGAACGCGACCGCCTGACCAAAGCGCTCGCCGCAGCAGCGAAGGAACGCGACGGTCTGTCGGGCCGCTTGAACAACCCGTCGTTCGTCGAACGCGCCAAGCCCGAAGCGGTCGAAAAGGCCCGCGCCGATCATGCCGCGAAAGAAGCCGAAGCCGACCGCCTGACGGCCGCATTGGCCCGCCTGGGGTGATGCGTCGCGTAGCGCTCTTGATCGTGGGAAGTGCGTTGCTTTTCGCTGCTCCGCTGGCGGCCAAAAGCGCCGGCCCGCACACCCCCGCGGTGGGCAGCGCCGAGCGCACCGCGATCATCGAGACGCTGCGCACGCACCCCGACCTGCGTTTCACCTTCCGCCATCTGCGGGTCTGGGACGACGGAAGACGCGCCATCGCCTTCGCCGAAGGCGACAATGGGGCCATCGGCGGCTTCAGGATCATCCTGACCCGCGATGGCAAGGCTGGCTGGCGCGAAGTCTGGGGCGAAGGAGATGGCGGCAGCGATAGCTGTGCCGCCGGCGCACGGCATTATCGATGGGCGATGGAGCTCATCCAGTCCTATCGTGTCGCGCCGGATGCGCTTGTTCCCGGAATTGGCGCACAAACCCGCGACCTCGAACGCAAGGCAAAGAGCGACCCGGATCTTCAATGCGTCGGCGACCTGGAAGGCGGTCCGGCATGAACAGACAGCGGCAAACATCGGCGTTCGCGGTGACATGGGCGCCACTCGATTGAGCGAAGAGGCGCCCGTCACCCCCACGCCGGTCGCTGCGGCGGCCGATCCCGCGGCTAGTCCCGTCCCGCCCCGGCAGACCGCACGCGGTGGCGGACGGATGGATTTGACCAGCGGCCCGATCGCCAAAACACTGATCATCTTCGCGCTTCCGACGCTGGCGTCGAACATTCTCCAGACGCTTTCAGGATCGGTGAATTCGATCTGGGTCGGCCAGTTCCTCGGCGAAAGCGCCCTCGCCGCGACGGCCAATGCGAATATCATCATGTTTCTGATGTTCGCGACCTTCTTCGGTTTCGGCATGGCGGCAACGGTGCTGATCGGGCAGGCGATCGGTCGCGGTGACATTGATGCGGCGCGGCGCGCGAGCGGCGGCGTCATTGGCCTTTCGTTGATCTTTTCCCTGATCATCGCCGCCATTGGCTGGTTCGCGTCCGACACGATATTGCGCTGGCTCGAAACTCCGGTCGAGGCGTTCGCGCTCGCCCACGACTATCTGCGCGTCACCTTCATCGCGGTACCCGCCAGCATGTTGATGGTGACTCTGATGATGGCGTCGCGCGGCGCGGGCGATGCAGTGACGCCATTGCGCTTCATGATCCTGTCGGTCGTTCTCGACATCGTCTTCAACCCGGTGCTGATCCTCGGACTTGGCCCCTTCCCTCAAATGGGCATTGCGGGCAGCGCGATGGCGACGGCACTGGCGGGGACCATCAGCCTGATCGCGATGATCGGCTGGTTCTATGCCAGGGATCATGTGCTGCGCCTGCGCGGACGCGAACTCGCCTATCTTCGTCCGAACTGGCAGGAACTGCGCTTCATTTTCGGCAAGGGCGTGCCGATGGGTGCCCAGATGCTGGTGATTTCGGGCGCGGGCCTCGTCATGGTCGGGCTCGTCAATCGCGAAGGGCTGGTGACCGCCGCGGCCTACGGCGCGACGCTGCAATTGTGGAACTATGTCCAGATGCCCGCATTGGCCGTCGGCGCTGCGGTCAGCGCGATGGCAGCGCAGAATATCGGCGCGCATCGCTGGGACCGCGTCTCGGCCGTCACGGTCAGTGGCATCACGATCAACCTCCTCATGACCGGCGTGCTGATCGCGCTCCTGCTGTTGTTCGACCGTCCCGCGCTCGGGCTATTCCTCGGCAGCGAGAGCCCCGCAATCGACGTCGCGCGGCATATCCAACTCATCGCGACCTGGACTTTCCTGCCCTTTGGCACGGTGATCGTTCTCATTGGAACATTGCGCGCCAATGGATCGGTGGTCCCGCCGCTGATCATCCTTTTTCTGTCGATGTTCCCGATCCGCCTCGGCATTTATCATTTCGCTTACCCCATGCTCGGCGGCGATGCGATCTGGTGGAGCTTTCCCCTTTCGTCGATCGCATCACTGACCATGGCATGGGCCTGGTATGCGCGTGGCACCTGGCGTCGCCCGGCGCCGCGACCATCGACGAAATAGGCCATGGCCTTTCGACCAAGGCGCCCGCTTCTTCGACTGGCGACCCGGCACCCGCTGGCCTTCTATCCCGCTTTGGCGCTAGAAGCACGGCAATGAACATGAATATCGGCAAGGATGCTCTGCGCGACCAGCGCGCAAAAATGCTGGCGGCGGCGCCCGATTGGCGCGCGTCCGACGCGCACGTCAATCCGCGCGTCGCAATCGGTTCGATCATCGCCATGTGGCTGATCTATTTCCTGACCACCACCGGTCTCGCCCTGATGTCCGATGCGTCCGACCAATGGAGTTATGCCGGTCGCCGCGCAATCGTCGTCACAGCGGGAATATTGTGCACCTTCGTCCTCTATCGGCTGCTTCAGCGCGCACAGCCGCAAAGCTTTGGCGCACGCCTTGCGTCCGCACTGGGCGCCGCGATTCCCTTGGTCCTCGTCTATGCGTCCATCAATCTGCTGGTCTTCTATTACTGGTTTCCCATCGCAGAATCCGCCGAACTCATGACCGAAATGCAGGCGAAACATCCCGGTTCATGGGAAATCGTTTTGATCCTCGACAGCGCGGTCCGCTGGTATTTCTTTTTCGCCGTCTGGGCCGCGCTGTATGTTGCTCTCGGCTATGCCAATGAAATGCGCGCGGTCGAACGGCGTGCGAACCATTTCCGGCTCGAGGCCAAGAATGCGCAGCTGCGCGCACTGCATTATCAGGTCAATCCCCACTTCCTGTTCAATACATTGAATTCACTGTCGACGCTGGTCATGCGCGGGTCGAAAAACGAAGCCGAAGCGATGATCATGAACCTGTCGTCCTTTCTGCGGTCGAGCCTTGCCGTCGATCCCGAACAATTGGTCAGCCTTGACGAGGAAATCGCACTCCAGCGCCTGTATCTCGACATTGAACAGACGCGTTTTCCCGACAGGTTACAGGTCGAGGTCACAGTACCCGACGAGCTGAATAATGCCTGCCTGCCGGTGCTGATCCTGCAACCGATCATCGAGAATGCGATCAAATATGGTGTAGGGCCCAGCAAGGGAAAGATTGCGATCCGGCTGACAGCCAGCAGCGAATATGGCTTGCTGGTGCTCAGGATCGAAAACGACATCGACCCCAAGGCGCCGGTCCCCAGCGGCGGGACGGGCCTGGGCCTCGGCAATGTGCGCGAGCGTTTGCTGACCCGCTATGGCCCTGCAGCGGGTTGTGAATGGGGTCCCTCGGACGGCGGCGGTTTTGCCGTGTCGCTTTGGTTGCCGCTGGCGCGGGAGAGGTGCTGAGCATGATACAAACAATACGAACCTTGATCGTCGACGACGAACCGCTCGCAATCGAAAGACTGCAGATCCTTGCCGGGCAGCAGGACGGCGTCGCGCTCGTCGGCACGGCCAGCGACGGCGCCTCGGCGCTGCGAATGGTCGATGCGCTGTCACCCGACCTCATACTTTGTGATATCGCGATGCCCGATCTCGACGGACTGCAGGTTGCGGCCGCGCTCGAGCAGCTCGACAATCCGCCCGCGATCGTCTTCGTCACCGCCTTCGACCGCTATGCCGTCGCGGCATTCGACGTGGCCGCAGTCGACTATCTGCTGAAACCGGTATCGCCGGACCGGCTCGGCCGCGCCATCGCGCGTGTCCGCGAATGGCGCGCGACCGATCGGGTCAGCACAAAGAAGAGTCAGTGGATCAACGAATTCTGGGTTCAAAACCGCGGTGAAATGCTGCGTGTGGATGCAGCGCAGGTCGATCTGGTCGAGGCCGAGCGCGATTATATGCGCCTGCATGTTGGCGGGCGCAGCTGGCTGATTCACCAGACGATCAAGTCATTGGAAGCGCGGATGAACCCCGATCAGTTCCTGCGCATCCACCGATCGAAAATGGTCCGGCGCAATGGTATCGTCGGATTGAAGCATCACGGCGATGGCGCATGGAGTGTCGATCTGGGCGAAGGCGGCGTTCATCGTATCGGCCGCACCTATCTTCACGACGTAAAGGCGATCATGCACGGGGCATGACCACCTTTTGAACTCGTCATCTGACGCTCAGGGGGCAGCGAGAAGCTTGCCCTGGGGATCGGTCAGTTGGGCGCCATTGCCGTTGAGCAAACTAGCAACCTGAATCTCGACACTCCGCATAGCCTGCGCCCGGCATTCGCGAGATTCTGCCTGCCGCTGCAGATCGCGGCGTGGTTCCACTACACAGATTTTCCTCGCAGCACGCTCGATCCGCGAGGACAACCGTGCCCGATCCGCAGCTTGGCTGAGGTCGAGGTCTTTATAGGAAACCAGCGCGCGTGGCTGATTGTCTTCATTAGCTGCAGCGGGAGCCGCAATGCCAGCGGCTGCAACCGAAGCCGCCAGCAGAAGGTTGGTAAATTTCGCCATGGGGGAGTCCTCTCTTCTGATTGATGCGAGATACGAAGACCCAGACCGGGGTGACCAGCGCCTCCGTATCCCGCACCCCTTCAATGCCCCGCTTGGCACGTCGGCGCATTCGCGCTTCGACCGGACAGGCGTCACGGTCGATTGAAGGACGAAGGGCATTGAGGCATCGACGAACGGCCGGCAGAGGGACACGGACTTGCAACATGGCTGCCGTCATGCACTTGTACACCAATGGCGAGACGCAAAAATGCCATTTCGAGTCGCGATCGCGGTCAGCGTCTGCTGTGGTCGCTACTGCTGGTAGTCGCCGGGCTCGGCGGCGGAATGCTTTTGGGCGAAATGACGACCCAGAACTTACGCGGCGTGACGGCGGGTGACGGTGCTTCCTATTCCGGGCTCAGCGCGAACCCCGATGCGTCGAGGCCCGTCACGATGCCGCAAGATACATGCCTGGATTGCCCCTATAACTATGGAGTTGCGGCGCAAATGCGCGCGGCTCGCAATACGCGCATGAATGACGCGTTTCGCGAACTCGGCGCTGTCGATGCCGCCGCTTCGCCCGTTCGAGAAACCACCGACGAATATCGCTATGGTGGGCGTTTTCCCGATGCAGATCTATCCGCGTCGGAGGTCGCTACGTCTGCCGAGCCTCCTGCCGAGGGCGTCACTAATCCCCCATTGTCGGGCGACGCGCCGCCATAAACGTCGGCGCCCCCTGAAACTCAGCGGGGCTGTTGCGGCACCGGCTTCGCACAACGGGTAAGGTCGCCCCCCTTGCAGGCAGCCGCGTCAGCTTCCCACTTCATCCTCTCTTCGGCCGACATTGCCGCAACACGTGCCTTCTCGGCCTCATAGACCGCGGTTTCTTCGGCGAAGACTGTCTGGTCATGCGCAACCTGCTGCTGCGCCGCCGACACTTCCTGCTGATAGGTAACATTGTCCTGACGCGCGCGAGATGCCTGCTCGGCGTTCAGCCGCGCAGTGTTGGAGCGTTCCTCGGGCGTGGTGCCGTCGGGCGCCGTCTTTGTAGCAGGAGTCGGCTTTTCCGCAGGCGCAACCTTATCGGCGGCAACAGTGTCAGCCGGTGGCTGGAAGGCAGACGCCTGCCCTGAACCAAGCAACGCGACGGCTGCGGCAGCGGCCCAAATCATCCTGGTCATCGCAACGTCTCCTTCAATCCAACTGTTCTGCGCGATCAACGCTCTACCCTGCCCGGCGTTCCGGCGCGATTTGACCGCAAAGCCATCGGCCTTCATGTTGGGGGATATTCACCTTGTCCGATCGGTCCATCCTTTGCCAGTCCCGTCGAAGCATCCCGTCAACCGCCCCGTGTTTTTTATCCCCCTCGCCGTCCTTTTGGCGGCGGTGTTGCTCAGCCTGTGGCAGGGCCCGGCCTTCGTCGCCGCCGAAACCGCGATCAACGACTGGATCTTACGCCATTTTTCGCCGCTGTTCGCTTGGGCCGGCGTGGGTTTTCTCGCGCTGCTAGCGGGCATTGCGCTGTCACCGCTTGGTGGACGGATCATCGGCGGGCCGGACGCGCAGCCGATATTGACCCGATGGCGCTGGTTCGCCGTCACGCTCTGCACGACGATCGCCACCGGCATATTATTCTGGGGCGCAGCCGAACCTTTGTTCCACCTCAACGAACCGCCCGCGATGCTGGGGTTGCAGCCCGGCAGCGATGCCGCCGCGACTTTCGCCATGTCGACGATGTTCCTGCATTGGACGCTGACACCCTATGCGATTTACACGGTTGCCGGGCTGGCCTTCGCGCTTGTCTATTACAACCGCCGGCAACCGTTCAGCCTGTCGTCCCTGTTCGTGCCGTTGCTCGGGCAGCGTGCCCACGGCCCGGTCGGCACCGGGATTGATATCATCTGCCTCTATGCATTGGTCGCCGGTATGGCCGCGTCAATGGGTGCGGGCATCCTCGCGCTCGCCGGCGGAATCGAAGGCATCGGCGGTTTTGTCGGAGGCGCACCGCTGCGCTGGGCGATAGCTACGGCCATTGTCGCGAGCTTCCTGATTTCGGCGGCAACCGGTCTGCAAAAGGGCATCGCCGGGCTGTCGGTGCTCAACACCTGGCTGTTTTTCGCGATCATAGCCTTCGTCCTGATCGCTGGACCGACCACCGAGATGCTGGGCCTGTCGCTGAGCGGTGGCGCCGATTATTTTCGTACCTTTGTCCCTCGTAACCTCGGTCTCGACGTCGATACCGGCTGGCACCGGCAATGGACGATCTTCAACTGGGCGAACTGGTTCGCGTGGGCGCCGGTGACCGCCTTGTTTCTCGGCCGGTTGGCGGTCGGCTACAGCGTCCGCGCATTCATCCTCTATAACCTGATCCTGCCGTCGCTGTTCGGAGCGGTGTGGATGACCGCAATCGCGGGCGCCACGATCGCGCTCGATCAGCAAAGCGGCGCCAGCCTCTATGCAATCCTGACAGTGCAAGGCCCCGACCCCGTGCTGTTCCGTCTTTTCAGCGCATTGGGAGGCGGATCGGGTGTTGCGGCGATCGTGCTGTTCGCGATCTTTCTTTCTTATGTTGCCGGCGCCGACGCCAATGTCTCGGCGATGAGCGCGCTGTCGACCCACGGGATTTCCCCCGAAACCCCCGAAGCGCCGCTGCCCGTCCAGACTGTGTGGGGAATCACCGTCGGGCTTGTCGCGCTGCTGCTCGTCGCCGGGGGCGGCATCGACGGCATCCGCATGATGTCGGTACTCGGCGGCTTTCCCGCGCTGTTCGTGATTGTCGGCGCGGCGTTGTCGCTGGCCGTCATGGCACTGCGGGGACGACATGAAGCCGCCCCCGCCGCATCCTGAACAGGCCCCGGACCTTACCAGATTTTGGTGCGATCTTCCGGCTTCAGCCAAAATCTGGAACCCTCGTCGACCCGGAACGCCTTGTACCAGGCATCGATATTGCGAACCGGACCGATGATCCGCCAGCGCGCGGGGCTATGCGGGTCGCTCGCGACCTGCTGCTTGATCGAATCCTCGCGCGCCTTGTCACGCCATGCCTGCGCGAACGCCAGAAAGAAGCGTTGATCGCCCGTCAGTCCGTCGATCACCGGCGCGGATTTGCCGCCCAGTGAACGGTGATAGGCGTCATATGCGACCTCCAGCCCGGCAAGATCGGCGATATTCTCCCCCATCGTCAGGTCGGGGTTGATGAACGCGCCGGGCGCAGCCTCATAGGTCGCATATTGCGCGCCGAACGCTTTGGCTTGCGCCTCGAAACGCGCAGCATCCTCCGCCGTCCACCAGTCTCGCACCGCGCCATTCGCGTCGATCTTGCGCCCCTGATCGTCGAAGCCATGGATAATTTCATGCCCGATTACCGCGCCGATCGCGCCATAATTGACCGCATCGTCGACGCTTTCGCTGAAATATGGCGCCTGCAATATGCCTGCGGGGAAGACGATCTTATTCTCCAGCCCGCCATTATAGGCGTTCACTTCCTGCGGGTTCATCGCCCATTTCTTGCGGTCGACCGGCTCGCCGAGGTCGCCGAGCTGATAAGCATATTCGAATGCGGTGCTGCGCTGTACATTGCCGTAAAGGTCGGCAGGGTCGATTCTCAGCCCCGAATAGTCGCGCCATTTGTCAGGATAGCCGACCATCACATCCATCTTGGCAAGCTTGGCCTGCGCTGCGTCCTTGGTCGCGGGTGCCATCCAGCTGTTGCCGGTGATGCGGTCGCCCATCGCGAGTTTCAGATTGGCGACCAGCACCTCCATCTTCGCCTTCGCACTCGCCGGGAAATATTGCTTCGAATAGGTTTCGCCGACCAGTTCGCCGAGGCTGTCGCCGACCAGCACCAGCCCGCGGTTCCAGCGCGGACGCAGTTCGTCCACGCCGCTCAGAACCTTGGTATATTGGAACCGGCTATCGACGAAATCCTTCGACAGATAGGGGGCGGCGCTGTTGGCGACATGGAATTGCTGCCACAGCTTGATCGTATCGAGCGACGTTTTCGCATAAAGCGCGGCGATGTCGCGGATCGCCGTATTCTCGTTGACGATGATCCGCTTTTGCGGCGCGATCCCCGCGCCCGCGAACCAGGCGTTCCAGTCGAGTCCGGGGGCATAGGCGGCCAGTTCGGCCGCCGACATCGGGTTGTTGATCTTGCCGATGTCGCGACGGTCTGCAACCGCCCAGCTGGCCTTCGCAACCTCGGTCTCGAACGCCATGACCGCATCCGCCCCCTTTTCGGGACTGGTATTGCCGATCAACTTCAGCGTTCGCGCGACATAGGCGCGATAGGCGTCACGCTGTGGCTTAAACTTGGCGTCGAGATAATATTCGCGCTCGGGCAGGCCGATCCCGCCCTGCCCCAGCCACAATACATTCACCGTCGGATCGTCGGTGTCGGCATAGGGACCGCCGCCGACGATCGAGACACCGAAACCACCCTGGGTCTGGCCCATGAAGCGCGCCATGGCGCTTTTGTCCTGGATTGCCCCGACCGCGGCGAGGTCCGTCATCAACGCCTTAACGCCGAGCGCATCAACCCGTGCCTCGTCCATGAAGCTTTGATAGAGGCCGCCGACTTGGCTCGTCACCGGTGCGCCCGATACCACGGCGCGCAGCTGGCGCTGGGTCAGGTTATAGACATCATAATCAACCCCGGCAGACGCCTGATCGGCCGGAATTTCGGTGCGTGCAAACCAGCCGCCATTGGCATATTTGTCGAAATCGTCGCCGGGCTTCACCGAGGTGTCGCGCGCGCTCAGGTCCACACCCCATGTGCCGAAGGTCAGCGCCTTCAGCGACGCCTTGTCGGCGCTGCCCGCATCGTCGGCGTCGGCCAAGAGCGTCGCTTGTCGCCCCATGTCACTGCCATACACCGGTGCGGCCGAGACCAATGTTGCGGCCACAGCAATTGTCGCCACCCCCAAAACTCGCACTTTCATTCCCCGTCTCCCGAAACCGTTGCGCCAACCGATCAAACGATGGCCATGATCAACCTTGTCCGCCGGTGATGCAAAGCGGTCAAGCAGTCGATCCGCCGCTGGTCGAAGCCTCAAGGGAGTTGGTGGAAAGACCGGAACGACCGGGTCAATACTCCCGTTTTTCATCCGGCAACCCGCCGGAAGATATTGACGAAGCACCGTTGCCTAGCAATGGGATGCTGCACGGCAACAGCCGTCTCCGGGGGGAAATATCATCAGACGAGCCTTATTGACGGCAGCGGCCGCGCTGATTTTCCATTTTCCCCTTGTATCGGCGCAGAATATTCCTGCGAGCGACGACGCCTCGCGTCCAATTACAATGTCGGCGGAACAGCTATTCGGCGTTGCCGATCAGGCGCGGTCAATGCGCGACTTCGCAACCGCGGAAACCGCCTATCGCGCTCTTGCGACCAACCCCGACATCGAGCTTCGTATCGAAGCGCGCTTTCGCTTGGCGATGATGCTGGCCGACGAGATGGGCAAGCATCGCGAAGCTGCGACGCTGTTTCGTGAGATACTGGACGAAAAGCCCAAAGCGGCCCGCGTCCGTATCGAACTCGCCCGCATGCAAGCAATGCTTGGCGACCTGCGCGCTGCCGAGCGCGAACTGCGTTCGGCGCAAGCGGCCGGTTTGCCACCCGAAGTGGAACAGATGGTTCGCTTCTATTCAGCGGCGCTCAGCGCCCAAAAACCCTTCGGCGGATCGGTCGCCATCGCCTTCGCACCCGACAGCAACATCAATCGCGCCACGCGTTCGGACACGCTGGGCACGATCATCGGCGACTTCACGCTGGATGACGACGCGCAGGCGCAATCCGGACTGGGGCTTGCGCTGCGCGGCCAAGCTTATTTCCGGACCGGGATAGACAAAAGATCGCAATTGCTCGTCCGCGCATCGACCTATGCAAGTCTCTACCGCGACAAACAGTTCGATGACGTTGCATTGTCGATTCAGGCCGGCCCCGAATATGCATCGGGTAAGGACCGGATCAACATATCAGGCGAAGCGACATGGCGCTGGTATGGCCTCGCCCCCTACAGTTTTTCAGCCGGAGTTGGCGCAACCTGGCAGCATCCGATGGGCGACAAGGCGCAGCTTCGTGTCGATGGCCGCATCACCGACGTGAACATCCACCGCAACGCGCTTCAGAACGCGACCAATCTCCAGCTCGCCGCGTCTTACGATCGCGCTTTTTCGGCAAAATTCGGTGGTGGCTTTCAGCTCAGCGGCAATCGCGATGCCGCCCGCGATCCGGGCTATTCGACGACATCGGGCGGTGCGACGGCTTATGTATTCCAGGAGCTTGGCCAAACAACGCTGACCGCCAGCGCTGGTTACAGCCGCCTCGAAGCCGACCGCCGGCTCTTCCTTTATCCAAAGCGCCGCGTCGACGACCGCTTCAACGCGTCGATCGGCGCGACCTTCCGCTTCCTCAAGATCGGGACTTTCGCACCGATGGCAAAGATCGGCTGGGAACGAAATAAATCGACCGTTGAGATTTGGGACTATTCACGTATTAGTGCAGAGTTTGGCATAACATCTGCTTTTTAAAGCGATGATTGTCAGATGAGCTTGGGGAACAGGGGGGGGCCTTGACCAAATGAATAAGCGTTTCGTAGCCGCGCTGCCGTCGTTGGTACTGACTTTTGCGCTGTCTGCATGCGGCGGCGGCGGCGTCAACAGCACGCCTACGCCTCCGACGCCAACTCCGACCCCTACTCCCACTCCGACCCCGCCACCCACAAGTGCCAATGCAGACCTGATAACCCTTACGCAAAGTGAGGATTTTACGAATGATGCGGTGACAGGCAGTGCGACGTATTCCAAGGAGGGCAGTCGAACGGCAGCCAGTTCCGCGCCATCTGCGCTGTCCTTCATCTATGATGCAGCCAGCCGCACCTACACCGTCAATACGGGAGAACGCAGCCAGAGTTTCACGCAGGCGCACATCGATTCGTCCCTCGGCAATGCCCAAATCACGGTATTCAAACGTGTTTCCGGAGCCACAACCGATACGCTCACGCTGACCAACGCGGCGTCTAGCGGAGATTTGACATATAAATATG
This sequence comes from Sphingopyxis selenitireducens, assembly GCF_051550705.1. Taxonomy (NCBI): domain Bacteria; kingdom Pseudomonadati; phylum Pseudomonadota; class Alphaproteobacteria; order Sphingomonadales; family Sphingopyxidaceae; genus Sphingopyxis; species Sphingopyxis selenitireducens. The sequence goes on from NZ_JBPULG010000005.1 coordinate 107,240, forward strand.
TTGGCGGCGGATTTTGGCAGAGAACCATAGACTCGGCAACGTCGGTGACCGGAGCATTCGATGCTTTCACCTACGGCGTCGAAACGCCGGATGTTGCGCTTCCCAGGACCGGCGGCGCGTCATATGCCGTCGACCTCTTGGGTGTGGTTGCATCTCCCGATGCACTTTATTCAATGTCGGGAGATGGAACGCTCACTGCGAACTTGCTGACGGGCACTGTTACAGGCGGGGGCTTTAACGGGTTGCAACTGACGAACAGCCTTACCGGCGGTCCGGGTCCTTCAGGGAATTGGGGTTTCAACGGCACCATCGCCAGCAACCGCAATGCTATTGCAGGCACGATGTCACTGTTTTCCAGCACCACCGCCCCGATTTCCGGGGCTGCCGCAGGTCGTTTTTACGGCCCCGACTTCGATGAGATCGGGATAGCGTTCCGAGGAGAATCGACCAATCCGCTCTTTGCCGGAACGACGGCGGTCGGCGTCTTGGTCGGGCGCAAGACCAACGGCGTCATCACCGGGAACAATCCTTCCCTGCTGGATCTTCAGTTTGACGAGACATTCTTGTCGGCTCAAAAAGGTTTCGCATATCTTGCTTCCAACGGAACAGGATCGCCGTCCGAGTTTTCATCGAATTATTTGGTGTCACCGAACCAATTTCGTCTCAGCTACTCGGCTGCGGAAAGATCATTTTCGCTATCCGATGACGCCGCGTCGCCGAGCAGAACGGTCATATCAACCAGTCAATCTCCCGATGCCACGCTCTCCGACGGCAAATTCACGGGATATAGCAAATCGAGCGCCAATGAAGAGATCCGCTGGAGGCTTTACAAGCCCGCTGGCAGCAACAGCGAAATTGCGCTGACCTATTCCAGTTTTTTCAACCTGTCCTATGCCGCTCGCAACTCTGACGGAAGTTGGGCCTATCGCAATGTTTGGACGCCCTTTGGGGTTGCGACGCCCAATGCATCAATGCCGACGAGCGGATCCGCGAACTACGCCGGGGTTTTGCATGGAACCGCGTCTGACGGACTGATCGGAAGCGAGCTTGCCGATCTTGGTGGCACCGTCAATCTCGCCGTCAACTTCGGGACGGCGGCGGTCACCGGAACGGTCAATCCCATCATCACATATCGTTCGGGCACCACCTATGATCTGGGGACGTCCAACCTGTTCGAAGCTCGATATTTCAATCCCGGCGTTAATCAGCCCGGGTTTGCGGGAAGCCCGAATGTCTCGGCCCGCTTTGGTGGAACCCTTTCGAATCCAGTTGGGCAGGCCTTTGATGCCCTGCTCGGCGGTGTATTTTATGGCCCCAATTATTCCGAGCTTACCGGGACGTTTTCCGGCAAATATGCACCACTTGGCAGTTCGGGGGTGTCGGGCTTGTTCTGGGGCGGCTTTGGCGCGACAAAAGCAGCTGGCACGCCCCCACCCTGAGGCAACGCAGGTAATCGCCCGACGCCCCTGCAGCCTGTTGGCACCAAGAATGCAATATCGGGATTCAGCACTCGCTTCGGCCCGAGGCACCCGCGGGCGCAGGTCCTCTTGTGCCTTGCGCCCGCGCACCCTAGCTTAAAGGGGACCGAAAACCGCCTTGCGCGGATAGAACAAATCTGGAACATACTCCCCCATGAGTCTCACCCATATTTCCGTGCGCGGCGCGCGCGAGCATAATCTCAAGGGCGTGAACGTCGACCTGCCGCGCGATGCGCTGGTCGTCATCACCGGCCTGTCGGGCAGCGGCAAGTCCAGCCTCGCGTTTGACACCATCTATGCCGAAGGGCAGCGGCGTTATGTCGAAAGCCTGTCGGCTTATGCACGCCAGTTCCTCGAGATGATGCAAAAGCCCGATGTCGAGCATATCGACGGGCTGTCGCCGGCGATCAGCATCGAACAGAAGACGACGAGCCGCAATCCGCGCTCGACCGTCGCGACGGTCACCGAAATCTACGACTATATGCGCTTGCTGTGGGCGCGCGTCGGCATTCCCTATTCGCCGACCACCGGCGAGCCGATTTCTGCGCAGACCGTCACCGACATGGTCGATCGCGTGATGCAATTGCCCGAGGGAACGCGCGCCTATCTGCTCGCTCCCGTCGTGCGCGGGCGCAAGGGCGAGTATAAGAAGGAACTCGCGCAGTGGCAGAAGGACGGCTTCACCCGCGTCCGCATCGACGGCGAATTTTACGAGATCGGTGAAGCCCCCGCTCTCGACAAGAAATATAAGCATGACATCGAGGTGGTCGTCGATCGCATTGCGGTGCGCGACGGCCTCGAATCCCGGCTTGCCGACAGTTTCGAGACCGCGCTGAAGCTCGCCGAGGGGTTGACCTATGTCGACCTCGCCGACGGCCCGGTGCCAGGGCGCGAGGATGAGGACACCGGCGGCGCGATGAAGGGCGCGGGCATCCCCGCGAACCGCATCATCTTTTCGGAGAAATTCGCCTGCCCCGTCTCGGGCTTTACGATCGCCGAGATCGAACCCCGCCTGTTCAGCTTCAACGCACCGCAAGGCGCCTGCCCCGCCTGCGATGGGCTGGGCGAACGGCAGGAGTTCGACCCAGATCTGGTAGTCCCCAACCATGCGCTGAGTCTGAAGAAGGGCGCGGTGGTGCCGTGGGCGAAGTCGAACCCGCCCTCGCCTTATTACATGCAGGTGCTCGAAAGCCTCGGCAAAGCCTATGGCTTCGACCTGACGACACCGTGGGAAGACCTGCCGGGCGAGGTTCAGCTGATCATCCTCTATGGCACCGGCGGCAAGCCGGTCGAGCTGATCTTCAAGGACGGCAAGCGCAGTTACTCGACCCATAAGGCATTCGAAGGCGTCATCGGCAACCTCAACCGCCGCATGCTCCAGACCGAAAGCGCGTGGATGCGCGAGGAGCTGAGCAAGTATCAGACCGCGCAGCCGTGCGAGACGTGCCATGGCGCGCGCCTGCGCCCCGAACCGCTCGCCGTGAAGATCGCTGGCGAAGACATCAGCATGTCCGCGCAGCGTAGCGTCGCCGACGCGCTCGCCTGGTTCGGCACGCTCGAAGACAAGCTCAACGACACCCAGCGCCAGATCGCGAAAGCGATCCTCAAGGAAATCAACGAGCGGCTGGGCTTCCTCAACAATGTCGGGCTCGATTATCTCAACCTCAACCGCACCAGCGGCACATTGAGCGGCGGCGAGAGCCAGCGCATCCGCCTTGCCAGCCAGATCGGCAGCGGGCTGTCGGGCGTGTTGTACGTCCTCGACGAACCGAGCATCGGGCTTCATCAGCGCGACAACGACCGGCTGCTCGCAACGCTCAAGCGCCTCCGCGACCTTGGCAATACGGTGATCGTCGTCGAGCATGACGAGGATGCGATCCGCCACGCCGACTATGTCGTCGACATGGGCCCCGGCGCGGGGCTCCACGGCGGCGAGATCGTCGCCGAGGGCACGCTGGAGGAGGTGCTGAAGAGCGAGACCAGCCTGACCGCCGCCTATCTCAACGGCACCCGCCAGATCGAGATTCCCAAGCACCGCCGCAAGGGCAATGGCTTCGACCTCGTGCTCAAGGGGGCGCGTGCGAACAATCTCAACAATGTCACCGCGAAGATTCCGCTCGGCACCTTCACCTGTGTCACCGGCCTGTCGGGGTCGGGCAAGTCGAGCCTGATCATCGACACGCTCTATGCCAGCGCGGCGCGCATCCTGAACGGCGCGCGGATGGTCGCGGGGCCGCATGACAGCCTGAAGGGGCTGGAGCATTGCGACAAGGTGATCGACATCGACCAGTCGCCGATCGGCCGCACCCCGAGATCGAACCCTGCGACATACACGGGCGCCTTCACGATCATCCGCGACTGGTTCGCGGGGCTGCCCGAAAGCCAGGCGCGCGGTTACAAGCCCGGACGTTTCAGCTTCAACGTCAAGGGCGGACGGTGCGAGACCTGCACCGGCGACGGGCTGATCAAGATCGAGATGCACTTCCTGCCCGACGTCTATGTGACGTGCGAGACGTGCCACGGCAAACGCTACAACCGCGAAACGCTCGAGGTGAAGTTCAAGGGCCACAGCATCGCCGATGTGCTCGACATGACGGTCGAGGATGCGGCGGAGTTCTTCAAGGCGGTGCCGTCGATCCGCGAGAAGATGGCGATGCTCGTCCGCGTCGGGCTCGGCTATGTCAAGGTCGGGCAACAGGCGACGACGCTGTCGGGCGGCGAGGCGCAACGCGTCAAGCTGGCCAAGGAGCTCTCGCGGCGTTCGACCGGGCAGACGCTCTATATCCTCGACGAGCCGACGACCGGGCTGCATTTCGAGGATGTCCGCAAACTGCTCGAAGTGCTGCAGGCGCTGGTCGAACAGGGCAATAGCGTGATCGTCATCGAACATAATCTCGACGTCATCAAAACCGCCGACTATATCCTCGACCTCGGCCCCGAAGGCGGGGTCAAGGGCGGCGAGATTGTCGCCGCGGGCACCCCCGAGCAGGTCGCAAAAAATCCCCGGAGCTTCACCGGCCAGTATCTGGCGCCGATGCTCGGGAAATAGCCGGACCCTCCAGCCTCATACCCACTGAACTGAGTCGGCGCCTTTTTTTGGGGCGGGATATATCCCGCCCCCACCATCATAATGTGGGCGTCGCGGGCGCCTCGGAAACTGCGGCCGGAACGATAGAAACCGGCAAGGCAGGCGCCGCGGATGCAGGCGCCACCGGAACCGCCTCTACCACGTTGCTGACATCGACGTCGGGCGACGCGTAACCAGCCGGAAGCGCGATCTGGAACATATCCCTTGTATGGACCGTCAGTTCGCGACCGGCCGGAATCCTGCCAGTCTTGCCGGTAATGAAGGGTGCAGCCACCAAGATCAGCGCCACGGCGGCCACGGTCGCGACCGTATTGCCTTCGCCTTCTTGTCGAAACTTTCCGATCAAAGGAACGCGTTGGCCGCCCATTTCGAGATATTTAATCTCGATGTCCATCTTCCCCGACTTACCGAAAGCGCCCTTGCCTGTTCGCCAGACCAGTTCACCGACGGCGCGCGTACCGTTCGGGATGACTACGAACCCCTTGTGCACAACATCATGCACGACAGTAAGATAGAATGTATCCCCTTCTTCATTCTTCCTGGTCGTCAGCTCCTCGTTCATGCGAACAAGAATTTCGGTATTTGCGGGGAGCGCAAGCATCGCCCGTTTTGCGGCACTCTCCTGCGGAACGGCGACAGGCCGCGCAGTCAGTACATCACTTTCCTGCGCGCTCAAGCCATTCGCCAAGAACATGCCGCAGACTATCATGCTCAACCGGCCCATATTTGATTTTTTTGTCATAAAATACTCCCCCGATTCGGGAGCTAGCTGGCAAATAGTTAAGAATCAACTGGGGCGAGTTAACATAGGCGGTTCTCAAACGGCGCAGTTTCCTATTCGCGGCAAGTGCTGTGGAAACTATTGCGATCGGGACTTGATGAGCGTCCAAGGCAACACCGGCGCCGCCGTCGGCGCGGCGATCGCGGTTGGCGTGTTTGGCGCCTTTGTCACCGGCAAATCGGCGATCATCCCGAACGGTCAGCATCTGACGGCGCGCACCGCCGACGCACTGCCCTATGCCGTTCCGGCGGGCGCACGCACCATCCCGACCGCCGAGCTGGCCCCCGCCGCCCCCACCGCCACGATCGCGCCGGCAGCGGCCGAAACCGCGGCACCGGCGGCGGAACCCGTCGTCACCGCGACGCCGACCAAGGGCTGAGCCCTATCGGCAAAGGGCGCCCCGGGCTTGGGTCCGGGGCCGTCCCGTCGCGCCGCGGCCCTATCGAGGTCGCGCCGGGATCGGGGACCATAGCGCCCGATGCGTCACCCCGAATCGATCGGGGATTTCGCCATGCGACGGTGAAAAGCGGCGCCCCGGACGCATCCGGAAAGCCGTCGGATCGCGCGTAATAAAATTCCAAAGTATAGTAAGTACAGTGTACGTACCCCCCTTATCCTCCCCTCCCGGCACGGGCGATGCTGAGGGCGCGCACCGTCCCGGCCGGACCCGCACACTGGGCCGCGACCGCATGTCTCCACCGATTGAAAGAGCCGGAATGAAGGCTGGCACAGCGGAATAATGTAGGACAGCGTTTTTTCGCGCGCCCGTTTCCTCGCCTGCCCGTCACCCCGGACTGGATCGGTGCTTGTGCGGTTGAGGCAGGGTGGGTTGCTGTTTCCCGGCGAAAGCCGGGGGCCATGCCGGGTTGCGCCATGCCATCCGGGCCCCGGCTTTCGCCGGGGAGCGGTGGCTTGCTCTCATGGCATAGGCACCGATTTGGTCCGGGGGCCGTTCCGCCACGGTGCAAGCTGGACCCCGGATCAAGTCCGGGGTGACGAAAAAGGGGATGAAAGCCGGGGGCCGCCGGGTTGCGCCATGCCATCCGGGCTCCGGTTTTCGCCGGGGAACGGTGGCTTGCTCCCATGGCACAGTCACCGATTTGGTTCGGGGTCCATTCCGCCACGGTGCAAGCTGGACCCCGGATCCAGTCCGGGGTGACGAAGAAGGGGGTGGAAGCCGGGGGCCATGCCGGGTTGCGCCACGCCGTTTGGGCTCCGGCTTTCGCCGGGGAGCGGTGGCTTGCTCCCATGGCATAGGCACCGATTTGGTCCGGGGGCCATTCCGCCACGGCGCAAGCTGGACCCCGGATCCAGTCCGGGGTGACGAAGAAGGGGATGAAAGCCGGGAGCGATGGCGGGTTGCGCCATGCCGTCTGGACCCCGGCTTTCGCCGGGGAGCGGTGGTTTGCCCCCATGGCATCGGCTCCGATTTGGTCCGGGGGCCGTTCCGCCACGGTGCAAGCTGGACCCCGGATCCAGTCCGGGGTGACGAAGACGGGGATGTGTGGCGATAAGCCCCTCGCGTCTGCGGGAGGGGTTTGGGGAGGGCCTGTCACGCCCCCCTCGCCCGCTCCTTTACGGAAGGGCGGAAGAAGAAGGTCAGCCCATCAGCGTCGCGGTGATATCCTCGGCGGCATGGATGCGGATCACGGGCGGCTCGGGCGACAGCGCGCGCATGTCGGCGACGAAGGCGCGCGACGCGGGCAGCGCAAAATGGGCGCGGACCGCGTCGACGCTCTCCCACTCCTCGACGAAGACGAGGCGCCGGTCGTTTTCGACATCGACATGGCAATGATGCGCCAGACACCCCGGCTCTGCCCGTGAGCGCGCGCTATGTTCGGCACCGAGCGCGATCATGCGCTCGCGATGCTCGGGGGTGAGGATGACGTGGCCGGTGATGAGGATCATAATGAACCTTATCAGAGCTAGTCTGTGTATGGAATTTCGTTTGTGGGAAGGACGCTTTCAGATCCAGATTGGATCGTCATATGAATGTTAATCCTTACTTTTATCGATTCCCATCTACTTTTCACTCCGAGGCCAGTGTCATCGGTAATCGCTATCATCTCTTTTCCCCAACAATCGATCGTATCGGGAAAACAAGAATGATGTTGAGCGTTCCAAGCCATTTCAGCAAAGCCAAGATCGTTTTTAGGGTCCGCTCGAAAAATCTCCCATGATCCCAGCTTGGGAAGGTCGACTCTCGAAGGAATATAGTTCCCACCTCCGTAGCTGGAGTGTCTTGTACTCCCCCAATCACCATACGTGAGATCAAGCTGATTGAACTGCTGCCTGACAACATCGAAAAGCCGCCGCTCATTTGCAATTTCTTCTTTGTTTCCAATGATATGAGAGAAATTATCTGGAAAAGAGCTGCACGCGATCACCAACTCCGAATGCGACAAGCTCGGGCTCAACGCAGCAACCAATGGCAAGCACCAGCTTTCGAGAGTAACATAGCTACGCGCCCATTCGCCATCCAACACAAAAACACAATCGGTCGGATGCGGGTGAGCTTCCAAAAACAACGTGATTAAATTGGGGTCGCCCTCACGGCGCTGATGAACCACAAGCCCCCGACCAAGGGCTTCGGCATTTGCTATTTGATCAGCGATATTACTCGCATCGACTGTTGGCAAGATGACCGGCGTAGCGCCGTCGATGCCCCCCAAAAACTCGTAGTACGCCGAAAAACCGCCCTCTGGATCAAAGAGATCATTAAATTCAGATTGAGCCGGTCTTGGATTTACGTGATTATGGCGAGAATGGTCTAACCCCAAGATGAACGGACCGCCTGATGTTGCATCGATGATTTGTTGGATTGAATCCCAAAGATGGTTTGCTCGCGGCCAAGGTCTTAGGCGGAAGAAGGGGAGCGTAACCTGTTTAACGCTGTCGTACAAATTTCGATAGGCAGCGATTTCCACGATGCCTGTTTTCAAAATTGGAACGTAAGTTTTCCCCGCAAGCAATACGGCTACCCTGCTCTAATTGTCATCGCCTGCCGAGAAACCTGAAACATTTGAGCTAGCGAAGCAATACGATCGTCATCTTGCATATTCGATAGCCGAGACATTTCAGCAAAAACAGAGCTATTTGGCATTATGATATCAGCACCAAGCCTATTAGCTTCCGCCTCTAAACGCGAAGAAAGATTTGATCGATAGAGGACCGAATCCACAACCCCTGCATTGATCTTATCTCGGTGAAGCAAGAAATGCGATATTTCATGAGCAATCGTAAAACGTTGACGCTCCTTAGATTCAAATCGATTTATCTTTATTACGAATCCACCTTCGCCATCGGGCTGTATCATCCCGGAGATATTGAGAGGAAGCGTAGCCAATACGACGCGCAGCCCAAGCTCTTCAGCCAAAGCGCCCACTTTGACCGGGATGTTCTGCATATGCTTTTTGAGGATATCGACATATCCTTGCCCTATGCGAGAGCTAAAACTAATGTCAGTCAGCGTATTTACCTTCCTCATCCGGTGAGGTCGCCCCATCTCTGTTAACTTTTTGCACGCCCTCGTAGGCAACACCGAGGATAAGTTGCTCAAACTCCTTTCGAAGCTCTCCGTCCTTTTCCAATTGCTTGGTAAAAAAATCCAGCGAGTGCGACCTAAGTTTGCTTTCTAAGGTTGACCAGCCAATCACCCCCACCGCCGCCACAAATATCCCTAGAACGGTTATCATCAGGCCAAGTGCAGTGAGAGTAATCGAAAGGAAGTCGGCATAACTCATGTCCGCAGAGCGATCATTCGACACATTTATGACGTGCACGAACAAGCTCGATAGGCTGCCGAATATAGCGGCGACAATCGCAACCGCTCCCCATTTCAACCAACGCGCCATGCTAATCGTTCAATCGCCCACGAATATTATCTGAACGGGTTACCATGGTTCTGCTTTGTAGGAAAGTCAGATCAACCATGACACTTCCATGACACCGTCTGTCACAAACACGTCACACAAAACCCCCAAATGGCCCTCAGCGAGTCGCCGCGGGGGTGGTGGCTTGGATCGGTAACGACCCCCACCACAGGATTTTCCTATGTTCCAGAAATTCGCTCTTATCGCTGGTGCCGCGACGTGCGCGCTGGCGCTTTCCGCGTGCCAGGATCAGGCGTCTTCGGGCGGCGCCGCGCGTGATTATATCAGCGCTGTCGGCTCCTCGACCGTCTATCCCTTTGCGACCTCGGTCGGCGAGAAGTTCGCCGAAGCGACCGGCAACAAGACGCCCAAGATCGACAGCACGGGCACCGGCGGCGGCTTTGAACGCTTCTGCGCCGGCGTCGGCGGCGACACGCCCGACATTGCGAACGCATCGCGCCGCATCAAGAAGAAGGAATTCGATACCTGCGTCAAAAATGGCGTGAAGGACATTGTCGAAATCCAGATCGGCATCGACGGCATTGCGCTGGGCGAAGCGACGCGCGGACCCGGCTTCAAGCTGAGCGAAGAAGATGTTTACAAGGCGCTGGCCGCGAACCCCTATGGCAAGCCCAACACCGCGAAGACGTGGAAGGACGTGAACCCCGCGCTTCCCGCCGTCGCGATCTCGGTCTTTGGTCCGCCGTCGACCAGCGGTACTTATGATGCGTTCAAGGAATTGATCCTCGGCAAGGGCTGCGACGCCAATCCCGAGATGAAGGCGCTGAAGGACAGCGACAAGGACAAGCATGAGGCGACCTGCACCACGCTGCGCGGCGCGCCTTATTATGTCGAGCAGGGCGAGAATGATAACCTCATCATCTCGAAGCTCGACAAGAACCCGACCAGCCTTGGCATCTTCGGCTTTTCGTACCTCGATGCGAACAAGGACAAGATCAAGGCGGTTCCGGTGCAGGGTGTGTCGCCGACCTATGCGGCGATCGCCGACGGCAGCTATCCCGGTTCGCGCCCGCTGTTCATCTATATCAAGAAAGCCCATGTCGGCGTGATCCCCGGTCTGGCCGAATTCGTCGCCGAATTCCTGAAGGGTGCCGGCGAAGGCGGATATCTGAACGCCAAGGGCCTGATCGTGTCGCCGAAGGACGTCGCCGCGACCGCAGCGGCGAACGGCAAGGGCATGACCGCGCTCGACGGTTCGGTGCTGAAATAATCTCTCCCGCTGGCGGCCGGGCGGGTTCGCCCTGCCCGGCTGCCGATTTTTTGGACTTTCAAATCCGTTCGCGTCACCTCCCATCTCCGTTCGCATCGAGCGAAGTCGAGATGCCCAGATGGACCGAACTGCCGATGGGTGTCTCGACTTCGCTCGACACGAGCGGGAACGGGGTGCCTGATGTGAACGGATCAGGATTTGGGCTCGCCCCGAGAGGATGATGTGACCTTCAACGCCGCCGCCTTGTTGCTTTTGATCGCCGGCCTCGCGCTGATCGGCTGGCTGGCGGGACGCGCGCGTTCGGCTTTGCTTGCGGGCCGCGCGGGGACCAAGCTCCATTCGCGCCCGCAATATCATGGCTGGTATGTCGCGCTGTGGCTGTTCGCGCCCGCCGTGCTGTTCCTGGCCGTCTGGTCGAGCGTGTCGCCTGCCCTCGTCACCAATCAGGTGCTGTCGAGCGAAGCGGCACAGAGCCTGCCCGCCTTTGGTTTCGAACGCGGGGCCATCCTGTCCGACGCGCGCAATGTCGCCGAGGGCAAGCAGGCCGCCGTGCGGCTGCCCGCCGCGACACCGCTGGTGAAGCCCTATGCCGACGCCAGCCACAAATATGCCTGGATCGGCATTGCTGCGATGCTGGCGCTGGCGCTGGCCGGCGGGCTCTATGCCTTCACGCGCATTCGCCCCGATTTCCGCGCCCGGACGCAGGTCGAAAAGATCGTGATGCTGTTCCTGGTGCTGGCGTCGCTGGTCGCGATCCTCACGACATTCGGCATCGTCTTGTCGCTGCTCTTTGAATCGATCCGCTTCTTCCAACTCGTCTCGCCCGCCGAGCTGTTGTTCGGGACCCATTGGGCCCCGACGAGCGGCGCGCCGCAGGATGATACGTTCGGCGGCATTCCGCTGTTCTGGGGCACGGTGCTGATCGGCGCGATCATCGCGATGATCGTCGCGATCCCCATCGGCATGATGACCGCAGTCTACCTTACCCAATATGCCGCCCCCGCGGTGCGCAAATGGGTGAAGCCGATCCTCGAAATCCTCGCCGGCGTGCCGACGGTGGTTTACGGCTATTTCGCCGCGCTGACCGTCGCCCCGGCGCTTCGCAATTTCGCGGTGATGCTGGGCATTCCGAACGCCTCGACCGAAAGCGCGCTGGCCGCGGGTATCGTGATGGGCGTGATGATCATCCCCTTTGTCTCCTCGATGGCCGACGACAGCATCAACGCGGTGCCGCAGTCGATGCGCGACGGATCGCTGGCATTGGGCGCGACGCCGAACGAGACGATCCGTCAGGTGCTGATCCCCGCCGCGCTTCCGGGCGTGATGGGCGGCATCTTGCTCGCCGTCAGCCGCGCGATCGGTGAGACGATGATCGTTGTGATGGCGGCGGGTCTGTCGGCGAACATGACCGCCAACCCCTTTGCCAGCGTCACCACGGTGACCGCGCAGATCGTGAAACTGCTCACCGGCGATCAGGAGTTCGACAGCGCGAAAACGCTGGCGGCCTTTGCGCTGGGCCTCGTCCTCTTCATCGTTACGCTGCTGCTCAACATCGTGGCGCTGCGCATCGTCAAAAAATATCGGGAAGCATATGAATAGGACCACCGCCCCGACCGACTGGAAGGGCAACGTGATGCAGACCCGCATCGCGAAGCGCTACGCCGCCGAACGCCGCTTCAAGCTGTTCGGGCTGGGCGCGGTGCTGCTCTCCGGCGCCTTCCTTGCCTTTCTGCTGTTCGTGATGGTCGGCAATGGCGCGCGCGGTTTCACCTACACCCATGTCGCGGTGCCGGTCGATTTCAAGGCGATGCCGCTGACGATCGACACATCGCGGCTCGGCGATGCCGACGCGAACCAGATGATCGCGAACGCCGGGCTGTCCGACATCGTCGCCTTTGCGGCCGACGAGGCGCTGGGCGACGGCGGGTCGGCGCTGATCAGCGAAAATGCGTGGAAGGAAGTGCGCAGCGCGATCATCGACGATCCCGAATTGCTGAATGGCAAGACGGTGTTCGACCTGCCCGCTTCGTCCGAGGTCGATATCGCGGCCAAGGATGGCGCCAAGGGCGCGCTGGGCGCGAAGGTCGATGCGCTGGAAAAGAGCGGCAAGCTGTCGACGGGCATCCACTGGCCCTTCTTCAAGAACGCCGACGCCACCGATCCTGCGGTTGCGGGCATCTGGGGTGCGCTCAAGGGGTCGGTGCTGACGATCTTCATCGCCTTCATCATTGCCTTTCCGACCGGGGTGCTCGCGGCGCTGTATCTTGAGGAATATGCGGCGAAGAATCGCTGGACCGACCTCATTGAAGTGTCGATCAACAATCTGGCCGCGGTGCCGTCGATCATCTTTGGCCTGCTCGCGCTCGCGGTGTTCATCAACTGGTTCGGCATATGCCAGGCGAGCCCGCTCGTCGGCGGCTTGACGCTGGCGCTGATGACGATGCCGGTGATCGTGATCGCCAGCCGCAACGCGATCAAGTCGGTGCCGCCGTCGATCCGCGATGCCGCGCTGGGCGTCGGCGCGAGCCCGGTGCAGGTGGTGTTCCACCATGTCCTGCCGCTCGCCCTGCCCGGCATCCTGACCGGTACGATCATCGGCATGGCGCGCGCGCTGGGCGAGACCGCACCGTTGCTGCTCGTCGGGATGCGTGCCTTTATCGGTGACGTTCCGGGCGGCGTCTGCTCGCCCTCGACCGTGCTGCCGATGCAGATCTTCCTCTGGTCGGACGAAGTCGACCGGGGCTTTGTCGAGAAAACCTCCGCCGCGATCATCGTGCTGCTTATCGTGCTGCTGTCGATGAACGCCTTTGCGATCTATCTTCGCAACAAATTCGAACAACGCTGGTGAATATGACCCAAGATGATTTGACCATCGCCGACCCCAAGATGAAGGCGCACGGCGTCGACGTTTTCTATGGCGAGAAACAGGCGATCAAAAATGTGTCGATCGATGTCGGCACCGATCTGGTCACCGCCTTCATCGGCCCGTCGGGCTGCGGCAAGTCGACCTTTCTGCGCTCGCTGAACCGGATGAACGACACGGTCGCCAGTGCGCGCGTCACCGGGCAGATCGAGCTCGACGGCGAGGATATCTATGCGCCGTCGATGGACGTCGTGCAGCTGCGCGCCCGCGTGGGCATGGTGTTCCAGAAACCGAACCCCTTCCCCAAGTCGATCTATGACAATGTCGGTTATGGCCCGCGCATCCACGGGCTCGCCCCGAGCAAGGCCGATCTCGACGTCGTCGTCGAACGCGCGCTGGTGCGCGCCGGCCTGTGGGACGAGGTCAAGGACCGGCTGGGCGAAAGCGGCACCGCGCTGTCGGGCGGCCAGCAGCAGCGGCTGTGCATCGCGCGCGCCATCGCGGTCGACCCCGAAGTCATTTTGATGGACGAGCCCTGTTCGGCGCTCGACCCGATCGCGACCGCGAAGATCGAGGAGCTGATCCACGAGCTGCGCGGCAAATATGCGATCGTGATCGTCACGCACAACATGCAGCAGGCGGCCCGCGTGTCGCAGCGCACCGCCTTTTTCCACCTCGGGACGTTGGTCGAATATGGGAAGACGACCGACATCTTCACCAACCCGAAGCAGGAACGCACCAAGGACTATATCACTGGCCGCTACGGTTAAGCCGCAGCCAAAAGGACAAGAGTGATGGCACTAACGAACGATCATACCGTCAAAGCCTTCGACGAAGATCTGAACCGCCTGCGCGGCCTGATCAGCGAAATGGGCGGCCGCGCCGAACAGGCGCTGATCCAGGCGATGGCAGCGCTTCACAAGGGCGACCTTGAGCTGGCGGCGCAAGTCGTGCGCGACGACAAGAAGATCGATGCGCTGGAGGCAGAGGTCGAACAACTCGCGGTCCAGACGATCGCGCTCCGCGCCCCGATGGCCGACGACCTTCGCGAAATGATCGCGGCGCTGAAAATCGTCTCGGTCGTCGAGCGTATCGGCGATTATGCGAAGAATATCGCCAAGCGCGTCGCGATGATGGACCAGACCCGCTCGATCGAGGCGATCCCGGTCCTGATGTCGATGTCGTCGATCGTTGCCGAGCTGATCCACGACGCGCTCGACAGTTTTGCGGCGCGCGACGCCGAACTCGCGGTGCGCGTCACCGTCCGCGACAAGAATGTCGACGATTTCTATAACAGCATCTTCCGCACCCTCGTCACCTTCATGATGGAAAATCCGAAATATATTTCGGAAAGCGCGCATCTGCTGTTCGTCGCCAAGAACCTCGAACGCATGGGCGATCACGCGACCAACATTGCCGAGATGGTCTATTATGTCGTGACCGGCGAGCGGATGGAAGAACGTGAGCGCGGCGAGACGCCTGAGGACAGTGCGTCAGCGGGACAGGAGCAAGGCTGATGCCGCAGCCCGATCTGTTGCTGATCGAGGATGACGAGGCGATCGCCGAGCTCATCGTCTGGCATTTCGCACGCGAAGGTTTCTCGGTCCGTCAGACCCCCGACGGCGAACAGGCGCTCGTCCTTGTCGAGGAACGCGTCCCCGATATCGTCCTGCTCGACTGGATGATCGAGAGCCTGCCCGGCATCGAAGTGTGCCGGCGCCTGCGCCGCAACCCGAAGTCGGCGAATGTTCCGATCATCATGCTCACCGCGCGCGGCGAGGAAGAGGATCGTATTCGCGGGTTAGAAACCGGCGCCGACGATTATGTCACCAAGCCGTTCAGCCCGCGCGAACTGGTCGCACGCGTCCAGGCCGTGCTCCGCCGCCTGCGCCCCGCGCTGGCGGGCGAGATGCTGAGCTATGCCGATATCGAGCTGGATTCGGTTGCCCACAAGGTGGTGCGGAATGGCCAGATCGTCGCGATGGGACCGACGGAATTCCGCCTGCTCCGCCACTTCATGGAGCATCCGGGCCGCGTCTTTTCGCGCGGCCAGCTGCTCGACAGCGTATGGGGACAGGACAGCGACATCGAACTCCGCACCGTCGACGTCCATATCCGCCGCCTGCGCAAGGCGATCAACCTGCCGGGTACGGCCGACATCATCCGTACCGTGCGATCGGCGGGCTATGCGCTGGATTCGGGAAAGAGCATCTGACGACCGAAGCTTGATAAGGGCGCAGGCGCCTCGATTGACGAATGGATATACGTTTCATATATGGAACGTATATCCATTCACTTCGAGGACATGCCGGTGGGCCTGATAAAAATTGACGACGATCTGCACGAGGAGGCCCGCCGGGCCAGCACGGTCATGTGCCGGTCGATCAACGCGCAGGCCGAATATTGGATGAAGGTCGGCCAGCTTGCCGAAGCCAATCCGACGCTGTCATTCAACGATATCGTGAAGATGCAGCTTGGCGCCGCGCGGGTGAACCCCGTCGATCTGGCGGCCGCCTGAGATGGTAAAAACCCCGGACGAACTGGCGCTGATGCGCATATCGGGCAAGCTGCTGGCGTCGGTGTTCGAGATGCTCGACGGACAGCAACTGGCCGGCATGTCGACGCTGGCGATCAACGATCTGGTCGATCATTTCATCACGGCGAACCTTACCGCCCGTCCGGCGAGCAAGGGGCAATATGGCTTTAAATATGTCCTGAACTGTTCGATCAATCATGTCGTTTGCCACGGCGTCCCCGATGCCGACGAGATCGTCCGCGACGGCGACATCATCAACCTGGACATCACGCTCGAGAAAAACGGCTTCATCGCCGATTCCAGCAAGACTTATCTGGTCGGCGATGTCGCGCCCGCCGCGCGCCGGCTTGTACAAATCGCTCAGGAAGCGATGTGGAAAGGCATAGGACAGGTGCGCCCCGGCGCCCATCTGGGCGACATCGGCTTCGCGATCGAACGCCATGCCAAGAAGCACGGCTATTCGGTGGTGCGCGAATATTGCGGCCACGGCATCGGCCGCGAGATGCACGAGGAGCCTTCGGTGCTCAATTTCGGGCGGCCGGGAACGGGATTGAAGCTGCGCGAAGGCATGGTCTTCACCATCGAACCGATGATCAATCAGGGCACCCGCAAGGTATCGACCGCGCGTGACGGATGGACGGTGATGACAAACGACAGGAAGTTATCGGCGCAGTTCGAACATACGGTCGCGGTCACGGGAAATGGGGTCGAGGTTCTGACTCTTCGCCGCGATGAGGCGCCGGTGCTGGCGGGTGCGGCGTAGCATCCGTTTTCGAACGGAAGCGAACGCTTCTCTTTCGTCACCCCGGGCTTGACCCGGGGCCTGCCTTATCTTTTGATGGGGCGATGGAACGTCATCCGTGCGTCTACATTCTTGCGCGTTCGTCGCACGGCACTCTTTACACCGGGGTGACGTCAAACCTCATGCAACGCATCCACCAGCATCGCGAAGGGTCATTAGGAGGTTACGCTCGCGATTATGGCATCAAACGCCTTGTCTGGTTTGAGCGCCATGAAATGATGGATGCAGCCATTCTACGCGAAAAGCGCATCAAACGATGGCTGCGGCCATGGAAATATGAACTGATCAATACAATGAATCCGACCTGGCGCGATCTGGCCGAAGACTTCGGATTTGATCCGCTGCCACTGGCAAGAAGGAAGGCGGGTCCCGGGTCAAGCCCGGGATGACGAAGGTGGAGAGCGGCAGGTCAGGAACGGCTGCCCCGATCAGAAATCGATCTGCGTGCGGAGCCCGAACGTATCGGCCGAATAATCCCGATCCCCCGTCGCGCTGGCAATCGCGGCGTCGTTGATCTTCACCCGGCCATAGTTGGCGGTCACGCGAATATAGTCGATCGGCGCCCAGACCAGCCCCAGCAGCATCGTGCGCTGACGCCCGCCGATGATGCCGCCATCGTTGAGGTCGAGATGGTCGTAGCGCGCATTGACCTCGAATGCGCCGATCCCGCCTTCGGTGATGGGGTTCGACGGCTTCAGCCGGTCGAACGCGCCGTCCTTATAGCCGCGGCTCTCCCCGGTCAGTACCATCCCGACCTCGGCATAGCCGCCGAAGAAGGTCGGGTCGGCAAGGCCGGGACGTTTCGCAGTCTGCCAAAATCCTTCGCCCGCAGCGTGGAACGGGCCCGAAATCACCGCCGCCTCGACACCCATGCCGCGTTCGCCGCTGGCATCGAGCACCCGCGTGTCAACGAGCCGGACGTCGGTGGTGTGGGCGAAGGGCCGTGCGCGATAGCGGATTGTCGCAGCAGGATCGTTGAAGTCACGCCAATGGAGCGATCCGCCCAGATGAAGCTGCGCATCGCCAAGCTTCGGCATCCACACCGCCCGCGCGTCAGCGCCGATGCTGTTGTTGCTGTCGTCGAGGAGATCATTCGCATTGTCGCCGAACACCCCCGCCTGCACGAGGACATTGCCGCCCTTATATTGTGCCGACAGACCGACCTTGCGTTCGAACCCGAATGCCTGGGTAAAGGCCGCACGCTCCATGAAGCTGGTGAACAGATCGCTCGTCATCTCGTCGAGGGACCAGAAGGGCTTGATCTGACCGACGGTGACCGACAGCGGTCCGGTGCCATAGGTGAAATAGACGTCGGTGAGTTCGACCGCGCTGTTCGCGATATCGGCCTCGACACGATAGGCGATGCCGCCGGGAATTTTTCCGTCGACGCCCAGATAGACGCGGCGAAATTCGGTCTTCATGCCGCCGCGTGCGCCGGTCACGCCCGGCGGGGTATCGACACCGGCGACATCGACCTGCACCCGTCCGCGCGGCTTGAAGCTCCAGCCGTCGGCGGTCTTGATTTCGGGCGCGCCCTTCCAGCTGATTTCGGTCGCGGGTTTTGCGGTGACCGGCGGCGCGACCGGCGCCGTCGGAGCGGGAGTAGCCACGGGCGGCGGCGCTGCCGCATCGAGCCGGGTTTCGAGCGTCTCCACCTTCGCTTTCAGCGCCGCAAGCTCGGCGCGCAGCGCGGCCGCTTCTTCCGCCGTCATCGCTTGCGCATGCGCGGCATTCGGCAGGCTGAGCATCGTGGTGCCGAGCAGGGCGGCGATCAAAATGGGACGCATGGGTTGCTCCGTTGCGAAAGGTGACAATCTGGAGGCGCTGTTATGACCGAAGAATGACAGATGCACGTCAATTGCATGACATTTTTGTTTCACCGCCGCTTTTCACTCGATGCTTGCCAGCCGCCCCCGAACGGCTAAGGACAACCCGGTTTTTTTACGCAACTTTTCTGACGGCTTTTCAGGAGATCATCATGACGATCAAATTTGACGGACGCGTTGCCATTGTCACCGGCGCCGGCGGCGGCCTTGGCCGCGCCTATGCGCTCGAACTCGCGCGGCGCGGTGCCAAGGTCGTCGTCAACGACCTCGGTGGATCGCGCGACGGCACCGGCCATTCGGATGCCGCGCTTCAGGTGGTCGAAGAGATCAAGGCCTTCGGCGGCACCGCCATGTCGAACGGCGGCAGCGTCACCGAATATGACCAGATGGTCGAAATGGTCGCCAAGGCGAAGGAAGAATGGGGCGGCGTCCACGTCCTGATCAACAATGCCGGCATCCTGCGCGACAAGAGCTTCGCCAAGATGACGCCTGACGATTTCGACCTGGTGTTGAAGGTGCATGTCAGCGGCAGTGCGAACGTTACCAAGGCGTGCTGGGACCTGATGCGCGAACAGGCCTATGGCCGCATCCTGATGACCGCGTCGTCGACCGGCCTCTATGGCAATTTCGGCCAGGCCAATTATGGCGCGGCGAAGCTGGGTCTGGCGGGCCTGACCAAGACGCTCCACCTGGAAGGCGCGAAATATAATGTCCGCTGCAACACCATTGCGCCGGTCGCGGGCACGCGGATGACCGAAGATATTTTCCCCGCCGAACTGTTCGAGAAGTTCACCCCCGAAAATGTCGTTCCCGCCGCACTCTATCTGGTCAGCGAAGATGCGCCGACCAACATGATCATCGGTGCGGGCGCCGGCGCCTATCACGCCGCCTATGTCACCATGACCCCAGGCGTTGCCCTGCCCGAGGGTGAGCGCACCCCCGAAGGCGTCGCTGCGGCGTGGGACAAGATCATCGACCGCGCCGGCGAAACCGTGCCGCAGTCGGGCAGCGAACAGTCGATGGCCGTGATGAAGGCGTTGCAGGCGCTGGGCTGAAACATATCGCCCTACTCTGTCGTCACCCCGGACTTGATCCGGGGCCTGCCTTCCTGAAGAAAAAGGCGGGTGCCGGGTCAAGCCCGGCATGACGGGCAGAGCCCGCAATGATGCGGCGCTTCCATGGCCGCATCACTGTATTGACACAGCAACACGCCCATGCGATAAACTTCACGGGGCAAGGGGATCGGACAGAAGGACGACCCCGATGTATAGTGAAAGCGACCTGCAAGCTGCGGTCGATGCAAAAATACTGACGCCGGAGGCCGCGCTGGCTTTCCGGTCGCATATCGCATCGGTACGCGCCACCCCCGGGGCGGATGAGGAATCATTCCGCCTTATCACCGGGTTCAACGATATTTTCGTCAGTATCGCTGCCGTGATCCTGCTCATGGCGGTGGCGTGGATCGGCGCGTCGATCCATCCCGCGCTCGGCGGCGCGTTCGTGGCCGCATCGGCGTGGGTTCTCGCCGAATATTTCACCCGGCAACGGCGCATGGCGCTTCCCAGCATCGTCCTTGTCCTCGCCTTTTCGGGCGGCATCTTTGCGACAATGGCAGGCTTTCTCGTCCAGCATGGCGAAGATATTTTCGGTAGCAGGCTGGACGAAACCACCGGCGCGATCCTGATCGGGTCGATGGCGCTGGTCACCGCCGCTGCGACATGGGCGCACTGGAAGCGCTTCATGGTGCCGATTACGGTAGCGGCGGGCACCGCGGCGCTCGCCGCGACTGCGGTGGCGCTGGTTCTGGCTCTTGCCGGGATGGCCAGCCCCGACGGCACGCTGCCGATGGCGCTGGTGCTGATCGCCGGGCTGGGCGTCTTTACCCTCGCCATGTGGTGGGACCGCAGTGATCGGGTGCGCCAGACGCGGCGCAGCGATGTCGCCTTCTGGCTCCACCTGCTCGCTGCGCCGATGATCGCGCACCCCGTCTTTCATCTGCTCGGCGTCACGCAGGGCGACAATATCACCAGCGTTGCCGCGGTGATGGTCGTCGGCATCTATATCTTGTTCGGGCTCATCGCACTCGCGATCGACCGCCGCGCGCTGCTCGTCTCGGCGCTCGCCTATGTCCTGTTCGCGATGACGCAATTGTTCCGCGAGTTCGGTGCGGTCGAGCTTAATGTCGCGCTGACGGCGTTCGTTATCGGATCGGCACTGCTGCTGCTTTCGGCCTTCTGGCAGAATGCCCGGGCGGCGGTGGTCGGCTTCCTGCCGGACAATCTGGCGAACCAGCTACCCGCGACGGCACGGCCGGTCAGCCCGATACCAGCTTCATAAGCTTGCGTTCGACGGGGGCGAGCACATTCGACAGCTCGTCCCCGCGCTTCAAGATCGCCCCGGCTTCGGAGACCAGCGCCCACATGCCCTGGCGGCTCCGCAAGGCGGGGCGTTTTTCAATGCGATATTCGGGCCGCTCGGACGCGCGGCGAAAAGCCGAGAAAATCGCGGCGTCGCGGTGGAAATCCATCGCATAATCGCGCCAGTGACCCGCCGCGACCATCCGGCCATACAGGTCGAGAATGCGCATCAACTCGGGGCGCTCGAAGCCGGTTTGCTGCGGGACCGCCTTGCTATTCGCAAACGGCAGAGGCGTCACCGTTCCCATCAGGCGCTTTTCCGGCTCCCTTTGCGGCGCGGGGCTTCTTCTTCCTCATCGGGAGCCATGCCGCGCTCGGCGAGCAGCGCCTGTAACTGCTTCTGCAGCAGTTCGAGCTGGCACTGGAGGATCTCGACCTTCTGGGTCGCGGGGTCGAAATTCTCGCTGCACGGGGTGCCATAGGGCACGAACTCGCGCGAATATTCGGTGGCGTCGAGCAGCGTCGAGCGCGCCGGGATGCCGACCATCACTGCGCCCTCGGGCACATCCTTGGTCACAACAGCATTGGCACCGACGCGCGCGCGCTGATTGATCATAACCGGGCCCAATATCTGCGCGCCGGAGCCGACGATCACATCGTCGGCCAGCGTCGGGTGGCGCTTGCCGCCAATACCGTTCGCGGGGTCGGTGCCGCCCAGCGTCACCCCCTGATAGATGGAAACATTGTCGCCGATCTCTGCCGTCTCGCCGATGACGACGCCAAAACCATGGTCTATGAACAAATGGCGGCCAATCGTCGCGCCCGGATGAATGTCGATCGCGGTCAGAAAGCGCGACAGATGATTGACGAAGCGGGCGAGGAAGAACAACCGCGCCTCGAACAGCCAATGCGCGATGCGATGCATGCCGACCGCGAGCAGGCCGGGGTAGAGAAGGATTTCCCAACGCGACCGCGGCGCCGGATCGCGCGCCTTGATCGAATCGAGATAGGCGATCAGCCCGTTGAACATATACTGTCCCCTGCGACCCATTTGTTCGCAGCAAGATAGATGTTCGAGGGCATCATTTCCAGCCCCGGCCGCCTTTTATCGTCAGCGGCCCAACAAACCGATGCGAAACAGCAAGAGTCCTTCGTTACGCCAGCGCCGCTCGCCGTCGTGCGCTGCGATCGCGCCCGCCCAGCGATCGAGCATCAACAGCGCCCGCTTTCCGGCAAAAATCCGGCGCTGAGCGGTCGCACATGCGCGCGCATCGGCGATGAGTTGACGCGCCTCGCGCTCGTTTTCCTGCACGCTGGCGCCCCAGAGCAAACCCCAGCAATCGCCGCCGCCGCCGCCCGACAGGGCAAACAGCCGCGCGCCGAACGCCGCCGCCGCAATGCGCCGCTGGTTGTCATCTTCGGCGAGCAACACCGCCTCCGCCGCGTCGACCAGCGTATCGAGCCCGGCCTGTCCGCCCCATGTCGTGCGCAACTCGGCGAGCAACGGCTCCCCCTTGGGCAGCGCATCGGGGTCGCTCGCGATCATGGCCGCCATGTCGCGCCACCAGGCGAGCTTGATCTGCGCGATCAGGGGTTCGCGCGCTTCGATCAGCAAGCGCGTGAGCCGCGCGGCGAGCGCCCACAGCGACGTCATGGCCGCGCGCTGCGCAGGCGGGACCGCGACCATCACGCGCGGATCGCGCATGTCGGGGTAAGCGCTTTCGTGCGGCGCGTCGGGATCGATTTCGGCGGTCATGGGCCCTGCGCTAGCATCCCCAATTCGTCATTGCGAGGACGGGCATGGAACGAGTGTGATCGTCGCCCCCGCGCCGGCGGGGGCCGCTATCGACCTTGGGCTACACGGGGCAGCGTAAAACGACAGCGGCCCCCGCCTTCGCGGGGGCGACGAAAAACATCAGCCCCGGTTGCAGATCGCCTTCACCGCCGCGATCACGCGCGGGGTGTCGACCAGCGCCAGTTTTTCGAGATTGGCGGCATAGGGCAGCGGCACATCTTCGTTGCACACGCGCATCACGGGTGCATCGAGATCGTCGAAGCCCTTTTCCATCGCGATCATCGCAATTTCGCTGGCGATCGAGCAGGTCGGCCAACCTTCCTCGACGACGACCAGACGGTTGGTCTTCTTGAGGCTGGCAAGCACGGTCGCCGTATCGAGCGGGCGCAGCGTGCGCAAATCGATGACTTCGGCTTCGATCCCCTCGCCCGCCAGTGTATCGGCGGCTTCGAGCGCGAGCCCGACGCCGATCGAATAGCTGACGATCGTCACGTCGCTGCCTTCGCGCATGATCCGCGCCTTGCCGATCGGCAGGACGAAATCGGCGACATCGGGAACGTCGAAGCTGCGGCCGTAGAGCAGCTCGTTTTCGAGGAAGACGACCGGGTCCGGGCTGCGGATCGCGGCCTTCATCAGCCCCTTGGCATCGGCGGCGTCATAGGGCGCGATCACGATCAGGCCGGGGACGCTGGCGTACCAGGGCGCGAAGTTCTGGCTGTGCTGCGCGCCGACGCGCGATGCCGCGCCGTTCGGGCCGCGGAACACGATCGGGCAACGCATCTGGCCGCCCGACATATAGTTGGTCTTCGCCGCAGAGTTGATGATGTGGTCGATCGCCTGCATCGCGAAGTTGAAGGTCATGAACTCGATGATCGGGCGCAGACCGCCCATCGCAGCGCCGGTGCCCAGACCCGCAAAACCATATTCGGTGATCGGGGTATCTACGACACGCTGCGCGCCGAACTCTTCGAGCAGGCCCTGCGTCACCTTGTAGGCGCCCTGATATTCGGCGACTTCCTCGCCCATCACGAAGACGCGGTCGTCAGCACGCATTTCCTCGGCCATCCCGTCGCGCAAGGCTTCGCGGACCGTCAGGCGGACCATGGCGGTGCCGGCGGGAATAGCAGGGTCGGAAGCCCGTTCGGTGGGCGCGGGCGCAGCAGCAGCTGGAGCCGCTGCGGGCGCTGGTGCCGGGGTTTCAGCCTTTGCTTCGGGTTCCGCAGCAGCGGGAGCAGGCGCAGCAGCCGGAGCCGGGCTGGCTTCTTCGCCTTCGCCGGTGATCGTTGCGATGACTGTCCCGACCTTCACATTGTCGGTGCCCTCGGCGACGAGGATCTGCGCGATCGTGCCTTCGTCGATCGCCTCATATTCCATCGTCGCCTTGTCGGTTTCGATTTCGGCGAGGATATCGCCCGATTTGACCGTGTCGCCTTCCTTGACCAGCCATTTCGCCAGCGTGCCTTCTTCCATCGTCGGCGACAGCGCCGGCATCTTCAATTCGATGGCCATCTCAATATTGCTCCACCAGCACGTCGGTATAAAGTTCGGGAAGATCGGGTTCGGGCGCGCTTTCCGCAAAGTCGGCGGATTCGGCCACGATCGTGCGGATTTCCTTGTCGATATCCTTGATCTTGTCCTCGGTAATGCCCGCATCGAGCATCAGCTTTTTCAGATGTTCGATCGCGTCCGATTTGTCGCGCACCGCCTGCACTTCTTCGCGGCTGCGATATTTGGCGGGGTCGGACATCGAGTGGCCGCGATAGCGATAGGTTTTGAGTTCCATCAAAACCGGGCCCTTGCCCGCGCGCACCCATTCGATCGCAGCTTCAGCCGCGCCGCGCACCGCGAGCACGTCCATGCCGTCGACCTGCATGCCGGGAATGCGGAAGCTTTCGCCGCGGCGATAAAGCTGATCCTCGGCCGACGAGCGGTTGACCGAAGTGCCCATGGCGTACTGGTTGTTCTCGATCACGAAGATGATCGGCAGCTTCCAGAGCTCCGCCATGTTGAAGCTCTCGTAAACCTGACCCTGGTTCGATGCGCCGTCGCCGAAATAGGCCATGGCAACGCCGCCGTCGCCGCGATATTTGTGCGCGAAGGCAAGGCCGGTGCCGAGCGACACCTGCGCGCCGACGATGCCGTGACCGCCATAGAATTTATGCTCGACGCTGAACATGTGCATCGAGCCGCCCTTGCCGCGCGAAATGCCGGCGGCGCGGCCGGTCAACTCGGCCATGATGACCTTGGGATCGATGCCGTAAGCGAGCATGTGGCCATGGTCGCGGTATCCGGTGATCACGCTGTCCTTGTCGCCGTCGAGCGCGCTCTGCAGGCCGACCGCAACGGCTTCCTGACCGATATAGAGGTGGCAGAAGCCGCCGATCAGGCCGAGGCCGTAAAGCTGCCCCGCCTTTTCCTCGAAGCGGCGGATGAGCAGCATTTCGCGGTAAAATTTCTCGAGCTCTTCGGGGCTCGCGTCATAGGGCGCGGGGTCGCGGGGTTGATCGCGATTGGTCGCGGGCGCTGGGGTGGATGCAGTCTTTTTTGGCGCGGCATTTGTGCGCGCGGGAGCTTTGGCCAAGGCGGGTTCCTTTGCAGTTAGCCGTTACGGCAAGGCTTCCTATAGGAGCGCCGCAGCCCGTTTGGCAACGCCCCCTTCGGAGCGACACACACTTGCCTTACGTATGCAGCAAGGGCGCAGCAAAAACCCGTCAGGGCTTCGCGTCGGGCTCCATCGGAATGATCACCTCATCAGGGTGATAGGCGCCCAGCTTCTCGCGGACATATTCCTCGGCCAGATCGGGATCGACCCGCTGACGGTCGAGCAGGTTGACGCGGTTCTGAAGCTCGCTCTGCTTCTTGCTCAATTCGGTGAGTATGACGCGCTTCTTCTCGACCGACTGGCCATATTCGCCCCACGCATAAAGTCCGGTCGGACCGAAAATGCCATAGCCGATCATCGCCAGAACCGCGATCACGGCAATGGCGGGACCGACGGCCCGGTTCATCGATTTACGGAATTTGTGGCGCTGCGTCATTCCGGCCCTTGAATCAGAGTTGATTCGCGGCGTCAAGGCATCAAGCGACGGTTTTCCACCTCATTCGCCATGCTGAAGCCGTTCCAGCATGGCGAAGAGGTTTAGATCAGCCGAAAATGGCCATGCCCGGATAGCGGGCCATATCGCCCAGCTCTTCCTCGATGCGGATCAGCTGGTTGTATTTCGCAAGCCGGTCGGAGCGTGCGAGGCTGCCGGTCTTGATCTGGCCGCAGTTGGTCGCGACCGCGAGGTCGGCGATCGTTGCGTCTTCGGTTTCGCCCGAACGGTGCGACATGACAGCGGTGTAGCGCGCGCGGTGCGCCATATCGACCGCGTCGAGCGTTTCGGACAGCGTGCCGATCTGGTTGACCTTGACGAGCAGCGAGTTGGCGAGGCCGTCCTTGATGCCCTGTTCCAGACGCAGCGGGTTGGTGACGAACAGATCGTCGCCGACGAGCTGGCACTTGTCGCCGACGAGATCGGTGAGCGCTTTCCAGCCCACGAAATCATCTTCGCTCATCCCGTCCTCGATCGACAGGATGGGATAATCGTTGACGAGCGCGGCGAGATATTCGGCCATCTGTTCGGGGCTGAGCGAAAGCTTTTCGCCGCTGATCTCATATTTGCCGTTCTTGAAGAATTCGGTCGCGGCGCAATCGAGCGCGAGCACGACGTCGGTGCCGAGCTTGAAGCCTGCCTGATCGACCGATGCCGCGATAAAGTCGAGCGCGTCGCGCGTCGAGGCGAGGTTCGGGGCGAAGCCGCCTTCGTCGCCGACCGCGGTCGCAAGCCCCTTGGCCGACAGCCCCTTCTTCAGCGTGTGGAAAATCTCGCTGCCCCAGCGCACGGCTTCGGCGATGCTGCCGGCGCCGACGGGCATGATCATGAATTCCTGCACGTCGATCGGATTGTCGGCATGCTCGCCGCCATTGATGATGTTCATCATCGGAACGGGGAGCGTGCGGGCCGAGACGCCGCCGACATAGCGGTAGAGCGGCAGGCCGCGCGCATCGGCGGCCGCCTTTGCGGCAGCGAGGCTGACGCCGAGGATTGCGTTGGCGCCGAGGCGGCCCTTGTTCGTGGTGCCGTCGAGGTCGATCATCGCCATGTCGAGTTCGCGCTGGTCTTCGGCATCGAGGCCGATGAGCGCGTCGGCGATCTCTCCATTCACCGCTTCGACCGCCTTGGTCACGCCCTTGCCGAGATAGCGGCTCTTGTCGCCATCGCGCAGTTCAACCGCTTCGTGCGCGCCGGTCGAGGCGCCCGAGGGTACCGCAGCGCGGCCGAAGCTGCCGTCTTCCAGCAACACATCGACTTCGACGGTAGGATTGCCGCGACTGTCGAGAATTTCGCGGCCGTGAATATCGATGATGGCGGTCATGGAATATGTCCTGCTGGCGGCCCGGGAAGGCCGGTTGGGAAAGGCGCCCGCCTGTTATCGGCGCCTTGCCGCCAGCGCAACCACCGCAGAGGAATTTTGCAGAACTATGGAACCATTGGCCCCGCCTTGCTATATATTGATACAGGACCGAAGGGGACGCTCGCTGGTGCGGCGCCCGATATAAGAAGAAGAGGACAACGCCGATGGCCAAAGCCGCTACTCCCGCGACCAAGAAAGTTGCCGCTCCCCGTCCCAAGGCACCCGCCAAAGCTGCCGCCACCAAGGCCGCGCCCGCGCGCAAGCCTGTTGCCGCAAAGGCCTCCGCAAAGGATCATCCGATCCGCGACCAGATCGCCGCGACCCGCGACACCATCAAGACCGAAGCGTCGAAAAAGGCTGCCTCGCTGAAGGAAGAAGCATCGACGATCGCCAACCAGGCATCGACCAAGGCGCGTGAAGCCGCGACCAAAGGCAAGGACAAGGCCGCCGAAGCCGTCGGCAACCTCGCCAAGATGCTGGAGGACAGCGCAGGCACCGTCGACAGCAAATTCGGCAAGCAATATGGCGACTATGCCCGTTCGGCCGCGACGACCGTCGCCGGCCTCGCGACGACCCTCGACAAAAAGGATCTCGACGAACTCGCCGCGTCCACCCGTGACATGGTGAAGAAGAATCCGGCCATCGCCGTCGGCGCCGCTACCGTGATCGGTTTCGTGCTCGCCCGCATGTTGAAGGGTGGGTCGAACAGCGACTGATCGCGGCCACCCTTATGCCGAACACCCAGCCCGATCCCTCGTCCGCGTCCGAACCGCGCAGCTTTGACCGTGTCAGCCACGGCTTTGCGCCCGATGGCCCCGCCCCGGCACCACCCCCGGTGCCGTTGGAGGACATCGTCCGCGAGGTCGTCGAAAATCTGTCGGCGACCGCCAAGGCCGAACTGGCGTTGCTCGATGCGCGCCGGGCATTCGGCTGGGAGGGTTTCAAGTGGATGTCCGGCTGGGGTTTTGTCGCCGGCTGCGCCTTGCTCGTCGCGATGCTTGCGCTGGCCTTTGGCGGGATCATGATCCTGTCACCCCTTGTCGGACCGCTGCTGGCGACGCTGATCGTTTTCGTTGCCTTGATCGCCGTCGCCGCGTTCGCCGGCTGGCGTGCGCATCTTGGCTGGCGCGACGTGCGGACGGCGCTGCGCAACGACCTGATGCACGAAAGTGAAGAGCTGTGAACGGATCGCGTACCCGCCTGATCAATGCGGTCCGGCACTCGATGCTCCAGCGCGCCGAGTTGCAGCGCAAAGTCGGCGCCGCTCGCGCTGCGTTCAAACCGGCGGCGCTCGTCAGCCGCGGCAAATATCGCGTGAGCGAAGCCGTCGATGATGCGGCGCATGTCGTGCGGCAGGAGTTTCGCGACAACCGCCTGCCGATCACGATTGCCGCGGTGGCGGGGGTCGCCTGGCTTTTCCGCGAACCGATCAAGGAACATGCGCCGCGCATCGGGCGCAAGATTCAGGAGATGGCGACTGCGGTCGTTGACCGGCTGCGCCCCGACGGGGACGCCGAAGCCGAAGAAGCTATCGAACCATTGGAGGAAGATGATGAAGCCGTTCAGTGAAACCGCCCGCGACACGCGTGCAAAAGCGAGTGAACTTGCGGAGAAAACCGCCGAAAATGCGCGATTGACCGCCGAAGCTGCCAAGGCGCGCATCCAGGACGGATACGGCCGCGCGCGGGCCGCAACCGACGAGCTGGCCGACCGCACACGTACCGCGACGAGCGAGCTTGCCGCAAAAGGCCGCGAACAGGCCGAAGCCGCGCGCGACGTCGCCGAACAGGCGATCGCAAAGGGCAAGGTTCAGGCGAAGCGCGCGAACAGCAAGCTGAAGGACGTCGCGGAGCAACAGCCGCTGGCGCTGGTCGCCGGCGCGGTGGCGCTCGGCGCGCTGATCGGATCGCTGCTTCCCAAACGCAACGACGAACGCAACCAGGACTGACCGGCTTGCCGTAACCGCGCTGCGCTGGTAGGGGCCGCCTCCTCCCCTCCCCAGCGCTTACCGGCAAGGAAAGCAACAATGAGCAAATTGCACCTGGTTTTTGGCGGGCGCGTCAGCGATCCGCAAACCCTCGACTTCACCGACCCGACCGCTCTCGATATCGTCGGCCTGTTTCCCGACTATGCGTCGGCGGAAAAGGCATGGCGCGCCGCCGCGCAGCGCACCGTCGACGATGCCGAGATGAAATATGTCGTCGTCCACCTGCACAAGTTTCTGCAGCCGGAAGCCGAATAATCATTGGATGACAAGCGTCGCCCCCCGCCAACGGGGGGGGGGGGCGGCAGCTGGTTTACCGGAAATTGTCGGCGTAAGCCTGAATCTTCAACCGGCGTTCGGGGGTCGCAATGACCTCGGCGTCGATGCCGTTGCGTGTCGCATAGGCCAGCGCCTCATCGCGGCTCGCAAAGCCCAGCCGCAACTGGCGCTGCGTGTCGCCGCTGCCGGCCCAGCCCATCAGCGGATCGGCCTTGCGCGCCTCGGCGGGCGCGAATTCCAGCATCCAGCGCTGCGTCCCGGCCCGGCCCGACTGCATCGCATTTTTGGGTTTCTGGAAAATACGCGCTTTCATCTGGGTCGTCCTGTACTGGTGCCTGTGCGGTCGCCTTAGCCCGTTGAAGCGCGCCCGGAAAGAGGGCTTATTGCGCGTCGCGTCGTGCCTGCGCCGCTTTCGTCATCAAGGTCGGGCGCGCGGTCGCGGGATCGTCGGGCCAGCTATGCTTTGGATAGCGGCCGCGCATCTCCTTCGCCACGTCGAACCAGCTGCCGCGCCAGAAGGAAGCGAGGTCGCGGCTGGTCTGGATCGGGCGGTGTGCGGGCGACGTCAGGGCAAGCACGAGGGGAACCGGCGGGTCGCCGATGACTGGATGACGGGCGAGCCCGAACATTTCCTGCACGCGTACACTCACGGTCGGCCCGCCGTCGGCGCTATAGTCGATCGCGTGATGACTGCCCGCCGGGGTGGCGTAGTCCGCTGGCGCAAGCTTCTCGAGCCGCTGGCGCGCGGGCCAGTCGAGCATATTCGTTAGCGCGTCTGCCAGTCTGCCGTCGCCGATATCGCGAAGGCCCCGGCACCGCACAAGCAAAGGCGCGAGCCAGATGTCGGCGCTATCGGCGAGCGCAGCGTCAGAGAGCGCTTCGATTCCGGCGAAGGAGGCCCGCTGGCGCAGCGCCCGCGACACCGGTCCCCAGCCGATCACCCCCAGCCCCTTGTCATGCACCGCCGCCATCCGCACCGCGACGTCATCCTCGGCGCCGTCGCTGCGCGCGGCCTTCCCGCTCGCCAGCGCGATCGCGCCGAGCCGCCGCTCGCGGCGATGATCGACGCGGTCGTTCGCGGCGTCATAGCTGCTCGCCGACCGGGTGATGATATGGCCGCCGAAAAGCGCCTCGACCTCGACGAGCGCGATCGGCGCGGCGCTCAGGATACGCACCCCGGCGGCATGGCCCTGCGCATCGGCGATTGCCAGCCATTCGCTACCCGCCATCGGCTCGACGGGATCGATGCGATAGGCGCGGCCGCCGACGCTCAGATATTCGCCGCGCTGCCCGGCCCGCTGGCGTGCGACGCGATCGGGCCAGGCGGTCGCGATCCAGCCGCCGATCGATCGCGACGCGACATCCCCGGTCCCGGCCGCCAATTTCTCGCCGATATCCGCGAGCCGCCGTGCGAGGCGGATCGCCCCATCCGAGCGTTCACCGCGTTGCCCGCGCCAGCGCCCCAGCCGCGCCTCGATATCGACCCCGCGTCCGCCAAGTCCCGGTTCGGTGAGCAACACCGCGAGCCGCGCCGCCACGTCGGCCTCACCCGCTCGCGCCGCTTCGATCAGCATATGCGCGAGCGGCACCGGCAGCGGGACTGCGGCAAGTGCCTTGCCGCTCGTGGTGATGCGCCCATCGGGACCAAGCGCACCGATCGCCTGCAAACGCGACTTCGCTTCGGCGATCGCGGCGGGCGACGGCGGGTCAAGCCAGCCAAGCTGGCGCGGATCGATGATGCCCCAACTCGCACAGTCGAGCACGACCGGCATCAGGTCATTTTCGTGAATTTCGGGCGGGTCGAAGGGCGGCATACCGGCGGTCCCGGCGGCCTCCCACAAACGGTAAGCGACCCCCGGCCCCTGCCGCGCGGCGCGCCCGGCGCGCTGCGTCGCCGACGCCTGGCTCGCGCGTTCGGTCACGAGCCGCGCGATGCCGGCGGCCTTGTCGAAGCGCGGGCGGCGCGACAGGCCCGCGTCGAGGACGATGCGGACGTCCTCGATCGTCAGGCTGGTTTCGGCGATGCTCGTCGCGAGGATCAGCTTGCGGCGCCCCTCCGGATCGCGAACGAGCGCCTTGCGCTGCAGCGCCGGATCGATCTGTCCGTGCAAGCGGTGGACGATCAGTGGCAGGCGCGCATCCTCGACCGCCGTTGCCGCGCGGTCGATGTCGGCAGCGCCGGGCAGGAAGGTGAGCATGTCGCCCTCGGCTTCGTCCGCCAGTGCCTGTCGAACGGCAGCCAGCACCGCATTTTCCAGCCGGTCTTCGGCGCGGCGACCGATGTGGCGCAGTTCAAGCGGCCAGATCTTGCCCTCGCTCTTCAGCACCGGCGCATTGCCCAGCAACGCCCCGAAGCGCGCACCGTCAAGCGTTGCCGACATCGCGACCAACCGCAGCTCGTCGCGCAGCCCCTGCTGGGCATCGA
Organism: Sphingopyxis selenitireducens; assembly: GCF_051550705.1. Taxonomy (NCBI): domain Bacteria; kingdom Pseudomonadati; phylum Pseudomonadota; class Alphaproteobacteria; order Sphingomonadales; family Sphingopyxidaceae; genus Sphingopyxis; species Sphingopyxis selenitireducens. The sequence continues at coordinate 139,015 of NZ_JBPULG010000005.1, forward strand.
TGGCCAGCGCGAGTGCGAAATCGCCGTCGAGGCTGCGTTCGTGGACTTCGTCGAACAGCACCGCCGACACGCCGGCAAGCTCCGGGTCGGCGAGGATGCGGTTACGGAACAAGCCCGGCGTCATCACCAGCAGGCGCGTCTTTGCCGATTGTTTGCTGTCGAGGCGCGTCGCATAGCCGACGGTCCCGCCAACGGCCTCGCCCATCTCCTCGGCGATCCGCTCGGCGGCGGCGCGCGCAGCGAGGCGCCGGGGCGAGAGCAGCCACACCGCGCCCCTGCACCAGGGCTGATCGAGCAAGGCGGGGGCAACGCGGGTCGTCTTGCCCGCGCCGGGCGGCGCGACGACGACGGCGTTGGGTTTCAGGACGAGCGCCGCCAGAATGTCGGGCAGCACAATGTCGATCGGAAGCGTCTGCATCATGCGCGCGCCGCAGGATTGCCGAGTTCGGCGTTAAGGCGGAAGGCTTCGGCGGCGAGCGTCGCAACGATTTCGGACGTGACTTCGGTCGCCTCGGTCATCACCAGATTGCCGAGCTCATATTTGCCGCTGGCCTTGATCCGGGAATCGAGATCGCGCAGCCGCTTGCCGCGCCAGAAGCCGAGCAGGACGCGATGTTCCTCAGCGCGGATCAGGATGCACGGGCCGTTCGCCATGAAGACGAGGTTGGTCCATTTGATCGTTTCTTCGAAAGGAGCCGCGCCCATAATGGCGGCGCGCATCATTTTGGCGCGGTCGCGCTGCCAGCCCGAAAGCGATGCGATGTAGGCGTCGGGAGTTTCCGCCGCCGGGCCCATCATCGGCATTCCGTCACGTCCCTCCACCCCTTCTTCGTGCCTTTGCGCCTTTGCGTGAAATCAAAAAATCTCACGCAAAGGCACGAAGAAGAAAAATTCTCACCCCGCTTTCGCGGGCGTGGCTGGATATCAATAAGCGCGGGCGACCGCGAACGCGACGGCCTCAGTCAGTGCCGACTTGGCCTGACTGGCGCGGAAGCCGCCGATCGCATCGACCGCACGCTGGCCATAATGGCGCGCGCGGGTCAGCGTATCGGCGACCGTGCCGTGCTTGTGAAGCAGGCTGGTGGCGTAAGCCAGATCCTCGTCCGAGGTGCGGTGCCCCGTGATCGCGAGCTTCCAGAATTCGCGTTCTTCGGGCGTCCCCCGCGCATAGGCGAGGATGACGGGCAAAGTGACCTTGCCGTCTCGGAAATCGTCCCCGACGCCCTTGCCCATGGTTTCGGCGTCGGAAACATAATCGATCGCATCGTCGACAAGCTGGAACGCGATGCCGAGGTTGCGGCCATAGGCGTCGAGTGCGGCCTCGGTCGCCTCGTCGCGTTCGGCGACCACCGCCGCGATCTTGCAGGCAGCGGCGAAGAGTTCGGCGGTCTTGGCGTTGATGATCGCCAGATATTGATCTTCGCTCGTCTCGATGCGGCGCTGCGCCGAAAGCTGATTGACCTCTCCCTCCGCGATCACCGCCGAGGCGTGCGAGAGGATTTTGAGCACCTTCAGCGAACCGTCTTCGACCATCACTTCGAAAGCGCGGGCAAACAGGAAGTCGCCGACAAGAACCGAGGCGCTGTTGCCCCAGATGACGTTCGCGGTTTTGCGGCCGCGACGAAGGCCCGAACCATCGACGACATCGTCGTGGAGCAAGGTCGCGGTGTGGATGAACTCGACCGCGGCGGCCAATTTGCAATGACGACGCCCGGGATAATCGAGCAATTTTCCGCAAGCGAGCGTCAACATCGGCCGCATCCGCTTGCCGCCGCCGGCGATCAAATGACCCGCAAGTTCGGGGATCAGCGGCACTTCGGACTGCATCCGGTCGAGGATGACCGAATTGACCTCGTTCATATCGGCGGCGACGAGCGCCATCATCGGATCGAGCGAGGGCGGGCTTTCCCCATGAAGCTGGTGAATTTCGGCAGTCATGACGCGGCGACCCTTGGCCGCGTGGGGGCGATTTTGCAATGACTTTCGGCTTGCCAGCGCCCCCCCGCCGGTGCCAAGCGTGCCCGGCACGAAGAGGAGCCGCGCATGGACGACCAGTTGAGCCGTTACCGTCAAAGCATCGACAATATCGACGCGGCGCTCGTCTATATGCTCGCCGAACGGTTCAAGGTAACCAAGGCGGTCGGCGAACTTAAGGCAACGATCGACCTGCCCGCCGCCGACCCCGACCGCGAGGCACGCCAGATCGAACGGTTGCGCAATCTGGCACGCGACGCCGATCTTGACCCCGAATTCAGCGAAAAATTCCTGCGCTTCATTATCGAAGAGGTGATCCGTCATCACCAGCAGGCGAAGCAGGACAGCGCCGCATGAGCGGCCATCCGGTCTTCGATCGCTGGCCGGCGGCGCATCCCGACCGGCTCCAGCTGTTTTCGGCGCCGACACCCAATGGGGTGAAGGTGGGCATCATGCTGGAGGAATGCGGCCTCGCCTATGAACCGCACCGCATCGACATCATGGCGAACGAGAGCCACGACCCAGCGTTTCTGGCGCTCAATCCCAATGGCAAGATTCCCGTAATCTATGATCCCGATGGTCCAAGCGGCAAACCGCTGGCGTTGTTCGAATCGGGCGCGATCCTGATCTATCTGGCCGACAAGAGCGGGCAGTTTCTGTCGGCTGATCCGAACACACGTTATGAAACGATCCAGTGGGTGATGTGGCAGATGGGCGGCGTTGGCCCGATGTTCGGCCAGCTGGGATTCTTCCACAAATTCGCGGGCCGGGAGTATGAGGACAAGCGGCCGCGCGATCGCTACGTGGCGGAATCGGCACGTCTGCTGGGCGTGCTCGACGACCGGCTGGCCGACCGGGCGTGGGTGATGGGCGACGATTACAGCATTGCCGATATTTCATTGCTCGGCTGGGTCCGCAATCTCATCGGCTTTTATGAGGCGCGCGAGATTGTCGGATTCGATCGGTTCCAGCATGTCGCGCGCTGGCTTGATGCAGGACTAGCGCGGCCAGCGGTACAACGTGGGCTGGAAGTTACCGCGGCTTAAGCTGATGCACAGCGGATGGCGGGTAACGACCGTTACTTGTCGTAAAAGCCCTCTCCCTTTGGGAGAGGGTTGGGTGAGGGTGTGTGAGGCTCCGCAACCGGCAATTTCAGCAATCTACCGGTGATCCCCTCACCCAACTTCGGCTAGGTTGCTACGCAACCAAGCCTGCGTATCCCTCTCCCGACGGGAGAGGGGAATAGCAGCTCCCCACCCAAAACCGCCATTCCACTTCGTCATCCCGGACTTGATCCGGGATCCACAGCAGCGTTGAAGTCATGGACCCCGGATCAAGTCCGGGATGACGATGATTGAGCGGCTGACGCTCTACCCCGCCGGTAGCCTCAGCCGTACCAGCACCCCGCCGAGATCCTCACTCTCTTCGAGCCCGAGGCTGCCGCCATAGATTTCGGCGACATCGCGGACGATCGCGAGGCCGAGGCCGGTACCGGGCTTGCCGCTGTCGAGGCGCACGCCGCGGTCGATGACGCGGAAACGGTCGGCCGGTGAAATGCCGGGGCCGTCATCCTCGACAAGAATTTCAGCCATGTTTCCGTCGCGCTGGATGGTCACGAAGATGCTGCCGCCGCCATATTTGGCGGCATTTTCCAGCAGGTTCCCGACCAGTTCGTCAAGGTCCTGCCGCTCGACCCGCGCGACGAGTTGCTTGTCGCCGGCCGCGTCGAGACGGACATCGGGATAGAGCGCGGCGACCGCGCGCGAGACGCTGTCGACGCTGTCGCGCACATTCGCCCTCGCCTGTGCCGCTCCCCGACGCCCGACGGCGCGGGCGCGGGCGAGATGGTGGTCGACCTGACGCTGCATCGTCGCTGCCTCGCGCCGCACGGTTTCGGCGAGTTCCGAATTCGAGCTGGTCGCGCTGTTGACGAGGACGGTCAGCGGCGTTTTCAAAGCATGCGCAAGGTTGCCGGCGTGAAGCCGCGCTTCCTCCGCCTGTTTTTCATTATGCGCGAGAAGCGCGTTGAGTTCGTCGACCATCGGCTGCACCTCGAGCGGCAGCGGCGCGGTGACGCGGCCCTGCTGGCCGCCGCGCATCGCGGCGATGGCCCGGCGGATGTGGCGGAGCGGCCACAGGCCGTAGAAGGTCTGAAGCGCAGCGAGAACGATCAGTCCGACGCCGAGCAGCGCGAGACCGGGAATGAGCGTCCCACGCACCGCGCGAATTTGAACATCCAGCGCTTCGCGCGACTGGGCGATCTGGAAATGCCAGCTGACCTTGCTGCCCGGCAGCAGGACATTGCGTTCCAGCACACGCAATTCCTCGTCGGGGAATTGGCGGCTGTCATAGCTGTGAAGTTCGTCGTCGACATGCCCATTCTCGACGCGGAGGCTGCGTTCCCACAGCGAGCGCGAACGATAGGGTTCCTGCTCGCCGCCGCTGATCTGCCAATAAAGCCCGCTATAGGGTTCGAGGAAGCGCTGATCGCCCAAGGGCTCGATCAACCGAACCTCGCCATCGGGGCCGATTTCGGACGAGCGGATCATCGCCCGCAACACATATTCGAGGCCCGAATCGAAATTGCGCGCAAGCGAGTCGGTGAGCACGCGATCAAGCGCAAAGCCGCCGCCGATCAGCAATACCGAAATCCACAAGGTCGCAATCGCGATCATGCGCCGCGCGAGCGAGCCGGTAATACGGCTCGTCAGCGCGGCGGGCCGGGCCGCCTCCACCGTATCACTGTTATCCGCCGGGGCGACCTCTGCGTCGGACATGCCCGGCGGTCTCAACCCTGCGGATCGTCGAGCTGGTATCCGAGGCCGCGGATGGTCGTGATGATGTCAGCGCCCAGTTTCTTGCGGATGCGCGTCACGAACACCTCGATCGTGTTCGAATCGCGGTCGAAGTCCTGATCGTAAATATGCTCGATCAGCTCGGTCCGCGACACGACCTTGCCCTTGTGGTGCAGCAGATAGGAGAGGAGCTTATATTCCTGCGCGGTCAGCTTGACCGGTTCACCGGCGAGGGTGACGCGGCCCGAACGCGTGTCGAGCCGCACCGGCCCTGCGATCAACTCGCTTGACGCATTGCCCGACGCGCGGCGGATCAGCGCGCGCAGGCGGGCGATCAGTTCCTCGGTCTGGAACGGCTTGGCGAGATAGTCGTCAGCCCCGGCGTCGAGACCCGCGACCTTGTCCGACCAGCTGTCGCGCGCGGTGAGCACCAGAACGGGAAAGTTGCGCTTTTCGCGGCGCCAGCGGTCGAGCACCGTCAGCCCGTCAATCTCGGGCAGGCCAAGATCGAGGATCGCGGCGTCATAGGTTTCGGTCGCGCCAAGGAAATGGCCGTCTTCGCCATCGGTCGCCAGATCGACGGCATAGCCCGCACCCTCCAGCGTCGCCTTGAGCTGCGGACCCAGTGTGGGCTCGTCTTCGACAATCAAAATCCGCATTCAGGCACCTTTCCTATGCGGTCCGGCACAAAAGGCCGGTCGCCATGTTTCCACTATGTATCAAGTCCGGACGATCATCGCAAAATGTCGTTGCGTGGGGAACGTCCGTGCCGGGGAGTTGTCAGGGTTTGCGGCCGACGATCCGGCCACTGCGGGCATCGACATAGACGACAACCACCTGGCTGCCATCCATGAATTTGAGCGCATAGATCATACGCTGCGCATCGAACTGCGGCCCGCCCAAATAGGTCATGTCATTATAGGGCGCGCGTGCGCGCACGTCGGCCACCAGCCGGTTGAGCGGGATCACCTGCCCCTGTGCCGCGGCATCGCGCAGATTATTCTGTTCGCGGTCGCCGCGCGCAGCAGCAGGAACGCCCGTCGAAAGCAGCAGAGCGGAGATGAGGGATAAGGTGAAAGTGCGGATCATGTCGGGGACCCTAATGCCAATCCATTGAATAGGCGATGAATGACCCGCTGATTCCGGGCGTCATCGCATGGATCATGGTGGGCGCGGCAGGGATTGAACCTGCGACCCCACCCGTGTGAAGGGTGTGCTCTACCACTGAGCTACGCGCCCTTTCGGATATCGCCGAACCAGCGACCTTCGAAAGCTGGACGTCCATAGCCGCTGCGGCGGTGATTGCAACGGGCTTTTGCACCCGAAGCAAGAGCAGATACAAAACGGGCCACGACTTTCGTCGCGGCCCGAAATGTTTTTCACCAAAAGGCGCCAGCAATCAGTTGCAGGCATCCTTGAGGGCCTTGCCGGCCTTGAACTTGGGCTGGTTCGACGCAGCGATGGTCATCGTTTCGCCGGTGCGCGGGTTGCGACCGGTCGACGCCTTACGCTGGCTGACCGAGAACGTCCCGAAACCGACGAGACGGACTTCGCCGCCCTTCTTCAGCGACGCGGTGATTGCGTCGAAAACGGCTTCAACCGCCTTGCTTGCATCAGCCTTGGTCAGGCCGCTCGAGTCAGCGACGGTGGCGATCAGGTCTTGTTTGTTCATGCCTAAGGAACCCCTATTATGGTTGAATGAGTGATTCATGGCCGGGCCATGGCGCGCCACTAACGCTGTTTAACCCCACCTTGTCAAAGCAAAAAACGGCGCAAAACGGCATGAAACGACGATTTTGCGACGAAAAGTCGACGCTGCACCGGCCCAAAGCCTTTCGGGTCAGTGCCGAATCGTCGCTTCGGGCGCAATTGGCGGCGATACGGCCAGTTCGTCAGCCTCGGTCCACTCGATCGGAACCACCGGAGACACCAATGCTTCGGCCAATACTTGATCGACGTGCCGCACCGGAATGATCTTCAGTCCGCTTGTGATGTTCGCCGGAATTTCGACCAGATCTTTCTCATTCTCTTCGGGAATGAGGACGGTCGTGATTCCGCCGCGCAGCGCCGCGAGCAGCTTTTCCTTGAGCCCGCCGATCGCCAGCACGCGGCCGCGCAGCGTGACCTCGCCGGTCATTGCGACATCGCGTCGCACCGCGATCCCGGTCAGCGTCGAAATCATCGCGGTCACCATACCGACACCCGCCGACGGACCATCCTTGGGGACGGCGCCTTCGGGCAAGTGGATGTGGATGTCCTTGCGCGCGAACAGGCTGGGCTTGATGCCATAGGACGGGGCACGCGCCTTCACGAAGGACAGCGCCGCCTGCACCGATTCCGTCATCACTTCGCCGAGCTTGCCGGTGGTGCGAATTTGCCCCTTGCCGGTCACGGTGACGGCCTCGATCGTCAGCAATTCGCCGCCGACTTCGGTCCAGGCGAGCCCGGTGACGGCGCCGATCTGATCCTCCAGATCGCCCATGCCGTGGCGATATTTGCGCACACCCGAATAGTCGGCGAGATTGTCCGGCGTCACGATGACGCTTTCCATCTTGCCTTCGAGAATACGGCGCAGCGCCTTGCGGGCAAGCTTCGCAATCTCCCGCTCCAGCGTTCGCACACCGGCTTCGCGGGTGTAATAGCGGATGAGGTCGCGGAGCGCTTCCTCGGTCAGTTCGAACTCGCCGGCTTTCAGACCATGCGCTTCGATCTGCTTCGCGATCAGGTGGAGCTTCGCAATCTCGACCTTCTCATCCTCGGTATAACCCTCCAGCCGGATGATCTCCATGCGGTCGAGCAAGGGCTGCGGCAGGTTGAGCGAGTTTGCCGTGGTGACGAACATCACGTCCGACAGGTCGACGTCAATCTCCAGATAATGGTCCTGGAACTTGCCATTCTGTTCGGGGTCGAGCACTTCGAGGAGCGCCGACGCCGGATCGCCGCGGAAATCCTGGCCCAGCTTGTCGATCTCGTCGAGCAGGAACAGCGGATTCATCGTCCCCGCCTTTTTGAGGTTCGAGACGATCTTGCCCGGCAGCGAGCCGATGTAGGTGCGGCGGTGACCGCGAATTTCGGCCTCGTCGCGCACGCCGCCCAGCGACTGGCGGATGAACTCGCGCCCGGTCGCCTTGGCGATCGATTTGCCGAGGCTGGTCTTGCCGACGCCCGGCGGGCCGACGAGGCAAAGGATCGGGCCCTTCAGCTTGTTGGTCCGTGCCTGAACGGCCAGATATTCGACGATCCGGTCCTTGACCTTTTCGAGCGCATAATGATCGTCATCGAGCACCGCCTGCGCGACGCTCAGGTCTTTCTTGAGCTTCGACTTCTTGCCCCACGGCAGGCCAAGCAGCGTGTCGAGATAATTGCGCACGACGGTTGCCTCGGCCGACATCGGGGCCATGCCGCGCAGCTTTTTGAGTTCAGCCTGTGCCTTCGCCTTGGCTTCCTTCGACAGCTTCATGCTCTCGATCTTGGCCGTGAGTTCGGCCAGATCGTCGCCGCCCTCGCCATTGTCATTGCCGAGCTCGCGCTGGATCGCCTTGAGCTGCTCGTTCAGATAATATTCGCGCTGGCTCTTTTCCATCTGGCGCTTCACGCGGCCACGGATTTTCTTTTCGACCTGGAGTACGCCCAGTTCGCCTTCCATGAAGGCGAAGACCATCTCCAGCCGCTTGGCCGGCGCGTCCTCGACGAGCAAAGCCTGCTTGTCCGACACCTTGATGTTGAGGTTTCCGGCGACCGAATCGGCAAGACGCGAAGCGTCCTCGATTTGCGACAGCTGCACCGCGGTTTCGGCCGGCATCTTCTTGTTGAGCTTGGCATAATTTTCGAACTGGTCGACCACCGAACGCATCAGCGCCGCCGTGTCCGCACTGTCGTCGGCCGTGTCGGCGACCGGCTTCACGCTTGCCATCACGGTCTTGTCGCTGTCCTGAAGCGCAAGCAATTTGGCGCGTTCCTTGCCCTCGACGAGCACGCGCACCGTGCCATCGGGTAGCTTGAGCAGTTGCAGAACAGTCGCGATCACGCCGACATCATAGAGATCGTCGCGCTGCGGATCGTCTTCGCCCGGATCGAGCTGGGCGACGAGGAAGATTTCCTTGTCGGCTTCCATAGCCGTTTCGAGCGCGGCGACCGAGCGATCGCGGCCGACGAACAGCGGCACGATCATATGCGGGAAAACGACGATGTCGCGCAGCGGGAGAAGAGGGAAAGATTGCGTCATTACGGCTCCTGGACGGGCGTCCGCGCCGGACGCACCGCCCTTCTTACAGGGTCATCCCTGTTAATATGGCGTAACCTGCCGCGCTTTCAATGTCGCAATGCTGAATAGCGGCGGGTTCACGACTGTTCTCATTCCCGAAGAGGATGAGAAGGACCCGGTCAGAAGGGCAATTTAAAGCCCGGGGGCAGCGGCAGACCGCTGGTCATCTTGCCCATTTCTTCGTTGCTCACCTGATCAGCCTTTTCGCGCGCATCGTTGAATGCGGCGGCGAGCAGGTCTTCGAGCATCTGCTTGTCCGCAGGGACCATCAGGCTGTCGTCGATCGCGATCGCCTTGATACGGCCCTTGGCGCTGGCGCGAATCCGCACCAGACCGCCGCCCGACACGCCTTCGACCTCGATGCTGTCGAGCTTCGTCTGCGCCTCCTGCATCTGGGCCTGAACGGTGGCGGCAGCTTCCTGCGCGGCCTTCATCATGTCTTCGATGGATTTCATGGGTTGGACCTATGCCGTGTGTCGTCGCCTTCGACAAGGGTTGCGTCAGGAAAAGCGGCCAAAGCGGCCTTCACCACCGGCAATTCGCGGATGCGCTGGTCATTGTCGGCACCCTTGGCATCCTGAACGTCCTTCAGACTGGGGCGCGCCTTGCCCTCGCCAGCCCGGACATGCCAGCGGCTGCCCGTTGCGGTGAGCAGCGCATCACCCAGATCGCGGGCGAAATTTCCATCGAGCGCGGGCACGGGCGCAAACGCGATGCTCCCCGGTTCCAGCTCGACGATTCGCATATGATCGTAAACATCGACTGCAAGCCGATGATTTCCGGTGCTTTCGAGAAGCTGGTGGATTTGCGCGACGGTAAGCGCAGCGGCCGGTGTTTCGACGCTTGGGGCCGCGGGCGCTTCCGCCTCTGCGGTCGGCGCCGCGGCGGCCATGGCGGCGACGACATCGCCCTGCCCGCCCGTCGGCGCGGGAATCGCAGCCATCGCCATCGGCACCCCGCCCGACTGGAGCAGTTTCGCCAGCTCGCCCGGATCGGGCATCGACGCGGCATAAATGACGCGCAGCAACAGCATTTCCAGATGCTCGAGCGGGTTGTTCGCGCGCAGAACCTCGTCATGTCCCTTGAGCAGCAATTGCCACAACCGGTTCAGGGGCGCGAAACCCAGCTTTTGGGCCCAATCGCCGATGCGCTCGCGGTCGGCCTCGGCCAGCGCGGGATCGTCGTGGCGCGACACTTTGGCGAGCGTCACCGCATGGGTCAGGTCCATCAACCCGCGCACCATCGCGACGGGTTCGATCCCCAGCGCATATTGCGCGCGGGCAAGGTCGATCGCAGCGCCCGCATCGCCTTCCAGGATCGTCGCCATCAGCTGCGCAATAGAAGAGCGGTCGGACAGACCGAGCATCGCACGCACCTGATCGGCGCTGACTTTCCCGCCGCCATCCAGATCGGCGTGAGCGATCGCCTGATCGAGGATCGAGAGACCGTCGCGCACCGATCCTTCGGCGGCATTGGCGATCAGCCAGATCGCCGGCGCCTCGGCTTCGACGCCTTCCTTTTGCAGGATCGCGCTGAAATGCGCGAAGAGCATGTCGGGAGTGATGCGGCGGAGATCGAAACGCTGACAGCGCGAGAGCACCGTCACCGGCACCTTGTTGACTTCGGTCGTCGCGAACAGGAATTTGACGTGCGGCGGTGGTTCTTCAAGAGTTTTCAGAAGCGCATTGAAGGCGTTACGCGACAACATGTGCACTTCGTCGATGATGTAGATCTTGTAGCGCGCCGACACGGCGGCATAGCGGACCGCCTCGATAATCTCGCGCACATCGTCGACGCCGGTGTTCGACGCGGCGTCCATTTCGATGACGTCGATATGGCGCCCTTCGGTGATCGCGCGGCATGGTTCGCACACGCCGCACGGATCGATCGTCGGGCCGCCCTGCCCGTCGGGGCCAATGCAATTGAGCGCCTTGGCGATCAGGCGCGCGGTCGACGTCTTGCCGACCCCGCGCACGCCGGTCATCAGGAAGGCATGCGCCAGCCGGTCGCGCGCGATCGCATTGCCGAGCGTGCGCACCATCGCATCCTGACCGATCAGTTCGGCAAAGGTTTGCGGGCGATATTTGCGGGCAAGGACGCGGTACGGACCGCTTGACGGCTGCGGCGCCGTCTCGGGCAGATCCATTCCCAGCATCGGGGTTTCGTCGTCGGCGGAATCGCTCATGGGCCCGTCTTAGGGGGTCGCCTTGCCTTTGTCGAAAGCAAGATGCATCCCACTGCGATGTTTCGCGATCAGGAAAAACTCGACGGCCTTTATGACCGCGCAGTGCGTATCATGGACGGGCTTGCCCCCGGCTTTTGCCAACCGATATTTCGCGCTCTCGCGGTTCGAAATTACAGCAACGGACAAGCCTTGCTGGCTTGCAATTTCCTGAAGGACAAGGGCCCCTGCACGCATCCCGCCTTTGCCGCCTATTGGTACCGCAAGGCGTGGCGCAACCGCAGCGCATTGGCGGCCCAGCATATGGCGATGAACTGTTTCGCGTCCAACGACCTGCAGGGCTACCGCCGCTGGCTGCGCCGCGCAGCGCGTCTGGGCTATGACGATGAGGCTTTCGAGCTGGGCAAATTTGCGACGCGGCTCCCGCATCGACGGCTCCGCGCAATCGGGCGTCTTCGCCCTGCCTATAAACGCAACCGCAAACAGGGCCGCGATAGCGATATCTGGTGAGGGTGGGAGCCGGAACGACCCGCAGCGAATTCGTTGCGGCTGCTTCCTTCCGGACCTGACCGGGTTGGCGAAGACTGCGTCCGCCCGACTCCCGGGGCGCATATGGCGGTGGCTGAGGGGAAATGCAAGCACACTCCCTCGCCCATCATTGCGAGCGGAGCGAAGCAATCTCCAGCCTTCCGCCTTGCGAGGCGCAGATGGCTGGAGATTGCCGCGTCGCCACGCTCCTCGCCATGGCGACGAGTCAGGGCAAATCCTTGGCCACCGCGCGCGCCACATCGGCAATCGCGGCGTTGGCGGCATCGCCCTTGACCACCGGCCGGTCGAGATAGACGGCGATCATATATTTTGCGCCGCCCGGCTCCTCGACGAAGGCGACGTCATTATAGGCGGTGCCGCACGTTCCGGTCTTGTCGCCGGCCAGCCAGCCCGTCGGCAGCCCGCCGCGAATGCGCGCGAGCCCCGTCTCGCTTTCGATCAGCCAGACGCGCAATTGCTGGCGATACTCGCCTGTCAGCCGATCACCATAGACATAGGCGGCGGCGCTTTTCGCCATAGCGGCGGGACTGGTCGTGTCGCGCGGGTCGCCCGGCGCATTTTCGTTGAGCTCGGGCTCGGTGCGATCGAGCCGCGTCACATTGTCGCCAGCGAGGTGGAGCGCGGCAGTGAAGGCCGCCGGGCCGCCCATCTGATTCAGAATCAGATTCGCCGCCGCATTGTCGCTGAGCACCACCGCATCTCGCGCGGCGGCGCCCAGCCGCTGCTCGCCCTTGCCGTCTGCGCCGAGCAGCTTTTCGGTCCCGGGCGAATGGGCAATCAGGTCGGCACGGGTGAAGGACAGCGGGGTGCGTAGCGAGACGCCATCGGCGGCGCGTTCGAGCACCTGCCCCGCCAGCAGCAGCTTGAAGGTCGAACACATGGCGAAACGCTCGTCGGCGCGGTGACCGAACAGCAGTGCGCCCTTGGCATCGGTCACAGCGACGCCCAGCCGGCCGCCGCTGCGCTTTTCGATATCGGCGACCTGTTTGAAAAGAATGACGCTATCGCCCGTCGGTTCGCGCTGACCGGTTTCGGGCGACGTCGCGCAGGCGGCGGTTGCCAGCAGTGTCGCGGCAGCGAACACCCTCTTCATCTTCATCAGCGCGGTCCCTGCATGTTGCGGCTCTCCGAAGGGATATGCACGGTCAGCCCGTCCAGTTCCGCCGTGAGCAATATCTGGCACGACAGCCGGCTCGTGCGGCGCACGCCGGCGGCAAGATCGAGCATGTCCTCCTCCATCTCGCTCGCTGGCGGCAGGCGATCGAAATCCTCTTTGGCGACGATAACATGGCAGGTCGAACAGGCCATCTGGCCCTCGCACGTTCCCTCGAGCGGCATCAGATGCGCCTGCGCGACGTCGAGCAGGATCGAGCCCAGCTCGGCCTCGACCTCGGTGCGGCCCTTGCCATCGGCGTGGACGAAGGTGACGCGCATCAATTCACTCCCTGCAATTGCGCGGCCTGTCTGATCGCGTTCAGCCCGTCGCGCAATGCGGCTTCCGATGTATAGCGCCCCCAGCCGAGGCGGATCGAGGCGCGGGCGTCGCTTTCGCTGACGTCCATCGCGCGTAGCACATGGCTGACCTTGCCAGACCCGCTGCCGCACGCGCTGCCCAGCGAGAAAGCGACGTTGCGCGCGTCGGACATCAGGCGCAGCCCGTTCACGCCCTCGCGCCGGACGTTGAGATTGCCGTGATAGCGCGAGTTCGCGGCGCCGTTGAGCGTCCATTCGGGGAGCATATCCATCGCGAGCGACCAGAGCCGTTCGACATGTCCAGCGTCGGCTTCGAAGCGTTCGGCCGCGAGTGCCGCCGCCGCGCCGAACCCGGCGCAGAGCGCGGGCGACACGGTGCCCGATCGCATCCCCTGTTCCTGCGCGCCGCCGAGCATGAAGGGCGGCAGGTCGACACCGTCCTTCACCCACAGCGCACCGATCCCCTTGGGGCCGTGAATCTTGTGTGCCGAGATCGCGATCAGGTCGGGCCCATCGGGAATTGCGACGCGGCCAAAGCCCTGTACCGCGTCGCAGAGCAGCAGGCTGTTTCTCGCATGCGCCGCGGCGGCGAAATCGGCGACAGGCTGGATCGTCCCGACCTCATTGTTCACGAGCATCACTGCGACAATGCCCTTTTCGGGAATCGACGCCTCGTCGGGTGGCAAAGCCACGCCCGCCGCATCGACCGGCAATATATGGGCATTCAGCCGTTCGAGGCACTGGAGCGAGGCCGCATGTTCGATACTAAGTCCCGCAACGCCGCCGGGCATCGCCTCGGCGCCGCGCAGCAAAGCCCAGTTGATCGCCTCGGTCGCGCCCGAGGTAAAATAGACCCGCCCGCCCCTGGGCAACAGCGCGGCGACCTGATCGCGCGCTACTTCGACCGCCGCCGCCGCCGCGCGGCCGGCCTTGTGGGTGCTCGACGGGTTGGCGAAGCTGTCGCCCTCGTCGCCCAGCCAGCGCAGGATTGCGTCGCGCGCCTCGGGAGCGAGCGGGGTCGTGGCCTGGTAATCGAGGTAAATCATCGGGAGAGACTGTCCTTATTGCGAGCGATTCGCAAAAGTTGCAACTTGTTATGCAATTTCTATATAGGCCGCGCCTTCGCTCCGCCACCCTGCCAAGCCCGGCGATTCGGCGGTCAGCCAAAAAACAAGAGGTGCTCCCATGCCCGACGTCATTTTCACCGGCCCCGAAGGCCGCCTCGAAGGCCGTTTTTCGCCGCCGCCGCGCCCGCGCGCTCCGCTCGCGATGATCCTTCACCCGCATCCGCAAGGCGGCGGCACGATGAACGATCGCATCACCCAGGCGATGTACAAGAGCTTTGTCGCGCGCGGATTTGCCGTGCTGCGCTTCAACTTTCGCGGCGTCGGCCGCAGCCAGGGCACGTTCGACAATGGCATTGGCGAGCTGAGCGATGCCGCGTCGGCGCTCGATTGGGTCCAGTCAATCCATCCCGAGGCACAGACGACGTGGATCGCGGGCTTCAGCTTTGGCGCGTGGATCGGCATGCAGCTTTTGATGCGCCGCCCCGAAATCCGCGGCTTCCTGTCGGTCGCGCCGCCGGCGAACATGTATGACTTCAGCTTCCTTGCCCCCTGCCCTTCGTCGGGAATCATCGTCGCGGGCGCGCAGGACGAAATCGTCCCGCCGAGCGCGGTGCAAAAGCTGGTCGACAAGCTGCGCACGCAAAAGGGCATCACGATCCATCACGACGAAATCCCGCGCGCGAACCATTTCTTCGAGCATGAACTGCCCCAGCTGATGAAGTCGCTCGACAATTATCTGGATATGCGGCTCGCACCGGATTCGCCGATCCGCTGAGCTTCCCCCTCCCCGTCGCGGCGCGATGGGGAGGATATTTTCTATGTCGTCGGCATGACCCAGATCGCGACATTGGCGAACATCACGAGCGCCGCGATAACCATCAGGATCGCGCGGCGGCGGTCGCCGTGGCGAAACACCATGACCGCGCCCGCGAAGAGCGCCAGCCCGGCCAACATCACCATCGATAGTAAAAGATCGCTCATGACCCCGCCTCTACGGCGGCCTGCGAAGCCGGTCAAACCGGCTTTGTGACAAAATCCGGTCAAAAGCGGCCGGGACTTATGGCCAAGTCGGGTCGCTTCGCCTAAAGGGCGCTCATCGATTCCCTTGACCCCAGCGGGAGCCGCGACATGCGCATCGCCATAGCCTCTGACCACGCCGCTTATGAGTTGAAAGCCGAGCTTGCCGACTGGCTGCGCGGCGCGGGTCATGAGGTCGCCGACCTCGGCCCCAATGGCCCCGAAAGCGTGGATTATCCTGACTTTGGCTATGCCCTTGCCGCCGCGATCGCAGACGGCAGCGCCGAACGAGGTGTCGCCCTTTGCGGTTCAGGGATCGGCATTTCGATTTCGGTAAACCGCAACCCCGCCGCCCGCTGTGCGCTTGTCGGCGAGCCCCTGTCGGCGAAGCTGTCACGCGAACATAATGACGCCAACGTCATCGCGATGGGCGCGCGCCTGACCGGCATCGACATGGCGAAAGCCTGCCTCACCGCCTTTCTGACCACCGACTTCGCCGGCGACCGCCACGCGCGCCGCGTCGATAAGCTTTCCAACCCTCCCCAAATGGAGATCAGCCGATGACCACAGATACACTGAACAAACCCATCAAATCGGCTGGCTATTTCACCGATGGGGTCGACAAGGTCGATCCCGCGGTCGCGGCAGCGATGAAGCATGAGCTGGAGCGCGAGCGCCACCAGATCGAACTGATCGCCAGCGAAAACATCGTCTCGAAAGCCGTACTCGAAGCGCAGGGTTCGGTCTTCACCAACAAATATGCCGAGGGCTATCCGGGCCGCCGCTATTATCAGGGCTGCGCGCCGTCGGACGAGGTCGAAACCCTGGCGATCGACCGCGCCAAGCAGCTGTTCGACTGCGGTTATGCCAACGTCCAGCCGCACTCGGGCGCGCAGGCCAATGGCGCTGTCATGCTCGCGCTGACCAAGCCGGGCGCGACGATCCTCGGGATGAGCCTCGACGCCGGTGGTCACCTGACCCACGGCGCAGCCCCCGCCATGTCGGGCAAATGGTTCAACGCCGTGCAATATGGCGTGCGCCCCGACGATCATCTGGTCGATTTCGACCAGGTCGAGGCACTGGCCAAGGAGCATCGCCCTGCCCTGATCATCGCGGGGGGCTCCGCCTATCCGCGCACGCTCGATTTCGCGCGCTTCCGTGCGATCGCCGATGATGTCGGCGCACTTTTCATGGTCGATATGGCGCATTTCGCAGGCCTCGTCGCCGGCGGCGTTCACGCATCGCCGATGGAACATGCCCATGTCGTCACCACGACGACGCACAAGACGCTGCGCGGTCCGCGCGGCGGCATGATCCTGACCAATGACGAAGCGATCGCCAAGCGCATCAATTCGGCGGTCTTCCCCGGCCTTCAGGGCGGCCCGCTGATGCACGTCATCGCCGCCAAGGCGGTCGCGTTCGGCGAAGCTTTGCGCCCCGAGTTCAAGGATTATGCCAAGGCCACCGTCGCCAATGCGCAGGCGCTGGCGGGCCGACTGAAGGCGCGCGGCGCCGACATCGTCGCCGGCGGCACCGATACGCACCTCGCGCTGGTCGATCTGCGTCCGCTGGGCGTCACCGGCCGCGATGCCGATGAAGCGCTCGAGCGCAGCGCGATCACCTGCAACAAGAACGGCATCCCCTTCGATCCGCTGCCCCCGATCAAGACCAGCGGCATCCGCGTCGGATCGCCCGCGGGCACGACGCGCGGCTTCGGCATCGCCGAATTCGAGGAAATCGGCGACATGGTCGCCGACGTTCTGGAGGCATTGCGCGACAAGGGCGAGCATGGCGACGCCGATGTCGAGGCGGACGTTCGCGGCCGCGTTCGCGCGCTGTGCGAACGCTTCCCCATCTATCAAGGCTGAGAAGGATGGCGCGCCCCAACCCCGAGGAGCCGACGCTGGTCGAACTGGCGATCGAAGAGGTCAAGGCCATGGGCAAGCAGGGGATGAACCATCCCTCGACGCGCCCGGTGCTGATCGGCGGCGGGGTCGGGGCGGCGATCGGGCTGATGCTCGATGCCGTCAGCTGGCCCTTCGGCCTGTTCGCCGGGGCCATCATCGCGCTTCTCATGCAGATCAAACGCTGACCGATGCGCTGTCCCTATTGCGGCCATGAAGACAGTCAGGTGAAGGACAGCCGTCCGACCGAGGATGGCGCAGCCATTCGCCGGCGGCGGCAGTGCGAGGATTGCGGTGCGCGCTTCACCACCTTTGAACGCATCCAGCTGCGCGAAGTCGGCGTGTCGAAGGCCGACGGTAGACGCGAGCCTTTCGATCGCGAAAAACTGATGCGCAGCGTCCAGATCGCCTGCCGCAAGCGGCCGATCGACGGCGCGCGCATCGAACGGCTGGTGTCGGGCATCCAGCGCCAGCTCGAAACCTCGGGCGAGAATGAGGTGAAGGCCGAACAGATCGGCGGCATGGTGATGGAGGCGCTCAAGGGCTTCGACAATGTCGCCTATATCCGCTTTGCCAGCGTCTATCGCGACTTCACCGAAGCCAAGGATTTCGAAGATTTTGCAAGTCAGGTCGGCGGCCTCGGCAAGGTCTAGCAAGACGGGACCGTAACTATCGAACCACATTGACTGCTTGAAATAGCTCGACAAACTTCATAGGAAAACGACAATTGAGTAATTTGACCTTTTCTTGTCACAAGGCCTCCTATGATCGTGTATTTCTTCGCGTTGCTGGCATCGGCCGCATCGCCCGATACAACAGCAGCCGCACCAAGTCCGGACGCGCCCGAAACCGCGCCGAAGGAAAAGCTGATCTGCACCAACAGGCCGGTACTGGGTTCGCGCCTCGCGACAGAGCGCGTGTGCCAGACCGAATCCCAGCGCAAGGCGGAAAGCGATATGCGCCGGGCACAGGACAGCCGCCGCAGCACACGCTGAGCGGCTTCGGCCTGCTGCAATCCTCCGCAACGATCAGCGACGGATACGCTTCATGCATCCGCCGCTGATCATCCTCGTTCGCCCGCAGCTCGGTGAGAATATCGGCAAGGCGGCGCGCGCGATGCTCAATTTCGGGCTGACCGAACTGCGCCTCGTCGCGCCGCGCGACGGCTGGCCGAACCCCGATGCGGGTCCGGCAGCATCGGGCGCAGACATTGTTCTGGCCAATGCGCAGGTTTTCGACAGCCTTGCTGATGCTGTCACCGATTGCACGCACATCTATGCGACCACCGTCCGCAAGCGCGGTGTGAGCAAACCGGTGTTGACCCCAGAGGAGGCAGCAAAGGCGGTTCATGCGTCGGCCGGGCGATCCGCCTTCGTCTTCGGCCCCGAACGATCCGGCCTCGAAACCGACGATGTCGCGGTTGCCCACAATATCATCACGGTGCCGATCAATCCCGAATTCGGGTCATTGAACCTTGCGCAGGCGGTGATCCTGCTCGCCTATGAATGGTCCAAGGGCCAGGCGCTGGCGAGCCCGCCGGACGTACCGCTCGCGCCGCCCGCGCCGCATGAGGAAATGGAAGAGCTGATCCAGCACTTCGTCCGCGACCTCGACGAAGCCGGCTATTTCTTTCCGGCCGACCGCCGCGCATCGACGCTGCGCACCTTGCGCACCACGCTCACCAAAACCGGCTGGTCGCACAATGATGTCCGGATGATGCATGGTATCGTCACGATGCTCGGGCGGAAACGCCGGGACCGCAGTTAATCGACGCGCGTGTTGTCCCAGCGATCGAGTTCATGCGCGATCGACTGTTCGACCAGCACGTCCCACACCGCACGCAACCGATTGGGATCGAGCCCGACGGCTTCGGCTTCGCGCGCGACATTGTCGATCACCTGCGCCTTGCGCGCTTCGTCGCGGACCGCCGTCCGGTCGGGCTTGATCCGCGCCGCAGCGTCCATATAGCCGAAACGGCGGACGAGCAGCGCGACCAGCGCGCGGTCAGTCTCATCGACCCCGGCGCGGACTTCGGTCATCGTCTGGCATTCTTCGGGTGATTTGGCTTCGGATGATTTGGCGGTCGTCATGCGCGCTGCCTTTAGCGGCTTTTTCGCCGCTGTCGAGTTATGCACCCGGCTGCGGTCGATATGGGGGGTCGCGATGCTTGACTTTCATCCCCTCGCCGTCTAACCGCGCGCCTTCGCAATGGACCCCGCACCCCGGTGAAGCGGCGGTCGCACATGACATCGTTCATGTGGTGCGACCCGGGAAACGCCGAAATCCTTCGGCACACAGCAAGTTGGAGACGACATATGTCGAAGCGCCATAGCGCCAAGTATAAACTCGACCGCCGGATGGGTGAAAACATCTGGGGTCGCCCGAAGAGCCCCGTCAACCGTCGCGAATATGGCCCCGGCCAGCACGGTCAGCGCCGCAAGAGCAAGGTGTCGGATTTCGGCATCCAGCTGCGCGCAAAGCAGAAGCTGAAGGGCTATTACGGCGACATCACCGAAAAGCAGTTCAAGAAGAACTATTTCGAAGCGTCGCGCATGAAGGGCGATACCGGCCAGAACCTGATCGGCCTCCTCGAACGCCGCCTCGACGCGGTTGTCTATCGCTCGAAGTTCACCCCGACGATCTTCTCGGCGCGTCAGCTCGTCAGCCACGGTCACGTCTATGTGAACGGCGTGAAGTGCAACATCGCGAGCCGTCTCGTGAAGCCGGGTGACGAAATCACCCTCGGCAAGAAGGCACAGGAAATGGCGCTGGTCGCCGAAGCCCAGAGCCTGCCCGAGCGCGACCTGCCCGAATATCTCGCCATCGACGGCACCAAGGCAACCTACGTCCGCGTCCCGACGCTCGACGAAGTTCCCTATCCGGTGAAGATGGAACCGAACCTGGTCGTCGAATTCTATTCGCGCTGATCCAGTTCGATATCGAACAGCAAAGGGGCGGTCCGGCAACGGGCCGCCCCTTTTCGTTTAGCTTTCGTTTAGCGCGGCAGGAAAGCCGAAATCCGGCGCAACATGTCGGTGCTTCGCCGCTTGTTGCGCGCCTTTACACCGCCTTCCTTGCATCTCACCCCCGCTGCTGGCACAACCCGGTCATTCCGAAATCAGCAAGGATGATCCATGTCCCGCTTGTCCACTCCGTTGGCGCTCGCTGCGCTTCTGTCCCTCGCCGCCTGTAACAGCAGCGGCGATGCATCGAAGACCGCAGCTGCCGCTTTGCCCGACGTTGCCCTTCCCGACCTGTCGCTCGCGACCTTGCAGTCGGTGACGAAGGAATTGTCGTCCGACGCCTTTGAAGGCCGCGCGCCGGGCACTGCGGGCGAAGAAAAGACCGTCGCCTATATCATCAAACAATATGAGGCAGCAGGGCTGAAACCCGGCAACAATGGCAGCTGGACTCAGGACGTGCCGCTGGTGGAGATCACCGCCAAAAATGCGACGCCGCTGAGCTTCACCGGGGGCAAGACGCCCGTGACCGCGCAATATGCCAAGGACTATGTGGCGTTCAGCTATCGCGTTCAGCCCAAGACCGAGGTCAAGGACAGCGACGTCGTCTTTGTAGGTTACGGCATTAACGCACCCGAGAAGGGCTGGAACGACTATGCCGGGCTGGACGTGAAGGGGAAGACCGTCGTCGTCCTCGTCAACGACCCCGATTGGCAAACCAAGGAAACCAAAGGCGAATTCAACGGGCGCGCGATGACCTATTACGGTCGCTGGTCGTATAAATATGAGGAAGCGGCGCGTCAGGGCGCCGCGGCCGTGCTGATCGTCCACGACACCGAACCCGCCGCCTATGGCTGGAACGTCGTCGAATCGAGCAACACCGGCACGCAGTATCTGGCCGAGAGCAAGAATGGCGGCGCCGACCAGACTCTCGCCAATGGCTGGATCCAGCTTCCCAAGGCAAAGGAGCTCTTCGCGAGCGCCGGGCAGGATTTCGACGCGCTGCGCGAAGCCGCAAAGAAAAAGGGCTTCAAGCCCGTCGCCTTGACCGGCGTGAAAGCGAACTTCGGCTTCGACAACCAGATTTCGAAAAAAATGTCGCGCAACGTCATCGGCGTGCTGCCGGGCGCTAAACGGCCTGACGAATATGTTCTCTACACCGGCCATTGGGACCATCTGGGTCGCTGCACGCCGGTCGCGGGCGACGATATTTGCAACGGCGCGGTCGACAATGCGAGCGGCATCGCCGGTCTCGTCACGCTCGCGCAGGCCTATCAGAAGGCCGGCGCGCCCGACCGCAGCGTCGTGTTCCTGGCGGTCACCGCCGAGGAATCGGGACTTCTCGGTTCGAAATATTACGCCGAAAATCCGGTCTTCCCGCTCGCGCAAACCGTTGGCGGCGTGAATATGGACGCGCTCAACGCAATCGGCCCGACGAAGGACATCGTCGTCGTCGGCCGCGGCAAGTCGGAACTCGACGCCTATGTCGCCAAGCTCGCCCAGATGGAAAAGCGGGTCATCAAGGACGAGCCCACCCCCGAAAAAGGCTTCTACTATCGTTCGGACCACTTCAGCTTTGCCAAGCTGGGCGTTCCGATGTTCAATTTCGGCAGCGGTGACGACCTGATCAACGGCGGGATCGAAGCGGGCAAAAAGGCAGCGGAAGATTATGAAAAGAACCGCTACCATGCGCCCGGCGACGAATATGACGCGATCACCAACTGGGATGGCATGATCGCCGACCTGCGGCTTTACTATGCGGCGGGGCGGATGCTTGCGATGACCGATGCGTGGCCGAACTGGGTCAAGGGCGACGAATTCCGCGCCGCCCGCGACAAGTCGCGCGCCGCGAAATAAACCGGAGCGCTTCGCCTTTCGGGGCAATCCAGAGGTGCGACGTCACCTCTGGATTGCTTCGCCGCTCGCAATGACGAAATTGAACAGCATATTGCCGTGACACTGGAACAAGCATGACACTGAGAATGCCCGCCGAATGGGCGCCCCACGACGCCGTATGGATCGGTTTTCCGCACATGGCGGAGGAATGGTCGGGCCAGATCGACGCCGCGCGGCGCGATGTCGCCGCCTTTGCCAATGCGGTCCATGACGGCGGACGCGGCGAAACAGTGCATCTGCTCGTCCGCGATCATGACAATGCCGATATCGCCGAGGCGCTCGTCGATGAGGGCGTGCAACTGTTCCTCGCCCCCTTCGGCGATATCTGGCTGCGCGACACCGGTCCAATCATCGTCGGTACCGGCACCCGGCGCGAGGCGTGCAACTTCGACTTCAACTGGTGGGGCAACAAGTTCGTGATGCCCGGCGACCGGGAGATTGGCGCTATTCTCGCTGCGCACGCGGACCTGCCGACCCGGCACCTCGACTGGGTGCTCGAAGGCGGCGGCATCGACGTCGATGGTACGGGACTATGCGTCACGACCGAAGAATGCCTGCTCAATACCAATCGCAACCCGGCGCTGACCCGCGAAGACATATCGGCCCGGCTCCACCAGTCGCTCGGCGTCGATCGGCTGCTGTGGCTCGGCAACGGGCTGATCGGCGACCATACCGACGGCCATGTCGACAATCTGGCGCGCTTTGTCGGCGAGGGCCGGCTGGCGATCCCGGTCGCGGCGGGCGACGATGATCCCAATGCCGAAATCTACGCCGACGCGCGGGCGCGCACCGCAGCCTTCGGCGGGGTCGAGATTATCGACCTGCCCTCGCCTGGCCGCGTGGAGATCGATGGTGAGCTGGCGGCGGCGAGCTATATGAATTTCTATATCGGCAACAGCGTCGTGGTCGTGCCGACCTATGGCGTCGCCAATGATCAAGCGGCAGTCGACGCGCTCGCGGCGCTCTTTCCCGATCGCCGCGCAGTTGGCGTGCCGGCCCGCGGTATCCTTGCCGGCGGGGGCAGCTTCCATTGCTCGAGCCAGCAGCTTCCGGCATAGCACCATCATGACCCGCAAGATTACCGTCGCCGCGTTGCAGCTTCCCCTGCCCGGCCCCGTCCAGCCGAATGTCGAGGCCGTCACCGCACTTGTCGAGGACGCCGCCGCGAAGGGCGCGCAGGTCATCCTGCCGCCCGAACTCTTCGAAGGCCCCTATTTCTGTCAGGTCGAAGAGGAAGAGTTGTTTGCCAATGCCCACCCGACCACCGATCATCCGAGCGTCGTCGCGATGCAGGCGCTGGCGGCGAAGCTGAAGGTCGCGATCCCCACGAGCTTTTTCGAGAAGGACGGGCCGCATTATTACAACACGCTCGCGATGATCGGCCCCGACGGGACGATCATGGGCACGTATCGCAAGAGCCACATTCCCGATGGCCCCGGTTACGAAGAGAAATATTATTTCCGTCCCGGCAACACCGGATTCAAGGTGTGGGATGCTTTCGGGACGCGGATCGGCGTCGGCGTCTGCTGGGACCAATGGTATCCCGAATGCGCGCGCGCGATGGCGTTGATGGGCGCCGAATTGCTCTTTTACCCCACCGCGATCGGCAGCGAGCCCTATGACGCGGACCTCGACACCAGCCGCATGTGGCGCCGCGCTATGCAGGGCCATGCGGTATCGAACTGCATGCCGGTGATCGCATCGAACCGCATCGGGACCGAGGGCGAAGCCAATTTCTATGGCCACAGCTTCATCAGCGATGAATGGGGTGATTTGACGCAGGAGTTTGGGGCCAGCGAAACCGGCGTGTTGATCGAGACGATCGACCTCAACCGCGCCGCGAAGCACCGCGCCGGCATGGGTTTCTTCCGCGACCGGCGGCCACAGCTTTACGGGCGGTTGGCCGAAGACATCTGAATGCAGCTGGGGGGCAGCGCCATGGAACTACCCGACGATATTTTCACCGAGCCCGAGGACGTCGATCCCGAAACGCTCGCCAATCTGGGCCCGCTGCGCCGCCTCGCCGGTATATGGGAGGGGAAGCGCGGGGTCGACATCAACCCCAAGGCCGATGGCCCCGAAACCCGCGAATATATTGAGCGGATCGAGATGCAGCCGATCGACCCGCAGGCGAATGGCCCGCAGCTATTTTATGGCCTGCGCTACCATGTCCATGTCAACACGCCCGACGAGGATATCACTTTCCACGATCAGGTCGGTTACTGGCTGTATGAACGCGCGACGGGGCTGATCCTTCAGACGCTGGCAATTCCGCGCGGGCAGGTCGCGATTGCGGCGGGACATGCGACGCCCGACGATCAGGCGCTCGTCGTGAGGGCCGAGCGCGGACAGACCGAATATGGCATTTGTTCGACAAGCTTCCTCGAACAGGCCTTTCGCACCGACAGCTATCAACTGGACGTCAGTTTTCACGACGATGGATCGTGGAGCTATGTTTCCGATACGATGTTGATGGTCAAAGGCCAGAGCGAGCCCTTTCTGCACCGCGACCGTAACCGGCTGGTGAAGATTGGGGAGCCCGACCTCAATCCCTGGGCAAAGATCGTTCGCGGCGCTGCATAGGGTTCGGGCAATCGCCACGCGGCGGAGCCGCGCTTCCCCAGTTAGAAATCACAATCTCTCAGCGCTGGAAGCGGCTGATGCTTTCGAGGTCGCCGCGCTCGAGCGGCTGGGTCAGCCATAGCCCGCCGCGGCCACCGCGCGACCACCGGACGATGGCCCTGCGACGAATATCCCCGGCAAGCACCAGTTCGAACTCCTTGCCGACCTCCCAATGTCCGTCATGGACGAAACCCGCACCGTTTTGCGACAGGTCAACCAGTTCGATCCCGCTTGCTCCTTCGTCGGTCACCGCCTGCGCCTGCGTCCGCACCGGCAAGCGCGGCTGACGATAGTCGCCGGCGCGCTGTTCGGCCGCCAATTGCTTGAGTACGCCTGCGACGTCGACTTCCTCGTCGAATGCGACGCCGCATCGTCCCTCTTCGGACCATACAACATGCCCGCGGATCACCACCGTATCGGACAGCGCAATCTCCAGACGCTCGCCCACCGCGATCGGTACATCGGCGGCGAGCATCATCCCGCGATCGGAAATATTGCGAACCCGCCACAAGCCGAAGTCGCCATCGCGTCTGACCTTCGCGATGCGCCACACGGTGCGGTATCGATCGGTACCGCGACGATCGATTGCGTCGCCGGCCTGTTCGTCCGCCGCACCCGACGGGCGTGGATTGTTCATCCCGTCCTCCTCATTTCGACAGCGCCCCCAAAGGAGCAGATAACATGGTCACTTGAACGGACGTTGGCATATAATTACATGAAAATACGAAATATTCGTCAATCTGGCAACCACATTAACTCCCGAGACTAATATAAGTTCAATATCGGATACCACTTTCGAACCCGGCTTCCTTTGCCGACGAATAATATACTCATTTTGCACAATTAACGGCTCTCCGGCGGAAACATTAAGCCTGAAAAGCAAGGATATTTCCGGCCCGAGGCGCGGGCGGCGATACGTCAACGAACGGCCGGCACGGGGGCGGCGGCAACGCCCATCCGCCGACCTCGATTTTTCGTCATCCGTCATTGGAATGTAACGACCCTCACCTGTATAGACGGGTCATGGATTCATTATCGCGCGCTCCCGCAAAAGGGACCGAAACGTCACACTCCGCCGGTACGAGCCCGGGCTCATCGCCGCCGCGCTATGCCGCCATCAAGCAGAGCATCTGCGATGCCGTCCGCGACGGACATCTGAAGCCGGGCGACCGCGTCCCATCCGAATCCGAGCTGGTGAAGCAGTTCGACGTGTCGCGGATGACCGCGAACCGGGCGCTGCGCGAGCTTCAGGCCGCCGGGGTGATTATACGCCGCGCCGGCAGCGGGTCGTTCATCGCCGAGCCGCGCCCGATCGGCCAGATGATCGAAATCCGCAACATTGCCGAAGAGGTCCGCGAACGCGGCCATGACTATCGCGCACGCGTCGTTCAGAATCAGGAAGTGCGGGCGAGTGCCGAGACAGCGTCGCTGCTGGAAGTGCCGGTGGGCACGAAATTATTTCATTCGATCATCGTCCACCACGAGGCGGAATTTCCGATTCAGCTCGAGGAACGCTTCGTCCTCGCCTCGATCGCGCCCGAATATGGCACGCGCGACTTTACGCAGATGACACCGAACGAATATCTGAGCCGTACCGCGCCACTCGAACGCGTCGAGCACCGGGTTTGCGCCGCCATGCCCGACGAGCATACGCACAGCCTGCTCGGCCTGTCCGACGGCGAACCCGTCCTGCGAATGACGCGGCGAACCTGGAGCCGCGGGCGGCTGGTGTCGCACGCCTGGCTGACGCACCCCGGCACCAGATTCGAACTATCGGCCGCTTTCTCGATCGACGACTGACGAAGCCTTAGTTCGGCAACGTCCGGACGACCGGCTTCTTGCGCCGTCGCAGCCAGCGGAAATCGGCGCGGGTGAAGCTTTTGAATAGCAGGTAGAAACCCGTCCCCGACAGCCACAATG
Organism: Sphingopyxis selenitireducens; assembly: GCF_051550705.1. Taxonomy (NCBI): domain Bacteria; kingdom Pseudomonadati; phylum Pseudomonadota; class Alphaproteobacteria; order Sphingomonadales; family Sphingopyxidaceae; genus Sphingopyxis; species Sphingopyxis selenitireducens. The sequence continues at coordinate 165,638 of NZ_JBPULG010000005.1, forward strand.
TGCCAAAGGCGACGAAAATGATCAGCGGATGGTTGAAGCTCTTCCGCTCCACATAATCCATATTGTGGAGCATCCAGAAAAAGTCCCACGTCCGCCATGTATCGCCGCGCATCACGAGGAAGCGCGCGGTGTCGGCGGAGACATAAGCGCTGCTATTCTCTGCATCCGAAAAATCGATACGCCACATCCGGCCTTCATGGTCGCGTGTTTCGAGCGTCGATTTGGGCAGCAGGCTTGCCTGCCGGACCGGCGCCTCGTTCATCATCGACGCGACCTCGCGGGCGAGGCTCTCGTCGACGGCGATCGACGCGCCATCGGTCGCATCGACGAGACGGACGCCCTTTTCGGTCCGCACCTCATAGACCGCCCGTGTGCCGAGGTCGCGCAAGACGACCCCCAGCACGGCATCGCCCTGCGACAATGCGGCGACATCGAAATAGGCGCCCTCGGGCAAGGGATGCGAATGCCCCATGTCGTGGGCGTGCGCCGCGACCTTATCCTTGTCGAGCAGCGCCATCACCGAGCCGCTGAGCGTCCACAGGACGAACTGAAGGCCGAGGATCAGGCCGACCCATTTGTGGATGCGCCGGAAGAACAGCGGCGTCAGGCGGATCTTTTTCATGCCTTTTTCTTCTTTCGGCGCTTGAACGACCAGACCAGCAGCCACGCGCCGCTGATCGCCATGGCGAACGCACTCCAGGTCGCGACGCGGATCAGCGGATTGTTGACGTCGGTGCGCTCCTCATAATCCATGATGTGGAGCATCCACGCGATGTCGAAGACGCGCCACAGCGCGTGGCGGCGCGAGATGAGCTCGCCGGTCTTGGGCGACAGATAGAGCGTCGGACGGTTCCAGCCCTCAAACTCGACCTGCCAGAAGGGAGGCTTGCGCGACTGCATTTCCTGCGGCGCGGTGGTGAGCAGCCGCACCGACACGATCTTGCCGTCGCCGGTGTAAATGCGCTGCGCCAGCGTGCGGATCTGCGCCTCGGTCGGATCGGGCAACGCCAGCCCCGACGCCGCGTCGAACAGACGCGGACCGTCGGGGGTTTCGGCGCGCCATACCGGCTTGCCGAAATGGCGCTGCAAACGGACTTCCGACGCGCCGGGGGCGGCCGCCACAATCTGTGACGGTGACGCCAGCCCAGCGAGATCGAAGGGTTCGACCACCGGGCTGCGCACCAGATGGTCGCCATGGATGGTGTCGATATGGACCGTCACCATATAGACCCCGGTCAGCGTCCAGAGCAAAACCTGGACGCCGACCAGCAATGCCAGCCACTTGTGCGTTCGGCGAATGACCAGTGGCCAGCGGATCGTCATGCTCGGGGCCTTAGAAAGCGGTCCGGAAACCGACGTAGAAACGCCGGCCGAGCAGATCATAGGTCATCGTATCGGTGTTTCCATCAGTAAAGCTCTGGATATACGGAGCCTTGCGATCGAACAGATTGTCGACCCCCAGCTGGAACCGCGTCTTTTCATTCACTTCGAATCCAAGCTGGATATTGTGGTAGAAGACAGTCGGTGCACGATAGCCGATTTCGTCGGGTGCGGCGTTGAAGTCCGTCGCCTTGCCGATCCACTGGGTCGACCAGGTCGCACTGATCCCGTCCTTCTCGGCCGTGAGCACGCCATAGCCGCGCCACTTCGGATAACCGCCATTGCCGCCGCCGATATGACCGTCGAACCGGATCGGATCGCCGCCCTCGAACGGATAGATGGTATAGTCGTTGAGCCAGGTGACATTGGCGTCGAACGAAACCGAGACGTCACCGATCATGCGGCTGTAGACAAGCCCGAGATCGAGGCCGCTCATCTTTTCACGGCCGGTGTTGATCGGCTGCGCGGACAGGTAATTGACCTCGCCCGTCAGCTGACTGCGCGTGAAATCGTCGCAGAAGGGGTGCGACAGATTCTGGCTGGCGTAGCAGATCGAGAGCTTCGTCGACCCCGGGATCGCGCGGATCGCGTCCTTGATGTCGATGTTGAACCAGTCGGCCGTCAGCGACAGGCCGGGGACAATATTCTTCGGCTGGATCACCGTGCCGACCGTCCAGGTGGTCGAGCTTTCGGGCTTCAGATTCTCGTTGCCGCCGACCGTGGTCAGGATCGTATTGCCCAACTGGACATAGTTGGCGGGAACGCCCGACGCCTGACAGTTCGCGATCAGCGTCGCGTTGCCGCTCGCCGAATAGCGGCTGCACGGATCGGTGGTCGTCAGATTGCCTTCCGACACGCCGCCGTAAAGCTCCGGCACATTTGGGATGCGGAAGCCCGTCCCATAAGTGCCGCGCAGGCGGATATCGTCATTGATCCGCCAGTCGACGCCGACCTTGTAGTTCCAGTCGCTGCCGAACAGATCATAGTCCGAGAAGCGCACCGCGCCATCGATCGTCAGCGCCTTGAAGAAGGGTGTGTCGGCGAGCACGGGAACCGAAAGCTCGAGATAGGCTTCCTTGGCGCTGGTCGAACCCGAGATCGGATCCTGCTGGTTGGTGTTGGCGAGGCCGAGCACCGTCAGCGGATCGGGATCGCGCCAGCCCTTTTCCTTGCGGTACACCACGCCCGTCGCGAAGGAGACCGGCCCGGCGGGCAAGGTGAACAGGCTGCCCGTCAGGTCGGCCGTGACCGTTGCCAGTTCGTTGCCGCCATGATCGCGCGAGGTGAAGTTGATATAGTCGAGTACCGCCGGGGTGACATCGCCCGCGCCCAGATAATCGGCGCAGGGGATCGCGGCCCCCGCCGTCACGCTGCACTTGGTGCGATCGAGCGTGTTGGCGACATTGGCGAGGTTGGCGACATTGGTCGAACCATCGACCGCAGTGTTGCGGCCGAACGCGCCCGCGACTTCCCACGCCCAGTCGTTGGCGAGCTTGCCACGGAAGCCGACCGTACCCTGCCAGGTTTCGGTCTTCTGGAAAAATTCGCGCGGCCCGCCCTCGACGAGCATCCGGCGCACGAGCAGCAGATCCTGCCCCGTCGGGTTGGTCGGGTTGCTCGCCGAAATATTGATGTTGCGCAGCGTACCCGGGGTCGCCAGCTGGTCGCTCTTGCGGTGGGTGTAGAGGAACTCACCGAACAGCTGAACGCCGTCGGTGATCTGATAATCGCCGAAGACCGCGGTGCTGATGCGTTCGATCGGGCTCACCGCGTTCAGATAGCGCTGGACGTTGTTGTTGTGCTTCGCGCCAACATACGGCTCGAAGAAGTCGCCATCGCCGCCGGGAGTCTGGTTGAAATTGATCTGCTGGCCATTGGGCAGCACCGCGCGGCCGCCGATCGTCGAGGTGCTGTTGACGCACGACAGCGAACCCGGCGTGACTTCCGCCAGCGAGCAAGGCGCGCGGCTCGCCAGATTGACCGCATTGGTCTTCTGATAGGTCACGGCCGCCATGATGCCGCCGCGATCGTTGCGGGCGCCCCAGATCAGGTCGGCGGTGAAATCTCCGCCGTCGCCGCGATCGGTGATGCCATAACGTGCGCTGACGCCCAGGCCTTCATAATCGTTGCGGGTGACGAGGTTGACCACGCCCGCCATCGCATCGGCGCCATAGATGGCCGAAGCACCGTCCTTGAGGACGTCGGTTCGTGCAAGCGCCACAACGGGGATCATGTTGAGATCGGGCGACGAGTTCGCACCGGTACCGCCCGCGACGAGGCGACGGTTGTTGAGCAGCACGAGCGTGCGCTTGATGCCGAGGCCGCGAAGATTGACCTGCGCGGTGCCATAGCCGTTGTTGGTCCAATAGGCCGAGCTCTGGTTGCCCGCGAAGCCCGCATTGGCGGGAAGGCGCTGGAGAACCTGCTCAATATTGACGAGGCCGGTGTTCTCGATCTGCTCGGCCGAGACGACCGTGGCCGGGCCGACGCCCGCGAGATCCGTGCGCCGGATGCGCGATCCGGTCACGACGATATCGCTCGCCGGGCTGGCTTCCTCCGCGGCGGACTGCGACGTCCCCTCCGTTTGCGCAGCGGCGGGAACGGAGATGCTGGTGATGGCCGCGACCCCCGCAAGCAAAGATGTTCTGATTTTCATGGCGTAACCCCCTGTTGGTTGCGTTGTTGTCCCCAAAAAGCATCAAATGTATATACAGGTCAACAGAAAAATCCGTTGATTATCAGTATCTTAATGTCGTATTCGGGGAACATAACTGGCACTTAGAATACGCAGCATCGGGGGCCACCCCTCATCCTCAGATGATTTTTTTCATGCGGCATCGGCCGCGCCGAATGGCGCGGCATTGCGCCCCATTCACGCAGCCGGCAATTTTCTTTTCAAAAGCCAAAGGCTTCAGGCGTCGGACGGCCTCCGGGCCGAACCGAAACGCGCGATCAGATCATAAGCCGATCCGACGAAATGCTGTCGTACCAGCGTAATCCCCTCGTCACCGCGCCAGGTCCGCCGTTCGACGAACAGGCACGCCGTGCCAACCGAAACATGAAGCCGCGCCGCCACATTGCGGTCTGCAGGAGCCGCCGCGATTCGCGTTTCGGCTTCGGTCCACGGCACATGCTTGAGCAGCCAAGCCCCCGGCGACGCGCCCTGGAATGCCGAGGCCGCAATGTCAGGCACCGCCGACAGGCTGATCAGACGTGCCTCGACGGCGAGCGGCACATCGTCGGCGAAATGCACGCCCTCAAGCAGGATGAGTTCCCCCTCCCCGGCGAGTGCAGCCTCATCGGGATGTGCAGGATCGGGGGTGCGCACTTCACGGTTGAACAGCTCAAAGCGGTAACGCTGGCCGCGCTGAACGACCTCCTGCTCCAGATCGGGGATGTCGAGCACCATCGAATGAACGCGCGGACGCGCAACGAACGTACCGGCACGCTTGCGCCGGTCGATCAGCCCCGCCGCGACAAGAGCCGACAGCGCCTTGCTGACCGTCATCCGCGCGCAATCATAGTCGCGCATGAGTTCAAGCTCGGTCGGCAAGCGCGCTCCGGGAAGGAGTTCGCCCGACAAGATGCGCGCCTCGAAATCGGATCGGATCCGTTCGTGGAGCGGTTGCTTCACGCGGTCAGCCTTTCGAGCGTCGCGACATAGCGCGCCACGATGGCGGAGCGATCCCGGTGCCGCCCCTCGCTCACCAGCTGCTCGCCGCGGCGCCATACGCCGTCGATCGCGCTGCGCCCCGCCGCGAAGATATAGGCGTCGAGCAGTTCATCGCCCCGCTTTCCGGCGAGCGACGGATGGCCGAGGTCGAGGCTGACAATATCGGCGGGAAGACCGACCGCGATACCGCCCGTCATTCCCAGTGCCGCCGCGCCGCCATCGACCGATGCGGTGTAGATGTCGGCGCCGGTCGAGCGTCCCTCGCCGCCCGCGAGCATATTGCGACCCCGCCGCAGCAGCCGCTGTCCATATTCCAGCAGGCGCAACTCTTCGCTCGCATCGATCAGCACGTTCGAATCACTCCCCACGCCATAACGCCCGCCTGCCGCCAGAAAGGCTTCCGCAGGAAACAGCCCGTCGCCCAGATTGGCCTCGGTAATCGGGCAAAGCCCGGCAACCGCGCCGGTCGCGGCCAGCGCCGCCGTTTCCGCGGGCGTCATATGCGTCGCGTGGACGAGACACCAGCGATCATCGACTGCGGTGTGGTTCAACAGCCATTCGACCGGCCGCTGACCACTCCACGCGAGGCAATCATCGACCTCCTTCACCTGCTCGGCGATGTGGATATGGACGGGGCGGCTCGCGCCAATATCCGCGAGCGCATTCACCTGTTCGGGAGAGACGGCGCGCAGGCTGTGCGGCGCGACCCCGACAATGGCGTCGGGCAAGCCGCGCGCCGCCGCGCCGGCAGCGTCGACCAGTCGCGCATAACGCTCGATATCCATGATGAAGCGCATCTGCGCAGGTTGCGGCGCCTGCGCGCCAAACCCCGCGTAGGAATAGAGCACGGGCAGCAGCGTCAGGCCGATTCCGCTCGCTCCCGCCGCATCGACAATCGCGCGGCTCATTTCAGCGGGATCGGCATAAACCTGCCCGCCGCGATCATGATGGAGATAGTGAAACTCACCGACGCGGGTGAAGCCTCCTTCCAGCATCTCCAGATAGGCGAGCGACGCGATCGCGCGGACATCGTCGGGGGTCATGCGATCGAGGAAGCGGTACATGACCTCGCGCCATGTCCAGAAGCTGTCGCCCGACGGTCCGCGCCGCTCGGCGAGCCCCGCCATCCCACGCTGGAACGCATGGCTGTGCAGATTCGGCATGCCGGGAAGGCCGCAGCCATGCCGATCGTCACCGGGCAGCGCCGCCGCGTCGGCTTCGATGGCCGCAACGACGCCCGCGCGAACCGTCAGCCGGACATGTCGCGCCCAGCCGCCGCTCAGCAAAAGCCGGTCGAAGAAGAGGTTCCGATCGCCCGTTTTCTGCGCCGATGCCATAAATTTCCTCCCGATCTGAAATTATGTCTATACATTAATGAGTGATTGGTGCAATCTTTGGTCATCGCAAAATGATTGAGGGTCGATAGGCATGCGCTGCGACACGCTGTGGAAAGATGCAAGGCTCGCCACGATGGTCGGAAACGACCTCGGCGTGGTCGAGCACGGGCTGGTCGCTGCGGCCGACGGCGTCATCGTCTATGCCGGACCCGCAGAAGATGCCCCGGCTTTCGACGCCGCCGAAACGGTCGGCTGCGACGGCCGGTGGATCACGCCCGGGCTGATCGACTGCCACACCCACCTGATCCACGCCGGCGATCGCGCCCGCGAATTTGAAATGCGCCTCGACGGTGCCTCCTATGAAGAAATCGCCCGGGCGGGCGGCGGCATCGTATCGACGATGCGCGCGACGCGTGAGGCCAGCGAAGAGGAACTGGTCAGGGCCGCCCTGCCCCGCCTCGACGCGCTGATCGCCGAGGGCGTCACGACGGTCGAGGTCAAGTCGGGCTATGGCCTCGATACCGCCTGCGAGATCCGCATGCTGCGCGCGGCGCGGCGACTTGGAACCGAACGTCCGGTCCGGATCGCCACCACCTTCCTCGGCGCCCACGCACTGCCACCCGAATATGCGGGCTATGCCGACGGCTATATCGCGATGCTGGTTGATGAGATGCTTCCCGAAGTCGCACGGCTCGGCCTCGCCGATGCGGTCGATGCGTTTTGCGAAGGAATCGGCTTCACGCCTCAGCAGACCGAACGCGTGTTCGACGCGGCAAAGCGCGCGAACCTGCCGGTCAAGCTCCACGCCGAACAGCTGTCGAACCAGCATGGCGCGGCGCTCGCGGCGCGGCATGGCGCGCTGTCAGCCGACCATCTGGAACATCTCGACAATGAAGGGATCGCCGCGATGGCCGCGTCGGGAACGGTCGCAACGTTGCTCCCCGGTGCTTATTATTTCATGCGCGAGACGCATTTGCCGCCGATCGACGCGCTGCGCGGCGCGAGCGTACCGATCGCGATCGCGACCGACTGCAACCCCGGCACATCGCCGCTCACCTCGCTGCTGCTCGCAATGAACATGGGCGCGACGCTGTTCCACCTCACCGTCGCCGAATGCCTGACCGCAGTCACGCGCAACGCCGCGCGGGCGCTGGGCCTGTCCGATCAGATCGGGACGCTGGAAGCCGGCAAGCGCTGCGACCTCGCCATCTGGGACATCGAACGTCCCGCCGAACTTGTCTATCGCATGGGGTTCAATCCGCTCCATGCCCGTATCTGGAGTGGTCGATGACCGACATTTTGCTTATCCCCGGCGCCGCATCGCTTGCCGACTGGCGCGTCATTTATCGCGGCGCGATCCCCCGGCTCGATCCCGCATCGGCGGCGCGTATCGCCGAAAGCGCCGCTGCGGTCGGCCGCATCCTCGCGCGCGGCGAGCCGGTCTATGGCATCAACACCGGCTTTGGAAAGCTCGCCAGCGTTCGCATCGACGACGCCGACCTCGCGACGCTTCAGCGCAACATCGTGCTCAGCCATGCCGCAGGCGTCGGCGATCCGTCGCCGGTCCCGGTCATCCGGCTGATGATGGCGCTGAAACTCGCCAGCCTTGCGCAGGGCGCCTCGGGCGTCCGCCCCGAAACCGTCGCGCTGCTTGAGGCGATGCTCGTCCGCGGCCTGACCCCGGTGATCCCGGCGCAGGGCTCGGTCGGGGCCAGCGGCGACCTTGCGCCACTGTCGCACATGGCGGTCGCAATGATCGGCATGGGCGAGATCTTCATCGGCGATGAGCGCCTTCCCGCGGCCGAGGCGCTTGCGCGTGCAGGCCTCGCGCCGATCGAACTCGCCGCCAAGGAAGGGCTCGCGCTGCTGAACGGCACGCAATTTTCGACCGCCAATGCGCTCGCCGGGCTGTTCGAGGCCGAATTGCTGTTCCAGTCGGCGCTCGTAACCGGCGCGCTGTCGACCGAAGCCGCCAAGGGTTCGGACACGCCCTTCGATCCGCGTATCCACGACCTGCGCCGCCATCGCGGGCAGATCGAGGTTGCGGGCGCGCTGCGTAGCATGATGGCGGGGTCGCCGATCCGCGCCAGCCACCTTGAGAATGACACCCGCGTTCAGGACCCCTATTGCCTGCGCTGCCAGCCGCAGGTGATGGGCGCCGCGCTCGACATCTTGCGCCAGGCGGGCACGACGCTGGAGATCGAAGCGAACGGCGTTTCGGACAATCCGCTGATCTTCCCCGACACCGACGAAGCGTTGTCGGGCGGCAATTTTCACGCCGAGCCCGTCGCCTTCGCCGCCGATATGATCGCGCTTGCGATCTGCGAGATCGGGTCGATTTCCGAACGCCGCATCGCGATGCTCGTCGACCCCGCGCTGTCGGGCCTTCCCGCTTTTCTGACGCCCAAGCCCGGGCTCAATTCGGGCTTCATGATCCCGCAGGTCACCGCCGCGGCGCTGGTCAGCGAGAATAAGCAATGCGCCTATCCGGCGAGTGTCGATTCGATCCCAACCTCGGCCAATCAGGAAGATCATGTGTCGATGGCGGCGCATGGCGCGCGTCGCCTGCATGCGATGGCCGCCAACGGACATGCGGTGATCGCAATCGAATGGCTCGCGGCGGCGCAGGGCGTCGATTTCCATGCGCCGCTGCAATCGAGCCCAACGCTCGAACGCGCGCATCGCCTGCTCCGTGACGCCGTCCCGACGCTTGCCGACGACCGGCATTTCCACCCCGATATCGAGGCGGCGAACGCGCTCGTCCGGTCGGGCGCGCTGGCAGCGACCGCAGGCGACCTGCTCCCCGGCATCGCATGACCGACTGGCTCGACATCAGGCGCGGCGATGCGCCGTTGGTGGTGGCGTTTCCGCACACCGGAACCGACCTGGCCGATACCGGCAGCGCCTTTCGCTGCGAATGGATCGCGCGGCGCGACGCCGACTGGTGGGTCGACCGGCTCTATGGCTTTGCGGCCGACCTCGGTGCGACGACGATCCGCACCGACATTTCGCGGAGCGTCATCGACGTCAACCGCGATCCGTCGGGGGCCTCGCTCTATCCCGGACAGGCGACGACCGAGCTTTGCCCGACGACGACCTTCGACGGCGAACCGCTCTATCGCGATGGCGGACCCGACGAGGCTGAAATCGCGCGGCGGCGGTCGCTGTGGTTCACCCCCTATCATGCAGCGATCGAAGCCGAGATTGCACGGCTGCGTGCCCTCCACCCGCGCGTTATCGTCTATGACGCCCATTCGATCCGCAGCCATGTCCCGCGCCTGTTCGACGGCGAACTGCCGCAATTCAACATCGGCACCAATGGCGGGCGGACCTGCGATCGGGCGCTGGCGTCGGCGGTCGAGGCCATTTGCGCGGCCAGCGGCCGCAGCCATGTTCTCGATGGCCGCTTCAAGGGCGGCTGGACCACGCGCCATTACGGCCGACCGGAAAGCGGCGTGCATGCGATCCAGATGGAACTCGCGATGCGCGGCTATCTCGACGAGCCCGACAACGTCAACGAAACCAACTGGCCCGCGCTGCTCGCTCCGGCGCGCGCCAATAATCTGACCCCGATTCTGAAAGACGTGCTGCAGGCGTGCATCGCCTTTGCCGCCGCCTGATCCACCAGGAAGGACCACCATGACCCGTCTCGACAACAGCCGCATCATCAAGGCGCCCACGGGAACCGAACTCTCGGCCAAGAGCTGGCTGACCGAAGCGCCGCTGCGCATGCTGATGAACAACCTCCACCCCGATGTCGCCGAGCGGCCAGAGGAACTGGTCGTTTATGGCGGCATCGGCCGCGCCGCGCGCGACTGGGAAAGCTATGACAAGATCGTCGATACGCTGCGGCGGCTGGAGGGTGACGAAACCCTGCTCGTCCAGTCGGGCAAGCCGGTCGGCGTGTTCCGCACCCATGAGAATGCACCGCGCGTGTTGATCGCGAACTCAAACCTCGTCCCGCACTGGGCGAATTGGGATCATTTCAACGAACTCGATAAGCGCGGGCTTGCGATGTACGGACAGATGACCGCCGGATCGTGGATCTATATCGGCACGCAGGGCATCGTTCAGGGCACCTACGAGACCTTTGTCGAGATGGGGCGCCAGCATCATGGCGGCAGCCTCGCGGGCAAATGGCTGCTCACCGCCGGTCTTGGCGGCATGGGCGGCGCGCAGCCGCTCGCGGCGGTGATGGCGGGCGCGTCGTGCCTCGCGATCGAATGCCAGCCGAGCCGTATCGAGATGCGCCTGCGCACCGGCTATCTCGATGCCGCCGCCTCGACGATCGAAGAAGCGATGGCGCTGATCGAGAAGAGCTGCGCCGACCAGAAGCCGATCTCGGTCGGTCTACTCGGCAACGCCGCCGAAATCCTGCCCGAACTCTACCGCCGCGGCATCCGCCCCGATCTGCTCACCGACCAGACGAGCGCGCATGATCCGGTCAACGGCTATCTGCCCGCCGGCTGGACCGTCGCCGAATGGATCGACAAGCGCGAAAGCGATCCGGCAGCGGTCGCGAAAGCCGCCAAGGCGTCGATGGCAGCCCACGTCCGCGCGATGCTCGATTTCCAGGCAGCCGGGGTTCCGACCACCGACTATGGCAATAATATCCGTCAGGTCGCGAAGGATGAGGGCGTCGAGAACGCTTTCGACTTCCCGGGCTTCGTCCCCGCCTATATCCGCCCGCTCTTCTGCCGCGGCGTCGGACCGTTCCGCTGGGCCGCGCTGTCGGGCGATCCCGAGGATATCTACAAAACCGATGCCAAGGTGAAGGAACTGCTTCCTGACAATGAGCATCTCCACCGCTGGCTCGACATGGCGCGCGAGAAAATCCAGTTTCAGGGCCTCCCCGCGCGCATCTGCTGGGTCGGGCTCGGTGATCGCCACCGGCTCGGCCTCGCGTTCAACGAGATGGTCGCGAACGGCGAACTCAAGGCGCCGGTCGTCATCGGCCGCGATCATCTCGATTCCGGCTCGGTCGCCTCGCCCAACCGCGAGACCGAAGCGATGCGCGACGGCACCGACGCGGTTTCGGACTGGCCGCTGCTCAACGCCCTCCTCAATACCGCGAGCGGCGCGACCTGGGTGTCGCTCCACCATGGCGGCGGGGTCGGCATGGGCTTTTCGCAGCATAGCGGCATGGTGATCGTCGCCGACGGCACCCCCGAGGCGGCCGCGCGCCTCGAGCGTGTGCTGTGGAACGACCCCGCGACCGGGGTGATGCGCCACGCCGATGCGGGCTATGACATCGCGCTCGATTGCGCGCGGGAGAAAGGCCTCGACCTGCCCGGCATCACGGGGTGATGCCGGTCCGGCACCTGCCGGCGCGTGCGCGCATCGCCCGCGCATGGCGGAACGGCGGCGGCGTCACGCATGACCTCGCCCTGTTCCCCGAGGGTGCGGGCGACGAGGATTTTCTGTGGCGCGCCAGCATCGCGACGATCGCCGTCGACGGGCCATTTTCACCCTGGCCCGGCGTCGATCGCGCGTTGATGTTGCTGGACGGCAAGCTGAGGCTCGCGATCGGGGACGATGAACGCGATCTCGAAACAGGCGACCCGGCCCGGACGTTTGCGGGTGAGGAAGCAGTGTCCGCCCGCCCGCTCGGTGGCGCATGCACCGTCCTCAACCTCATGGCGCGGCGCGGAGAGGCGCGCATCATGCTGGAGCGTTGGACAGCCGGGCGCCCAAGCGAGGCCGATCAATTGCTATTGCTTGCGGAGAAAGCCACGATGATCGGGCTGGACGCCCAGTCGATCACCCTGACCGCGCGGGATGCGCTGCTCCTCGCGGCGACAGAGGTGACCGGACTCGCGTTCGATCACCCCGTCATCGTCGCCGAAATTTTCATCGGCGCCTAAGCGGTATAAACGACCGCCGCCCCCGTAGCGTCAAACGCCATCACGTCGAACGTATCGACGCTTCCGTCGGGCATTTCCATCCCCGGCGAACCCCGCGGCATGCCGGGAACGGCAAGACCGACGATATCGCGCGGTTTGTCGCGCAGCAGCTTGTCGATATGCTGCATCGGCACATGCCCCTCGATCACATAGCCCGCGATGATCACGGTGTGACAGGAGGCCAGCTCGGCGGGAACGCCGTGCCGCACCTTGATCTCGGGCATGTCGGGACGACTTTCGACCGTCACGTCATAGTCGGCTTTCTTCGCAATTTCGGCCCAGGCGGTGCAGCAACCGCATTCGGGATCGCGATAGACGAGCATATTTTTCGCCCCGGGGGATGCGTCCGCCGCCTTATCGGCGACCGGCGCTGCGGGCGCGCTGTTGCAGCCCGCCAGCACAACCCCGCCCGCCACGGCCATCAGACCGAGCAGGCTTCGCCGGCTATATTTCGCGGAGTTCAAAACCATGTCTTTACACCGACCACCAGACTCGTGCTTTCAGCGCCCTCGCCAGCGATCCGGGCAAAGCGCGCGGTATCGCCAAGCTTGCGGCTCCATTCGACGCCGACATAGGGCGCGAACTCCTTGACGATCTCATACCGCAGTCGCAGCCCGAGCGCGACATCCGACACACCGGACCCGATCCCGCTTTCAGGAACATCCTGTAGTGCGAAGCTCACCTCGGCCGCGGGCTGCAAAACCAGCTTCTGGGTGATGCGCTGGTCATATTCGGCCTCAAAGCGGCCAAGCAGGTCGCCCTTGTCCGACAGGAACAAGGCGCCCTCAACCTCGAACCAATAGGGCGCGAGCCCCTCGAAACCGATCGTCGCATAGGTCCGGTCGGCGCCGGGTCCGAAATCCTGACGGACACCCGCCTGCGCATTGAAATAGGGACCGATCGCCCGGCTGTAGAGCAGCTGCGTTTCGGTGCCCCCCAGCCCCTCGCCAAAGGCGCCCTCGCCCTCGCTCTTGATCGTCAGCCGGTTGATGTCGCCGCCGTACCAGACTTCGCCATTCCAGCTGAAACCGTCATGACCCTTGCGCGACTGATATTCGAGGTCGAAGCTGGTGTAGCCGATCAGCAGCCCCCCACTTTCGACCATCATCGCGTGGCGCGCATGCTCCATTTCGGCTTTGGGAAAAATGCGGTCGGCGTACCAGTCGGTCGGCGGCGGCGGAGCGGGCGCATCGCCCGCGGGCAGGTCGGCACCGACCGCGCCGGGCGCCGGGGCCGCCGCCTTCGGCGTGCAATGGCCCATGGCGGCATGCTCAGGCGCACAATCGGGATCGGCTGCCGCGGGAGCGGGCGCATGGTTGTCATGTGCGGCGGGCGCAGGAGCGGCTGCCTTGGGGGTGCAATGCCCCATTGCGGCATGCTCAGGCGCGCAGTCGGGATCGCTGGCCACTGGCGCAGCCGGATGATCGCCGTGCTCTGCAGGCGCCGTATCGTCGTCGAGCGTGCAATGGCCCATCGCCGCATGTTCGGCGGTGCAACCCGAATTGCCATCGGCCGGCGCCGCTTTGGGTTCGCCATGCGCGCCGGTGGCGCTGTCCGTCTTTGGGGTGCAATGGCCCATCGCCGCATGCTCAGGGGCACAGTCGGGATCGGCAGCAGGTCTGGCAGGCGCATGGCCGCCATGTCCCGGCTGGGCGGCGGCGGGGGCTGCGAAAGCGATCGCCGACAGACCGGCGAGCAGGGTCCAGGCGCGGGTCATGCGGCGTCTCCACGCGGACGGACGCTGACAACGCGCATCATCCCCGCATGCATATGATAGAGAAGATGGCAGTGGAACGCCCAGTCGCCCAGCGCGTCGGCGGTAAAGTCGAAGGTCGCGATGCCGCCCGGCTGGACTATCACGGTGTGCTTGCGCGGCGAATGATCGCCCTTCCCCGTCACCAGTTCAAAGAAATGGCCGTGCAGGTGGATGGGGTGGACCATCATCGAATCGTTGATCAGATTGACGCGCACCCGCTCGCCCTCAAGGAAAGGGATGGGTTCGTGATGATCGGACATTTTTACGCCGTCGAACGACCACATGAAGCGTTCCATATTGCCGGTCAGATGGATATCGAGCGAGCGTTCGGGCGCGCGGACATCGGGGTTGCGATCGAGCGACTTCAAATCGTGATAGGTCAGCACCTTGTGACCGACATCTTCCAGCCCCTGCCCCGGTTCGCCCATCCGGTCGATCGGCATCGGTGAAATCGACTGAACGCTGGGATCGCGCTTGACCTGCGGCGCGACGCTGAAGTCGCGCATGCTGTGGTTCATCGCGCCGCCGGCGGCAGCACCATGGGCCGAATGGTCGGCCGCCCCGGCCTCGGCGGTGGGGGTGCAATGACCCATCGCGGCGTGTTCGGGGGTGCAGGCGGCATCGCCTGCCGCACCTCCGGCCATCGCGCCCATGCCCATGTCGGTCATCGTCGCAAGCGGACGCTTGCGCAGCGGCGGAACCTCCGCCGCCATTCCGGCGCGCGGCGCCAGTGTCGCGCGCGCCATGCCCGACCGGTCGTTGACCTCGGCCACAAATGTATAGGCGCGGTCGTCGGTCGGGGTAACGATGACGTCATAGGTTTCGGCAACGCCGATCTGGAACTCGTCGATTTCGACCGGAACCACGTTCAGGCCGTCGGACTGCACCACCGTCAGCCGCAGTCCCGGAATACGGACGTTGAAGATCGACATCGCCGACGCGTTGATGATTCGCAGCCGGACGCGCTCGCCCGGCGTGAACAGCGCGGTCCAATTGTCGCGCGGACCATAGCCGTTAACGAGGAAAGTATAGGTCGATCCGTTGACGTCGGCGACGTCGGTCGGGTCCATGCGCATCGCGCCCCATTCGACGCGCTCTTTCAGCGACTGATCCTTGCCCGCGAGCAGCCCGCCGAGCGTCTGGCGCTGCATGTTGAAATGGCCGGGGTTGACCTTCAGCTTGCGGAAAATCTCCTCGGGCGAGATCCGGCTATGATCCGACAGCACGATGACATGTTCGCGGTCATGCGCGACAGGATCGGGGCCGGCGGGATCGATCACGATCGGGCCGTAATGGCCGATCTGCTCCTGAAGCCCCGAATGACTGTGGTACCAATAGGTCCCCGACTGGACGACCGGAAATTCATAGACGAAGGTCGACCGCGGCTTGATGCCGGGAAAGCTGACGCCCGGAACGCCGTCCATATGGAACGGCAGGATCAGGCCGTGCCAATGGATCGAGCTATCCTCGTCGAGGTCGTTGACGACGGTGAGCTTGGCCGTCTGCCCTTCCTTCAGGCGAACGAGCGGCGCCGGGACGGTGCCGTTGATGCCGATCGCGCGGCTGACCTTGCCATCGACGCGCATCGTCTGGCGCGCAATGCGCAGCGTGATGTCATTGCCCGATACGACCGGAAGCGGTGCGACGATCCCCGGCGATACGGGCTGCGCCCATGCCGGGAACCATGCCGCCAGTCCGGCCACGGTCCCTCCACCCAATGCTCCACCGACAAAATGACGCCTGTTCATACGCATATTGGTTCAACTGTTCCTTCTTGTTCCTATTGCCATACGCGGATGAACGGAGCGCCCCTCACCCCCAAAGGCGAAATCCGCCGCAGCGGCTAGTTCGGGGTGCCGTCGGAAAGTAACGCCTTGAGCCGTGCCCGCGCGCGATAGAGACGCGTTTCGATCGTCTTTTCGCTGACCTGCAGCATATCGGCCGCCTCGACCTGGCTCAGCTCCTCCAGCCCGCGCAGTACCAGCACTTCGCGCAGCTTCGCCGGCAGTTGCGCCATCGCGGCGCGGACCCGGGCCATTTCGGCGCGCCCGGCCGCCTCGGCATCGGGCGCAGGGCCGTCGCTCGCAACGTCATGCGCACTATCGAGCGGCAGCGCCCGCGCGAAGAAGGAACGTACCTTGCGGCGCCGCGCCCAGTCGCGGCATTTGTTGAGCGCGATGCGGGCGATCCACACCCGGAACGGGCGGTCGCCGTCATAACGATCGAGCGCAGCAAAGCCCGCGACGAACGCCTCCTGCGTCAAGTCCATCGCTTCGTCGCTATCACCGATATTGCGATAGATCAGGCGAAAGACCGGTGCCTTGTAGCGTGCCAGAAATTCCCGATACGCATCCTGCCGGCCGGCCTTCGCCAGCGCCGCCAGCTCGCGGTCGCTAATCTGCGAGAGGTCGGGGGTCACCGCGCATCGGCGGTCAGCGCCTTGACCACGCTTTTGTCGAACATTTCCGCCTGTTCGGGATTAAGTATCCCGCGCATCGCAAACAAATGCTCCAGCGTTTCCTTCTGCAGCGTTCCCATCACCTCATGCGTGTGGTCGATCGCCTCGGTGACCTGCGGGCCATAGCCATGCTCAGCCTCGATCGCCCGCGCAAGCCGGACATTAGCCGCACGCATTTCCTGTTCGCGCGCTTTGCGCCGCGCAGCAAACTCCGCTTCGATCCGCTCGATCTTCGCATGCTGATCGTCGGTCAGCTCCAGCTGGCTGTGAAGCAGCGCATGCAGTTCGGTTTCGCTGGCGCGTGGCGCGTCGAAAACCTGCCGGCCGACGAAGACGCCAGCCAACGCGGCAACGAACGCGACCAGCCCGACAAGCAGCAAACGGCGCGACGGCATCGTCAGTGTGTATCCAGCAGGGTCGACGGCGCCAACGCGTTCACCGGACCCAAAGGCGAAATCGGGCTCGCAGCCACGGCGGGCGCCGATACTGCGCTGCCGGCGACGATCCCGCCACCGAGTGAGATAAAGGCGGCAAGCGCCATCAGCCGCCGCGTCGCAAACGCCTCGCGCTGACGGCCCGCCAGGGCATACAAAATCCGGTCATCAAGCGCGTCCAACCCCTCGGGCAGGTCGACCGCTTTCAGGGTGTGAAGCTGTTCGTCCATCGGATTTTCCGTACTTCCTTCTTTTCCTCATACGCACCCGCGCGCGCTACCCCTCAAAAGCGAAAAGCTGAGGGCCGCAGGAACACTATGCGTATTAGCAGGACAGACAGATATTTGGAGATATTATGTTCAAGTCTTTTCTCCCCTCCGCGGCGATTGCCTTTACCCTGCTGCTGACGCCGGCCTCGGCGCACGCACATGCGAAACTCGTGGCATCGAGCCCGACCGCGAATGCAAGCGTGTCGAAAGTGGCCTCGGTCCGCCTGACCTTCAATGAAAAACTGATCGCCTCCACCGTCCGGGCCGAGCTGGTGATGACCGGAATGCCGGGCATGGCCAATCACGCGCCGATGAGGATGCCGACAACCGCCCAGATGGGGAAGGATGGAAAATCGATGACGCTTCTGCTCAAGCGCGCGCTCGTTCCCGGCACCTACAAGGTCAAATGGTCAGCCGCCGGCGCCGATACGCACCGCATGGGAAGCGAGTTCAGCTTTACCGTGAAGTAAGGGGGTGCCCGACCTCCTCCTCGTCGGCATCAGATTCGCGCTCTTCGCCGACCTGATGCTCGTCGTCGGGGTGGCGGGCTTTCTCCTCTACGCGCCGACCACCGAAGACCGCTTCTCGTGCGAAATCATGTCCGGTTTCTGGCGCGCGGTGCGCTGGCTCTGCGCGCTTGGCTTGCTGATTTCGACGGTCGGCATGGTAGTCCTCACCGCCACCATATATGGTGTTGGCCTCGATGCCCTAGACCACCGGATGTTATGGGAACTCGCCCTTCGCAGCGATGTGGGTAAAGCGTGGCTCTGGCGAACGGCGGCACTGTTGCTGGCGTTCGCCGCCACACTCCTCGCCGGGAAATACCCGGTAGCGACGGCGGGAACCATCGCGGCGGCCGGTGCGGTTTCGCTCGCCAGCCTCGTCTGGTCGGGCCACGCCGGCGCCAGCGAAGGCGCGATCGGCATGATCCATCGCATCAGCGACGCCCTCCACATGATCGCTGCGGCAGTGTGGATCGGCGCCATTGCCGCCTTTTTGATATTGCTCGCGCGCCCCACGCCCGCGCGCCTCGACCTTGCCGCACGAAGCCTCGACCAGTTCTCACAGCTCGGCACGATCTGCGTCCTCATCATCGCCGCGACGGGCCTCATCAATGGTCAGATCGTCATCGGTGTGTCCGGGATCGGCGCATCGCTCGCGGCACCCTATGGGCAGCTCCTGCTCGCCAAGCTCGCGCTGTTCATGCTGATGCTCGCACTCGCGGCGGCGAACCGCTGGCGCATCGTGCCCGCGCTGAAACAAGCACTTGCCATGAATGCCCCCGGCGCAGCAGTCCGCACCATGCGGCGAAGCCTGCTCGTCGAAGCGCTCGCCGGTGCGGCAATCCTCGCACTGGTCGCGTGGTTCGGGATGCTCGATCCCTTTTCTTCGCCGCCGCCAACTATCAGATGATCGGCGCCTGGCGCATTGCTTCACCTATTGTCGCCTCACGATCAAATACGGTGGCACGAGGGGCCTCAGGCTGCCCGGCCATAGTGATCAGCGCAAATTGGCGTTTCCGCTCACCGACCTAAAATCTTTTGCGCACGGTCATCCGCACGGTGCGGCCGAGCGGGTCGATCTCGCTGCGGCTGTAGCCCGCCGGGATGCTGCCGTCGTCCAGCCTGACCCGGCGATAGCCGTTGAAGAGATTTTGAACATCGAATGACAATTTGAGATCGTTGAGCAAGGCGCCCTTTTCCACTTTGCCCAATAATCGCTCCGGTTCGAAAAACATCGATGCGTTGAAGAGCATCGGCGGTTTGAAACGAAATCTCCCGTCCGCATTCGGCACGCTGGCGGGGCTGCTCCAACTGCCATTCACGCTGGCGCCGATACCTCGCTTTCCGACAGTCATCTGCAGCGAAAGGCTGTGGCGGGACTGACCGCTGTCGACCAACCGATCGATGACGGGAACACCGGAACGGGTCTGCAGCTCGCTTTTCAACTGCATGCTGTGGTTGAGCGAAACGGAGAATTGCAGCGGGTTTGCCGACGTTGGCTTTCCTTCGCCAGATCCACCCGGAAGGCGGAGCGCAATGCCGGAACTCAGCCCTGCGTCCGTCTCGCGCGCCAGATTGATCGGACGGGCATCGACCGCGATCAAGCGCCCGTCCGCATCGCGCGTCACCCTTTCGGAAAAGGCGGCCTCGATAACCGGCGTCAATTCGGGAAGCGAAGCTATCGCGCCTTTTGAAACCGATTGACGATAGGTGAAATTGAGTGACAGCACCTGACTATCGAAGGGCCGCACCGTCGCGTCGATCGACAAACCCTGCCGACTCCCTCCGCCCAAGTCGGGATTGCCTCCCGTAATCCAGACGGGCTCTGCAACTTCCCCACGGGCATAGTCGAAAATCCGGTTGGTCGTTGTGACGACCGGACCATGGAGCAATTCGAACGAGGGCGATATTTCGGAATAGTCGAGGGATGCCCGCAACTGCACCATCGAGAGGGGCGACCAGTTCACGCCGCCGTTGAACAGCTTTTGCAGCGGATTCTTTGATACGGTCTGCGCGCTCATCGACAGATCGACAGAAAGATCTCCCAAAGGCCCGATCTCAGCGTCTCCCTCTCGGGAGATCGGTATGCTGAGCGAAAGTTGTCCATTGACCTGTCCTTGGGTCGACTTGTTTATCTCAGCCGGACCGCCACGATTGTAGCTCCGACGACTTTCGCTGCGACTACGGCTCGCGTTGATCGAGAAACTTGAGCTGATCGGTCCAGCCGGCAGGTCAACAATGTTTTTCTGGACCTGCGCCCGGCCACTCAAGCTTTCACTGCGACTATGGTTGCGGCTGGCCAGCAACAGACTGTCATCCCAAATGCCATAAGGGTTGAAGTCTGCCGTGCCGGCATCGATCAGTTGCTGGACTCGCGCAACATCAATGCCGGTTTCGAACAGGCTGTCGCTCCAGTTCCGCGAATAATCCACGCCCAAACTTGTCTGCCAACCGCCGATCGCGCCGTTTAGTGTCAATGAGCCCCCGAGCGATTTTGAACCATTTTCCGTGCGAAGCGGCCTATCGCCCGCGAAAGGTCGGGTCAGCATGACTTTATCGGCAAAGGGCGACCAAGGGCTCCCCACCGGAATGACCACCGATGCCATGGACAGGCCCCGCAATCCGGCGCCACTGCTCTTGTTGGCGTTGAGATTCAGCGAGACTGAAAACGTGCCCAGAGGGCGGGTCACGCCGATATTCAACGACATGTTGCGCCTAAAGGGCTGAAATGTGTCGAAGGCGTTGGGATCGACGTCATGCCGCTCATTGGCCGTATCGACGAAATCCAAAAGAGCCGGTTTTCCGGACATTGCCTCCATCGGTATCGCAGCAACAGTGACCAACTTGCCCGCTGCGCCGCTCAAGGCAGGGTCTATTTCATCGCCGTTGATAGCGGAAATAAAGCCAATACTGTCGAAGCTTCCCGCCGGCCTCGGGATGTTTCGCGCATCTTTACGAAGTCCGCTGTCGCGACCGATGCGCGCCTGCGCATTCCACCGTGTGTCCCCGCTAATCGTACTACGCCCAACTGACAGGTCCCCGCCAAATTGGCCGCCGGCTGTCGCAAAATTGGCGCCGGCATCGACGTTCAGCATCGAAAAATTCTTTTTGAGAACCAAATTGACGACGCGCTTGTCGGCGCTTTCGCCATACAGCGCCGCCGCCTCCGGCTTCAGCACTGCCAGCCGCTCCAACGCTTCGGCAGGATAGGAAAGGATTGAACGGTCGAACCCCACAGGCTTGCCGTTGATCAGGATAACCGTTTCTTTGCCGTCATCGATAAAGGGGCCAAGCCGCTTCATCAGATCATCGATGTCATCGGCCCCGTGGCTGGCAATTTCCTCTTCACTGAACTCGGTTTCGGCCGCGACCTTGGCTTCACCCCTTCGACCGGCGGTGACGACGATTTCAGCGTCGGACGATGGGTCGCCAGTCGAGGGCTTTTGCGGCGGCGGCGCTACGGCGCCAATCTGTGCTTCATCAGCCGCAGCGGCCGCGACCGGGCAGAGCCCCGCAGGAAGCGCAACGGAAGACAATATGGCGAGACGAGCCAGCTTCATCAGAGGGTGCCAGTGTTTTGCAGTTATCCGCACCCCCGAAAAGTGACCGCGTCCGGATTTCGATCTGGGCGGAGCAAGCGAAATTGATCACATCACGAAACGGCCCAACCGAATCCAGTTTGATAGCTATTGCTATCTAACGTTCAATTCAAATGGAAAAATCGAGCCTGCCGATCTGTATGAAGTTCTGCTTTCGTGCAATCCGCCTTCCCTTGGCTTTGCCGACAGCTCCGATTTGAGAATAGAGCGGGCGCGCGGTGATCCATATGCCCGTCAGATCGGGAAACCGCCAAACTGCCCGGATGGCGGTTCCCCCGACAAAGGTCAGATGGCGATGTCGAGATTTGCCGAACCCGAAACCTGAGTAAGGGTTCCGATGATCACGCAGGCGGGAGGGCCTGGAAGGTCCGACTTGGTGGCCGCAAATGAAATCTGCGGCGACAACCCTGGAAGCCAATAGGCCTTGAGCACGCCTTGGCAAACGCCCGGAAGAAACGGGATATTCAAACGTACTGTCGAAAACCACAACTCATCCGCCGCACTGCCGGGGCTACCCGTACCAACAGCATCCACGGAGTAGCTCAGGTTCGTTAAACTGATCCCCGGGCAGATGGGACCGCCACTCAAGACGGGCCCGGCATTCACGTTGGCGGCATTGCCAAAAGTGCTAACGCCCGTAACGACGATGCTGAGCGCCAGGTTACATGCGATGGGGGGAGCCAACCCCTTCTGTATCGTGACCGGTCCCGAAAATGCGTAGGTTCCGTTGTTGGGGCCAAAGGTGTCCGCCTGAGCGATGCCAGGGCTGGCGAGCGCAAGCGCCGCCGCGCACAAAGAAACAATATTCCTCATATCCGATCTCCACGTTTTTGTTAAATCAAATAAAAATTCTAACGTTTCAATTTGAAAATGAAGCGGGCGCACGGTGACCCGCACGCCCGCCAAGTCCAGGAAACCGCCATCCAGACTGGACGGCGATTCCGAGAGGAAGATTAGGAAGATTAGGGCGTGATCACGAGGTTAGCCCCGCCCGGACCCGAAGTCTGGGTAAGGGTTCCAATAATCTTGCAGGGGGGCGGACCCGAAACACCCGGAATGTCAGAAAAGGGCGAATCAAATTCAATCTGCGGTGGCGAGCCTGGCAGCCAATAGACCTTGAGCACGCCCTGGCAAGCGTCGGCGGGATTGCCGCCCAACGGCGGGATATCCACACGCACAGTCGACATCCACAGCTCCTCCGCCGTGGTGGGCACGCCGTCTGTGTTAACCGCATCCACCGAGTAAGGCAGGTTCGAGAAAGTGAGCGCCGTGCATATCGGACCGCCAGTCAAGACAGGCTTGGATCCGGCAGCGGCGGTCACGTTGGCCGCATTGGTGCCAGTCCCGGCGCCCGTGACGACGATGCCAAGCGACAGGTTGCACGAGGTCGCGGGGCTCAAATTCTTCTGCACAGTAACAGCACCCGCGAACGTGTAGGTTCCGTTGTTGGGGCCAAAGGTGTCCGCCTGAGCGATGCCAGGGCTGGCGAGCGCAAGCGCCGCCGCGCACAAAGAAATAATATTCCTCATTTCAACTCTCCCAATATTTCCGATACTCTCCATGTACCAATGATTGGTACATGGAGAGTATGACAACACCAGAAAAATCGTCAATTTTTTTGAAGTTCACTTTGAACTATAATTCAATTCATATTGAACTATTATTATAGTTTTCTAAAAAATGAAAATATGAAAACCTAATATAGGAAATAGTTTTTCCAGTTATTTAATTTACTATGAAAATATACTTCATATTCCATTTACCGAAATGGATCATCACAGTTTTCCATAAGTCCGCACACAACCGATAGCGCAGCGAGACGCACGCACGGCCATCAGAACCGCTTCGTCGCGCTGAATCCGATAATGCGCGGATCGAGCGTGAAGACATTGGTACTGAGCAGCGAATCGTCGCTGTTGGTGAAAAAATCGGTGATCGGCGCATCGTCGAACAGATTTTTGACATAGAGCTGGAAAGCGAGGTCGGAATCGGGCCGCGCCAGCGTCACCGTCAGATTGACATTGTCCCACGCCTTCAGCCGGTCATAGCTGGTGCTATAGACGCGCGCGTAGCTTTTCGACTGGCGGTAATAATCGCCGCGGAAGGTAAGATCCCAATCACCGAAGAAAAAGCTATATTGCCCGCCGATATTGGCGGTGAACCGTGGTGAATTGGGCAGTTCATTGCCCCCGAGATCGGCAAAGAAACCGCGCCCGCCATTGGGCGCGCCGCTGACCTGACTGCGCCAGGCATTGGGATTCGCCGGATCAAAGGGGACAATCGCGCCGACCTTGGAGGGGTCATAGGGCGCAAGCGGATCATAAGAGATGCCATAGAGTCGTGCGATGGCACCAAGCGGGGTGGTTGGGTCAAAATTCCCGAACTCTTTGGACTGGCCGCACAGTGCATAGAGTGCACTACCAATTTGCTGGGTGCCATTTGGATCTTGCAACACTTGTTCAACATAGGCCCGCGGCGCGATGCAGTTCGAGGGCACCTGAAGGAAGGGGCGAAGCAGTACCCACTCGCTATTACCCTGAGTGCGGTTCATTACGTCAATCGACTGCGCGCCCTTCTTGATCCGCGTCTGCAGATAGCCAAAATTGGCGTCGACACGGAACGCCCGCGACGGGCGCCATGCCGCCTCGAGTTCGAGTCCCCAACTGGTCGCGTCGAAATTCTCGTTGAGCGCGATACGGTCGACGATCTGCGAGACCTGATATCCCTTATAGTCATAATAAAAGGCGGTGGCATTGAGCGTCAGCCGCCCGCCATCGAAGCTGTTCTTGGTCCCGATTTCGAACGCGTTGACATATTCGGGCTTGAAGGTCGGCGAAATATCCGAAAACTGGACGTTTTCGCGGTTGATGCCGGGACGCGCCGGATTGGCGCCACCGCCCTTGTAGCCGTGCGAAGCCGAAGCGTAGATCAACGTGTCGTCGGTGAATGCCAGATCGGGTTTCCAGTCGATGACCAATCGCCCGGTTGGCTTCGACCAGCGCTGGTTCAGCGGGTCATTCGCCTTATAACCGCCACTGAAGCTGCCGCCGCTGGCGCCCGTGCCACCGCCGCCAAGAAGGAGTTGGCTGGGATAAAGGATCGCGCGCTTGTCATCGCGGGTGAAGCGCAGCCCGGCGGTGACTTTCACCGCATCGGTAACATTCCAATATGTTTCGCCGAATATCGCCCAGGATTTCGTCCGGACATCGTTACGGCTGCGGAAATAATTATGCCCCTGCTCATCAAGCGAACCGATCGGATTGGGATCGACATAGACACAGTCGCGACCAGTCACGTCGGGCGGGCAATCGCGATAGCGAAAGAGGCTGCCGGGAGCTCCGTCATCCAGCCGGTTGTTCCGGTTATAGGCAATGAAAGTATAGAGATTATTGAAGACGAAATAATCGTCCTGCGATTTGAAGTTCAGATAATTGACGCCGAGATTGAAATTGAATGGCCCGTCGAACGATGATTGCAGGCGAAATTCCTGCGACCACTGCCGGTTACGTGACCGGCTGAGATCCATCGCCAGCATCCGGTCCGAACAGCCGAGCTGATGGTCGCAGAATATGCCGCCCGGCGCGGCGTGCGATTGGTCAATCGGCAAGGCATTGCGGCGACGATCAACCAATCCCAAGGTGTCGGTAAATACCGGCGCCGAGACATAGCGGTTGTAATCCTGTGTGGAGTAATAGCGGTCGCGTGAATAGGCGGTCTGCGACACAAGTTTCAGCCCGTCGCTCACATCAAAATCCAGATTGAACTGGAAGACGTCATTTTTCGCACGGAAGACCGGATCGATACTCGTCGCGACCTCTCGCAGGTCGCGCGACTGCTCGACACCTGCATAGGGATCGCCGGGCTTCAGGCCCGAGACGATCGAACGGGCACCGCTCGGCGTATATCCCATATAGACATATTCGGTCGAGCCCGCGACGATCGGAGCGTAGCCACTGGCGTTGGGCGCACCATATGAGCGCTCGTCATAGAGTGAGACAGGCAAACAGCCTTGGCTCAGCCGCCCGCGCAGATCATATTCCTTGTTGCCGAACAGCTCGGTGCGCGTCCCGTCGGGTACCCGAATTCCGCCCACCGTCGTCGGCCCCGGATCGCGCGCGCACAACTGCTTGCCGGTACGCGAACGATTGTCGTCTTCCTCGAAATGCTGCCAGATCGCGTTGACCTTGAACCGGTCGCTCGGCTCCCACTGGGCCGACACGCGGGTCGACCAGAGATCGCGGCCGTTGATGCGGCGCTCGGTGAAGCTGTTGTAGTCGAAGCCGTCGCGGCTGGTCAGTGCCCCCGCAGCGCGGATCGCCAGCGTGTCGGTCAGCGGCACGTTGATCATGCCCGACACGCGCATCGTGTCATAGTTTCCAACCTCGACCTTTGCATCAAGGCCGAAATCAGGACCGGGAAGCGCTGGAATGATATTCACCACGCCGCCCGTGGCGTTGCGTCCGTAGAGCGTCCCCTGCGGTCCGCGCAGGACCTCGACCCGCTGTACATCGAAAAACTCGGATTCGAACAGACGGTTTCGGATCAGCGGGGTGTTGTTGAAGCTCACCGCCACCGCAGGGTCAGTCGAGGCGGATACCGCCTTCGTCCCGATCCCGCGGATCGCGATGTTATACGTGCTGAAATTGCCTTTGGAAAAGTTCATGTTCGGTACCGCGCGCAGCAGTTCGGAACCGCCTTCGATCTTGCGGTCGTCAAGCGCAGCGGACGATAGCGCCGTCATCGCGATCGGCACGTCGCCGATCTTTTCTTCCTTCTTCTGCGCAGTCACCACGATCTCGCTGTCACTCGGCACATCAGCGGCGCTGGTCGGCGACGGGCCGGGTGCTGGCGCAGCCTTTCCCGACGGCGTGACCACGAAAATGCTACCTTCGCGGCGGAAGCTGAGCCCCGTTCCTTCGAGCAATGTGCGCAGCGCGGTTTCCGGGTCGGCCCGCTTGCTGTAGCCGCTTGTCCGCTTGCCGGTGACCACTGCCCCGTCGGCCATGATCGTCATGCCGCTCTGAACACCGAAGTCGCGCAAGGCTTTTGCCAGCGGCTGGGCCGGGATCCGATAATTTGTGACTGTTTCGCGTGCGAAGGCCCCACCGCCCGACAAAGCCAGGCAACCGATTGCAACACTGCTCAAGAAAAAATGATTCAAACCGCGTGAACGCAGACGCATGTTTACCCTCCCAAAGTCCCTGTATCGGGGTTATTCCCCGTTTATTGACGCCGGTCGATTGACGTCAGAAATGTTGACGCAAGATTTCAGAATAAGGGGGGATGGCGATCGAAAATATCCTATCCGATATGGATATATTCGCTGGACGATTTCCACAAACGCAATAAACCACGGCGTTGCCGATAATACTCCCCCCTGTTTCCTCCACCGTGCGTCTACCCTTTCGGGCACGAACGGCGTGCGGATTTTCGTGGATTAATCTTCGTGGGGAAATGACGTTGGGCTTTCAGGAAAACGCGTTGCCTCCATCACTGAAGGACACGGCTTGTCCATGACCGCCGCGCAACCGGACCGCGATCTTTCGGCATGGATGTCAGCCTATGGCCCGGGACTGCGCAGCTTTTTTCGGCGCCGGGTGGCGGAAGCCGATGTCGAAGATCTGGTGCAGGACGTGTTCGTGCGGCTGCAAGCGGCGCAACTGAGCGAACCGATCGAGAATGTCGAAGGCTATTTATTCGCGACCGCACGCAATGTGTTGATCAGCCAATATCGCAAACAGGCGGTGCGGCCAGCGCTGCTTACAGGCGAATGGCTGGACCATTATGAACTGGCCGACCAGATTTCCCCCGAACGCATTGCCATCGGGCGACAGGAATATATGCGCGTTCTCGACGCCATATTGAACCTCCCGCCCCGGGCGCGGGAGGCGTTCCAACTCCACCGTTTTGAACATTTAACTTATCAGGCGATCGCGCAACACATGGGAATTACCAAAGATTCAGTGAAGGAACTGATGCAGCGAGCATTGCTGAATATCGCCCAGGCGATGGAGGCGGACGCATGATCGGCGATCAGGAAAAGCGTCCGACCTCCGCGCAAGCCCAGGCTGCGCATTGGCTGAGCCTCCGGTTGTCGGGTGATATGACTCTGGACGACGAATATCATTTTCGCGCCTGGATCGACCTCTCCGACGATCATCGCGAGGCATATCGTCTTGTCGATCGGGCGTGGACCGTCAGCGCGGCTATCGCAGGCGATCCGGCGCTGTCCGTCATGCACCAACCGACCATCGCGAAACCTGGCGTCTTCACGAGACGTCGGCGCGCTCTGTCCATGGCTGCATCGTTGCTGCTTGTGGTCGGACTGGGCTGGACAGCCCTACCCTATTTTGACGTCCGCTCCGGCAATCACGCCGAAGACGCCCAGCAACAGGCGTTCCGGACCGGGACCGGGCAACGGACGCGCGTGACGCTTCCCGACGGATCGGTGGTAACACTCGATGCCGAAACCGAGTTGCGCCTTCGGAGCAGCGCGACCGAACGGCGGCTGGATCTGATTCAGGGCCGCGCCTTTTTCCGCGTCGCGCACAACCCCAACCGCCCGTTCGTCGTTTATGCCGACGGCAAGAAAGTGCGCGCGATCGGCACCGCATTCGAGGTCAGCCTGGATCGCGGCAACATGGTCGTGACCCTGACCGAGGGCAAGGTTCGGGTCGAAGGCGCAACCACCGGATCGGGCGGAGGCGCCGATCTGGTGCCGGGACGTCAGTTGGTGGTCGGATCTGACCTCGACTGGACGCTCCGGCGGGTCGATGTGGCCAAGGAAACCAGCTGGACCCAGGGTCGCCTGATTTTCATGCACGACCCGCTGTCCAAGGCGATGGCCGACGTCAATCGCTATTCAACCAGAAAGCTTGTTTTCGAGGGCGGAACGGTTCCCGACAGACAGATCGTCGGAGTGTTTGAGGCAGGCGACGTCGAAGGCTTTGTAAAAGCGATAGAGCTTCAAGGCATTGCGCACCGCACCACCTCTACGAGTGACGAGATTCTGCTTGTCGGCGACGAATAGAGACCGGGCCCACAGCGGCGGTTGACGGCGATGATCGCGCGCATCGAAAGCCCAATCGAGGCTTGCGCCCACAAAGGCTGCACTATCGGCCCACTTGTACGGGGGGCTGCGTCGCGAATCGCGATTTCCGTCAGCGCCCTTACCGGGGGCTTCTAACGCCCCTAATCGAGGGCGCCCAATTAGCCTCTCTGGCGGGAGCGGATTGACACCGGGCATTGGTGAAAGCTGACCGCGAAAACCCGCTCAACTATGGCCAATTTCTGTAGCTTGGGAGTCTTGGCCGGGCGACGGGGGCCGGAAACCTGGAGCGGGTAGCGGGAATCGAACCCGCCTAGCTAGCTTGGAAGGCTAGAGCATTACCACTATGCTATACCCGCATCTCCAAGGTCGGGGGCGATTGCCATTTTGCTTGGGTCCCGTCAAGCACTCGCGTGAAACAGCTAGCGGCCGCCATTGAGAACATCGTGGCAACATGCTAATCCGTCAGCGTGGAAAATGCGGCTGATCCCATCCATGCGGCAGATGTTCCCGTCCGCAAGATCATCCATGTCGACATGGATGCCTTTTACGCGTCGGTCGAACAGCGCGACAATCCGGCACTCCGGGGCAAGCCCGTCGCGGTCGGCGGGTCCTCGCGGCGCGGCGTGGTCGCCGCGGCAAGTTATGAAGCGCGTAAATTCGGGGTGCGCTCCGCGATGCCCAGCATCACGGCAAAGCGCCAATGCCCCGACCTCATCTTCGTTCCCCCACGTTTCGAGGCGTATCGCGAGATTTCCCACCAGATTCGCGCAATCTTTCGCGACTATGCCGACGAGGTCGAACCGCTGTCGCTCGACGAAGCCTATCTGGACGTCAGCGCCGACAAGATGGGGCTTGGCAGCGCTACCGCGACCGCGCGGCTTATTCGCCAACGTATCCGCGACGAGACCGGCCTCACCGCCTCCGCCGGCGTGTCGTACAACAAGTTCATCGCCAAGCTGGCGTCGGACCAGAATAAGCCCGACGGGATCACGATCATCCCCCCAGGCCGCGGCGCGGCGTTCGTCCAGACGCTGTCGATTCGACGTTTCCATGGCATTGGCCCGGTCACTGCAGCAAAGATGGAGGGGCTTGGGGTCTTTTCGGGCGCCGATCTCGCGGCGCAGGACGGGCTCTGGCTCGCAAGTCATTTCGGCAACAGCGCCGAATGGCTCTATAATCTGGCGCGCGGGATCGACCATCGCCGGGTCAAATCGAACCGGCCGCTCAAATCCCTGGGCGGCGAACGAACCTTCTTCAACGACCTGATCAGCGATACCGAAATCCGCGAAGCGCTCGCGCATGTTTGCACCGTGGTGTGGGATCGCGCTGCCAAAAAGGGCGCGCGCGGACGAACGGTGACGCTGAAACTGCGCTACGCCGATTTCCAGACGATCACGCGGGCGAAATCAATCCCTGCCCCCATCCTCGATGGCGCCTCGCTGCTGGCGGCCGGCGAAGCGATCCTCGCCCCGCTGCTGCCGACCGAACAGGGAATCCGCCTGCTCGGCGTAACCTTGAGCAAGTTCGAGGGTGAGGAGGAGGAGGACGACGAAGCTGTCGCCGCCCCCGCCGACCTGCTGAGTCTGATCTGACCCATTTGCGCCGATCGCGCGGATTTATTTTTTCTTCGCCGGGGCCGCAAACTCTGTCGCGTGGGCCTTCACCGCCTTTTGCATCTTCCGCGACAGCTTGGAATAATCGCAAAGATAGAGCACCTCGTCTTTGACGACGAAGCCTTGCGCGGTGGGCCCGCCCGTCCGGTATATCATCCCGTCGCTGCGAAACGGCTTGATATGGATATAGGAGGCGGCTCCGGAAAATCCGAACCGCATCTCGGTAAAATCGAGGGGAACTGCGCGTGTTTCCACGATATTCTCGAACGCCGCCTTGGCCCCCTCGTCATTGTCGTCGCCCAGATAATAGACGCTGCCCCAGCGCTTGCCGTCATAGACATTCAGATGCGTCGTATTGTGGCATGGCTCGATCGCGGCGGTCCACAAGCCCTGGGGTATCGGCATACTGATTTCAGGCTGCGCCATTGCCGGCGCTGCGATCATGCAGGTTCCGGCCACAAACAATAACCCCAGTCCTCGCATCGACGCCCTTCCCTCCGAAAATCCAAGTACGGTATAGATCAATCCTGCGGCGTCACATCACCGGTGCGATTGCCGATCCGTTCAGTCTTATCTGGCCACCAGCGCGGGGACGAACCGCCGCATGGCCGATTGCATCCTCGGCGACAGCGAAGCAAAATTGCAACGGATCAGCACATCGTCCATCACCTGAATGCCGTCGGGGCCCGGCGCGCCGGTGCGCAGCATCATGCGGTCGGGGCTCAGCGATTTTACGTGAAAATAGCCGACACCCTCGGTCGGGCCGAGTTGCATATGGGTGAAGCCATTCTTCAGCACCGTGGTGCGCCCGATCGCTTCCAGTTCGGCGACCGGCCCCATGCTGGCATTCGGCCCGTAATAATAAACTGCGCCCCAACGCTTGCCATCAAAGGCATAGCCGTTGGTCACAGACGCGCATGTGCCAGTCGCATTGATCCAGAAGCCCTTGTCGATCGGCATCGCGATCGTCTGTGCTGCCGCCGTACTGCTGCCCGCCATCGCGGCGAGCGCCAAAATCCATCCGCGCATCGAGACCCCCACCGTTGCCAGACCCGGCACGATGGTGAGCCGATTGCGCAACGCAATCAACCCCCGGCGTTAGTCCGCCGAGGCGAAGCGCCGCTCCTTGGTCGCGGTAAAGCGGATCGCGGGGTGGCGCTGGGTCACATAGCCCACTTCCCACGCATCCTTCGCCATGAACACCGGCGCGCCGTCGCGGTCGGTCGCCGCGGCGCCGCGGTGATCTGCCTGGAACGCTTTCAGCGCCGCGGCGTCGTCGCTGGCGATCCAGCGCGCGGTGTCCCACGGCGACTGTTCGAGCTTTGCCGCGACCTTATATTCGGCGTCGAGGCGGCTGATCAGCACGTCGAGCTGGAGCTGACCGACGACGCCGACAATCATGTTCGCGCCGATTTCGGGATAGAAGACCTGAATAATCCCCTCCTCGGCCATGTCGTCGAGGGCTTTGCGCAATTTCTTGGTCTGGGTCGGATCGATCAGCGCGACGCGGCGCAGCAATTCGGGCGCGAAGTTCGGCAGCCCGGTGATCGTAATGTCGGTGCGTTCGGACAAGGTGTCGCCGACGCGCAGCGTGCCATGGTTCGGAATGCCGATGATGTCGCCCGGCCACGCTTCCTCGGCCATTTCGCGATCCTGCGCGAGGAACAGCATCGGGCGGCTGATTGCGATCGCCTTGCCCGTCCCGCCCTGCATCAGCCGCATCCCGCGCTCGAATTTTCCCGAGCACATCCGCATGAAAGCGATGCGATCGCGGTGCGCGGGGTTCATATTCGCCTGCACCTTGAACACAAAGCCGGTAACCGCATCGTCATCGGGCTGTACCGGCGCGGGTTCAGCCGGCTGCGGTTGCGGTCCCGGCGCGTGCTTTGCGAGCGCGTTCAGCAGGTCTACGACCCCGAATTCTTTCAGTGCCGACCCGAAATAGACCGGAGCCAAATCGCCGTTGCGATAGGCTTCGACGTCAAAGGGCGCATAACAGGCAGACGCGAGGTCGGTTTCTTCCTTGAGATGCGCGAGCGCGTCGGCAGAGAGCCGCGCGGCGAGAGTGGGATCGTCGAGCCCGGAAACCCCGATCCGCTCGCCCTCATATTCGCGCGAGGCTTCCTTGCCCGGCACCATGAGCGCCGGATCGACAAGATCGTAAATCCCTTCGAACTGTCCACCCATGCCTGCGGGCCAGTTCATCGGGCAGACGTCGAGCGCGAGCCGGTCGGCGACCTCATCGAGCAATTCGAACGGCGGCAGGCCTTCGCGGTCCACCTTGTTGATGAAGGTGATGATCGGCACCGAACGCAGACGGCAGACCTCGAACAGCTTCAGCGTCTGGGGCTCGATGCCCTTCGCGGCGTCGATCACCATCACCGCGCTGTCGACCGCGGTCAGGGTGCGATAGGTATCTTCGCTGAAATCCTCGTGCCCCGGGGTGTCGAGCAGGTTGAAGACCAGCCCCTGATGCTCGAAGGTCATCACCGACGATGTCACCGAAATCCCGCGCTGCTGTTCGATCTTCATCCAGTCGGACCGCGCACGCCGCGCCTGTCCGCGTGCCTTGACCTCGCCCGCGATATGGATCGCGCCGCCGGCGACGAGCAATTTCTCGGTCAGCGTCGTTTTACCCGCGTCGGGATGCGAGATGATGGCGAAGGTGCGGCGGTCGGGACGGTTCTGGGACATGGCGCGGGCGGGTAGCAGGTGGCGCGGTTTGTGGGAAGGGGCTGGCGCAATCCGGCGAACCGGCGCAATGTCGAGGGATGCGAAATATCCTGCTTGCCGCCGCCCTCGCCGCCTCGTTCGGGTTCGCCGCCACGGCGCAAGAATCACCTCTCGTCGGCGACTATCGTCTGAGTGAAGGCCCCGATGCGGCGGGCGGGCTGCGCATCGCCGCCGACGGCCATTTCCAATATGCCCTCGCGGTCGGAGCGATGGACGAACGCGCCGAGGGACGCTGGGAGGCGCGCGGCGATGCGATCTGCCTGTTTACCGAACCCACGCCCATCCCGCCGGCCTTTGAGAAGGCCCCACCTGTCGAGATCGACGGCGCGGTCCCGACGATCTTCGTCAGCTGGCCAAACGGGCGCGGCGTTGCGGGGGTCGACTTCGTGATCGGTTTCGATCGGGGCGATCCGATCGAGGATTATACACAGGACTATGGCTGGGCGATGCCCGAGGGCGACACGCGCGTCCCGCGCTGGATCGAACTCAGCGAGCCGATCTACGACATCACGGCACCGCGGTTCGAGCTGACGAAAGGCGATGAGGGGAAATTGCACGCCCGGCTGGTCCCCAATGACTTCGGCGTCGCGGCGTTTGACGGCGCCTGTTTTGCGGCGCGCGACAAGGCCTTCATCCTGACCCGCCCGGAGGGCGAGATGCGGTTTTTGCGCGAAGGTCGCGGCGACTAGGCTGGAACGCTCAATTTCAGCCGTTGCCTGAAAGCAACCAATTTCAGTTACGACGGGTCAGTCGGCGGAAAGCGCAATGTGGCCGCGATCTGTGCTTCGGCCGCAGTCGCTTCATCAATGAGCAGCCGCAAAGCCTTTGCGGTATCTTCCAGGAGGCCGTCACCGAGAGGCCGCTCGCCATTGATAAAGCGGCGGATGGCTCGCTCGTCTATGCCAAGGCGCCGCGAGAATGCGGTGGTCCCGCCAAATAGTTGGACGCAATAAGCAAAATGCTCGCGTCGCTCGTCCGCCGAAAATGACGCAGTCATTATTTTTCCTTTTTGTTCGCTGTCGGTGGCCATAGGCTATCTGCGCGATGAGGCGCAATCGACCGATTGCGGACATTCAGTCTGGGTCATCCGTCGCGTAGATATCCATGTCAAAGAGCAAGCCACGATCTCCCATGGAGCCCAGGGTTTTGGCGCTAAGCTCCAGCCCGTCGTTGTAGCTCCCCAACCAAAGACCACAGAAGATGACTCCTCGAAACCGACTTGTCAGGTCACGCCAAACGACCAAGTCGTTGGAAAGCGGCGACAGCAAGGATTCAATTTGTCGGTTGAGGTCTTCTGGCTCACTATATTCTGTCTTGATCCGCCAAGAGCCTGTGCCTGCAATCTTCTCGCTCCCTCGGGAAGTAAGCCACCGATCACCCTTTAAGACACCAACTGTGGGCGGCGCCCCAAGAAGCGCCGTAATTTCGTTCGGCTCAAGATTATCTCCATAGAAACAAAGAGATGATGCGGATTGTCGTAGTTTCCCCATGCCCGATACATACACTCGTAATGGCGGGTTACCACCCTATTGCCACCCCTCCACCATCGTCACGCCGGACTTGATCCGGGGCCCGCCTTGTTTTTGGCGGTCGGCGAGAAGGAAGGCGGGCCCCGGGTCAAGCCCGGGATGACGGAACTGCGCGATTGAATGCCCGCTCCCCCACGCCAAGCGGACCATTCCTCCCGGCGCCATCCCGGGCGCGGAACTGCGTCGATTGCCGCTGCATGCCGATCGCCCCCCATGCATGACGGTGAAGTCACGCCGATATCCCCTTTCACCCCCCTTGCACTCGCTTTCCAAATCGGCCACAACTTTACGTGAACGTAAAGGTAAAGCCGAAACGCCAGCGCGAGAGGATTTCTTCCCCATGACCGACACCCCTGCCTTCGACACGATCAAACTCGAAATCGCCGACAATGTCGCGACGATCACGCTCAACCGCCCCGAGCGTTTGAACTCGATGCCGCCCGCAATGGCCGACGATATCCGTCTCGCGCTTGATTATCTGCCGTCACTCGGCGCGCGCGCGCTGCTCATCACCGGCGAGGGCCGTGGTTTCTGTTCAGGCGCCGACCTTGGCGGCGATCGAAATTCGGCTGTCGGCGGCGGGGCGAACAGCCGCAAGGCGCTGCGCAACCATTATAACCCGATGCTGCTTGCGCTCGCCAATCTCGACATTCCCGTTGTCGTCGCGGTCAACGGCCCCGCTGCAGGCGTCGGGTGCAGCTTTGGCCTGTCGGGCGATTTTACCATCGCGGGCAAGAGCGCCTATTTCCTTCAGGCCTTCGTCAACATCGGACTTGTTCCCGACGGCGGATCGTCGTGGCTTCTGCCGCGCCTGATCGGCTTGCCGCGCGCCACGCAGATGATGATGCTGGGCGAAAAGATCGGCGCCGAGCAGGCAGCCGATTGGGGGCTGATCTATAAATGCGTCGAAGATGATGCGCTGCAATCCGAAGCCCGCGCGCTCGCGACACGTCTCGCCAATGGCCCGACGCTGTCGCTCGGCACGATGCGCAAGATTCTGCGCGATGGCCTGTCGCAAAGCTATGCCGACACGCTCGACGCCGAAGCGAAGGGCCAGTTCATCGCAGGCAACAGCAGCGATGCGGCCGAAGGCATCATGGCCTTCCTCGAAAAGCGCAAGACCGCATTCAAAGGCCAATAAGACCGGAACGCGAAACCCCGGCGACTACCGGAGGCAACCAGTTACCTAAGGAACCTGCCCCGGCTTTTGCCGGGGCATTTTTTTACGCCGCTTCCTGGGTCATCACCTTTTTATAGATGCTGTTCTTGGGATAGGAGCAGACCCGCATCACCATCGGTTCGAAAAACTCCAGCGGCTCGCTGGCATATTCGGGGTCGAACGCCGGGGCGTCATAGGCTTCGCAGAAATGCGCGCACGCCGCATAATGCGGGCTATCGCGGAACCGGTCGCGCATATCGCGGTCGAGGCCCAGATAGTGGAAGAAATAATGGCCCTGGAAAATTCCGTGATGCTGGACGATCCACAAATTTTCTTCCGACAGGAACGGCTTGAGGATCGCTGCTGCGACATCGGGATGATTGAAGGCGCCCAGCGTGTCGCCAATGTCGTGGAGCAGCGCCATCACGACATATTCCTCGTCGCGGCCATCGCGGTGGGCGCGGGTCGCGGTTTGCAGGCAATGCTCGAGCCGGTCGACCGGAAAGCCGCCATAATCGCCGCCGAGCAGCTTCAGATGATCGAGGATGCGCTTGCCATTGTTCGGAGCGAATTCTTTCTGCTCGCGCGCAATAATGTCCCAATCCTGCTGCGTCCCGTCGATCATCGATCGGAACGTCGCATGTTCATGCGTCATGTCGTTCATCGCAGACTCTCCCGTTATCGGGCCAGTCTACGTCATTGGTTGCTGTTTGCAACTCTAGTCGGCGGAGGCGTTCGCGACATTATATTGCAGCACTTCGGCCTGGGTCAGGCAGCGGCGGGTCGACTTGTCATCGCCCTGCCCCGCGACGGCTTTCTGCTGGTACATGACGTCGGTCAGCAGCTTGCGAGACACCCCCATGCGGATCAGGAAATCATTATCCTCACTCGCGAGCAGCGCCGCATCCTGTTCGATCTCGCCAATGAGCTCGGTCGTCGCGTCGGTCCCCATCGCGACGCTCATGTCGATCGTGCCGCGATCGCCGGTGCGCGTGAACATATGAACCATGAAGATACCGCCGGGTTCGACGATACGCAGCTGGCCGCCCATGAACACGAAATTGCACGCGCTGAAACAGACCCAGCCCTTGGGAATGCGCGTCACCATGCCGGGATGTTGGCGGATGATCCGGCCGGCGGCATTGCCAGCCCGCGCGTCGCCGCCGGGCGAGCTCACCCAGATTTCCTCGACGTCGGGATTCGCCGCAAGCGCGGCGCTCAGCCGGTCGGGCAGCGCCGCATCGATCCGCCCCTCGGCGAGCAATATCTTGCGGTCGCCCTGTTTCCGCGCGGTCAGCGTCATCGTCTTGTTCAGCGACCAGCCGGGATTCGCCGGGCATGTCTTGTTGACCGGGTCCATCGGCGTCGCACCCAACAGCGCCAGCCCGGCGAGCAACGCCGCCGCCGGGCGCCGCAGACGACGGCCGTCAGGCCGCGATGACATAGCGCGCTTCCCCCGGCCCCTTGCACATGCGCTTCGACACCGTGGTTTCCTCGCCCTCGACGATCACGACGTCGGTGACATTCATGCAGCGCCGCCCGCCCTCTTCATCATTGCGGGCAATGACGGTTGACGAACCGCTGACATTCGCGCGCGTTTCGCTGGTCCAGTTGGCGGTCGCGCCGACAGCCTCGCCGCGCGTGACCTCCTCGGTCGCCGCCGCGGCCTGTACCTGTTCGGCGGGGTCGAGTTTGCAGGCGATGGCATCGGTCAACGTCCCCGCAACCTCGGCCGTCGGCAAATAGCTGCCAAATCCGGTCCGGCCGGCGGCGTCGCCGATCGCGTCGTTCAATATGCCGCCCAATATGTTACGGCCCGCGCGACTGCCCTTCTTGCCCTTGGGGCAGCCACCATTGTCGCTTTCGGGGCTGGGACTCGGCGTCGGGGTCGGCGACGTCACCTTGCGCAGCAGGCCGCCAAATTGTGCCTGCGCGGGCGCAACTGCCAACATGCATGCCGCAAAAATTGCTGGAAAACCAAAGATTCTACGCATCGTCCGCTCCACCCTTTTGGTTGCCCTTTATGGGTCCTGCGCGCCCCTTTTATTCCTGCTCCATGCCACCCGCTGTGATTTTCATCAACCTTGCGCGATAATCTCATCCTGACAGGTTGAATTAAGCCTGAATATGTCACACTAACGCCCCATGCTCTCGCAGAAGACCCGTTATACGATCCGTGCTTTCCAGCACCTTGCCGACCATTGGGGCAAGGGGCAGGTCCAGCTCGCGGACATTGCGGAGGCGCAGAATATTCCGCCCAAATTTCTGACCGTGATTCTGTCCGAAATGGCGCGCGAAGGACTGCTCATTTCGCAACGCGGGCGCGACGGTGGTTACCAGCTTGCGCTGCCGCCGATCGACATCAGCTATGGCGATCTTGTCCGCCTGACACGTGGCTCGCTGGCGCTGGTGCCGTGCGCGGCGCGCAACGCGCACGAGCATTGCAAGAACTGCTTGCCAGAGGCCGAATGCCGGATGCGCAGCCTGATGCTGAAGGTCCGTGACGACACGGCTTCGATCCTCGACCGCATTTCGCTGGCCGACCCGATCACGATGGAGCCGGTTTTCGAAACCGAAGACGCGGCGCAGTAAACGCTGCACGGCAAACAGGCAGCACAAGCGCGGCCGTCTTTGCAAATTCACTGATGATTTGGATGAAGCTGCGGGGTCCGGGCGGGATCGAACCGCCCACTTCCAACATGCTATGAATAGCGCTGTCCGCGCCAGGTTTGAAGAAGTGGTGGAGCCTAGCGGGATCGAACCGCTGACCTCCTGCATGCCATGCAGGCGCTCTCCCAGCTGAGCTAAGGCCCCACATCTTCAAACGATCGCTGCTGGGTGGCTGCGATCGGGAGGCCGCCTTTACCAGTGCAGGCGACCGATGCAAGGGGCCAAATGCATCTTGCGATGCTTTTTTTGGCCCCTCGCGAAAAAATCAGCTCTCGACCTCATTATCGTCGTCGCCCGTCGCCACGCCCAGATCGTCGTCGCCGCCAAGGTCGACGTCGTTGTCGGGCGAATCGCTGTCCTCGTCGACATCGACGTCCAGATCCAGATCGTCATCGACCGCCTCTTCCTTGACGACCTTGCCGGGCTTTTCGATCTGCTCGAACGGCATCGGCTGCTTCGACTTCAGCACCGATTCCGGGATCCAGCTATAGCCGCAGCTGATGCAGCTGATCGGATCGTCCTTGGTCAAATCATAGAATCGCGTGGCACATTTCGGGCAGCTGCGCTTGGCGCCCCATTCAGCCTTTACCATAAAAACCTCGTAACCTTCTGGAAACAGGATAAAAATATCGGAAGACGACGGCAGCTGCATAGCTATCCGTCAAATCGGCGTGCGCCTTGCCAGATTGTAGCGGCGCTGTCAAAAGCCGCTCGCCATGACCCATGACCCAGCCACCCCGCGCCGCTTTTCCGCCTCGTCCCCCCTGAACGGCACAATCGCCATTCCCGGCGACAAGAGCATCTCGCACCGCGCGCTGATGCTGTCTGCGCTTGCGGTCGGTGAAAGCCGGGTCACCGGCCTGCTCGAGGGGCATGACGTCCTCGCCACCGCCGCCGCGATGCGCGCGATGGGTGCGACGATTGAGCGCTGCCCAGATGGCGAGTGGCGCATCCATGGCGTCGGCGTCGGTGGGCTGCTCCAGCCGCGCGAAGCGCTCGACATGGGAAACAGCGGCACCTCCACCCGCCTGCTTATGGGCTTGGTCGCCACGCACCCGATCACCACGACCTTCATCGGCGACGCCAGCCTGTCAGGCCGCCCGATGGGCCGCGTCATCGAACCGCTCAGCCAGATGGGTGCCGATATCAGCGCCTCGCCCGGCGGCCGCCTGCCGCTGATGGTGCGCGGCCTCGCCCCCGCCGTCCCCCTCGCCTATCGCCTGCCCGTCGCCTCGGCGCAGGTGAAGAGTGCGATCCTGCTTGCGGGGCTCAACACGCCGGGCATCACCGAAGTCATCGAACCGGTGCCGACGCGCGACCATAGCGAGCGTATGCTGCGCGGCTTCGGAGCCGAACTGACCGTCGATGTCGATGCCGATGGCACCCGTCATATTCGCATTGCCGGCGAAGCCGAATTGAAACCGCAGACGATCGTCGTTCCGGGCGACCCCTCTTCGGCTGCTTTCTTTATCGTCGCGGCGCTCGTCGTCCCCGGCTCCGATGTCACCATCGCCAATGTCGGGCTCAACCCGACACGCGCCGGACTGGTCGACGTACTGCGCCAGATGGGCGGCGACATCGAATTGCTGAACGCCCGTGAAGTCGGCGGCGAACCCGTCGCCGACCTTCGCGTTCGCCACAGCGCACTGAAAGGCATCGACGTCGATCCCGTCGTCGCGCCGAGCATGATCGACGAATTCCCCATCCTGTTCGTCGCCGCCGCGCTGGCCGAGGGGCGAACGGTCACAACCGGCCTCGACGAACTGCGCGTCAAGGAAAGCGATCGCATCGCGGTGATGGCAACCGGCCTCACTGCGATCGGTGTCTGCGTCGAAGAAAGCGAAGACGGGCTGATCATTCATGGCAGCGGCGGCGAAGCGCTGGCCGGCGGCGCGACGATCGAGGGCCATCTGGACCACCGCATCTGCATGAGCTTCGCGATTGCGGGGCTTGTCAGCAAGGCACCGGTGACGATCGACGATATCGCGCCCGTGGCCACCAGCTTCCCGAATTTTGAAGCCCTGCTCGCGGGCCTTCAGGGGGATCGCGGCTAAGGAACGACGATATTGGCCGTCGATGCTGTGACCCCGGGCATCGATTGCCAATTCCGGCCATGCTATCAATATCCTGTCAACTTGACTGACATGTCATGCCGAGGAGTATCAGATGACGAAACATCTTCCCGCCGCCCTGATCGCGACCGCCCTCTTTCTCGGCCTCTCGGGCGGCGCAGTCCATGCCGCCGAGTCCACCAACAACGCCTTCGACCGCGCCGATGCCAGCTTCTCGCGCTTTCCGCTGAACATGCCCGGCACGCCGCAGGCCGTCGGCCGGCTGGTCAATGGCGACGCTTGCGACGACGACGGCATATCGTGCGAATGGGAAGATGAAGTCGGCGTCCGCCACATTTTTGCCGGCGACACGCTGGCGATCAAACTGGTCGACGTCGCCGCACTGGGCAATCGCGACATCGCCGCGCTGGGGATCGGCGCCGCACGGTCGCGCGCCGATGTTCTCGCGAAGGTCCGGGCCTTCCTTCCCGAAATCGCGGTCGACTGCCTCGAGCCCGGCAAGGCCGGCGAAGGCGGAGGCATTGCTTCGTGCAGCGGCGCATTCGCGAACGACGCCTGGTTCAAACTGCTGTTCGGTCCCGACGGCCGGCTGACCAGCGCGCGCATCGACGCGTTCCAGATCAACTGATGATCATCGCGGTCGATGGCCCCACCGCATCGGGCAAGGGCACCATAGCGCGGGCACTCGCCGCGCATTTCGGCGTGCCCGTACTCGACACCGGGCTGCTCTATCGCGCGGTCGGCTATCAGACGCAGCTCAACCACGGCGACCCCGACAACGCCGCCGACGCCCTCACCGCCTGTGATTTTCCGGACAGCCTGCTCGATGATCCGGCGCTGCGTTACGAAAGCACCGGCAGCCTTGCCAGCCGCGCATCGGTTCACCCCGCGGTGCGCGCCGCACTGTTCCAGCGTCAGGTCGATTTCGCGAACCAGCCTGGCGGCGCCGTCCTCGATGGACGCGACATCGGCACGGTGATCGCACCGCACGCCGACGCCAAGCTGTTCGTCACCGCGAGTGCGGAGGAACGCGCGCGGCGCCGTCACGCCGAAATGCACGCCCGCGGTGTCGATATAAGCTATGACGCGGTGCTTGCCGACATTCACGCCCGCGACGCCCGCGACACGGGCCGCGCCGACGCTCCGCTGCTGCGCGCCGCCGACGCGATGCTGCTCGACAATACGAATCTGGATCAGGACGCCGCGATCGGCGCCGCGATCGCCTTCGTCGCCGAACGCACTGCGGAACACCGCTGAGACCCACGCATCGGACGCCCTTTTTTCTTTGCCCGCGGGCAGCAATTGAACTATAGGCCGCCGCGTCCGACGGGTGTTTTAACCGGTTGAGGCATGGACAGACCGCCGCTCCAGATGAGCGCCGGGCGTGGCGGGATGCACCCGCCGCGCGCTTTTTGCTTTGCACCTGCCTGACCGAAAAGACGTTCAAAGGATGCCGCGCTCCGCATCCGGCGGGCATGGCAGATCGGCCACAAGACCAGCGGATCCAACCGCTTGGCCGGAACAAATGAAGTAAGGAAACACATATATGGCCACTACGGCTTTCCCGACGCGCGACGATTTCGCCGCGATGCTCGATGAATCGCTTGGTGGTGCTGACGGCGGCTTTGAAGGCCGCGTCGTCAAGGGCACCGTCACCGCGATCGAAAACGACCTGGCAGTGATCGACATCGGCCTGAAGAGCGAAGGCCGCGTGCCGCTTCGCGAATTCGCGATGCCGGGCCAGAAGGCAGACCTCAACGTCGGCGACGAAGTCGAAGTCTATGTCGACCGCGTCGAAAACGCCAATGGCGAAACCATGCTGTCGCGCGACCGTGCTCGCCGCGAAGCCGCCTGGGATCGTCTTGAGGAAGAATTCAACAAGGAAGCCCGCGTCGAAGGCGTCATCTTCGGCCGCGTCAAGGGCGGCTTCACCGTCGATCTCGGCGGCGCCGTGGCGTTCCTTCCCGGTTCGCAGGTCGATATCCGCCCCGTGCGCGACGTCGGCCCGCTCATGGACCTGCCGCAGCCGTTCCAGATCCTCAAGATGGATCGCCGCCGCGGCAACATCGTCGTGTCGCGCCGCGCCATCCTCGAGGAAACGCGCGCCGAACAGCGTTCGGGCCTGATCCAGAACCTGGAAGAAGGTCAGATCATCGAAGGCGCCGTCAAGAACATCACCGATTATGGTGCGTTCGTCGACCTCGGCGGCATCGATGGCCTGCTCCATGTCACCGACATGAGCTACAAGCGCGTCAACCACCCGAGCGAAGTCATCAACATCGGTGACACCGTCCGCGTCCAGATCATCCGCATCAACCGCGACACGCAGCGCATCAGCCTTGGCATGAAGCAGCTTGAAAGCGATCCGTGGGAAGGCGTTGCCGCCAAGTATCCCGTCGGCGCGAAGCTGTCGGGCACCGTCACGAACATCACCGACTATGGTGCGTTCGTCGAACTGGAACCCGGCATCGAAGGTCTGGTCCACGTCAGCGAAATGTCGTGGGTCAAGAAGAACGTCCACCCCGGCAAGATCGTCTCGACCAGCCAGGAAGTCGACGTCATCGTCCTCGAAGTCGACAGCGACAAGCGCCGCATCTCGCTGGGCCTCAAGCAGGCTCAGTCGAACCCCTGGGGCGCATTTGCCGACCAGCACCCCGTTGGTTCGGTCGTCGAAGGCGAAGTCAAGAATGCGACCGAATTCGGTCTGTTCGTCGGCCTGCCGGGCGACGTCGACGGCATGGTTCACATGTCGGACATCGCATGGGGCATCTCGGGCGAAGAAGCGCTGCACCTCCACCGCAAGGGCGAGGCCGTGCAGGTCGTCGTTCTCGACGTCGATGTCGAGAAGGAACGCATCAGCCTCGGCATCAAGCAGCTTGAAAAGGGTGCTCCGGCCGTTGGCGGCGGTACCGCTGCTGCTGGCTCGGTGAAGAAGAACGACGTCGTCACCGTCACGGTCCTCGAAGTCCGCGACAATGGCCTCGAAGTTCAGGCTGGCGACGATGGCGCCACCGGCTTCATCAAGCGCGCCGACCTTGGCCGCGACCGCGACGAACAGCGCGCCGAGCGTTATCAGGTCGGTCAGAAGTTCGATGCGATGGTCATCGGCTTCGATCGGTCGAAGAAGCCCAACTTCTCGGTCAAG
This sequence comes from Sphingopyxis selenitireducens, assembly GCF_051550705.1. Lineage (NCBI taxonomy): Bacteria > Pseudomonadati > Pseudomonadota > Alphaproteobacteria > Sphingomonadales > Sphingopyxidaceae > Sphingopyxis > Sphingopyxis selenitireducens. The sequence goes on from NZ_JBPULG010000005.1 coordinate 208,922, forward strand.
GCGATGCAGATCGCCGAAGAGAAGCAGGCTGTCGCTCAGTACGGTTCGTCGGACTCGGGTGCGTCGCTTGGCGACATCCTCGGCGAAGCGCTGAAGGCGGGCAAGAAGGACTAATCCTTCCCCCTTTGTAACACCGGATAAAGGCCCGCAGAGTGTCCCTCTGCGGGCCTTTTCCTTTGGGTGATATATTTTTGACCATACAATGAATCGTGATACTCTCGCCTCCGCGGTGGGAGGGGTCCTCACGCGAAAAAGCCGGCATTGTCCGGGGTGGCCAGCATTTGCAGGATGCGCACGAAAAGCAGGGGAAATATATGATCCGGTCGGAACTGGTTCAGAAGATCGCAAGTGAAAACAGCGATTTGCGCTTGGAAGAGGTCGAACGTATCGTCGACAGCTTCTTTGATTCCATCGTCGAGCAGCTTGCTGCGGGCGGGCGCGTCGAATTGCGCGGTTTCGGGGCGTTTTCAACACGCAGCCGCGACTCGCGCACCGGCCGCAATCCGCGCACAGGCGCTGCGGTGGATGTGCAGGCAAAGGCCGTGCCTTATTTCAAGCCCGGCAAGGAAATGCGTGAGCGCCTGAACGACTGAAATTCTGTCTTGCTGCCCGTCATCGCGGCCCCGGCGGAAGCCGGGATCGCCGTGACGGGTCAGGGAGGCCGGCGGCTCAGTTCTTGAGCCGATAGCCCGTCCGGAACATCCAGAAGATAATGCTGAGGCACAATGTCAGAAACAGCGCGACCGCGCCCATGCTGACGCCGATCCCGACATCGCCCTCGCCAAAGAAGGTCCAGCGGAAGCCGCTGATCAGATAGACGACGGGGTTGAACAGCGTCACCGTCCGCCAGGCGGCGGGCAGCATGTCGAGCGAGTAGAAGGCGCCGCCCAAAAAGGTCAGCGGATAGACGACGAGCAGCGGGATTACCTGCAACTGCTCGAAGCTCTGCGCCCAGATGCCGATGATGAAGCCGAACAGGCAGAATGTCACCGCCATCAGGATCATGAACCCCGCCATCCACAGCGGGTGCGCGACCTGGATATCGACGAACAGATGCGCGGTGGCAAAGATGATGGTGCCGATAATCACCGACTTGGTCGCCGCCGCGCCGACATAGGCGATCAACAGCTCAAGCGGCGACATGGGGGCCGACAGCATTTCGTAAATCGTCCCCGTCCATTTCGGCATGTAAATGCCGAAACTGGCGTTGCTGATACTCTCGGTGAACATGGTGAGCATCATCAGCCCCGGGACGATGAACGCGCCATAGGGCACGCTGCCGACCTCGGTCATCCGGCTGCCGATCGCCGATCCGAAGACGACGAAATAAAGTGCCGTGGTGATCACCGGCAGCATCAGGCTGGTCCAGAAGGTCCGGCCAAAACGAGCCATTTCGAACAGATAGATGGCGCGGATCCCGCGAATATTCGAAATCATGCCGCCTGCTCCGCCTTTTCCTCATGCACCAGCCCGACGAAAATATCCTCGAGCGAGCTTTGCTTCGTGTGCAAATCCTTGAACTGGATACCAAGGTCGCTCATCCGGCGGAGCAGCGATGGCACCCCCGTCGCTTCGGCCTGGCTGTCGAATTCATAGACCAGCTCATGCCCCTCCCCGGCCAGCTCAAGCCTCCAGTCCGCCAATTCGCCCGGCACCGCGTCCATCGGTTCGGCGAGGTTGAGCGTCAGTGTCTTGCGTCCCAGTTTCTTGATCAGCGCATGCTTTTCCTCGACCAGGATCAACTGCCCCTTGCTGATCACTCCCACCCGATCAGCCATTTCTTCGGCCTCCTCGATATAATGGGTGGTCAGGATGATGGTGACCCCGCGCTCGCGAAGTCCGCGGACCATGTTCCACATGTCGCGGCGCAGCTCGACATCGACGCCAGCGGTCGGCTCGTCGAGGAACAGGATTTCGGGCTCATGGCTCAACGCCTTGGCGATCATCACGCGGCGCTTCATGCCGCCCGACAATTCCATGATCTTCGATGTGCGCTTGTCCCACAGCGACAGATCGCGCAGCAACTGTTCGATAAACGCCGGGTCGCGCGGCTTGCCGAAAAGTCCGCGCGAGAAGCTGACGGTCGCGATCACCGTTTCGAACGAGTCGGTGTGCAATTCCTGCGGCACCAGCCCGATCATCGTCCGCGCGGCGCGATAGTCGCGCGCATGGTCGTGCCCGGCGACGGTCACCGTCCCCGCGCTGGCCGTAACGATACCGCAAACGATGCTGATCAGCGTCGTCTTGCCAGCGCCGTTTGGCCCCAGCAGCGCAAAAATCTCACCCTTCGCAATGTCGAGATCGACGCCGACGAGCGCCCGATGGCCGCTCTTATAGGTTTTTCCGAGGCCGGAAATGCTGAGGACTGTTTCCATGGACGGACGTCTAACCGACTGACGCGGCGCGGTGAAGCCCGCAAACAAATCGAGCGCTGGTCTCGCGGCAGCAACTCAGCCCCTGACGCGCACCTTGATCAGTGTGAGCCGTGCCGTACCGCCGCCGCTTCCACCTTCGGTGCCAATCCAAAGGGCTGCAGCATTTCGAACAGAAAACCACCGCTATGGCCCTCCACTCCCGTCGGTTCGCGACAGGGTTTGAAAGACGGCTGATACGTGCCGTGCATCCGGTCCCACAGGGTCAGGACGGTCGCAAAATTCTTTCCTGCCATCGCCTGGTCACGAACATGGTGCCAACGATGCGCCGACGGAGATATGAAGAGGCGGCCCGCCAGCCCAAGCGTCCAAGGCAAGTCGGCGTGAATGAAATAGCCCCAGCTCGTCCTGACAATTCCGTTCAATACCATCGCCCAAAGCGGGAAACCCAAAAACCCGAGCAGGGTCATGTCGATCGTCACCGTCATCAGGCGGTTCCCCGGATGCATCCGGTTCAGCGAGAACCAGTTCATTTCGCGATCCGAATGATGCGTCGCATGAAAACGCCAGAATAATGGGCTATGTTCCAGTCGGTGTCTCCAGTAACCGATATAGTCGCCTGCAATGATCGCCGCGACACAGGTAAGCAATACAGGCGCGCCGAACCAGAAGCCGGTCAGGGCTGCGGGAGCGCCAAACTGTGCAGCGACCCAGGCACTCGGAAGGCCGACATAAGGCAGGACAACGAGCGTATCGAACAGGAAAATCAGAAGATTAGTGCGCCATTCGCCGGCCGCGCGCCGGGCATCGGAAATCGCACGGGCGCCCCGCTTGGTGAGCAGCGCAAGTGCGCAAAAGAACAGTGCGAATGGAAGCACAGCCAACCACGCCCCGACACTGACATCAATCCACTGCATTATCAAATCTTCGCAACAAGACACGCCCACCACCGGGTCACTTCTCCTAAAAGCAAAAACTCGTGAAAATCCGGTTGCCGACGGATGATTTCAGTCCCGTCGCAGAGCACGGCGCGGTGAAGCCCGCAAACACCGCTTGACCTCTTCGCGGTCATCCGCTTGACGGGCGTTGGTACGCGGACGTGGCGAAATCGGTAGACGCAGCAGACTTAAAATCTGCCATCCTCTGGGTATGCGGGTTCAAGTCCCGCCGTCCGCACCAAATTTCCCGATATGCTATCGTCCCTTCCGGTTTCGCCGCGGATGGCTATGATCGGCATTTGCGACGCGGAGGACATCGAGCGCATCATGACGGCAACAGGCAGATATCGGCGCACCGCCATGCGAATGGCGGCGGCAGCGGGCCTTCTGCTGTCGATGACCAGTTGCGGCCTGTTCGGCGAACGCGGCCCGGTGCGCGTAGCGGCTATCGGCCCGCTGAGCGCCTCGGCCAACCCGGCAAATGGCGAATTGTCGGCGGCCAATGCGGTGCTGCTCGACGCGACGTCGCAGGGCCTCGTCAGCTATGACGGCGAAGGACAGATCGACACCGGCCTTGCCGAACGCTGGACCGTCACCGCCGACGGGCGCAGCTATATTTTCCGCGTCCGCGAGGCGAAATGGACCGACGGGCGCAAGGTGGTGGCCGAAGAGGTTGCTGCGATCCTGCGATCCTATCTCGCCACCGCCAGCCGCCACGTTCTGAAAGATGATTTTCCGGAGGTCGAGGCGATCCGCGCCATGACCGACAGCGTCATCGAAATCCGCCTGTCGGTGCCGCAGCCCGCGATCCTCGAACTGCTGGCGCAGCCGTCGATGGCGATCGTCAACAAGGGGCGCGGCTGGGGTCCGATGCGGCCGCGCAAGATCGGACGCGCGGCGCTGCTTTCCCCCGTCCCCGATCCGCTCGCCGAGGATCAGGAAGCCGCCGAAGCGGCAGCAAACGCCCCGGCGGCATCGATCGAGCTCGTCGGGGTAACCCCTGATAAGGCACTCGCCCGGTTCAAGAACGGCTATGCCGACGCCGTGCTTGGCGGCCGCTTTTCGTCGCTGCCCTATTTCGCGGCCTCGAACATCGGGCGCAACCGGCTGGTCGTCGATCCGGCCCCGGGACTGTTCGGGCTGGCATTCGTGCGCGCCGAAGGCTTTCTCGCCACCGATAGCAACCGTGACGCACTGGTGCGCGCGATCCGGCGCGAGCGGCTGATCGAGGCCTTTGGTCTGGCCGAATGGCGGCCACAGGTCACGCTGCGCCCCACTCTCTATCTGCGCGAGGGCGGCCCCGCGCCGCTTCAGCCCGCTTGGGCCGATTATGACGAGGCATCGCGCCAGACGCAGGCGCGGCGCGTCGTCGATGCCTGGCGCGCTGCCGGGCGCGAGATCGAGCCGCTGCGCATCGCCGTGCCCGATTCGCCCGGCGGACGCATATTCTTCGCCTATGTCGCCGCCGATCTGGCCGCGATCGGCGTGCCCAGCACCCGCGTCGATATGGCCTCCACCGCCGACCTCAAGCTGATCGACGAAGTGATGCCGAACGATGATCCCATATGGGCGCTGCGCCGCCTGTCCTGCCGCCGCGATACGCTGTGCAATCGCGAGGCGCAGAATTTGATCGACCTTGCCAACCGCAACGTCGATACCGGCCAGCGTGCCCAGCAGATTGGCGAGGCCGAAGCAATATTGGCGCGCTACGCCCCTTTCATTCCGATTGCGACGCCGCTTCGCTGGTCGGTCGCAGCACAGCGGCTGACCGGCCTGCGCGCCAATCCACGTGCGATCCACCCATTGAATCGCGTGATCGCCGCACCCAATTAATGACCAAGCGTGCCCGTTGGCCCGCGCCTGAAAGGACCCGAATGGCCCCTTCGTCGCCCAATCCCGAAGCTATTTTCGACGCGTTGATCCAGAACCGCAACGATCCCGCCGCGCTGCGCAAGCGCGTCGAGATGCTGGAGATGATTCTGGAACGCAGCTTCATAGTTCCCGGCATCAATCGCCCGGTCGGCCTCGACGCGATCGTCGGGCTTGTCCCCGTGGTCGGCGACCTCATCACCGCAGCGATGGGCGCCTACCTGATCTGGGAAGCGCGCAACCTGGGCATGCCTAAATGGAAGATTTTGCGCATGATGGGCAATCTGGGCGTCGATACCGCGCTCGGTGCAATCCCGCTCGTCGGCGACGCCTTCGACTTCATGTTCCGGTCGAACACGCGCAATCTGAAAATTATCATCAAGCACCTCGACAAACATCACCCCGGGACGATCATCATCGACCAATAGGCCATGGCTTCCTTGAGGTGTCCGGTGGTGCTAGCACAGCATCACCACACCCAATGGAGAATGACATGATCCGCGCCAGCCTTGCCGCGCTTGCCCTTAGCTGTTCGATCGCCGCCGTTTCGGTCGCCGCGCAGGATGAAGCGGATCCTTGGCTGTGGCTGGAGGATATCGAGGGCGCAAAGGCACTCGATTGGGTAAAAAAGGAAAATGCGGCGGCCGACAAGCTGTTGCTGAATCGCCCGGGGTTCGAGGCCGACCGCAAGCGCGCGCGCGAAATCCTCGACGACGACCGGCAGATTGCGATGCCTGACGCCGTGATGGGCGATACCGTCACCAATGTCTGGCGCGACGCCGCCAACCCGCGCGGACTGTGGCGGCAGAGCCCGCTCGACGCATGGCTGGCCGGCAAGCCCGAATGGACGACGCTGATCGACGTCGACGCACTCGGCAAGGCCGAGAAACAGAGCTGGGTGTGGCACGGCGCCGACTGCCTCGCCCCCGAATATACGCGCTGTCTGGTATCGCTGAGCCCGGGCGGCACCGATTCGGACATCGTGCGCGAATGGGACCGCACGACCAAAAGCTTTGTGAAGGACGGCTTCACCGTCCCGCAGGCAAAAAGCAGCGTGACGTGGGAAGGCGCCGACACCTTGCTAGTCGCGACCGATTATGGCGAAGGCAGCATGACCGCGTCGGGCTATCCGCGCATCGTCAAGCGCTGGAAGCGGGGAACCCCGCTGTCGGCGGCCGAAACCGTGGCGGAAGGCGAGACCGCCGACGTCGGAATGAGCGTCTTCGCCGCGATGGACGGCGATACGCGCTGGCCGGTGATCAGCCGCGCCAAAACCTTTTACACCACCGATTACAAGATCCCGAACGTCGACCGCTCGCGCTATATCAGCACGATCATCCCCGACACCGCCGACTTCCGCGACGTGCTGGACGGACAGGCTATCATCTTCCTCAACAAGGATTATGCCGGAACAGGCGCAGGATCGCTGGTCTCGCTGTCTCTTGCCGACATGTCGGCCGACCGCAAGGTCGCGATCGTCAAGGTGATGGAGCCAACCCGAGCGCAGGCGATCGAGAATGTCTCGGCGAGCGACAATGTCCTGTGGGTGAAGGCGCTCGACGACGTCGAGGGCAAGTTGTTTGCGCTGCGCCGCGATGCAGCAACCGGCGCATGGAGCCGCAAGGAAGTCCCGCTCGCCGCCAATGCAACGGTCCAGATCGCAGGGACGATCGGCAAGCGCGATATTGCCCTCGCGACCGCCGAGACGATGCTGACGCCGCCGACGCTTTATGCCGTCGGCGAAAGCGGCGCGCCGCAAAGCGTCCAGAGCCTGCCCGCAACCTTCGACGCCGGCCAGATGCTCGTCGAAAAGCGTTTTGCAACGTCGAAGGACGGCACGAAGGTCCCCTATTTCCTCGTCCGCAAGAAAACGGACAGCAAAGCCCCCGTTCCCGCGCTCATCCACGCTTATGGCGGCTTCCGCGCCGCACAGACGCCGGCCTACCTGACCGGCCAGCCCTATCGCGCCGGGCCGCTCGGCCTCTTCTGGGTCGAGGACGGCAACGCCTATGTCCTCGCCAATATCCGCGGCGGCGGTGAATATGGCCCCGGCTGGCATGAGGCGGCGCTCCGCGAAAAGCGCCAGAACAGCTTCGACGACATGCACGCGGTCGCCGAGGATCTGGTGAGCACCGGCGTCAGCGCCAAGGGCAAGATTGCGATTTCGGGCCGCTCGAACGGCGGCGTCCTCGTCGGCGCGGCGATGACGCAGCGCCCCGATCTCTATGGCGCGGTCATCTCGGGTTCGCCGCTCAAGGATATGCGCCGCTATAACAAGATGCTCGCCGGCGCGTCGTGGGTTGCCGAATATGGCGATCCCGACAATCCCGCCGACTGGGCCTTCATGTCGAAATATTCGCCCTATCAGAATGTGCGGAAGGGCGTGCAATATCCGCCGATCTTCCTCTATCTGTCGACCAAGGACGACCGCGTCCACCCGGGACATGCACGCAAATTTGCCGCGCGGCTTAAGGAATATGGCAACAGCGTCTATTATCACGAATATCTGGAGGGCGGCCATTCGGTCGGCGCCGATCATGCCGAGGATGCGGTGCGGGCCGCAATGCTCCACGGCTTCCTCCAGCGCGAACTGGTTGAAAAGCCGCAAGCCAGATGACGATCGCCACAAGCCCGCTATCAATGACCTAGCGGCGGCGGCAAAAAAGACATAATCGTGCGGCCGCGGCGACCATGCCGCGGTCGACGGGCGCCACGATGAAAGACGATATGATGGTACAGCGGCAAGTGATGACGGATGCGTCCGCACCCGCCCCCGCCGCGCGCCCCATTGCGCTGTCGGTTTTCGACCTCGACCGCACGCTGACGATCCTGCCGACCTACACGCCTTTCCTGCTGTTCGCAGCGTGCACCCGTGCACCCTGGCGGTTGTTGCTCGCGCCGTTGCTGATCCCGGCCGCGCTGCTCTATGCGCTGAAGCTGATCCCGCGCCGGACGATGAAGCCGCTGATGCACCGGCTGATGATCGGCGGGACACTGGCGCGGGCCGAGGTGCAAAAGCTGGCCGACAGCTTCGCCGACCGACTTATCGAGAACGGTATCTATGCCGACGGCCGCGCGCTGATCGCCGCCGAGCGGGCCGCTGGGCGCCGCGTCATCCTCGCGACAGCTGCGCCGCATTTTTATGCCGCGACGATCGCGCAGCGGCTCGGGATCGACGATGTCGTCGCGACCGCATCGCGCTGGCGCGGCGATCTGCTGCTCCCCGAACTCGGCGGCACCAACTGCTATGGCGACGACAAGCTGCGGATGCTCCGCGCTTTCATGGATGATGCGGGCATCGACCGCGCTGCCGCGCATATCCGCTTCTATTCCGACCATGCCTCCGATCTGCCGATGTTCGAATTTGCCGACGAGGCTTTTGCGGTCAATCCGTCACCGAAGCTGCGCACGATCGCGGCGGCGCGCGGCTGGTCGCTCCTCGACTGGGACAAGGGCGCTCGCTGACATCATGCACATCGGCTTTCTCTTCAACCATCACGGCGGCCATCAGGTCGCGCATGCGCTGCCGATCGCGTACCAGCTACGGCGGCTGGCACCCGACGTTCGGGTCAGCGTCTTTACGGCCGAAGGGACCGAGCCCGAGGTGCGCCGCCTCGCCGCCACCTTTGACGGTCCAGCACCGGACATCATCCGCCTCCAGCCCGCCTCGACCCTCGCGCGCGCGATCCATCGTGCGACCGGCCGGGCGATCCCCGCCGACACCATCTCCTCGCTCGGGCGAAATCTCGACCTGTTCCGCGATCTCGACGCGCTTGTGGTGCCCGAGAAGACCTCGCTGATACTGAAGTCGCGGTTCGGCCTCAAATCGCTGAAGATCATCCATACGCGCCACGGCGCCGGCGACCGCGCGATCGGGTTTGACAAGGCGAGCGGCCAGTTCGACCTTGTCCTGCTGTCGGGCGAGAAAATCCGCGACCGGCTCGCCGAAGCCGGGCTGCTCAACCCCGGCGGCTATGCGATCACCGGCTATACCAAATTCGACGTCACCGCGCGCAAGGCCCCCCCGCGCCTGTTCGACAACAACCGGCCGACGGTCGTCTATAATCCGCATCCGTCACCCGCGCTGTCGTCCTGGTATCGCATGGGACCGCAAATTCTCGACTGGTTTGCCGCCAGCGACCGCTACAACCTGATCTTCGCGCCGCATATCATGTTGTTCGCCAAGCGCCTGACGGCTTCGCTGTCCCCCTTCGCGCTCGGCTGGAATAACCCGCCACGCCCCGATCAATATCCGCGGGATCATATGCTGATCGACATCGGCAGCCCCGCCAGTCTCGACATGACCTACACCGACGCCGCCGACATCTATCTCGGCGATGCGAGCAGCCAGGTTTATGAATTCATCCGCCGACCGCGGCCGTGCATCTTCCTCAACCCCCGGCATCTTTCGTGGCAGGGCAATCGCGACTTCACCCATTGGAGCGCGGGGCCGGTCGTCGAGACGATGGACGAACTCGCCGCCGAACTCGCCGAACCGCCGGTCCTGTCCGACGCGCTGCGGCAGCGGCAGCAGGAACTGGTGAACTACAGCTTCAATCTCGACAGCCGCCCGTCATCCGAGCGCGCCGCGTGGGCGATCCTCGACTTTCTTGCCGCCAAGCCTGTGCCGCAGGCTGCGGACCAGCTATGACCTCTGCCGACTTCGCTTAGGAGAAAGCCTTGCGGCATCTTGCCCGGTTCGATCTCAACCTGCTGAGAATATTCGATGCAATCTTTGCGCGGGGCGGCGTTTCGGCGGCGGCGCGACATCTGAACCTGTCGCAGCCCGCTATCAGCCATGCACTTGCCAAGCTGCGCGACACGTTCGACGATCCGCTCTTCGTGCGACAGGGGAACCGGCTGGTGCCGACCCCGGCGGCGCGCGCGATTGCAGGGCCGGTGCGCGAGGCGTTGCGCGGGCTCGATGTCGCGCTCGATGCAGCGACGTCGTTCGATCCCGCCAAGGCAACGCGCGAGTTTCGCATCGGCGTGCGCCTGTCGGGCGAGATGCCGCGCTTTTCCTCGCTCGTTGCGCGGGTACGGAGCGCGGCCCCGCACGTCTCGCTGGCCAGCGTGACCTTTCGCCGGCGCGATCTGGTGATGACGCTCGCAAACGGCGATCTTGACCTCGCGCTCGACGTCGCTCTGCCCGCCGACGACCGGCTGCGCAGCCAGCATCTGGGGACCGAACCGATCGTCCTCGTGGCGCGCAAGGGGCATCCCCGCGTAGACGGGGCGATCGACCTCGACACCTACCTCGCGCTCGAACATATTATCGCGACTGCGCGGCCCTATGGCCCGGGGCTTGAGGATATGGCGCTCGAACGCATGGGCCTTGTCCGGCGTGTCGCGGTACGATGCCAGCATGCCATCACCGCGTGGCAGATCGTCGCCTCGTCGGACATGCTCTTCGCGCTCCCCCGATCGCATGCCGAAGTGCTCGACGCGATGTGGCCGATGCAACTTGTCGAGTTGCCGCTGCCGGTCGAACGGAGCGGGAGCTATCTCTATTGGCATCAGGCGGCGCAGGCCGATCCGGGGCTTGGCTGGTTGCGCGCGATCATCGTCGAAGAGCTGAGAACCGCCGACAAGCCATTCTCCTGACGAATATAAGATATTCCATCCTATCATTTTCTTAAATGACGTGACGCAGCTAGCCTTGGCGGCGAAATTCATTGGAGAAAATGCCCATGACCGAGATCGAACTGCAGGCCGAGCTCAACGACCTGAGAATGTCGAAAGAAGCCCAGCCGCTTTTTGACGCCGTAAAACGTCACATCGCCGAAAATGTCGATCCGATCACCGAAGAGTTTTTCCGGCTTGGCGAAGGGCGCGCCGATCGCTGGAGCTGGGCTCCGGGGCAGCTCGAACTGCTTGAGGAGGCGAAGAACAAAGCGAAGGCCGCCGGCCTCTGGAACTTCTTCCTTCCCCACGGCGACACCGGCACGCCGCTCAGCAATCTGGACTATGCCTATATCGCCGCCGAGCTTGGCAAGTCGCCGCTCGCGTCGGAATCGCTGAACTGCTCGGCGCCCGACACCGGCAATATGGAAGTGCTCGAAATGGTTGGCACTCCCGACCAGAAAGAACGCTGGCTGAAGCCGCTCCTGAACGGCGAAATCCGTTCGGCCTATGTGATGACCGAGCCCAATGTCGCCTCATCCGACGCGGGGAATATCGAAACGAGCGCGCGGCTCGAGGGCGATGAGTGGGTCATCAACGGCGAGAAATATTTCATCAGCGGCGCCGGCGATCCGCGCTGCAAAATCCTGATCTGCATGGTCCAGACCAACCCAGAAGCCGCCCGAAAGGCCCAGCATTCGCAAATATTGGTGCCGATGGACACGCCCGGCGTGCAGGTGCTGGGGCCGATGCGCGTCTTTGGCGACGACCACGCACCGCAGGGCCATATGCATATGCGATTCGAAAATGTCCGCGTGCCAAAGGACAATATGCTGCTCGGCGAAGGCCGCGGGTTCGAGATTTCGCAGATGCGCCTCGGGCCGGGCCGCATCCATCATTGCATGCGCACGATCGGCAAGGCCGAGGTCGCGCTGGACCTGATGGTGAAGCGCGGAAATTCGCGCACTGCCTTCGGCAAGCCACTGTCGCAGCTCGGCAAGAATATGGAAGTCATCGCGCGGGCGCGGATCGACATCGAGGCGATGCGCCTGATCGTCCTGAAGGCCGCAAAGGCGATGGACCTGCTCGGCAATCGCGAAGCGCGTGTCTGGGTGAGCATGGCTAAAGCGATGGTTCCCGAACGCGCCTGCCAGATCATCGATCAGGCGATCCAGATCCACGGTGCGACGGGCATTTCGCACTGGACCCCGCTGGCGGAACTTTACGCCGATGTCCGCCACCTACGCTTCGCCGACGGTCCCGACGAGGTCCATTATATGGTCGTCGGCCGCGACGAACTCGGGCGCCATTGATCGCGCGGGCGGTGGCCGAGAGTCACCGCCCACCCCTTTCCCGGAACGCAGTCGTCCTGCGGCGCTCAGCGGGAAAACGGATCTTCATGCGAAAGATTCTCGATCACGCGGATCAACAGCCCGCGCAGCGTTTCAATCTCTTCGACCGAAAAATTGCGGGTCGCTTGCAATTGCACGTCCGCAGCGACGGGAAGCAGGACCTTCTCCAAAGATCGGGCGTGCGGTGTAAGGAACACCAGCGTCTCGCGGCGATCACAACGATTGACCCGCCGATGGACCAGCGCGGCGCGCTCCATTCCGCGAAGCGTTACGACCGTTGTGGCGTCGCGCATCGCCAGTCGCCGGCTCAACTCCCGCTGGCTGATCCCGTCTTCACGCCAAAGCTGCCGGAGGAAGGCCCATTGCCCGGCAGATACGCCATAATCGCGAGTCCGCTGTTCGCGCAGCACTGAAAATGACCGGAAGACCATCCGGGCGAGATAACCAAGACTATCTTCGAATGCCCAATAGCGGGTTGCATCCGACCGTTTCGTGTCTTGAAACCTCTCCACTTTCCGCTCGAACACCCCTTCCGCTGCAAAGGTCTAACGCCGCGCAACCTCGATGACCGACTGGACAAGTTCGGTGAGAACCCGCGCAAGAAAAGGGTCCGCAAGATCGCCTTCCGCGTCGAATGCGCGATGAGCATGCGGAACGCTGAGTTGTTCGGGGACGACCAGCGCCTGCACCGTGGTCAATATATGACGAAGCTGGGAAAGCCCCCGCAAACCGCCGAAGGGACTGGATGACGCCGACAACAGGCCAAAGGCCTTTCGACGAAAAGCGTGATAGGATTGCGGCGCTTCACTTTCGCCCGGGCAGGATATCCAGTCGATCGCATTTTTCAGCATCGCGGTGACCGACCCATTATGTTCGGGGCTGGCCAGGATCACCGCATCGTGCCGCGCGAATATCGCCTTGAGCGCCAGAGCCTCCGGCACATCGCCGATCGAAGACGTATCGACCCCGAACAGCGGAAGCCGATAGTCGGACAGAGAGATGCGCGTCGCGCCCAGGCCATGATCCCGGACGACGCGCATTGCGCACCCGATCAGCTTTTCATTCAGCGAGCCGCTGCGCGTGCCCCCGGCGAGCAGCAACACCTCTGCCTGTGCCATAGCGCCCTCCCCGCCGTCAGAAATCCAGCGACAGCTGCAGCGTGACCGTCCGCGGAGCCCCCACCAGCGCCATATGGCTGTCACCGCCGAACGTCGGCGTGTTGAACGCCTGACTGATCGTCACCTTGTCGGTGAGGTTCCGGCCGACAAGCGCGACTTCCCACTTGCCGTCCTCGCGTCCCAGCGCCAGCCGCGCGTCGAACTTGGTGAAGGCGGGCTGCGAGTTGAGCGGGTTCATGTCAGGCTGGAAAAACGACCGCGACTGGGTGTTGGCCGACGCGCGGCCAATGATCTGGAGGCCGTCCGAAACCGGATATTTCGCCTCGATAAATCCGCTGGCCGTCCACTCCGGCGCACGGACCAGCCGCGTTCCGGCGAGATTATTGGTCGCCGGGGTGCAGGTGACCGGGGCGTCATAAAGGCAGGCGCCGCCCGGATAATCCTTATAATGCGCATCGAGATAGCCGAGCGTCCCGCCGATCGTCCAATGGTCGCCAAGGCCGATGCTGGTATCGACCTCCACCCCCTGCGAGATCGCCGAGGCGGCATTGCCGGTAATGAAAGCGGTGCCATTATATTCGGACACTTGCAGGTCGGCGAACCGTGTCCGGAACAGCGCGACATTCAGCTGCCCCTTGCCGTCCATGAACCGGAACTTCCCGCCGATTTCCAGCGATCGCGCGCGTTCGGAATCATATTGGAAGGTCGCCGAGCCATTGTTGATGTTGAACAGCAACAGGGCGTCGTTCGATACGAACCCCCCGCCCTTGGTGCCCGTCGCGTAGCTCAGATAGACATAGGCGTCCCGCGAGAATTCATATCGCGCGCGCAGCGAATAATCCCACAAATTCTCGGTCCGCGTCTCGGTGAGGTCATAGGGGAGATAGGTTGGCGGGAAGACCCCGACGTTGAACGAGCGCGCACGGCCGCGACGCTTTTCCCTGGAATAGCGCAAGCTGCCGCTGAGCATGATCCGTTCACTGACCGGCACCTCGATCGACGCGAAGGGCGACCAGGATTCACCCTTTTGATCAAACTGCCGCGTCGATAATCCGTTGAGCGGCAGCGGCACCCCGGCGCTCGCTGCGCCAAACAGCGACGCCTGCTGAATGTGCAAATCGGTCTTGATATAGGTCAGGCCGCCGATAAAGGCACCGCCGTCACCGATTGCGCGCTGGGCGCGCACTTCCTGAAAAATCGAATCCGACTTTTCGGTGATATCCGATTCAAGGAAGGTCAGCGGACCATCATAATCGGCCGTCACCCCGGCATCGAGTTTTCCATAGGCGCTGACCGAGGTGAAGGTCCAGTCGCCGACATCGAGGTTCATCGTCAATTGCGCCGACGTCGTTTCGGTGTCGTCATATTCGGGGTTGATCGTCTTCGCAGCGCGGCGGAACGAGGGATATTCGGGCACATCGACGCCCGAGTTGCGCACCGCGTTGCAGAGCGCGCAAGCTGGTCCACCGATATTGTTGAACACGGTCGCGCCGCCGTCCATGCGGTTCGTCGCATGCTCGACCTTCACCAGCGCCTCGAAATCGTCGCTCGGTTCCCACAGAATCTGGCCACGAATGCCCGTGAAGCGCGATCCGTTTTCCTTGCGACCGGTGATCACATTATGCATCGTTTCGCCGATTTCACCGGCACGGCCCGTCAAACGAACGCTGAGCGTGTCGGAGATCGGCCCCGAGACCGCGCCCTCGAGATTCCAGCCGCCCTGTTCGATCTCGCCGCCGGCGCGCACAAAGCCTTCGAAGTCGCGCGTCGGCCGACGGCTGACAACGCTGATCGCCCCGGCGTTGGTGTTCTTGCCGAACAATGCGCCCTGCGGTCCCCTGACGACCTCGACGCGCTCGACGTCGAGCAGAGGGTTCTGGAACGACCGCGCGCGGCTGAGATAGACGCCATCAACGAACAGCCCGACCGACTGTTCAAAGGACAAATTGCCCGTTCCAGCACCCAGCCCGCGCATCGTGATCGCGAAATTGCCGTTGGTGCGGTCGATCTGAAGATTGGGGACCGTGTCCTGGACGTCGTCGAACAACAGGATTCCGGATTTTTCAATCTGATCGCCGCTGACCACAGCCACCGAAATCGGCACTTCCTGCAGCGTCTGTTCACGGCGCGTCGCGGTGACGATGATCGTCTGGCCGTCGTCGCGCGCCTCTGCACTTTCGGGTGCAGCATCCTGTGCGAAGGCGGGCGATCCCATGACCAGCGCAAGCGCGGTCCCCCAAAAAACTCTGGCGGTTTTCATATTACCTCTCCCAAGGTGAGCGGATCAGGTCAGGCGCAATGTGCTGTATTGTGAGGCCGGACCTGGATATTCGGCGCCGTTGTCGACGCCAATTTCCGATGCGATCAGCGCGTTTGTCTGTTCGTTCAGACGCTGGATGACCGCTTTGTGGGCTTCCGGTTGCCAGGCGAGATTGTTGAGCTCGTCGGGGTCGGACACCGTGTCGTACAGTTCAAGATCATTATAGGTGACAAGGTCGCTCCAGCGCGTCGGGATATGGTGCTGCGCGGGCGCGAAATAGCGTGCGAATTTGTAGCGCCCGTCGTGGACGCCGCGATGCAGACGGCGCAGCATCAGGTCGTTTTCGGGAAGCGGCTTGATCTCGTCGACCCCGGCCGGGACATCGGGTGCGTTCCATCCGTAGCGCACGGCATAGTTGAAGAAGACCCCTGCCTTGTCGCGCGCTGTCCGGGCTTTCGGCGAGGCGAGCGCAGGCGACAGATCATGGCCGACCAGCGCGGGATGACTTTCGCGGCGCTCGGCATCGGTGATACCGGCCAGCGACAACATCGTCGGGACCAGATCGACCGCGCTACCCAGCGCCTGCGTCGTGGTGCCGCCGCGAAGGTCGGGGTGCACGACGACCAGCGGCACGCCGACATCCTCCTTATAGATGGTGCCGCCCTTCTGCCGCATCCGGTGCGCGCCGGCGCGCTCGCCATGGTCGGACGTGAACAATATGATCGTGTTGTCGAGCTGCCCCGATGCAATCAGTCCGTCGATCACCGTCTTCATATGGCGATCGACGTCGCGGATGCAGTTGAAATAATAGTTCTGATTGCGCAGCCAAACCGCCTCGTCCTCGTGGCGCATCCGGCCATAGAAAGCGGCCGAGCTGGCGGTGATCGCCTCGTGCGCCCGCGGTTTGCGCGACAGATCGTCGAGGTAATAGCTTTTGGGCAGTGGAAAGCCCCAGTCGCGATCATAGATGGGATCGCCCGGCGCAGCGAGCAGCGGCGCGATCAGGTTCGGCCGCGCGCGCGTCCCCTCGCCCGCCCCCGTCGGATCGTAAAACATGATGTCGTGCGGATTGACGAAGTTCACCGCCATAAACCACGGTGCGTCGCCATCCTCGCCCGCAAAAGCGCGAAGCTGGCTGACGGCTTCGGCGGCCGTCACGCCGTCATTCTTGAAACCTTCCCAGCTCAGCCCTTCTCGCTCGCCATCGAAATTATAGCCTGAGAAACCATATGGTTCGAGAATGTCCGCCGTGTTGGGGAAAATGCCCGCCGCGACGCCGCGGAAATTCCGTCCCTCGTTGATGTTCGAAAGATGCCATTTGCCCTTGTAGGTCGTGCGATATCCGGCGCCGCGCAGCATCGTTCCGATCGTCGGGATCTGCGGGCTGAGCTGCGGGTGCGGCGGCGAATTGGGGTTGGCATAAATCCCGCTGTGCTGGGTGTGCAGGCCCGTATAGATGTTCGACCGCGATGGCCCGCACGGTGTGGTGTTCACATGAAAGCGATCGAAGGACATCCCCTTTTCGCGCAGCCATTCATGGGCGGGAAGCGGCAGTTTTTCCGGTATGTCGGCGAGCGCGCGTTCCTGATCGTTGACGATGAGCAGGATGTTGGGACGCTTGCCGCGTGGGCGAGCCACCGCCGGTGCGCCCGGCGCCGAATGGGCCCGGGCGCCATTCGTAGCGACCAGCGCGGCCGCGCCTGCTGCGAGCAGAGTCCGCCGATCGATTCCCGTCCCGTCGCGCATACCGTACCTCCCAAAAGCCGGTTGTGTCGTTGTTATAGTTAGTATTCTAAGATCATGCCGGGGGCGAATATTTTGTCAAGTTAATTGCGCAAAATATTTTATACGCCCCCGGATCGACCGCCGTGTCAGAACACGGGGCTATTCGGCCCAAGGCCAATCAGCGCACGGCCATGAAGCTCGGTCGCAGCATCGAAATCATAGACGACGTGGCTTGCCATGACGTTGATGTCGCGGAGCGCGCGCTGCAACGGACTGCTCGTCATATGCGCGCTCGAACCCGCGCCCTCCACGACAAGCCGAATCGCCCTGCGGCACATATCCATCGCCAGCGCGACCTGTGCGCGCAGCGCGATCCGGTCTTCGTTGCGGACCAGCCCCTCCTGCGACGCCAGCGCCACATTGCGGCGCCCGACCTCGCGCAGGATCATTTCGGCGGTCTCGGTCATCGCCGCCGCTTCACCCAGCCGCATATGCGCGGCGGGCTTTTCGATCTGCTTGGTCGTGGTGCCGAGCAGGGTGCGCACCCCGATCCGTTCCTTGAAATGATCGATGGCCGAGCGCGCGACGCCGACCGCCGCGATCGCCGCCGTGATGGCCAGAAACGGCGTCATCGGCATCCGGTAGACCGGGTTGTGGGCGTGAATGGCCGCCCCCGGCGCGCAACCATTGCGCATTTCGCCCATGTCCATCACGCGATGTTCGGGGACGAAGATATCGCGGCAGCGGATATCATTGCTGCCGGTGCCCGCCATTCCCGCGACGTCCCACGTATCCAGTACCTCGACATCGGCCGCCGGCAGACCAAGGAACAGCTGGCGGGGGGGGCTTTCGCCCGGAACCATACCGACCAGCAGGACCCAGTCGGCGTGCATGACCCCGGTACCCCATTTCCAGACCCCGGACAGGCGATAACCGCCCTCGACCGGTTCGGCGACGCCCGGCGGATTGGTGGCACCCGGCGCGATGATATAAGGGAAGTCCCCGCCAAAGGTTTCGTCCTGGAACTTCTCCGGGAACTGGGCCAGCATCCAGTTATGCTCGACGCAAAAGGCGGTAACCCAACCGGTCGATCCGCACCCTTCCGCGATCGGCAGCATCGCGTCGATAAAGCTGTCGATGTCGAACTCCAGCCCGCCATAGCGCTTCGGCACGAAATGATAGAAGCAGCCTGTCTTGCGGATCGCGTTCCACACCGCATCGACCGGGCGGCGCAACTGTTCGCATTCGAGCGCATGCGCCGCGACCAGCGGTTTGAGCGCCGTCGTCCGGCGCACCAATTCCTCGGGCGTCAGCGCGTCGAGTTCGGCACGGGGCAACCAATCGCCCCCGGCCGGGATGCGCCGGTCGGCGAAATGCTCCGCCTCGGCCTGTTTTGCTTGTACGGCGATATTCATATCATCCTCTCTCCCAGGCGATGTATCGATCACATCGTCAAACTAGGATGAGGAATATTTTTGTCAAGAAACTTTACTAATATTCGGATGCGTCACGCCGTCGACTAATCCGCCTCCAAGGTTTTCAATACGCTAGCCGGCACTTTCGGCGGCTCGCCCCAGTCCTTCATCATCGCATCACGCAGCCCGTGATAGGTCGGCAGTCCGAGCCGTTCGACCAGTGCGACCTCCAGATAATTGAGGATCGCCGAAGCCGCCCGGCGGGTTTCGGTCGCCTGTTCGGGAAAGCGGACGATGCGGGCGCGGCGATCGTCGGGATCGGGTACGACTTCCACGAGTCCGCGCCCTTCGAGTTCAGCGATCATCAGGCTGATCGCCTGGCGCGTGACGCCAAGGTTGCGTGCGATGCGGGTCGCACGGCTTTCACCGGCCGAAATATTGGCGATCAGCATCGATTGCGCGCGCGTTACATTGGAAATTCCGGCTTCCTTGAGCGCAGCCTGCAGCGCCTCGTCAAACCAGTAGACGGCACTGAGCAGATTCATCATCAGGAAGGGACTGGCCATTTACTATCCTTCTACTCACGCCACACAGGTCTGCATCGCAGCGGTTTGTCGCCAATTTTCGGGTTTCGCCGGGGATCAACATGCCAACCGAAACACTCGTTCGCTTCATGCGCGAGCCGGGCGGACTTTGCCAAACAATTTGACCGACGCAGCCTGTCGAGACACGCCTTCTCTCTGCCGTCGCTCTCGCAGCCCTAACCTCAGGCGTGTCGGGGCAGGATCACCAGCGCGCGAAGCCCGGGATGGTTTTCTTCCAGCAGGAAGCGGCCTCGATGGAGCGATGCAACAGCCTTCACCAGGCTCAACCCGAGGCCGCTGCCGGGCGTGGTACGAGCGGGGTCCAGTCGGCCGAATTTGCGCATCGCCTCTGCATGTCGAGCCAACGGAATTCCGCCTGCCCGATCGGCAACCGCCAGAAGAACGTCGGCTTCGGTGGACGTCGCCTCCAAAGCGATCTCGCCACCGTCCGATCCATATTTCAGCGCGTTGTCGATGAGATTCGAAAGGGCGCGAGCGACAAGTCCGCGATTTCCGCTCACCCAAAGTTTCTGCTCGCACGCGGCGGTTATCACCACTCCGCTCGCGAGTGCCGCCGGTTCGTAAATCTCGGCGAGGTCGCGAAGCACTTCCCCCGCATCGAAGCATTCGAAATCGCGGCGCGCAATGCCCGCCTCGGCGCGACTTATCTCGATTGCGCTTTCCAGCATGTGGAGCACGCGCCCCAGTTCCTTCGATATGACGTCGAAACGGGCCTGCTGATTGCTCTCCGGAGCATCATTCAAGGCTTGGGCAACCTGAATATGGATATGTGTTAGTGGCGAGCGCAGATCATGCGCCAGCGCATCGGTGAGCGTGCGATGCTCCTCGACAAGGGTTTCGATCCGATCGAGGGTAGCGTTCAGAGAGATTTTCAGGCGGTCGACCGGGTCGCCGCTGCCATCTATCTCCGCACGACGCGCGAGATCGCCCGCCGCCACATGGTCACCCACCGCCGAGATCGCGTCGACCATGCGGTTCATTTCGCGCACGACCAGAAGGCTGCCAGCCAAGCCGATCGGGACGGCCAGCGCGAGCGCAGCGAATAATGCGCGCAGCAAAGTGGCCTGCATCGACGCGCGATTGTCCAGCAGCCCGCCCAGCAGCAATCGTTCGCCGGAATGCAGGCGGGTCGTCAGGACGAGAAACTCTTCGGGGTTTTCGGACCCGTCGCGGTGCAGCATGGCGGGCGCCCATTCGCGCGGCGCGCGCAATCCTTCCGGCCATGCAGAAAGATTTCCTGCGAGCTTTCGGCCAGCCGCATCCACGAGGAGGACTGCGGTCTGATCCTGATAAGCACGGCTGGCACGGCTGGCGACCGAAGTCTGCAGTTCGGAAATGCCACCGTTTTCGAAATGCTTCACAAGATTGCCCTGACGGTATTCCAGCGGGCGCTGAAATTCGGCGAGCAAAAGATGATCAATCTGATGATATACATAGCCAAGGACGGGCACCACGCAGGCGAAACATATCGCGAGACTGAGGAGGACGAAGCGCGCGCTCGTCGACCTGAACGGCTTCATCCCGGTTCGGCGCAACCCCGACGAAAGCGCAAGACCCTGCACCTCGCTCGCCGAAACCCCGGTCCGCGCAGCGCCGCGACGGCGTGGAGTATGCAGTCGGTCGCGTCCGAAGGGAGCGTTCATGCCAGCAGTCCCAGCCGATATCCTTTGCCCCGGACGGTGTGGAGCAGCGGCGCGAGGCCCGGCCGGTCGATCTCCTTTCGCAGGTTGCTGATATAGACATCGATCACGTTGGTGCCGGGATCGAAGTCATAATTCCACACCTTCTGCAGGATCATGGATCGCGTGACGACCTGCCCATGGTGGCGCATCAGATATTCAAGAAGCTGCATCGCGCGCGGTTGAAGCAATAACGGCTCGCCCGCTCGAACGGCGCGCGAAGAAAGCAGGTCCAGCGACAGATCGGCGGCGAAAAGGCGGATCGGCGCGGCCGGAGACGTAGCATGACGGCGATGGATTATATCGAGGCGGGCCATCAACTCTGCCAGCTCGAAAGGCTTCACCAGATAATCGTCTGATCCGGCGCGCAATCCCCGCACGCGCTCATCGGCGGTGCCGATTGCCGAAAGGAAGACGACGGGCGTGGTGTTGCCTTCGCTCCGCAACGCCTGGATGACCGAAAGCCCATCGAGGGCCGGCAGCATCCGGTCGAGAATGATGGCGTCGAAGGCAGCGGCGCGCGCGGCCGACAGTCCCGTCAGTCCGTCCGCCGCCCATTGAACGTCATAACCCTCGGCAGCGAGGCTATCGGCCAGAAATCCTGCCATATCCGGATCGTCTTCGACGATGAGGATCGAGCGACGAGCATCCTGCGCCTCATATCGCGCAGCGCAAAGCGTCTGATTGGCTTCGAACCTTTCCATCGCCTGTCGCATTCCCGCCTCGAAAAGGCGCGGGCCACAAGCCGGTTTCGCGCCACCCCCGGCCCGTTACGACAGCTTGAGGACAGATATGTGACGGCCCGACCATTAGGATTTTTTAACAATTCATCGGAGCCAAATGTAACTTCGCTGTCATCTCGCGGACATAGCTGACGCCGCCAACAAGACCATAATAACGGCGACCATCGAGATACCGGAACAAGCGAAACCACTTCGGACGCGGCAAATTTGAGCGGGTTCAACAAGCCACGCCGCGCCTGAATTTCGAACCAGATCAGAGCTGCGACTTCGGAAAGCCGTTCGGCCCCGGAGCGCGGAGACATGCGCATATATCGTGGGGCGGCCGCGCCCGCCTCGAATACAGGGGACGTTCAATCATGAAGACATTTCGGCCGATGCGGCCACTGACCATGCTCGCTTCAACCGCAATCATCGCTCTGGCCGTCGGCACGACGCAGGCGCAGGTGACAACCGCCGCGGTTGCGGCAGCCGCCGACAGCACCCACGGGACGGTCACCGGCCGCGTGTATGACGAAGCGACGGGCCAATCGCTGCGGGGCGCGATCGTCCGGGTCGTCGGATCGAATGCCCAGGATTATACGCTGGAGGACGGCCGGTTTCACGTCGTCGTGCCTTCGGGCCGCGTGACGTTGCAGATCGATTATGTCGGTCTGGACCGGGCCACCTATACGGTCGACATGCCGCAGGGCGGCCATGCCGAAGCGAATATCGCGCTGACCAGCAGTTCGCTGAGTGGCGAAGATATTGTGGTTCGCGCCGCGGCATCGGGCCAGGCGCTGGCGATCAACCAGCAAAAGACAGCCAATGGCATCGTCAACATCGTGTCCGAGGAGACCTTCGGCCCGTCGCCCGACGGGAACATCGGCTATGCGCTTCAGCGCCTGCCGGGCCTCAGCGTCAACACCGATCAGGACGGGTCGCCGACAGGGATCAACATCCGCGGGATCGAGGGCGATTATAACAGCTTCCAGATCGACGGAAATCGCGTTCCGACCTCGGGCGGCGGGCGCGGCATCGGCCTGACGCAATTTTCGGGCGACGGCATTACGAC
Organism: Sphingopyxis selenitireducens; assembly: GCF_051550705.1. Classification (NCBI taxonomy): domain Bacteria; kingdom Pseudomonadati; phylum Pseudomonadota; class Alphaproteobacteria; order Sphingomonadales; family Sphingopyxidaceae; genus Sphingopyxis; species Sphingopyxis selenitireducens. The sequence continues at coordinate 231,671 of NZ_JBPULG010000005.1, forward strand.
GATCGAGGTCATCAAGGCACCGACGCCCGATCGCGACGGCGACGCCATCGGCGGTATCATCAACGTCGTGAGCCGCAGCGCGTTTCAGCGCAGCGGACGCGAAATCAGCGTCGATGTCGGCGGCATCTACAGCGATCTTCCCGAAAAATTCGGCCATGCCGTGACCGCGCAATATTCGGATCTGCTCAGCATTGGCGGCGGTGACCGAAACTTCGGTATCAGCGCGACGATCAGCAGCTATCAGACCGATCGCTATTCGCTGAACCGCGACATGGACTGGGTGCAGGTCACCCCGGAAAATAATCCGGCGCTGAACCTTGGCCAGTATTCCGAACCCGTTTGGTTTATGGAGGCCTCGCACTGGGAATATGACACCCGCGTCACCAAGACGCTCACCGGCAACCTCAACCTCGATTTCCGGACCGATCCGTTTAACTCCTTCTACGCCCGTTTCTTTTACAGCAACGCCGACCGCCGCGGTGTGAAATATGAGACGGATATCGACATCGACACCCGGTTCCAGGATGCCGTCGGCGTCCGCAAGACTTATGCCGAGCTGACCCCCGATTATGGGCGCGGCACAACGGGCAGCTCTGGTTCACGGGGTTCGCGCGGCTGGATCGGCACCGAAGACGACCGCAAGACCAGTCTCTTTTCAGCCAATCTGGGCGGCCGTCACGAAAGCCCCAACAGCCTGCTGACCTATGACTTCTTTTATTCGCGCAACAAGCAGACCACGACCAACGACAATGAACTGAACTTCGTCATGGAGCCCGACGATCCGTGGCTTCAGTTCGAATATCATCTGATCGATCCGTCGCGCGGAGAGGTCATCATCAACGAGCTGAGCGGCCGCGATCCGACCGACCTCTCGCTGGTCACCGAGGGTGAGCTGATCCTCAACAATTCGGTTCGCACGGAAGACGTCTTCAGCGCGCGCGCCGACTTCGAGCGCAAGTTCGAGCTTGGCGAGAGTGCTTTGACGCTGAAGACCGGCGCGAAATATTATCGCAGCACGCCGCGCTTCGACCAAGTGGCCGACGTCTATTCGATGGACGACGCCTTCCCCTATGCGCAGGTGGTGACGCCGAACAACGCCATCATTCTGGGCGGCAACAAATATTTCGACGTCAACCCGGCAAAGGGCGTGGCGCTCCTGAAGAGCAACCCGAACCTCTTCAGCTATGAGGAAGAGGATTCACTCGAGGACAGCTATTTCGAGGATTATGACGCGTCCGAAGAAACCGCCGCGGGCTATGTCATGGGCACCTGGCGCCTTGGCGGACATAGCGTCATCGCCGGCGTGCGATATGAGCATGTGAACTGGAAGAACACCAACTATCAGGTGAGCTATCTCGACGGCAATGCCAGCTTCACCGAAGTCCGGCAGGGCGACTCTTATGGACATTGGCTGCCGAGCATCCATTTCCGCCATGAGCTAGCGCCCAATCTCATCATGCGCGAAAGCTATAACCGCAGCTATGGCCGCCCGCGCCTCAGCGAACTGACCGCAGGACGCTTCGTCAACGAGGACGGCGACATCGTCGACGGCAACCCCAACCTTCGCCCCGCGCTTTCGAACAATTTCGACGCCCAGCTGGAATATTACACCGACAGCGGCGGCCTCTACAGCGTTGCGGTCTTCTATAAGAATGTGAAGAACTTCTCTTACACGCAGGTCTATAATTTCGCTGATATCGATGCGGGCGGGATTCCGATCTTCGACCCCGAGGGCGATTTCGAATATGAAGTGCCGCTCAACGGGTCGACCGCGAAAAACTATGGCATCGAGCTTATCGCGCGCCAGCGCTTCACCTTCCTGCCCGGCGCCTTGCGCGGCCTGAGCGCCAGCGTCAGCGCGACCTTCTCCGACAGCAAGGCGACCTATCCCAATCGCGACGACGACCGGCAATTGCCCGTCCCCGGCTTCTCGAAATTCCTGTTCAACGCATCGCTCGAATGGGCATGGAAGGGCTTCGAGATCCGCGGCGATTACATCTACCGCGACGATTATGTCGAAGGTTTGGGCGACAGCATCGAAAGCGATGAATTCTATGCCGCCGAGAAACGCATCGACGTGCGGGCCGCCTACAGCTTTGCCAAGAACCTCAAAGCCTATGCCTCGGTGACCAACCTCACCAATGAACCGCAGGTTTCCTATTCGGGTTATCGCCAGTTCGTCGAGGACGCGAGCATTACCGGCCGGAAATTCCGTTTCGGCTTCGAATATAAATTCTGATCGAGGACATGATGATGAACAAGAAATGCCTGCTGTCGCTTTGCCTTTTGACGACGGCCGCGTCCGCCATCCCGGCGCTCGCGCAGACCGCGCCCACCGAAGCCGCCCCAACCGCGCAAACACCGGGCAAGGCGAAGAACATCATCCTGTTTCTGGCCGATGCCGGGGGCGTGTCGACGATCCATGCCGCCAGCCTGCTCGGCTATGGTGAACCGCAGAAGCTGCGTATCCAGCAATGGCCGAGCCTCGGCCTCAGCGAAACCTCGCCGGTCGATCAATATGTCTCGGATTCGGCCAACGGCATGTCGTCGATCATGACCGGGGTGAAGACACGCAACGGCGTGATCAGCCAGGGGCCGGACGCCATCCGCGGCCGGCAGGATGGTACGCCGACCAAAACCCTCCTCGAATACGCCGAGGAGCGCGGCCTGCTCACGGGTGTGATCAGCACCCAATCGATCGCCGACGCGACGCCTGCCGCGACTTATGCGCATTCGAATGACCGGAAAACCTGGGGCACGATCTTTCCCCAAGTCTTTTCTCCGCGCTTTGGCGATGGCGTGGATGTGATGTTCGGCGCAGGGCGTGCCAAGATCGGCGAACAGCTGGTTGCGGCAGGAACCAGCTTCGAAAAGCTCAGCCAGGTGCACAAACGGCCGATCTATTCGACGCTCGATCAGGTGCCAGCCACGAACGCACGCCCGATCGTCGTCGGCAACGGAATGGACGTTCACGCCGCAACGCTGAAGGCGCTCGATATTCTGCAGCAGTCGCCCAAAGGCTATTTCCTTGTGGTCGAATGGGATGCCCACACCGACGATCCGCGCGAGGGTATCCAGAATGTCGTCGATTTCGACAAGCTGATCGCCGAAGTCGAGCGCCGGGTCGATCTCAAGGACACGCTGCTTCTCTTCACCGCCGATCACAGCTTCGGGCTTCAGGTCGACGGAGGCCGCCGCGGTGAACCTCTTCTGGAGGGTTACGAAGCGTGGAAAGCCGCCCCCAAGGAAGGCGACATCGTCCGTCTGAAGAATATATTGGTCAACGATACGCATACGGCGGAGGAAGTGACCGCGCTCGCCACGGGTGCAGGCGCCGAACGCGTTCGCGGCTATTTCCCAAACACCTATCTTTTCGATGTCATGATGAAGGCATGGGGCTGGAAGCCGGACACCGCAGTCCGCAAATAGCCCAGGCATATGGCCTATTTTATAGGTTCAAACAGGAGAACGCCCAGTCGGACCGGTCGCACCGGCACGGCTGGGCGTAATTTTGCGCGTGGGACAGCTTCGCGACAAAATTGGGATAGCTTCGCGACAAACAGGATGCACCGCCCCCTTCCGGCTTGAAAGGCGAACCCATGCTATCCCGATATATTGCCTGGAACCGTTTCGGCCTTGGCCGACGCTTCGATGAGGCGGCGACAGACGATCCAAAAGCCTGGGTAACGCGCCAGCTTGGCGATTATGATCCCGCGCCTGCCGCGCTGGCGGGCCTCGCCGGGCGCACGGCTATAGCGGCAGCCTATGCCGAATATCGCGAAGACCGACAGGCGATGCGCCGCGAGGCCAACGCTGCCGCAGCGATGAGCGATGACGAAACGACGATGCCCGAAGACGTTCGGCGCATGTCGCGCGCAGGCTTCCGCCGCCATTATGCCGAGGCGGCGGGCGGGCGCCTCGCCGCCGCAGTCGCGACGACGGCCCCGTTCCCCGAACGGCTGGTCCATTTCTGGACCAATCATTTTGCGGTGTCGGCCGACAAGCAGGCCGTCATCGGCTTTGCCGGCAATTACGAAAATGAAGCGATCCGTCCGCATATCATGGGCAAGTTTTCGGACCTGCTGGTCGCTGCGGTCCACCATCCGGCGATGCTGCTCTATCTCGATCAGGCGCAGAGCATCGGCCCCGACAGTCCTTTTGCGACGCGCGTCCGAAATCGCGGCAACCGGCAAGCACCCGGCCTCAACGAAAATCTGGCACGCGAAATCATGGAATTGCACACGCTGGGGGTGCGCGCCGGTTATACTCAGACCGATGTGACTAGTTTCGCCAAGGCGCTCACCGGCCTCACCGTCGCCGGGCTCGGGCGCGGCGCCGGCCAGCGGGCGATGCCTGCCGACGCGCAGCCCGGCGAGACGCTGTTCGCAGAACAATTGCACCAGCCGGGGGCGCAGACGATCCTCGGCAGGCGTTATGACCAGCCCGGCGAACGTCAGGCCGAAGCAGTGCTGCGCGACCTTGCCGTCCATCCCGCGACCGCGCGCCATATTGCGACCAAGCTGGCGCGCCACTTCACCGGTGACGAGCCGCCTGCCGCGCTGATCGACCGGCTGGCGAGCGATTTCGAAAAGACCGGCGGCGACTTACCCTCGCTCTATCGCACGCTGGTCGCGTCGCCCGAACCGTGGGCGGCGGGGCCCGCGATGTTCAAGTCGCCGTGGGACTGGACCATTTCGATGCTGCGGGCTCTCAGGACGCCCGCGCTGGGCGAGCGGCAAAATATCTCTGCGATGTTCGTCCAGCTTGGCCAGCCTGTGTGGCGCCCGGGATCGCCCAAGGGCTATGACGATATGGTCGCGACATGGGCGGGGTCTGCGGCGCTAATGCAGCGGGTCGAACTGGCAAGCCGCATCGCCGGGCGGATCGGCGACCGCGCCGATGCCCGCCAGCTCGCGCCACTCATCCTCGCCGATGCGCTCACCGCCGAAACGGCGCAGGCAATCGCCCGCGCCGACAGCCCCGGGCAGGGACTGGCGATGCTGTTCGCAAGCCCTGCCTTTCTGCGGAGATAGATTATGAACCTCTCACGCCGTTCGATCATCCTGTCGGGGATCACCGTCGCCGCCGCAGGGGCGCTGCCCGGCCTTGCCTATGCCGCCGCGGGCACGCCGAAACGCCTCGTCTTCGTCATCCAGCGCGGCGGCGCCGATGGCCTCGCCATCGTCGCACCCACCGGCGATCCCGCCTTCGCTGACGCGCGCCGCGCAATGGCCGACGAGACGGCGGGTGGCGCCCGGCTCGATGCCATGTTCACGCTACACCCCGCGATGGCGACGACCGCGAACCTCTATAGTGGCAAGCAGGCCCATTTCGCGCACGCCGTCGCAACCGGCTATCGCGACCGGTCGCACTTCGACGGGCAGAATATGCTCGAGGGTGGCGGATCGCGTCCTTATGGCCGCGACGACGGTTGGGTCGGCCGGCTGCTCGCACTGCTTCCGGCTGCCGAGCGCGACGCGATCGCCATCGCGCCCGCCGTGCCGCTCGCCCTGCGCGGATCGGTGCAGGTGGGCACCTATGCGCCAAGCCGCCTGCCGCAGGCCGACGCCGACCTGATCGTGCGCCTGACCGCGCTATATCAGAACGATCCCCTGCTTCATCCGCTATGGGACAGCGCGATCAGGACGCAGGAGCTGGCGGGCGACATCGGCGGCAACAACGGCCGCAACGGCGCCGAACTCGGCAAGCTCGCCGCGTCGTTGATGCTTCCCGCCGACGGCGCGCGCATCATGATGGTCGAAACCGGCGGCTGGGACACGCACAGCGGACAGCGCGGACGACTTGCGGCTCAACTGCGCGGGCTCGACCAGCTGATCGGCGCGCTGCAAACGGGACTGGGCGCGGCGTGGACCGATACGCTGGTGATCGTCGCAACCGAGTTCGGCCGCACGGTCGAGGTCAACGGCACAGGTGGCACCGACCATGGCACCGCATCGACGGCGATGCTGCTCGGCGGTGGCCTCAACGAAGGCGGAAAGGTGTCGGCCGACTGGCCCGGCCTTGGCTCCGCCGCGCGCTACGAAGGTCGCGATCTCAAACCGACGCGTGGCCTCGAAAGCGTGATCGCCGGCGCGGTTGCGCATCATTATGCGCTCGATCCGGCATATTTGATGAAGAGGCTTTATCCCGACATATGACGGCCGATTTCCTGTCCAGAATATTGTTTTGATTCAATGACATATGAGAGACCCCATAGCGAATTCGGACAACGCAGTTCTGTCGCTGCAGTGAAATTATATTTTCATTTTTTGAAATATTTCTCTTTTGTGACTTGAAATTTTCAAATCCCTCTGTCCTTATGTCGATCGGCAAGCAGCAGTCCGGTTCAGGATTCTCCGGGTTAGAATCAAGGGTCACCAACCCGCGCCCGGCTTGCCATGGAAGGCAAAGGGGATTTCAATGAAGCTTATTCAACTCGGCTTGCTGGCCAGCACCGCGCTCACATTCGGGCTCGGCCACAGCGCTGTTTCTGCGCAGAGCGTCGATAATGACACCGCCGACAGCGTGATCGGTGAAGAAGATATTGTCGTCACGGGATCGCGCATTCAGCGTTCGGGTTTTGACGCCCCCACACCGACCACGGTGATTGGCGAGGCCGAACTCGCTCTCGGAAACCGCCCAAGCATCGCCCAGGTTCTGAATGATGTGCCCCAGTTTCGTGCCACGTCGACGCCCACCACGATGGCAGGCGCGATCAGCAGCGGCGTTTCGACGGCCGACATGCGTGGTCTTGGCGCGGTTCGGACGCTCACGCTGCTCAACGGACACCGCTTTGTCGGCGCAAATGATCTCAACATCGTGCCGCAAAATCTTGTCAAACGCGTCGATGTCGTCACGGGAGGCGCTTCGGCCGCATGGGGCTCGGGCGCGGTCGCAGGCGTCGTCAACATCATCCTCGACGATGATTTCACCGGCTGGCGTCTGGGCGCGCAGACCGGCATCTCGTCGCGCGGCGACGGCGCGCGCTATGGCGCCGATATCGCATGGGGTACGGATTTTGCGGATGGCCGCGGCCATTTCATGATTGCCAGCGAATATATGGACGAGCGCGGCATCCGCAGCCGCAAGGATCGCCCCAAACTGGAATCAGGGCTGTTTTTGCGCCCGGACGGCCAGCTCGAGCTGGTCCACAATCCCAATTTCACCCAAATCTATAATGGTGGTTCGATTCTCAACACCCTTGGGACCCCCTATAATCTGGTATTCCAACCCGACGGCAACATCGGCCCGATGCCCCTCGGAAACGTCACGCAGGGACAATATACGATCGGCGGCGGCGGCCAGAATCTCTTCGACTATGTTTCGATCAGCGCCCCCTATGAACGAGTCAACCTGTTCACCCGGGCAAGCTATGACCTGACCGACACGCTCACCGTCTGGGCCAATTTCGGTTTTCACCGGATGACGGCCGACTATGGCCTCTTCCCCGAGACGCCGACCCAGCTCATCATGCCCGATAACGCCTTCCTGACCCAGGCGAACCGCGACCAGCTTGCCGCCGCCGGGGTTACGGGGCCGTTCATCCTCGGCCGCCTGCTCGACGACGTCGGCCCGGACGGCATGCTGAATCTTCGATACAGCCGCCGCAATCTAGAGGGCGCCATCGGCCTCGACGGCAGTTTCGGCGATGGCTGGACCTACAAGCTTTATTACAATCATGGCGAAGTCCGTTTCAACCAGCGGCTGGACAATCAGCAGATCAAGGCGCGCTTCGGCAATGCGGTCGATGCGGTTCTGGTCGGAAATACGCCGACCTGCCGCATAAATGCCGACGCGATCACGACCAATGACGACGCCGCCTGCGTCCCGATCAACCTGTTCGGCAACGGCAATATCTCCGATTCCGCACTTGGTTATGCCTTCGGCGGTTCGCACTTCATCTATACGGTCAAGCTGGATGCGATGGGCGCCAGCCTTTCAGGCCAACCCTTTTCGACCTGGGCAGGGCCGGTCGATATCGCGATCGGCAGCGACGTGCGGTGGGAGAAGCAGGTTACCAATTATGTCGACCCGCTGTCGCTCACGAACGCCCTCAGCACGCTCAATGCCACGCCGACGAATGGCAGCTTCAATGTCAAAGAGGTGTTCGCGGAGGTCAATGTGCCGCTGCTCGATATCGCCGATGCGGTGAAACTCGAAGTCAACGGCGCGGCGCGATATTCGGATTACAGCACCAGCGGCGGGATCTGGTCGTGGAAGACGGGCGGCACGCTCCGCCTCGCGAGCGACCTGTTGCTCCGCGCGGTCTATTCGCGTGACATCCGCTCGCCCAGCATCAACGAATATTTCCTCGGCCGTTCGACGAATATCGGCAATGTCACCGATCCCTTCCCCGACGCCAACGGCGTGCGCGACCGGCCGCAGGCAAGCGTCGCCGTCTATTCGGTGGGGAATGCGAATCTGACCCCCGAAATTGCCCATACGCTGACGCTGGGTGGATCCTATTCACCGCACTATGTTCCGGGTCTCCGTCTGTCGGTCGATTATTATGACATCGACATCGACAATGTGATCACGACCATCACGGCGCAGGATCTACTTCAGCAATGCTACGCGGCGACGCCGGGCGACCCGAGCTGCAACGGTATTGTGACGCGCAAGCCGAACGGCGACATCCAGTCGATGACCAACAGCTTTCGCAATCTTGCCAATTACAACGCGCGCGGCATCGATTTCGAGGCGTCGTACCGGCTCGCCGTGGGCAACGGAAATCTGACCTTCCGCGCGCTTGCCAATCATATCCTGCAACTCAACATCAACGGAGCGGAGATCGCGGGCATCGTCGGTGGCGAGACCGCCTTCTCGACGCCGAAATGGCGCGGGACCGCGACGATCGCGTATGACCAGGACGATTTCGGTATCAATCTTCGGACCCGGTACGTCGGGGGCGGCGACTATAGTGCGCTGCCGATCGTCAACGGCAAGGTCGATAGCCGGACCTATGTCGATCTGGGCCTGCAGTTCAAGGCTGGCCCCTTCACGCTGTTCGGCAACGTCAATAATCTGTTCGATCGCGCTCCGCCCTTCACGCCCTTTTTCAGCCCGACCTATGACGTGATCGGGCGCTATATCTCAGGCGGAGTGAAGCTCAGCTTCTAAGCCGCGGCGCATCGCGTAGCGCAACAAGAAAGGCGGCCGGGTCACCCCGGCCGCCTTTCTTATATCCTCTGCCCTATCCCTTTCGCGGGACCGGCAGGCTTCGCTGCGGGCCGAGGTCGGCGCCCCTGCCTCACATGTCAGGAAATGGGTAAAGCGAAGACGGCGGACTTTTCCGCAATCGGAAAAGCCCGCCGTTGCTCAAACGCGGTGATTATGATCCAGAGGCTGGCGCACAGCCGCGGCGCAGCACCCTGCCGGCCTTCGCACCGCTATGCTTGCCGTCGGCGAGCGTGACGACGCCGTTCACGATAACCGTTTCGATCCCGCTTGGCGATGCCGTCGGCTTGTCCCAGGTGGCCCCGTCGTCGAGCGTGTCGAGGTCGAAGACCACGATGTCTGCGCGCATCCCGTCGCGGATCAATCCGCGATCGGACAGGCCCATGCGCTGCGCCGGCCAGCCGGTCATCTTGCGCACCGCCTCCTCCAGCGACAGCACCGGCCGGCGCTTCACATATTCGGCGATGATGCGCGGGAATGTTCCATAGGCGCGCGGATGCGGCAGGCCGAGTGCGTCCATCTCGCCGAATTTCTCCGACGCTGCGGCATCGCTGCCGATGCTGGTCCACGGCTGCTTCAGCGCCGTATCGATGTCCTGTTCACTCATCATGAAATACAGACCAAAAGCGCGATTGGGCAGACCTTCGAGCAAGATGTCCCACGCGACATCGGCCGGATCGCGGTTCAGCGCCTTGCCGATCTCGGCCAGGCTCTTTCCGTGCCAGGGGCGATATTTATCGCTGAAGCTATTGGCCAGCCGGACATTGCCAAACCCGCCCGATGCATGGACCATGTTCGTCCAGCCGGGCATCGGCCCGGCGGCGACCTCTTTCTTCATCCGTTCGCGCACTTTGGGATCACGAAGCCGTTCGATCCCCTTCTGGACACCGTCGGCCCATACCCAGGTCGGCGCGATGATCTCGAGGCCGGTGCCGCCCGCCGTATAGGGATAAATATCCGCCGCGACATCGACACCCCGCGCACGCGCGGCGTTGATCGTCGCCACTGCCTGCGGCATCAGCTTGCCCCAGCCGGGGGCATAGGCGGCCTTCAGGTGGAAGATTTCGACCTTCACCCCGCCCTTCTCGCCAATCTCGATTGCCTCTTCGATCGCCTGGACCAGCCCCCCGCTTTCGTCGCGCATATGCGTTGCGTAGAAGCCGTCGCATTGCGCCGCGACCTTCGCCAGCGTGACGAGATCGGAGGTACTCTGAAAGCTGCTCGGCGGATAGATCAGGGCGCTGGTGATACCAAAGGCGCCGTTGTTCATCGCGATCCGGACCTCGCGGCCCATTTCTTCGAGTTGCTTCGCGGTCGGCGCGCCGGCGCCATCGCCCATCACCTTCACCCGCGCTTGCGTCGTCGAGTAATAGGTACCAAAATTGACCGAAATTCCCTGCTGCTCGAGCTGGTTGAAATAGGACGGAATCTCGGCGGCAGGCACCGGCGTTCCGCCCTCGCCCGCGATCACGGTCGTCACACCCATGCGCAGCTTGTTCTCGGCAGCGCCATTTTTGAGCAATACGCCGCCCGACTGGTCCATCATGTCAATGAAGCCCGGCGACACATAGCGGCCGGTCGCGTCGATTTCCTTCGCACCGCGCCCCGACACCTGCCCGACGCGCACGACCCGGCCATCCTTCACCGCGACATCGGCGCTGACCCACGGATTGCCGGCGCCGTCGAGGACGCGGCCGTGCCGGATCACAATGTCATATTCGGGTGCCGGCGTGTTCGCCAGCAGCAGCAGCGGTAAGGCTCCGAACAATATCTTGCGTTTCATCATCTATCTCCTGCTCGGGCATCCGATATGCCCGCTCTTATTTTCCCCCGGTCGGCGCGCGCCGCATCGACCGCTTCTCGAACAGCTGCGATCACCAGCTCGGGGCGTTCGACATGAATATAATGACCGGCATCGGCGACGATTTGCTGGCGCCCACGGGTCGAAAGCGCGGCCAGTTCGGCGTGCATCGCTTTCCATTCCTGTTTGAAGCGCGCGCCGTCCTTTGCTTTCACCCCCAGCCGCTCGAGTTCGCTGGCGTTGAACGGCTTCATCGCAGTCAACAGGATCAGGGGACGGTTTCCGAAACTCCGGACTGCGCGAGCGTCGTCCATCGTCGCGTCGAAGCCGTCGAGTTCGGAGGTCACGCCCGCGACCGACCGGCTCGCATAGGCATCAATTTGGGCACGTGCATCGGCCGGCAATTTTTCATGCCCGGAATTCGCGAGCGCCAGCCGTACAATCCCCGTCCAGGCAAGCGCGGTCGCGGCGTGCATCGTCGTCGCTACCTGACGCGGGTGGACGTCGGCACCCACCACCCTGCCGAGCCGCGCAACCTGATCGGGATGGGAGATATCGACCATTACGAGCCCATCGACCTTGTCGCCGTAGCGGGCGGTATAGGCACTGACATAGGGGCCGCCGATCGAATGGCCCACGAGCACCAGCCGATCGTCAATTCCCGCTCCTTTGAGCAGCGCATGAAGATCGTCGGCGATCGTCGCCGCATGCTGCGGCGTGTCCTTGGGATCGCTCCACATGATACCCGCCCGGTCATAGGCGCAGACCCGCGTAAATCCTGCGATCTTGTCATGCACCAGAGTCCAGTCGGCCACCCCGCCGGTGCCGAGCCCGGATTCAAGGATCACCGTCGGCGATCCCGCGCCGCGGCAATCGATGTGCATCTTGCGCCCGCCGACATCGACCATCTTCCCGCGCGGCGGATATTCGGCCTCGGCGTTCCGGCGCCCGATCGCCTCGTAGATCGCGCCGACAAGGACGGCGAGCAGCAAGAGCGCCAGCAGGCCGAGCAATATGCGCTTCAACCAGCGCAGCGCGCGCCGCCATCCGCCGGGCTTTCTGGCTGAAATATCGATTGTCATGCTTTTCTCCTGCCGGCGATGTGCCGGACATTAGGCTTTCGTCACGGTGCGTTCAGAAGCGCGTGTCGAAACCGATCAGATGGAAACCCACCCCGACCCACAGCAGCATGACCGCGGCAAGCAGCAGCACGATGCTCCAGACCCTTGCGAAACGGCCCGGCTTACCCTTCCAGACATGCCAGACATTCCAGATCGCGCTGATCAGCAGGCCCAGAAGAATGACCGGCGTGACGATCTGAAGAGTGATCAGCGCCCAGTCGAGTTCTCCGCTGAGCGAGGAAAAGTCGCCCACCAGCTTGGTCACGAACATGATCCAGCCGATCATCAGCGCGACAGCAAGTGCGGCAAAACCCCGGGTCAGGCGATAGGCTTTGAGGGCTGCACGCTCGAGCCTCAGTTCAGTGCCGTAGCGGCGTCGAACAAGAGCTCCGGCGGGCCATGCGATTGCGCTGAGCAGCAATGCAGCAAGGCTGGCGAGCGTTGCCGGCGTGATCCAGCTTGCCGAAACATACCATGGCACCCGGTCGAAGGCGATGTAAGGCGACCCGGAATCGAGAGCAAAGCGCACGACCCTGCCGTTTTCCAGCTTTGCGGCCAGGCGCATCCGCCCCCCTGACTCGCGCCAGACAAAGGGTTCGATTTCCACCCATTTGCGCGGCTGTCCGCCGATAGCGGCTGCGGTGTTGAGCTGTATGCCGCCATCGCTGTCGAACGAAATTTTCGTCTGCCCGGCAAGTTCCATGGCCTTCAGAAAGCTCGTCTCAAGTCGCCGGGTCTTGTTGTACGTACCCACCATCATCCGCGCATGCTCGCGCGCGGTCGCCGCATCCACGCGCCCGTCACGGGCTTGGAAGGGGAAATAGCGATCGGCGAAAGCTTCGAACAAATAGCTGCGGATCGGACCCGACACATTCTGCGTCCCGGCAGCATTCATCGACATATAGATGCCGACATTTTCTTCCGGGAAAATCCAGAGCTGACTGTGAAAATTCCGGCTGTCTCCGGCATGGGACAACGCCCGGCGGCCGTTGATGTTCTGCTCGTAAAAGCCGAGCGCCATCCCGTTCAGCGGCGGGATCAGGCGCAGGATGCTGTTGTGCATCAGCGCGGCGGTCGCAGGCTTCAGCAACGGGCCGCCATTGCCCAGATGGGCCAGCATGAAGCGGCCCATATCGGCACCGGTCGCCGTCAATCCCCCCGATGGCGCGAGGCTGTTGAATTCAAATGGTCCCGGCGCGCCCGAACCGGACATATAGCCACGCGCCATCAATGGCTGGAGCGTTGCCGGGAGCGGCTGGCGGAAGGTCGAGCGGACCATTCCCGCCGGCGCGAAGATGTTCCGATCGGCATAGTCATTGAACGGCACGCCCGACACACGCTCGACAATATAGGCGCCCAGCGAGGTGCCATAATTCGAATAGGCGGGCGTCGTACCCGGGGCATAGATACGATACGGGATTTGACGCTTCAGCGTGTCGCCAAGGGAAGGAATTTTCTTCGCATCATAGCTGTTGAGCCCGCGCTGCAACTCGTCGAAACCCGCAGTATGCGTCATCAGGTTGCGCATCGTGACGGGCTTGCCCGCAAAGGCCGGTATCTTGAAATCAAGATAGGCGTTGATATCGCGGTCGAGATCAATCTTGCCCTGTTCGACCAGCTGCATCACCGCGGTCCAGGTGATCAGCTTCGAAACCGAAGCCTGTCGAAAAAGGGTTTTATCGGGATCGACGGGCCGGCGGGCCGCGACGTCGGAATAGCCAAAGCCGCGCTGCGTCAACACCTGGCCATCCTTGACCACGACAACGACGGCACCAGCGGCGTCGCCACGCTTGAGCGCGTAGGGCATATAGCCATCGAGCCAGGCGTCGACGTCGCTCTTCACCAATTCACGAGCGGGCGAAGCCGGTTTCGGTACACTTGGCCTGACGGTCGGCGCGTCACCTGCTTGTGTGGCAGACCCCGCCACGGGCAGGCTCAGACATGCAGCCAACATGGCTGCCCATATTGCGCGTACACGCGCAATTTGCGTTCGCCTTTCCATTGCGATCCCTCATGGCCCGAACATCATATTTCACAATCAGAAATATTTTCAATTCTGGCTATAATCATACCGAATGGAAATTTGTCAATGGTCGCGACGTCGGGCCGCGATGGCCGGGGTCCCGGACGGCTTCCGGCAGTCGGGGCCGGAATCCCTGCGCGGCTCAGAGAGGCTGCCCCGATCCCGACTCGACGATCGCCGGCGGCTGCCAGCTTTCATCGATCACCGACGGCGCCGCGGTCTTCGGCTGAAACATCCGAAGCATCGGCACGAAAGCCCCCTTCGGCGCCGGCAGCCAGTTCGCCTCGCGATCCTTTCCGGGCGAGCCGTGCTGCAAATAGAGCGTCAGCGAACCGTCGGAATTATATCGTAGGGCATCGCGCTGGCTGATCGTGAAACGGTTCAGCGGATTGTCGACGAACCACCAGCCGCGATCGACCTGATACATGGTCAGCGACCAGAAGCCGTCGACCGGCGGCAGCTGCCCCTTTGCAAAGGTCAGCGTGTAATTGTTGCTGCCGTCGAGCGGGCGGCCCTCGCTGTCCTTTTCGGCGTAGGGATAAACCGCATCTTCCTGCAGATTCGCGGGCCAGCCGAACGCCGCGACAACCGCGCGCTTCATATATTGGGCGCCGTAACGCCCAAGGTCCTTTGAGATCGTCCAGCCGCCGATTTGCTTGCCCATCACCGCTTTGTTCGCCTCGATCTTCGCGAGCGCGGCTTGCGGCAGATCGGCCAGCCCGGCGCGCGCTGCGGGATCGAGCCGGTCGATGTCGAAGGGTTTGCAAGGCACCAGCCCGATACGCGCCATCTGTGACAAGATCGGCGCATCTTCCGGACCGGGACGCGCGTCCTCGCACATCAGCCGCGCCATGAGGTCGAAATAGCCCTTTGTCCCCATGTCGAGGATGACCGTCTGCAGCTTGTCAGTCATGCTGTAGCCCGGAGCCGAATTCACCGGCGCCGCCACGGCCACATAGGGCTTTCCATGCGCCGACAGCGGCGTCAGGCGATATTGCGCCTGCAACGCATGGACCTTCGCATAATCCGCCTCGCTCCCGTCGGCATAGGTGCGCCCCAAGATGACGAGGTGCCGTGTCGGCGAACGGATTTCGGTCATGCCTTCAGGCACCGTGCCGCGCCAATTAGGGCCCGCAATCAGATAGGTGTGCGCCCCGCCCCCGGCGGTACGCCGACCCGGCGAATCCACCACGGGCATCCAGAGGCTGTACATCGGAAACAGGAAATACCGGTTCCCCATGTCGGGATGCGAAAAGACGACCGGCTCATCGCCGAGATCGAGCCAGGCAACCGAATAGAGCGTGTCGGCATTGGGCGCCGAAATGCCGCGATAGGCGGCGGGCGGATAGCGCTTTACATGCACAAACTGCCCCGCCGGAGCGCGCAGTCCTTCGACCTTGTCCACATTGCTCATCTGGACGCGCGTCACCTCGCTCGTGATCAGCGAATAGCCGTAGACATAGGCGTCCATCGCGATGGCGCGCGCCTCGGCGGGCGTAGGATCGACCGTGGACACGGGCGCCGGCTCGGCGCGAACCGCCGATAACGCCAACGCCGACACTGCGAGTCCTGCGCCAAAGCAGCGCTTGTAGATCGAAGCCATCGTCACTCTCCCTGCCTGCGCCGCCGAAATCGCGGCGCTCCTGATGTCAGAAATGCGTCGTCACGGACACGCCCAATGTGCGCGGATCGGCGCGCAGTTTCCGGATCGCCGTGCTTCCCGGAAAAATGCCGTTGTTGAGGCCGAGCTGCGCCGCCAGAACCTGATTGAAGCTCCCATAGGCATAGGCCTTGTTCGTCAGATTGTTGCCGAACAAGGCAACCGTCCAGCGCTCGTCGGGCGAGCTGAAACTCATCCGCGCGCCGACCAGCGCATATCCGTCCTCGATCGTCTGCGGGTTGTTGTCGGTGACCCCGCTGTTGCGATAATCCGAAGTGAACGAAATATTGCCGCTGAAGTCCCACGTCCAGCCGGTGCGACCGACATCGCCGCGCCAGTCGACGCCCACTCGCCCCGTCCATGCGGGCGCGAAATTGGCGGGAGTTCCTTTAAGGTCCTGCACCGTCCCGGCCGGAAGCCCGGGCAGCCCGCTGCCGGCGGCAAAGCTGGTGAAGCGACTGTCGAGATAGGCGAGCGACGCATTGACCGCAAAGCGCGGGACCGGCCGAAGCGCGAGATCAAGCTCAAACCCCTGATGGCGAAGCGAACCGGCATTGCGGACGATGAAGCTCGTCCCGTCGAAGCTCCGGTCCTGATAGCCGTCGATGTCCATTCGGTAGAAGGTGAGGTTCGCGGTCAGGCTGCGATCCAGCCACTGCGACTTGATACCGGCCTCGTAATTTTTCACCGTCTCGCGGTCGAAAAGCCGCTTGGTCGATACGACCGCCCCGTCCGGACCGAAGATGGTCAGCGATGGCGCCCCTGCCCCGCTGTTATACCCGCCGGACTTGTAGCCCGTCGAATAGCTGGAGAAAATCAGCACGTCGTCGATGGGCTCGAGGTTCAGGCCGATGCGATATGTGAAGCGATCGTCATCAAGGTCGGGCAGGTCGAGCACCTCGGACGCGCGGAGCGCCGCAATGAAGGGGGTGGCGATCGTCTGCGCATAAGCGCCCTTCTTCTCGTCCTTCGTCCAGCGGCCGCCAAGTACGAGGGTGAGCGGGTCGGCCAGCCGGATATTCGCCTGCCCATATGCCGCGAAGCTTTGCGAGACCTGGGTCACGACCTGATCGCTCGCGCCGCGCCCGCCGGTGGCCGACAAATAGGAATTGCAGGCCGTGCGCTGGGCGCCGGCGGGCAGCAGTGCGTTGCAATATTGCGCGCCCATGTCGAGCGTTTCGCCGATGCGATAATCTTCCTTATAGAAATAGAGCCCGGCCACCAGATCGAGCCGTCCGTTCAGCCATTCGCCGGTCGGCGAGAGATATTGCAGCTCGTGGTTCTGGCTCTTCGAGCGAAATCGGCTGACGCGTGATGCGATGGGAATGGGCAGGAAGGTGATGTCACCGTCCAGCTGGTCGTTCTTCCAGTCGCGATAGCTGTCGATAAGCCGCAGCGTGCCGCCAGCGAGGTCGAGCGATGCCTGACTGACCAGGCCCCATTGCCGGTCGTCGAGGTCGCCGGTTACGACCTGATTCATCATCCGGTCGCCCAAATTGGTATCGGGCAGCGCACCGCCGAGCCGTGCCGCAAGCCCCGCCAATTGCTGCGGACTGACCGATGCCGCATCGAAGTCCGCGTTGACGAAGCCATCCCCGGTCGACTTCGCATAATCGGCCCGGACGATCCATTCGATGCTTCCGAAATTCGCCTTCAGGCTCGCGCGCAGCGCATGATCATCCTGCGCGCCATAACGCTTTCCGTCGAGCCGGTTGCGCCAGACGCCGTCGGACCATTGCCCCTGTCCGGCGAGACGGAAGGCGACATCATCGGACAGCGGAACATTGATATGGCCGTCGAGCTTGTAGCGATCATAGCTGCCCGCCTCGGCCGTCAGCCGGGCCGAAAAGTTGCGCGCCGGCGCCGCGCTGCGGAGCGACAGCGCGCCCACACTCGCATTGCGTCCGAACAAAGTGCCTTGCGGGCCGCGCAGCACCTCGGCGCTTTCCATGTCCATGAAAGATCCGATGATCGCACCCGCGCGCGGAACATAGACGCCGTCGACGAAGGTCGCGACGCTGGGTTCGGTGGCGGTGTTGCCGAACGCACCGATGCCCCGGATGCTAAGCCTGAGCGAGGAAGCGACCGCCCCCTTGGTCGTCGAGAAGTTCGGCGCGACACGGCCAATATCCTGAACGCTCATCACATTGGAGCGGATCAGAGTTTCGCCGCTGAACGCCGCGATCGAGACCGGCACGTCCTGGATATTCTCGCCGCGCTTCTGCGCGGTCACAACGATCGCGCCGTCATCGACCGGCGTAGTCTCCGCGCTTTCCTGCGCCACGGCAGCGGTGCTCGCTGCGCAAAAGTAAATCGCGGTTCCGAGCGCAAGTGCGCCCTTGATCAGCTGGCTCAACCCGTCTCTCCCTGTATAGATATTGTCGGCGCTCAAGCGCCGAAATGCGTCACGTCGCGCGGTTCGATGCCCTGCTCAGCGCAATAAGCGAGGTAGCGGTCGACCGCGGTTCGCCAATTCTCGATCGCTGCCATCTGTCCGTCGTCGCCGAAATAGATGAGGTCGCCGGTCGTAATGTTGAGCGTCACCGTCGCGTCGCCATGGCCTTCGACGGTGATCGGCGTATGCCGCGATCCAGCGGTCTCATAAACGACGCTGCCGGGCGTCGCGATCCAGTCATGCTCGGCGTATCGCCATGCGCCGCTGATCGTGTAGACGATGACCGTGCCGCCATGATGATGCATCGGAAGCACCGTACCCATCGGCGCGCGAAGCAGCGTGACCGTCTCGCCGCGAACCGGATCCGCCTTGATCAGCTTGACCTCGACGGTGTCGCTATAGGGCGCGAAAGGCGTCCAGGGCAGGTCGTCGCCATGAATTATGCCGGTGTCGATCGTCTCGAAATTCATCATGGTCCCGCTCCCTTGACCGCGGCCTCCGGGCCGGGCTTTCCGGCGCCCCTAAACGGGCCCTTTCGTCCAAAGTTGACTTTGCGCGCCAAAATGCGTTTTTGAACGGCATGAAACCGGCGATGGGCAGATGGGTTCGGGGCGGTGTGCTCGCGGGAGTGCCCGAACTGGTCGCGGAACTGGGCGGCGACTTTGGCGCGCTCGCGGCAGAGGCGGGCCTGCCGCCCGGGATTCTGGAGGCGCCCGATACGCCCATCGAAGCGGCAGCGGTGCCACGCCTCCTCGATCTGGCCTCCGACAGGCTGAACTGCCCGGCATTCGGACTGCGGCTTGGGCAATATCAGGATCTGGGATTATTCGGCGCCCTCGGGCCGTCCATCCAGACGGCGACCACCGTGGGCGATCTGTTGCACAAGCTCGCCGCACTGTTTCCGTTCCATACGCAAGGCGCGATCGTCAGCCTCGTGAATGAAGAGAACGACCTTCTCGTTACCTACGAGCTGTCCGCCGACATCCACCCCTCGCATCGCCAGGTCGTCGAACTGGGTTTCAATATCCTCGTCCGCGAGATCAGGCGGCACCGTCCGGGATGGCAGTCGCCCTATGTGGCGTTCAGGCACGCGGCGCCTTCGAATCTGCGCTGGCATCATCGCCTGCTCGGCGCCCGCCTGCTCTTCAACGCCGATCGAAATGCCATGCTGCTCGACGCCGCATTGCTCGCGCTGCCGCGCCGACCCGACGAAGTCCTTTCACCCCCGGCTTCGACCCGGAGCGAGCAACTGGCGCGGACCGATTTTTTGCCCCTCCATACCGAGCGTCTGGTCCGGGCAAGCCTGCCCTCTCGTCTGCTGACCGTGCGAGAAGCGGCGGCCCTGCTCGGCACCTCGGTCCGAAGCCTGCAAAGAAGGCTCGGCGCAGCAGACACCAGCTTCGAAAAAATCGTCGATGCGGTTCGCGCCGATCTTGCGCTTGCCTATCTCACCGACTCGCGCCTGAACGTCGCGCAGATTGCTGAAGCGCTTCTGTTTTCCGAAACAAGCGCACTCTCCCGCGCCGTCCGCCGCTGGTACGGTTGCCCTCCCCGCACGCTTCGCCTGCGCGGCATCCGTCATCAGTTCGTCACGTAGGTCGGCTCAACGCTCGCACCAGTTACGATAGCGACGGCAATGCTAGGACTGCGCTGGACCGGATGGATACATCTCCCGATAATATTCCACGGTGGGTGGCGCGCGAGATTCTGCCGCATGAGGGGCGGGTCCGGGCATGGCTGACGCGCCGATGGCGTGGCGCAATAAACACCGATGACGTGATTCAGGAAGCCTATTGCCGGTTATCCTCGCTGAAATCGGTAGAGCATATCGAGAACCCGCTCGCCTATTTCCGCCGCACCGCACATGCGGCCGCCGTCGATGCTGCGCAGGACAGCAAAAAAAATTTCGCTCCGATGACGGAAACATCTTTTTTTGAAGTCTGGGATGAGAGTCCGTCCGTCGATCGCTGCATGGAAGGGAAACAGGAACTGGACAGGGTCGGCCGAGCGCTCTCCGGTTTATCGGAGACCGTAAGGCGGGTTATCGAACTGCGCCGCATCGAAGGATTGTCGCAAAAAGAAACGGCCAGGCAGCTCGGCGTAAGCGAGAATGTCGTGGAGAACAGCATGGTCCGCGGAATTCGGCGTGTACTCGCCCTGATGGCCGAGCAAGATGTCGATGACGAAATAACGAATGAGCAAGAGGATGCGCGGGTTGGCAAGCTTGGTTCCGTATAACCCGATAGACGAGCAGGCGGCACGATGGGCGGCACGAACAGCGGGCGGCGATCCGTCTGCCGAAATGGCGGCCGCGCTCGAATCCTGGCTGTCGGAAGACCGGCGACATCGCGGCGCCTATTTACGTGCGTGCGCCGGCCTTGCTGCGATCGATGAATCGACGCGCAATCCGCCCCTTGCCCACCATGCCGCGATGCCGCCGGCCAGCAGCAACGACAATGAAGACTTCGGCATCGCAACGACCGAGGCGTCGCCAAGACGCAGATTTGCGTTCGTCATCGGCGGCGCCCTCGCCGCTTCGGTGGCGTTGATCCTCGGCTCGATGACATCGTCACCCTTTGGCCCTCAACCCGGCACGCAAGCGGCGCATCGCCTCAATCTTGCCGACGGCTCGGTCGCCACGCTCGCCAAAAACGCGCGGATCGAATTCGGACTGACCGACGGCACGCGCAAGGTGATGCTGTTGAATGGCGAGGCGGCATTCCAGGTCGCCAAGGACGCGGCCCATCCTTTCGTCGTGCAGTCCGGCGACGTCTTCGCACAGGCGACCGGTACCATATATTCGGTTCGCCGGGTCGGTGAGAGCGGAGCCTTTGTGCGGGTCGATGAAGGAAGCGTTCTGGTATGGAGTCGCGGTCAGAAGGATCAGGCGGTCCTCCTTCGCGCCGGAGGCACGCTCACGCTCGGCACCGCGCGGCCGGCGGAAACGGCTCAAATCAATCTTGACGACGTTAACATTGCCGATGCGGCCGCGCAATTCAATCAGGTCAACCACACCCAGATCGTCATTGCGGATCGCGCGATCGGCGAGGTGAAGATCATCGGGTTGTTTGAAGCCGATGACCCCGAACAGTTTGCAAAGTCCGCGGCACTCGCCACCGGGTCAAAGGTCGAATATATTGACAATAATATTGTAATAAAAATGAAGTAAAAATGACCATAAAATTTATTATTTAGATTCTGACGGAAGTCATCATGAAACCCGTCTCTATTGTTGACACCAACAAGCGGGGACATCATGCGTTTCAACATAAATCGTTCGGCCACCAGCATTGCCTTGATTGCAGCTATCTCCTGCAGCACGGCAGCCCATGCCCAGATGCGCTCGTTCAACATAAGAGCGCAGCCCGCCGCCAGCGGGGTCAAGGAGTTCGCCCGCCAGGCGGGCATCCAGGTACTTTTGACCAGCCGCGATGCCAGGAATCGCTCCACCAATTCCGTGAAAGCCACGCTCGACACGCGCGCCGCCTTGAGCGCGCTGCTGGCGGGGACGGGCCTCGTCGCCCGCTCTTTCGATGGCAACACCGCCGTTATCGGAGCTGACGCGCCGGAAACCGCCGCTGGCGGGGACGATATCGTCGTCACCGGATCGCGAATTTCCCGGTCCGATCTGGAATCGCCCATGCCGGTCAGCGTCACCAGGATGGACGATGCTTTCGACCTTGGGATCATCAATGCGTATGACGCCTTGCGACGGGACCCGGCGCTGGGCAACGGCCTCGACTCTTCCGTTGGCTGTGTAGACTGCAACACCGGCACCGATACGGGACTGGGCGCGCTCAACCTCCGCAACCTCGGCATCAACCGCACCTTGACGCTCGTCGACGGTCAGCGGCGCGTGTCCGTGCTGGCGGGGGCGTCGGCCGTGGACCCCAATATGATCCCGGTGGGGATGATCGACCGGTTTGAGGTGGTGACGGGCGGCGCCGCAGCGGTTTACGGGGCCGACGCAGTCACCGGCGCAGTCAACATCATCACGAAGAAGAGCATCGAAGGCCTGGATTTGCGCCTGACCGGCGGCGTGTCAGAGAAAGGCGATGCAACCCGGTTCATGGCTTCGCTCGTGACCGGCGGCACCTTCGCCGGCGATCGCGGCTCCTTCATCATCGGAGGAACATATTCGGGCACCAATCCCTTCTACTTCCGCGATCGTATCGGCATCGGCAATCAGATGACCTATGTCAGAAACCCTTCCGATACCGGGCCAAACGACGGCATCGCGGACAATATCATTTCCAGGAATTTCCGATATATTTATCTCGACTGGACGCCCAGCATCTGGATCAACAACGCCAACTATAACAATGCCGAGTTTTACATAGAAAATGGCGCCCTGCGCAGGGCGCAATATAATAACCAGTGGGTGTATGCACAGACATCGAATGGCGATGGCGGCGATGGCCGCTCGCTCATCGACGTCGGCCAGTTTCAAGCCCGAACGCGCACCGCGTCCATGATGGGGCGTGTCGGTTACCAGCTGACCGACGATATCGAATATGGCGCCAATTTTTCCTATGCGCATGTGAAATGGCAATCGGACTCGCTTTTTTACCGGGCCGACGGTCGCGACGCCAATGTCCCCAAGGCCAATTTCGAAAACCCCTTTACGCCGCAGGCGGTCAAGGATTTCATGACCGCGAACGACCTGACGCAAATCGGCGTCCGCCGCGCCTATGGGAATATCCCGGTCAAGGTGCTCAACCGCGAGCATGAGGATATCACCTTCGCCCAAAACCTCAGCGGCAGCTTGGGCAGCAATCTTCGCTGGCAGCTGTTCTGGCAGTACGGCAAGGCGCGCCTCGATGCCATTAGCCGCAACAATGTCGCCTACTCGCTCTGGATCAATGCGATCGATGTCGTTGCCGACGCGAACGGCAACGCGATGTGCCGAAATGCCGCGGCGCGGGCGGCTGGCTGCCTGCCGCTCAACGTTTTCGATACCGGCCTGGTCGATCCTGCCGTCTATCAATATTTCCTGCGGGACCGGCACGAAATCAAGGTCAATACGCAGGAAGTTTACGGCGGCAACATTAATGGCGAGTTATTTTCTCTGCCTTATGGAGAGGCCTCCATCGCGGCTGGTGTAGAGCATCGCCGCGAAACGATCGACACCAAGGATGATCCCGCGGCCCATCTGATCACCAGCGGTTCGGAGCCGCCCCATCCGAACATCCTGGCGTCCATGAATGTAACCGAAGCCTATGGCGAAATCGTTATTCCGGTGCTCAAGGATATCCCGTTCATCCGAAATCTGGAAGTCGAGGGCGCATATCGTTACTCCGACTATTCCACATTTGGCGGGACCCAGGCCTGGAAAGGCGGTGTGACATGGTCGCCCGTCGAAGGTCTGACTTTCCGCGGCGTCCGTTCGCGCAGCGTCCGCGCGCCGAATTTTTCCGAACTCTACACACCGCAGTCTCAGGTGGGTTCCGGCACCACCCCCGATGCCTGCGATGTTCAGCGGTACAATCTTACCCCGACACGCGCGGCGAATTGCCGCGCACTCGGGATCCCCGCGCCGCTGCCGCTCAACTTCGACACCTATATACTCAGTGGCGGCAACCCCGAGCTGGAACCCGAAGTATCGAACAGCCTGACGTTCGGCGCCATTTTCCAGCCCCGCTTCATTCGGGGTCTGGACATGACGGTCGACTATTGGGACATCGACATCAAGAATGTGATCGCATCCTTTTCCAACACCAAAACGATCGAGCTTTGCGTCGACCTGCCCTCCATTGACAATGTGTTCTGCAACGCGGTGGTACGCCGGCCTGACGACAAGAGCGTCGACTATGTGAAGTCCGTCCTGATCAACGCCTCCCGTCAGCGAGCTCGCGGGGTCGACCTTGGCGTCAACTATCGCCAGCCGCTGGGCGCCGGAATGCTGAATCTGGCATTCAAGGGCACCTATCTGATCTCGAACTTGCTCGAGTCTACGCCGGGGATCGCCGCGGGCAATGTCCGCTACGATGGAGACAGCGCCAATCCGCGCGTCCGCGCCACGCTCTTGGCGGCATATCAGATCGGGAAATTCGCCGTCTCTCTGGACACGCAGTTCAGAAGCGCAACCAACGTCAACGTGAACTCGCCGTCCGACGAGCAATATGAGCGGTATAAAATTCCGGCATATGTTCTCAACAATATCGCGTTGCACTATGACATTACCGAAAATTACCAGATGGGCATTGGCATAAACAATGTTCTGGGCGTCAAGGCCCCCAGCTTTCCGGCAACTTATGCGAGTACGATTTTCGATCAGGTCGGACGATATTTTTACGGGTCCGTTCGCCTGAAGATCTGACGCGGGGCGACGCGGAGGAGGCCTGAACCCGCCAACCGCGACGGCCCAAAATTCCACCAATCACGAACCGCCCCTCTCCTTCCTTCCGGAGGAAAGGGGCGGCGATCATCAAGGCGCCGAACAGCGCAGCTGACCGGCGCGGGCGTTTCAAACGCCTTGAAGGAAAGGACTTCCGACACAATGCGACGCTTTCTTCTCGTGGCCGCCGCCCTCTTGTCCGCCGTCCCATCCTTGGCGCTGGCCAAAGATGAGGTACGCGGACTGGAGGGCCTCTCCGCGTTCAGATCTCTGTGCGGAGTTACCGCCGCCGGCTTCTTCGGCGACACGGCCACGATTACCGGAACAACGCTGAACTCGGGCGGCGGCGTGCTCTATCGCAAAGGCCAGTCTCCATGGGCGCTGCTGCCGATTCACCTCCGCGGACCACATTCGATCGTTCAGCTTCCCGACGGTCGCTGGCTGATCGGCGACACAGACAATCATCGGCTGGTGCAGATCGACGACCTTTCCGGAAAGGGCGAAATCTCGCGCTCGGAACTGCTGGGCATCAAACTCAACCGGCCGCATGACGAGATCGTCGACCCCGGCACGGGCGACGTCTATGTCATCGACGGGGGACGCCACCTGTTCCGCTTCAAAAGCCTGGAAGGCCCGATCGAGGTCTGGTCATTTGGTCCCGACGAAATGAATTACGTCCGTGCGCTGTCATGGATCGACGGCAAGCTGCATCTTATCCATTCAAGCCGCGGCGAAGTCATGCGCATCGATGACTTCGACAAGCGGGAATATACGCGATTTGGCAGTCCGCGCTCGCATGCGGCCGTCACGCCGGAAAATCCTCATCGCGATTTCCCCGCTGGCGCGCTTTCCCTTACCGGACTGGTCCTCAATGATGTCGAAAAATTCGATGGCTGGTATTACGGAACCAACTTCTTCACGCCGTCCTATGCGAAGGGCGCCGACACCGCCCCCGCGAGACTGATCCGCTGGCGGTCGTGGGGCGACTTCTCAAGCGGCGTCTGGGAGGATTTGAGCGATCGCCTTCCCTCAGCCGACGTCCCCGTGGTGCCCTATTTTCTGACGGCGCATGATAGCGGGCTGTATGTCGCATATTTCCAGCCGTCCGAACCCTGCGCTCCTGGCGGCGTGGTTCGTCTGGAAAAAGCCAGGTGACGGCACAGGGATGCTCTTGAGCTTGAGTGAGCGCCACTCTTTTGCTCGGCTACTCCGGCCGGAGTTCGATATTTCGATGCCCTGAGATAATGTCGAGGATGATCTCGAAATAGGTGGCCCCATTCCCGCTTTCCAGATCGGCGATCTTCTTCTCGGTCCAGGCCCGGTCGAATATTTCGGGACGCGCAAGCTTTGCGAGGTAGAAGTCCAGCGTGGCATCGTGACCCAGTGCAGCTTTGCTTCGCTCGATATCGCGCCAGACAAGCTTGATCGCTTCCTGTCCTTCGATCGCGCCGAAGCCGCCGTAAAGAAGATCGTCCAGAGCATCGAGACTTTGGCCGAGTTTCCATTCCTCTTTCAGCATGAAGACGCGGTTGATCTCATCATAAAAGGTCGCGATGTCGTGAACCGCGCCCCCTTCGATCGTCAGCGTTTTCCGGGTTTTCATGATCGACCGGGCGACACGTCACCAAAATCTTTTGGTGTCGAACAGTTCGTCATACGCGTCGTCGGCCTGCTGAAGCAGCTTTTTCCTGCCGCGATCGCTCGGAAGCAAAGCATCTGCGCCGGCTTGCCCGATCCATCCGTGCCGGGTCATCACGTCGCGTGCTGTAACCACATCGTTGAGCGTGCCCAGTCGGTCCTGAAGTCCTTCCAACGCAGCGACAAAGCGCTTCTGCCGTCGCTGCTCGCGTTTCCGGCTGAACAGCGACCCAAAGAATTCGGACGCATAACGAAGCTTCTTGGCGTCCTTGCGAACATCGTGACGTGCTTCGTCATCGCTGCCCGCAATCGCCCTGCCCCTGCGCTTGATCCGGCGGCGCAGCCGCGCAAGGACCGTTGTCGCGAACAGGCGCGCGGGCTGCGCACCGAAGCCATCTTCGTCGACCCACCGGCTCTGGGCAAGGAATTGCACGATGTTGAGCATGATGGCGCGCGCCCGGTCGCCAGCCAGAATATCGAAGAGCGCATCATAGGCGGTCTCGCGTGCAGCGGCTATTTGCTCGTGCAATGCGCCGGAGGGCGCCCGGCTGAGCAGGACGTCCAGATCGCGAACGTCGCCAAGGCATGCGGCAAGCCAGCGCAGTTCTTCCCCGAGCCCTGCCCCCGTGTCGCCGATCATCGGCTTGAAAATGGAAAATGCCGATCGCAGACGGCGAATGGCAACGCGCGCCTGATGCAGGGCCTTCGGATCGCGGGTCTCGCACAGCGAATCTTCGTTCAGGCGGAACTGGCGAATGCAGGATTGGACGATATGCCTGAAGGCGTCGGCGGTGCTGCCGTCGGATGGAAGCGCGATCGTCAAAGCCTTGATACTTGCCTGAGGCGCCGGGATCAGCCGATATCCGCGCTCCGATTTCGTAACGACGCCAAGCCGGACGGGCACAATGGCGTCGATCCGCCGGGCAAGGCCGAACAGGGCGGCAGGATCGCCGAGTTTCAGTTCCAACTCGATTTCGCAGATTGGGGCAAGGTGGTCGCCAGCGGCGACTTCGCCGCGATCCAGCACGACCTCGATGCTCGTCCCCTCCTCATCCATGATCCATTTGCGGCGTTCGACACGCACGTCAAAGATCGGCGCGATCTGATCGACGGCATCGCCCAGCATCATCGGCAGCGGGGTCGTATGATCGAGGTGCGGAGTATCGCTATCGACCGATCGCTCCCATTCGGTTCGCACGAAAAGGCCCACGGCACTCGGCCCGTCAGCCTTGATGGTCTGGATGCGGACATCGCCAGTGCGACGGATTCGAAGCGAGAGTCCGGCTTTGGCAACCGCATGATCGCCCGTGTCGAAATAGGTCGCCACTTGCTTTACGGTCTTCGCATCGTCCGCGAACAGCTTCGATCCCAGCATCCGCTCGGCATCGGCAGACGACAACTCCAGTTTCAGTTCGATTTCGTCAGCCATGGTCCATCCGGGCAAATATTATAATGTCGGAAATCCTCTGGATTGACGAACGTTCCCCACCGTCGGCTCGGTAACATGGATCGCAAGGCCTGAATGACGGGGCAAAATGACAAGGACGTGACGCGAGCCAGGCCGCGCCCGCGACCTGTGTTGCGTGGCGGTACAGGGCTTCGTCCGCGCGTCATAGCGACTTTATGAAAACATCGCCTTCGTCATCTTCTCGTAACACCGCCCGTCTCTAGGGACTGCGGCGGCCGTTGCAGTCCCTTGCTCGGCAGCTTCTCCCCTTCCTGCGAAGGAATTCCTCCCTACTGCCTCGTCCCTTACGGGACGGGGCATTTTTACGAAGCCGGGTGGAGAATCGGGAGCAATGTTCTGAACCCGGCTACCCGCCGCCGACAGGGCCGCCCTTCTCATGGCGAATGACGATGAGCGCGGGTCGCGGCGGACCACCGTCGACGAAATCGGGCCAGCAGGTCACGGCCGTGTCCACATTCTTTGCCCGCTCCGACGGATGCTGGATCGACAGAAAGAGATTGCGACCGTCGGGCGTAAAGGCCGGACTGCAGCATTCCGCCTGCGCCGGCGCCGAATAAAAGAGACGCGGCAGGCCCGCCTCCGGTCCGCTGACATTCATTGCCCACAGGCCGTCATGGCCCCGGATGCCCGGCCCGTCGCTGCAAACCCACAGACGTCCGGCAGGATCAAACCCGATATTGTCGGGCTCGACGAACCAGCCCTCACGGCTGGTCGCGGGGGGAAAGGTCGCACCGTCAGAAGGGTCTGATGGATCGCCGCACAACAGGAATGTGCGCCAGTCGAACCGTTCGGCACCATGGTCCGGCTTGCCATGCTTCAGCGGTGGCAGCATCTCGAGCATATGACCATGCGCGTTGTTCGGTCGCGGATTTGCGGGATTGACCCGCTCGCTATCGCGCGCCTCATTCCCCGTCAACGCGATGAAGACATGCCCGCTCACCGGGTCCGGCGCATAACCTTCGGGCGAGTCCATCGGCGTCGCACCCAGCAGGTCGGCGGCTCGGCGCGTCTGGAGCAGCACGTCGGCCTGACTGTCGAACCCGTTCGCGGCGGTGAGCGGCCCCTTGCCCCAGACCAGCGGCAGCCACTGCACCGTCCCATCCGCTTCGAAGCGCGCGACGGACAATATCCCTTCGTCCAGCAGGTCGCGGTTGGCGGCCCGATTGTCGGGATCGAAGGCACGCCGCGTGACGAACCGGTAGCAATATTCAAATTCCCAATCATCGCCCAGATAGACAACGACCCGCCCGTCGGCAGCCAGCGCGCAATGCGCGCCTTCGTGGGCAAATCGCCCCAGCGCGGTGCGTTTTACCGGCGGCGCGTCGGGCGTGAAGGGATCGATTTCGACCACCCACTCGAAACGGTTGGGCTCGTTGGGCGTGCGATCGAAATCGAAACGGTCGTGAAACCGCTCCCACCCATAACGGCTACGCCTCGCGCTTTCATAATGATTGCGGTGCAGATGATCGCGATCGGGATGCGCCTCGACATCGCCGGCAAAGAAATCGGCCGATCCCTCTTCACAGCTCAGGATCGTGCCCCATGGCGTGATGCCGCCGTTGCAATTGTCATGGGTGCCCAGCACCCATTTCCCCGTCGGGTCCGCCGCGGTCCGCATCTTTGGATGGCCGGCGACCGGACCCGAGATACGGGCCGGCGTATCGGCGGTGATCCGGCGGCTGAAGCGGCTCGACCGATCCACCTCCCAGGTGTCGCCGCGGCGGCGCACCTCGATGATCGACAGGCCGCACGACGCCATCATGATATCCGCCTGCTCGCGTGTGATCTTTTCGGCCGCACTTCCGGCCTCGAGCCCCGGAAACATCAGATGAGGAATGGGATATTCGTGATTGACCGCCAGGATGCCGCGGTCGGACGCACCGGGCGTCAACGGAATGAAGGCGGTGTAATCATTATTATAGCCGAACTGTCGCCGGGCGGTGCTGGCGCTCTGCGCGCGAAAGTCGAATTCGGGCGCATCGGCGAACAAGGGATCGCCCCAGCGTATGAGAATCTGCCGCGCATAGCCTTCCGTCAGGACATCGTGCGGGAGCGGCGTCAGCCGGACCTCGGCGAAGTCGAATGGCGGCGACGGCTCGGCTGCACGCGCGAAGCTCGCTCTCCCCGGCATCGGAAGCAGCGCGAGACCCGCGGCGCCAGCCAGCAGCTGCCGCCGTCCCACCAACGATGTGATCGGCGGGGATGCGCTGCGCGGGCGATAAGGACGCACTCCGCCCTTGTCGTTGCGGACAAGGGCGGGATGCTCGCGTTTTTCGGCCGGATCAGAAGGAAGCATTGATACCGAACGTCACTGTACGCCCCGTATAGCTCGCATTTTCCAGATAACGGCTTCCCTTGCCATAACGCTCGTCGACGATCGGGTCCTTGCCGCTGTTGAGGATATCGACCGCGTTGACGAACAGCTTGATCTGCGGCGTGACCGCAAAGCGGAGCTGGCCGTCGAGCGAGCCGTGGCCCTGTTCAACGATACGGACGTTGTAGCTGGAGAAGCGCACCGCCTGACGATCGCGCCAGCTATACGCCAGCGTGCCTTCGATCCCATATTTCTGATAGGTCAGCGCCGTGGTGACGATCTTTTCGGGCGCGTTGAAGAAATCGCCCTTCTCAAGCCCCTCGATCCCTGCATCCGCCTTGCTGCGCTGGAAAGTCGCGTTCGCGTAGATGCCAAGTCCGCCAAGCGCGCCCGGCAATTCGGTGAACTGGCGTACAAGGTTGAGTTCGAGGCCATAGATTTCGGCGCTCTTGCCGTTGGTGTAGGTCGTGACATCGTCGATCACCTTGCCAACCAGGCGCGGATCATTTTCGAACCGCTCTTTGTCACCTTCGGTTTCGGGCGCGATGCCGCTGAAGATGAATTTGTTGATCTTCTTGTAGAACACCCCGCCCGAAATCAGACCGATCGATCCGAAATAGCGTTCGACGCTGAGGTCGAAGTTATAGGCATAGGCAGGCTTGAGGCCCGGATTGCCGATCGTCACATCGACCTCGCCATCGGCTTCCTCAATCTCGGTCGCGCCAGAGATATAAAGCGGTTCGGGACGCGCGATCGAGGTGTAGAATGCGCCGCGCACAACGAAATTGTCCGAAGGACGATAGTTGAGCTGAAACCGCGGCAGGATGTTCGTATATCGGGCCTTGCCCTTGATCTTGTTGAAGACGGGGTCGGCGCCCTCCAGCTCGATCACCTCATAATTGTCCGACGACACGCGCGTATGGTCGAGCCGCGCCCCGCCGATCAGTTCGACATTCCCCCAGACGCCTTTCGCCATCACATAGGCGGCGTAGGTATCTTCGTCGCTGGTATAGCTGTCGCCGTCGAGCGGGATCGCTTCGTCCTCGACATATTCGTTCACATAATCGCCGGGGTTGGCCGCGATCAGGCCCTGCGAATAATTGCGCCAGTCCTTGAGGTTCGCGAGATTGAGCGACAGGAAGGGTGCATAGGGCGCGCCGACGACGCGGGTGTCGACCAGCTTTCCGACGCCGAATTCCTCCATGGTCAGCGGGCCCGTCAGCTCCATCACATTGGCCTCGAACAAGGTACGGCGCGACCGTTCGGCCTTCAGTCCGAACTTCACCATCCGCAGCCAGGAGCCCGCCGGTTCATATGTGACGTCGATATGTGCCGAATAGCGCTCGTTTTTCGAATCATCGATATCGATATCATTATAGCCGAGGACATAGCCCGCCGGGTCGGCGATCGCGGCGACATCGGCGGCGCTCAGGTTCGGTTGTGGAAAACGGCCGGAAAAGTCATAGCCGAACAGATTGCTGTCCAGTTCCTTCGTGAAGGCGACCTCGTTGTCGAAAGGCTCTTCGCGTTTCGCATTGGAATAGCCTGCGCCATATTCCAGCGTGAAGGCGCCCGCGCGCGTGGTTCCGTTCAGCACATAGCTGTTCTGCGTCAGTTCGGTCTCTTCATACTGGTTGAAGATGTTGACGCTCCCGGGCTCGGTCAGGATCAGCTGGCCGTCGCCGTCATATTCGTCGGTACCGCCCTCGAAATAGAGCGCGTTGCTCAATTCCTTGTCATACAGCCGGTTGAAGCTCGCCTTGAACACCAGCTGGGTCGCGTCGCTGACGGCCCAGTTGAGCGCGAGATTGGCCGAAATATTCTCGCGATCATTGTCATAGCGCGTGAGGTGATATTGCAGCGGCGTCACGCCCGCCGCCGGATCATCCTCGGACAGGGCCAGATAATCCTCGTCCTGATAGAAGACGAAGCCCCGCGTTTTCCGCTTCGACCAGGCGCCGGAAACCAGGATCCCGAACCGGTCGTCGGCGCCGAACTTCGTCGCGAGCGTGCCCTGCACCATCGGCTGCACCTTGTTCGCCAGATCGTGATAGAAACCGCTCACGGTAAAGTCGGCGACGGGCTTGCGATAATCAAAGGCCGTCGCCGTTTCGAGCACCACCGCGCCGCCGATCCCGTCGGCTTCGTGATCGGGAAGCAGAGTCTTGTGGACGGTGATCGACGACAATGCACTCGTCTGGATCATGTCGAGCGGAACCCGGCGATTTTCCTTTTCGGGCTGCGCCGCATTCATGCCGTTGAACTGGGTATTGTTAAGGCCGCTGTCGAGACCGCGGATCGAGATGTAACGCCCCTCGCCCGCATCGACTTCGCGTTGCACCGACACGCCCGGGACGCGGCGAAGCGCCTCGGCGGCGTTGAAGTCCGGAAATCTGCCAGCCTGATCCGCCGACACGACGTTACGCGTATTATCCGCCGAACGCTGCTCGCTGAGCGCCTTGGCTTGCGCCGCGCGCTGGCCCGTTACCACGATCGCCGTGCCGTCCTGACCCAGCATCACGTCATGCCGCGCCGCCGTGCCGCCGACGTTTACGCGCTCGCTTTGCGGCGGAAAGCCTAGATAATCAACAACCACCGTGTAAGTGCCAGCGGGCAGGTTTCCGAAATGATAGACGCCTTGCGAGTCCGTCGAGGCGGTCTGGCCGGTCTCGACGATCCGTACCGTCGCGCCGCCCAGCATGGCGCCATTGTCGGTTTGCGATACAGTCCCCGTCAGCGAGCTGTCGGCAGTCTGGGCGAAGGCTGGTGCGGCGGGCGCCATCAACGCCAGAACGGCTCCTCCACGCAACAGCATGGCGGTAAAACCAATGGCAACTCTCGATTTCGAACGCATGAACTTCTCCCTCCCCGGCATCGGGACGACGCGGGCTGACTGTGCGACGGTGCGCAATTACGGATGGCAGCCTCTAAGCCCTGGTTCACTCGGCCACACCGCGACTTCAACCCATGGGAAGTCCGGAGACCGGGCAATGAAAGTTGCCGGCAAGCTGTAGCGGCCCGCTATCGGTTCATTGTTTCAGAATGGCTACATCGACGCTGGATGCGTTGCGGTTCGGTCGTCGCAACGTCGAAATGGGAAAAGGGGCGCCGCCCCGCCGCAGAAGCCGAGCATGATCTTCGCACGGACCAACGGCGCCGCTTTGCGGCTCAGCCCGGGTGCTGAGCCTTCCAGCGCGCGACGCGGTCGACCGCATTGGCGCGGATATTCGCATAGAAGAGCCCAAAGTCGTTTCGGTGATAGCTTCCATAGAGCCAGCTCAGGGAATCCCGGAACGGCGATGTCCATCCGATCTCCACATCGAGCAACATGTCGTCGCATCGCGCGCCCGTCAGCCCCTTTTCAAGCGGCGCCAGCGTCGCGGCCCGCTCGGGATAGGGTGCCTCTGGGAACGGCAGCGCGCCCAGGTTGGCAGCTGCCCCCGCCGAACCCGTCTCGTCCCAGGTCAGCGGATTGACACAGATCGCCGGCGCGGTGCTTTTGACGCGCCTGCCCCGCCACCAGAAATCGACATTCTTCGTCAGCATCGAGGCCGCGTCGCGCCCCTTTTCGCTCGCGTTCCACGAAATCACGCAGCCCGTCTGGCGCGCGCTCGTACAGGTCGGCAGGCCGAGCGATGCGAAACTTGCGGGCGTGTAGGCGCCGATCGTATAGGCCGCGACCAGCCGGTCCTGTAACGGAGTACCGATCACCGCCTCCTGCAACAGGCGAACGGCGTGCCCCGTCCCCTGACTGTGCGAGGCGATGATGAACGGCCGGCCCTTGTTGTGATGCTCGACATAATATCGAAACGCCCGCGCGACGTCGGAATAGGCGAGCGCGACAGCGTCGCCGTCGCTCAGGCCGCGCAGCGACGCCTGCCGGTAATGCGGCGCATATAGTGCGCAGCAGCCATTGAAGGCCGAAAGCTGCGCGAGCAGCACCGGGCCGTTATACGCGCCATCCACGTCGTAAGGCGCGTTCCAGACGTCGTTCTTCAGATACATGGTCGGATGGATGAAAAACACATCGGCGGGCGCCGCAGCCTCGTCGATCGCCTCGAAACCTGGCGGGACCGACCGCTCCGGGCCATTGCGCCCCGGAAAGGCGAACCACGCCGCCTGCCGCAGATAATCCGGCGCGGGCGGCGCCTTTGTCGCTGCGAAGGATTGTTCGGGTTTGCGCCCGCTTTCGATCAGACCCTGAGTCATCGAGCATTGCGACATCAGCGCGAGCAGCACGACGACTGTGACGGCGATCTTCCAGCGCTTGCGAATCCTGCCCTGCTTCCCCCGCAGCCAGCTCGGCGCCATCGGCGCGTTCACTGTCCGGCGCCCCGCGCCGTGCGGCGCGCCTCGCAGGTCGCGATGAAGCCCGCCGCCATGAACCGCGCCATGCGCTCCCTGACCGCGTCGAAATCGTCGGACTGACAGAGCCCGCCGGACAGCTTGTCGATGCGCCCGGTGCGGCCAAGCGTAAGCATCAGGCCGGCCGAGACGAAATGATAGCCCCAGAACAGATCCTCTCGCGGACAGTCGGGCATCGCCTGCTGGAGGATACCGATCAGGCGCAGCACGACCGCATCGAAATGCGTGTCCATCAGTTCGGCGCCCCATTCGGCGGTGTTGCTCATCTGTGCGCCAAGCTGGCCATAATGGCGCCAGCCAATGCCGCCTTCGCCATGCGTTTCAAGATCGGTGTCGAGATAGGCGCGCAGCGCGCCCTCGACCGTCGGCCGCCCTTCGACCGCGCGTTCATAGGCGTCGAGCGCCTTCATCCGGCGCTCGATCGTCACCGGCGCGCGGCGCGCGATGACCGCGTCGAACAGTTCCTTCTTGTCCTTGAAATAATAGTGCAGGAGCGACTGGTGGACGCCGACCTGTGCCGCGACCTCCTTCAGCGTCACGCCATAGAGGCCACGCTGCGAGAATAATTCCTCGGCGGCGTCGTAAATCTGTTCCATCGTTGCCGCGCGCTGGTCGGCCTTGGTCGGCTTCCTGCTACGCTTCACCTGCTTTTCCGGCTTGGTCATTTCATTCCCTTGGTCCCGCGGGACAAGCCCTCTGGAACGTCGCATTGTCAGTGTTTCAGCCATGTTCGGCCCTCAATCGCTTTTTGTCGATTTTTCCGGTCAGCGCCAGCGGCATCGCCGCCAGCCTCACGATCGCATCGGGCAGCCACCAGTTGGCCACGCGGCCGCGCAGCGCACCGAGCAACGCCTCGTCGCTGACCTCCGCCCCGGCGCGCGGCTCGACGATCAGCACCGGCCGCTCGCCCCATTTTTCATGCGCGCGGCCGACGACCGCAGCCAGCGCCACCTCGGGCAATCCGCCGACGATCGCCTCGATTTCGGCGGGGTTGATCCATTCGCCCCCCGACTTGATCAGGTCCTTGGCGCGGCCGGTGATGCTGAGGTTGCCGTCGGCGTCTATCGTCGCAAGATCGCCCGTATCGAACCAGCCGCCAGCGTCGGTTGCCTTCTCTGCCTGACCGAAATAGCGCTCGACAACGCTGCCGCCCTTCACGCGCAAACGCCCCTCGCCACCGCGCTGGTCGGCCAACGCCACACCCTTTTCGTCGGTCAACAACAGGTCGACGCCCATCGGCGGACGCCCCGATTTCGCGGCGACCCGGGCCTTCGCGGTCGCCGGCGTCATCGCGCCCAGTGGCGACAATTCGGTCATCCCCCAGCTCGTCTGAACCGCGACGCCCAGCCGCTGTTCGAGCCGGTCCATCAGCGCCTGCGGCACGGCCGAACCGCCGAGCAAGAGCCGCTTCAGCGACGGCAGCTGGCCGCCCGTCGCGTCAAGATGATCGACCAGCCCCAGCCACACCGTCGCAATGCCCGCTGCGACCGTCACGCCCTCGTCGGCGATCAGGCGCGCAAGGCTCGCACCGTCCTGATCCCGGCCGGGCAACACCGTCTTTGCACCGACCGCCGGCGCAGCGAAGGGAAAGCCCCAGCCATTGGCATGGAACATCGGCACCGCGACGAGCACGACATCCTCGCAGGTCAGCCCCATCACATCGGCCTGCAGCAGGTGCGCGGTATGAAGATAGTTTGAGCGGTGGGTATAGGTGACGCCCTTGGGATCGCCCGTCGTTCCCGATGTGAAGCACAGGCCCGCCGGCATGTTTTCGTCGAACTCGCCCCATTCGGCGGGCGCGCCATGCGCAGCGAGCAGGTCGTCCAGATGCCACAGGCGTGCCGCACGGACATCCGGCACCGCATCGCTCGCAGGACCGTCGTCCATCAGCACGACATGCGCGATCGTCGGGCACTGCGCCACCAGCGCCTCGACCAGCGGGGCAAGCCCGCTGCTCACCGCCAGCACGCGCGCCTCTGCCAGATGCACCATCTTTACAAGATGGTCGGCTGTCAGTCGCGGATTGAGCGTGTGGCACGCAATGCCGACGCCCATCGCCGCGTACCAGCATTCCATATGCGCCTGCGTATTCCATCCCAGCGTCGCCAGATGGTCGCCCGGGTTCAGGCCGAGGGCCAGCAGCGCGCCGGAGAGGCGGTTACTGCGCGCCGCAAGCTGGGCATAGCTGGTGCGCGCAGACGCCGCGCCGGTAACGACCTCGCGCGCCCCGTGCCATTTCGCGGCGTGGGAAAGAAATTTGTCGAGCGTCAGCGCATAGGGTTGCGGATTGCCGGGATTCACGGGGCATTTCATTTCGTGGAGCATGGGGCATCGGGGACTGTGCCGGCGGCGACGCCGATATTCGCCATCCACATCTGGTTGGCGGCGCGGCGGCGGCAGACGACGTCTTCGTGCATTGCATAGCTTCCCGGCAGGACGTCGGTCGCGGCCACCGGCCGACCGCGAAACGCGACATAGGCATGATCCGCGCCATAGGCGGGCCATGTCGCGGCCCCCCTCGCCGACGGCTGACCACTCTTCGCAAAGCTGGTCCAATAGGCGAGCAGAGCGTCGGACAGCGCGGCTTCGGTGCCATTCACCGGCGCGCGCGGCCACGATTTGGGCAGGGCAGCATCGGCGCCGACCTGACCGAAGATATAGGGAATTTCCATCGCGTGAAACGCCGGGATCTTCAGCGCGTCGGCGGCGGGATAACTATGGTCCCAATAGTAGAGGAAGGCGGGCGCGCCAGCCGCAGTCTGCTTCTCGGCCATGCGCTGCGCCGTCCAGCCATAGATGCCGTCGCGTGTCGCGGCGAGAACGCTCTCCTCGACGTCTGTCGATGGATAGAGCTTCAGGAAATTGTCCGCGAGGTCGCCGTAATTGGCGCGGATCGCCTTTTCATAAGTCGCGGCGTCAGCCGGGATCGGCGGTGCCAGCCGGCGAAGCGTGCGGATCTCGCCGGCGTTAAACCCCGCGATCAGCGGCACCCTTGCCTGTTCGCCGGCGTCGAAACTCTCGACGACCTGCTTTTCCAGCACCCATCCGTCGATCACCGGCTGCGGGAAAAAGCCGATTTTCGGGGCCGCAGCGGTCAGCGTCTTCGCATCGATCGCGCGCAGCGCCGCAACGTCGGGCGCTTTCAGCATCGCCGCAGCGATCGTCCCGATCTGCTCACCCGACGGCACGCCATAGCTCGCCGTCTTGAGTTCGGGGTTGGTGACCATATAGGCGCTCTGTGCGATCGCCTTGGCAAACAGGCCGCGTGCCAGTGGGCTCGCCATCAGGTCCATGACGCTGAGGGCCCCGGCGGATTCGCCGAAGATGGTGACATTGCCCGGGTCGCCGCCGAACGCAGCGGCATTTTCCTGCACCCATTTCAACGCCTCGATCTGGTCGAGCAGCCCGTAATTGCCCGACGATCCGTGCGGCGATTCGGCGCTGAGCCCCGGATGGCTGAGGAAACCGAACAGCCCCAGACGATAGTTGATCGAGACGACGACCACCTCGCCCTTCGCGGCGATGTTACGCGCGTCGTAGAAGGCGCTGCTCGCGGCACCACCATAAAGCCCGCCGCCGTGAATCCACACCATCACCGGCGCCTTCTTCGCGCCCTTCGGCGTCCAGACGTTGAGTGACAGGCAATCCTCGCTCATCGCGGGAATCGGCTCGGCATAGACGCTGTCGGTGCCGGGCGCCGCTTCGACCTGCATGCAAGCCGGGCCGAATTTCGTTGCGTCGCGGGTCCCCTTCCATCCGTCGGCGGCTGTCGGCGGTTTCCAGCGTAGCTCACCGATGGGCGCCTCGGCATAGGGGATGCCTCGAAACACCCGCGTTCCGTCGGTCAACGTCTCGCCGGCCAGCTTGCCTTGCGCGACGGTGACGGTCTGCGCCTGCGCGGCGAACGGCAGCCCGGCGGCGGAGAGAGCGAGCGCGAAATAGTTAAACGGCGTCATGGGCTTCCTTTCGGTGGCTCCGCCTCAAAACCCGCGCGAGCGCGAGGTGAAGCGCGATCGCGACGAGATAAAAGGGGACGAGGCTGTAGAAGGCGAGTTGCAGCGAATTGTCCGGATGGGTCGGTTTGAACCAGTCGCTGACCGCGCCGAGCCAGGTCGGCCCGAGTCCCAGCCCGATCAGGTTCATGATCAGCAGCAGCACCGCACCCGCCAGGGTCCGCTGCCGCGCAGCGACGGCATTCTGGACCAGCGTCACCGCAGACGTCAGATAGAAATAGTTGAGAAAGGTCGGCCCAATCAGGAAAAGCATCGCAAGCGGCCAGGCAGGCGCATGGACAAAACCGATGAAAAAGGGAACCGCGAGCAACAGCGAGATCGCAGGGATCAGTCCGTAGGCTTCGGGATGGCGCGCCGCGTAACGGTCGACGAGGCGGCCCGAAAGATAGATGCCCGCGCTGACGCCGACGCCCAGTACCAGCGCATACCAGATCGCGATCTGGTCGAGCGTCATCCCCTTTTCGCGCATCAGGAAAAGCGTCGTAAATCCCAGCGTCGCATAGGTGATGAACTGTGTCGCACCCGCCGCGAGCGAAACGAGCGTCAGGTCGGCGCGCGAGAAGAACATCTTCATCGTCGCGCCAAAAGTTGGTGTTTCGCCGACGGGTTCCGACGACCGCGCCGCATCGGTTGCTCCGCGCCGCGGCTCGCGAACAAATGCCCACACGCCCGCGGCGGCGATCAGTCCAAGGGCGCCGAGCAGCAGGAAAGCGAGGCGCCAATCATAGGCGGCCGCAATCCTGGCGCCGAACGCGACCCCCAGCGCCTGTCCGAGCGGCGGACCGAGGTTGAACAGACCAAGCGCCAGCCCGCGCCGCTCGGCGGGGAAATAGTCGGAGATGACCGAATAGGATGGCGGCACTCCGCCCGCTTCGCCGATCCCGACGCCCATCCGCGCCGCAGCGAGCTGGACATAGGTGGTCGACATGCCGCAGGCGATCGTCGCGGCGCTCCACAGCGCGCAGGCGACCGACAGCACGCGCACGCGGTTGGTCCGGTCGGCAAGCCAGGCGACGGGCACGCCGAGGACGCAATAGAACATCGCGAAATACAGCCCGCCGAGCAATCCGAGTTGGCCGTCGGTGATCCCCAGATCATCCTGAATCGGCTTGGCGAGGATCGACAGCAACTGCCGGTCGAGAAAGTTGAGAATATAGACGAAGCAGAGCGCAGCGAGGACGAACCAGGCGTAGCGATCTCCCTGCTGTCCCGGAGAAGATGGGGGCGGGGACGATGCAGATCGGGACGGAGCTGTCGGCATCACGCGCTTTCGCAAAAAGGTGCGGGCATGGAGGGACTGACCATGCCCGCAAGGGAGGATCAGAAAGTCCGGCCGACGCGCAGACCATATTGGCGCGGAGCCCCCGCCAGACGGCGCGTGCCGTTGATAGCCGCGACATAATGCTGGTCGGTGAGGTTGGTGCCATAGGCCGCGATGGTCCAGTCGCCGGTCGCCAGCGTCAGCTGCGCGTTCAGAATATTGCGCGCCTCCAGCCGGTCGCCGAACAGCCGGTTCTGGAACAGACCGCCCCAGTTCGCCGCGATATGCGCGAAGTCGACGCGCGGGGTCAGCGTGGCCTCGCCGCCCAGCGGGATGGCATATTGCGCCCCGGCGCTCAGCGTGAGCTTGGGCGCATAGGCCTGCTCATTGCCCGTCAGATCGAGGCATCGCGCCGTCACCGGGCCATTTTCGGGATTGCACACCACGGCGACGCCGCCGAGCCGCGGGTCGGCGGCGAAAAAGCGACCGAGCTTCGAATTGGAGACCGACCCCGCCAGATCGAAGGACAGCCGGTCGAAGCTGCCCTGTGCCGATAGTTCAACGCCATAAAGCTTGGTCTTGCCGGGAACATTGAAGATCGACGAGATGCTGGGCGAGACCGGATCGACGATGCTGATCTGGAAATTCTTGTAGATATTATAATAGCCGCCGAGCTGGGTGCGCAGATGGCCGTCGAAGAAGGTCCCCTTCCACCCCAGTTCGAAATCGGTGACATCTTCCGGATCGAACGCAAGCGGCTGACGCCCCAGCACATTGGGGCCGTTGAGGCCGCCCGCCTTGGTTCCCGTCGCCACGAAGGCATAGAGGAAATGGTTGCGATCGACCGTCCAGTTCAGCGCGATCTTGCCGTTGACCTTCTTGTTGACGGTCCGGTCGACCTGTTCGAGCGTCAGCACCGTGCCGAGCGGCGGGATGACCGCCTTGGCGACCGCATCATTGGCCGACGTCGTGCGCGACCAGCGCGCGCCGGCCGTCACTTGCAGCCCTTCGGCCAACTCGTATCCGACCTGACCGAATGCCGCGAGCGCGGTCTTCGGATTGACGCCCTCCAATATCGTGTCGAACACCAGCGGCGAGAGCGAGTTCGGCGTCTGGTCGACGATATAGCCCCCATTGGCCGGAATCGTGATCTTGTCATGCTGATAATAGCCGCCGAGAACCCATGTGAAGGGGCCCGTGTCGGGCGAGATGATGTTGAATTCCTGGCTCCAGATTTCCTCGCTGATCTTGTCGCGGAACTGGATCGCGGGGGCAGCGACGGTGCCGACCGCCGCAGTGCCGTCGCTGTCATAGTCGATCTGCGTCGTCCCGCGCTGGAACCCGCTGATCGACCGCAGCGTCAGGCCGTTTTCAAATTTATACGCCACGTTGAGCACGACGCGGCCAAATTCGTCGCGGCCGCCAAGGTCGGCATTATTGGCGACCTTCAGCGGATCACCCGTTTCGGTTGCGCGGCTCGCGGGCAGGCCGCCATATTCGATATTGTTGTAATCACCCTTCAGCAGCACGGTGAGTTCGGGCGTCGGCTCCCACGCAATGCTGACACGGCCGCTGTAATCGCGGCGGTCGCCGGGATTGCCCGTCCACGGTCCCGACACGTCGTAAAACGTGTCGCGTCGCTCGATATTGCCGGCAAACCGGATCGCAAGCGTATCGCTGTGGGGAATGTTGAGCGCACCCTGCAGCTTCATATGGTCGTAATTGCCATATTGGGCGAGGAAATAGCCGCCGACGCGATCAAAGGTCGCGTTCTGCTGGGTGATGAACACCGCCCCGCCGGTCGCGTTTCCTCCGGCGAAAGTGCCTTGGGGTCCGCGCAGCACCTCGACGCTCGCAATGTCGTAATAGGGTTCGCTCTGGAAATAGCCGGGCAGCGTCGCGACGCCGTCGCGATATGTGACCACCCCGACCCCGATCGCGCTATTCTGTTCGGTCTTGCCGATGCCCCGAATGTTGAAGGCATTGCCCTGCCCCGTCGTGTTGACCGTCAGCGACGGCGATGCGAACTGCAGCCCTTCGACGCTGTTGACACTTTTGCGGACCAGATCGTCGCCCGTCAGCACGGTCGCAGCGACGCTCGTCCTTTGCAGACTGACGTTGCGGCGTTCGGCGGTGACGACGATGTCGCTGTCGGCGGCGCTCGACGTTTCATCGACCGGCGCGGGCGCGCTTTGCGCAAAGGCGGATGCGGGGCCGAGCAAGGCGGCGGCCGACACGGAAAGCAACAGCTTCCTCATCATATCTTCTCCCAATGACAAACGCTCTACGGCGCTCTCGTCCCGGGATTTGGGCTCAAATTTTTCCGATGTCAACAGTCATTAATACGTGAATGAATAAGTTATTTTCCCACAAAACCTCAGTAAAATAGCCAACGTTTATCCAATATTGTTCGGAAAATCCGACCAAATTTTTAATAATTAATATTACAGTGAACTTTCGGATCGGGCGACAATCCCTGTATCGACTCGCAAGATAGCGAGAGTGACAGCCAGCAAGACCTGAGAGAAATTTGGGCCGGCGCAGTGGCCAAATGGCCTGACTGGACGAGATGCGTGCCAAGATCGGATTTACCAGTTGCGAAAGAACACGCATGTCGGCGAGCCAGCGACGGCGCGCTGCGACGGACATCGTCGCTTTGTCAGTTTTGCCAATTCATCCGCTGGCACTATGGCCATATC
The DNA here is from genome assembly GCF_051550705.1 of Sphingopyxis selenitireducens. Classification (NCBI taxonomy): domain Bacteria; kingdom Pseudomonadati; phylum Pseudomonadota; class Alphaproteobacteria; order Sphingomonadales; family Sphingopyxidaceae; genus Sphingopyxis; species Sphingopyxis selenitireducens. The sequence continues at coordinate 273,943 of NZ_JBPULG010000005.1, forward strand.
CCTCGCCCTCCTTCCGGCCTGGCAGCACCGGCAGGGCAGAATTTTCATGCCGGCGCGCAGAGGGAGATCATCGTGGCCAAATTGTTCGAACCGCTCGCAATCGGCGGATTGTCCCTCGGCAATCGCATCATCATCGCCCCGATGTGCCAATATTCCGCCGAGGCGGGATGCATGACCGACTGGCACATGATGCATCTGGGACAGCTCGCGGTCTCGGGCGCCGCTGTCCTGACGATCGAGGCAACTGCGGTCTCGCCCGAAGGCCGCATCAGCTACGCCGACGTCGGCCTCTACGACGATGCTAGCGAAGCAGCGATGGCGCGCGTCCTGTCGGCAATCCGGCAATGGTCGGATATCAAGGTGGCAATCCAGATCGCGCACGCGGGGCGTAAGGCAAGCACCGCGCGACCGTGGGACGGCGGAGGACAGATTGCGCCCGATGCGCCCGACGGGTGGCAGACCGTTGCACCGTCGGCCCTTCCTTTTCTCGACACGGACAATGCGCCCACCGCCCTCGATTCCGGCGGGCTCGACAAAATCCGCACCGACTTTTCCGATGCCGCCGCCCGCGCCGCGCGGCTGGGAATCGACGCAATCCAGCTGCACGCCGCGCATGGCTATCTGCTGCACCAATTTCTCTCACCGCTGTCGAACCGGCGTCACGACGATTATGGCGGAAGCCTCGAAAACCGGATGCGCCTCCCGCTGGAGATCTTCGATATCGTCCGCGATGCGTTCGGCCGTCAGGGCCCCGTGACGGTGCGCGTATCGGGCACCGACTGGGTCGAGGGCGGCTGGTCGATCGAAGAAACCGTCGTTTTTGCACAGGCGCTCGAAGCGCGCGGGTGCGCCGCGATCAACGTGTCGAGCGGCGGTTTGCACCCCGCGCAACAGATCGCGCTGTCACCGGGATATCAGGTACCGCTGTCGCGCAAGATCAAGGACGCCGTGACCATGCCGGTCATCGCCGTCGGCCTGATTACCGATCCCGCTCAGGCCGAGGCCATCATCGCCCAGGGCGACGCCGATGCGGTCGCGATCGCCCGCGCGGCGCTTTATGACCCGCGCTGGCCGTGGCACGCCGCCGCCGCGCTCGGCGCGACTATCGCCGTCCCCCCGCAATATGAACGCAGCGAGCCGCGCGAGCATCGCGGACTTTACGCTCCGCGATCGGGATGACCGGGATCAGACCCCCATCATCCCGGCGGTGGTCGCGCCGTCGATCACATAATCGCTGCCCGAAATAAACGCCGCTTCGTCCGACGCGAGGAAGGCGACGAGCGCGCCGATTTCATCCAGTTGCGCCATGCGCTTCATCGGCGCCATCCCCTCGAACGCGGCGCGCGCCGCCACCGGGTCGGGGGCGCGGTCGATGACGCCGCGGATCATGTCGGTTTCGACGACCCCCGGCAGGATTGCGTTGACCCGGATCCGATAGCCTTTGCCCGCGCAATGGATCGCTGCCGATTTAACGAGCGCGACAACCGCCGCCTTGGTCACCGAATAGGCGGCATAATTACCCATCGCGCGGTGCGCGTTCATCGACGAATTGACGATAATCGATCCCTTGGCACCATCGGGGTTCGCCGCCATCGCACGGATCGCATGCTGGGTGGTCAGCATCACGCCGGTCTGGTTGACCGCGACGATATGGTTCCAGGCATCGATATCCATATCCTCGACGCTCGCATCGCCCGCCTCGGTCCCGGCATTGGCAAAGGCGATGTCGAGCCGGCCAAAATTCGCAGCGATATCGGCCATCAGCGTAGGCCAGGCGGCGGCGTCCTCGACACGGTGGGCGCGAAACGACGCCCCGGTTTCGGCGGTGATGGCGGCCGCAGCATCGGCGTTCGATCCGGTGAAGACGACGCGGGCGCCCTCCTCGATCAGCCGCCGCACCGCCGCCGTCCCGATTCCGCTCGTCCCGCCGGTCACCAAAGCGACCTTGCCGCCCAGTCGTTGCTGCATCGTGCCTCTCCTCTCGCCCGTCTCTTTATACGCCTCTTTGCCACCTCGCGTCGCTCGATGGACCTATCAATAGAATAAGGTGACGCACGCGCCCGGCCCGCGCATCATGCCCCGGGATCATGGAGAGAGGATTGCAGGACATGAGCGACAGCGAACATCCGCCGCGCATCAATTGCGTGCTGATTTGCGGCGGCGTGTGGCACGACATGGATTTCGCACGGCTGGAACTATTGAAACTTCTGTCCGAAGACCCCGCGATCCGCACACGCGTCTTCGAAAATTACGATAATATCGCCGCCATCGAGGCGGCGGACATATTGATCACCTACACCTGCGACGTCACCCCGTCGCTGCCGGCGCAGGAAGCGCTGCGCGACTGGCTGAAACGTGGCGGCCGCTGGTATGCCCTCCACGGCACCAATTCGATCCTGCGGCTGCTCGAAACCGGCGTATGGGACGCGCCGCGCTGGGCGCCGCTGATGATGGATTTGCTGGGGTCGCAATTCATCAGCCATCCCGCGATCGAACCTTACACAGTGCGCGTCGCCGATCCCGATCACCCGCTGGTCGAAGGGGTCGAACCGTTCGAGACGACCGACGAGCTTTATCATCTCGAAACCCATGGCGACCTGCATGTCCTGCTCGACACCCAGTGCACCGGCCCGGGCACCGGCTTTGTCGAGGCGGATGATGCCCCCGGCACCTATCCGGTCTTCTACATCAAACAGCATGGCGCCGGCGCCGTGCTTTACCTGACGCTCGGCCATTGCCGCGGCCATTATGACCTGCAACCGATGATGGACTGGTGGCCGGCCGTCGATCGCTGCGCGTGGGACCTGCCGGTCTTTTACGACCTGCTGCGCCGCGGGATCGGCTGGCTCAAGGATCGCGAGAAGGCCTGAAATCAAAGCCTGTCATGTTTTTACGCCACCGCGCGCACGTTGCGCCTGCCTTCCCGGATCAGCCCCGCCGCGCGGAGCGCCAGCGCCATCGCGGGGGCGTTGGTGTTCCCCGTCACCGGCGACGGCATCACCGAACAATCGACAACGCGAAGGCCATCGACGCCATTGACGCGTAACCGCGCGTCGGTGACGGCGCGATTGTCGCTGCCCATTCGGCAGGTTCCAACCCCGTGCAGCCCGCAGGTTGCAAGGCGGCGAAAGGCGGACAGGATTTCGGCGTCGCTCTGCACCGCCGCGCCGGGGAGCAGTTCGCGCTCGACCAGATCGGCAAGCGCCGGCTGCGCCATATAGCGGCGCATCGCATGGACGGCGGCGATCGCCGTGCGTTCGTCGTCGCGGGTCGACAGCCAGTTCGGCTTGATATCGGGAGCCGTGTCGCTGCCCGGCCCCGCGATCAAAATGCTTCCCTCGCTCGTCAGGCGGAGAAGCTGGCCATAGATCGTCATCCCCGGCTTGCGGTCGATGCTGCTCAGCGGCACCGGATGCTTGTCGTCCCCCAGCGCGAATGTGTAGCCGCCCAGATAAAGCTGCAGATCGGGCCGGCCGTCGCGGCTCGTCAGGTTCAGGAATGCGCCGACCTCGAACGGCCCCGTCGCCATGATGCCGCCGCGCGTCAGCCAATATTGCGCCATCGCGCGCACCAGACCCACGCCATAAAAGCTGCGATTGCTGCCGACGTCGCGCGACAGGCGGTGCGGCATGCTGAACCCCAGATGCTCGCGCATCCGCCCACCGACATCGGGCGAATCGAAGATTGGTTCGACTCCGGCAGCACGCAATATATCGGCCGGACCAATGCCTGAACGCTGAAGCAGCAACGGGCTTTCGATCGTTCCGCCGCACACGATCACCTCGCCGACGCAATCGAAGCGCTGCGGCTGCCCCGCCACTTTCGCTTCGACGCCGACGACGCGGCCACCTTCGACGACCAGCCGCTCGGCCATCGCATGCGTGACGATATGCAGGTTCGGACGCTTCCTCGCCCGTGCGAGAAAGGTCGTCGCCGCACTCTCGCGCCGTCCGCGCCGGACATTATGCGCATAAAAGCCGACGCGGTCGTGCGTCGCCGCATTGAGGTCATCGACCGGCCGCAGCCCCATTTCGGTGCCCGCCTGCACCATCGTCTCGGCAAGCGGATAGCTGTGTATTTTGGGCGCGACGCCAACTGGTCCCCCGCTGCCGCGCATTTCGCTGGCACCAAGGCCATGATCCTCTAGGCTGCGAAAGGCGTCGGTCATCGCCCCGCCGTTCCAGCCGGTGCAGCCCAGCTTTTCCCATTCATCATAATCTGCTGGCTCGCCGCGGCTCCAGATCATGCCGTTGATCGCCGACGATCCGCCCAGCCCCTTGCCCCGAATCCACACCTCGCCCGGCGCACCGCCATCTCCGCGCGGCTGCGACACGCCATAGGCAAAGATATGGTCGGGATTGGTGACCAGCTTCGCCACCCCCTTCGGGATCGCGACCCAGCGGCTGTCGTTGCGGCCGCCCGCTTCCAGCAGCAGCACGCGGACCTGTGGGTCGGCGCTTAGTTGCTCGGCAAGCACACAGCCCGCCGATCCGGCCCCGACGATGATATAGTCCCAGCTTTCCGCCATGGTGCCTCTCCCTTGGGGACTGGTTTTGGAACCGACCGTAGGTCGCCCGCACCTAGCGCAATAAATAGTCCCATCGCCCCGCACGCAGCCTGATAGTGACGGGTAACAGAGGGAGGATCGAATGGCAGAGGTTCATGGACGGATCGCCGGCAAGACGGCCTTTGTCACCGGCGGCGCGTCGGGACTGGGGCTCGATATCGTCCGCCGTTTTGTCGCCGAGGGCGCCAGCGTCGTGATCGCCGATATCGACATCCCCGCAGGCGAAGCGCTCGCCGCCGAACTTGGTCAGCGCTTCGTCAAACTCGACGTGTCGATAGAGGAAGACTGGCTCGCCGCACTCGGCACGTGCGACCATATCGACATCCTCGTCAACAATGCCGGCATCACCACCCACGGGTCGATCGAGGATCTGACGCTCGAGGCCTTTCGTCACGAATTTTCGGTCGACGTCGACGGCGTCTTCCTCGGCTGTAAGCACATCATTCCCAAGATGAAGGACCATGGCGGATCGGTGATCAACATGTCGTCGATGTGCGGAGTGCGCGCGCATGGCGACCTCGCCGCCTATAACGCCGCGAAGGCCGCGGTGACGCATCTCACCAAATCGGTCGCGCTCCACTATGCAAGCAAGGGGTATGGCATCCGCTGCAATTCGGTGCATCCGGGCGCGATCCACACCCGGATGCTCGAAAAGGTGATGGCGCAGGTCGACGACGGCCAGGCGCTCTATAACAGCTGGGTCGCCACCCACCCTGTCGGCCGCCTCGGCAAGCCCGAGGAAATTTCGGCGATCATCCTCTATCTCGCCTCCGATGAATCGGCCTTTGCCACCGGCGCCGAATTTCGCGTCGACGGCGGAAGTTCACTGTGACGAGGGGCCGCCTCGACGGCCGCGCCGCGCTCGTCACCGGTGCCGGGTCGGGGATCGGCCTCGCGACGGCGCGGCGTTTGGCTGCCGATGGCGCGCGGGTGCTCACGGTCGACCGTGCGGGGGATGTCGACATGATCGCCGACGTCACCGACCCCGGCATCAACGCACATATGGTCGCGGAGGCCGAAGCGCGCCTCGGCGGCCTCGACATCCTCGTCGCCTGCGCCGGGATCACCGGGATGCAGCCGCTCGACGGGCATAGCGACGAATTTTTCGATGCCATGATGGCGGTCAATGTCACCGCGGTCTTCCGCCTGATGCGCGACGCCCTCCCTCTCCTCAAACGCTCGCCGCACGGCCGGATCATCCTGATCGGTTCGGTGATGTCGAGCTTTGGCGAAGCCGGCATGACGGCGTATAGCGCGTCGAAACATGCCGTGCTCGGCATGACCAAATCGGTGGCGGCGGAGGTCGGCGCCTTCGGGATCACCGCGAACTGCATCCAGCCCGGCGCGATCGAGACCCCGATGACCGCTCCCGCCTTCACCGCCATGCCCGAATTCAGGCAGCGCTGGATCGAAAAGGCGGCGCTCGGCCGACTTGGCCAGCCCGAAGACATTGCCGACGTCGCTGCCTTTCTGGCCTCCGACGACGCCCGATTCATGTCGGGCCACGGAATTTTCGTCGATGGCGGAGCGACACAACGCCAGTAGATTCAGGGTGATGCCCGCCGTTACGCCGTGCCTGATATTTTTGATGATTGTTCATTCACGGCATAAAGCGGACCTTCCCCTCTAACGTGACCGGCGAGCCTATGCGCCGGCACGAGAGGGAGGAAATCCGATGTCCACGCATGCCCGAATGCTGCCCGCCGCCTATGCCACAGTCTCGATTGTCGCACTCGCGATCGCCGCCCCGGCGCTGGCGCAGGATGCACCCGCCGAGAGCAATCAGGGTGCAATCCGCGAAATCGTCGTCACGGCCCAAAAGCGGTCGGAGAGCGTCCAGTCGATCCCGATAGCCGTCACCGCGCTCGACCAGACCGCTCTGGAATCGGCGACGATCGACGACATCCGCGATATTGCCGGCCGCGTTCCCAGCCTTGTGGTCGACTCGGTCGGCGCCGGCCCCAGCGCCGCCGCCATCTCGATCCGCGGCATCAGCTTCGAGGATATCGAAAAGAGCTTTGACCCCGCAGTCGGCGTCGTCGTCGACGGCGTGTTCATCGGCACCAACACCGGCCAGCTGCTCGACAGCTTCGACCTCGAACGCCTCGAAGTGCTGCGCGGTCCCCAGGGTACGCTGTTCGGCCGCAACACCATCGGCGGCGTCATCAACGTCACCCGCACCAAACCGACCGAAGATTTCGGGGTGCGCGGCCAGTTCGGATACAGCCGCTTCGACACCAAGCGCGGCCGCCTGGTCGTCAACACCGGCACCCTCGGCGGATTCATCGCATTGAAGGCGTTCGGCTATTACGACAAGACCGACGGCTATTATTACAACGTCACCAAGGACCGCCGCGAGGGCAAATATGAAACGCTGACCGGCGGCGTTACCGCCCTCATCACCCCGACCGACACCATCACCGCGCAGGTCACCTATCAGCACTCGCGCGAACGCGGCGAGACGATTGCCGCGGCGCTGTCCGAAACCAGCCGCGACGTCGTTTGCGCCGCGCCGGGCGCACCGGGCTTTTCGCCGCTGGTCGAGTGCAACCGCTCGGCGCTACCGCACCGCGGCCTGTATACGACGTTCAGCAATATCGACGCGCCGGTCCGCAACGATGTCGACAGCATCACCGGGAATATCGACATCAACCTCAGCGATACGATCACCCTGTCGTCGGTGACCGGCTACATCAAGAACAAGGAGTCGGTGACGCAGGATTTCGACGGGAGCTCGGCGAACTTCTTCGAGACGCGCCGCGAACAGAAATATCATCAGTTCAGCCAGGAGCTGCGCCTGCTGGCCGAATTTGGCGACGCGGTGAACCTGCTCGTCGGCGGCTATTATTTCGACAGCGGCTACACGCTCGATCAGTTCACCAACTTCGGCACTGTGCTGGGCGGCGGATCGACGGCCGTTTTGCGGCAATATGTCGATCATGACGCGACGTCCTACGCGGGCTTTGCCGATGCGCAGATCCGCCTTTCGGAGCAGTTCAAGATTTCGGTCGGCGCCCGCTACACCAAGGACAAGAAGGAAATCTTCAACAATTATGGCCGCATCGGCGCGCTGGTCGGCCTGACCCTGCCGACCTTCGACGGCAAATCCTGCGTCGCGGCAACCGGCACCTTCAGCCCGGCACCCGGCGTCGTGCTGCCGGTCTATACTGCGGCAAACAATTGCACGGGCGAGGACAGCTTCAACAAATTCACCTGGCGCGCCAATGCCGAATATACGTTCGAACCGGGCAAGCTCGCTTATGTGTCTTTCTCGCGCGGTTTCCGTTCGGGCGGCTTCAACGGCCGCGCGGCGTCGCCCACCTCGCTCGGCCCCTATCAGCCCGAAACGGTCGATGCCTATGAAGCGGGCCTGAAGGCCGACTGGCTCGACCGCACGCTGCGCACCAACATCGCCTTTTACTACACCAAATATGACAACAAGCAGGAAGAGGTCGTGCAACCCTCGCCCCCGGGATCGTCGAGCCCGCAGGAAACTGTGGTCCGCAACGCCTCGTCGGCGGACATCAAAGGCTTTGAGGCAGAACTCATCGCCCAGATGTCGCCGGAGTTCAGCCTCAACGCATCGTTCAGCTACACCGACGCAAAGTACAAGAATTTCTTCAACGACGTCGTCGGCCTGACCCCGGGCAGCCCGCAGGATGGCATCGCCGACGATGTGTCGACGCTGACGCTGCGCCGCGCGCCCAAATATGCATGGTCGGCCGGGCTAAACTATAGCAAGGAAACCGGCTCGGGACGTTTCGATGCGTCGACGCTGCTGCGCTATCAAAGCAAATATGTGACCTGCATCGCGCCGAACAAGCCGATCACCCCCGGCGCGGTGACCAACGACAATCGTTGCTTCACCGAGGATCGCGAAAATCTGTCGGCGCAGATCGGCTACACCCACTTCCTGGGCGACGGCCGCGAAGTCAGCCTGTCGCTGTTCGGCCGCAACCTGACCAATCACAAGGGGCTGTCATCGACCCTTCCGGTCGCGGGTCTCTTTACCTTCGGGGCGGCACAGGCTCCGCGCACCTACGGGGTCGAACTCGGCTTCCGTTTCTAACGACCGGACGGCCCCGCAAGTGGCGCGGTGAGATCTTAATGGGGGGAGCAAGGGGCGGCGCAATGCACCGCCCCTTGTTTGATGCACCAGACGATAAAGAGGATCAGAGATGACGCAGGCCTTTTTCGACCATCCCTTCCTGTCGGGCCACCACCAGCCCGTCCGTTTCGAGGCAACCGCACCCGATCTGATCGTCGAGGGCGAAATCCCCGACGATCTGGTCGGGGTCTTCTATCGCAACGGCCCCGAACCGCTCTATCCGACGCGCGAGGGCGACTATCACTGGTTCGACGGCGACGGCATGGTCTATGCTTTTCACATCGCGAATGGCCGGGCGTCGATGCTCAATCGCTGGGTGCGAACCGAAAAGTTCGAGATGGAGAAAGCGGCGGGCCAGCGTCTGTTCGGCATGTTCGGCAATCCGATGACCGCCGACCCGTCGGTGCAGGGAAAACGCTACAACACCGCCAACACCAACATCATCGTTCATGGCGGCAAATTGCTCGCGCTGATGGAGGGCGCGCCTGCGGTCGAACTCGACCCGCACACGCTCGAAACGCTGGGCGAGGAACATTATGGCGGGACGATCACCACGACCTTCTCCGCGCATCCCAAGATCGACCATTATACCGGCGAGCTCGTCAACATCGGCATGGCGATCAACGGCCCGATGGGGGCACCGCAATTGCGGTACGACGTGATCGCCGCCGACGGCAGCGTGCGCAAGGCGGAGGTCATCGATATGCCGCACAACGCCCTGATGCACACTTTCTTCCTGACCGAGAATTGGGTCGTCTTCCCGGTCATTCCGATCGACGCCGATCTCGGCCGGTTCATGAAGGGCGGACCGATGACCGCCTGGGTCAATGGCCGCCCGACCAAATTCGGGGTCATGCCGCGCGAAGGCGGTGCGAGCGACGTTCGCTGGTTCGATTATGAACCGCGCCACATGTTCCACGAACTCAATGTCTGGGAACAGGATGGCAAGATCATCGCCGATGTCGCTGCCGCCAACGGCACCGCGCTGTTTCCCGACGAGACCGGGGTGAAGCAGACGCATGGCGATACGCAGCAGAGCCTCCGCCGCTGGACGATCGACCCCGGCGTGGGCGGCAACGGAACTTGGATCAAGGAAGAAACGCTCAACGACCGCGACATCCAGTTTCCGCGTCCCGACGACCGTTTCATGACGCGCGCGTCGCGCCACAGCTTCGCCAACATCAATCTCAACAGCCGGGACGGCCGCGCCGAGGGGATGGACGGCGCACTACGCTTCGACACCGTCAGCGGCACCGAAGATGTTTATCATTTCGGCAACGGCACGTCGTGCGGCGAACTCATCTTCGCGCCGCGCATCGGCGCCACGGCCGAAGGCGACGGCTATGCGATGGCGATCGTCCACCGTGCCGGCGCAGCGACGAGCGAGCTCGCCATCTTCGCTGCTCTCGATATTGCCGCCGGTCCGGTCGCGACGGTGCATGTGCCGTTTCGCATCCCGTCGGGTTTCCATTGCAATTTCTATGCGGCCGACTCCATGCTCTATCGACAAGCGTTCGGCGAAGCGCGCGCATAAGAAAAGGGAGCGGATCGCAGGTGACGCAAAATATCACAGCATTTAAAAGCGTTGCCGACATCGCGCGGCGAAATGGGCGCGAACGCCCCGACAAGATCCTCTTCCATTTCGAAGGCCGCACGACCAGCTATCGCGACTATGACGCCAATAGCAATCGCGGTGCCAATGCGCTGATCGCGTTCGGGCTGAAACCCGACGACCGCGTCGCCTATCTCGGCAAGAACAGCGACCTTTATTTCGAACTGGTGATGGCGGTCGCCAAGGCCGGCGGCGTGATGACCCCGGTCAACTGGCGCCTCGCGGTGCCCGAAATCGCGTGGATCATCGACAATTGCGGCGCGCGTTTCCTCTGCGTCGGCCCCGAATTCACCGATCTGGTCGCCGCCAACCGGGCCGCTTTTCCCGGCGTGGAACATGTAATCGCGGTGGAGGGCGCCGCAAACGGCTTTCCCGATTATCGCACCTTGCGCGGCGGCTTCCCCGACAGCGACCCCGATGTCGCGCGCGGAGAGAGCGATGCGGTGATCCAGATGTACACATCGGGCACCACCGGCAAGCCCAAGGGCGCGGTGCTGACCAACGGTTCGGTGCTGCGCTCGAAGCTCGACCGCGATCCCGCGCTGCAGGCCGACTGGGAACGCTGGGACGAAGACGACGTCGGGCTCGTTGCGATGCCCTGCTTCCACATCGGCGGCACCGGATATGGCATCACCGTGATGACCAACGGCGCGACGGGCGTGATCACCCGCGAATTCGACCCCGGCGGGGTACTCGACCTGATCGAGGCGCACGGCATATCGAAAATCTTCATGGTCCCCGCCGCGATGCAGATCATCGTCAACCAGCCGCGTGCGCGCGAGGTCGATTTCTCGCGCCTCCGTCACATCGCCTATGGCGCCTCGCCGATCCCGCTCGACCTCTTGCGCCAGTGCATCGACATCTTCCAATGCGGCTTTGTCCAGATGTACGGGATGACCGAAACATCGGGGACGATCGCCGCACTGCCGCCCGAAGATCATGACCCGGCGGGCAATGAACGGATGCGATCGGTCGGCAAACCGCTGCGCGGGGTCGAGATGCGGGTGATCGACGCCGACGGTCATCCCCTGCCCCCGCGCGAAATCGGCGAGATCGCGATCCGAGCGCAGGCCAATATGCGCGAATATTGGGCGCGCCCCGAAGCGACGGCGGAGACGATCGACGCCGACGGCTGGCTGCGCACCGGTGACGCGGGTTACACCGACCAGGCAGGCTATTTCTACCTCCACGACCGGGTGAAGGACATGATCATTTCGGGCGGAGAGAATGTCTATCCGGCCGAGGTCGAGAATGCGATTTACGGCCACCCCGCCGTCGCCGATGTCGCAGTGGTCGGCGTTCCCGACGAAAAATGGGGCGAAGCGGTGAAGGCGTGCGTCGTGCTGCGCGAAGGCGAAAGCGCCGACGCGGACGCGATCATAGGCTGGGCGCGCGAACGCATCGCGGGCTATAAATGCCCCAAGTCGGTGGACTTCATTCCCGCGCTACCGCGCAACCCGTCGGGCAAGATCCTCCGCCGCGAACTGCGCGCGCCCTATTGGGAAGGCCGCGAGCGGCAGATCGGCTAGCATGCCAACCTCTCAGCCGTTTGTGCTGAGCTTGTCGAAGCACTGTCCTTCTCTTTCAGCGTTGAAAGATAGAACGACCCTTCGACAAGCTCAGGGCGAACGGGGTTTGAGGATCAATCGTTGCTCTGCAATTTCGCCATCGCAGCCCCCACCGCCGCCGCAATATCGGCTTCCTGCGGATTGCCGCGCAGCGCCAGCCCGCCATTGGGCTGCAAATTCTCGCCGGTCACAAACGCCTCGTCGCTCGCCAGCCACAGGCACGCATTCGCGACATCCTCCGACGTGTTGAGCCGCCCCAGCGGATAACGCGGCAGGAAGGCATCGACCAATCCCGGCGTCGCAAACGCGCCCTCGGTCATCGGCGATTCAGTGAACGCCGGCGACACGATATTGGCGCGAATGCCCGCGCCGCCGAAATCATTGGCGACGCAGCGGATCAGCGCCTCCGAACCCGCTTTGGTGCCGATATAGGCGGCATGATTGGCGATCGGCGATCGCGTCGTCGCCGACGAAATCTGGATGATCGAGCCCCCGGTGGGATCATTCGCCAGCATCGCGCCGACGAAAGCCTGCAGAAAATGATGCACCCCCGTGAACTGCAACGCGACGATGCGCGCCAGCTCCTCCTCGGTGACGTCCAGCAACGGCTTGAGCAGTCCCCAGCCGCTAGCGTTCATCGCAATATCGACCCCGCCCATCTTCGCTTTCGCCGCGTCGGCAAGCGCAAAGACCGACGCCCTGTCGGTGATGTCGCACAGCGCGGCATGACCGCCGATCTCGGTCGCGAGCGCGTCGAGCGGCGCCTGCGTGCGTCCTGCGACCATCACCGTCGCGCCTTCGCGCGCGAAACGCCGCGCGGTCACCTGCGCCATATTTCCCGTCGATGCCGCGCCGATGATGACGGCGCGCTTTCCTGCCAGCCGGCCCATGTCCATCTCCTCAGAGTTTCAAGAGTTGCTTGCCGCGGTTCTGGCCGCTGAACAGGCGTTTCAGGGTCGCGGGGGCGTTTTCAAAACCCGCCTGGACATCCTCGCGGTAATTGAGCCGGCCATCGAGGACGAAGCCCTCCAGCCGCTTGCGGATTTCGGGAAATTCATTCGCCCAGTCGAGCACGATGAACCCCGCCATCGATCCGCGGCGAAAGATCAGGTTGAAATAATTTTGCGGTCCGGCGGGCAACGATCCGCTCTCGTACCGGCTGATCCCGCCGCACACCGCGACGCGCGCGCCGGTTGCAATTTCGCCGAGCATGTCGTTGAGGATCGCGCCGCCGACATTGTCGAAGATGACATTGACGCCGCCGGGGCAATGTTCCCTGATCTGCTTTCGGACATGGCCCGCCTTATAATCGATCGCGGCGTCATAGCCGGCCTCCTCGACCAGCCAGCGGCACTTGTCTTCGCCCCCCGCGATGCCGACAGCCCGGCACCCTGCGATCTTCGCCAGCTGACCGACGACCGATCCCGTCGCCCCCGCTGCGCCCGACACCAGCACCGTATCGCCCGCAACCGGCCGCCCGACCTTGAACAGCCCGCAATAAGCGGTGACGCCCGTGGTGCCGAGCACCGACAGCATCGCGGTCGGCGGCAGCGCGGTTTCGATCTTCACCAGCCCATCGCCGCTCGAGCGATGCCATTCGGTCCAGCCGGTCGATCCCATCACCAGATCGCCCACCGCAAAATCGCTGTGATGGCTCTCGACAACCTCACTGATCCCGCTGCCGCGCATCACATCGCCGATCGCCATCGGCGCGACATAGTCGGCGATATTTTCCATCCAGCCCTTTTGCGCGGGGTCAAAGCCCAGATAGAGCGTCTTGAGCAGCACTTCGCCCTCACCCGGCGCGCCGACCTCTTTTTCGGCCAGCACAAAATCCCCATCCTCGATCCCGCGCCCGCGCGGATGTCCGTTCAGCAGCCATTGGCGCGATGTCGGCATCGTCATTCTCCCTGATCTTTGACCGGAAACTGCGCCTGCGCTGGCGCCGCAACCACCGCCAAAAGTGCCAGTCGCGCGGGCGGCGCGGGGGTCTAGGGTGTGATCAGGGAGGAAGACGATGCCCGAAGTCCGCCGCAGTTTCTGCCGTTTCTGCCATGCCAATTGCGCGATGCTCATCACGATCGACGAAGGCCGCGTGACCAAAGTCGCGGGCGATCCCGACGACCCGGTGTTCGGGGGCTATACCTGCATCAAGGGACGCCAACTCGCCGAGGCGCACCACGGCCCGCAACGTCTGACGGTATCGCAAAAACGCGTCGACGGGGTGTTTCAAAATATCGCGATGGAAACCGCGCTGGACGAGATCGGCGCGAAACTATCGGCCATCATCGCCGAACATGGCCCGCACGCCGTCGCCATCTATGGCGGCACTTACGCCTTCCAGAACAGCGCCGGGGTCGGCAGCGCGATGTCCTTCGCGCAGGGGCTCGGTACTCGCAACATCTATACCTCGGTGACGCTCGACCAGCCGGCGAAGGTCTATACGACCATGCAATACGGCAGCTGGATGGGCGGGATGCATACATTTGCCGACGCCGATGTCGCCTTCTTCATCGGCAATAATCCCATCGTCTCGCACTATGGCCCGCCGGGCGGTCTGCCGCCCTTCTCGCCCTCGCGCCGGTTGCGCAACGCAATCGACGGCGGCTTGAAGCTGATCGTCGCCGACCCGCGCGAAAGCGATGTCGCCGCGCTCGCGCACATCCATCTGCCGGTGCGTCCGGGCGAAGATCCCGCGATGCTCGCCGGGATCATCCGCATCATCCTGTCCGAAGGCCTCACCGACACCGCTTTCGTCCAGCAATATGTCGACGGCCTCGATGAACTCCGGCGCGCGGTCGCCGGCTTCACCCCCGACGTAGCCGCGGCGCGCGCGGGGGTCGAGGAAAGCCAGCTTATCGCCGCCGCCCGGATGTTCGCGAAAGGAACCAGGGGCGTCGTCTCGACCGGCACGGGGCCCGAGATGGCGGGCAATGGCACGCTCACCCAATATCTCGTCTCATCGCTCAATATCATCTGCGGCCGCTTCTGCCGCGAGGGCGAGCAAAGCTCGATCCCGCGCGTCTTCACGCCCGTCACGCCGCGCCGCGCACAGGTGGCCCCGCCGATGACGCCCTATGGCGAGGGGTTTCCCGCCTCGCGCATTCGCGGCCTCACCCATCTGGGCATGGAGATGCCGTGCAACGTCCTCGCCGACGAAATGCTGACCCCGGGCGAAGGACAGATCCGCGCGCTGATCGTCATTGGCGGCAATCCGCTCGTCGCCTTTCCCGATCAGGACAAGATGGCACGCGCGCTGGACGGGCTCGACCTGCTCGTCTCGATCGACGTCAACGCCGAGTCCGCAACCGCAAAGCGCGCCGACTATATCCTCGCCCCCAAAATGTGCCTCGAACGCGAGGACATCAGCAACCTCAGCGAATGGTGGTACGAAATCCCCTACGCCCGCTATACCGAGGCGATGATCGAAGCCCCCGGCGACCTGATCGAGGAGTGGGAGATGCTCTGGGAACTCGGCCACCGCATCGGCACCGGTATGCCGCTGGCGGGCGGCGCCTGTCCGATGGACGCGCGCCCGGCCAAAGAGGCGTTCCTCGATCTGATGGTCGCGGGCTGCACCGTGGCGCCAAGCCGTGTGCGCAGCGATACGCAGGACGGCAAGGCCGTCATCTACGCCGACCTCCATCCCGTCGTCGAAGCCGGCGATCCCGACGCCCCCGCCCGGTTCAACCTCGGCGCGGGCGGGTTGCCCGACCGGCTGGTCGCCTATGGCGCCGCCGATCAGCCGACCCCCGAATATCCCTGGCGCATGGTGTCGCGCCGCAGCCGCCACCGCTTCAACTCGACTGGGCAAAACCTCCCGGCCCTCCGCGCCAAGCGCACGACGAATCCCGCCTTCCTCCACCCCGACGATCTCGCGCTGATTCCCTGCCATGACGGCGACAGCGTCCGTATCCGTTCGGCCGCGGGCGAAGTCGTCGCGGTCGCGCGCGCGGCGGAGAATATGCGCCCCGGCGTCGTCTCGATGGCGCATGCCTTCGGCGGCCCCGACATCGGCCCCGATGCGGTGCACGAACATGGCGCCTCGACCAACCGCCTCGTCAGCGAGAGCGTGTCCTATGACCCGATCACCGGCCAGTCGCTGCAAAGCGCAATCCCCGTTTCCATCACCCCCGCCTGAGGAGTTTTCATGCCCGACAACCGCCGTTTCCTGCTGACCCGCCGTCCCGATGGCGAACCGGTGCAGGACGATTTCTCGCTGGTCACCGAACCGACCCCCGACCTTGCCGACGGCGAATTCCTGATCCGCAACCATTATGCCTCGCTCGACCCCGCGATCCGCGGCTGGATGGACGATGCGCCCAGCTATATGCCGCCGATCCCGCTTGGGCATCCGGTGCGCGCAACGACGGTCGGCGTGGTCGAGGCGAGCAGGGCCGAAGGCTTCGAACCCGGCCAATGGGTGCTCGGCCTCAACGGCATAGAGGAATATTCGGTCGGAACCTTCGGCGGCTTCACGCAGGTGATCGACGCCGCGCTGGTGCCTTCGGTCACCAATTATCTGTCGATCCTCGGCGCGGTCGGGATGACCGCTTACTTTGGCTATATCGACGTATGCGAACCCAAAACGGGTGACGTCGTGCTGGTGACGGGCGCCGCGGGGGCCGTCGGCTCGCTGGTCGGACAGATCGCCCGGATCAAGGGCGCGAGCAAGGTCATCGGAATCGCGGGCGGAGCGGAGAAATGCGCGCGGCTCGTCGAACGCTACGGCTTCGACGCGGCGATCGACTATCGCGGCAAGGACCTCGCCGCACTGACCGACGCGATCCGCGCCGAGGCGGAGGACGGCGTCGATATCATCTTCGAAAATGTCGGCGGCGACATTCTCGATGCGGGGCTGATGAACCTGCGCCATGGCGCGCGCATCGGGCTGTGCGGGCTGATCAGCGAATATAACAGCGTGGAAAAAGTCGGCGCGCGCAACATCTGGCAGCTTATCGTCCACCGCGCGTCGATCCGCGGCCTCCTCGTCGCCGATTATATTCCGCGCTTCGCCGAAGGCGGCGCCGAGATGGCGGCCTGGCTTCAGCAGGGCAAGCTCATCGCCGACGAACATGTCGACGAAGGGATAGAGAACAGCTTCGACGCCTTCATGCGGCTCTTTTCGGGGAGCAATCAGGGCAAGATGATCCTGAAGATCGCATGACGGGGACACGCCGCCTCCTCGTCCTGTCGGGCGGCCACCCCTATGAGGCCGAACCCTTCGCCGGCCTGCTCGCGAGCTTCACCCGCTGGACGATCACGCATCTGATCCATCCAGAGGCCGAGGCGGCGGTCGCGGCGGGCGCGGCGCGCGACGCCGACGCGATCCTCTTCTATGACATGCCGGGCTACAGTTTCGACGGCGGCAAGGTCGCATCGCGGCCGCCGTCGTGGACATATCGCCGCGCGATCGCCAATTATTTCGCGGGCGGCGGCGGCGCGGTCGCGATGCATCATGCCATCGCCGGCTGGGCCGACTGGCCCGAATGGGCCGATATGATCGGCGGCCGCTTCCTTTATCAGCCGGGAACCGCGAACGGCGCGGCGCATCTCGACTCGGGTTATCGCCATAACGTGGCTTACGACGCGCAGGTCGTCGATCCCGATCACCCCGTCACCGCAGGTCTGCCGCCGCGTTTTCCGCTTTGCGACGAGCTTTATCTCGCTCCGGTCTGGGGCTCCGTCACCCCGCTGTTGCGCGCCGACCATCGCTTCGTCCGCGACAATTTCTATTCGGCGGCGCAGGCCGTTGCCGGACGGATGTTCAGCAACACCGATTGGCCGCATCCACCGGGCAGCGACCTGATCGGGTGGGAAAAGCCGGTCGACGCGGGCCGCCTCGTCTATCTCCAGCCCGGCGATGGCCCCGCTGCATACGCCAATCCGCACCTCCGCCGCCTGATCGCCAATGCGCTCGACCATGTTGCCGCCGCCCCCGTCGCCTAACGAAATTGTGCATCGCCTCGATTTGGCGGAGGCATATAGTCGGGCGCATAAACATAAGTCTGAGGGAAGAGGCGCCGCGTGAACGACATCGCAGCAAGCAGTTTTTTCGAACCACAGGTGATCGCCGACCCGTTCGACTATTATCGCGCCTGGATGCCGAAAAGCCCCGTTGTGCAATTGTCCGACGGCATGTTCCTCGTCCTCTCCTACGACCTTTGCGTTCAGGCGACCGGCGACGTCGAAACCTTCTCGAACAATTTTCAGGGGACGCTGTCGGGTGCGATGGCTGAGGATGGCGACGTCGCGGCAATCCTGTCGAAGGGCTGGCCACAGGTCGATACGCTGCTGACCGCCGACCCGCCCACCCACACGCGCTTTCGCAAGCTCGTCAACCTCGCCTTCTCGATGAAGCGCGTCGCCGCGATCGAAGAAAATATGCGCAGAATCGCGATCGCGCTGATCGAAAAAATGGCCGACGCACGGGAGTCCGGGGCCGAATGCGACTTTGTGCGCGATTTCGCGATCCCCCTGCCCGTCGCGATGATCGCAAGCCAGATCGGCATGGAGGATGATCTCGACCGCGTAAAACGCTGGTCCGATGCCTTCGTCGACCGGCTGGGCCGGATGATCCCCAAGGAACGCGAACTCGAATGCGCCCGAGAGGTCGTTGAATTCCAGCATTATATGAAGGCGAAGATCGACGAACGCCGCGCCGCGCCGACCGAGGATTTGCTGTCCGACCTCGTCCATGCCGCGATCGATGGCGAACGTCCGCTCGAAGACGCCGAAATATTGTCGATCATGCAACAGTTGATGGTCGCCGGGAATGAAACGACGACCTCTGCGCTCGCCGGCGGATTGCTCCAGCTCATCGAAAACCCGGACCAGATGGCAAAGGCGGTCGCCGCCGCCGACACCGGCAATGAGCGCGCGATCATCAACCTCGTCGAGGAAGTGCTGCGCACCGAAAGCCCGACCGCCGGCATGTGGCGCATGGTGCTGAAGGACACCCGGCTTGGCGGGGTCAACATCCCCAAAGGCGCGATGGCGCAGCTGCGTTACGCCGCCGCCAACCGCGACCCGGCCAAATATCCCGACCCCGACCGCTTCGACATGGAACGCGCCAACGCCCGTAGCCATCTCGCTTTCGGCAAGGGCATCCATATGTGCGTCGGCAATATGCTGAGCCGCAAAGAAATGGCGGTCGCCTATTCCGAACTGCTGACGCGCCTTACCGATTTCCAGATCGCCGAAGGCCATACGCCAAGCTGGCCGCCGAACATGCTGCTGCGCGGATTGACCACGCTGCCGATCACCTTTGGACGCCGCCCATGAATTTCGACCTCGACGAAGGCCAGTTGCTGGCCCGCGATTCGGTCGCGCGTTTCCTCGGCCCGGTGGATATCGCCGCGCGCCATGCGATGCGCAGGCAAGCGGGCGGTTATTCGCGGACACGCTGGCAACAACTCGCCGACCTCGGCCTGCTCGCGCTCGCCGCGCCAGAGGCGATGGGCGGCATGGGCGGCACGATGGTCGACCTCGCGCTGGTCGCAGAGGCGCTGGGCAAAGGGGTCGCGATCGACCCGTGGCTGGAAAATGGCGTGCTGCCGATCCGGCTCGCGGCGGCGGCCGGCGACGGCGCTCTCGTCGACGATCTGCTGTCCGGAGCAAGCTTCGCAGCGGTCGCTTTCGCCGAACCGGGACGCCGCTACGAAACGGCAGCGGTCGGCACGCAAATCGACGCCGGATTTGTCGGGGGTGCGAAGACCTTCGTGTCCGGCGCGCCGCTCGCTGACGTGCTGCTGGTCACTCTCGCCGGGAACGGGCTTGCGAAGGTCGCGGCGAACGCCGCTGGTGTCGTCCGTCAGGATTATCCCGTCATCGACGGCTCCTTTGCAGCCACGATCGACTTCCATCATAGCCCCGCCGAACCGCTCGACCTGCCCGAAACCCGTTTTCAACGCATCGTCGGCGACGTCCGTCTGCTCGCGGCTGCCGAGATGCTCGGGCTCGCGCAGACGATGTTCGACGACACGCTCGTCTATGTCGGCGAGCGTCAGCAGTTCGGCGCCGCGATCGGCAGCTTCCAGGCGCTCCAGCACCGCCTTGTCGAATGCTATGCCGAACTTGAACAGGCGCGTTCGATGGTGCTGCGCACCGCAATGCTCGATCCCGCCACCGATGACGCCAACTGGCCGCGCCTGACGGCGGGCGCCAAGGCTTTCGTCGGCGAGGCCGCGACGCGGATCGGGCTGGAGGCGGTCCAGATGCATGGCGGCATGGGACAGACCGACGAACTCGCGCTCGGCCATGCGTTGAAGCGCGTGATGCTGCTCGACAGGTTTTTCGGCGATCGGACCCACTGCCTGACCACCTATGCGAGGGCGGCATGAACGCGCTCACCCCGATCGCCCCCGGCCTGTGGACCGACGACGCCGAACCCCGGCTGATCGGCGGGCGCCGCAGCGATGGAGAGATTATCTTTCCCGTTCCGGACGGCGATGCCGCCGCGCTGGTCGAACCGGTGGCGCTGTCGCGCAGTGGCACGCTCTGGTCGTGGACGACACAGGGTTTCGAACCCAAGGAACCATACAGCGGCCCGCAGCCGTTCGAACCCTTTCTGATCGGCTATGTCGAACTGCCCGGCGAAGTGATCGTCGAGACGCGGATCGTCGATGCCGCCCCCGCCGACCTTGTCATCGGCATGCCGATGACCCTCGCCATCGTCCCGTTCGACGACCGGCGATCGACCTATGCCTTCCGTCCGGAGCCTCAGCCATGAACGACGACGTCTATATCATCGGCGCCGGTATCCACCCCTTTGGCCGCACCGACGGACGTTCGGGCCGCGATCAGGGGGTCCATGCCGTTCGCGAGGCGCTCGCCGACGCGGGGATTGCCTGGCGCGATATCGAATTCGCCTATGGCGGCTCGGCGGCGGCAGGATCGGCCGATATCATGGTCAACGAACTCGGATTGACCAACATCCCCTTCATCAATGTCGCCAATGGCTGCGCAACCGGGGGCAGCGCGCTCACCTCGGCGCGCAACGCCATTGCGGCGGGCGCCTGCGATATCGCGCTGGCGGTCGGCTTCGACAAGCATCCGCGCGGCGCCTTCAACGCCAAACCCGCCGAATATGGCCTGCCCGAATGGTATGGCGAAACCGGCATGATGCTGACGACGCAATTTTTCGCGCTCAAGATCCAGCGTTACATGGCGCTCCACGGCATCAGCCGCCGCACCCTGGGCCTCGTCGCCGAAAAGGCGTTTCGCAACGGCACGCTGTGCGATCATGCCTGGCGGCGCTCGCCGGTCGATCTCGACACAATCCTGAACGCGCCGATCGTCAATGATCCGCTGACCAAATATATGTTCTGCTCGCCCGCCGAGGGGGCGGTCGCGTTGATATTGGCCAGCGGCAAAAAGGTTCGCGAACTCGGCTCCGACGCGGTGCGGATCGCCAGCGTCGCCTTTCGTACTCGCCCCGAGGGGTCGTTCGAGGTCTTCGCCCCGTCGGTCAGCGTGGACGGCGGCGGCAAGCCCACCGAGGTTGCCAGCCGTGCCGCCTTCGAAATGGCGGGGATCGGCCCCGACGATGTCGACGTCGCGCAATTGCAGGACACCGAAAGCGGTGCCGAGATCATGCACATGGCCGAAAACGGCTTCTGCGCCGACGGCGATCAGGAACAATGGTTCGCCGAAGGGTGGAGCGAAATCGGCGGCAAGCTGCCCGTCAACACCGACGGCGGCTGCCTCGCCTGCGGCGAGCCGATCGGCGCGTCGGGGCTGCGGCAGGTTTACGAAAACACAGTGCAGCTGCGTGGTCGCGGCGGCGAGCGTCAGGTTCCGAACGGCCCCAGGGTCGGTTACTCTCATGTCTATGGAGCGCCCGGCCTGTCGGCGGTGGCGATCCTCGAACGCTAGTGGATTTATGGATTTAGACCTTACCAAGGACGAACTGGAATTCCGCGAGGAGGTCCGCGATTTCCTCCGCACCTCGCTGCCGCCACATGTCCGCGACGGCGCGAAACGCACGCCGGGGGTCTTCGTCGAACCCGATATCGGCCTCGTCTGGCATCGCATCCTCAATGACAAGGGCTGGGTCGCCTATCACTGGCCCGAGGATTGCGGCGGCACCGGCTGGACCCCGATGCAGCGCTATATCTTCGAAAAGGAATGCGCGGTCGCGGGGGCTCCCGCTCTGTCGGTGCTCGGCCTGCGGCTTGTCGGCCCGGTCATCTGCGCCTTCGGGACGCAGGAACAAAAGGACCGTTTCCTGCCCGCGATCCGCGCCGGCACCGACTATTGGTGCCAGGGCTATTCCGAACCGCAAAGCGGCTCCGACCTCGCCTCGCTGCGTACCCGGGCGCGGCGCGAGGGCGATGAATATGTCGTCGACGGATCGAAACTGTGGACCACCCACGCGCACCACGCGAACTGGATATTCTGCCTCGTCCGCACCGATGGAGAGGTCAAGAAACAGGCGGGGATCAGCTTCCTCCTCGTTCCCATGGACCAGCCCGGCGTCACCGTCACCCCGATCATCACCATGGCGGGCGACCACGAAGTCAACCAGGTCTTCCTCGACGCCGCGCGCACCTCCGTTGGCAATCGTGTTGGAGACGAAGGCCAAGGCTGGACAATCGCGAAGTTCCTGCTCGAAAACGAACGCGGCGGGTCGTTTCACGCGCCGCGCCTGATCCGCGCGATCGATCATCTCGAACAGCTGGCGGGCGTCGCACCGAGCGGTCACAATGGGGCGCTCGGCGGCGACATTCAAATTGCGATCCAGATCGCCAAGCTGCGGCTCGAGGCCGAAGCGCTGGAGACAACCGAACTGCGCATATTGGCCGACATCGCCAAGGGCCGCCCCGCCGGCCCGCAGACGTCGCTGGTCAAGCTGATCTCGTCCGAGCTTCACCAGCGGATCGACGGGCTCGCGATGGACCTCCACGGCTATGACGGGCTGCAACTGCCGACCGTCCGCCCGCTCTATGGCAATGAGGCGCCGCCGCCAATTGGCGACACCGACGCGCAAGTTGCCGCCGCCCGCTATCTCAACAGCCGTGCCTGGACCGTATTCGGCGGTTCGAGCGAAGTTCAGAAAAACATCATAGCAAAGACGGTGCTCCGCTTATGACACATGCATTGCGACTTGCCGGCCCATATGAGATAGTCCCCGATATGGGAGAACAGGCAGAAAAACTGCCGGTCGACGGGTTCGCACCCCCGATGGATGCAAGGACGCTCGTCGACGCGGTCACGATCCGCAACGTGGAAGATATCCACGATGCCGCGGTGTTGCTGCGCGATTATGCTGCAGCCTTTGGTCTGCGCGCCGCGCTATGCGACGATATCGCATCCAAGGAGACGATGGTCGATGCCGACGGCGCAGTCCTTGCTGCCGACCTGTTCGGCTGGCTTGGCGATGGCGAACGCTGGTGGGAAGATCACCGGCTGGCGCTGCATTCGCCGCTGCCGCGCTCGTGCCGCTACGAAAGCGAGCCTTTCTGGTGCAACAGCGACGGGTTCCGCACCGCGCAGCCGAACCCCTATCTCGAGGACATTAATCCGGCGCGCTATTTCGCCGCGAACCCGCGCTACAAGGCAGCGATCGTCGTTCCGGTGCATCTGCCGTTTGGGCAGATTTCCGCCAACAGCTTTCATCCGATCGACCCCGATGTCGACGACCTGAGCGACCTGTTCACCGAAATCGGCGACACGCTGGCGCTCGCGACGCGGCGTTTCATCGCCGGCTATGCCTCGGCCATGCGGACGAAGCGGCGTATCCCGTCGGATTGCGAGCTGTCGAAGCGCGAAGTCGAATGTCTGCGTTGGGCCGCGATCGGCAAGACCGATCGCGAAATCGGCATGATCATCTCGCTGAGCCATGCGACGGTGCGCTATCATGTCCACCGTGCGGGCGAGAAACTAAACTCGGTCAACCGCGCGCAGACAATCTTCAAGGCCGGGCAACTCGGCTATCTGGGCGCGAACAGTTAGTTTCTTTTTCCCCTCCCGCAGGCGGGAGGGGAAGATCAGCCTAGCGACCGCAGCGGCTCGCTGCCGTCCCAGCCCTTCGCCGCATCGCGCATCATGGCGAACAGCTCGCGCGTCCCCGCTTGCGGCTCCAGCAATTCGACGAGATTTCCGGGACCGCCCCCCGGATCGGCATAGATTACCCCGCCACTGTCGCCAACGGGCGCCTCGAAGATGATCTCTGCTCCGACCTCGCCGCACCGCGCGCGCGCTTCATCGATCGAATCGACCAGCACGCAGACATGATGCAATCGGTCTCTGACCCCATAATCGCCGCGATAAATTGACGCCGCGTCATTCTCGGGCCGGATCAACTCGATCTGCATATCGCCCCAATAGCCGAGCGCCATGGTGAAGACCGGGTCGCTGGCTTCGCCGCGATACCGCCCACCGGGAAGCGCGACGTTCGGAAGCAGGAAAAAGGGGCCCGCGCCGATCACCTCGGTCCAATGTTTAACCGCCATGTCGAAATCCGACGGCACGAATGCCAGTTGCATGACGTCGCCCAGCGATGCGAGCGTTCGGGTTCGGGTCATCGGACATCCTCCTCAAAAGCGATAGCGCACAAGCTTGCGACTCTGTGCGATAAGATAGCCGAGACCCGGAAGCATACTGGGCAAAATGTGAGGAGAGCCATGGCTGAGTCCGATCCGCAGATCCTGACCAAGGATTGGCCCGCCGTCCGCAAGCGCAACGCGCGAACCGGGCTGCGCAAACTGGTATCGATCGTCGCCGAGAACCGCACAGACAGCGCCGAGGCACCGCTGCCGCTCCACAAGAGCATCTATACCGGCGAAGCGCGCAATGCCGCCGAGATGGAGCGTATCTTCCGGGGCGAACCGATCGTCGCGGGCCTGTCGGGCGATATTCCCAAGACGGGCGACACCCTCGTGTTCGACTCGGTCGGCCCCTCGATCCTCGTTGCGCGCGGCAAAGACGGCGTCGCCCGCGCCTTTCTCAACATGTGCACCCATCGCGGCGCGAAGCTGGTCGAGGAAAAGGAACCCTGGAGCGGTCCGCGCCCGCGGCTTGTCTGTCCCTTCCATGCCTGGACGTTCGATCCGGCGGGCAAACTTGTCGGACAGCCCGGCAAGGAGGGTTTCGCAAATTGCGAGATCGGCGCCCGCAACCTGATCGAACTGCCCTGCACCGAACATCTCGGCCTCATCTTCGTGCGTGCCAATCCCGATGGAGAACCGATCGATGCCGAAGCGCATCTGGGCGACTTCGGGCCGGTGCTCGCGCAGCTCGAACTGCATCGGGCCGTGCCGGTGAAGAAAGGCATCCTCACCGCCGATTCCAACTGGAAATTCGCGCTCGACACCTATGGCGAAAGCTATCATTTCAAAATGCTTCACGCCTCGACGATCGGCGGGACGCATTACAGCGACCGCAACGTCTATGAGCCAATCGGCCGCCATCATCGCGTCAGCTTTCCGGACCTGTCGATCGGCAATCTGGTCGATAAGGACGAGAGCGAGTGGCCCGAGACCGAATATGGCGGGGTGCATTTCCTGTTCCCCAACACCGTGATCTTCTTTGGTGCAGTAACCCCCGGCGTCTATTTCACTCAGGTTTTCCGGTTGTTCCCTGACGGCCCCGGCAAGATGTTCTGCCAGTTTGCGGTGTACGCGCCGTTCGGGGTCGAGGGTGAGGAGCATCGCACCATGTGTGAAATGGCCTATGATATGACCGCGACGGTCGTCCAGACCGAGGATTATCGCGTCGCCAGCAATGGCTATGCCAATTTGATGACAGCCCCGGCCGATTTCCGTGTCGTGCTCGGCGCCAATGAGCCCGCGCTGCATGGCGTCCACCGCTCGATCGCCGCCGCCTGCGGCATGCCGCTCGACCAGTTTGCCTGACCTTTCGGAGTAACCGATGAACGATCTCTCTCCTCCTCAGGCTTCGGATCGCGACGACCGCTGCCCCGGCACAAGCTATACCAACATGCTGGAGGCCGATACGCGGCGCGTGCCCGACTATCTGTTCGCCGAATCCAATCAGGAACTAGGCGACGAACCGATCGCGATCGAACGGTACGTCAGCGAGGATTGGGCCAAGCTCGAACGCGAAAAAATGTGGCCGAACATCTGGCAGTTCGCTGCGCGCGAAGAAGATATGCCGAACCCCGGCGACACCGTCGTTTATGACATCAACGAAAAGAGTATCCTTCTCGTCCGCCAGAAGGATTTGTCGGTTAAAGCCTTCTACAATGTCTGTCTCCACCGCGGCCGCAAGCTGCGGACCGAAAGCGGCCCGGCGGTGAACCTGCGCTGCCCCTTCCACGGCTTTTCCTGGCACCACGACGGCCGCTTCAAAGAAGCGCCATGCGCGTGGGACTTCAAGCATCTGGGCGACAAGGACATGAGCCTGCCCGAGCTGAAGGTCGAAAGCTGGCAAGGCTTCCTGCTCGTCACCGAGAACCACGACCTTCCGAGCTTTCGCGAATGGGTCGGGTCCGGGGTTGAGCATTACGACAATTGGCGGCTCGACGAATGCCATACCGCCGCGTGGGTCGGCCGCGTCATCCCCGCAAACTGGAAAGCGGTCGCGGAAGCGTTCATGGAAGCGTGGCACAGCATCGTCACCCATCCGCAGATCCTGGGCTTTACCGCCGACGCCAACACGCGCTACGATCTTTACGGCGACTTCCTCAACCGAGCGATCACGCCGGCGGGCGCGATGTCACCGCACATCAAGGGCAAGGATCAATTCTATGTCCTGAAATCGCTCGAAGAGTTCATCGGCGGCGGCGACAGCCGCGCACGCCGGGCGACCGGCGATCCGGCCGACCTGAAAGGCTTTGAGGCCGACGACCCGATGCTCGCGCGCAAAGTGCTGGCTCAAGCGAACCGCGACGCCTTTTCGGCGATGAACGGGCATGATTATTCGGGTGCGACCGACAGCGAGATGCTCGACAATTTCACCTATAACGTCTTTCCCAACTGGGCGCCGTGGGGCGGACTGGTGCCGAACATCGTCTATCGCTGGCGCCCGTGGGGCGACGCCGACCACAGCCTGATGGAAGTCCGCATCCTGATGCGCACGCCGATGGGCGAGAAACCGCCGAAGTCTGCGCCTATGCACCTGATTCCCGACGACCAGCCCTTCGCCAGCGCCAGCCATTTGATCGGCGCAGCGCTCGCCGGGGTGTTCGACCAAGATATGGAAAATCTGCCCTATGTGCAGGAGGGTATGAAGTCCTCACCCAATGGTGTGATCGAACTCGGACATTATCAGGAAAGCCGCATCCGGCATTTCCAAAACACGCTGGGCAAATATGTCGATGGGCAGTTGCCCTAGCCTCCCGCATCTACCCCATTTCCGTTCGTGCTGAGCTTGTCGAAGCACGGTTCTTGTCTCGACAACGCCGAAAGAAAGAACCGCCCTTCGACAAGCTCAGGGTGAACGGTGGTGGGTTAAGCGGGGCACTTCACCGGCGACCAGTCCTGCCGCTTCGCCCACTCCGCAAACGACGTCGGCGTCACGCCTAGCAGCCGTGCCGCGGGGACCGCATCGAGCGCGACGGGCGATACGTGCTGGTCGTTGTACCAGCGATAGAATTTGGCCATGCCATCATAGATGCTGGCGGGCTGTACCTCGCGCGATCCGGTGACGAGTTCACTCATCCGCGAAGCAAACTCGTCGGGCGACAGGCTCTGAAACCGCACCGGACGGCCTGCCGCGACGCTTAGCCGTGCGGCGACTTCGGCCCCGACCAGCGCCTCGGGTCCGCCCACTGCAATCCGGTCGGCGATCAAATCCTCGTGAAGCAAAGCCGAAACCATATAGGCCGCAACATCCTCCAGGCAGACCCAGCTGATCTTCAGCGTCTCGGCCGCCGGATAAGCGAACACGCCGCTGTTCACGATTGCCGGGCGCGACCAGATGCGGATGATATTGTCCATGAACACCATCGGCTCGATGACGACATAGGGCACGCCGCTATCATGGATCGCACGCTCGATATCGCGCCGCCCGTCATGCGCCGACAGTTCGAGATCGTGATCGGCGACAAAGCAGCTCGTGTTGAAGACAATCTTGCCGAGCCCCGCCAGTCGTGCGGACTCCGCGATGTTGCGCCCCATCGTCGCGGCGCGCGCGCGGTCGAATTCGAAGGGCAGATGCATGGCGAGGGCATCCTGGCCGGTGAATGCGGCCGTCAGGCTCGCAACATCGTAGAGATCGGCAGCCACTTCGGGAACATCGGCGTGTATCGTCGCCGCCATCGCGCCCGGCCGCCTGACGCCGGCGGTGGGTTCCAGCCCCCTTGCCTTCAGCGCGGTAAGCAACGGAATCCCCTGATCTGCGGGCGCGCCGAGAACAATAATCTTTTTCATGCCGCACCCTCCAGTTGCTTTGCCGATACGGTCGCGGCGTGACGCCCGGCGAGATAGCCGAACACCATCCCCGGCGCGATCGTCCCACCGGGTCCGCCGTAGGTCATGCCCATCGCCGATGCCATGACATTGCCTGCAGCATAAAGGCCGGGAATCGGGCCGCCATCGACGCTCAGCACCTGCGCATGGGCGTCGGTTTGCGGTCCGCCCTTGGTCCCGAGCGCGCCGCTCTTGATCTCGACCGCGAAGAAAGGTCCTCGCCCGATCGGCCCCAGTGTCGCTGCCGTCGATCCGCGACCCTCGGGATCGCCCCACCATTGATCATGTGCTGCATCGCCGCGCCCGAAATCGGGGTCGCGCCCGGTCGCGCAATGACCGTTGAACCGTTCGATCGTCGCGCACAGCGCATCGGGATCGATACCGAGCCGCGTCGCCAGTTCGGGCAAGCTCTCCGCCCGCATCGCCCATTGCGGCGGCGCAGCGCCCCGCTCGCCGCTGATCATGCCAAAGCCGAAGCGGTCGATATATTGCTGATCGAAAATCAGCCAGCACGGCAGGTTCGCATAATCGAATGCGCTGACATCCTGATCGTGAAACGCCGCACCGATCGCGTTGTAGTTCGCCGCCTCGTTGGTGAAGCGTTTGCCAGCGCGGTTGACCATGATCGAATGAGGCAGGCTGCGCTGGCCAGCAACCAGTGTCTTGCCGGTCGCGCTTTCACTCTCCGGCACCTCGGCAACGGGCATCCACCAGGCTTCGCGCATATTGCCGAGCATCGCGCCGACGCGCATAGCCATCTTCAGGCCGTCGCCACTGTTGGTCTGCGGGCTCAACGGATGCGTCATCGGTCCCCGGAGAAAGGCGCGAAGCAGATCCTTGTCCCATTCGAAGCCCCCGGTCGCGAGGATCACCGCATCGGCGGCGACCGCAATCGGACCGTCGGGCGTTTCAAACGCCGCTCCCGCCACGCGATCGCCATCCATCAGCAGCCGCACCGCGCGGTGATCCGTCTTCGGTTCGATCCCGCGATCGAGGCAGGCGCGTAGCAAACGCCCCACAAGCGCCTGCCCGCTGCCGCGCAAATCGCCCTCGATACGGCGCTGCAATTCCTCAGGCGTCAGCGGCTGCGGCTTCGCCTGTCCCAGCGGCGTGTCATAGATGGAGAAATAGGGCATGGGATAATAGGGCGAGAGCGTGACCTTGCCGGCCCATTCACCGAGCTCATGAAAGGAATAGAGCGGGCAATCGAGCGACCGCCCTCCGTTCGGCATCCCACCCGGAAATTCCGCGTGATAATCAGGAAATTCAGGGATAGGCCGGAACTGCACCGGCGTGTTGGCTTCGAGGAAAGCCACCATCTCGGGCCCGTGGTCGAGGAAGGCTTCGACCAAAGGCTGCTGCATCAGCCCGTGCGACATCGACATCAGATAGGTCAGCGCCTTTTCGCGGCTGTCCTCGACCCCTAGGGTGGCCTCATGATGATTGTTCGGAATCCAGATCATCCCGCCCGACCATGCGGTGGTTCCACCGACCTGATCGCCCTTTTCGAACAGCGAGACGCGCGCGCCGGCCTCGTGCGCCGAAATGGCGGCAGTGAGCCCCGCGCCGCCGGTACCGAGGACGATGACATGCGGCGCTTCGCTCATCTCTTATGCCTTCAGTTGCTCGACCATGTCGGCGGTATCGAAATAATGGATCCGCATCGACGCCATCTTGCCCGCGTCATCGAACGCCGTGACTTCGGCGATATGCGTTTCGAAGCGCTTGCCGCTCGACTTGGCGGTGACAGTGAAATGGAGCAGCGCGACGGCATACTGGTCGCCGCCCACCAATTCTTGCCATTTGACGACCGGGTCGTCCCAATAACCCATCACATGCGCGTAGAGCCGTTGAAGCGCGTCACGTCCCCGCCACTCGCCGCCATAGGGCAGCGATGCCGGTTCATGGATGACGAAATCTTCGGCCATATAGTCGGCGACCGCATCCCAATTGCCCTTGGCGACTTCGGCGTACATCGCCTTGCTTGCCTCCAGCGGGGTCATTCGATGGTGCCAACCAACGCGCCGACCGGATAAACCTCACCCTCAACTCCGGTAGGACGGAGAATCCCCGCGACCTGCGCCTCGATCTCGACCGTCGTCTTGTCGGTTTCAACGGTGTAGATGATCTCGCCGATTTCGACGCGATCACCATCGCCGAACATCCACTCGTTGAGCGTCATTTCGGTCGCCGACATGCCGACTTTCGGAATCCGCAATTCTTCCGCCATCGCCTTATCCCTTCCAGTTCATCGCGGCGCGCACCGCATCGGCGATTGCATCCTTGTTCGGAATCCACGCCTGTTCGAGTGCATTCGCCATCGGGACGGCTGAGAAAGCGCCGCCGATGCGCGTGACAGGCGCCTTCAGCTTGCCGAACAATTTTTCATTGAGGCGCGACGCGATCTCAGCGCCCGTCCCATATTGCTTGACCGCCTCGTGCAGCACCACGGCGCGCCCGGTCTTCTCGACCGACGCGGTGACGGTCTCCTCATCATAAGGCGCGATGGTGCGCAGATCGATCACCTCGACCGAAATGCCTTCCTCCGAGAGCTTGCCCGCAATTTCGAGCGCATCGAGCACCGTTCGGCCATAGGTAACGATCGTGCAGTCGCTGCCCTCGCGCGCGACCGCCGCTTTGCCCAGCGGCACAACGTGCCCCGGCCCCGGATCGTCGGATTTCAGGCCGTAGCAAAGAATATTCTCGATGAAGATCACCGGGTCGTTGCACGCGATCGCCGCGCGCATCAGTCCCTGCGCATCGGCGGCGTTCGAGGGCGTAACGATCTTAAGGCCCGGCACATGCGCGAACCAAGCTTCGAGCATGTCCGAATGCTGACCGCCGAAGCCGACCCCGACCCCGGTCGTGG
Source organism: Sphingopyxis selenitireducens (assembly GCF_051550705.1). Classification (NCBI taxonomy): domain Bacteria; kingdom Pseudomonadati; phylum Pseudomonadota; class Alphaproteobacteria; order Sphingomonadales; family Sphingopyxidaceae; genus Sphingopyxis; species Sphingopyxis selenitireducens. Next base: position 305,040 of record NZ_JBPULG010000005.1, read on the forward strand.
TGCGTATCACCAGCGGGACGTTCGTCTGCCCGCCCGACATGAAACGCAGTTTCGCCGCATGGTTGACGATCTGATCCATCGCCACGGTGACGAAGTTCATCAGCATGATCTCGGCGATCGGGCGAAAGCCCGCGAGCGCCGCGCCGACACATGCGCCGACGATGGCAGTTTCGGAAATCGGCGTCGCGCGGACCCGGTTTTCGCCATATTTTTCGGTCAGCCCTGCCGAGATTTTGAACACCCCGCCACCTTGTTTGGCCGCAACATCCTCGCCGAGCAGGATCACCCCCTCATCCTCGGCCATCGCCTCGTCGATCGCGCGGTTGATCGCCTGCGTCACGGTAATCTGCGCGCTCATGCCGCAATCTCCTCTTCGAAGACATCCTTGCGGATTTCCTCCGGCCCCGGCAGCGGACTGCTCGCTGCAAACTCCGCTGCGGCATCCATCTGAGCGTCGAGATCGGCGACGATCGCGTCGAGCTCGGACTCGGTAAACTGATGATCGAGCATCAACTGACGGAGCCGCGGAAGCGGATCTTCCGCCGCCATCTCCGCGAGATGCTCGGGCGGCATGTACGAGAAATCGGCGCCGAAGAAATGGCCGAGCATCCGGTAACACATCGCCTCGATGAGCGTCGGCCCGTCGCCCGCACGCGCGCGATCGACTGCCGCTTTGGTGGTGTTGTACATCGCGATCGCATCATTGCCGTCAACCTTCACGCCTTCCATTCCATACGCCTTGGCGCGGGTGACGATCGAATCGACTTTGGTATGATCGGCAAACGCAGTGTGCTCACCGTAACGGTTGTTCTGGCAGAGGAAGATCACGGGCAGTTTCCACAACTGCGCCATGTTCATTGCCTCATGAAACGCCCCGATGTTGGTCGCCCCGTCGCCAAAGCAGACCATCGTCACCTTGCCGTCGCCGCGATTCTGCGACGACAGCGCAAGGCCGTTGGCGATCGGAAGCCCCGACCCGACGACGCCGGTCGTCACCATCACCCCGGTTTCGGGGTGGGTAATATGCATCGACCCGCCCTTGCCGCGGCAGGTGCCACCGACCTTGCCCGCAATCTCGGCGAACAAGGGATTCAGCGGCACGCCCTTGGCGATCTGGTCATGCTGGCCGCGATAGGTGGTGACCAGATAGTCATCCTGTTCGAGCGCGGCCATCGCCGCAGCCGACACCAGTTCCTGTCCACGCACAGTGTAATAGATCACCGCCAGCTTGCCGGTCATCAGCAGTGAACGGAATTTCTCGTCGGCACGCGCAACGCGCATCGTGCGGGTGTAGATGTCGCGCAGCTTTTCGCGATCAATCGTCTTCTCGGTCATGCAGGCTCTCCGATGCCCAATTTGGGGTTGGCGCTGGCGGCGGCGCCTGGTCGTGCCGCGACGCGATCGCGCCAGGCGGCGAGGTTGATGTGCGCAGGGTCGAGCGGCTGCCCAACCATCGCGCCGAACTCGACGAAGGAATAAAGCAGGATGTCGGCGAGGCTGAAGCGATCGCCCGCCAGCCATGGCCCCGCGCCTACGATCCGGTCGACGTGTGCCAGCCCGTCGGCCGCAAGCCGTTTCAGGTCCGCAGCGGCATCGGGCAGGCAGAGCAGCCGGCTTTGGAACATCGGCAGTCCCTCGGCGCCGCGAAAGCCCGCGGTCATGGGAACAACGACGAGCTGGTCGACGATCCGCACCAGCATCCGCGTCCGACCCCGCTCCCCTGCGGTCGTTCCGAGCAGCTTGTGGCCGCCCAGCGTCTCGTCGAGATATTCGCAGATCGCAATGCTCTCGGCGATACAGCCGCCATCATCGAGTTCGAGCAAAGGCGTGTGCCCGAGCGGACTTTTGGCGCAGAAATCGGGCTGACGATTCTCGGCCGCCATGATGTCCACGAACTGGCGATCGACCTGCACCCCGGTCTCGGCGAGATACATCAGCACCACGCGCGGATTGGGGCCAAGCGACTGGTAAAGCTTCATCGCGCGGCGCCCTAGAACTGGACGCGCTTGGTGAAGCCGCCGTCGATCACGAGATGCGCGCCGGTCATATAGGGACAGGCGGGCGAGGCCATGAAGACGATACCCTTCGCCACTTCCTCCGCCTCGCCGAAGCGTCCCATCGGCATCTGAGCGAGCGTGGCATCATAAAGCGCGGGAACCGCCGACTTGATGACCTCCCAGTTGCCGCCCGGATAATAGATGGCGCCGGGCGACACGATGTTGACGCGGATGTTCTGCGCCGCGAGCGACTGACTCAATTGCGATCCATAGGTAATCAGCGCGGCCTTCAGCGCGTTGAACGCCTGCGGCACGATGAAGGTCTCGACCGCCGCTGTCGACGACATGAAGATGATCGATCCCGACCCCGACGCCGCGAGCGCCTCGGTCAGCACCTCAACGCCATGCACCGCACCCATGACATCCATGTCGAGCCCGCGCTGCCAATCGCCAGTCGCCCCCTGCCCCGACGAGCTCGCGGTATGGATGAAGATGTCGCAGCCGCCGAGCGTATCGCGCGCCTTCGCCAGCCAGTCGCGATAGCCGTCGGGATTGCCGGTCATGTCGAACTGTTCGCCGAACACCTTGCCCGGCCCGGCGGCGTCGATCGCCGCCACCGCGGCAGCAACCTTCTCTGCATCGCGCGAGAAAAAGGCGACGTCGGCGCCCTCGGCGGCAAAAATCTTGAGCGAAGCGAGCCCCAGACCGTGCGCGCCGCCGTTCATGATGACTTTCTTGCCCTTGAGACCCAGGTCCATCGCATCCTCCTCTGATTATTTTATAAGGAAGCGTAGCGGGAACGCCGTCCGCGAGACATCAGCAAAAATGTCAGCATCGCGGCAGGCGTCGGCAATCTTATATTGGCGATGAGGCGACCAAGCCCGGATCGACGGAAGGCCCTCGGTACGGAAATCCAAATGGATCTGGCGTTGACTCACAGAGTCCGCGCTTACGAATGATCCACTTCGCCGACCCATTTCTGCAGAACAGGTCGGACACCGTCCTCATGCATCGGTGTAGGAACGGGAGGTCAGAGACTATGCCTCTGGGTTTTCATCGCCTCGAAGGGCGGTTGTGGACAGGGCTTCCGCCCTAAAAACCCAATAAACTGCCAAAATCTAAGAGAAATCATGGGATATCATAAACTATATCCCACGGGTTCTCCCACACCGGTTGTCCGATACCAGTTCGGCTATTGCTTACACTCGCATGGACGGGCATAGATTGTCTATGAAAAAATGGGCCGCAATTGCGGCCCATGTGACGAATATTATATCTCGAAACTATTCTGATTTGATGCGCCTGCTGTCCACAAATCGTCGGAGGCTGTCGACGGGGATAAGCGTGACACTGCCGACCTTGGCCATATCGAGGTCGCCCGACTTGATGAGGTTGTAAATGGTCGACCGACTGAGTCCGGTCAGCTTCACTGCGGTCGGTATCCTCACGCTGACCGGCTCGACCGGAAGATAGGCCGGGCACGGTAGCTTCTCGGGCGTGGAATAGGGTTTCACGGTGATTGTGTCCCGAGCGCCGGCTACCGCTTTCTCAGCCGGGCAAATCCACGGTCGGTCGCGATGAATCTTTCGAGCATCGGGGCAATCAGCCGTTCGGGAGAAAGCGGAGCCGCGATCCCATTCTCTCGCGCGTGCAAGACTGCATATTCCGAGAGCTGGGCGTGAAGAATGCTCGACAGTTCCACAGTGACCTTGACCGGCTTGTCCTCGAGAATCGGACCGAGGCGAAGACCCTGGCTCATTGCCCTGATCCCGCTGCGGGCTCCAGGATCAGGTCGCGGGTGACGAGCACGCGGAGAACGAAGCCCGGCCTGACCGTCAGCGTCGGCGGAATTCTCAGCTGCCGGTCGACCAGCCGCTGTCCTACTTCGCTAACGCTATCCTGCGGCCCCCGTCGGAGGGCGCGCACCAGGCGATCATCGTCACCGGAACCGATCTCAGCGCCGGCACCAAGGAGCGAAGTAACGAGCGCGGCACGGAACATATGTCCCCAGTGATTGTCGGTGCGATCGGACAAGCCAGCCATTCCGCGAGCATCGACGCCAGGCAGTCGTTCGAGCGAGACCGAGCGTCCGTCCGAAAAGAGTAGCCGATCCCATCCGAGCAACACACGGTTCTGACCGGCGACTACCTCACTGTCATATTCCCCTATCAGTCTCGCACCCTGTGGGATCAGGAGAGTCCGGCCCGTCGGGCTATCGTAGACATTCTCCGTGACCTGGGCGATCACCTGCCCCGGCAGATCGGACTGTATGCCCGTTACCATCGCCGCGGGGATGACGCTTCCTGCCTGCAGCAGATAGGGAGAGCTGGCCGAGCGAATGCGCGACGTGCTTTCGTCCGCCCAGCCTGCCCCCACCATGGCTGGCTGAGGTCGGGGCGCCGGAGCGGCATCGGCAGGATTCCCCTGCCCCGCCGCCGTGGGCGCCGCGTCGGTATCGGGGGGCGACCCGCGCGAAGCCGCGCCGCCAGAAAGAAAGACCCGGCTAGCGTTAGCGCTTTCCCTTTCCTGTCGCGCGCGATCGCGCGCGTCGAGCGCGGGATCGCGCGCAGCGCTCTCCTGCGCTGGCGGCCCGGGCGGCATCTGGCCTTCCTCTTGCGCCGACAGGATCGGGCGACCGAGATCGCCTGGCAACGGCGGCCCGAGTTTCGGGACCGACCCATAATCGGCAGGGGCTCGCGTGAGCGCGTCGGGCCTGCTGCGACTTTCCGTCCGGTACAGATTCTCTGCGTCCTTCGGACCAGCGGGCTGAAGCGCGTAGAGCAGCGCGCCCCCGATCGCGACGCCGGCCGTCCCGCCCAGCACGGCAAGCGCCTTTCGCGACAGCCGCATCACGCTCGGCGGCTCGGCGGCGAGCCGGAAGCCCTCGGTGCTTTCGGGCGCGATCGCATCGATATCCTCGATATCCTGCGGCACCGCGGCCTCTGCGTCGGATGCGTTCATGACCGGCCTCGACGCGCTTTGTCGCGCTCGATGCGCACTTCGCGCGCAGCCTTGCCGACCCCGAGCCGCAGCACGGCGCGATCGATCAGACGGTCGACGACAAGGTAGCGGCCGTTGACCCGGTAATTGACCAGCTCCGCTTCGCCCTTGGCGCCAAGAGCGAAGATTGGCGGCATCTCGTCCGAGGCGATGCCTGCGGAAAATTCCACGAAGGTCTGCCGCCCGTCGTCGAACACGCGCACCGGCCTCCACCCGACGTTGTCGCCCGCTATCCGGTAGCCGAAATTAAGGGTGGCGAGATCGAGACCCGTCGCGGCCAGCGCGAGCCGTTCCCGCTCGGCTTCTGCTGCGCGGAGCGCGATCAATTCGTCTGCGGGATAGGTCCAGGACACCGACGCCATGTAGGTTGCCGGCGTGGCGCGCAACTCGACATGATAGGTCCGCCGGTTCGTGTTGATGACGAGATTTGTGGAAATGTCGGAGCGCGTGGGCTTCACCAGCAAGTGAACTCGCCGCGATGCACCCGATCCGCTCAGCGTGTCGCCAATGATCCAGCGCACCGTGTCGCCGGCCGCGACCGGCCCTGGCCCGACGAGCATTTCGCCCTCTTGCAGGACGATATCGGTCACCCGTCCGGGCGCGGCATAGACCTGATAGAGAGCGCCCTCAGCCCAAGCATATTGCTGGATCGCATTGCGGTAGGTCTGCCGGTCGGGCTGCACCCGGGCCTCGGCATTGGCGCGTCCTACCCTGAGCTTGGGGTCGGCGGGTTCCGCCGAGGCGGACGCAGGGACAAAAAGTGGCACGATTGCCAGAAAGAGAAGAAGGTTGCGCGTCATTGGCTCAGTTCCTTTGACCATGAAATAGCGGTAACAAAGAGGCCCAGCGGGTTCTTTCTGATGGCGTCGGGCGTTCGGGGCGGATCGACGCGAAAGGTGAGGATCGCCGACCAGCGCGACTTTTCGATCAGGCTGCCATCCTGATATCGGCGTTCAGTCCATGCGATCCGGAAGCTGCTCTTCGATGCGCGAATGACGCTGGAAACGTCGACCGCCACCTGGAACTTGCCAACCTCGGCAAAGGGATCATTGCCCCGTGCATAATCGTTGAGCGCCTGCGCGCCCGTGTCGCTGGCAAAGTCATAGGCAGCGAGCCAATCTTCTCGCAGCACCACGGGGTCGGCCGGGATCGAACGCACATGCTCGATGAAGCGCGCAAGGTGGAAGGCAATTTGCGGGTCGGTTGCTTCATAGTCGGCGTCTGCGGGCGCAATCGCCCTCGCCTCGCCCAACTTGTCAACTTCGACGACCCAAGGCGTGATCGTCCCGCGCGCCGATTGCCAGACCAGACCGCCCGCGAGGCCGCCCGAGAGCGCGAGGCAACCGAAGAAGGCCAGTCGCCAGCTTCTTGCCTGCACCCGGGCAGAGCCGATGCGATCGTCCCACACCTGCGCCGCGCGCTGATAGGGGGTCACCGGCACGGGCGATTGCCCGTAGCGGATCGAAGGTCGTCCAAACATAACGCGTCACTCCTTCTCTCTGATGTCGGGCGCGCTCCCCGCGCCATGGCTGTCGCCAGCCTTCAGCGTCTGCGAAGCGATGGTGGCGCCGCTCGTCATCGCCTGACGGCGGCGCAAGGATGATGCCCAGGCGGGCGGTCCGTCGGCGGGCGCGGCGCCGGCAGCCGCCGAGCCGTTCCTGCCCGAGGAAAGGCTGGCGCGAATTCGCTCGGCTGCCTTGCGCACCGGCGCTCCTGCGCCGCTCGCGGCGGTGCGGGCCACCTCTGCCATTCCAGAGCCGAAGGCGGCGCCTCCCTGCTTCCCGGCCGAGCCGCGGGCGTAGGCCGCCGACACGCCCCCTGCGGCGCGCGATCCGCCCATCGCCGCGCGGCCCGCGGCGGTAGTGGCCGCGCCGGCGGCAAGCGTCGCGCCAGCTGCACCCGCGGCAAGAGTGGCGCCAGCCGCAACCGTCGTCCCGGCCGCCGCTCCCGCGCCGAGCTGAGGCCCGCCGGCGACAATGCCGTTTGCGATCCCGGGTCCGAAGATGCCGAGGCCGAGGAGGGTCAGCGCGCCGAGCGCGATCGCCATGACCTGCTCGATGTCGGGCTCGGCTCCGAGGCCCGCCTGCACGAAGCGGTCGAACAGCGTCGTTCCGATCCCCGTGATGACAGCCAACACAAGAACCTTGATGCCCGACGAGATGACATGGCCAAGGACACGCTCGGCCATGAAGGCGGTCCGCCCGAAAAAGGCGAAGGGCAACAGCACGAAACCGGCGAGCGTTACCAATTTGAATTCGAGGATCGTCACGAAAATCTGCACGGCGAGAATGAAGAAGGCGAGCACGACGATCACCCAGGCGATGAGCAGGATCATGATCTGGACGAAGTTGGTGAAGAGCCCGACCGGCCCCATGAGATCGGCCGAAGCGTCGAGCAACGGCTCGGCCGCGTCGAGTCCGGTCGCGGCCACCATGCCCGGGCGCATGAAATCGCCGATCGCCATCGAAGCGCCGCTGGCCTTCAAACCCAGTCCCGCGAAGCTCTCGAAAAGGATCGCTGCAAGGCCTGCGAAGTTGCCGATGATGAAAGCGAAGACGCCGATATAGAGAGTCTTTTTGATCAGCCGCTGCAGGACGTCCTCGTCGGTGCCCCATGCCCAGAAGAGTGCCGCGATCGTCACGTCGATGACGATGAGAGTCGAGGAGAGAAAGCCGACCTCGCCGCCAAGCAACCCGAAGCCACTATCGATATAGGTCGAGAAGACCGACAGAAATTGGTCTATGATGCCGGTGTCGTTCATCTGCGCTCATCCTGCTTGCCGAAGAAATGACGGCGCCTGGTCTCCCAGGCCGCTGTGCAGACCGCATCAGCCTGGGTCGCGCTACGGCAGTGGGCCGGCACGGCGGCGGCCACGGGTGGCGTGTCCTCCCGGGAAGTGCGCGAGGCGGACGCACCTGGAGCGGAGGTCGAGGCCGCCGATATGATCGCGAGCGTGAGAACCAACGCCCCAAGCACGGCAACACCGGCAATCTTCGCCGTCCGCCCCATCTCAGTTCTTGCCGCGAAAGCGGCGGAAACGCTCGCGCGCTTCGGCCTCGGCTGCCGCGCTCCTCGCAGCGTCGAGCGCCTGTGCCCTCCCCTGCGCGGCGAGCGCAGCGGTGAGATCGGCGAGTTGCTGCGACTGGAGCGCCAGCAGCTGATTACCCGCCTGCGCCGCCTGGAGCGCACCGGTCGCCGACTGGCTGGCGCCGACCAGCGTATCGATGGACTTTCGCGTGACACCCAGATTGCCGACGATACCGGCTTGCACCTTCATCGCGTCCTCGAAAGCCCCGACGCTGTCTTTCCAGCGCGCATCGGCATTCGCCACCATGGTGGCGCCGGAGCCCGCCAGCGCAGCGCCCCTGTATCGACCCTCGAAGGCCGACTGGACGTCCTTCACATCATAGGCGATCCGCTGCGCCGCGCTCAGAAGCTGGCGTGTCTGGTCGACCTGCCCCTGCAATTCCTGCAACGTCGAGGTGGGCAATGCAGTGAGATTCCTTGCTTCATTGAGGAGCGACGTCGACTGGTTCTGCAACTGCTTGATCTGGTTGTTGATCTGCTCGAGCGTGCGCGCGGCGGTCAGGATATTCTGGGCATAGTTGCGCGGATCGTGGACGATCCCGCCGACCTGCGCTGCGGCGGGAGCGACAGGCGCAGCAAGCGTCGCGCTGCCAACCAGCATGGCGGCGGCCGCAGGCCAGAGACGTTTCTTCATGGCATTACTCCTTCAGGGGGGATGGAAGTTCGAGGTCGGCGATGAGATCGGCTGCCCAGTCGAGATGCCGGTGTCGCAGCCAGGCGGCCGCGAAGCCCGTGCCGCCATGCTCGAAGAAAAGCTCGCCGATGCGGATCTGGTCGGACTTCGAAGACGCGGCCGCAAATGCGAGGGCGATTGAGCCGAGGCCAAGATCGAACAGCCGGTTGCCCCGGCGCGACTGGCAATAATAGTCGCGCTTCGGCGTCGCCCGGCTCAGTATCTCGATCTGGCGATCATTGAGCCCGAACCGCTCGTAGACCCGGGCGATCTGCGGCTCGGCGGCGCGCTCGTTGGGCAGAAAGATACGGGTCGGGCAGCTCTCGATGATCGCGGGGGCGATCGGCGAGGCCTCGATGTCGGCGAGGCTCTGCGTCGCAAACACGACGCTCGCATTCTTCTTGCGGAGCGTCTTCAGCCATTCACGAAGCTGCGCGGCAAAGGCCGGGCTGTCGAGTACCAGCCATCCCTCGTCGATGATGATGAGCGTAGGCGAGCCGTCGAGCCGTCCTTCGATGCGGTGGAAAAGATAGGACAGGACCGCCGCAGCCGACGCGGCTCCGATCAGGCCCTCGGTCTCCAGCGCCAATACTCGTGCCTCGCCCAGTCTTTCGGTATCTGCGTCGAGCAGCCGCCCCCACGGTCCGCCAACCAGATAGGGCGACAGCGCCTGCTTGAGCGCGTGCGACTGGAGCAGGACTGCAAGCCCCGTCAGCGTGCGCTCGGAAACCGGCGCGGTTGCGAGCGATGTCAGGGCCGACCAAAGATGCTCTTTCGCAGCTGGATCGACGGCGACGCCTTCCCCCGCCAGAAGCGCAGCGAGCCATGCAGCCGCCCAGGCGCGCTCGGCCGCTTCGTTGATACGCGCAAGCGGCTGGAGCGCGACGCCCAAGGCGCTGTCATCGAGAGCGCCCCCGAGATCCTGCCAGTCTCCGCCCATCGCGAGCGCCGCGGCGCGGATCGAACCACCGAAGTCGAAGGCGAATATCTGGCCGTCCCTATAGCGCCGGAACTGCATCGCCATGAGCGCGAGCAGCACGGATTTGCCTGCACCCGTAGGCCCCGCGACCAGCGTGTGACCAACATCGCCGACGTGCAGCGAGAAGCGGAACGGGGTCGAACCTTCGGTCTTGCCATACAGCAAGGGGGACTGACCGAAATGCTCGTCCCGTTCCGCCCCCGCCCATACGGCCGAAAGCGGGATCATATGGGCGAGATTGAGCGTGGAAACGGGAGGCTGGCGGACATTGGCGTACACTTGCCCCGGAATACTGCCGAGCCAGGCCTCGATCGCGTTCACGCCTTCGCTCATGCAGGTGAAGTCGCGTCCCTGGATGACCTTCTCCACGAGGCGCAGCTTCTCGGCCGCCAGCGCAGCGTCGCGATCCCAAACCGTGACGGTCGCGGTCACATAGGCGATGCCCGCGCTGTCGGCGCCAAGTTCCTGGAGCGCCATGTCGGCATCCGCCGCCTTGTTCGAAGCGTCACTGTCGACCAGCACCGACGCTTCGTTCGTCATGACCTCCTTCAGGATCGCGGCAACCGACTTGCGCTTGGCGAACCATTGGCGCCGGATCTTCGTCAGCAGCCTGGTCGCATCATTCTTGTCGAGCATGATCGCGCGGGTCGACCAGCGATAGCCGAAGGCGAGCCTGTTCAACTCGTCGAGCAGTCCCGGAAAGGTGACGCTCGGAAAGCCCGTGATCGTGAGGGTACGCACATAATGTTTCCCGAGCCGGGGCTCGAGGCCGCCGACGAGCGCCTCGTCGGTCAGCAGCGCGTCGAGATAGGCCGGCGTCTCGGGAACGCGCACACGCTGCACCTTCGTCGACACGGTGCTGTGGAGATAGGTGAGCGTCTCGGCGTCGCCGAGCCACCCCGCCTCCGGCATGAAGCCTTCCACCAGATGCAGAAGCCGGTTGGTCCGGTCGACGAAGCTTGCGAGCAATTCCTTCGGATCGACGCCGGCCTTCGACCGTCCTTCATAGAGCCAGGCCTCGGCGCGCGCCGCCTCCTCGGCGGGCGGCATCCACAGAAGGGTGAGATAATAGAAGCTCTCGAAGTGCGCGCCTTCTTCGCGAAACTGTTCGCGGCGTTCGACATCGACCAGCTCGGAGACGGGATCGGGGAACTCGGAGACGGGATAGCTTTTCGCAGCAATCCGCTGAGCTTCCACAAAAATAGCCCATCCAGACCCGAGCCGCCGCAGCGCATTGTTGAGCCGCGCGGTGACCGCAACAAGTTCAGCGGGCGTGGCGCTGTCGAGGTCGGGGCCGCGAAAGCGCGCCGATCGCTGAAACGACCCGTCCTTGTTCAGCACCACGCCCTCCGCCACGAGCGCGACCCAAGGGAGGAAGTCGGCAAGCGCGGCGGATTTCGTTCGATATTCGGAGAGATTCATCATGGCTGCATCCAGACCGGATATTTGAGGTGGCGCCGCGCGACGTCGACGAAGGCAGCGTCACGGCGCGCGCTCCACACCGCCAGTCCGTGGCCGATCGCCCAGATGGCGAGACCCACGAGCCAGAGGCGGAGACCGAGGCCGACGGCTCCCGCGAGCGTCCCGTTGACGATGGCGAGGCTCCGCGGTGCTCCGCCGAGCAGGATGGGCTCGGCGAGTGCACGATGGACCGGCGCGAAGAAGCCGGGAATGTCCGCTTCGGCCGACATCAGGCGAGTGCCCCGCCCCCGAAGGAGAAAAAGGAGAGGAAGAAACTCGAGGCGGCAAAGGCGATCGACAGGCCGAACACGATCTGCACGAGACGCCGGAAGCCCCCCGATGTGTCGCCGAACGCGAGGCTGAGCCCGGTCACGATGATGATGATCACCGCGACGATCTTTGCGACCGGCCCCTCGATGCTTTCGAGGATCGACTGCAGCGGCGCTTCCCATGGCATCGAAGACCCGCCGGCCTGCGCCGGAACCGAGGTCATGAGACAGACGGCGGCGAGCAAGGCGCCGCCGGCAAGGCGGCGCCGAATATCCTTCTGCATTGCGTGACTCCTTCAAGAGCATCGAGAAGCGAATTGATGCGGTAGTTGCCGGTCGCCGGATCGAACCCGTCCACCCGCGCGAGTTCGCAGAGGCGCCGGCCGGCGCTGTCGCGGACGAGAACCGCGACAAGATCGATGGTGTCGGCGAGAAGCTCGCGCGGCACGGTGACCACAGCTTCCTGGATCAGCTGCTCCATCCGGCGGAGCGCGCCGATCGCGCTGCCCGCATGTATCGTGCCGACTCCGCCCGGATGGCCGGTGCCCCACGCCTTCAGGAGGTCGAGCGCCTCGGCGCCGCGCACCTCGCCAATGGGAATGCGGTCGGGGCGAAGCCTGAGCGACGAGCGCACAAGGTCGGAGAGCGACGCGACGCCGTCTTTCGTGCGAAGCGCGACAAGGTTGGGCGCGGTGCATTGGAGCTCGCGCGTGTCTTCGATCAAAATGATGCGATCATCGGAGGCCGCGATCTCGGCGAGCAAAGCGTTGGCGAGCGTCGTCTTGCCAGTGCCCGTTCCGCCGGCGACGAGAATATTCGCGCGCGCCGCGACGGCCTTGCGCAGCGTATCGGCTTCGCCCGGCCCCATGATGCCGGCCGCCACATAGTCGCCGAGCGAGAAGACCGCGACAGCGGGCTTGCGGATAGCAAAGGCCGGGGCCGCCACAACCGGAGGCAGCAGCCCTTCAAACCGCTCCCCGCTTTCCGGCAGCTCCGCCGACACGCGGGGCGCGCCGGCGTGAACTTCGGCCCCGACATGATGGGCCACGAGCCGGATGATGCGCTCACCGTCCGCGGCCGGCAGGAGAATACCGCTGTCGGCGATGCCCCCACCAAGCCTGTCGACCCAGAGCCGACCGTCGGGATTGAGCATGATTTCGATAACGGCAGGATCCGCGAGCCATTCGGCTATCGCGCCGCCGAGGGCGGTGCGCAGCATGCTTGCGCTACGCTGGAACGCCTCGTGCCTGGCGGAGATTGAGCTCATCGAACACCCCGTTTTCAGGAGCCGGCAAAAGCGCCCGGCTCGACGGGGACGAGTAAGAGACGCAGGCTTCTGCGCGCTTCAACAGGAAATTAAGGGTGTAGGGCGTGGGCGAAGAAATAGGTAGCTGAGCGAAGTAGCCAATGCGGAATCATCACTAAGGCTTTGCGACGAGGCGTGATTTGGCAGGATATCTACATTTGTGTTTATATGCCGGATGACTGATTCGGGGTCTTTGGCACCGGAGGACGCCGAACGCTGGTCGCGCCTCTCCGACAAGCAGCATGCTTGCCTCGAACTGCTGCTGGCACGGCAGACGTCGAAACAGATCGCGCGCGAGCTCGACATTTCCAAATATACGGTCGATCAGCGCCTGACATCGGCGCGCTATATCCTCGGCGCAGGTAGCCGCGACGAGACCGCAATCATCTATGACCGGCTTAAAACCATATGCGACCGGATCGCATACCACCCAGTCGATATTCCCACGCTCTCCCCTGCAGTGCCATCGAACGGGGCAGACGGCGAACCGGCCAAGCATCTCCCCCTTCGCGACAGCGAGGCGGGAATCTCCTTGCCACCGGAAGAAAACCCGCTGTCGAGGAGTTTGTTGCGGCATGATCATCAGCCTTCGCGGCGGACGTTGATCATGGTGGGAGGTTTGCTTCTGCTTGTTCTGATCGCGCTCGGCGGGATCGGGATTGCGCAAGGGCTGAACCAGCTCATCGCCAACTGACCCCTTTCCACCACGCGAGCGAAGAGCCGGAGCCTACGGGTTTTCCGGAAAGGAGAGACTATGCCTGATCGACAGATGACCCACACCGCGCGTCTCGAGGAGGATGTGCCGGCGGCCGAACGCAGGATCGACGACGCCCTCATCGCGGTTTCCTCGCTGATGACGAGCGCGGTTACCGCGCGGCGCGATACCGACGGCGTCCCTGCGACGAGGGGCCATGCCGCCATCCGGCGGATCGCAAAGGTGCAAAACGCGCTGATCGATGCGAGCGGTGACGTGATGCGTATCCACGGCGAGCTTGTCGAGATCGGCCGGGAGACGGCGGGCTACGATCTCCATAAATGCCCGAACAGCGCGCGGTCGAACGTCGTTCCGCTGAGTTCGGCCGCCTGACAGATTGACCGGGAGTCACCGGCATGAATATGGTGCGCGATGCGCAACGCCTTGTTCATCGCACTCTTGCTGGTGGCTCTCGCCTATGCGCTGCGGCGTGGCGGTGGGCCCGAGCGGGCCATGGCGGGTATCGCTGCGGCGCTGGTGATATCGGACCAGCTCCTCCACCTGATAGTTCCGCCCGAATTCGAAGGCCTGGACACAGGACATCTCGCAATCGATCTGGCGGGAGCGGGAGCGACCTTCCTGCTTGCGATGATCTCTCATCGTTTCTGGCCGCTGCTCGCAGCTATCCTCCACATCTTTCCGCTGCTGGCTCACCTCGCGAAGGCTCTCGAGGTTCCGATGCACCCGATTGCCTATTTGACGATGCAGGTGGCGGTCTCCTGGCTCTTCCCTCCTCTGCTCATTCTGGGAACTTGGCGCCACCAACGCCGACTGGCAGCAAACGGCAGCGATCCGTCCTGGCACGGCTCATTGCCACAGTGGATTCGGAACGCAGCGAGGCGCTAGCAGCAGCCCTTCTTCGAGAATTTAGCACCATCGGAAGGCTGTGGACCCAGTCGCCCGAAGCGCTCTCACGTGTCGTCGGGTGCGGCAATGGTATCGCAGAATTGATTGTAGCTGCGGGCGAAGCAATGAAGGCCGGACTTCAGCCGGGCATCGCCGCGGAGCCCGTCAATCCATTCTCGGCATCGCTTCGCAGCTATCTGATCCATTCGATGGGTTCGCTGCCGGACGAGGTGCTCCGCGTCCTTTTTCTCGATCCGGCGCACAGGCTTCTTAGCGACGAGCAACTGCAGAGAGGCACATTGAGCGAGCTCGCCATTTATCCTCGCACCATCCTTCGCCGCGCGCTCGAACTCAATGCGAGTGCGCTCATAATCGTGCACAATCACCCGAGCGGCGATTCCCGTCCGAGCGATGCCGACATTCTCGCGACGCAGCGCCTGGAGGCAGCTATCCTCCCCTTCGGTATCGAAATTCTCGACCACATCGTCGTGACCGCGAGATACGCGCATCATATCCTCAAGGGACGAAGGCCACGGCTGCGTGACCGGCTGCAAGCGGGCTTCACGTTGCGCGGCCCCGTACGCGGCCGGGACGGAAATGCCGACATCGCCTGTGACCGGGCGCGCCGTACGATCCGGCGGAGACTGCTTCGCCGGCAACTCATCGGAGCGCAGGAGCTTTTCGGAGAGCCTGCCTGGGAGATATTGCTCGATGTCTTCGTCCATGAATGCGAGGGCAAGCCGCTCGCCATTACCGCAACCTGTGCGACGGCGGGGATCCCGATGAGCAGTGGGCTGAGACTAATTCAGAAGCTTTGCGAAGCGGGGCTCCTTCGACGATTTCCGGATCTGTTCGATGGACGGCGATGCTTCGTCCGGCTGCAGCCCGCACTGCGTGACCGGCTGCGCGCCTATTTCTCTGAAGGCGACTGATCGCGCCGAGCGATGCCTCCTTTCTCTTCCAGCGCGGCGGGATAGTCTTCGGACAGTTCGTCCTTCAGTCGCGGCCCATCCTCCATGCGCCGTGACAAGGAGTCGACGAACGACCGATACCGTTTCGCTCCCGTCGCCTGCGCCCCCTTCGATCCAGCGTCTGGCGAAGGCGGCGTGCTGGTGAGCCAGAAGCGTACAAAGAGCGCCACCGTTTCGTTCGAGAGATCGACATGCCACAAGAGGCGATCGAGGAGACGCGTTATGCGGTCGAGCCGCCGCGTGACGATCGCCTCGATTCTCTCCTCATGGTCCGGTGACAGCACAGAGGCCAGCGCCGCCTCGACGACCTCTGTCTTGGTGACCCGCCGCTGCCGAGCACGTTCTGCCACAAGGCGGGCGAGCTCGGCGTCAAGACGGTAGGTCTGTTTCACATGGGCGCGCTTCACAGGTCTATTCCGTCATCGGGATCGAGCGATGCGGCCCGCGCGGTGCGGCGCATCGCCTTGTCGACCGTCTGCCGGTTGCGCGCGGCGTCGGCCTGTGCGCCGTCCTCGCCGAAGTCGAACTCGCCGCGTGAGGGTTCCGCCCCGGTCGCGATTTCCTCATGGACGGGAAGCTCGGGCTCCTGCCGGATACCGCCATTCGCTGCATCGGTACTGGCTTCCGGCTTGCGCTTATATCCGGGCGCCGCCGGGACCGGCTGCAGGCCAGACCAGTCGTCGGTAACTTGCTCGACGTGACCAACGCCAGCTGGCGTGAGTACACGGTCCGTAAGACGCCGATCCTTGAAATAGCGCGCCTTGCGCGCGCGGATCGGTGCGAGGCCGGCGACCATCACGATCTCATCGCCGGGCGGGAGCTGCATGATCTCGCCGGGGGTGAGCAGTGCCCGGGCGGTTTCGGTGCGCGAGACCATCAGATGGCCGAGCCAGGGTGACAATCGGTGCCCCGCATAATTCTTCATGGCACGAAGCTCGGTCGCGGTTCCGAGCGCGTCCGATATCCGCTTGGCGGTGCGCTCGTCATTGGTCGCGAAACTCACCCGGACGTGGCAATTGTCGAGGATCGCATTGTTGAGCCCGTAGGCCTTCTCGATCTGGTTCAGCGACTGGGCAATCAGGAAGGCTTTGATCCCGTAGCCTGCCATGAAGGCAAGCGCGCTTTCGAAGAAGTCGAGCCGCCCAAGCGCCGGAAACTCGTCGAACATGAGGAGCAGACGCTGCGGCCGCGCACCCGGGTTGAGTTCCTCGGTAAGCCGGCGTCCGACCTGATTGAGGATGAGGCGGATGAGCGGCTTGGTCCGGCTGATGTCGCCTGGAGGCACGACGAGATAGAGCGAAACCGGAGACGCCTCGTTCATGAGATCGGCAATTCGCCAGGACGAGCTGCCCGTCACCCTCGCAATAACAGGATCGCGGTACAGGCCGAGAAAAGACATGGCGGTCGAAAGGACGCCTGAGCGCTCATTCTCGCTCTTGTTGAGAAGCTCCTGCGCAGCCGCAGCGACGACCGGATGCGGCCTCTCTCCGAGATGCGGCGTCGCCTTCATGCGCATCAGTGTCGTCTCGATCGACCGCCCGGGATCGGAGAGAAAGGCCGCAACGCCGGCAAGCGACTTGTCCGGCTCCGCGTAAAGAACATGCAGGATCGCGCCGACCAGCAGAGCATGGCTCGTCTTCTCCCAGTGGTTGCGCTTCTCGAGGCTGCCTTCGGGATCGACGAGCACGTCGGCGACATTCTGCACATCGCGAACTTCGCGTTCTCCCCGCCGAACCTCGATCAGCGGATTATAGGCTGCAGATGCCATATTGGTCGGATCGAAAAGCAACACCCGCCCGAACCGCGCGCGAAAACCGGACGTAAGCTGCCAATTCTCGCCCTTGATATCGTGGACGATGCAGCTGCCTGGCCAGGACAGCAGAGTCGGCACCACCAGCCCCACGCCCTTCCCCGACCGCGTCGGCGCGAAGCAGAGCACATGCTCGGGACCGTCATGCCGCAAATAAGTGCCGCCAAACCGTCCGAGAATGACGCCATCCTCCCCGAGCATCCCGGCACCCCGGATTTCGCCCTTCGTCGCCCAGCGCGCCGATCCATAGGTCTCGGCGCGTCGCCGCTCGCGCGCGCGCCACACCGACATCGCGATCGCGACGATGATCGCCGCGATCCCGCCCGAGGCCGCTATCGCGGCGCCCCGGTAGAAAACCGGGGGCGCATAGGCATCGAAGGCGAACCACCACCAGAAGAAGGCAGGCGGCGGATAGACGGGCTGATCGCCGAGCATGAACCAGGGGGGACCAAGCTCAGCCTGATATCCGAGCGCCGCTGCCGTCCATTGCGTGGCTCCCCAGACGAACAGAAGGACGATCAGTCCGACGGTAAGGATCTGTCCCCATAATATGCGGTCGTTCACAAAACTGCTCCTTCAGATCGAAAGACCGCGGCCGCGACCGATTGCCCAGTCGATACCGCCGGCCGCCGTCGCGGCGCCCCGGACCGCTTGCCCCAGATGCGTGTCGAGCGCCGGGCGCCAAGGGACGAGACGAAAGCCGAGTCCGTCGTCGAGCATTGCGAAGCGGCCCGACGTGAGGCGAAGGCGCTCGCGGTAGATGCCCGAGACATTTTCTCCCGGTTCTGTCGGCTTGAACGCGAGGCCGGTCCGGGCCGCGATCGCCTGTGCGGCGCTGTCGATGTCGCGGGCGCGCAGGGTGTCGATGATCCCGCTCGCAAGGCGAAGACGCCCGCCTTCGCGGCTCGCGAGACCAAGCGTCTCCAGATGCCCGGCGCGGGCGTCCATCGCGGCGCGGATCTCGCGGCCGAAGCCGGCGTTGCCCGCGGCCGGCTCGCGGGCGACGAGCTGGCGATCGAGCCAGGTCGCGCCTTCGGCACGAATCTGTTCGGCGAGGGACAGGTCAGAGCGTACCGCCAGCGACAGCCGCGTCCCTCCCTTCACATCCTCCCATGACCTGAGCTCGACGATCGCACCGGAGGCGGCGTCGCCCGTCATCCCGATGTCCGCGAAGCGGAGATGATGGACGCGGCCATCGGCGCCATCGACGATCGCATAGGCGGTGCCGGCAAGCTCGTCCTGCAGGCCCCGATCGACAAGACGGCCTATGATCGGTTCGGCATGACGTCCGTCATGGAGGGCGAAGCGCGATGCTTTGGGCGACCCGCCCTCCTTCGCCAATGCCCGGTGCATCGTCTTGATGATGTCGCCGCGCTCCGAGAGGTCGCGCAATATCGCCTCGGCTTCGGGGTCGACGACCCACTGTGCCGGCCCCGTTCGCGCTGCGATGCCGAGCGCCTCGAGCTTCGCCGCGCGGCCAAGGAGCAGTCGCCGCTCGGCTTCGTCGATCGCGGCGCCAGGGCGAAGGTCGACGACCCCCGCGGAGGCAGCCGCCTGCTCCGCGAGCCCTCGGTCGAGGCCGGTCCAGCGCTCGGCCTCGACCTCACGCTCGCGGGCTGCACCGAGTTCGCGTTCGCTGCGCAGTCCAAGCTCGAACGTGACACGTTGCTCGGCGCGGAAGCGGATACCGTCACTGACATAGGCACGGTCGATGACAAGGTCGCCGCCATCGTCGGCGACGCCGCGCACGAGGATGTGAATATGCGGATTGTCGGTATTCCAGTGATCGACCGCGACCCAGTCGAGCCGCGTGTCGAGATCGCGGGCCATGTCGGTCATGAGCTCGCGGATGAAGCGCCTCAAATCCTCCATTTCGGCGGCGTCCTCAGGGCTCACGATGAGCCGGAAATGATGGCGATCGTGCTCGCAGCGGCTGGCGAACGCCGAGCGGTCGGCCGCATCGCCCTCGGCATCGAACAGCGCCGCATCCCGTCCGTCGCGAGTCACCCCGTCGCGCTCGAGATAAGCGGCGTGTTTGGCGAGCGGCGCAGCACGAAAACGCACGCCCTTGTGGCGCACGATCCGGGCCTTGACGACGACGCGGCGTCCGTTGCGGCGAAAGCGCGCCAGCGCGGCGGCCCGCCTTCCGCGGCCGCTGCGCCGCGTGCCCCCGGCGCCCCTGCGCTTCGGCCCCTGCCCTCGGCGCGCCGCCGCGCGGCGCACCTGAACGGCGAGCTTCTGCACTCGCCGCCCCGACCCCGCCCCCCGATCGCGCCCCTTTCCCGGCCGGACCCGAAACTCATGGTCGCGCGGGTGCGTCATCACAAAGCCAGCCCGTAAGCGTCTGATAAGTTACCAAGAATTAGCAAATGGGCTGGCAGAGGCCAAGTCCTGCCATATGAAGAGACTGCCCAAAACCAACCACTTAGGTGTGCAAAGCTGGCACCGCTTTTATCTCGCCCTCCCGAAACTCTCCTCTCTCGGCCACCACGCACTCCCGTTTTGATGCCTATTTCATCGACTGGGTCGAAGCAAAAGGCGATGCCGGACGAGTTCATTCGCCGTGCCCGGAAAGCGGGACGAAGAGGCTCGGGCGGGCCGGCCCCATACGCTCGGCAGGCGCCGCCGCTGTTTTCGCGGCGCCATCGTCACGCGCGTCGGTCGGCAATAATCCCTCATCCTGCCGCGCCGCAAAAATGCCGGCGCTGCGCCAGGATGGCGCAACGCTGTGCGGCGTGGTTGCAGGCGGTGCAGCGCCGGGCGCGCCAAGATGCGGCACGATTGCCGCGACATAGGCGACCGTTTCCGCTGGCAGGCCGCGCCTGCCGGCTGCATAGGCATCGGCGCGCCCCGGTCCCGCATTATAAGCTGCAAGCATCAGGCGCACATCGCCGTAGCGGTCCCACATGTGACGCAGATAGGCAGCGCCTGCGAGGATGTTGGCGCGGGTGTCGAAGGGGTCGGGGCCGAGACGGTGGCGCGCCGTTAGCATCGCCCAGGTGCCAGGCATGATCTGCATCAGACCCCTTGCACCGGCGCGCGATACGGCGCCCGCCCTGCCGCGGCTTTCGACATGCATCACGCGCCAGATCCAGACTTCGGGAATGGCGAAGCGCTGCGAGGCCGCTGCAACATGCGCCGCATAGGGATGCGGTGACGCGGAGGCCGATGGCGCAGCCGAGGCGTCCGTTGCGGCGCCCGCCATGCCGCAGGCGAACGCCGCCAACGCGCACGCGAGTGCGCGCCAGCGGCGGCGCGAGCGCGCCGCGAGATCGCACCGGATGCGCGCGCAGCGCGGCCGAGCCGGCACGGCTCAGGCCCGCTCGCGCGGCGCGGGGCGCGACCAGAGCAGCTGGTAGCTGTCGCTTTCCGGGGCGATGCGAATGAGATTGGCGCGCAGTGGAACCCCGAGCGCCGGGTCGTCGATCTGCAGGGCGACGTAGGAGCCCGCGCGCTCGCCGGTCCGGCTCCACCCCGCGCCCACCTCGGTGCCGGTCTCCGCGTCACCGAGCAGCACCCGCCAGTCGGGTGCGTTCTCGGCGCTGCTGTCCTGCGCCGGCACAATTGTCAGCATGGCATCGAGCATCAGCGTCGAGAGGTGACCGCTGAAGCTGTTCGCATTCTCCTGAAAACTGCCAATAATCATCGTCGCTTCTCCTTCAGTGTTGAACGGGGAACTTCGGGGGCGCGACGCGGCGCCAGCGCAGCGGCGCGCCCGGCGCCTCGCGCGTGAGGAGCGGCCGCGCGGCACCGATCAGGCCGGAGGCCGGCATCGGACCGAAGTAGCGGCTGTCGAGACTTGCCTGCGGGGTGTTGAGCAGGAAGAGGTCGCCGCCGCGCAGCGTGCGGCAGCCCGACCAGTGCGGCAGCGCCCTGCCCCACCGGTCACGCGCCAGCGCGGCGGCAGCCGCGCGGCCGTTGATCCGCACCATGGCTCCCTCCCGGCAGACAGTGTCCCCCGGAAGCGCGGCGATCCGCTTGAGCAGCGGTGTCCCCATGGGAACATATCGGCGCTCGGCGAGAAAACGCACGGTGTGAGTGCCGGGTCGGATCAGGACGAGATCGCCGACCGCGTAGCAGCCCTGCGATGTGATCCTGTAAAGACCGACCGGCGCCGATGCGCTCGCGTTCCATATGAGGCGCGGATGCGGCGCGAGCGCATCGGTCGCGGCGAAGCCAAGACCGAACAGCGCGGTGAAACCGGCTGTCGCGGCAAGCCAGCGGCGGTTCATTCGCCCAGCGCCTTGCGGCGAAGCCACGCCGCGTGCCTGTCATCGCTATAGGGCCGGAACGGCAGACCGGCGGCAATGCGGTTGCCGACGTGGCGCCAGTGATCGGGCGCCACGTCGCAAGGATCGATCCCCGCAGCCTCGACCGCATCGATCGCGCCGAGAACGAGCGCAACCTTCAGCCAGCCATCGACCCGCAACAGGACGTCGGCGCCCGGACGGACGAACGGCAGCGTCGCATAGGCGTCGCCGGGCGTAACCGCGGCGGCGATGGCGATCGTCGAGTGGACGGTGCCATAATCGTTCGACGTCCAGCGCACGAAGGCGAACAGAGCGCCGGGGCGGAACGCCGCGACGCGCGTCCGACGGTTCAGGAACCTCTCCGCGGCGATGCGTCCGAAGCGCAGCCATTGCTCGAGCCGTCCTTCGATCCATGTCATTTCGACTTCGGTCAGGCCGCTCGCAGCCGGCGGGCGCGGGGGCGATCCCGCCGCAGCCCGGAGAGCCGATGCCGGAAGCGAAGCGGCGCGAGGTGTCGCAGCGGGCGGCATCAGCGACGCACCGGCTGCGACGGCGGCATCGCCTCGCCGCCCATCGGGCTCGTCGACCGGCGCCGGCCGCTTGCGGCCCAGGCGTCGAGATCGGCGATGGTGTAGACGACGCGGCCGCCGACCTTGTGATAGATCGGGCCTGTGCCGAAGTAGCGGTGCTTCTCAAGCGTTCGCCCCGACAGCCCGATGTGCAGCGCCGCATCCGGCGTCCTCAGATAGCGCGGAATGACCGGTGCGGGGATCTCGGACATAGGGAAACTCCTGGTGGCGATCGGGGGCTCCAGCGTGCTGCAGCGTGCTCGCGGCCACACATGGAGAAGCGCGGCGGGGATTCGGAACGGACAAAGTGAAGGGCTGCGGAATGTCCCGATCAGCGAGCCGCGAGCAGTTCGAGGTAGCCGCCGTCGCGCATCGCGAGAGCGCGCTTCCGCCAGCGGCCGATGCGCCGCCGTTCGCTCGATGCGTCCCATTCGGAGGCAGAGGGGCGCTGCGCCGCCCCCGGTATCAGCGCCGCTGCGATCTCGCGCGGCGAGGCGCCCGCCTCATGCGCGTCAAGAAGGCGTAGCCACTGCACGAGCCGCCAGCGTTCCGTTGGCCCCGGCTCGGCGCAGGCCGCAGGCCGCGCCCCCGGGGCGCCGCTGAGCCCCATATGAAGCGCGCTGGCGACAGCCAGCCGCGCGGCGGCATCATCGTCGGCGGCGCAAATATAGGCGAGCGCGGTATCGGTGCCGCCATGCTCGATCGAGAGACGATAGCGCCGGCCGTCAACGGCGAGCACGAGATGCCAGCGGACGGGATCGATCGCCTCGGCGGCAACGCCGGAAACGAGAGCGATATCGGCGAGCCGTGCCGCGGCGAAGCCCGCCGAAGAGGGTGCGGCAATCGTTACGAGCGCGCACGCCCGCGGGTGCCAGAGCGCAGGCGCGTCGGCTGCGCTATGCCGGGGATCGAGGGCGAAACACCAACCCCCAGTGCCGCGCGAGCAGGCGAAGCGCCCCTGAGGCGCGAGGGCCGGCGAGCGCGGCGGCATATTGACTGCGATAGGCCGGGGAGCGGCGCAGGAATTCCTGCGCGAAATCCGCGCGATCATATAGCTCGAATATTTTCGGAAAATATGACGACTGCCAATCGATCGTCTGGCCCATAAGCAACTCCCACGACAGAGACTGGGGACAAGATACGGATATGCGACGCTTTTGCGCCGGCCATTCCTTCATGGTTACCGGCACATAAGCGATGACCTTAACTCAAAATCCGTTCAGTTCCGCGCGGAGACGTCCTCAATCTGGAGCTATTATCGCCCGGCCGAAGCCGGGCGATAAACGCCGGACCTAGCCGTCGCTGCGTCGCGCCGGGCGGCTCCAGACCAGATCATATTCGCCCTCGTCGCCCTCGAACAGTTGCGCGAAGACGGGGGCCGTGAAGCTCGGATCATCGAGCTTGACCGAGAGATAGGGCCGGTCGTCCTGGGTCTTCTTGCTCCACGCCGCACCCACTTCGACCTCGCCGACGAATACGCGGTGGCTGGGGCCGTTCTGGCCGGGCTTTTCCACCGGAGCGATGCGGACCGATTTCGCCTGCACCGAGAGGGTGATGATCTGGCCCTTATATTCGCCAGAAACTTTCTTGAAGCTGCCGATCTTGCTCATGATCCTTACCTTTCCCTGGTCGAAGACCGCGCCGATCGCGGCCTCGATGCGGATCGACAGGCGGCAAGTGAACGGCCCGGCACCCAGGGGGCCGAAGCGAAGCGGAGGACGGCACGAACGGGAGTTTCTTGTCTCGCGAGGAACGGCGGCACGCCGGGGGAAGAAAGTTCCGGACGCGCCGTTGCGGGCCGGGCCAGCGCCAGCGGCTTGCTGCCAGATCGCGCATCTCGAGAGGCTGCGGCGGCGCTGTGCCCGAGGAACGGAATTTGACCGGCAGATCGGCGAACGGGAACTGGCCGTAAAGAGACTCAAAGCCTCCCGCAGGCAACATCGATGCGTCGGGAAGGAACGCGCTCAGCGCACCCCGGTAGCGATTTCGGCATGCGCCGGTGGGTGCTGTCTGGAGAGGCGCTCACCAGCCGCTCGGTCGCTAGCCCCATCCAGGCTCCTGTCGCCGCCATAAAGGCGCCAATCCACGGCAGGACGCTGGCCCAGATGCCAGGCTCGATCGTCTGTCCGGCAAGCCCGCCTGCGATCTGGTACCCGGCAAAGGCCACCGGAACGACGAACAGGAGGACGACCGGGCAGCGGAGCAACGGCGAGAAGGCAATGAGCAACTGGGCGGCAAGGAGGAGCGCCGCGCCTGCCGCGAGCCCACTTGTGATCGAGGCGGGATATCCAAATCCGGAAGCTTGCATCAAAAGCCCCAGCCAAACGCCGGCATAGATTGGCAATGCGAAGGCTGCGAGGCGAAACAGGATCCAGATGAGATAGAAAGCGGCAATAGCACCGAGGATAAGGAAAATGGTCATGAGCGTCCTCCAGTTAGGCGCGCTCGCCTCTTCCTCCACAGTGCAATCTGCCGTCTGAAAATAGCAGAGAGAATCCGAGGGTGGAACCGCAACTGGCCGCACCCTGGATCTATTTCGAGGTCAGCGGCCGAACGGGTCATATTCGCTGACTATCGTTGTCGGATCGCCGTCAAACTCGTCGAGCGGCATCACGGCATAGCCATTGGAGGTCTGGATCAGGACGATGATCACCATCATCGTGCGGGCAAGATTCCAGCCGAGCGATTGGGCGGTTGAAAGCGGCATATCGAGGCTCCTGCGGGAGCGGGACCATTCCCGCTCGACAGTCGCCCCGCCGGACGGGGACAGGCCGCAATCACCGGCGCGCAGCGGCGGCCCTAGCAAAGCGTAGGGACCCTTCACGGGTTGATTGAAGGAGGCCTGCACTGGCCGAGGGATCAGCGGCTTGCGTGCGGGATTAAGTCTGCGGAGGGGCCTCGCCCCGCCTCGCCGCCCTGTCCGCCCCCCCACCTTGCCGGGTTGGTGTGCGCCGGTTGCCGAAAAAAGCGAGCTAACGCTGCTCGCGGTCGACCAGTAGCGCGGTCGTCGGCTTTCGGCGCAGCGCGACAATGAGAACGCCGCCCAGTGCCAGTGCGGCGCCGATCCCCATGCGGGCATCGAAGGCGTCGTGCGTGATGAGAACGCCGAGGCCAATCGTCGCGAGGGGCGTCATCAGCGTGAGCGGCGCGATCAGGTTTGCTTCATACCTGCCGATGAGGTGGTAATAGGCCGAATGCGCGCCGACCGACACGATGAGCGCCGTGAACAAAACCGCGCCCGCAAAGGGCCACCCGGCATCCACCGCCGCTGCCCACTGGCCGGTCTCGAAAGCGGCCGATGCAACAGAAAGGACGAGCACCGATACGAGACCGACCCATGCCTGGAACCGGAAAGGCGACACCGCCTCGACCTGCTTCATCAGGATCGCGCCGAGCGATCCTGCGAACGCCGCGCCGATAACGAGCCAGAGCCCCACGGACAAGGCGAGGCCGCCGGGTCGCCAGACGACGATTAACACGCCCGCGAGTGTCAAACCGATGCCGAGCGCGCGGCGCCAGTGGATGCGTT
Source organism: Sphingopyxis selenitireducens (assembly GCF_051550705.1). Taxonomy (NCBI): domain Bacteria; kingdom Pseudomonadati; phylum Pseudomonadota; class Alphaproteobacteria; order Sphingomonadales; family Sphingopyxidaceae; genus Sphingopyxis; species Sphingopyxis selenitireducens. Next base: position 330,541 of record NZ_JBPULG010000005.1, read on the forward strand.
CGCCGAGCATCACCATAGAGAGCAGGATCGTGAAGGGTACGCCGAGTTGCACGACGATCGCGGCGGACGAGGGCGAGGTTGTCTGAAGGGCCATGAACAGCAAGGCGAAATTGCCGCCGCCCATGAGCAGGCCGATGAGAAGGATGCGCCAGACGGGACGCGGCATCGGCAGCAGCCAGGGCAGCATCACGAGCGCAACGACCGCGAAGCGCAAACCGGCATAGAAAAGCGGGGGCACCGCCCAATTGTCGACGATGATCTTGCTCAGTACATTGTTGAACGCCCAGATCAGGCAGATCAGCATGAGAAGGAAGAAATCGCGCAAGCGCACTGGAAGACACTCCGTCGCGGCTACCGGCCGCCGCGCGGGAGCCGTATCGCCTCCCCCCGCCTTCCGCAATCACCGGGCAAAGGAAAAGGGCCCCGCAGCGAGGCGGGGCCTGAAGCCATGGGACCCCGCCGTGGCGGGGTCCCGGCCCGTCAGCTCGGCTGGTTCCAGATCAGGACCTTCTTCGACGGATCGTCGCCAGGCGCATTGGCGAGATTGCTGTAGATCGTCCCGAACTCGGGTGCGGACATCGTCACCGAGACATATTCGTTGCCGTTCTGCTGCGAGGTCCGGATCCAGCCAGCCCCGAGTTCGAAGCCGTTCTTGCGGCTGATGACGCGATAGTCGGGCTCGTTATCCTTGGCCTTGCGGCCGTTCGGCACGAGCGCGATCGGGGCGCTGACCGACAGCATGGCGAGGTTGCCCTCGAAGCTGCCGTCGGCTTTTTCGGTGAGAGTTGCGATGGTGGGCATGTGTCGTCTCCTTGGTTCTCGGGGCCAATCCCCGATGGCGCCAATCGGAGGGCCAGCGAGCCGCCGTCACCGAGCGACACGCGAGGGCGAACCCCCGCAGGGGGTTGACGGCACTAGGCGAACCGGGACCGCAGTCCGGCGCTCAAATGAGGGATGGCACCGATCGAGGAGACGCACCTCACCCGTTTCCACCACCCCGAAGGCCGGGGTGCAACCTTCCTCTTTCCGGTGTTTCATCCACAGCTCCCACCTCGCTCCACCGCACCGCATCTTGACGCAGAGCCGAGAAAAGGAACAAAGAAGGAACATCCCAACCGAAGGCCAGTTGTCCGTATCGATGCGCCAGTCCGTCATTCTCGAAGATCTTCGCGCCAAAATCGCGCGAATCGAAGGTGTTGCCGCGCGCCATGACGTCATCCCGTTCGGTCTCGACGCCATCGACTCGCGAATCCCGGCCGGGGGTCTTCTGACCGGGGCACTACATGAACTGGTCGGCAGCCCCGAGCTGGCCGACGACGCCAGCGCCACGATCTTCCTTGCGGGCATCCTCGCGCGCGCCGAAGGCCCGGTTTTCTGGTGTCTTCGCTGGCGCGATCTCTTCACGCCCGCCCTCTCACTCGCCGGTCTCCATCCGGACCGGGTGATCCATGTCGAGACGGGGAGCGACAGCAACGTTCTCCTCGCGATGGAGGAATGCCTCCGTCACCAAGGGCTCGGCGGCGTCGTAGGGGAGGTCACCAAATATAGCACCACCGCCTCGAAACGCCTGCAACTCGCCGCCGAAGCCTCGGGCGTCCCGGCGTTCATCTTTCGCCGGGCGTGCAAGGCGGATGGGCACGCCGAGGGCAGCGCAGCGGTGACGCGCTGGCGGATCACCGCGAGCCCGAGCGAGGATCTCGGCATTCCGGCGCTGGCGCGGCCGCGCTGGCGCGTCGCGCTCGAACGGGCGCGCGGCGGCGTCCCACATAGCTGGATCGTGGAGGGCTGCGATGCGACGGGTCGTATCGCTCTTCCTGCCGCACTGGTCGACCGACCGGCTGCGCAGGAAGATGCAAAAGCCGCCGCCTGACGGCGCCGCATCACCCCGCCCGCTCGTCACCGCGATCCCCGACCATGGCCGAAGGATCGTTGCGGCGACGTGCCGCGACGCGCGCAGCCTCGGCATCATGCCCGGAATGACGATTACGAAGGCGCGCGCCTTCGCGCCCGAACTCGATGTCGTCGACGCCGAGCCCGAAGCCGATTTCGAGGGGCTCCGCCGCCTCGCCCTGTGGGCGGGCGCGCGCTATTCGCCGGTCGTGGCGCCCGATCCGCCCGACGGGCTGTGGCTCGATATCACCGGCTGCGCCGCGCTGTTCAGCGGCGAGCGCGCGCTCCTCAAGGATCTCCATCGCCGCACCGGGGCATTCGGCCTCACCCTGCAGATCGCGGTCGCCGACACATCCGGCTGCGCGCATGCGGTCGCGCGGCACGTCCCGGCGGGACGCCCGGTGACGGTCGAGCCCGGCGCGCATCGCAAAGCGATCGCGCTGCTGCCGATCGCGGCGCTGCGTTTACCGCCCGCCGATGTAGAAGGCCTGCGCAAACTCGGCTTCGAGCGGATCGAGCAGCTGATCGGAGCCCCGCGCGGGCCGCTCGCCAAGAGGTTCGGGCGTGAACTTCATCGCCGCCTCGACCAGGCGATGGGCAATCTGCCCGAGCCGATCGAGCCGATCTTTCCCGACGCGCTTCCTCGCGCACGGCGCGGCTTCATGGAGCCGATCGCGACGGCCGAGGCGTTCGTGCAGGTGATCAGCGATCTCGCCGCCGACATCGCGGACCAGCTTTCCCGCCTCGGCAAGGGCGCGCGGCGCCTCGACTGCTATTTCCACCGGGTCGATGGCCAGGTGCAGGCGATCCGCATCGGTACCGCCGCGCCGTCGCGCGACCCGGAGCATATCGCGAAGCTGCTCGGCGCGCGCGTCGAGACGATCGAGCCCGGACTCGGGATCGAGGCGATGACGCTCGTCGCGCCGTTGATCGAGGACCAGGGCGCCCGCCAAGGAGAAGGTCTCGTAAGCCTTGTGCGGGAGGGGCCCGACCTCGCTTCGCTCGTCGATGCGCTCGCGAACCGGTTCGGGCAGCGCAGCCTCCATCGCCTCGGGCCGTGCCCGAGCATCATGCCCGAGCGCTCGGTCGCCTTGGCGGCCGCGCTCGCCCCGTCAGGCGGCGAAGATTTCGCCGACGATCTTCCCCGGCCGTCGCGGATGCTCGCGCGACCCGAGTCGATCGATGTGATCGCGCTGCTGCCCGATGAAGCCCCCCGCCTCTTTATCTGGCGCCGCAAACGCTACCGTGTCCGTCAAGGCGACGGGCCGGAGCGGTTGCAGGGCGAATGGTGGCGCGATGGCGGGATCGAAGCCGAGACCCCGCTTTCGGTGCGCGACTATTATCAGGTCGAGACCGAGGAGGGCGGTCGCTACTGGCTCTTCCGCCTCGGCGACGGCGTCCATGCGTCGACAGGCTCGATGCGCTGGTTCATTCACGGAGCATTTGCTTGAAAATGCGACCGAAAGCGGACCGCATTTGCTTGAAAATGCGACCGAAAACAAGACGCGTATTCGCGTGAGGGGCGCCGAGCCGGCCTATGTGGAACTGCAGGTCACGACACATTTCAGCTTCCTGCGCGGCGCCTCATCTCCCGACGAGCTGTTCGCGGCAGCCATGCGGCTCGGTGTGCCGGCGCTTGGAATAGTCGACCGGCACAGCGTCGCCGGGATCGTGCGCGCCTGGGATGCAGAGAAAGCGACAGGCGTGCGCGCGATCGTCGGCACAAGGCTCGATCTCGCCGACGGCAGCACGCTGCTCGTCTATCCGACCGACAAGGACGCTTACGGCCGCATGTGCCGGTTACTCAGCGTCGGCAAGGCGCGTGCCGGCAAAGGTGCATGCCATCTCGACTGGAGCCAAGTCGAAGAATGGAATGAAGGATTGATCGCAATTCTCGTGCCCGATCGCGCTGACGCCGCCACCGAGGCCGCCCTCGCACAGACCAGGCGCGTCTTCACGGACCGGGCCTATCTCGCGCTGAGCATCCGCCGCCGTCCGCGCGATGCGATCCGGCTGCGCGATCTCGCGGCGTTCGCCGCAGCCGCTCAGGTTCCGACGGTTGCGACCGGCGATGTTCTCTATCATGCGCCGGAGCGGCGGTTGCTGCAGGACGTCGTCACCTGCATCCGCGAGAAATGCACGATCGATATGCTCGGCGATCGCCGCGAGCGTTTCGCCGACCGCCACATCAAGACCGCCGCCGAGATGGAGCGGTTGTTCCGCCGCTATCTGGGAGACGCGTCGCCCGTCGCGCGCACCCTCGAGATAGCGGCGCGCTGCACCTTCAGCCTCGACGAGCTACGCTACCAATATCCCGACGAGATCGGTGACGCGAGTCGCACGCCACAGGAAGAACTCGAGCGGCTCACATGGGAGAAGGCGCCCGATCGCTATCCCGACGGCCTCTCCGACAAAGTCAGGGCGCAGCTCGAGCATGAGCTCAAACTAATCGGCGAACTCGATTACGCACCCTATTTCCTCACGGTTCACTCGATCGTCGCCGAGGCCCGCCGCCGCGAGATCCTTTGCCAAGGGCGAGGCTCGGCAGCGAACAGCGCGGTTTGCTATGTGCTCGGCATCACCTCGATCGATCCCGTTCGCTCCGAACTCCTGTTCGAACGCTTCGTCTCGGCCGAGCGCCGGGAGCCGCCCGATATTGACGTGGACTTCGAGCATGAGCGGCGCGAGGAGGTGATTCAGTGGATTTACGAGACCTACGGCCGAACGCGCAGCGCGCTCACCGCTGTGGTCACGCGCTACCGATCCAGAGGCGCGGTGCGCGAGGTGGGCAAGGCGCTTGGCCTCAGCGAAGATGTGGCCGCCGGGCTCGCCGGCGCGGTCTGGGGCTATAGCCGCGACGGGGTCGAGGAAAAGCACGCCGAGGAACTGAACCTCGATCTTGCCGACAAGCGGCTCGCGCTGACGCTCGAGCTCGCGCGCACGCTGATCAACACCCCGCGCCACCTCTCGCAGCATCCCGGCGGATTCGTGCTGACGCGCGACCGGCTCGACGAGCTCGTGCCGATCGAGCCAGCGGCCATGGAAGACCGGCAGGTCATTGAATGGGACAAGGACGATATCGATGCGCTCGGGTTCATGAAGGTCGACATCCTCGCGCTGGGGATGCTCAGCTGCATGCGCCGCGCGTTCGAGTTCGTCGAAAGGGACAAGGGTCAAAAGCTCGATCTGGCGACGATCCCCGCCGAGGATCCTGCGACCTATGCGATGATCCGCAAGGCCGACACCTTAGGCGTCTTCCAGATCGAGAGCCGCGCGCAAATGGCGTCGATCCCGTTGATGGCGCCGCGCACCTTCTACGATCTCGTGATCCAGGTTGCGATCGTGCGGCCCGGCCCGATCCAGGGCGACATGGTCCATCCCTACAGGCGAAGGCGCAACGGCCAGGAAGAAGTCACCTATCCCACTCCCGAGCTGAGGCGCGTGCTCGAGAAGACGCTCGGCGTCCCGCTCTTCCAGGAGCAGGCGATGCGCATCGCGATCGAATGCGCCGGCTTCACCCCGAGCGAGGCCGATCTCCTCCGCCGCGCAATGGCAACCTTCAAGCTCACCGGCGGCGTCAGTCATTTCCGCGACAAGCTCATCGATGGCATGGTAAACCGCGGCTATGAACGCGGGTTCGCGGAGAAAACCTTCAAGCAGATCGAGGGCTTTGGCTCCTACGGCTTTCCAGAGAGCCACGCGGCGAGCTTCGCGCTTATCGCCTATGCCTCGTCATGGATGAAGTGCCATCATCCCGATGCCTTCTGCGCTGCGCTGCTCAACGCACAGCCGATGGGCTTCTACGCGCCCGCGCAGATCGTCCGCGATGCCCGAGGTCATGGTGTCGAGATCCGCCCTATCGACGTCAACCACAGCCGCTGGGACTGCACCCTCGAAGAAACGAGCGGCAAATATCATGCCGTTCGCCTCGGCCTGCGCATGATCCGCGGCCTCGCCAATCAGGATGGCGCCGCGATCGCCGCAGCCCGTGCCGGCGAGGCCTACACCAGCGCCGAGGAGATCCAGCGCCGCGCCGGCGTCGGGCGCGGGGCGCTCGACCGGATCGGCGATGCGGACGGATTTGCCTCGCTCGGAGCCACGCGCCGGGAGGGACTTTGGGAGGTGAAGGGTCTGGGCCCGGCCGCCCTTCCCCTCTTCCAGGCCGCCGACGAACGCGCCGGACGTCTCCAGCGCGAAGCGCTGGAACCGGAGACGCTGCTCGCGCCGATGGGCGAAGGCGCCGAGGTCGTCGAGGACTACAGAGCTTCCGGCCTCTCGCTTAGGGCCCATCCGCTCGCCTTTCTTCGCGACGAGCTTCGCTCGCGCAAGATCATCACTTGCCAGGAGCTTCAAGACATCAAGGACGGCCGCTGGGTCAACCTCGCCGGAGTCGTTCTCGTCCGCCAGAAGCCGGGCTCCGCGAAAGGCGTCATGTTCATCACTCTCGAGGACGAGACCGAGGTCGCTAACCTCGTCGTGTGGACCAATGTCTTCGAGAAATATCGCCGCGTCGTTCTCGGGGCCGCGATGATGGGGGTGCGCGGCCAAGTCCAGCGCGAAGGGGAGGTCATCCATGTCATCGCGCAAAGGCTCGACGATCTTTCCCCGCTGCTCGCGAGCGTCGGGCAACGCAAGGATCTCGCCGACATCTACAGGGTCGGCCGCGCCGATGTCGTGAAAAGCCCCGTTGGTCCCGATCCCAGAGATCCCGAAACAAGGCCGCTGGGGCGCAATCCCCGTGATATCTATATTCCCGATCTTCGTCTGGGCTCGGGCATCATCCCCGGCCAGCAGACCGAAGGCATCAAGATCAAGCCGCGCGATTTCCGCTAACCGGCGTTGCCGAGAATTATTATCCCAGCGACCGGCACTATCGCGAACGGCGGTAGATCGCCGGCCGGGCGATCGGCAATGTCATGGCGCCGGGCGGCTCTGAAACGCTGGAAAAGGTGATCGGCGCGGTCGGCGGTGCTGTCGGGGACGTGCAACCTGAACGCAAAAACGCGCGCAGCAAATAATTTACTCCATGTGCCGGCAGGCCCGGAACTATCTCGCAGCCGGCGCGTATTTCACATGCAAGCTCGGGTCCCAGGACCCGACTTCAGGAAAGCCCCGCAGCCCTGTGCAGCGGGGCTTTACCTTTATTTGCGCTTCGCAATGCGTATATCCCGCTTCCCACTTTGTTAACTTTCGAAAACTAGGCTGAAGCGTGCGGGATTTCAGGAGGTCCGGCCGCGATGGGCGGAACCGGTCCCTCCGGTGGGCGGTAATTCTCGGCAAGGAGCTGAGCGATGTCGACCCCGGTTAAATATTCACCCGATGCGATCGAGATCGAGCTGATCCGAAGCCTGTACGACGGATTGCTACCGTCACTCGTCATGTCGGTTGGCTTCCTCCTTTGCGGCGCACTGATCATCAAGCAATCGGGCGATTTGCTGATCACCGGGCCCTATGCGGTGGGCGTCCTCGCGTCGATCGCACGCCTGCTCATCGCCTGGCGCGATGCACCGAGCGCGGATAATCCTGCTATCACTCTCGGAGGAGCACGGCGGCTCGAGCGGCGCTACGCCGCAAGCTATATCGTTTTTGCTGCCATGCTCGGATTCTTTGCGGCCCGGGGCCTTGCCCTCCCGGATCCGGCCATCGACAAGCTCGCCATCTGTCTCGTCATCGGCTACGCTGCGGGCGTCGCTGCCGGAACGAGCCTTCGCCCGCGCATTGCAGTTGCTTCGCTCCTCCTTGCCGTCATGCCGCCCGTCGTCACGATGCTGGGTGCCGGAAAGCCCCTTCACATCGCGACCGCGCTGATGACGGCCGCCTTCCTCGCCGGCGGCATCTTCAGCTTGCGAAAAAGGCACGCTCGCGCCCTCGACGATATCGGTCGCCGGCTCACCTTCGCCTCGCTCGCGCGCAGCGATGGCCTCACCGATCTGCCCAACCGGCTGGCGCTTCGCGAATGGTTCGACCGGAATGTTCGCGACGCAAAGCTTCGTCCGATCGCGCTTCATTGTCTGGACCTTAACGGGTTCAAGCTGGTAAACGATAACTTCGGCCATCCCGTCGGTGACGAATTGCTCACCGCGGTTGCGAAAAGGATTTCGGGAACCTTGCGCGAGGGCGACCTCGCCGCGCGTCTGGGGGGCGACGAATTCGTAATAGTCCAGCTTCAGATCGACAATTCCGACGAGGCCTATATGCTCGCAGAGCGCATCGCGGCCTCGATTGCTCGGCCCTTTGCCATCGGTAGCCATGATGTCCGCGTTTCGACATCCATCGGTTACATCGTCTGCGAGGACCTATCGCGCGACCTCGAACAACTGATCAGCTTAGCCGACGAGGCGCTCTACACGGCAAAGCGAAGCGGCCGCAGCATCTGCCGATATCAGGACGCCGCCAGGGTGCGGGCAGCGGCATAAAACAGGCGGGTGTTGCAACGTCCGCGTACGCAGCGCGTTGGTGCTTCGAGGGGATGTAAGGACCACCGATGCTCCGTATTCTTCTACTTCTGACCTCCGTTTTCGCGATCGGAGTGGTCACCCTCTCGCTCCAGTCCTGCGGTAGCGAGCCGGTCGAGGCCGCGCCGGCAAAGGCAACGACAAGCTCGCTCGTCACGTTGCCCGATGGATCGACCATGGCGGCGGCAACGGGATCGCTAACGCGCAGGATGGGCGACTGGCTCGCGACGCGCGATGGTCAGAGTAAGACATTTCTGTTCCAGGGCTTCGACGAAGACAGACCCGAACTGACCAGCGCGGGGCTCGGCCGCGCGGCTGACCTCGCCACCGTCCTGCGCGCGGCTCCGGCCGCGACGATCAAAATAGCGGGCGACGAAGCCCAGATCCGCGTTCTGGCCCATTTTCTCGAAGACCGGGGCATCACAGCGGAACGGATGACAATTGTTCCGGCGGCCGGGATCGGAACCGCCATGCTGACGCTCCGTCGCGGCTCGACGACTCCACTGTTGACGGCAAAATCATGAAGCTCCGAATGAGCGGAAGCGCGCCGAATTAGACGGCCAAATCCTTGAACCACTGCGCGTAAGGCGTGTTGACCGCCATGTGGCGATTATAGTCGGGGGCTCCATCGCCCCACCAGACCGGTCCGCGCTCACCGAGCGCGCGCTTCGTGCGGTCCACGGTTGAGCGTGCCCGGCGCAAAGCGACGCCATCCTTGCATGCCAGTGCGACCTTCACGCTCCGACGGGCGGCCATCAATTCGAAAATCAGTCCTTCGCGCTTGAGAGGGGCCAGCGAAGGGTCCGACATGCGCCACAGCCGGCCGCGGATCACGAAGTAGCGGCCGTCGGGGGTAACATCCAGCTTGTCAGAACGTTGGTCAGACACGGTCAATATCAGAAGAGGATGTCATTATCGCAAGAGAACCTAGTCGTGTGCCGGCGATCGAGTGTTGATCGCCGGCACCCGTGAGGATGACCAAGTTGAAAACGTCGGCCATCCCGGAAACTCAGGGCAATGTGCGGCGCCCGCGCCCGAAGACGAAAGCGACGATGAAGAGGACGACGCCGATCACGAGCAAAATCTTGGCGAAGTCGGCCGAAAGACCGGCGATGCCACCGAAACCGAGAAGCGCCGCAAGGAGCGCGACGACAGCGAAGATGATAGCCCATCTGAACATGATAATTCTCCCGTCTGGACGCAGTCCGCCTTACGCCCGACCGCATTTGCGAAGAGACGTGGAAAGCTGCGCCAATTTATCCGTGGTGGATGCCCGGTTAACGCTGACTCCCCTCGAAAGTTCCTTGCCAGGCAAGCATCTCTACCCCCCGAATAACCTGTGTTAATCCGAAAAATTTCTTGGGAACGCTTGCCGATACCGGTGCGTCTTTTTGGGTTGTGAGAGCCTCGATCTGCCCTGGCAGATGGCTAATCGAAGACACGGTGTCGACAGGATCGCGGCACAGACGGGTGCAGATTTCTAGCGCCCTCTGGGCCGGGCCGCAGCTCCCGCGCGGCCCGGCTTCGCGAGCCTCTTCAATCGGGAGAATGTAATGGCGGACGACAAGAAGCTGATGGGCGCCCCAGATAGCGATCGGATCAGCCTTTCCGAAGAATATGAGATGCGCGACTGGATGGAGCGTTTGGGCGTGGGCGAAGAGGAACTGCGCGAGGCGGTCGATGCCGTCGGCAACAGCGCGGGCGCAGTTCGCGCCTATCTGAATAACGGCCGATGACCTCGGACGCTGCCGCCACGGCGCCGGTCGAGCGGATCGCCCGTGTCCTTGCCGGGCATGAGCTTAGCCGGAACAGCGAAGGAGAGCTGCAGTCCGCGGCGGCTGCGGTGAATCCGATGTGGCCGGTCTATACCGCCGCAGCACTCGCTATCCTCAAGACGATGCGGTAGCCGAGCGGCCGCATGCTGGCTGTCGGGGATACCAGCGTATGGGAGCGGATGATCGTTGCCGCGATTGAGGCGATCTTGGAGAGCCGATCGTTCAGGCCAGCGACACGCGGCCGGTGGCAAGACCTTATATGCCCATCACCACCGAACTATCCTGGGAGCAGCTCGCGATCTATGCGGCCAGCGCCGCGCTGCTTCTGATCCTGCTGTTCAAAATCCCCTATGTCGGCCCCGTGCTGCGCGGCCTATTCTCCTTCACGCTTCTCGCCTTCGCAATCTTTTTCGTCCTCCAGCAGGCCCTCTTCGACCCGAACCTTGGCCGTCTCACCTCGTCGATCGGCCTCGGCCGACAACAGGTTGTTGGCGGTGAGGTGCGCATTCCGATGGCTCGCGACGGTCATTTCTGGGTCGAGGTCGAGATCAATGGCGTAAAGGGGCGAATGCTTGTCGACAGCGGCGCCAGCCTGACGGTCCTTTCGCAAGAGACAGCCCGCGCCGCAGGGGTCGAAGCTGATGGGGCGCTGGTGCCGCTTCTGATGCAGACCGCGAACGGAACGGTGCGTGTCGAGGCGGGAACGGTGGATGCGCTCACGATCGGTGCGATCGAGGCCCAGCGGCTCAAGGTCGTGATCTCGCCCGCGCCCGGAAATACCGACGTCCTCGGAATGAATTTCCTGTCCGGTCTCGCGGCCTGGCGCGTCGAGGGGCGAACGCTCATTCTTGTTCCGCGAGCCCCCGAGACCGCCTCTTGATGAGGAGCGGGAGGCACACCACATGCTCATCATCGTCAACAAGCGAAAGGAGGTGGTCGAATGTCTCATTGTCAATTGCCGCGTGCGGCGAAGTTCATGAGCTTGGCCTCCGCCACGGATGGTCGGCTCGACTGAGCCATGCCGCCAGGGCTGACAATGGAAAGGCCGTCCCGAGAGGGGCGGCCTTTCACATATCGTCACCGCGCAGATTCGCCTTTGTTCTATTTTTGTTCTATCGTTCTCCGCCGACTCGTAGCGAAGGACCGACCATGGGTGACATAATCCAACTCGACCAACTTGAAGTCCGCCGCCGCGTCAGCGGCGCCGCGCCCGTCAACGATCTTTTCGCCCCCGGCGGCTTTCTCGCCGCGGTCAATGCCGTCCATGTCACCGGCGCGCATCTCGCGCGTGCGATCGAGACGATACGGCATATCCAGGTGAGGAGCCTGAGCGATATCGCCGAGCACGGCCGCCTGCTCGAGCACTTCGCGCACGAGCAGGGGCTCGGCGACCATGGCGGTGCTGCGCTTCACGCGCGCGTGATCGCCCTCGATCGCTGGGCGCAGGCGTTCGACCCGCTCGGTGAAAGCGATATCAGCGGCTTTTACGCCGCCGGTGGCAGCGCCCCGCTCGTCGAAACGGAGGCCGGCCTCGGCTTCGAGCCGGCGGGATTTGCGCAGCAGGTCGAAAAATGGACGAAGATCTTCGCCTGACCCCCGAGAGATGAGCCGCCTCTACGCCCTTGCCGCCACCGCTTCGAACGTCGCTGATCATTTCAGCGCGGTGGGCTTCACCGATATCGCGGTGCCCTCCGAGACGATCGAAGCGCTTCCCGGCCTCGTCGTCCACGAAACGAACAGCCGCCGGCAGCTGCGCCAGATGCACTGGGGCTTCCCGCGCCTCACCCGCGAGATGCGGCTGCGCGGCGATCCGCCGGGCCGCATCGGCCTCGTCGCCGATCTCACCAACCCGATGTGGGAAGGTCTCGTCGTCGAGCCCAGATATCGCTGCCTCATCCCGCTCACCCACTTCGCGAACCCGAACGGCTCGCCGGGAGAGAAGACACGAAGCTGGTTTTCGGTCGAAGGCCAGCCGATCATCGCTTGGGCGGGCTTCGCCAAGAACACCGCCGAGATGGGTCCCGTCTATGCCGGCATGACGATGGACGCGAACGAGCTGGTACGTCCGTACAACGACCGTATGCCCGTTCTCCTCATGCCCGATGAATATGAGCGCTGGATCCACGGCTCGATCAAGGACGTCATCGGCTTCCAGTTCCGGCCCCCGCCGCCGGATGAAAATTTCATCGTCGAACACACCGACGATCTTTGGCGCAGCGGCAAGCTCCCGCCGAGCGCACGGCCCCAGCAAGCCCTGCTCTAGCAATTCCCCTTCCCGCCCGCGCCCTTCCTTCCCGGTTCGATGCTGATAGACTGACGCCCATGTGCAATCTCTACACCGAGCGCAAAAGCGCCGCCGAGGTCGCGGCGCATTTCGGCGTCGATCTGCCCGTGCAGGCGTTCAACAGCGCCGAGGACGTCTATCCCGGTTATTCGGGGATGGTCGTCCGCGAAGAACAAGGAAAGCGCCGCCTCCAGTCGATGACCTGGGGTTTCCCGCGCCATTCGACGAGCAAGAAGACGGGTTTGCCCAACAAGCCGAGCCCGACGAACAATGCGCGCGACGACCAGCTGTTCAACCCTTATGGAATGTGGAGCGAATGGTTCGCTCGGCCCGCGCATCGCTGCCTGATCCCGTTCACCGCCTTTGCCGAGGCCGTCGGTGAAACAGGCGCAATGACCAAGACCTGGATCAGCGTCACCGATCAGCCGCTTGCAGCCTGGGCGGGCCTGTGGCGCCCCACCGACGAATGGGGCGACGCCTATACCGGCGTGATGGTCGATGCGACCGAGGAGCTGCTCGACATCCACGACCGCATGCCGGTGATCCTCCGTCCCGAAGATCATGAGACCTGGCTGCACGCGCCCGCCGACGTGGCGATCGGGCTCGTGAGCAAATATCCCGGCGACCGCCTCGTCGCCGAGCATAGCAAAGATCCGTGGAGCAACCGCGGCAAGGCATCGCCGCCGCCGCCCGAAATGCCGACGCTGTTCTGATGCTCACCGATGACCGACATCTCTGGGCCTGCGCGCTCGCCGTCGAGAAGCAGCATGGCGCGGGCGCGCCGCGCTTCGTCGCGACACGCATCGGCATGCTCGCACTCGCGGGCGACGATGCGGGGGTCAAGCGCTGGAAAGCGATCGCCGCAAAGATGGACGCACTCGCAAGGCCATGAAACACAGTCCGGTCAGCAAAAGCGCGGCGGCGCAAGCCGATCTGTTCGGCCGCGCCCTTCTTCCCGGTCTGGCAGCGGCGGAAGCCTTCGTCACGGAAGCCGAGGAAGCCGCACTCATCCCCCATATCGAAAACGCCGGGCTCGAGACCTTCAAGTTCCAGCAATGGGAGGGCAAGCGCCTCACCCGTTCGTTCGGCTGGAGCTATGATTTCCAGACCGGCACTTTCGCTCGCGCCGAGCAGATCCCCGAGTGGCTCGCGCCGATCGCCGCGCGCGCCGAGCGCTTTGCCGATCTGCCGCAGGGCGCCCTCGCGCAGGCGCTGCTGATTTCATACGGTCCCGGCGCCGGCATTGGCTGGCACAAGGACCGGCCCGTCTTCGAGCATGTCGTCGGCATTTCGCTGGGAGCCGAGGCGGCGATGCGTTTCCGGCGCCGCAGGCAAGACGGGTTCGACCGCTTCGCGCTGCCGCTCGCGCCCCGCTCGATCTATCGTCTCTCTGGTGAAGCGCGGCACGACTGGGAGCATAGCATAGCGCCGATCGAGGAGGCGCGCTGGTCGATTACCCTCCGCAGCCTCTTCGAACGATCGCGATAGCGAAGGGCGATGTTCGCTCCTATAGAACCCGTCCGGTCGGCGAGGGGCCGACCGCATAAGGGAGATATTGAATGAACCACGCCGACCTTTCGGACGCAGTTGCCACGACGCTCGGAACCAGCAAGGCCGATGGTAAGAAGGCCGTCGACGCCGTGTTTGCCGCGATCGCCGACGCCGCCGCCAAGGGTGAGGAAGTTTCGGTGAACGGCTTCGGCAAATTCAAGGTCAAGGAAAGCTCTGCGCGCGAGGGCCGCAACCCTTCGACCGGCGCAACCATCCAGATCGCAGCGTCGAAGAAGCTTGGCTTCGGTGCCGCGAAGGCGATCAAGGACCGCCTCAACGGCTGAGCTCCGACCTCAGGCGCCGAAGGTCACACGGCCTTCGGCGTCGATCGGCCAGTCGGGATTCCAAGCGATTTCCCAAGCGTGATCGTCGGGATCGGCGACATAGCCCCGATAGCCGCCATGCGGCGGCGCATCGCCCTGCCGCAGCACCCGCCCGCCGCTTCCAGCGCCGCGATCACCGCATCGACCTCTTGCGCCGACCCGACATTGTGCGCGAGTGCGAAGGACCTTGGGCCGCCGAACGAGGTGCGCGTCATGTCCTCGGCAAGCTTTGCCTCAAGCCATGTGCCGAGGACCAGGCCGTTCATCTGGTAAAAGGCGATCTCGTCGTTTGCGAACACGGGCGTCCAGCCGAAACCTTCGCTGTAGAAACGTCGGGACCGGACCAGGTCCCCGATCCCGAGCGTGACGACTGCAATCTGCTGCTGCATCCACCTGTCTCCAATTTCTTTTTGTCGATAGCGACAGAAGGATCGCGCTCGTTCCCGCACCTCCCCGAGGGGCTCATCCCCGGCGTCGTTACCCCTCGGACAGCTGGCAAAAACAAGCGACCCGACCCCGGCCCTAGAAATCGCCGAGAGCTGGAAAGAAATCTGGGTTAAGTTGATCCAGAACAACACGATATCTTACTTTGTTCGCAACATATTTCAGTCCTCGCGCATTCCTGCTTTGCCTCGTCTCTCGCCCTGGTTCCCGGGAGACGAGGTTCCCCGCCTCGATACACCTGATGCCCACGTAGAGGTTGAAAGCACCCGTCGTCGCGGCCAGAAGCGCCCCATGAACCAAAGCATCCTCTTCGCTGCCGCCTCTGTCCTTTCGCTCAGCGCGTGCGCCGGAGCCGGGCAAGCCCCGCCGCCCTCTACCAGCGCGGCCTCGAACGACCGGCCGCTCTTACTGACGACTTGGAATCTCGAATTTCTCGCCGAGCGCAACGGCGACGGGTGCCAACCGCGAACCGACGCCGACTATGCCGCGATGCGGCAGATCGCCGACAGGCTCAATTCCGATGTGATCGCGTTTCAGGAGGCCGAGAATATCGCGGCGGCACAGCGCGTGTTCGATCCTGCCCGCTACGCAATCGTCATGGAGGAACGCGCCGGCGCGCCGGGCGGAACCTGCAGCGGCGATCACAAGTCGCAGCGGGTGATCCGGCAGGCCGTCGGCTTCGCCATCCGGAAGACGATCGCCTTCGACCGCCATGCCGATGTGACCCGCCTGATGCTTGGCAATCCCCAACTGCGCTCGGCGGTCGATATCACCCTGCGACCAGAAGGCGCGCGGCCGCTGCGCCTGCTTTCGATCCACCTGAAGTCGGGCTGTTTTGCCGGAGACAGCGCCAAGGCGTGCCCGATCCTTGCCGAGCAGATTCCGGCGCTCGAGGCCTGGGTCGATGCCGCCGCCGAAGCGCCGGTGCGTTTCGCAGTCCTCGGCGACTGGAACCGCAGGCTCGGCGTTGAGGGCGACCGCGTCTGGACCGAGATCGACGATGGCGCGCCCGCGAACGCCGACCTCCGTCTCGCCGACGCCGGGGCGGCGCCGAAATGCGATCCCCGCTACGACAGCTTCATCGATCATATCGTTCTCGACCGGCGAGCCGGCGCGGATATGCTCGGCTTTGCCGAGACGCTCTACGGGGATGGCACCAAGCATTATTCCGACCATTGTCCCGTATCGGTGACGATGGCGCGGTGACGGAAAGAACGACCATGGACAAGGACCTTGTCGAAGCGCTTGAATTTCTGCTCGGCCGCGATGACGACGGCGCCTTGTTCGATCGCGAGGCTCCCGAGGGAGGATATCGCTCTCAGGGTCTCGAGAATGCGCTGAGGACGATCCGCCGCAAGCTTCGCGCCCGGCACGATTGACGTCGGCGGCATCGAAGCTGGCTCGAAGGGCCTAAAAAACCGCACTCTTGCCAGAGCCGCAACCGGGGCGGCGTGCGCGCGGGCGCGGCGGGTCGGACGCGCAAGGCCGGGGCCGGAGCCGCGCGCAGCGCGGCTTGCCCGCCGCAAAAGCGCGCGCCCGCGCCGGCAAGAAGCGAGGCAAGTGTGCATGCGCGGCCGGATATCCGTGCGATCCCTGGCCGAGCCTGCGAGGCCAGAGCGCGCTCAACAGATGCCGCGCTCAGTCTCGCCCGACCCAGTCTCCGCTCAAAGCTCCGACGATGGAGACACCGTGCACTGGGCGAGGATGATCTGCCAGCGGCCGCCCTGCTGCTTCCAGAGCCGAAGATAGGCGAATGCCCCGAAAAAGGCGGCGCCATCATAGGTGCCCGCGACGTCGGCCGTCACGATCACGCTCGCCAATTCGCCATGGGCCCGGATGATGCGGTCGCCTCGAAAATCGAGTGAACTGAGGTCGAGGAGTCCCGAGCGGTGCGCCGCGATATCGTCGCCCCGCGATCGCCTGATCCCCTGTTGATCGATGAAGATCATCTCGTCTGCGAGCATCCGCTCCAGCGCTTCCACGTCGCTGGCGAGCATGGCAGCCCGAAGCTCTTCCTCGCACGTCGCAATCGCCTCGATCAGCTGCATCTCGACCAACTCCCGTTACCGCCGCTGCGCCGCGCGGACGCGGGCCTCTGCTTCTTCCGCTCTAGCGGCCGACAAGTACGACCGGCAAATATTGCAGGACGATGCCAAGTCCGCCGAACGCCAATGCTAGCAATCCGGCGCGCTGGCGCCAGCGGCCAAAGTGATCTTGGGGAACGTCCCGCAAGACCGTGGCTCCCAGCCACGCGACGCCACCGAGAATGGCCAAGGTAAAAAGCGATGCCGCGACGCGCACATCGCTTGCGCCGCCCCCGAACTCGGCAAGGAGATAGAGAAGGAAAAAATGCACGGCCCACAGGATGAGACCGCCCATCATGATGAGCCAGCTCTTCACCCGCCAGCGCCGACCAAGCGCGAGACGAGCGCGCCGGTGGCCCCCTGCGCCGCAGTGTAGACGAGAAAGAGCATCGCGAGATCGATGCTGTTGTTCCTCGGCTGAACGATAAGGCCGCGCACACCGCGCGCAGCGCAATAGAGCGCCATCAACACACCGATCGCCGCAGCGCAGGCCTGAAGCGCAAGCAGCGCATAAGCGACGGCCCCCTGCCCGCTTGCGGTCGGACCAAGCCCGCTGGCCGACCAGCTTACATAGTCGAGGCCCAGCGCGGCGCTTGATGCCGCCGCCGAGACGAGGAGCGCTAGCACCGACCAGAGTGTCGAACGCTGGAGAGCCGGGCGCGCCGCCAGTGCGAGCCAGATTGCCGCAGCGTAGAGCGAAAGGATCGATGCCGCCTCGCCGAGGGGCGGTGGCGGGTGCCAGAAGCCAGGCTGGTTCGACGACAGGAAGGCAAGGCTGAACAGCGCCATGAGAAAGATCATTCCCATCACGACCAGCAGGATGATCATCGCCCACCAGCCATGGCTCGAGGGTCCGGTGACATAGGTGGGCACACGGATGTCGGCGCCGATGTCGACACCCTCGATCTCGACCGGGCGGTCGGTTTCCCAAAGCCAACGCAGAACGGAGATCACCGCCAGGGCGCCGCTAACCCATGCAAAAAGATAGGCCTGCACGGTCAGCGCGAGGAAGAAGCCTGCAGTAAAGATCGCGGCGGCGAATGGCCATGGCGACGGCCCCGGCATGATCTGCAGATATTGGGGCTCGGCGAGCAGCGGGCTGGTGACGATCGTCTCGCGAAGCCCCGTTGCCGAGCGCGGCAGGAAATAGCGCCCCTTCTCGACCTTATCTGCGAGCGCGGGATCGTCCCATAAAGGCTCGCGGCTCGTCACGACCGGGATCGAGCGCGTCGAATAGAGTTCACTCGGCAACCATTCGAGCGTGCCGCCGCCATAGACATTCCCCGCATTTCCGTCGCCCGGCGCGAGCCGGAAATTGCGCGCGAGGTCGACAAGGAAGAGGAGCACGCCGAGCGCGAGCATGAAGGCGCCGATCGTCGAGATCAGATTGGGCAGTTCGATCCCCTGCCCCGGCAGGTAGGTGTAGACGCGGCGCGGCATGCCCTGCAGCCCCGCGAGATGCATCGGCAGGAAGGCGACATTCATGCCCACGAACATCAGGGCGAACACCCATTTTGCGAGCCGCTCTGACAGAGCGCGCCTGCTCACCATCGGAATCCAGTAATAAAAGGCTGCAAAAAGCGGAAAGACCATGCCGCCGATCAGGACATAATGGAGGTGCGCGACGATGAAATAGCTATCGTGCGCCTGCCAGTCGAACGGGACCATCGCTACCATCACGCCGGTCAGGCCGCCGGTCACGAAGATGACGATGCTTCCCATCACGAAGAGGCCCGGCGCGTTAAACTTCGGCTTGCCGATCGCGAGCGTCGCGATCCACGAGAAAACCTGGATGCCCGCCGGCACGCTCACCGCCATCGAAGCAGCGGAGAAGAAACCCGTCGTCATCGGCGGCATGCCGGTGGTGAACATATGATGCGCCCACACGCCGAAACTGATGAAACCCGTCGCGATCATCGCCAGGACGATCAGCCGGTAGCCGACGAGCTTCTCGCCCGCGACGGTCGCGACGATCATGCTCATCATCCCGGCGGCGGGAAGGAAGATGATATAGACTTCGGGGTGCCCGAAAAACCAGAAGAGATGCTGCCAGAGCAAGGGATCGCCGCCGCGCGTAGCATCGAAAAAGGGCCAGTTGAATGCCCTCTCGATCTCAAGCAGCAAGGTACCGAGGATGATGCTCGGAAAGGCGATCACAATCATCACCGCGAAGACGAGCATCGCCCAGGCGAAGATCGGCATCCTGTCGAGGCGCATGCCCGGCGCGCGCGTCCGCAGCACGCCGACGATGATCTCGATCGCCCCTGCGATCGCGCTGATCTCGATGAAGCCGATGCCGAGCAGCCAGAAATCGGTGTTGATCCCCGGCGAATAGGCCTTCGAGGTCAGCGGCGGATACATGAACCAGCCGCCGTCGGGCGCGAGCCCGACGAAAATCGAAGCGAAAAAACAGAGACCGCCCACGGCATAGGCCCAGAAGGCGTAGGCGGAAAGCCGCGGAAACGGCAGATCGCGCGCCGCGAGCATCTGCGGGAGGAGCAGGACCCCCGCCGCCTCCACCGCAGGTACCGCGAAGAGGAACATCATCACCGTGCCGTGCATGGTGAAGAATTGATTATAAGTGCCTTGCGGCAGGATTTCGAGCATCGGGGCGGCGAGCTGCGCGCGCATGAACAGCGCGAGCACCCCCGCCATCAGGAAGAAGAGGAAGGCGGTTCCAAGATAATAAATGCCGATATAATTATTGTTGACCGCGAAGAGATATTCCCAGCCCTTGGGCTTGCACCAGATACGCCGGAGCTCTTCCTCCTCCTCTTTCGGCCGCTCGCCCTTGGTCGGGAAGCGCTCGTACAGCGCGGGATCGAACCCTGTTTCCGACCTCATTTGCGCGCGACCATATAGGCGGTGAGCGCCTGCAATTCCTCGCCGCCGAACTGGTGATAGGCGGGCATGCGGTTCGCGGGCTTGATCGCCTGGCTATCGGCGATCCACCCCGCCATCGTCCCCGGATTATTGGGCAATATGCCCGCGCCCAGCGTCTTGCGCGAGCCGACATGGGTCAGGTCGGGGCCTGCGAGCCCGCGTGCGGGCGTGCCGCGGATCGTATGGCAGGCGGCGCAGCCGCTCGACAGAAAAAGCGCGAGCCCCTCGCCGCCGGCGCCTTCCGCGGGGCGGCGCGAAGCCTGCCAGCGCGCAAAGTCCGCAGGGGTGTGCGCTACGACAACGAACCCCATCAGCGCGTGCGGGCCGCCGCAATATTCGGCGCATTGGCCTTTGTAGACGCCCGGTGCATCCGCCTCGATCAGCAGGCGATTGGTGCGCCCCGGGATCATGTCCATCTTTCCTCCGAGCCGCGGTACCCAGAAGCTGTGAATGACGTCCGCCGCCTCGAGTTCGAGCAGGACCGGCCGTCCGACGGGGATGTGGAGTTCGTTCGCATCGCGCAACGTCTCGCGGCCTTGGCCATCCTGGTAATGAACCCGCCACCACCACATCTCGCCGATGATCTTGACGCGCATCGCGCCTTCGGGAACCGCAGTCGCCGACAGCGAGCTTGTCAGCAGCAGGCCGCACACAAGCAGGCCTGTAAGCACAACCGACGGAAAGGCAAAACCGAGGATCCAGATCGCCTTCTCGCCGCCGAGCCGGGCCTTGAGACGGGGCGAACCGCGCAGTGCGATCCAGAGCGCCGCGAGCACGATCGCCAATATGACGGTTCCGCCCGCGAGCAGCACCCAGGCGAGAAGCGTAACGGGCTCCGAATAGGGACCGGCGGGATCGAGCACGGCGGGCGGCCAGCCACCGGGAGAAAGCGTACGGTCAGTCATCGAGGCTCAGGAGCCAGACGGCGATATCGTCGGCCTCCGATGGTCGCATCGGTATCGCGGGCATCGCGGTGCCCGGCACCACAGCCGGCGCATCGCGCAAGAAGGCGGCGAGATGCTGCGCGCGATTTGGCAGGCGACCGGCGATCAGCGGGCGCGCACCGAAGCCCGCGAGCGGCGGTCCCACGCGCCCTTTCGGCCAGGCAAGTCCGGGCATGGCATGACAGGCGCCGCAACCGGGCCGCGCTGCCGCGTCGCTGCCGCGCGCGATGGCGGCCGTGTCGGCGGGTGTCGTTTCGACCGGGGCGGGCGCGCAGGCACCGAGCAGCATCAATACCGAAATCGCAGCGCCCCCTTTCATAGCCGTTCACCGTCCTCGTTTCAGTTCGGGAACCACCTCGCGCGGTCATTGGTTCCCGAAGCGTGCGCAAAGCCCCTCTTCTCCTCCTGCTCCTCCTGCCCGCGTGCCATGCGCCCGCACCGCCCGACCGCTTTCGCGCGACGGGCGAGACGATTGCGATGAGCGGCGGCGACGCGGGCGCCAAGGCCGCCTGCTTCACCTGCCACGGGCTGAAGGGCGAAGGCGACGGGCGCGACGCGCCACGCCTCGCCGGGCTCGATGCGGGCTATCTCCACCGGCAGCTCGACGATTATGCGAATGGTCGCCGGGAACATGCCGCGATGCGCGAAATCGCCCGCAAGCTCGGCGACGGCGACCGATCGAAGGTATCGGCTTACTACGCTTCGCTACAGCCAACAGCGTGGCCGGTTGAAGCGCCTAACCCGGCGGGCGGCCGCATTTACGATGAAGGCGATCCAGCCCGCGGCCTCCCCTCCTGCGCCTCATGCCATGGTGAGAGCGGTGCGGGCGATGCGGCCAACCCGCCGCTGGCCGGCCAGCCCGCCGCCTATATCGCGGGCCAGCTCGCCGCATGGCGCGCAGCAAAGCGCAACAATGATCCGCTAGGCGAGATGCGCCGCGTCAGCCGCCTTCTTTCACCCGCCGAGATCGAGGCGGTGTCGCATCATGTGGCGTCGTTTCCGCCCCGTCCTCCGGAAGCTCGGGCAACATCCCCCGCAGCACATCGTGCCGATCCCAGAAATGATGCTTCAGCGCCGCGCCCACATGCATCGGGATCATCGCGACAAGGAGAATGATCAGGAGCGCGTGGATGCCCTCGGCCCAGTCGAGTATCCACCATTGCCAGCCCTTGTCCAGACTGTCGAAGGGCATGTGCGGCCAGGGCACGATTCCCGCCACCTCGAGCGGTTCGCCGCCGACCACCGACCACATCGCCCAGCCCGAGAGCGGCAGGCCGAAGAAACAGACGTAAAAGAGGATGTGCGTCACATAAGCCGCGACCGTCTGCCAGCCGAGACGGTCGGCATCATTGACCGGTCCCGGGACGATCATCCGCCAGATCGCGCGCAGCGCAGCGAGCACGAGCATCAACAGGCCGAGTTCGGCATGAACCCGAAACGCCTCCAGCTTGTCGCCGCCCGCATCGATACGGCTCATCCGCCAGCCCCAGCCGAGCTGGAAGAGGATGAGCGCGGCCATCGTCCAGTGGAAGATCTGCCCGACCGGCGAATAGCGTCGGTCGGCGGCATAGCGTGCCGCCCACGCCTGGATCGCCTCGATCATCCCGCCACCCGGCGCGGCTCGCCGAGCAGGTGCCAGCCGGTCCACAATGCCGCGCCAAGATAGAGGGCGGCGGCCGGCGCCCACATGATGAGCCCTGCAAGCTGCTGGTCCTCGAGCGGCTCCAGCCCCCAAGCCATCGTCGTAGCCAGATGGGGCAAATACAGCGTTGTGCCCGCGAAGGTGATGAGCGCGCCGATCAGCCCCATCTGCACCATCATGACAAGCAGGAGACCGATCGCGAGCGGCGGCGAGGACGATCGGAGCGAAGCCCAGAATCCGAGCGCGGTCGCGAGCAGCGAAAGCTGCATCAGCCAAAAGACACCGTCATGAGCCAAAGCATAGGCATAGGGCGCGGGCGCATGCCAGATCCAGAAGGCGAGAATATGCGCGGCAGCCCAGAGCGTTGCGCCGCCACGCGGCCGAAGTCGCGGCAGGCCGAGCGCTAGAAGCGGAGCCGCAACCGCGGTCAGCACGATATGGTGCGCGACGCGTACCGAAAAGAGCGCCGACGACAGGGCGCAGAGCGGCGAGACGAACAACACGGCGACCAGTCCGAACCCGAACCAGAAAGGGCCCGCGGCTTGCCGTCGCACCGCGATCAGCGCTGCGATACCCAGCGCTAGCAGCAGCCAGGGATCGAGATTCCAGCGCATCATCCAGTCGGCCGGGATCGGCGCGGGACCGCAATAGGGAATCGAGGCAGGATCCATCGATTTGCCAACGTCGCGCCCTAGGCGCGGGTTCCGGGAAACCATTCAGCGGTCGGCGCATTATGCAGACGGGGGCCAGCATGGAGATCAATATGGCCACGGCCCCATCGCCTCGCATCGACCCGGCCGAGCGCCGGCGCGTACCCCACCCGCTTCACGCCATCCTGCTTGCGTTCCCCGTCGCCCTGTTCAGCTGCGCGCTCCTTTCTGACATCACCTATCTCAAGAGCGCCGAGATGCAGTGGAGCAATTTCTCGACCTGGCTGATCACCGGGGGGCTGATATTCGGTGCGCCCGTGCTGCTCTGGGCGGTTATAGCGTTCGTCCGGGGCCGAAAGGGAGCGACGAGCACGCCCGCCCTCGCCTATTTCCTGCTGATCCTCGTCATGTGGATCGCGGGGCTCGTCAACGCCTTCAAGCATAGCCAGGATGCGTGGAGTTCGGTCGGCGCCACGGGCGTGACACTTTCGGTCGTCTCCACCCTTGCAGCCATTGCCGCCGCCTGGATCCTTCACGCCGCAAAGGAGCCCCGCGCATGACCCGCCCGACATCTCTCAGCCTCGTCGCCGCGGCGGCCATGGCCGCGGCGCTCGCAGGCTGCGGCAAAGGCGGCGAAAAGCTCGACCAGACGGGCGCCAGCCCGAGCCTCCCGAAGATCGACGAGACGCTCGTGCCGCCTATGAAGATCGCGAGGCCAGCGGGCTGGAACGGCGAGCTTCCGACCGTTCCCACCGGTTTTACGATCACGCCGGTCGCGACGGACCTCAAGATTCCGCGCCAGATTCTCATACTTCCCAATGGCGATATTCTTGTCGCCGAAGGGTCCGGCGGCCATGCGCCGAAGCTCCGGCCGAAGGATGTGATCGCGGGCTATATCAAGAGCCTCGGCAAATCGTCGGTCAAGGGCGGCGACCGCATCACCCTGCTTCGCGACGCGGACGGCGACGGCAAACCCGAGCTTCGCACCAGCTTCATCAAGGATCTCGACGCACCCTATGGTCTCGCCCTCGTCGGGAACAGCCTCTATGTCGCCAACCAGGGCGCGCTGCTTCGCTTCGCCTATACGCCGGGCGCGGAGAGCATTGCCGGCAAGGGCGAGGAGGTCACGAAGCTCCCGGCCGCGATCAACCATCACTGGACCAAATCGCTCGCGGCGAGCGCGGACGGCACGAAGCTCTATGTGGGTATCGGCTCGAACAGCAATATCGGCGAGCGCGGAATAAGCGCAGAGGAGGACCGCGCCGTCATCTGGGAAGTCGATGCCGCGACCGGTGCGAGCCGCATCTTCGTCTCGGGCATCCGCAACCCGACCGCCCTCGCCTTCGAGCCGGCCTCGAACACTCTCTGGGCGGTAGTGAACGAACGCGACGAGCTTGGTGCCGAGCTCGTCCCCGATTATCTGACCTCGGTGCGCGAGGGCGCCTTTTACGGCTGGCCCTACAGCTATTGGGGAGGTCACCCCGATCCGCGCGTCCATCCGCAAAAGCCCGAGCTCGTCAGGACTGCGGTCACCCCCGATTATGCGCTGGGCTCGCACGTTGCGCCGCTCGGGCTGAGCTTCGCGACCGAAGGCGGTCTCCCGGGCTATGAGGCGGGCGCCTTCGTCGGCGAGCATGGCAGCTGGAACCGCCAGACCTTCGCGGGCTACAAGGTGAGCTTCATCGCCTTTGCGAACGGACGCCCCGCAGGCAAACCCAAGGATCTCGTGACCGGCTTCATCAAGGACGGTAAAGCGCGCGGCCGCCCGGTCGGCGTCACCTGGGACCCGGCGCGCGGCGAGCTCTGGATCGCCGACGATCTTTCGAACACGGTGTGGCGCGTCACCGGCCCACGCGCGCTCGCGATGCGATCGCCGGTCTCCCCGGCGGCCGGCCAGAAATAATCAGCTGGCGCCGCCCGGCTTGAAGCGGATCACACGCCAGACATAATAGGCAAAGAGCGCCGCCATGATCGCGGTGCTCGCCGGACCGACCATTTTTTCGACGCCCTCGAAGCGCTCGGCGAGCAGATAGCCCGCGACCGCGAGCGCCGCGGTCCAGACACCTGCGCCGAGCGCCGACAGCAGCAGGAACCGCGTCGGCGGCATCGCGAAAATGCCGGCGGGGATGGAGATGAGGGTGCGAAGACCGGGTATGAGATGGGCGAGCGGTACCGCCCATGTGCCGTGGCGGCAGAACCAGCGCTCGATCCGCGCGATATCGTCGCCGTTCAGGGTGATCCAGCGCCCATGGCTATCGGCCCAGCGGCGAAGCCGCTCATCGCCGATCCTGCGCGCGATCATGTACCAGAAGAGCGCGCCGAGCAGGGTGCCGGCAAGTCCAGCAGCGATCACCAGCGGCAGGCTGTAGCGTCCATCGGCAGCCCCGAAACCCGCGAGCGGCATGATGACCTCGGACGGAATCGGCGGGAAGACATTCTCGAGAAACATGAGGAAGACGATGCCCGCATAGCCCATCGTCTCGACGAGGTCGGTGATCCAGTCGGTCATGCGGCGGCTCCCCGATCGGCATTCCCGCGGACGATGCGCACCGGCACCGATTTGGCGGCGGGCACATGGCTCTCCTCGGCATGATGCTCGAGCGGCATGAGGAGATTGCATTCGGGGTAATAGGCGCCGAGGCAGCCGCGCGGAATCGCATAGGGGGTCGCGATCAACCCATCGCGTCGGCGGCGCCTGCCGTCGCCCGCGTCGCTTTCGAGCGCGACGATTTCTCCTTGGGCAATCCCCGCCTCCGCCATGTCCTCGGCGTTGATGAACAGCACGTCGCGCGTTCCCTTCACACCGCGGAAGCGGTCGTGATAGCCGTAGATCGTTGTGTTGAACTGGTCGTTCGACCGCAGCGTCGTCAACCGGAACCGGCCCGGGACATCGGTAAAGCCCGCTGCGGAGAGGCCCGAGGGCGTATGGAATTCGGCCTTGCCGCTCTTCGTTTCCCAGATGCGTTCGGCCGCCTTGTTGCCCTTCCAGAAGCCGCCGGGCGTGAAGAGCCGCTGTTCATAGTCAGCGAAGATGTCGGGATAGGTCTCCGCGATCGCCGCGCGGATGCGGCTGTAGTCGGCGACCCATGCATCCCAGTCGAGCCGGGGGTTTGTCGGCACGATGCGCTTCGCGATTGCCGCGACGATCGCGGGCTCTGACAGGAGATGCGGGCTCGCGGGCGGCATCTTGCCGCGCGAGCCGTGAATGCAGCTCGTCGAATCCTCGACCGAGACGGCCTGCGGCCCGCTCGCCTGCAGGTCGCGCTCGATCCGGCCGAGGCATGGCAGCAGAAACGCCTGCTTCCCCGGAAAGAGATGATTGCGGTTGAGCTTGGTCGCGATCTGGACCGAGAGCTCGAGGCGCGGCCAGGCCGCTTCCATTGCTTCGGTCTCGGGCACCGCGCGCAGGAAATTGCCGCCGAGCCCGACGAACGCCTTCACCGACTCGTCGATGATGCCGCGGCAGGTGCCGACGGTGTCGAGCCCCTTCTTGCGCGGCGCGGAGAAGCCATATTGCGCCTCGAGCCGGTCGACCGGCACGAGTTCGGTCTTTTCGGTGATACCGACGCTGCGCTGCCCCTGCACGTTCGAATGGCCGCGCACTGGTGTGGGCCCTGCGCCGGGCCTCCCCACATTGCCGCGCAGCAGCAGGAGATTGACCACCATGCGGACATTCTCGACGCCCTTCACATGCTGCGTCAGCCCCATGCCGTAGATCGCCATGACCGCGCCGGCACCCGCATAGACGCGCGCCGCCGCCTCGAGGTCGGCGCGCCGCAGGCCGGTCTCGGTTTCGATGTCGTTCCACTCGGCCGCCCGCACCGAAGCGGCGAATTCGTCGAACCCGGCGGTGTGCGCGGCAAGAAAATCATGGTCGAGCACCGCGGACTTACCGGCGGCCCGGGCCTCCTGGTCCCATCGGAGCAGATATTTGGCGATCCCCGTCATTGCAGCAATATCGCTGCCCGCCCGCAGCTGATGATATTGGGTCGAGATCGCCGTTTCCTTGAGCGTCAGCATCTCGGCCGGGTTCTGGGGATCGGTGAAACGTTCGAGCCCGCGCTCGCGCAACGGGTTGAAGGTCACGATCTCGACGCCGCGCTTTCGGCAGGCGCGCAGATTATGGAGCATGCGCGGCGCGTTCGAGCCGACATTCTGCCCGAAGAAGAAGATCGCGTCGGTCTGCTCGAAATCCTCGATCCGCGTCGTGCCGACTGGCACGCCGAGCGCCGCCTTAAGCCCGACCGAGGTCGATTCATGACACATGTTCGAGCTGTCGGGAAGATTCTGGTTCCCGTACATCCGCGCCATGAGACCATACATATAAGAGGCCTCTAGACTGGTGCGGCCCGAGGAATAAAAGGCGACCGCGGCGGGATCGAGCGGGCGCAGCGCGGCGCCGATCGCGTCGAACGCCTCATCCCAGCTGCAGCCGATATATTTGTCGGTCGCGGCATCGTAGCTAAGCGGGTGCGTGAGCCGCCCCTGCTGTTCGAGGTCGTAATCCGTCCAGCCGCGAAGCTCCGACAGGCTATGCGTCTCGGAAAAGGTCGGCGTCGTGCGGCGGCGCGTCAGCTCCCATGCGGTCGCCTTCGCACCTTCCTCGCAGAATTCGGCGGGATGATGATCGGCGGGCTTCGGCCAGGCGCAGCTCACGCACATGAAGCCTTGCGGCTTGTTCTGGCGCAGCAGCTCGCGATATCCGCGCGCATCGACACGCTCGCGGGTCAGGATATCGGCGAGCGAACGCACCGATCCCCAGCCGCCCGCAGGTCCGGCGAAGCTGTAGACATGAGGCCGGTCGCCGCGCTGCGCCATCGTCAGACCGGGACCCGCGACGGTTCATGATAGGGGCACGCGTTGAAGGCGGCGCGAAAGTCGGCGCTGTGCCGGTAGGGATCGCGCCGCGCACGATTGATATTGCCGAGCGGCCGGTGCGCCTCGAGACCGGTCCAGACCGAGAAGCGCATCGCCTCATCGACATGCGAACGGCGCGCAGCGTCCCAGCTGTCCTGCGCGCGGGCGCGAAGAAGTGCGACGCGCCGGAACGGAAATTCGTCCTCGTCCCATTCGACCGACGCATCCTCGACCGGTTGCTTGGCAAGATCATGGCAAAGCTGAACCCTAAATTCCCAGAGGGCGTCGAAGCCCGAAAGCTCGCTGCGCAGTTCCTCGCGGATGGCATCCTCGCGACCCGCGACATCGATCGTCCTGCCGGTCAGCGCCTTCATTTCGGGAGCGAGCGGCGCGAGGCTGAACTTTGCGATATAGTCCCCAAAGCGGAAGGCCGTCGCCGAATAATAGGTTTCGCCGAGCGGCTCGCTGTTGGGCGCGCCGCCGAGCGTGTCGACCGCGGCGGGCGCATCGAGACCGACCGCGGCATAGGCATGATGCACGCCGCGCAGCGCCGCCGAGATGACTTTCTTCGTGCCCTCGAGCCTGTCGGTTGTCTTGGCGAGCAGCTTCAAGTTCGCGAGGAATTTGTCGGCGGTCTTCGCCTGGAAGATCTTGCCGTTGACGAGGATGAAATCCTGCGCGCTACCTTCGGCGCCCGCCAGCCGCGCGCCTTGCGCATCCTCGACCTTGATCGCGATCCCGCGCGGCAGGCTGATCGTATCGGGCAGGATGTCGCCGGCATTGGTCGAGATGCGGATCCACGCGCGATGCGCGCCCGGCACCGCGAACAGGCCCTGCGCCAGCTCCCCAGGAAGGCCCTCGTCGACGATGAACTCGGCCTCGAGGATCGCATGCGCCTTGGCATGGACCGCCCGCACGGCGTGACCATAATCTTCCGACGTCTTCTCGAGGATCGTATCGAACGCCGCGTTGATCCCGGCGATCGTCTCGGCCTCGTCGGGCAGAGGGGTCTCGATGGCGGGGGCGTAGCGCACAGGACTGGACATTATCGCTCTCCATATCCCCGCTCCGGCCGGGCGGCCGCTTGCAGTCAACGAGCGGAAAGCAGGATGGATGCGGGTGGTCCGAAAAAGGACCGCGCGCAGCAACTTAGGTTATCCCGGACAGACGCCACGCCGAGGACGGACCGCGTACGCACGAGCAAGGAGAGGCAACCGCCGGGCCCGCCGACCGTTTGCAGCGCATGGTCAGGTCCCTTGCCGTCCCGGCAGCTCGCAAAGGCATGCCCAGCCCCAGGCTGCGCAAGGCCGAGTTTCTCGAACGCTATCTCGAGCAATTTCGCGACCAGGGCTTCGACGCGGTCCGCGGCGAGCTCGACGGCATCGCGGCGATCGCCTGGGAGGCCTATCGCGACGAGCGGAAGAGCCCGCAGACGCGCAAGGCGGGCAAGGGCTTCGCCGATCCAGATTATGACCTCTCGGTCGACGAGCTCGCGGCGCATTCGGCGGTCGACGAGGCGCGCAAGATGCATGCGCGCGCCGACGGCCCCTGCCGCATCCTGATCGTGAACGGATCGGCGCGGTCGGAGCATAGCTGCCCCGGCGAGATGTCGAAGAGCTGGCGCATCGCGCAGATCGCCAAACGCGTGCTCGACCAGAGGGATACCGAGGTTGAATTGCTCGACCTCGGCCGCCTCAATTCCGAATATGGCCGCAACATCCACCCCTGCAAGGCCTGTTATTCGACCGCCGCGGCGCTCTGCCATTTTCCGTGCAGCTGCTATCCCAATCATTCGCTCGGCCAGACGCAGGACTGGATGAACGAGATCTACCCGATGTGGATGCGCGCGCATGGCGTCTTCCTGATCTCGCCGGTCAACTGGTTCATGGCGAGCTCGCCGATCAAGCTGATGATGGACCGGATGGTGTGCATGGACGGTGCGAACCCCGATCCTTCGTCGACGCATGGCAAGGAAGCCGGGGAAGCCAAGGCGCTCGAGCTCGCCGGTTGGGACTATCACCGCGAGCTCGAAGGCCGGCTGTTCGCCGTCGTCGTCCACGGCGACGTCGAGGGCGCCGAGAATGTCCGGCGGTCGCTGTCCGACTGGATGACCTCCATCCATATGGTGCCCGCCGGACCCCGCGCCGAGCTCGTTCGCTATATCGGCTATTTCGAACCTTATGCCACGAGCCATGAGGCCTTCGACAAGGACAAGGCGATGCAGGGCGAGGTCAGAAATGCCGCGCTGACGCTGCTCGAGGCGGTGCGCGCCAAGCGCGCCGGCACGCAGGTCGCCGCCGGCGCAAGCCTGAAGCAACCGCGCGACAAGTAAAGAGCCTCCCCGGCGCCCCGCCGCCGCCCTCGCACCACCGCACCCATCGCTTCCCTTCCGGCCCCTCCCGGCACGGCACTGCAACCCGCAGCCCGCGAAGGTGTTTCTCTCGCATAAGAAACAAGGAGTTCATTTCCATGTCGTACAAGAAAATCTCCCTCCTCGCTGCCGGCGCGATGCTTGCGGTTTCTCTTCCCGCCACGGCACAAACGAGCAGCGAGCAATCGCAGGATGCGCAGGAGAATCGCGTCGGCGCGATCATCGGCGCGCTGTTCGGCGACCGCCTCGGCGCTTCGACTTCGATCGATCGGCAATGGGCTGCGGGGCGCAAGCCGCTCGCGACCCAGCAGAGTCAGTTCAACAGCCGCATCGATGCCGATGTGCGCTCGGGCGCGCTGACCACCAACAACGGTACGCGCATGAAGAGCGAATATGGCGAGCTGGTCGCGCTCGAGGCGCGTTTCGGTGCCGACGGCCGCTTCACCACCCAGGAACGCACCGAACTCGGCGACCGTTACGGCGCGCTAACGCAGGCGCTGTCGGAAGGCGGGTATGGCAACGAGGACTCACAAAATAGCCGCAGCGTCGCCGACGGACGCGCCGAGTTCGAACGCCGCGTGGACGCGGCGGTGTCGGCCCGCCGCCTCAGCCGCACGCAAGCCAGTACGCTCAAGCGCGACTATGCCGCGCTGATCCAGACCGAGGCGAGCTATGCCCGTGACGGCGTCAGCAGCCGCGAGCGCGACGATCTCGATGCGCGCCTCGATGCGCTCGACGCGCGCGTCGGAGATACGGCCTACGGCGGCAATCCGGTCCTCGATAACCGCACGCGTCTTGCGAACATCGAACGCGCGCTCGCAAGCAGCGGCATCGGAGCGACGGCGCAGGCGCAGGTCCGCGTCGAGCTCGGCGATCTCACGCGGCTGGAGGCGGCTTACGGCAGAACATCGCCCAGCAGCGACGACCGCGCCTATATCGAGCGGCGCATCGCCGATCTCGAAACGCGCGCCCGCGTACGGCGTTAGTCGCGCCCCGCGCCGCGCGCTAGGGTTGAGGGCCGATGCTGACGCGGCGTGGGAACGTGCGCCCCCCCCAGGCGTAGCTGTCGCATGACGCTTCGCATCGCACGCCCGTCGAGACGCATCGAAGGTACCGAGCCCAGCACCGGTGGGCGGCCAACAACGCAATGGTAGGCCAAGCCGAGACCGCAGCGCCAATGTCGCCCGCGCATCATATCAAGGCGAACATCGTGCTTTATGGCGCACTGTTCGCCAACCTCGGCATCGCCGTCGCCAAATTTGTAGCAGCGGCGATCAGTGGCTCCTCGTCGATGCTCTCGGAAGGCGTTCATTCGCTTGTCGACAGCGGCAATCAGGTGCTGCTGCTCTACGGTCAAGCCAAGGCGAAGCGGCCTCCCGACAATCGCCATCCCTTCGGCTACGGCCGCGAACTCTATTTCTGGGCCTTCGTCGTCGCGATCCTCATCTTCGCCGTCGGGGCCGGCATCTCGATCTATGAGGGATGGATCCATTACCGCGACCCCGAGCCGCTGCGCGACCCCACGATCAACTATGTCGTGCTCGCCGTCGCTTTTCTGCTTGAAGGTGCATCGTGGACAATCGCGGTGCGCGAATTCAATGCCGGACGGCGTGGCCTCGGTTGGTGGAAGGCCGTGCGGCGGTCGAAAGACCCGGCGGGCTTCATCGTCCTGTTCGAGGATAGCGCCGCGCTTGCCGGTCTTGCGATTGCGGCGGGAGGCATCTGGCTGAGCCATGCCACCGGCGACCCTCGGATCGACGGGATCGCCTCGATGGCCATCGGCGCGATCCTCGCGGCGGTCGCGATCCTGCTCGCGCGCGAGGCGAAAGAATTGTTGATCGGCGAGGCGGCCGACCCCGAACTGATCGCCCGCATCTGGACCATCGTCGAACAGCGTCCCGAGATTACCGCTGTCAATCATGTGCGCACCATCCACACCGCACCCAATTCGATCTTTGTCGCGGTGAGCGCCGATTTCGAGGATCATCTCGCCATGGGCGACGCCGAGACAGTAATCGAGGCGATCGAGGCCGAGCTCAAGGCGGCCTCGAACGATATCAGCTCGATCTATATCCGCCCCGAGAAGCAGTCCGATGCGCTCGTCCAGCCCCGCCCGCACGAGACGCCCGTTCCGCCGCCGACCAGCAAAAGCTAAGCACGAAGCTCACTCGATCGCATCTGGATCCGGATGACCGCGCTGGTACCCGGCATATCGCGCATGGCATCTACGGCGCTGTAGGATACATCCGCCTTGTGGGTCCGCGCCAGCGCTTCGATGAGACGCGTGCCGAGACCGGTTCCGCGCGCCGTGCCGTCGGACGGCATCCCTGCTCCATCGTCGACGACCGCGAGTTCCAGCGATTTCTCGTCCGCTCGGCGCAGTGATATCCGGATTTCGCCATCGTGGCGGTCGCCATAGGCATATTTGCACGCGTTGCTGACCCACTCGTTGGCGATCATGCCGAGTGCCACGGCCTTGTCGGTGGCAAGTCGCATGGGCTCGACGCTAGCGATCACGCGCCGCACGGCCGCACCCGTCGACCAGGTTGCCGAAAGATCTTTGGCGAGGCCGCCCAGATAATCGTCCATTGCGACATATTCGACGTCATCGGTCGTATAGAGGCGGCGGTTGACCTGCGCGACCGTAGCGATCCGCTGCTGCGTCTTCTGCAACGCCTCGCGGGCAGCGGGATCGGCGAGCGTCTTCGACTGGAGGGCGACGAACGACATCACCATCTGGAGATTGTTCGCGACCCGGTGGTTCACTTCCTTCAGCAGCGTTTCCAGCCGCGCATTGGTCGCGCGAAGCTCGGTCTCCGCCTCCGCCCGCGCGCGTCGAAGCTGCGCGCGCTCGAGCACCTGCTCGAAACTCGAGGCGAGAAGATCGAAGAAATCCTCTCCGACCGATTTCACCACATAATCGTCGGCGCCCGATTTCAGCGCCGCGACGGCAATGCGACTCTCCTCGGACCCGGTCACATAGACGACGGGCGGGCAATCGCGCAGCGCGCGCAGCGCCTCGAGCGTCGCAAGCCCGTCCTGCCCGGGCATATAATGATCGACGGCAATGAGATCGAAGGCAGTGACTTTCGCCATGTCGACGCCCTCGCCGCCGCTCGCCGCGAGACTGACGTCATAGCCCTTCCGGCCAAGCGCGCGCGACGCAAGCCGCCGCATGCCATCGTCGTCGTCGATATAGAGAATGTGGGCCAGGGCCGTTCTCAAACCGGATCGGGATCGGGGACCTGGATCACCGAGAGGAAGAGGCCGAGCTGGCGGATAGCGTCGGCGAAATTCTCGTAATTCACCGGTTTGGTGATGTAGACGTTGCAGCCGAGGTCATAGCAGCGCTGGATCTCCACCTTGTCGTCGGTGGTGGTGAGCACGACGACGGGCGTCCGGCGCAGCGGGCTACTGTCGGCCTTGAGCTTTGCCAGGATGTCGGTGCCGCTCATGTCGGGCAGGTTGAGGTCGAGCAGCACGAGCGCCGGGCCGTTGCGCACCGGGCCATCCGCCGCGTCGTAGAGAAAGTCGAGCGCCGAGGTGCCGTCGAGGAAATGATGGATTTTGTTCGAGATACCGGCGCGCCGGATATTCTTCTCGATCAGGCGCGCGTGGCCCTCGTCATCCTCGATCATCACGATATTGACGGGCAATTGGTCAGGCATCTTCTTCTCCGCTTTGCCACACGAGGGGCAGGATCAACCGAAAGGTGGAACCCGCACCGAGTTCGGACTGGATTTCGATATTGCCGCCGAGGCGATAGGCAAGCGCACGCGCATGGGCAAGGCCGATCCCCTCGCCTTGCTGGTCCTGCACGCCGGACCGACGGAACAGGTCGAACACACGTTCATGATCACGCGGCTCGATGCCGCGGCCATTGTCGGCGACCGATACCCACGCGCGCCCCAGATCGGTGCCGCCGGTCACGCGGATGATCCCCGCCCGCCCCGGCTGCAGATATTTGAGGGCATTCTCGATAAGGTTCGAGAGGATCTGCTCGACCGCGACGCGGTCGTTGATCACCGTCGGCAGATCCGACACCTCGACCGTCGTACCCGTTTCGTCGATGCGGTGCTGCAGGCTGCCAACGATCCCGCCCACGACATCGCCGAGCGCAAGCGTCTCGGGTGCGAGCGTGCGGCGGCCCTGGCGCGAAAGATTGAGGATCGCGTTGATGAGCCGGTCCATCTTCTGCGTTGAGGTGCGAATGAAGCCGATCGATTCCGGCAGATCCTCCTCGATCGCGAGCCGCGTCGCGGCGTCGGGCGCCTCCCAGCCCTGCGCGTCCCCCTGCTCGAGATAGCCCGAGATCGACTTGCGCGCTGTCTCGAGTTCGGCGGTGAAGCCCATCACGTTGACGAGGGGCGAGCGCAGATCGTGCGACACGATATAGGCGAAGCGCTGGATTTCGGCATTGGCTCGCTTGAGTTCGCCGGTGCGGGCATCGACCAGCTCCTCGAGCCCTTCGTTGAGACGGCGCAGTTCCGCGCGCGAGGCGCGGAGTTCGTCAAGATTGTTGCGAACGAGCAGCAGGGTGGCGGCCGCCACGATCAGGAGAAGGATACCGGTCCCGATCAGCGTCAGCGTGAACAGCGACTGCGTCCGCTGTTGCCGCGCTTCACGATCCTTGAGGAGCGCAAGCTCGTCGCCGAGCATCGACTCGACGATCGCACGCGACGCACGCACCTCGAGCACGCCGCGGTCATTCGCAAAATCGGCAAGCAGCCTCTCGCGATCCGCGCCGCGCAGGCCAAGCGTCGCGCGATAGTGGCGCGCATAATTGTCGAGATGCGCACGCAGTTTCGCCGTTCGTGTCCCTTGCCGCGGATTGTCGCTGACCAGCGCCTCGAGACCCGCAAGCTGAGCTCGCGACCGGCTCTCGGCCTCGTCCATGATTGTCGCAAAGGCCGGGTTCTGCGTGAGGATCAGGCCGCGGCGGGCGGTTTCCATCCGCTCGGTCGCGCTCGCAAACGCGCCGAGATTGGCCTCGACCGCAAGCGTATGTGCGACCATCCGGGCGTCGGTTTCGTTCTGTCGCTGCACGTAGAAGGCGGTCGATGCCGCAGCGAGAAGCGCGGCAAATCCGATCGTCAGCAAAATGATGATCAGGCGGCTCGCCCGCGTGTCGCGGCCGAGCGACGAGATCCTGGCCGATTCCATATAACTGCCCCTCGGCCCGGTCGATCGATCGCGCAGTGCATGCCCTGCAGCGCCCGGCGTGGCAAGCAGCCTGTCCGGACCCGGGAGCCGATATCCCGCTCCGTCCGCTTACGAGTTAACATGGATCAATATGATTTCGAGTGAGTATCGCCGAAATAGGGGATTACGGACATGGTGTGCCGGATAAATCAGCTGTCGCCTGTTAGGTCGCTTGCTGATCGACGACGTTGGGGATGACATGCGCAAACGGATTTTGATCGTCGAGGATGATCCGCTCGTAGCCATGATGCTCGAGGACGCGCTCGACGCGCTGGGGCATGAAGTCGTTGGCGACGCCGGAGATATCGCTTCGGCACTCGGCCAAATCGAAGGGAAGACTTTCGAAGCGGCAATCGTCGACGTCTATCTCGAATCGGGCTTGCCGTGCGATGCCGTTGCGGAAGCTCTCGCCGCGCGCTCGATCCCGTTTCTCGTTGCGACAGGTGGTTTCGTCGGGCAGCCCGGACCCTGCTGGAACGATCGGCCGATCCTCGCAAAGCCCTTTACCCTCGACAGCCTCGAAGCTGCGCTCACCGGCCTCGCATGACAGGAACGCTCGCGCAGCGGCGCTGATCAGAGGCCCGCCTTCTCCAGGGCGGCGACGACCTCGGGGTCGATCGCGCCCGCCCGCTTCGGCGATAGGCGGTTGAGCAAGGTCTGTATCCGCTTTTGCGCCACCTGCAGCGCCTTGTGCCGCACTTCACGCTCCCGGTTCGTCCGCCAGGAACGGCTCTCGCCAAGCAATGCGGCCCATTTGGCTTCCTCGGCGGCAAGCACAGCGAGAGCAAGCCGCAGACCGTCGCGCTGACCCCGCGCATGATCGTCAGCCATGATCTGCTCCCGGCGCCAGCCGCCGGCGCGTGTCGCTAGAGGAAAAAGAAGATGCGAGCGGGCGGGCCGACAGGCGCGCGACGGGAACCTTCGGTGCGCCTGCGGGCTCTTTCCCTGAAGGAGCGAGACCATGAAAGAGGAACCCAAAAAGGGCGAACATGTAAGCTGGAGAAGCCACGGCGGTCGCGCGGAGGGAAAAGTCGTGCGGAAGATCACCGAGCCGATGGACATCAAGGGTCATCATGTCGCGGCATCGCCTTCAAATCCCGAGTTTCTGGTCGAAACCGCCGAGGGCAAGCGCGCCGCGCACAAGGCAGCCGCGTTGCAGCGCAAGTAGAAGCGACAACGCCGGAGCGAACCGTGTCGGCCCTCCCGGAGTGTCAGACTCTCCTGGTTGCTACTCATGATGCTGCGTCGATCATGATCTGGAGAGCAGCTGCGACGGCCTGATCGAGTACATGGCGGCGGCCTATATCGCCGAAATGAAAATCCTGCACCCGCACGGCGTCGACGTCCGCCACGCCGATGTAGACGAGGCCCACCTCCTCGCGACCTTCGCGCGGACCGCAAAACCCCGTTATCGCGATTGCCAGGTCGGCGCGGCTCTTTCGAAGGGCACCGGTCGCCATGGCCGCTGCGACCTCGGGATTTACCGCCGCGGCCCGCTCGGCGTCCTCCCGGGGAACGCCGAGCATCTCGCATTTGGCGTCGATCGAGTAAGCGACAAAGCCCCGCTCGAGATGGGGACCGAGCGCAGCATCGGCTGCAAGGACGGCGGCGAGCTGACCGCCGGTGCAGCTTTCGGCGGTCACGAAGCGCAGGGGCTTCCCTGCAACATGCCGGGCAAGCTTGCGGCTGCGCCGTTCGATCAACGTCGCCGCGCTCACCCTACATCGTGGCGAGTTCGGCGGGCGGCAGTCCCGCAGTCTCGGCCTGGTGCTTCAGCTCTTCCTTCCGGGCAAGCATTCTCTCGCCGATCGCGTCGAGATCGACGTCGGCGGCGCGCGCCTGCTGGAACATATTGTCGTGCTGCTTTTCCTCTTCCTTCACATGATGCTTGATCTCTTCGGACAGCACCGTGACCTTGGCCTCGAAATATTCGTCGTCGGGTCCCGATGCGACGATCTCGTTGATCAGGATTTTCGCCCCGTCATGTTCGACATAGGCTTCCTTCAGCAGATCGTCGTCGATCTTGCCCTTGAGCGCCGGATAGAAGACCTCTTCCTCGATCTGCGCGTGAATCTTGAGTTCGGTGCAGATACGGTCGGCGATCTTCGCCTTGCGATCGGTCCCGCTCGCTTTCTCGAATTCCTCGAACAGGGCTTCGACCGCACGGTGGTCGGCGGCGAGGATATGAGTAGCGTCGGTGTCGATATCGGTCGGTTTCATGGCAGTCTCCGTCGTCGTGCCCCGCCCATGTTCAGCGCGCGGCGAGCCCGAAAGTTGCCGCCCATTCGATCACACCGCGCCATCGTCGGCATCACGCTGGCGCGCCTCGCCGCCCGACCGTTTGATGAAGCTGATCTTGCCTTGCGGCTCGAGGATCGCCCATTCGACGTCCGAGAGGTGAGCGATGCCCGCAAGACGCATCTCGGACTCTATTTCGTCGGCGGTGAGCCGGTCGCGGTGGAGATTGTCGCGAATGATTTCGCCCTGTTTCACCACGACGCGCGGGTGACCTTCAAGCATGTTCTTGAGCCTTGGAAAGAGATAGGTCGCCCAGCTCAGCGTGAGCGCCCAGAAGGCAAAGGTGACGATGGCAAGCAGCGCACCGGTCAGGCTGAAATCATTGTGCGTGACGCCCTGCTGGATGAGGTCGCCCATCACGACGAGCAGAACAAGCTCGAAGGGCGTCATCTGCCCGAGTTCGCGCTTCCCCATGAGACGGAGCAGCGCATAAAGCAGGAAGAACATCGCGCTCGCGCGGAGGACGATATCCATCAGGGAAGAACCTTGATGTGAAGCGGCATGCCGCCGAGCCGCCGGTCGCCATCGAACAGCGCAATGTCGCCCTCCGTTCCAGCGAAGAGCGGCGGGTTGATCTGGCCGTCGATCTTGACGACGAGTGTCTCGCCGGCACGAAGGTGGCCGTAGGAGAAGCGATAGGCGCCGTCCTCGAAGCTTTCCTCGGAGGCAGCGGGGATCATCGTGTTGATTGTCATGTCGGTCCAGAGCGAGGGCGAGACCGCCAGCACGGTGTCGGAAATATCGCTGGTGGCCTCAATGCGAATGCGGGTTTCGAAAAACTCGCCATTGCGAATGACCGAAGGTGTCTTCACCTCAAGCCGCGCCGCCCCGAAATCTTCAATGCGTAGCGGACTCGGCTGCCCGCCGACGAGGCCCGACAGCGCGATGGCAATGATCGCCGCGAGGATGATGAAGGAGATAGGGCTCGCGTGGCGATGCCAGCGCTGCCCCGAGAGCATTTTCTTGCTGATCCCGTCGGGCCGAACGCTGGCGGCCCCTGCCCCGCTACTGTCGGCCGTTTTCTCCGCCGCCTGATGCCTCCCACCCGTCAAGCGAGCGGCTCCGGCCACGGCCGGGCAAGATAAGTGCGAACTGCGTCGGCACGATCGCCGACCGCGGCGACTGCGATCAATATTTCGGACTGGCTGACGCCGAGAAGCCGTGCCCATGCGCGCATCGCGTCGGGTTCGCTGCGATCGATCCGGCCGCTTTCGAACTGTTGATGGATCATGCCCGTCTCCCGTCGATGATGACGGGCGAACGCACATGGCATGGGAAAGTTGCGGAAGCAGAGCGCCGGTCTCTGCTCGTCGGATATCCTCACAACTGGCGCAAGATAGTTGCTGAGTGGCGCCCTCTTCTACTCCTCCGCTTCAACTCATCCGCGCGCGCCGCGAAACGCAATCTTGCGGCGAAAGTTGCGCAGACAAACGAAGATAAATCCGGGCCACCGAAGGCAACTTTCGCGCGCGCCGAAGGGTTTGTCGAACCAGAACCCACAGCCAATGGAGACTATCATGAGCGTCAAGGGACAGATCAAGGAAGCCGCCGGTTATGTGAAGGAAGAAGCCTTCGAAAATGGCGACAGCCCGGAAGCGAAGCGCAAGGCTCAGGAAGGCCGCGATCTTCGCAACGAAGGCCGTATCGAAGACGGCAAGCCGCCGAAGACGGGTACTCCCGGCACCGAAAACTAATCCTCCCAGCCAGATTGATGGCCCCCTCGGGTCCGCGCACGCGGACCCATCTTTTTGCCCCGGTGGCAAGCCACCTGGCTGAAGACAAATTCGCATTGACCCAGAGCAAGTCGGCCGAACTTACGCGCCCGTGGCGCATTGATGCGGCATGATGCCCCGCATTGCCTTCGTCGGAGCCGGCCCGACTACACTCTACACGCTGCACGCGCTGCTCGCGCAAAATCCCCCTCCGTTTCGACTCGCCATTTACGAGGCACAGGCAAGCGCGGGCTGCGGCACGCCTTATCGCCCGGGCTGGAACGACCCGGCCATGCTGGCGAATATCGCGAGCATCGAAATACCGCCGCTCGCCGAGACGCTCTGCGACTGGCTGCGGCGCCAGAGGCCGGAGCGGCTCGCCGATCTCGGCGTCGATCCCGGCGCGATCGGCGAACGCACCTTTTATCCGCGCGTCGCGCTTGGCGAATATTTCCGCGATCAGTTCGACATGATCCTGGAGATGGCACGCGCACGCGGCGTCAATGTCGAACTGCGGACGCGCTGCCGCGTCGAGGATGCCGTCAGCACCCCCGGCGCGATGGTCCTCAAGCTTCGCTCCCGGTCGGGCGAACGCACCGAGGAGCCGTTCGACCAATTCGTCCTCGCCACCGGCCACCATTGGCCCGCCGAACCCGAGGTTCGCCCCGGTTATTTCTTGAGCCCTTGGCCCGCCTCGGCGCTCACCGCGGTGCCCCACTGCGCCGTCGGCATTCCCGGCAGCTCGCTCACCGCCATCGATGCGTGCGTCGCGCTGGCGACGATCCACGGGTCGTTCGACGAGGCCGAGGATGGCGAAACACACTATCGTCCCGCACCCGCCACCGACGCATTCCACATGACGATGATGTCAAGGAAGGGTCTCCTCCCCGAGGCCGATTTCTACGCGCCGCTTCCCTATGAGCCGCTCACCCTATGCACCGAAGAGGCCATCGCGAACCTCGTGGCAAGCGATGAAGACCAGCTGCTCGACGCCGGCTTCGCGCTGTTCAAGGCCGAGCTTGCTGCCGCCGATCCCGATTATGCCGCAGACATCGGCCTCGAGAATCTCGATCTCGAGGGCTTTTGCGAGGCCTATTTCGCAAGGCGCGCGGCGAGCGACCCGTTCGAATGGGCCGAGGCCAATCTCGCCGAGGCGAAACGCGACTATGCAGAAAAACACACTGTCGCCTGGCGCTACGCGATCCTGCGCATGCACGAGGTTCTCGCGCTCTTGGTGCCCCATCTCGATGCCAGCGACTATCGCCGCTTCGTTCGCCACTTCAAGCCGATCTTTGTCGACGATTATGCCACCGTTCCGCACAAATCGATCCGGCGGCTGATCGCACTCCATCGGGCCGGCAAGCTCGATGTCGCAGCGATCGGCGACGACTACCGCATCGACACAAGCGGCGACGAGGCGGGTGCGACGCTGGTTCTCGGCGGCGAGCGCCGGCATTTTCCGATATTCATCGAAGCGATGGGCCAGCGCCCCTTGGGCGCCGCGGCCTTTCCTTTTCCCTCGCTGCGGCGGCAGGGGATCGTGCGCGACGCGGCGCTTGAAGCCGGTAAGAGGGACATGCGCGGTATCGCGATCGACGAGGAGTTTCATCCGCTTGCGGACGACGCCGCGGAAGATCGTCTTTTCTGCCTCAGCCTGCCCTTCCTTCTCGGCCGTCACCCCTTCATCCAGGGGATCACAAGTTCGCACGAGATGGGGCTCGTTGTGGGCGAGCAGCTGGCCGCGGTCATCGCCAAGGCGCAGGCCGAGGAGGCGGCAGCATGAAGCTGTTCGCCATCTATATCGGCGGCGAGATGGCCGGCGCAAATATCGAGCTGCACGACATGCGCTTCGTCGCCGCGCCGACCATCGCCGACACTTATGATGCGCTTCGCCGGCAATGGTGGGGCACACCCGGCAGCCTCCATATCGACTGCTGGGCCGAGATCGATCATGCCGATGGCTATGACATCACCCTGAAACCCGAGCCGTTCGAGGGCTCCGAGCGGCTCTATTATGTCAATCTCGGCGGCTATGTTCCTGGCGAATTCCTAGAGCGGCACCGCAATATTT
The DNA here is from genome assembly GCF_051550705.1 of Sphingopyxis selenitireducens. Classification (NCBI taxonomy): domain Bacteria; kingdom Pseudomonadati; phylum Pseudomonadota; class Alphaproteobacteria; order Sphingomonadales; family Sphingopyxidaceae; genus Sphingopyxis; species Sphingopyxis selenitireducens. The sequence continues at coordinate 371,977 of NZ_JBPULG010000005.1, forward strand.
TCATTGTCGCCGACACGCTCGCACGGGCCAAGTCGCGAGCCCTCGCCTCGGTGCGGCAATGGCTGCAGCCGCACCGCGACGAGATGTACGAGGCCGAGCAGGCCTTTGCGCTCGATACGGTCGCCGCCGAAGCGCGGCTCCACATTCATCTCGCGCCCGCTCCGCGGCGCGAGCCCGTCGTGACCTGTGAATATCGCCCGATCCGCGCGGCGCGCCGGCGAAGCCGTACCGCCGCGTCCGGACCCTGACGCGGAGTGACGACACCACCCGTGCCCGCCGCAACTCCCGCCTTGGCGGCGCATTGATGCAGAGACAGACGTTCCCAGAGAAAAGGCTCTTCCCATGACCATGACCACCAAAAAGCTCTCCGAGAAGATGAAGGACATCGATTTCGCGATGCTCGCGACGCACACTGCGGGCGGCGCGATCGGCTCGCGGCCGATGAGCAACAATCGCGAGGTGGACTATGATGGCGATGCCTGGTTTTTCACCGACGAGACGGCACTCATGGTCTCCGACATCGCCGCCAACCCGAATGTCAATCTGAGCTATCAGGGCAAGTCGGGCCTGCTCGGCATGCGGCCCTTCTTTCTCGCCATCGAGGGCCACGCCGCGCTCATCCGCGACAAGGCCGCGTTCGCCGAACATTGGACGAAAGGGCTCGAACGCTGGTGGCCGGACGGCGTCGATACTCCGGGCCTCGTCCTCATCAAGGTCTCGGGCACCCGCGCCCATTATTGGGATGGAGAGGATGAGGGTGAACTCCAGCTCTGACCGAGCCGGCGAATGATATCCCGAGACGGTTGCCGGTCGTGGGACGGGGAAGCGCGGCGCTCCCGCACGCGTTCTCGGTCAATATCGTTTTCCGTGAACCGCGCCGCGAGAAAGGCAAGATCAATGCCGAACCCATCCGACAGCGATCGTGCAGATGCCGACAACACCGCGCTCGACGGTGGCTGCGCTTGCGGCGCGGTCCGGTACCGCCTTGAGGAAAGGCCCTATGACACCGGCTGGTGTCACTGCCGGGTCTGCCAGCATGTCTCGGGTTCGGGCGGCATGGTCTTCACGACCGTGCATCTGGACCGGTACCGCATCCTTGCGGGCGAAGAGCATATCGGCCGCTTTGCCTCGACCAGCTTTGGAACGCGCAGCTTCTGCCGCGAATGCGGCTCGCCGCTGACCATCCATGTGCGTCATCAGGCCGACGAAATCGACATTGCCGCAGGGACGCTCGACGATCCGGAAGAGGTTGCGCCGGCTTTCCATCTTTACACCGCCGAAGCGCCGAGCTGGATGCCGATGGTGGCTTTCCTTCCGCGCTACAAGGCACTCCGGCCGAAGACGCGCGGGCTCGACGAAGGTGTCACGGAGGCCGGCTGAGGGCCAGTCAAGAACCGGCGGAGGGAATTGCGACGTCGCGCCCACCCCGACAATCGTAGCTACGAAAAACAAAAGGGCTCCGCCGATCGGCGAAGCCCTTCGTCGCTCTCAAATCCCGACCAGCGGGAGCCCCCCAGCTCCCGGCCTGGACGAGAATCAGACGTGCCACATAGGCCAGCATTTTCGCGGCAACATTGATCTATGTTTCTCTTGGGACCTTCTTCTTGCCGACCGGTCATGCGCAGGGCTCGGCGCCGGCGCCGTGCACGCAGCGGATATTCCGGTCAGCGCGAACGCCGCACGCCCCGTTGGCGCAACCGACTGACCGACCGAGCGTTTCCTGCCCGGTTCGTGATGATTGCGAGCTTCGCCGCTTCGAGCCGGAGCTTGCCCTGCCCTTGAAAGGACATCCAATGCGCATCTTTATCCTCGGCGCCTGCTCGGCCCTTATTCTCGCAGCATGCGACAGCAAGCAGGAGGCCGCAGAAGACAAGATGGAGCGCGCAGCGGTGACCAGCGCCACGGTCGCCGGGCCGCTCCCCGCAGCGCTAGGGCTCAGCGAAGCGCAGCTGCTCGATGCCGATATCCTCGGTGCGGACGGCAAGGAACTCGGAGACGTGTCGCAGGTGCTCCGCGGTGCCGACGACAAGGTCGACCGCTTGCTTGTCGAACTCGATGGTGTCGGCCCGGACCGCTATGTGCATGTGCCCGTGCAGGGCCTGAAGGTCGTCGTTCGCGGGGACGACACCGATCTTCAGACCAGCATGGCAAAGGCCGAGTTCGACGCGCTCCCCGAAGTCAAGCTCGCGGCGCCTTGAGCGATGGCGCGCAAAGCGAAACAATGACCGCGGCCGTCTTCCATCGCCGTGTCGATGTCGGCGGCGTCGGCATCTTCTACCGGGAGGCGGGTCCGCCCGGCGCCCCGGTGCTGTTACTGCCGCATGGCTATCCCTGCTCGTCCTTCGAATTCCGCAATCTCCTGCCGCAGCTTGGCGACCGGTGGCGATTGCTCGCCCCCGATTATCCGGGCATGGGGTACAGCGATACGCCCGAGCGCTTCGACTATAGCTTCGACGGCTATGCGAAACTGCTCGACAGTTTCGTGCGTGCGCTCGGTGTCGAGCGCTTCGCCCTCTATCTTCACGACTTCGGCTCGCCGATCGGCGCGCGCCTCGCTATCATGAAGCCAAAGCGCATCCTCGCGCAGATCATCCAGAATGACGACATCCCCTATGAGGATGCGCTCGGCGACAAATATGCCGAGATCGAGAAGAGCTGGTCGCTTCCCGAGCCCGAGATGCGTGCCGAAATCGGCAAGGCCATCAGCGAGGAGGTCTTTCGCGAGGAGTTTATGAACGACGTGCGGACAGACCTCGTCCCGCGCATTCCGCCGGACCTCTGGAAGCTTCACTGGTCGCTGATCACCCCGAGACGCCGCGAGATCGCCATCGACCTCATCGCGGGCCTCAAGGCCAACCGCTCTTGGTTCGGCGAGCATCGTCGATATTTGCGCGAGCAAAGTCCGCCGACGCTCATCGTCTGGGGGCCGCAGGACTTCTACATGCCCGAGAAATCGGCGCGCGCCTATTTGCGCGACCTGCCGGGCGCCGACCTCCACCTGCTCGACGGCGGGCACTGGCTGCTCGAGACCAATCTCGACGAGGTGGCTGCGTTGATGCGGGACTTTCTCGACCGGACGCTACGCTGAAACCAAAAGCCGCGAACACACGGGAGTGGCGGGCTTTCCCGCAAGGAACGATGCGCAGCGCGGCGGATTGATGCGCTATGGACATCCGCTCCGGTCAATCGGCTTCGGCAACCCGGACACCCGCCAACGGCTGGGCTGGTCCTCCACGTCGCTGGGCGAAGTCCGTCTGGACGCCGGCTTGGCTAGAGCGCCGACCGCGCCCGCTTCGGATCGCCGTGCGGACAGTCGCGATCCTTCTTCTCACCCTCTTCGCGATCTGGCTCATCCTCTTCATCACAAAGGGCCGCTTCCTCAAGGGGCCGTTCGAGCGCTTCGCGACCGCGCAGCTCGAGCGCGAGGTCGACGTCGGCGGCGACTTCCAGCTTTATTTCGCGCCGTTCAACGTCAAATTCTACGCCGAGGATGTGCGGATCGCCAACCCGGCCTGGGCACGCAGCAGGCAGTTCTTCACCGCGAAAAAGGTCGACACGCGGCTCGCCACCCTGCCCTTGATCTTCGGGGACCGCATCCTGCGGTTCGCCGATCTCGACGGCGCGCGCGTCGCGCTCGAATGGGATGCCGGAAACAAACGAAACAGCTGGACCTTCGGCGACCCGAACCGCCCGCCAGAACCGCTCGAGCTTCCGCAGATCCGCCGCGCCGCGATCACGCAGAGCGGCCTCAGCTACCGCGATCCCAAACTGCAGCTCTTCGCCGATATCGATATCGACACGGTGCGCGCCACGGGAACACGCATCGACGACGATATCCGCTTCTCGGGGCGAGGGACGATGCGCGCGCAGCCTTTCACCCTGTCGGGCGGTCTCAAATCGCCAAACGAGACGATCGCCGGCGGCAGAAATGCCCTCACCCTCCATGCGACCGGGCTCGGCAACACGCTCGACGTCGCGGGGACGCTGCCGGGTCCGACCGAGCTCGAGGGCGCCGATCTCAAGCTGCAGGCGCGCGGCGGCAATTTGTCGCGCATCTTCGACTTTCTCGGTGTCGCAATCCCCGACACCCGTGCGTACCGGCTGACCTCCGCCCTGACTTACGAGAAGGAAGTATGGAAGCTGACGGGCATGAAAGGCCTGTTCGGCGACAGCGACCTTGCCGGCTCGCTCGCGGTGAGCCAGCCCAGGGGGCGGCTCTATCTCAAGGCCGATCTTGCCACGCGCTCGCTCAACATCATCGATGCCGGGCCTTTCGTCGGCTATGACCCGCAGCGCCTCGACAAGATGGGCACCGGCGGCACCGTCGAGACCGTGGGCGGTCGCCCGCGCATACTCCCCGACGCACCGCTGCGCGTCGCGGCCCTGAAGCGCTTCGATGCCGATGTCCGGTACCGCGTCACCCGCGTACGCGCCGAGAGTTTTCCGATCAGCCAGGTCGACCTGACACTCGGGCTCAAAAACGGGTTGATGGAACTCAAGCCGTTCAATTTCGTCGTCGCCGGCGGCACGGTAAAGAGCAACATATCGATCGACGCCCGCCCCGCAGTGGTGCGCACCGAATATGACATCCGGCTTTCGCCCACCCGCCTCGGCACCCTGCTCGCCCGTTTCGGCACCGAAGAGTCGGGCACGACGGGAACGGTGAGCGGCCGTATCAGGATGGTCGGCTTCGGCGACAGCATACGCGAGTCGCTTGCGACCTCGAACGGGAGGATCGCCTTCGTGATGCCGCAGGGTACATTCTGGACGCGCAACATCCAGCTCGCCGAACTCGACCTTGGCACGTTCGTGCAGAAGATGTTCCAGGATAAGCTCAAGAAGCCCGTGGAGATCAATTGCGGGCTGATCGCCTTCACCGTGCGCGGCGGCATCGCCGCTGCCGATCCGATCCTGATCGATACGAAGAAGAATGTTATGCTCGGCCGCGGCGGCTTCTCGTTCCGCAGCGAAGCGCTCGATATGGCGGTGCGTGCCGACGGCAAGACCTTCAGCCTCTTCTCGGGCCAGTCTCCCGTCGGCGTCGGCGGCTATTTCGCGGCGCCGAAGATCGATCCCGTCAGCGACGAGCTCGCCGGACGCGCCGGCGCCGGGCTCGGTCTCGGCGTTCTCGCCAGCCCGGTGGCTGCGATCCTTCCGTTCATCGACCCGGGCGATGCGAAGGCGGCGCAGTGCGGCCCCGTTCTCGCCGGTGCGACCGCGGCGGCGCAGCGCACGAGCAAGGGCAAGCCGCGCGACGACGTCGGCAAGGGCACGACCGCCAAGTCCGAGGATGGCAAGCAGTCGCGCGAAGGCGAGAAGAAGCAGCGCAAGAAGTTTCTCGGGATATTCTGATCCGTCGCCGCCGGCGGGCTTTCACCCGCCAATGGCTATGCCAGACGGAAGCCCGCCTCCCGAAACGATAAAGGGCGCCGTGACCGGCGCCCTTCACCCTGCCCTTAGGGAAGGCAGTCTTATTTCTTCTGCGTGTCGCCGACGCCGGATTCGGAGGGAGCGATCTCGCCATTGTCGTCCATCGCATTGGCTTTTTCTTCGCCTTGCTCTTCGACGACGTCGGCCTTCTGCTCCATCGCTTCCTTCGCGGGACCCTCGGGCATCGCGTCGGCCTGATCGTCGATCGCGTCGGCCTTTGCTTCGGCCTGGTCTTCGACCTTGTCGGCGGCGGGGCTCTGGCAGGCGCCGAGCGCTAGGGCCGAGGTGGCAGCAAGGGTTACGAACAGCTTTTTCATCGAGACTCTCCCTGTTGTTGACTGCCGAGATAACGCGGCGCGGCCCACAGGGTTCCGCCAGCCAGCCAGGTGAAAATCATCAGCGTCTCGCCGCCATGATCCGTGCGATCATGTCCTCGTCGCGTAGCCGCCGCCAGCGGGCCTCGACGAAGCTGTGGACCCCGAACAGGAAAAGACCCGCGGCGACGAGCAGATAGAGCGGCGGATTGTCGGTGAGCGCCGACAGCGCGTCGCCGAGTCCCCTGACCTCGCCCGCTGCGCCGAACCAGCCGCCGCGCACGAGCGAGACGCCGATCACCGCGAACACCACCGCGCGCGCAGCAAGTCCGACGCGGCCCACGGGTACCGCCCAGGCGGGTGCTGCGGCATCGAGGTCCTTCGCGAATTCGGTGGTCCAGGCCTTGATAGCTTGCTGCGCGGCTGCCGCGAGGAAGGCGGCGCCGACCAGCCCGAGCAACAGGCCGCCGAGCGGCAAGTCGAGCAACATGGCCGCCGCCTCTTTCTCGCGGCCTTCCTCGGCCCCGCCGCCCGAGGCGAGGCGAAGCGCCGCCCAGGCGAGGATGAAATGCGCGATGCCGCTGGCGGCATAACCAATGCGTATGGCGATTCCCTTGGCGGCCGCCCCCTTGTTCTCGCTATCGAGCGCCGCCCCGTAGAGGCGGTAGCCGCCGTAGAGCGCGAGCCCCATCGCGAGAAGGGCGAGCAGGATAGGCCCAGCGGGCATGTCGCGGACCGAGCGAAACACGGCTTGCGGGCTGGGGTCGTCGGCGGACGAGCCGCTGATCGCGATCCAGGCAAGCAGGCAATAGACGACGCCGCGCGCGAACCAGCCGGTGCGCGCAAATGTCTCGAGCCGCCGAAGCCTGTTCATGATGCCTGTCCCGATGGTTGACCATCAAGCCAACGCCCGCTGCCCCCCGCAGTTCCCGCCGCTCCGAGCCGCGGAGCCAGCCCCGGCCTTTCCCTTCCCGGCAGGCCCCGCTTCGCTCGTCGCCGCCCTCGCGGCGAAGGCCCCTTGAGAGGTCTGCCGGTTCAGCCGGATTTTCTCGCAAAGGCCCCGGCCACAAAGTCACGGCCGGTCCGCAGGCCAACCGGATCGACGCTGTGCGCGACGCCGTAGGAGATATGGGTCTCGACCTCGACGCCGAGCCGCTTCAACTGGTTCTCCGACATGTGCAGCGCCGTGATCGGAACGACGGGGTCGTCCGTGCCATGCACCAGCAGCACCGGCGGTTTCGATGGGACATGATGCGCAAGGTCTGCCGCGCCTGCGAGCATGCCCGAATAGCCGACGATCGCCGCAACGGCGCGTGGGCGGCGAAGACCCACCTGAAGCGCCATCATCGTGCCTTGGCTGAATCCCACCAGCGCAAGATCGGACTCGCTGAGCCCATATTGCGCGAGCTTCCGATCGATGAACGCGTCGATTGCAGGCGCTGCGGATGCCGCACCCGCGGCCAGCGCCGACGGCGCGAAGCCCGAAAGCCCCCACCATTGGTATCCCGCGCCCATCATCGAACATCGCTGCGGCGCGTGCGGCGCGAGAAACAGCGTGTCCGGCAGGGCCTCCTGCCATTGCGGCGCCAGCGAGATCATGTCGGTGCCGCTCGAGCCGAAGCCGTGGAGCAGCAGCACGATGTTTTTGGGGGCGCCGCCGGAGCGAGGCTGCAGGCTGGCGCCGTTGACGATCTTGGACAGGTTTCTTCTCTCAGCTTCGGCGCCGGCCAGCGGCCCGAAACCGGCTCCGCGGGCGGCAAGGATTGCGATGGTGCATAGGTAGATAGGCGACCGCGCTTTTCCACCCCCATGGGATTGAACACTCTGCGCCAGCTCGCTGGCAGCGTGGCCATTTGCGCCTTGGCATGCGCGCCCGCTCCCTGCTCAATTCGCGGCGCGGGTCAAGGGATCGCACTTGCCGCCTGCAACCAAGTGGAGGTCCAGCCGGTTTGTCGGTGACAGACGGAAGAACAGGAGTTGGCGATGTCGCGCAAATCAGCGGCCGGAAAAGTCGGAGAAACCGCGGCTGAAAAGCGCGGAAAGCAGACTGCGGCCAAGAAACTCCGGAAAGATGTCGGCGACACGAAGACGATCCCCACCCCGCCGAAAGATCGTGAGGCGGACCTCGACCGTGCGCCGAAATGGGAGCCGCGCTATGCCGGCTCCGGGCGCCTCAAGGACAAGGTGGCGATCGTGACCGGCGGCGACAGCGGCATCGGCCGCGCGGTGTCCGCGCTGTTCGCGCGCGAGGGCGCGGACGTCGCGATCGTCTACAAGAGCAACAAGGCCGATGCCGAGGAAACGGCGGCGATAGTGGGCGCCGAAGGGCGCACCGCGATCCTCGTCAAGGCCGATATCGGCAAGACCAATGCCGGAAAGGCAATCGTCGACAAGGTGATGAGCAAGCTGAAGCGCATCGATGTGCTGGTCAACAATGCCGGGGAGCAGCATCCGGCAGACGATATTCGCGACATCACCCCCGACCAGCTTCATCGGACGTTCGCCACCAACATCTTCGGCATGTTCTATCTGGTGCAGGCCGCGCTCCCGCACCTTAAAAAGGGTGCTGCGATCATCAATTGCACGAGCGTGACGATGTATCAGGGTAGCGGCGGCCTGCTCGACTATAGCGCAACCAAGGGCGCGATTACCGCTTTCACGCGTTCGCTCAGCGAAAATCTAATTGAAAAGGGCATCAGGGTGAATGCAGTCGCCCCCGGCCCGATCTGGACCCCGCTCAACCCGCGCGGCGGAGCGCCTGCCGACAAGGTTGCGAGCTTCGGCGAGACCACGCCGATGAAGCGGCCCGGCGAGCCGAACGAGGTGGCACCGAGCTTCCTCTTTCTCGCTTGCGACGACAGCAGCTACATGTCGGGCCAGGTCCTTCACCCGAACGGCGGCACGATCGTAAACGGCTAGACGCCGCCCCGACTTTTACCCGCTCGGCGGCCATTGGCGACAACGGCTCGCCCGACTAGGCGCACGATGCGGCGCGTTGATGACCGCCGCCGATAGCGGCATCTTAAATGTCGCGGACCTTGGCCTATATTGCGGCAATGACAACGCCGCCGCTCGAACTTGGCAGGCGGACACTGTTGGTGTCCGGCGCTGCTGCCCTTATGGGCGCGCTTGCGGGATCGACGGTGGGCCGTCTCGAATCGTCGCCGCGTCTCGCCGCCGCTCCCTTGCCTCCCGCCGCGCCCGCGAGACCGATCAGCCCGGCGGACACCACACTCGACCCGCAGCTTCTGCGGAGGGCGCTTGCAGCGCTCGACGAGCATGCCGGGACGATCCGGCACCGCGACCGCATCGCCATCGTCGATTTCTCGGCCCCCTCTTCGGAGGCCCGGTTTCACTTCCTCGACGTCGCGAGCGGCCGCGTGTCGCGGCAGCTCGTAGCCCATGGCAGCGGTTCCGATCCAGGCCACACGGGATTCCTGCACAGTTTCTCGAACATGTCGGGATCCAATGCGTCGAGCGAGGGGGCCTTTCTGACCGGCGACTATTATGTCGGAAAGCATGGCCGGTCGCAGCGCCTCACCGGACTCGATACCACGAACGACAATGCGATGGAGCGCGCGATCGTCATTCACGGCGCCTGGTATGCCAATGACGATATGATCGCGGCGCATGGAAAGCTCGGGCGCAGTCAGGGATGTTTTGCCGTCGGCGAGAATTGTCTCGATGAGACCTTCGCGCATCTCGGGACGGGACGCCTCATCTACGCGGCGCGCGCCTGACCGTCGGATAGGGCGCGCCGTGCGCCAGAGGAACGCCTCACCGACCGGCGCGTTACATCTCCAGTTTTCGAGGAGATTTGCGTGCGTTACGGTGTGTTTGCTTGTTCGTTTCTCGTCCTGTCCTTCACGCTTTCCGGATGCGATACCTCCACAAATTCAGCTCAATCCAGCGCCGCCGCCGAAGATGCACGCTGGTCTGACAAAGCGGTCGAACAGCTCCGCGAAGCAATCGACCGCCGGGCCGCGCACGGCCTCGACCGCATGCGCTTTACCGTCGAGGGCAAGCCCGGCAGCGCCGATGGCGAGGCCGCGCTCACGAATTCTGCCCTTCGCTACGCCGCGGCGCTCGCGCGCGGCGCGACCGATCCGGCGAAGCTCAACACCATCTACAGCGTGCCGCGGCCTGACCCGAGACTGAAGGCAGGCCTCGCCGAGGCTCTCGCCAAGGGCAAGGTCGACGACTGGCTTTCGGGGCTCGCCCCGCAAGACGACAATTATCGCGCGCTCTCCAAAGCCTATCTGGCGCTGCGCAAGGAGGGCGACACGCCCGCCGCGATCATCCCCGATGCCGCAAAACCGCTCGAACCGGGGGCGCGCGACCCGCGCATCCCGGCCATCGCGCGCCAGCTTGTCGCCTCCGATTATCTGGGCGGTGGCTCCGCGCAAGGCGACACCTACGGGCCGGCGATGGTGAAAGCGGTGCAGCGCATGCAGGCCGATTATGGCATCAAGCCCGATGGCGTGATCGGAACCGAAGCGCTCGCAATCCTCAACCTCTCGGACGCCGACCGCGCGCGCGCCATCGCGGTCGCCATGGAGCGCATGCGCTGGCTCGACCGCAATCCGCCGGCGACGCGCATCGACGTCAATCTCGCCTCCGCCCGGCTCGCCTATTGGCGAGACGGCAAGCTCGCCGACACCCGCAAGGTGGTCGTCGGCAAGCCCGAAACCGAGACGCCGCAGCTGGGATCGCCGATTTACCGGCTCGTCGCCAACCCCACCTGGACCGTGCCGCGCTCGATCCAGAGCAAGGAAATCGCGGGCAAAGGTGGAGCCTATCTGCGCCGCAACAATATGGCCTGGAAGGATGGGTGGATCGTCCAGCAGCCCGGACCGAAAAATTCGCTGGGACTGGTCAAGTTCGATATGCGCAACGAGCACCAGATCTATCTGCACGACACCCCCGCCAAGCAGCTCTTCAGCGAGGTCCAACGCCAGCGCAGCCATGGCTGCGTCCGAGTCGAGGACGCACTCGGCTTCGCCGCGATGCTGGCGAAGGACGAAGGCATCGAGGCCGAATGGGAGAAGGCCCGGGCCACCGGCAAGGAAAGCTTCGTCCCGCTGCCGCGCGAAATTCCGGTCCGCCTCACCTATCAGACCATATTGTTCGACGAGGCAGGCGAACCCGTCGTCCGGGCAGACCCCTATGGCTGGAACGACCGCGTGTCCGCAGCGCTCGGATTCCCCGCGAGCGAGGGCCACAGGCTTCGCCCTTCGGGCGCGGACATCGGCCCCTGATCGCGCCCGCATAGCGATAGCGGAGACGCCATTTGCCGGCTCGCCCCCTGCCAAGGCCGTTCGCAACCTCCCGACAAAAGCGGCGACATTTGCCTCCGCGAATCCTGGATGCCGCCCCCCGCGGCCTGACGGAACCCGACCGGTGCCTGTTGGTTGAGCAAGACGGGGGCCGGATATGGAGAGCTGTCATGCCCCGCGGCGACAAATCGAGCTACACCGACAAGCAGAAGCGCAAAGCCGAGCATATCGAGGAAGGATATGAGAAGCGCGGCGTCGGCAAGAAGGAAGCCGAAAGCCGCGCGTGGGCGACGGTGAACAAGGAGTCGGGCGGCGGCGACAAATCGGGCTCCGGTCGCGGCAAACCCGATACCCATGAATCGTCGCGAAAGGGCGGCCGGGACAGCAGCACGAGCCAGAGCAGCGCGAAGCGATCCGCGGCGGCGAAAAAGGGTTGGGAAACACGGCGGCGAAATGCAAAGCGATAAGAGCCTCGCGAGTCTGGCAGCGGCCGGATCAAGCTCCTAGACCGGTGCTCCCGTCCAGGCAGCCCCGCTATCATCGTCATCGGATTTCAGTCGGTCGACGAGGCGCCGCCGCTCATCCGCCACTTCGCGCAGCAACAAGACTGCGGCTTCCCGATCGAGGCCGACAGGATCGATAAGCCCTTGATCGATGCGGATGATGAGGTCGGAGACGAACTGAAGCTCCTGCCCGGCCAGCATCAGAAATTTGTCGCTCAGGTTCATGCCTTTGCAACGCTCGGCGTGCCGCCCGGCTGCATCCGGCGGAAGCACGCCCTGTCTTCGCCGATCCATCAGAAAGCCCGCTGCAGCGACGCACCGGTCATCACCAGATCCTCGATCGGGCTGCGGCGACGACTGACGGGAGCGGCTGCCACCTGGCCGACTCAAGACACAATCGGTATAACCTGCATCAATCGAGCCCCGATTTCCGAGCTTTTGCGGCAAAGCGCCGCAACTCGCCTCTTCCCGCAGCGTTCGTTCGGACATGGCTAACCCCGTCTCGAATTTCACAAGGCGGACCGGCGCAGCGGATCGCCGCGACACCGCATGCTTCCGCCAACCGAAGAGCAGGTGGCCCCTCATGAGCGCCGATGTCCGAATGCGCGCGGCCAGCGGCTTCGAAACGGCGGTGGCGCTGGCCCGAACCATTTCGGTTTCTACGCGCCCTTCATCACGATCGGGTGGTGCCCCACGCGCTCCCGCCACGCCGCGAGAAAGTTGATCCTATGTCCGAGACGATCCAACCCGTCATCCTTTGCGGCGGTGCCGGTACGCGCCTCTGGCCCGCCTCGCGCGGCGCGCGGGCAAAACAGTTTCTCGACATCATCGGCGAGGAGAGCCTGTTCGCCCGGACGCTCGACCGGGCAAGCGGACGCGGCTTTTCGGATCCGCTTATCGTGTGCGGCGCCGAGCATGTCGCCATGGTGCGCGAACAGGCCGGCGGGCGCGACCTTCGGCTGATCGTCGAGCCGACGGCCCGCAATACCGCCGCGGCCATCGCGCTCGCGGTCGCTTCGTCGGCGGATGACGCGCTGCTGCTCGTCATGCCAAGCGACCATGTAATATCCGATGTCCAGGCCTTTCGCGACGCGATCGCGAAAGCGGCCGATCTGGCGCGTAGCGACTGGCTCGTCACCTTCGGTATCGAGCCCGACGGGCCCGACACGGGCTTCGGCTATATCGCCAGCGGCGCGCCCCTCGCCAGCACGGGATTTGCCGTCGACCGCTTCGTCGAAAAGCCGCCGCTCGCCGCCGCCGAAGAAATGCTCCGCGTGGGCGGCTACAGCTGGAACGCCGGCATTTTCCTTTTTCGGGCGGGCCGCATGCGCGAGGCGATGCTCGCGCACTGCTCCGCCATTTATCGCGCTGCGGAAGCCGCGGTCGCCAATGCGCTGCACGACGGCGACGCCCTCCACGCGGCGCGCGAGCCCTTCGAACGGGCGCCATCGGATTCGATCGATTATGCGGTGATGGAGAAGGACGCGCGCGTCGCGGTCGTCCCCGTGTCGATGGGCTGGTCGGACCTCGGAAGTTGGCAGGCGGTGCACGCACTCGCGGGCGCCGACGATGCCGGCAACGCCTGCAGCGACGATCTCTTCGCGCACGACAGCCACAACTGCCTCGTCCGCGCGCCCGGCAAGCGCGTCTCGCTCGTCGGCATGGACAATGTCGGGGTCATCGTCGACGGCGACGACATCCTTGTTATCGCGCTCGACCGGTCGCAGGAGGTCCGCGCTGCGGCCCGGGCACGCCAATGAGGCGCCTGCCTCCAGCCCGCATACGCGCTGGTCAGCGCAGCTGACTGTCCTTGCTCCCTCGGCGATTGAACCCCGCCTGCCGCCGTCCGGCATCGCGGATCGTCTGGCATCCGACGCAGGTGCGGCTCGCAGGCAGAGCCTTTCGCCGCGCCTCCGGGATCCGCTCGCCACAATCGTCGCAATAGTCCGCGCCGGTGCCGGACAGCAGGCGCAGGCGCGCTTCCTTCACGGCGTCGTTCACCGTGTCGTCGATCTGCTCCTGAACCGCGCCATCGCGCGCCCAGCCATTAGCCATCATCGGACTCCATGTCTCATCGCGGACACCGGTCGGTCGCCGCCCGTTCAAAATGGGAACGCATCGCGGCGCGGGCAAGTTGCCGCCGCGGGCGGGAACGATTGCGCGGCCGGATGGTCTTGAGTCCATGGCCAGACGGACCCCAAAACCGAGCCCGGCAATTCATGCCCCCTCGCCGCGCGGCGTACGAAAGGCAGCCGCTCCCCCGCCCTTCCGTCCGGTCCAGCTCGCAAGCCTCGTCGACAGCGTCCCTGCAGGGAGCGGCTGGGTCCATGAGATGAAATATGACGGTTACCGGTTGCCGATCGCGGTCGGCGGCGGCGAGGCCCGCGCCTATACGCGCTCGGGCCTCGACTGGTCCGAGCGCTTCGCGCCGCTGCTCGCCGAAGCGGCAAAACTCAAAGTCGGGACCGCGCTGATCGACGGCGAAGCGGTCGTCCTCGACGCCGACGGCCGCTCGAGCTTCCAGTCCCTCCAAAATGCCCTCAAGTCCGCGCCGGACAGCATCGACTATTTCGCGTTCGACCTGCTCGAGCTCGACGGTGAGGATCTGACGGGCCTCCCGCTCCTCGACCGCAAGGCGCGGCTCGCCAAAATCCTCCCCAAGGCCGCGAAGCATATCCGCTACTCGGACCATATCGCGGGCAGCGGCGAGAAGCTTCTGCAGAGCTTTTGCGCTGCGGGTCTCGAAGGCGTGATCTCCAAGAAGGCCGATGCGCGCTATGTCGGCGCGCGTGCTGGCAGCTGGCTCAAGGCCAAATGCATCAAGCGGCAGGAATTCGTGATCATCGGCTGGACGCCCTCGGATAAATCGCGCTCATTTCGCTCTTTGATGCTCGGCGTGCATGAGAAAGGCGAGCTGCGCTATGCCGGCAAGGTCGGGACGGGTTTCGATACCGAGGAGCTGTTCCGCCTTCAGGCGCTGATGAAACCGCTCGAGCGAAAGGAGCCGGCCGTGAAGGCCCCCCGCGCCGAGACGCGCGGCGCGCACTGGATCGAGCCCAGGCTCGTCGCCCAGATCGCCTATACCGAGATGACCAACGAGGGCACGCTCCGCCATCCGAGCTATCTCGGGCTTCGCGAGGACAAGAAGCCCGAGGCGGTCGTCCTCGAGAGCGAAGACCCCGTCGCCGAGGCGACGAGCGCGTCGCCCGTTCCGATCAGCAATCCGGACCGCGTCATCTATCCCGAGGCGGGGCTCACCAAGGGCGAGCTTGCGGCCTATTATGCCGCGGTCGCGCCGATCATGCTGCCGTGGGCGGGTTCGCGGCCGATCAGCCTCGTGCGCTGCCCGCAGGGGCGCGCCAAGAAATGCTTCTTCCAGAAACATGATGCCGGAAGCTTCGGCGACGCGGTGAAGCAGGTCGCGATTCTGGAGAAGGATGGCGACGACCAGCCCTATCTCTACATGGACACGCCCGAGGGGCTGATGACCTGCGTCCAGATGGGCACGATCGAGTTCCATGGCTGGGGCGCGCGCATCGAGGATGTCGAGAAGGCCGACCGGCTGGTCTTCGATCTCGATCCCGATGTCGGTCTGGACTTCGAGGCGGTGCGCAGCGCCGCCTTCCAGTTCCGCGATATCCTCAAGCAAATGGGCCTCGAGACCTTCCCGATGCTCACCGGCGGCAAGGGCGTGCATGTGATCGCCCCGCTCGTGCCGCGCGCCGAATGGCCCGAGGTCAAGGATTTCGCGCACCGGCTCGCGCGCGCCGTCGCGCAGATGGATCCCGACCGCTTCACAGCCGCCCTCCCCAAAGCACAGCGCACGGGGCGGATCTTCGTCGATTACCTCCGCAACCAGCGCGGTGCGACCGCGGTGATGCCCTATTCGGCGCGCGCGCGCGATGGCGCGCCCGTCGCGGCCCCCATCAGCTGGAAGGAGATGGAGACGATCGACAAGCCGTCGCATTTTCGCATCACCGATGCGAAGGCGCTGCTGAAGCGTGCCGGCCTCAAGGCGCTGCAAGGCTGGGGCCGCGCCGACCAGATGCTGCCCGACCTGTGAAGATCGCGACCTATAATGTGAACGGCATCGGCGGGCGGCTTGCCATCCTGCTCGATTGGCTCAAGCTTGCCGAGCCCGACATCGTCTGTCTGCAGGAATTGAAGGCGCCGCAGGAGAATTTCCCCGAGAAGGCGATCCGCGATGCGGGTTATGACGTGATCTGGCACGGCCAGAGCCGCTGGAACGGCGTCGCGATGCTGAGCCGCGTCGGCGAGATCCACGAGACGCGGCGCGGTCTCCCAGGCGATCCGACCGACGAACAGAGCCGCTATATCGAGGCCGCGGTCGGCGGCATTCTCGTCGCCGGCCTTTATCTTCCGAACGGCAATCCCTGGCCGGGGCCGAAGTTCGACTACAAGCTCCAGTGGATGGCGCGCCTCGACGCGCATCTGGAGACGCTCTTCGGCCTCGACGCACCCGTGGTCGTCTGCGGCGACTTCAACGTCATTCCCACCGACCTCGATGTCTACAAGCCCGAGAATTGGAGGAAGGACGCGCTCTTCGCGCCGGAGGCAAAGGCCGCCTACCAACGCATCCTCGACCAGGGCTGGACCGACGCGATCCGTCACCTGCATCCCGATGAGCGCATTTACAGCTTTTGGGCCTATTGGCGGCGCTCGTTCGAGCGCAACGCCGGCATCCGCATCGACCATCTGCTTCTCAACAAGCCCGCGGCGAAGCGGCTCGCGGCGGCCGGCGTCGACACCCGCCCGCGTGCGCTCGAGAAGACGAGCGACCATGCGCCCGCCTGGGTCGAGCTCGGAGGTTCCGGCAAGCGCGCGCGCAAGGCGTCATGACGCGCACGATCACCGGCTGGAAGCTTCCGCCCGCCGAGCGCGACCGGCTGCTCGGCCGGTTCGCGCCGCGCTACACCGAGGTGGTCGCCGATCATGTAACGCTGCGCTTCGGGACGGACGCCGACACGCCGCTTCCCCATGCTCGCTCGGGCGTGATCGTCGGGGAAGTCGACGATGGCACTGGCGTGCAGGCGCTTATCGTCCGCATCGGCGGAACGACGGATCGGGGCGACGGCAGCCATTATCATATCACCTGGTCGCTTGCGCCGGGGCGCGAGGCGAAGGAGAGCAACGAAGTGCTCGCAGCGACGAAGTGGCAGCGGGTGCATCCGCCGATCGACATCCCGCTCTCGCCCGCGCGCTGGAGCGCCTGACGGCAATCGGAACGCCGGGTCGCCGATGGCGAAAGCAGCCGAACCGAACGCTTTGCTCCCGGCCATCTCGAGGCCCGCCGCTTCGATCCGGTCGTCGCCGTTCCTCGCGCCGCCGCGAATGCCGGCGCGGAACGCTCGGCGGCCGCACGCATTGAAGAGTCTAGGCAAAGGAGTGATGAACAATGGCTGCGCGCCCATATTGGAAAGGCCAGATTCGCCTGGCGCTCGTCTCGATCCCGGTGGAGATCTATTCGGCGACGAAGAGCGGAGCGACGATCGCTTTCAACCAGATCCACGAGCCGACGGGCAAGCGGATCAAATATGAGAAGGTCGTACCTGGCGTCGGCCCGGTCGATGTCGACGAGATCGTCAAGGGCTTCCAATATGCGAAAGACCAATATGTCCTGCTCGACGACGAGGAGATCGAAGGGGTCAAGCTCGAGAGCAAGAAGACGCTCGAACTCACGCAGTTCGTCGAGGCCGAGGACATCGACGAGATTTATTTCGAGAAGCCCTATTATGTCGTCCCCGCCGACGAACTCGCCGAGGAAGCCTTCATCGTGCTGCGCGAGGCGCTCCGCCGCACCGGCAAGGTTGGCCTTGGCCAGCTCGCGATGCGCGGCCGTGAATATGTCGTGAGCATCAAGGCGTGCGGCCGCGGCCTCGTCATGGAGACGCTGCGCTACGCCGACGAGGTCAACAAGGCGGCGAGCTATTTCCGCGATATCGCCGACAGCGAGCCCGATGACGACCTGCTCGATCTCGCGACGACGCTGATCGACAAGAAGACCGGAAAGTTCGACGCGAGCGACTTTCACGATCGCTATGTCGAGGCGCTGAAGGAACTCATCGAACGCAAGAAGAAGGGCAAGACCCTCAATCTCGACGACGGGAAGGAGGACAAGGCGCCGAGCGGATCGAATGTCGTCGACCTGATGGCCGCGCTCAAGAAGTCGATCGGCGACGGCGGCGGCAAGGCGAAATCCGCCGCCAAGAAGACACCCGCCAAAAAGGCACCGGCGAAGAAAGCGCCCGTCAAGAGCGCCGCGCGCAAGCGCGCATGACGGGCGCGCCCGCCGAGCCGCTATTCGCCTTCCGGCGATCGGGCGCCGGGACCGAACCGCTTGCGCGCCGGATCGCGCTCGCACCGGAAACGATCCTTGATATGCGCATTGAAGAAGGCGCCGAGCGACTCCGCGCCGCACAGCCCCTCGTAGATGCCGCGCGGGACGCCATGATAGAGATATTTGCCGCTTTCCCTGAAACTGATGCAAAGCACCGACGCCGCCTCGTCATAGGCGGCATGTTCGATCATGGTCGAACGGGTGAAGCGGCGCGCGCGCATGCAGTCAGAGCGCGCCGCACCCGCCCGGGTTCCCCGCCGCGCGCCGCGGGGCAGGCGCGGCGGACCCGAGCGAACCCACCACCCCCACCCGCCCCGCCAGCCCGCACCGCCCTCCCTTTCCGGCCCTGATCGATGGCATCCGAACCGACAGCCGACGAGCTTCGCGCCATGGCCGAACATCGGGGCATGAAACTCGTCCACTCGCGCAAGCGCACGCCCGGCGTCGGCGACTTCGGGAAGTTCGGCCTCACCGATGCGGCGGGCAAGCCGCTCCTCGGGATCGGCAAGCAAGGCCTCACGGCGAGCGCGGCCGACGTCGCGCAATTTCTGCGCGGCGGCGCGGCGAACAGCTGGAAGCTCTCGGCCGAGCGCGAGCCCCAAGCCAAAGCTCCCAGAAGGCCGCGCAATGAACCCGCCGAGGAGCCGGCCCCGATCCGCCGCCGCGCCAAGACCGCCGCGCCGCCGCCGGCGCGAAGGCGGCAGGATCCCCCGCCGCCGCCAAGGGCCAAGCCTGTCCTGAGGATCGTCGAACCCGACGCTTCGCCCGCGCCCGAACTCAGGGTGCGGCCAGCGATGGCCAAGGACAAAAAGGCACTCGGACGGCTGCTCGCGCAGCTTGCCGATCCGCCCAGGCGCATCTCGCTCGACGCGAACGTCGATGCGATCGGCAATGCGAGGGCCGGACTTCTCGTCGCCGAAGCCGGCGTGCCGGTCGGATGCTGCGCCTGGGCCGTCGTTCCGACCCTGCAGCACGGCCTTGTCGGCCGCGTCACCCTGCTGCTCGTCGACGGCGACCACCGCCGCCGCGGTGTCGGAACGGCGCTCCTTGCCGCCGCCGAGACGGCGCTCGCCAAGGCCGGATGTGCCACGATCGAGGTTATGAGCGACATCATGATCGACAACGCCCACAACTTCTTTCGCACATTGAAGTTCGAGCAGAAGAGTTACCGGTTCGTGCGCGCGACAGGTTCGCCGAAAGAGCGTCGGCGGAGCTGAGCGCGCGCCAGACGCCAAATCCCAAAGCTTTCTGGCATCCTGTATCGCTCAACTCTTGCCGTACGCCATCGCGATCAGGCATCACCGCGGGAACGAAGCGCCGGGCGCTACGTCCTTTTTCGATGCGGCCCACCGGGTCTTCGCATGATCGACCAACGGATGAGATATGTTCGAGCGCCTGAAAATCCTTGCCCAGCACGCGATGCCGAAGCGGCGCCTCACCGAATTCGCCGGCCGTATCGCCGCCTCGTCCGGCCGCCACGCTCCCGGGCTGATCCGGTGGTTCGCCGCCAGATATGGCGTCGACATGAGCGAGGCCGAAAACCCGGACCTTCGCAGCTATGCAAGCTTCAACGACTTCTTCACGCGCCCGCTGAAGGCCGGCGCCCGTCCGCTCGCCGACGCCGATTTCATCTGCCCGGTCGATGGCGCCATCAGCCAGTTCGGCGCGATCGACGATCATCACATCGTCCAGGCCAAGGGCCACCGCTTCACCACCACCGACCTGTTGGGCGGCGACACCGCGCTCGCCGCGACCTTTCGCGACGGCAGTTTCGCCAATCTCTATCTCTCGCCGAAGGATTATCACCGGCTGCACATGCCCTGCGACGGCGAGCTCTCACGCATGATTTACGTCCCCGGGTCATTGTTTTCGGTCAACCCGACCACGGCGCGCGGAGTGCCAGGTCTCTTCGCGCGCAACGAACGCGTCATATGCCTGTTCGAGTCTCCCTCCCACGGCCGTTTCGCGATGATCCTCGTGGGTGCGACCATCGTCGGCAGCATCGCGACGGTGTGGCATGGCGTGGTGAATGCGAAGCGATCAGGCAAGATATCCGAATGGTCCTACGTCAGCCGTGAAGTCACCCTTCGCAAGGGCGAGGAGATGGGACGCTTCCTCCTTGGTTCCACGATCGTGATGCTGTTCGAGAAGGACGTTATCGCTTTCAACCCCCAGTGGTATCCCGAGCGACTGGTGCGGCTCGGCGAACCCATGGGCAGTGCTTCCCCGGTCAGCCCGAGCGGATAACCGGCTCTTTTCCGCAAACAATGTCCGAGCCGACGAAACGGCGGCGAGCACCTCCGATGCTGGACGTGACCGGACGCTAGCGAACCGTCGGCTCGCTGCACCAATTCTTTTCGACCCGCCGGCACGACAGGCCGGAACCTCGCAGCCGCCCCGATCATTTCGCCTCGGGGGCCCGAGGAGATATCATGGCCGATCCGCTCAATGCCACCGCCATCAATTGCTCTTTGTCGGCGAAAGGCCGCAAAAGCTCGACCGATGCCATGATTGCGGTGCTCGCCGAGCATTTCGCGAAGCAGGATGTCGTCGTCGGAAAGCCGATCCGCATCGCCACGCATGACGTCAAATGGGGTGTCTCCTCCGACGAGGGCGACGGCGATGCGTGGCCGAAAATTCGCGAGCAGATCCTCGCCTCGGATATTCTCATCTTCGGGACGCCGATCTGGATGGGCCAACCCTCGAGCGTTGCGAAGCTGGTCCTCGAACGCATGGACGCGTTCCTCGACGAGATCGACGAGGCGGGCCGCATGCCAAGCTATTCCAAAGTGGCGGTTGCCGCGATCGTCGGCAATGAAGATGGCGCGCACCACGTGTGCGCGGAGCTTTTCCAGGCGCTCAACAACACCGGCTGGACCATTCCCGCGGTAGCCGGCTGCTATTGGGTCGGAGAGGCGATGGATTCGCTCGACTTCAAGGACCTCGAACACCGCCCACGGATGGTCAGCAATACCGCGAGCATGGTTGCAAGCAACGCCGCCCATCTCGCCCGGCTGCTGAAACGATCCCCCTACCCCGGCTGAAAGAGAGGGAAAACACCAAAGCGGCCGACGTGCCCCCCGCGTCTGAAGCACTCGACCGATCGCACCGGCTTGCTCGGCCGCCTCAAACCGCAGCTGTTCCAACCCGGGCCTAGTCGATCCAAAGACCTCGTGCCCGGTGCCACTTCTCCAATGCATCGTCCGGATAGTCTTCGAAGCATTGGTCGTCCGGGCCGATCAGGGGCTCGACCCACGATGCCTTGGACACCAGCATCATGTGCACGCTCGACGGAGCCTTGGGCAGATCGCTGTCGATTGCCGAAGCGAAAGGATGGAACAGATCGGGATATTCCGGGCTGAACACCCACAGCGCGCTGGCACAGAGGGCGCAGAAATGTCGTTCAGCCGAACTAAGCTCGCAGCCGCCCCGCCCATCGTTGAGGCCGGCATGAAAAACCGCCGTCTCGCCATCGACCGTCAGCGTATTTTTGTCGGCGTGGAGATTGATCGCATATCCGCCCCCGCCGGCGGTCTTCCTGCATATCGAACAATAACAGCGCATAAACGGGACCGGCGCGTGACTGTCGGCGGAAAAGCGAACCGCGCCGCAGCGGCACGATCCTTCGAGCTTCAGGGGCATATCGATATCCTCTCGCGTTGGAAACTTGCGAAGCGGAACGGAGTTGCCTGCGAGGTCCGCCGAAGATCACTCTCGAGCCGACTTCAGGCTACCGCGTTCCGGGTCGCCCGAGAGGGGAGAATCCGTCATCGGTCGTTCGGCCGAGGCAATTCTCCGATCGGTGTCGCAACTGCGCCTCTTTCCGTTCGTTGACACCGCATGACCAGATTGACGCCTCTTGCAGTCGAGAAACCTTGGGGTCGAACAAGCTTGCCGGCACCCTTTGACGCGATGCGAGGCCGCCGGATCGGGGAAATCTGGTTTCCAGGACCCGCGGGCAAGCGGCTGCCGCTGCTGATCAAATATCTGTTCACGTCGGAAAAGCTCTCGATTCAGGTACATCCGTCGGACGCGCAGGCGGTTGCGCTCGGCCTCCCCGCAGGCAAAGAGGAATGCTGGTACATCCTCGACGCCAAACCCGGGGCGCGGCTCGGCATCGGCGTGCGGATGGCGCTTTCGAAGGCGCGATTGCGCGAGGCCGCGCTTTCGGGTGAGATAGAGACGCTGATGGAATGGCACGTCCCCAAGCCCGGAATGTTGTTCCATATTCCGCCGGGCACGATCCACGCCATCGGGGCGGATATTTCACTCATCGAGATCCAGCAGAACAGCGACGTTACGTATCGTCTTTATGACTACGGCCGCCCACGTGAACTTCATCTGTCCGAGGGGGTCGATGTCGCCGATCCTTCACCTTATCCGCGGTCGCGTCAAACCTCTGTCGATCCATCGCGCAGCGGTATCCTGCTCGAGGCCGAGCATTTCACGCTCGCCCAGATTATCGGCGACGATATGTCTCCCCTTCCCGGTCAGGTTTCTCTGCTCGTCGTTCCCATCGAAGGTCGCCTTCGGGTTTGCGGACAGACAATCACTTCGGGCGAATGCGCGCGGGCGGCTTCAGCCGCAGAAATCGACGCACGCGATTGCGGACGCGCCCTGATCGCGTGGTAGCCAGTCACGCCGCAGCTGGTAATCGGTGGCGGACTGCCCGCTTGTGGTTGCGTACATCAAGAAGCGACCACAATTCCGTCGAAAATGCGAAGCCGATAAATATCCCGCCCACGCCGTGAGTCCGCTCGGGCACAGGGCCGCACGTTGAGCCGGATGATACCCGAAAAACGCCAGATTGGCAGAACTCGTCTCTTGCCGTGAGCCACGCAGCTGCCATAAATGCGTGCAATAATTCGGGGCGGATTATTGGGGGGATTATCCATGAAACAGAGCCCGCGCGGACGCGCTACTCTCACTGCAGCTTGCGGCTTCTTCTATTTTGCGGCGGGCACGGCGCTTCACGCGCAGCAGCCGGCCTATGCCGGAGGTGACGCGGCAGTTGGCGAGGTTCGCACATCCCTGCTGCCTCCCACCGAATTTGCCACTCTTTACGGTCCGGATTGGGCTCTGCTCGATGGCCAGAATATATCGTCCAAACCGATCGCACCCTATCTCTCGCCCGAACTCGCGGCCGACGGGAATGTGTTTTTGCCCGATGCCCGGGGCCGCTTCCTGCGGATGGTCAATCACGGCGCCGCAGCCAAATCGGGCGACCCAACGGGTGAACGGACCATCGGCAATGCACAAGGCGATGCCCTCGCCTCGCACCGCCATAACCACCAGATTCCACGGCACACCGGCAACCACAATCGCGCCGGCGCCGCCGGCGATAACCGTTTCAACGCCCTCCGCAGCGAACAATATAGCAGCGAGAGAAGTGAAGCGACGGGGGGAGATGAAACCCGCCCGCGCAATATCGCCGTGAACTTCTATGTACGCGTCGCGTGCACGACCGGCGGGCGCTGCTGAGCGCGATGCGGACATCGTCGCAACGGCCCGAGCGCTCCCGGGCTTCGCGCCCCTGGGCCGCGATCGCTGCTCTGCCCCTCCTGTCACTTGTCCCCCAGCAGGCCGAAGCCCAGTCGGTCGTCCGCGAACAGGTACGAAACACTGTCGCTGCCGCTGAGGCACAGTTGCAGGAAGCCGAACGCATCCGGTCCCGCGCCGACGCGTCGCGCACGGCGGCGCTGGTCATACAGAATGTCGGCGATACGGTCAGCGGCCTGTCCGACGCGGCATCGGTGCCCTTCAAGGTCGCCGCCAACATCGCCAACTGGACGGTCGCGAAGCAGCAGGAGCTCGGCTTACTCCTGGCGGCGCGCGCGGTCGACCGCTTCAACGATATTCCGACCGAACAGCTCACGCCGGAGATGATCCGTGCGGTGGTGTCGAACAACCCCGATCTCGCGCCGCTCACGAACAGCGTCGGGATCGAGAAAATCCGCGAGAGCCTGCTCTTCCATCGCAGCGACCAGGCGGCTTTTCAGCGCGACGTGGAAAAGGCACAGGCAAACCACGACAAGCTGCTGCAACGCGCGGTCGCCGATCTCGACGCCATCCTCGCCGGGCAGTCGGTGTCCGAGGATCATCTGCGGGACCAGGACGCCGCGATCGCCCTGCTGACCGTCACGGTGGGCCGGAACGGCGAGCAGCTTGCCGATGCAACGGGAAAGATTCTGGCGTCGCAAGACCGGCTGATCGCCTTGCAGGAAGGGCAGCAGGCCGAGACCGCATCGGGCATCGCATCCATCCTGCGACAAGGTGCATCGGTAGAGGCGGCCGTCAACCGCAACTATGCCCTGTCCCGGTTGCAGATGGGCCTGCTGCAGGACAATAAGGCGCTTCTCGACGGACTCGATGTTCGCACCCGGTCGATCGAAGGCGGGGTCAATTTTCTGCAGGCGCAACAGTTTCAGGGCATGGCCCCCGATGCCCAGTTGCTCATCCTGCGCGATCCGTCGCATCCGGCCTATAAGGCCATGTTCGCTGAAATGCCGCCCGCGCAGCGCGAGAAGGCGGTCGCACTCTATGTCGAGCAGGCCGAATCCAACGCGCTGAAGCAGCAGGTCGTCGGGACTGTCTCGACGACGATGGACGTGCTGAACGGCATCCAGACCCTGGGCAATACGCTCGGCTGGGAATTCACCCAGCGCAAAGACTTCCAGAATGGCATGAAGGTTCTGAACGTCGCGGCAGGTCTTGGCATGGCCTATCTCACCGGCAATCCCGCGATGGCGCTCGGCTCGCTCAATGCCGCCTTCGCAAGTCCGAGCAATGCGCCGTCAGTCGGCGAAGCGCAGATTCTGGCGCAGCTTGGCCTGATGGACAAGAAACTCGACGAACTGCTCGAGGGCCAGACGAAGATCCTGACGGCGATTGAGACGTCCCGCAAGGAAGCCGCCGACATGCATGCGCAGGCCATGTACCGGTTCGACCTCGTCGATCGCCAGTTCAGCGACCTCAAGCAAAGCTCGTCGGCGATCTTGCGCGCCATAGTCGGCCTATCGCCATTCAACGGCCAGCGCGCCAAATGCGACTTCATCCGGAAGAATTTTCCCGAGGATGGATCGATCACAGCGCTGCAATCGAATATCGCGACGACACCCACCCATTTCAACGAATGCAACCAGCTGGTGGAATCGGTCTGGACCCTGCCGGACAGCGCGAACACCACACCCCATTTCTTCCTGCAGATGGCGTCCGATACCCATACCGATACCAGCGGCGTGCTGAAGTCGAGCCTCGAAACCTATAACAAGCAGCAATTCTCGCCGTTGCTCAAGCTCCTCTGGTCGGCCCATGGAATCAGCTGGTCACCCGCAGACGATCCCAGCTCACCGGTCGCCTGGCAGCTCATCGCTTCGCTCGCCGATCCCGCTGGAAATCCGGACAGCTTGCGCGCGAAGGGCCTGCGCTACAGCGCGCGAGCCGGCGATATGCTGCGCTGGTCCGACGCGCGCGGCGCGCGGCGCGCCATGGCCAGCCAGTTCGCCGGTCTCCTCCATCCCGCCCATGTGATCGAGGCGGTGACCGACTTCGAGGCTATGGTACCCTACACCGATGTGCGCGACCTTCGGCAGCTGAGCTTCGCGGTCTATGGTGCCGCAGACGTGGGCCTCCCGAGCCCGGCACTCAGCGTCAATTCGAGAATCCTCGAAGACCAGTTCAACACCGTGCTGGCAACCTTGAACGTGGCGATCGCGCAGCAAGCCTTGCTGTCGGGCGACTATCTGATCCCCAATATTGCCGATCTGGTGTTTTCGGACCGTGTCTCGGATTTGCGGAACGAGTTGGTCGTCGCCTTGTCGAAAAACCCCGTCCTCGCCCGCAACGTCCTGCTGTACTGGCTCGACGGACAGCTCTTCAAGAACCGGATGCTGCCCGAGCGGATCGGTGTCGACGGTAAGATCTGGCCGCAATCCCGGAAGGTCGAAGGGGCAATCGAGAATTGGGCCTATAATCTCGAATATTATGACCGGCTGCTCGCTGGCGGCACCGTTTCGGCATCCCCGCCCTGTGCCGCTGCGAGCATCGCGTGGAACTGCCTGCTGACCAGCGTCCACGTGGTGTCGCCGGGGAAAATCTCGATCGCCTCGACGCGCCGAGGGCGGGACGGCAAGGTTGAAACGATCGAAACCCACCAGATAGCCCTCCCGTCTTCGTATGATCTCGAAAGCCGCCAGATGATCGTCCAGGACGACCTCGTCCGGCTTGTTACAGCGCGGCGGGAAATCTACCGGCTCGGCGAGAAGATGAATATCCGCAAGACGCTGCCTCCACTCGAGCAAATCTGGGTACTGCCGAAAGACGCGCTGCAACCCTGACAGCCAGACCTGTTGTCACGGCCTCCCGGCCCGATCGCAACAAGCATTGCGCGATCGGGGTCCCGTGCGCGGCAAGGAAGACGCCTGTCCAGTGGTCCTTCCGACACGATTCTGCCGCTGGCTTCGTGTCCGCGCAGCAGTGACTGCAACCGGCGTCCACTCCGGAATGACGCCGATATAGCGAACTATCCCCATTGCGCGGCGGTTTCGGCACCGATCCGCCCTCGGACTGAGCTCCGCATGCATGACAATTGGTAGCAATCTGGCAGCGTTTCATTCCCCTTCGACAAAGAGATACGACAACTGTCCCCCAAAGCGCCGATTTCTGCGGCCAGGTCCGCGCTCCGCAACACATAAGCATGCACGGGGTCCGTTACCGCTCATGTCCGGTTCGGATATAAAATGCGCAGAAACCATGTTAGAATTCAGACATAAGCGACGTATCACTTTGGGGGTGGAACAGCATATGGAGGAAGCCTCAGAGAGCGGCGACTTGCGGAACGAGGACCTCCACGCGCGCCTTGATCAACTCGAAGATATCGTCCGCAAACTGGCTGGCGACACGGGTTTTGCGGACTATGGCCGGAATCTTGCGGTGGCGCATGACCGCAGCGACAATGCCGGTACGGCCGCGCGAGGCTTCGGGCAGCCTTCCGCGAACCTGGGCGCCCTCTCGTCCGTCCGCAATCCCGAGGAGAGAATAAAGCCCCGGAGCTTTACGCATGGCCGCGCCCGGCTCGTTCGCCATGCCATCCGGCAGCGGCGCCAGCGCGAACATTATTTCCCGGCAGACCTGTTTGCGGATCCGGCTTGGGACATGATGCTCGATCTATATGCCGCCCATTATGAGGGGCAGGTCATATCGGTCTCGAGCCTCTGCATCGCCGCGGCGGTTCCGGCCACAACAGCGCTGCGCTGGATCAAGACGATGGTCGATGACGGACGCTTCCTCCGGTCGAACGATCCGTTCGACGGTCGCCGTATCATTGTGATGCTCAGCGACGACACCCGCTGCCGTCTCGACCAATATTTCGACAATCTCGACGATTGAGCGTCGGCTCCGAAGATACCGTACCCACCTGCCCTACCCGTAGCAGAAGGTGGCCATAGAAAGGGGCCACGCCCGGCCCGCGTCAGTTCATAAAATATTTGCGCCGCAGTCGCTCGGCTTCTTCCTCGCTCGGCGCGTCGCCGAGCCGGCGATTGAGGCGTTCGACCGCCGGACTGAGATCGGCTGCAGCACGCGTCTCGCCAAGCTCGTCCAGCTGGATCAATTGCCCAACGAGCGCATCGCGGATCGCGCGAAGGGTTTTCATCGTCTCGGGATCGTTCGCCATTCCGCCTCGCGTCTTGTGCTCCCCGGGATCCGCGTCAGCAATTGCCGGCAGCGAGGCCAGAGACCGATAACAAACTAAGCGGCCAACGGGAATATCTTCCGCGCCGTTCGAGTGGCCGTCTTCGCGATACCTGCCAGCTTCATTGCGCGCCGTCCCCGCCGCTGCCCCCGGCGAGACCATCGAGGCGGGCCGCGATGCGTTGCCACATCATCACG
The DNA here is from genome assembly GCF_051550705.1 of Sphingopyxis selenitireducens. Lineage (NCBI taxonomy): Bacteria > Pseudomonadati > Pseudomonadota > Alphaproteobacteria > Sphingomonadales > Sphingopyxidaceae > Sphingopyxis > Sphingopyxis selenitireducens. Next base: position 399,746 of record NZ_JBPULG010000005.1, read on the forward strand.
CCTTCGCTGTCACCCGCCAGCGCGAGCGCGCCGATGCGCGCGGCGATAAACATAGGTGCATTGTCGCCATATTGCCGCTCGACCGCGAGCGCACATGCCCAGACATGTTCATCGGGGGAGATGGAACAAGCTCCTTCAGAACCAGCCGCGCGCGATCTGCCACAGGCCAGCAAGAAACGAGCCCGCGACGACGATCATCGCAATCCAGAATTCGATCCCAAGCGCCCAACCGCGCCCTCTGCCCGGGTCCCGCTTCATCATAGCGCCATCATGGCAGCCGCAACTTCGAGAGGGAAGCCCGCCCCCCATACATTCGAAGCGACCGTCTGGCTCCTCCCCATATTGACCTGTGTCCGCAGCGGCGGCCCGGATATCCGTCAAACATCCCGGCTCCTTCCGCGCGCCAACAGTCGCCGTGCACCGGGCGCCGATCATTTAAATGCCGGGAAGTCATTACTAGCCAAATGCCCCATGTCCGTGGGGGACGGATCCCAAAAGCCAAGTCACTGAAAGCGCTTTTGCCGCAACGACTATTTGTGGTTAGTATAAGCGGGCGATGGGAATAGAAAAAGACAAGGAATCAAGCGGCGGCGAATTTGATTTGCTGACCCTCAAGCAAGCGGCCGTCCTCGACCTGCTTGCCGAAGGGCGTACGAGCAAGGAAATCGCCGGCACGCTCGGCACAGCAGAATCGGCGGTCAACCGGCATATCGAGATATTGCGTTCGCGCTTCGGCGGCATCACCCGGCTCGAACTCGCCCGGCGTTACCGCGAACGGCCCGGTGATTTTGTCCGGCCCGGCATGACGCCAGCCCCATGTGTAGAAACTACCAAGCAAAAAATTGATCTCGCCGAACCGCCGCCGGGCGAGCCACGACAGATGCAGGACAGCCCCGGCGCCGACCTCGCTTTCAAGGACTCGCTCGAGATGCAAATCGACGCGCCCTGGACGAGGCCCATGGAACCGAAGGTCGTCCCCAGGGTGCTCGACGGCGACAATGCCATGCTCACCCGTGGTGCGGCGATTGCGATTATATTGCTCGCGATCATTGCCAGCCTCGTCCTCGGCCTCGCCGCGGCGCAGGCGATCACGGATGCGTTCGGCTCTTCGCTATCCTGAACAATGCCGATGAGAGGCCTGCGGCGGCGAGCGCTCCGGGCCAGGGGATAGCGATGAAAAGTTCCGACCAGACCGCTCCGGTTCCCGCCTATATGGCGCGGATCCGCATGCAAATTCGCGAGGCCGAAGCCAAGGCCGACGAGAGCCTGCTCGCCAAACTCGATGTGATGCGTTCGATCCTGCGCGCACGCCAGATCGAGGAGGTCCCGGCACCCCATATTGGCCAGCAAGCGATTATTCGCCTCGGCCGCGCGATCCAGTCGGACATCAACGGCGCCAACGATATCTTCCGCTCGCACAATGCGCTCGTCGACGACAAGACATTGATCACTGGCATGCCCGGACATGACGATACCGACTTTTTCAGCGGCGCCGACGATGCCGGGCGACAAGCCGTTGCCTGACGATTGACGGAACCGCTGCGCGAGGCCAGGCTCGGCGGATGAGCTGGCTCTGGTCCTTCAACTTCCTGTCGGTCGCGATCCTCGGCGCAGCGGCGCTGCGCTGGGGGGCCGCTCCGGAACGTATCTGCGCAGCGGCCCTTCTCTTGATGAACCTGGGCGACCGTATCTATCACGCCCTTGCCGGGCGCGGAACGATCTACGGATCGGTCGATATCGGTCACCTGGTCATCGATTTGCTGGTTGCGGCCGCCTTCATCGGCGTCGCGCTCGGCGCGAACAGGATTTACCCTCTATGGCTCGCGGCTTTCCAGCTGGTTTCGGTCGTCTCGCACTTCGCGCGGGAAGCAAGCATGAAGGTTGCCGAAATTGCCTATTTCCTGCTGAACTATGCCCCCTATTATTGCATTCTGCTGATCTTCGCGGGCGGCCTGTGGCGCCATGCGCGGCGGGTCAGACGCCACGGGCCGTACCGGTCGTGGCGAACCTCCTCGAACCCTTCGCCGGCGATCGCGCCCTCGCCGTCGCCGACAGGCTGATCACGCACTTCGGGAGCCTCGGCCGGGCGCTCGCTGCCTCGCACGAACAGCTGGTCACGGCGCTCGGCAACGACAGCCCCCTCGCGCGCACGCTTGTCGCTGCACGCGCGCTCATCCACGCCGGGCTTCGCGAACAGGTGAGCCGTACAGCGGTATCGCCCCGGGACCTCTCCTTTCGCGACTATCTGCGCACGCTGATCGGAAAGTCGGCGACCGAATGCCTCCACGCGACCTTCGTCAACCATGACTGGGGCTATCTCGCCGACGAGATGATCGGCCAGGGCGCGACGACCCGGGTCGAGGGCGATCTGCGCCGTCTGCTTGGCCGCGCTTTCGACCTCGGAGCGCAGGGGATCATCCTCGCGCACAATCACCCGTCGGGATCGGCCGAGCCCAGCGAAGAAGATATCGCGCTGACGGCGCGGATCGCCAATCTCACCCGATCGGTTGGCGTCCAGCTCCTCGACCATCTCATCGTTGGCGGCAATCGCATCGTCAGCATGCGCGAAAGGGGCCTGCTATGACCCCGCAGAATGATGGGCGCACGCGCGGCGACACGTCGCCCCCCCAGCCACCCCTTCCCGCGAGCGAGCAAAGCCTGTTCGCCGCGATCGCGCAGAGCGAATTTCACAACCGCCGCCGCCGCGACAGCCTGATCGGCCACGCGCTTTTTGCCGAGCCGGCCTGGGACATGATGCTTCGGCTTTATATCGAACATCACCGCAGACAAGACGTCGACATCTCACAGCTTTGCGCCAGCTCGGCGGTGGCGGCGACAACCGCGCTGCGGTGGATCGGTATATTGATCGAGCATAAGCTGATAACGCACTCACCGGCGGGAACATGCGATGCCGATATCCGGCTTCGCCTGAGCACGCAGGGGATCGAAGAAATGGAGCGCTATCTGCGCGACCGTCTCTACCGCGAGCGCTTAGGCGGCGACGTTGCCGCAGGGCTGCAGGGGCGCCACGAGGGAGCGCGGGAAGATGATCGTCATGCGTAATCTTCTGACGGCCGCGCTGCTCGCGTTCGCCATGATTGGCGCCCAAGCGGCTGAGGCCCAAGACATCGTCCCCAGCGCGCGCGTGTCGAGTGCGGTCCTCGTCCGCGAGGGCCCCTCGACCGACACCCCGATCCTCGGCCGCCTGCGCCCCGGAGACCAGGCGACGGTCACCGGCGAGGTCAGCGGCTGGTATGCCGTCGAGCTGTCCGACGGCACGAAAGGCTATGTGAGCAAGGCGTGGACCGTCGTCATCGGCGAAGGCACGCCCGGCGAAGCCCTCGCCGGGGAGCATTACAAGGTCCATGTCATCGATGTCGGCACCGGGCTCGCGATCTTCGTCGAAGGCAAGGATTTTGCGCTGCTCTACGATGCCGGGAGCCAGGACGATCTTCAATCTGGCGATGCAAACCGTGTTGTCGCCTATATCGCGGCAGCGGCGCCCCATCTCACCCGGATCGATCATCTGGTGTTGAGCCATCCGCACAAGGATCATCTCCAGCTGATGCCCGACGTCTTCCGCCGCTTCGAGATCGGCCATGTCTGGGAGTCCGGGCGGGTCAACAAGACCGATGGCTATTGCCGGTTCCTGAAAGCCGCGATGGCCGAACCCGGGGCGGAGTATCATGATGCGATCGCATCGAACGCCACGCGCAGCGTGACCTTCACGGGGAGCGGCTGCCATGGCACCGTCACCGTGCGACAGGGCAGGATGATGGATGCCGCGCCGATTGCCCTCGGCGCCGGGGCGCGGATGCATTTTCTCTATCGCGACCCCCGGAACCACGCCGACCCCAACGGCAACAGCGTCGTCGTGCGGCTCGATCTCGCAGACAGACGCGTTCTCCTTGCGGGTGATGCCGAGGGCGGCGAACGCAAGCCCCCGTCGGAACCGCCGCAGGCCAACAGCATCGAGGCGCAGCTTATCGCCTGTTGCGCTGCCGACCTCAAATCCGATGTTCTCGTGGTCGGCCATCACGGCAGCCTCACCTCTTCACGAAGCGTCTTTCTCGATGCGGTCGGTGCCTCGGTCTATGCCATTTCGTCGGGCCCCTTTCCCTATAAGCGCGTGCGCCTCCCCGACCCCGCCGTCGTCTCCGAACTCGAGGGCCGCGGACAGCTGCTGCGCACCGACCGCGACGACCTCTACCGGATCGAGGATGAGCGGGCTTCGTGCGAGTATAACCCGCGCAAAATCGGTCCCGACGCCGACGAAAGCCCCGGCGGCTGTAACAATATCCTGATCAGCATTGATCGCGGCAAGCCTATCCGCGCCGGCTACAACAGCCTGACCGACTAGAAGTGCCGACACGCAAGGGAGGATGAATGGCAAAGACACCCGAAACGCCCGCTGGCACCGCCCCGAAGCGCGAGACGTCGAAGGGCATCCAGGGACGCAATCTCGTCATTCTGTGCGACGGCACCGGGAATGAACTCGGCGGTGCGCTCGCCGGCGAGATCGGCGACATCCGGATTTCCAATGTCCTCAAACTCTATCGCATCGCCGAGAAAGGCCAGCGGCAGCTCGTCTATTACAGCCCCGGCGTCGGCACCGTCGGGCGTATCGACTGGCTCTACCGCTGGAAGCAGAAATTCCTCGGGGTGCTGGGGCTCGCGGCGGGCTACGGGCTCGACGACAATTTGCTCGGTGCCTACCGCTTCCTCGCCGAAAATTGGGAGGAAGGCGACCGCATCTATATTTTCGGCTTCAGCCGCGGCGCGTGGACCGCGCGCGTGCTCGCCGGAATGCTCCATCTCATCGGGCTTGTGCGCCCCTCGCAGCTCAATATGTGCGACAATGCGCTGGCGACCTACAAGCGCGCGGCGCGCGAGAAGCAGATGCCGATCGCATGGCATTTCGCACGGGTGATCGGCGCGCGCTTCCCGACCATCCATTTCGTCGGCGTCTGGGATACGGTGGCCTCGGTGCTCGTGCCGCGTTCGGACCGGATGTGGATCCCGAGCCTCGAGACCCTCCCCTACACGGCAGCCAATCCATCGCTTCGAACCTTCCGTCACGCACTCGCGCTCGACGAACGCCGCCGCATGTTCCGCGTCGCGAACTGGGTCCAGCCGCAGCCCTTCATCGCCAACCGTTTCCGGCCGGGTGAAAAGACCGAACAGGATATCGAACAGCGCTGGTTCCCCGGCGTCCATTCGGACATTGGCGGCGGCTATCCCGAGCGCGAAAGCGCGCTCTCGAAGCGGCCGTTGATCTGGATGGTCGAGGAAGCGAAAAAGGCCGGGTTAAAGATTACTGCGGCCAATTTGCGCAAGCTCGCCTATGGCGAGAAAAAGGGCGAGGGTGAGCATCAATATGTCGCGCCCGACGCCGCCGGTCCGATGCACATGTCGCTCACGCTCGGGTGGAAGCCGCTCGAGATCATCCCGAAGCGCACCAGCTACCGCGAATGGAAACGTCGCTCGCTCTTCGGTTTCTATTTTCCGCTCGCCGAGCCCCGCCCCGTCGCCGGCGCCCATGTCATCGACGACAGCATAGCCGAGCGTCGGGCTCGCCAACCAGCCTACAAGCCCGTCAACCACCGATCGCCCGAGCGGGCTGCGACGTGACGGCACACAATCCCGGCCGGTCAGAGTTGGCAATACAGCGAGCCTGGTCGGCGGCCCGACCTGCTTCACCCGGCAACATGCAAAATGGCAACAGAGAGGGACGAAAGCATAGCCCTCGTCCCTCACCTGCATGACATATCAGAAGCGGAAGCCGCCGGTCACCACGACCTGATGCCGCGACGCCGAGATGCCGGTATCGACGTCATCGTAGCTGAACTCGCCATAGTCCGAATAGCGATACTCGAGACGCCCGAACATCGACTGGCCGACATATTCCGCACCGGCGCCGAGGCGATAGCCACCGAGCGTGCCGCTATCCGAGAAGCTGTCGGTACCGTCCGAGTAACGCGCTTTGACGCGAATGTTGGCATAGCCGCCCTTCGCATAGATGAGGACGTTTGAACCGGCCGCGAAGCCGACGCGCGCGCCGACATAGAGGTCGCGCGAAGCCGAAAGCGAGGCTTCATCGCCCACTTCGAGAACGTCACTCACCGATTCCTTGGTGGTCGCGTCGGACAGTTCGGCTTCTACGCCGACGATCGCTTTACCGAGGTCAAAGTCATAACCTGCGGTAACACCATAGGCCACGCCGTCCTTGGATCCGCTCTCGCCATCGAAGCTCAGCTTGACGCTGTCATAGCCGGCAACGATGCCGATCTTTGCGCCGCCAAGCGACGCGTTATCCTGGGCGTAGGCGGGAACCGACGCAGCGCAGGTAACCAGAGCAGCGAAAATTGCTTTTTTCATTATATTTCCTTCGACAGTCTCAGCGAGTAACGCGGCGCCCAGTTGAAGAAATCTTCAATTCAGTCAAATAAATACAGAGATACAGATCTCCTTTCAAATATCCTGTTGCATATTTGCTACACAAATACTTAGGATACTAATATTAATCAATAGAGAATTATGATTTCGCCTGAAACCATTTCTCCTTTATGTCACATAACATTGAAAATGAGACAGCACAGTCCGATGACGCCTTGGGGCGTCTCCGGCCCCGGAAGAAGCGCCTGCACGAAAAAGCTTAGAGTCCACCTGCAGCGCCAGCCCGCTACCAGAATCGACTAAAGTTCAGACTTATGCTTTGCGCCCGCCTCGCGCAGCAGGTCGTAATAATAGGACATCTTTCGACCGATCGAGCTGCCGTGGTGCCGGTCTCTATGAAATTTCACATAGTCGAGGACGGTTCGATTGTCCGACCCATCCACGCGATTGAGGTCCACGCCCCATTCGATCGCGTCCTCCAGAAATTGGTCAAATTTCGTCGCGACCGCATATTTGAGGTAGCTCGCGTCGCTGATGTCGACGATAGTGCTATTGCACTTCATCTCGCTGTGGAGCTCCGTCCACATCGCCTGCACCTTGGCATTGACGACCGCTTCGGGGTCCTCACCAATCTTCACGCACGAGGCATCCAGAATTTTTCTGTAATAGGCGTATTGATTATAGCCGATAGGCGATCGATCTTTCGTTCGGGCCTCGATATTCATACAGACGTACATCAGCCGCGACGGGTTCGGACAGACCCGCGTCCCGGCTATTGCCGGCTTGTCTGCGGCAGGGGGAGTTGGCTGCGTCTGGGGCTCACCTCTTTCAGCCCACAGCGAAGTGGAGACCAGAAGCGTTGCAGCCAACCATGAACGCACCATATCCCCCCCAAAGCCGGCTCTCGTTGTCAGACTATACCCTCGACGGTAATTGTAAAAGCCCCGTGAACGCAAGGAGATGGCCTCTAGAACCGGCATTGGAATCCAGACGTCTTGGTCCAGATCGCCTACCCATTTGGCCGTTTGGAGACTGTCCGGTTGCGAGGCAGTTCCAGCAAAAGCGGACATATTGCAGTTGAAGATTTATCCTCGGACAACGCGGCGCGCAGTGAGTGGAACCAGACAGAGCAGCCCGGTCAGTATCCAGAACGCGGCCGTCAAGTCGAACGCCTTGGCAAGAAGTCCGATCCCCGCGGGCCCGACCAGAATGCCCGCGTAGCCGAGCGTTGTCAGCGCACCGATTGCCAATGCGGGTGGCATATCAATCTGGTTCCCTGCCCTGCGAAACAGGACCGGCACGATATTGGAGGCACCGAACCCGACGAGCAGGAAGCCTGTCAACGCGACGGGAATGAAGGGCACGGCAAGGATGATCGCAAAGCCGACCATCGCGACGAGACCGCCGCCGAACAGCATCCGGAAATCGCCCAGACGCGCGACCAGCCGGTCGCCAACGAGCCGTCCGATCGTCATGGCGATGGCGAACAGGATATAACCGATTCCACCTTGGCTGACATCGAGCAGACCGAGTTGCGTCACCAGCAGCGCGCTCCAGTCGAGCATGGCGCCCTCCGCGAGGAAGGTCACCATGGCGAGAAGCGACAGCAGCAGCACGATGCCTTTCGGCCGGACAAACAGCGGCCCCTCTCCATTTGACACGTTCGACAACAGCCGCGTCCGCGCAATGACCATAGCCGCCGCCATGAGTGCCGCGCAGATCAAACTGCCGACAACAATATCGAGGCTCAGCGAGAGGAACAACGTCATCAGGGTTGCCCCAAAAAACCCGCCGATGCTGAACAACGCATGGAAGCCGGACATCAGAGGTCGATCGGCTACCCGTTCGACTTCGACCGCGTGCACATTTATCGCGACGTCCAGCGATCCGAGAGCGGCGCCGAAAAGCGACAACACGGCTCCCAGCGCCAGCGGTGTGGCTGCAACCGAGAGTAGGGGCAGAAGTGCAGCCAGCGCGAATCCGCTCGTCACGATGACTGGCTTGCTCCCATAACGTGCGCTGAGCGGCCCCGTTGCGATCATGGCAACCACCGATCCCGCACCGATGCACAGCAGGAGGAGACCCAGAACCGCGTCGTCGATGCCGAGGCGATATTTGGCGAAGGGCACGAGCGGCGCCCAGCAAGCGATCCCGAAGCCAGCGACGAGAAAGGACAGGCGGGTTGCCAGCCGCGTGGCCGGGCGATCAGCGGATTCCATCGATCAATCCTTGCAGATCAGTCATGCCCGGCGACAAGGATGCGCGCGCCCGCAGCATCGAGCGCCTGCCGCTGGTTACCTTCCACTTCCGGGCCCACGATCAGCGTATCGACACGCTGCAGAGACGCGATCTGGTGGAGCGCGCGCCGATCGATCTTGTCTGCGGTCGCAAGCGCGATCGTCCGTCTCGCCGACGAGATGACGGCTCGCTTGAAGGTCGCATCCTCGAAATGATCCGCCGCCAGACCGTCCTCGGACACCGCACATGCCCCGATAAACGCGACATCGAAGCGCATCTGCACGACCGCCTGAACCGCGACGGCATCGACACATCCGTCAATCGAGGGGTCGGCGAGCCCGCCGACCACAAGGACCCGAACATCGTGCCGCTGCAAAAGCCTGCCGGCGATATCGACGGAATTCGTCGCCACCGTAAGATCGGCATCGTCCGGCAGGCAGTCGGCCAGTTCAAGATTCGTGCTGCCGCTATCGAGAAACAGAAAGTCTCCAGCGGCCACAAGGCTGGCCGCAGCAAGCGCAAGGACCCGCTTCTGCTCGATCCCCTCGCCGCGCCGCGCCGCGACCGGTTTCACGTCGCGCACAATAGGTAGCGCCCCGCCATAGACCCGGCGACAACGCCCCTCCGCAGCCAGCGCCCGAAGATCACGGCGAATGGCGTCTTCGGAAACATCAAACTCGGCGGCCAGCGCATTCGCCGTCACGGCATGTCCGGTATCAAGACGTCCAGCGATGATCTCACGCCTTGAGGAAGCAAGATCGTTTGTCATATCGCGCCATAACGTGCAAAACGTGCACGTCAAATCCGCACGATTGTGCACGATGATCATGCATTTGCAACGGTCGTGCGACCGCGGAGAGAAGTCGCTGACGGAACTGAACAATTTTGGTCGCCCGACAGTGGCCACTTGAAGACAGTCCGCTCTTGGCATTTCTTTGGCGAAAGCGGACGAAGGCGCAAATCGTTAGCCGATCCTCTCCAGCGAAGCAGCTGTTAGGTACATGCCGAACCCGAAAACGCTATGTCCCAGGGCGCTTTTCATGCGAGTAAGATGTGGCCTAGGCGTGCGGGACCCGGCAATCCCAAGACCCATGCCCGGCATCATCACGAAAAAGGGCAAGACAAGCAGAACAAGAGCTACTGTGAGCGGAGGCAAAAGCCACGGATCCGCCAGCCAGCGCGCGCCCCAGATCGCGACGACCAGCAGCCCGTAACCAGCTCCAACAATATAGTGAAAGATCCAGCCCAACGCATACTCGCCGGTCACTGGCTCTGCCGTAGCAACATCGGCCTGAACAAAATCTCCTCGGACCATACGACCGAGCCATCGCCCAACCATCCGCCAGTTGGTCACAGGCATTCCGAAGAGACGCTTTACGGCCTGCGCGTACAGATCGAGAATGATCGTTCCTCCGATCCCGACAAGCGCCGCGCGCACGACAGTCTCGGCGAGCGTCACTCGGCGCGGCCTCGGCGCGGCGCACCCGGTTGCACGAAGGCCGCAAGGCCCAACGCAATGACGGCAAGGCCAAGCGGAAGGAACGACACCCACAGTACCATGTCCCAGCCTCGCGACGCGAGAAGACCTCCCGATGAGAAAGAGCCCACTGCCATTGTCCCGAACACGATGAAATCGTTGAGCGCCTGAACGCGCGTTTTCTCTTCGGGGCGATGACATTCGAGAACGAGTGCCGACGCGCCGACGAAGCCAAAATTCCAGCCGACGCCGAGAAGGATGAGTGTCAGCCAGAAATGGGCGACATCGACCCCTGTAAGCCCGACCGCTGCGGACAAGCCGGTGAGAGCAAGGCCCAACGCCACCACCGAGCCCGCGCCAAAACGCGTGATGAGCCGGCCCGTGAAAAAGCTTGGCGCGTACATGGCGATGATATGCCACTGTAGGCCGAGGTTAGCGCTTTCCTGGTTATGCCCGCACATGCGCATTGCGAGCGGCGCCGCCGTCATCAGGAAATTCATCAGCATATAGGAGACCGCGCCGCAGGTTGCCGCGACAATAAAGCGCGGCTGCCGCGCGATCAGCGCAAGCGGCCGTCCGCCGGCGATTTCGGCGGTCGTGGGCATCGGCAGCCGCACGCCGGTCAACACGATAGCCGACAACAGCGCGACCAACGCCTGAACGATGAAGGTCGCAGCGAACATGTGCGGCGGCCAGAGGTTCATCGTGTAGGTGACGAGCTGCGGCCCGATCACCCCTGCCGCGACTCCGCCGGCCATTACGATCGAGAGCGCGCGGGGCTGCCATTCGGGTTCGACGCAGTCCGCCGCGGCGAAGCGGAACGAGAGAACCACCGCCGCATAAGCGCCGCCGAAGAAGGTGCCGAGGCAGAACAGCCAGAAGGAACCGACAACCACGGCAAGCGCCGCCAGCAAACCGGCGAGGACGCCGCCCGCGGTACCCGCAAGAAAGGCGACGCGGCGGCCGTGGCGCCGCGCAATCAATCCGCTCGGCAGGATGCAGGCCGCCATGCCAACCACGAAAATGGAGATCGGCAGCGTCGCCAGCGCCTTCTCGGGGGCAAGCGCAGCGCCGATGATCGCGCCGGTCGCGTAGATCACCGCGGAATTTGCGCCGGCAAGGGCCTGTGCCAGCGCGAGGCGCCAGATATTGCCTTGCCGCTCGCGCCGCTCCGCTGCGGCCATCGCAGTCACGCTGCCAGTTCCGATCGCCAGCGCGCGTCGCGCGGCGACGGCCGGCGGTGTAGACGCGCGTCGAGGAGTGCGTGCGCTTTCGCCGCCTCCCCACCCCGCATCAACGCGACGAGAAGCATGTCCTCGACGATCTCTCGCTGCGCATTGCTGCCGCCGATGCGCGCAAAATCCGGCTTGAGCGGCTCCAGGATGCGGACGCATCCGCGATAATCATCGTTCGCGAATGCCATCGCTGCGCGGCCGATCGACGGAACGATCGCGCCGGCGCCGAGCGCATTCCTCGCAACCATGTCTTCAAGCGCCGCGACGCGGCAATCGAGCGCCTCGCGATCGCCTGTCGCGGCTTCGAGGATCGCCATATGGCTGTCGACAAAGGCATGACCCGGTTTCGGAAAGACCCCCCGCGCGTAATCGGCAGCTGTCTGCCAGACCTTCACCGGGACGTGATGACCATAAGCGTCCACGCGCCAGAGCAGCGAGGCGGCGTCGGTCACGATATTAATCGGCATGCCATAGGAGGCTGACGGCTGCACCGCATCCGAATAGATGGCGAGCGCCGTCGCCGCGTCCCCCCGTTCGAGCGCCGCGAGCGCCGAATGCCAAGCGATGTGGCCGTGAAGAATGCCGCTGCGCGGATAGTCCGGAAGCCAGGCTGCGATCAGCCGTTCCGCCTCGTCATTGGCGCCCGCTTCGAACATCGCATGCGCCAGCGCATGGGCGCTGTTCGCATTCTCGCGCCGCAGCGCCACCGCCCGCTCGAGCATCGCGCGGCCGCGGAGAACCTCGCCGTTCTCGGCCAGCGACCAGCCGCGATAGGTGAGGAACCACCAGTCGTCTTCATCGAATTGCGCAGCGTGAAGCTCGCACAGATCGACCTTTGCCTGGTTGTGGTCGGCCATGCCGGAAAAGGCGAAGAGGCCGAAAGCGCCCAAGGGAAGCGACAGGATCATCACGTCGCGCGGCCAGCGTTTGGCATGCGCGAGCGCCGCAGCCAGTGCCTCCTGCCCCTTGCCGTGAACTGCAAGCGACATGGCGTGCACATGGCTGCGCTCGCGTTCGCTCCCGCACCGCGCGACCAAGGCTTCAGCCACCGTGACGCGCGCTCTCGCCTCTGCGGGTTCTGCGCAGATCGAATGCAGCCGCGCCCGCGCAGCGTGGGCGAGCGCGAAATCGGGATCCGCATCGATTGCGGCATCAAGCCGCTCGGCGGCGCCCGGCCAGAGCGACAGCAGGAGATCGACGCCCTCCCCGTAAAGGCTTGCGGCGTCTTCCGACGATGTCGACAGCGACAGATTATAGCGATCGAGCAAGGTCAATTTGACACCTTTCAAAACCGAATTCGAGACACCTTCGATGAGGCTCGCGCGATTCCTAGCAGAAGGGGATCGGTCCATCTCTCGACGAGATGCCAAATTCTATCGAATTTACGCCAACCCCAGTCCGCTTTTTGGATCAAGCCCTGTTACCCGAGCGAGCGTAAGCCCGCGGGCTCGTCCCCAGTTCGGAGCGAAACGCGTACGTGAAAGCCGACGTCGAGCTATAGCCGAGTTCCATCGCGACGCTGGTGATCGAGACACCCCCGCCAAGCATTTCGACCGCCTTGAACAGGCGCATCTGCCGCCGCCACGATCGCAGGCTCATGCCGACCTCGGCCTCGAACCGGCGGGCAAGCGTGCGCGGCGACATGCCGACCTCGCGCCCCCAATGATCGACCGACCGATTGTCGCCGGGATCCGCGTAGAGCGCCTCGCAGAGCCGCGCCAGAGGCGGCGACAGGGGCCAGGGCAAACCCGCGTGGCCGACGCGAGCGCGCGCGAGCTGATCGAGGATGAGACCGGCGACGCGTGCGCCATATCCTTCTTCATATCCCTCATCGGCGACCGCCGCTGCTTCGATAATGAGCGCGCGCAGCAACGGCGAGACATCGAACACCTGCGGCGCCGTCGGCAGCGAACGGGCAAGGCCCTTCGCCAGCCACAGGCTCCGAAACTCGGCACCGAGCAGCGACCCGACGCGGTGGGCGATCCCCGCAGGGAGCCAGACCGCCTGTTCGGGCGAGATGACGAAGCTCCGCCCTGCAGCCGCGACGGTCAGAACGCCCGAGATCGCATAGGCCACTTGCCCCCAATCATGGTCATGCTCGGGAAAATGGCTGCGCGCGGCGATCGTCTGGACGCGCACCGTGAGCGGCGCGGGCGGAGCCGCCGTCTCGGGCGTTTCGATCTGGGTCCACTGCATGAAAACGCAACCTGTCCGTTCGTCGATAGAAAGTGACAGATGGTCGAGAGACGGCCGACCGACAAGGGCCTAAACCGGACCTCGCATCGTTTGCCCGCCATTCGGCTCTCTCGATCCTCGGCGGCTAGCGCGGCACTCCGTCGCTCACTGGAGCGACTCTCTGAACTGCCGCACGACCTCGCGTCGTGCGGCTTCTTCCCTTCGGCACGGATACATCATGACGGACGGCTCGCCTTTGCTCTCTCTTGAAGGAAAATTCGCTCTCGTCACAGGCGGCTCGAGCGGCATAGGGGTCGCCTCGGCAAAGCTTCTCGCCGATCACGGCGCACGCGTTGCGATAACCGGGCGCGACCCCGCGAAGCTTGCCCAGGCGCAGCGCGCGATCCGCGGCGACACTCTCGCTATCCCGTGCGACGTCGCATCGCTCGCCGACCTAGCGCGCATGCACGATGCGGTCGCTGCAGAATTCGGCGCGCTCGACATCCTCTTCCCAATGCCGGCATCGCGATCGGCACGCCCCTCGCGACGACCGACGAGGCGACGTTCGACCGGATGATGGATGTCAATGTCAAAGGTGTCTTCTTTTCGGTGCAAGCCGTTCTGCCGCTCTTCCGCGAAGGCGGATCGATCATCCTCAACACGTCGTGGCTCAACCAGGTAGGCACGCCCGGACGCGCTGTGCTGTCGGCATCGAAAGCCGCGGTGCGCTCGTTCGCGCGGACGCTGTCGGCGGAACTGCTCGAGCAGGGCGTCCGGGTGAACGCCGTCAGTCCGGGGTCGATCGAGACGCCGATCCACCGCGGCAAGGATCAAAGCGATGAACAGTTCCAAGCCTATGCCGCCAAGGTCGGAGCGCAGGTGCCGCTCGGGAGGATGGGCCAGCCAGAAGAAGTTGCCGCTGCCGTCCTGTTCCTCGCCAGCGATGCATCGCGCTACATGCTGGGCGCAGAGATCCTCGTCGACGGCGGCCGCGCGGAACTTTGAGGGACCGCGCCCCAATCCGCATCCTGCTCGGGACCTGGTGATGCGGTCTCGCATTCCCCGGACAGGATCAATCGAAAGACATACGACATGCCGAACGAGCCGAGAATAGCGCCTTGGAATGATGGCGATCCCGCGTCCGCCGATCTGCTCGCCGAAATGAAAGCACGGCGACCAGGCGGAGAGCTGATCGCGATCGATCGCCTGCTGCTGCGTAGCCAGCCGCTGGCGAGAGGATGGAACGGGCTTCTCGGCCGCGTGCGCGCGGAGTTCGCACTGCCGCTCGAATATCGCGAGCTTGTGATGTGCCGCGTGGCGGTGCTGAACCGGGCGAGTTTCGAGTGGAAGGTTCACAAGCCCGCCTATCTCGCCGCAGGTGGCATCAAGGAGAAGTGCGAAGCGCTCCGGAAAGCCGGCGTCGACGACATCTTTTCCGTAACCGAGCGCCTACTCCTCGAACTCACCGACCAGTCGACGCTGAAAGTAGACGTCGAAGATCGCGTCATCGAAGAACTGAAGGCGCAGGTCGGTGAACGGCAGACCGTAGAGGCCATCGCGACCGTTGCCGCCTATAATATGGTATCGCGCTTCCTCGTCGCGCTAGCAATCGACTGATAGCCGGAGGCCTGGTGACTCTCGGCATGAATTTCCGGAGTGCGACGGTGCGGGTTGACCGCATGATCAGATGGATACTCGCGAGCGCGATGGCTCCCCTTCTCGCGATGGCAGCACCCTCCGTCCACGCGCAGGACAATGCACACCCGGCGATTGCCGGTTTCGGCGCAATTCGTCCATCCGCCGATGAAGCCAATCCGCCCGACCCTTCGCGGCGATACCGCGTTATTTTCGAGATCACCCGGGCGGCAGGCGATCCCGCCAAGGTCAACCCCGCGCTCGATCGTGTCGCGCGCTTCGTCAATCTGCTCGGTGCTGCCGGGATAACGCCGGCTGCGGGCGACATCGTCGTCGTCGTGCATGGCCCGGCAACAGCCGTCGTTCTCGTCGACGAGGCCTATCACGAGCGCTTCGGCACCGACAATCCGAACCGCGACTTGGTGAAAGCGCTGCACGCGGCAGGCGTATCGCTGCACGTGTGCAGCTACGCCCTCGCCAACACGAAAGTCGATCGCGCCGCCATCACGTCCAGCTGGAGTATCGACGTCGCCGCAATGGTGACGATCGTCAATCTTCAGCTCGATGGCTGGGTCCTGCTCGAAGGCTAAACTCGTTGCCGGCGGTCGAACGCGAACCGATTTCGGTCGAAACGCCAACCATCGACAGGCCGCAGCAGCATGTCGTACGAGACAAGAGGTGCGACACGGGGGACCAATCCGTCAAGTTTCGCCACACTGTCTTGCCCTGCACCTTTGGTGCTGCCAGCTTCATAGAATGAACATCCATATGGCAGACCTAGACATCGACGCGCGGATCCGGAGCAGCTTCGCACGGCAAGGCCTGATGAGCACGCTCGGTGCGACTATCGGTGCCATCGCGCCGGGGGCCGTCGAGATCATCCTACCTTCATCGCCGGCAGTTTCGCAGCAGCATGGGTTCGTGCACGGCGGTGCCGTCAGCGCCATCGCCGATACAGCGGCAGGCTATTCGGCTCTGACGTTGATGCCGACAGGTCGCGGCGTCCTAACCACCGAGTTCAAGATCAATCTGGTCGCACCCGCCATAGGTGAACGGCTAATTGCTCGCGGCCGTGTATTGAAGTCGGGACGGACGCTTACACTGACCCAAGCCGAAGTCTTTGCAGATCGCGCCGGCGAAGAGAAACTCGTGGCTTTCCTGACTGCCACCATGATGGCCGTGGAAGACCGCGTCGGCATCACGGATTAGCCCAGGGTGGCGATCAACTCGTTTCGTCCGTCCAGCGCAACGCTCGCACCTTGGCAAGAAGGTTCAATGAAACTCAGGCGCGATCGATGGGACCGGAATCGAGCAGGGGTGCGACCTCCATGTCGCCGGCCCCCAATATGTCTGCAAGCCGTTCGGTTCCCGCGAGGATCATTGCCTGCTCCCATGGGGGTAGCGCCTCAAAGCGCGCCTCGAATATTTCCTGAAGCATGTCAGGCGCATCGGCCAGACATTGTCGGCCTCGCTCGGTTGATTTCAGCAGCATTCGCCTCTTGTCCTGCTCGCTGCGCGAACGCGTAGCGAGCTCAAGCAACACGAGCCGGTCGACGATAGCGGTGATTGTCGCGTGGCTGAATTGCAGCTGCTGCGCGACCGCCCCTGGTGTCACTTCATCCCCGCCATCGATCTCACGAAGAACGAGCAATTGGGACGGAGTGAGACCCGTCGCCGCCGCCAATTTGCGCGTTCCGCCCTCTGCCGCGCGCAATACGCGGCGCAACGCTTTCAACGTGGCATTGGCGATCCCGCTATCCATGACCGGAGCGTTAGCGTGCGCCCGCAATCCTGCCAAATTCTATCTTTGCCTGGCGATCGATATTATTTCATTTATCAAAATAAATTTTGTCATTCGGGTTGCCACCTCCGCAATAAGTCCTATGTTTGCGTCGATTCTCGGTCAAATCGCCAAAATTACATTTCAGGAGATGAAAGATATTAGATCAGCAAAAAGACGAAAACTCATTGCCTCCAGGGAAAGATACCGAGCCCCGCCAATCCCCAGCGATCGATGTGCATTTCCGCTGCCCGATCCCCTCCGATGGCCCAGCCGTTACGGCACTGATCGCAGCCTGCCCCCCGCTTGACCGCAATTCGCGTTATTGCAACCTGCTGCAGTGCGAACATTTCGCAAACCAATGCGTCATAGCAGAAAGAGGAGGCAGGATTGTCGGCTGGGTGTCCGGCTATCGGCCACCGTCCGATCCGAAGTCGTTTTTTGTATGGCAGGTCGCCGTATCGACCGATGGGCGCGGGAAGCGGCTTGCCAACCGCATGATCTCCGCCCTGCTGATGCGGCCTGCACAGCGCGGAGTCACGCATTTGATTACGACTATAACGGACGACAATGCGGCGTCATGGGGGCTGTTCCGCAGTCTCGCGCGCGACTGGAGCGCCTCGCTCGACCGGAGCGTGCTGTTCGAGCGCGAGCCGCATTTCGCCGGCGCGCACGCCACCGAATATCAGGCCCGTATCGGGCCGATAGATCGTCAGACCCTTCGACAAAAACAGGGATAAATCATGTTCATGAAACCACAGCCGTCCGGCATGATTCCGGACAGGACTATCTATGAGCGGCGCGAATCCGCAGTCCGCAGCTACGCCCGTTCGATGCCACGGCAGTTTGGCCGCGCCGAAGGCGTGTGGATGCACGACGATCAGGGCGGCCGCTATCTCGATTTTCTGTCGGGATGTTCGACGCTGAATTATGGGCACAACCACCCTATCTTGAAACAGGCCCTGCTCGACTATGTCGCCGCAGACGGCATCGCGCACGGGCTCGACCTCCACACCGATGCGAAACATGAATTCCTCGCGACGTTCGAGGAATTGATCCTGAACCCGCGCGGACTCGATCATCGCGTCATGTTCACCGGCCCGACGGGAACGAATGCGGTCGAGGCCGCGATCAAGCTTGCGCGCAAGGTCACGGGCCGCGAAATGGTCATCGCCTTCACCAATGGCTTCCACGGCATGACGCTCGGCGCGCTCGCGTGCACCGGAAACGCCGCCAAGCGCGGCGGCGCCGGGGTTCCCCTGACGCATGTCGCACACGAACCCTATGACGGATATTACGGCCCGGACGTCGATACTGCCGACCTGCTCGAACAACGCCTGTCCGACCCGTCGAGCGGGCTCGACGCCCCCGCCGCAATCCTTGTCGAGACGATTCAGGGCGAAGGCGGGCTCAACGCCGCGTCGTCCGGCTGGCTTCGCCGCATCGCGGAAATCGCCAAAGCGCATGGCGCTTTGCTGATCGTCGATGACATCCAGGCGGGCTGCGGCCGCTCAGGCAGCTTCTTCAGCTTCGAGGATATGGGGTTCATTCCCGACATCATCACACTGGCGAAGTCTCTGTCCGGCATGGGCCTGCCCTTTGCACTCGCTCTGCTGCGCCCCGAACTCGATCAATGGTCGCCTGGCGAGCACAACGGCACGTTCCGCGGGAATAACCATGCTTTCGTAACCGCCAGCGCTGCGCTCCGTCACTTCTGGAGCAGCAGCGAATTCGAACGCGACATCGAACGGCGCGGCGACATTCTCGAAACGCGGCTTGGCCGCATCGCGGCCGACCATGGTTTTGACACACGCGGTCGCGGCATGATGCGCGGCATCAATACGGGATCGGGCGAGCTTGCCGCCATAATCACTGCCGCCTGTTTCGACGCCGGGCTCGTCATCGAGACCAGCGGTGCGCGCGACGAAGTCATCAAGGTGCTCGCGCCCCTCGTCATCGACGACGCCGTTCTCGGCGCCGGCCTCGACATCCTCGAAACCAAGATTCGCGAAGCGATGGCTAGTGATTACGCCGTCGCTGCCGAATAGACAGGAGACAATATCATGATCGTTCGCAACCTCGGCGACATCCGCAAGACCGACCGCAACGTCCGCTCGGACGGCTGGGCCAGCGCCCGCATGTTGTTGAAGGACGACGGGATGGGCTTCTCATTCCATATCACCACCATGTTCGCCGGCACCGAACTCAAGATGCATTATCAGAATCATCTGGAGGCGGTGTTCGTGCTTAAGGGCACAGGGACCATCGAAGATTTGGGAACCGGCGAAGTCCACCGGCTCGAACCCGGTGTGATGTACGCCCTCAACGAGCACGACCGCCATATTGTGCGTCCCGAGACGGACATTTTGACGGCCTGCGCCTTCAACCCGCCGGTGACGGGCAAGGAAGTGCACGATGATACGGGCGCCTACCCGGCAGACGCCGATCTCGTCTCCGCCGACTGATAACTATAGAAAAGAAAGGGAGGCGTCCGATGAAAGACCTCTACCCCTCGCGCCACGCGGCCGAAGCAGAGATGCGGCCGCGGCAGGATCCTGTCGTCCACAGCGACTGGAGCAACGATGCTCCGATATCCGCCAGGCTGGCCGCGCAATATGACCGCGACGGCTATATCATTCTCGAGGATATTTTCTCGGCCGATGAAGTCGCCTTCCTTCAGAAGGAAACGGGCGCACTGCTCGCCGACCCGGCCACGCTCGATGACGACACGATCGTGACCGAACCGCAAAGTCGGGAAATCCGGTCAATCTTTGACGTCCATCGGCAAAGCCCATGCATGGCCCGCCTCGCAGCAGATGCCCGCCTCGCCGACGTCGCGCGCTTTCTGCTCGGCGACGAGATCTATATCCATCAGTCACGCCTCAACTACAAACCCGGCTTCAAGGGCAAGGAGTTCTACTGGCACAGCGATTTCGAGACATGGCATGTAGAGGACGGCATGCCGCGCATGCGAGCGCTTTCGATGTCGGTTCTACTTGCCGAAAACACCCCGAACAACGGGCCGCTGATGCTGATCCCGGGATCGCACCGCACCTATCTGACGTGCGTGGGCGAAACCCCCGACGATCACTACAAGAGTTCACTCAAGCGACAGGAATATGGCGTTCCCGATGAGAAGAGCCTCGCCGAGCTCGCCCACAGGCACGGCATCATCGCGCCCGTCGGCAAGCCGGGTACCGTGATCCTGTTCGACTGCAATCTGATGCACGGATCGAACGGCAATATCACCCCCTTCCCGCGCGCCAACGCCTTCCTCGTCTATAATGCGATGAGCAATCGCCTCGAAAAGCCCTTCGGCGCGCCCAAGCCGCGGCCGTGGTTCCTCGCCCATCGAGGTGAACCCGACCCGCTGGCGATCGAGCGCGGCTCCCTTCTAGACGCGGTGCCGGCATGAGGGAGCATAGCGTCGAGAAGATCGGCGGCACGTCGATGGCCGCAACCGAGGCATTGTTTACCAATGTGCTCATCGCCGATCGTACCGGCCCCGCGCTTTACCAGCGGATATTCGTCGTCTCAGCCTTCGCCGGGATGACCGACCTGCTGCTAGAGAATAAGAAGAGCGGCGTACCGGGTGTTTACGGGCGTTTCGTCGCCGACGATGCCGCCGAGGGCTGGCGCCACGCGCTCGGCGCGGTTCGCGAGGCCGTGCGCGATCGCAACGCCGTGATGTTCGCCCGGCCGAAGAGCTGCGCCGAAGCGGATGCCTTCATCGAACAACGGATCAGGGCGGTCTCCGCCTGCCTTGAGGATCTGGCGCGGCTGCGCAGCCACGGCCGCTTCTGCGTCAAGGAGCAATTGCTGACGCTTCGCGAGCTTCTCGCCGGGATCGGTGAAGCGCATAGTGCGCACAGCACAGCGCTGTTGCTCCGCGATCGCGGCGTGAATGCGCGGTTCGTCGATCTCACCTTGTGGGATCAGGACGATCTGCGCAGCCTCGACCGGAGGATCGAGGACGCGTTCGCCACGATCGACCTTGCCACCACTCTTCCCATCGTGACCGGCTATGCGGGCTGCGAAGGCGGCATGGTGCGCCGCTATGCACGCGGCTATACCGAGATGACCTTTTCGCGCATCGCGGTCCTGACCCGCGCGCGCGAGGCGATCATCCACAAAGAGTTCCACCTGTCGAGCGCGGACCCGAAGCTGGTGGGCGCGGACAAGGCCCGCAAGATCGGGCGCACCAACTATGATGTCGCCGACCAGTTAGCCAATCTCGGGATGGAGGCGATCCACCCTGGCGCAGGCCGCGGCCTTCGCCAGACGCACATCCCGCTGCGCGTCCGCAACACCTTCGACCGCGAGGATGAAGGCACGCTGGTGACCGGAAACTATATCTCGGACGTTCCGCGAGTAGAGATCGTCACCGGCATACGCCAGATGCAAGCGCTGCAATTCTTCGAGCAGGACATGGTGGGGATCAAGGGCTATGACACCGCGATCCTCGATGCGTTGGCCCGTCATGGTCTGTGGATCGTCAGCAAATCATCGAACGCGAACACGATCACCCATTATCTCTCGGCGTCGGCAGACGCGGTGACAAAGGTGATCGCCGACCTGCAGGATGTCTATCCCGATGCTGCCATTTCGACACAGCCGGTGGCGATGGTGTCGGCGATCGGCAGCGACATCTCGCGCCCCGGGCTCGTTCCCGACGCGTTGCGTGCGTTTGATGACGCGGGGATCATGATGATCGCGATGCAACATCAGATCCGCAACGTCGACATCCAGTTCATCGTCGAATGCGGCGACTTCGACAAAGCAGTGCGCGCGCTTCACGCCGCGCTGGTCGAGGATGACGGACAGGTTGCCGAGGGCCGGCGCGCCGCCTGACGCGGCCGCCGATAACGCCTGATGTTCGCAACCATCCTGCCGGTTCGCAGCCTGCTGATTGCCATTTTCGTAATGATGGCGGGCAGCGGCTTTCTATCGACCCTGATTGGACTTCGCCTCGAGCGTGCCGGCAGCGGCACGATGATTATCGGGCTCGTCGCAACCGCCTATTTTGCCGGGCTCGTGATCGGGGCGCTCAGGACAGGCGATATTGTCCGCCGCGTCGGGCATATCCGAGCGTTCGCCGCTATGGTCGCACTGCTCTCCGCGAGCACAGTATCCTATGCCTTGTTCGCACATCCGCTCCTTTGGGGCGCCCTGCGGATCGTCGATGGAATTTGCGTCGCGGGCGTGTTCGTGTGTATCGAAAGTTGGCTCAATGACCGGGCCGAAGCCGGAACGCGAGGCACCGTGCTCGCTTGGTATATGGTCGCGCTCTATTCGGGCCAGGCGTTCGGCCAGCTAATCCTGCGGTCCGGAAACACGGCACCGCAGGTCCCGTTCGAGATAGCCTCGATCCTGATTTCGCTCGCGATCATCCCGGTCTGCCTTACGCGCAGCACGGCGCCGGTTCTGGAATCGGCCGCATCGCTACCGCTGCGCCGCCTGTTCGAAGCTTCGCCGCTCGGCGTCGTCGGGGCGGGCGTTACAGGCCTCTTGCTCGGCGCTTTCTATGGCCTTGCCGCCATTTACGCGCGCCGGATCGGGCTCGACCTTGGCGAGACTGCAACCTTCATGATGACGGTCATCCTCGGCGGCGTGGCACTGCAATGGCCGCTCGGCCGGCTATCGGACCGCTACGACCGCCGCCGCGTCATCCTAGCCTGTTTCGCCGCCACCTGGGTGACGAGCATCGCGCTGGCGGCGCAGCCGCAGGGCGCTCTCCTCTTTGCGCTCGGCGCCGCATTTGGCGGATTGAGTTTCGCGCTTTATCCGCTCTGCGTCGCCTATGCGAACGATCGGCTGCTGCCTTCAGAGCGTGTGACGGCAAGCGGCCAACTCGTACTGCTCTATTCCGTTGGCGCCGCGCTTGGCCCGCTCGGTGCGGCGACCTCGATGACACTTACTGACGCCGGCGGGCTCTTTCTCTTCATTGCGCTGGCTGCCGCCGCGATGCTCGTTTTCGGCATATGGCGCGTCGCGACGAGCAATCCGGTCCCGGGAGACCAGCAGCAGGATTTCCAGATTCTGCCACGCACGACGCCGGTCGCGGCGCTGCTCGACCCCTCAGGATCCGACACTCCCGCTCCGCATTCGGAGCCGACTTTGCAAACAGGTGACATATGGCCCAACCAAAGATGATCCACGCACCGGGGCACCCGCCCGAACCTTCGCAGCTTCACCGTGCGGTCGGCGCCTCGGCGCTCGGCAATGCGGTCGAATGGTTCGATTATGGCATTTATGCCTATGGCCTGACTTATATCTCGGCCGCGCTTTTCCCAGGCGATACCGAAGAGGCGGTGCTGTTCGCGCTTGCGACCTTTGCCATATCCTTTCTTATCCGCCCGCTCGGCGGACTCTTCTGGGGACCGCTCGGCGACCGTATCGGCCGCAAGTCGGTGCTGGCGATGACGATCCTGTTGATGGCGGGCGCCACCTTCGCCGTCGGGCTGATTCCATCCTATGATGCTGTGGGCTTCTGGGCTCCGACCGCGCTTATCCTCCTGCGCATGCTCCAAGGCTTTTCGACCGGTGGCGAATATGGCGGCGCCGCTACTTTCATGGCGGAATATGCGCCTGACGATCGCCGCGGCTTCTATGGCAGTTTCCTCGAATTCGGGACGCTGGCCGGCTTCTCGCTCGGCGCGGCGCTCATGCTCGGCTATTCGCTTCACCTCGGTGACGAGGCGATGCACGAATGGGGCTGGCGCGTTCCTTTCCTGATCGCCGGGCCGATCGGCCTTGTCGGCATGTATCTGCGCTCGAAGATGGAAGATACGCCGGTCTTCCGCGAAGAAATGGCGGCGGCGGAGCACCGCAAGCCGCTAGGCCTCGGCACCCTGATGCGCCATCATTGGCGCCCGCTGCTCGTTGTCGGCGGTCTCGTTGTCGCGCTCAATGTCGTCAACTATTCGCTGTTGAGCTATATGCCGACCTATCTCCAGCGCCGTATCGGCCTGTCGAGCGAGGAGGCGCTGCTCGTGCCAATCATCGGCATGGTGTTCATGATGATCTTCCTGCCCTTCGCCGGCGCGCTGTCCGATCGGGTCGGACGCAAGCCGATGTGGCGCTGGTCGCTCATCGGGCTGATGATGCTCGTCGTACCGCTCTACATGCTGATCGGCACGGGGTTTGCGGGCGCGACCATCGGCTTCATGGCGCTCGGCCTGCTCTATGTACCGCAGCTCGCGACGATTTCGGCGACCTTTCCTGCGATGTTCCCCACCGCGGTGCGTTTTGCGGGCTTTGCGATCGCCTATAATATCTCGACCTCGATCTTCGGCGGCACCGCGCCGATCGTCGGAAGCGGCCTGATCAGCCTGACCGGCGATCCGCTCATGCCAGCCTATTATATGGCCCTCGCATGCCTCCTCGGCCTCGTCGCCTTGCGCTTCATGCCCGAGACGGCAGGCCGGTCGCTACGCGAGGATCCGTTTGCCCCGCACAGGGACGTCGCACCCCACAAATAGGAAGACACTCGTCCTTCCCGAACGCCAATGAAAGGAGACCGGTCCGGCTCGCGCGGGATCGACGCCATGCAGCATATCATGACCGAAGCTTTTCCGACTGTGACCGACATTCCCATCCTTGCCGGCACGCCGCCATGGGCGGAAACCCTTATCGCGCTCGTGGCACTGGGCACGGTCGCCTGGCTCGCAAATTTCATCGTTCGAAGAACCGTCTTGCGTTTCGTCCTGCGCACCTTGCCATATGATGGTCCGACGCCGGCGCCGATCGCCGCACGTCTTGCCAATATCGTCCCGGCGCTCATTATCACGTCGGGCATTGGCGCGGTCCCTCATCTCCCGCAAACCGCCGCGATCGTCGTCGGCAATGTCGTATCCGCCTCGATCATCCTATTCGCAGCGATGGCGATCGGCGAGGCGCTCGGTTTTGCCAACCAGCTTTACGAGCGTCGCCCGGGATCGGCGAGCCGCCCGGTCAAGGGCTATGTGCAGGTTCTCAAGATCTTGGTTTACGCAGGCGCGGCGATCCTGATCGTCGCCGCCTTGATGGAGCAGTCGCCGCTGCTCCTGCTCTCGGGACTGGGCGCGATGGCGGCCGTGCTGATGCTGGTTTTCAAGGATACCATCCTGTCGCTCGTCGCCTCGGTCCAGCTTACATCGAACGACATGCTGCGCGTCGGCGACTGGATCGAAATGCCGCAGCTCCATGCCGACGGCGATGTGATCGACATCGCGCTGCACACGATCAAGGTGCAGAATTGGGACAAGACGATCACGACGATCCCGACGCACAGATTGATCGCCGAGAGCTTCAAGAACTGGCGCGGGATGGCGGAGTCGGGTGGGCGCCGGATCAAGCGCTCGCTCCTGCTCGACCAGAATTGCATTCGATTTCTGTCCACCGACGAGAGGCAGGAACTCAGGCGGATTGCACTGATCCGCGACTATCTGGGACACAAGGAGGACGAGCTTGGCGAATGGAATTCGCGCCTCGGCGATGCCGGACGCGAGCCGGCGAATGCCCGGCATGTCACAAATATTGGGACGTTCCGCGCCTATGTCGAAGCATATCTGCGGGCGAACGCCGGCATCGCCGACGGGATGACGCTGATCGTCCGCCAGCTCGCACCCACGCCGCAAGGTCTGCCGCTGGAGGTTTACTGCTTCACGGGCACCACTGCCTGGAGCGACTATGAGAATATCCAGGCCGATATCTTCGACCATCTGCTGGCGATCCTGCCAACGTTCCGTTTACGACCATTTCAGGAACCGAGTGGCCGCGACCTCCAAACCCGCATGGCGGCGTGACCGCGGCGCGGGCTCGCATAAGCCGAGCTTCGAGGTCAAAGAAGGCGCCATCAACCATTCTAACCGACGTCTGCGCGACAAATTCTAGGGACATCTCGGGCCTCGGCGCGCTCAACAGGAGCGCTGCTCGCGTTCGCCGCGAAGTCGAAGTCGAAGTCGAAGTCGTCGGCTATAATCGGGCGACACGGGCATCATTGGCAAGTTCGCGCTACACGACAAGGCCGGGTAAGAGCTTGGAGCGACGCAGCATTAATGTCGGTCCGACAGCCGATGGCCGGTTGCGGCCTGGCAGCTTTTGAACTGAAAGCGTTGAAAGCAGACCCGCGACTTCTGATGACTCGAAGACCGCCCCCTTAGACAATTGCAACGCCTTAGAGCGAATGATCCGCTTCCGGGTATCGAAACGATCAAAACGGCAACAACTCCCTTTTGCCAACCTCTTGATCGAACGTTGAACATCTTGCATTGGAGTGGCTGAACATGTGTAGCGGGGGATAGGCATGTCGATCGGAAAGCGCACGACATTAAGGGGCGCGCTCGTTGCAGGATTCTTGATTGCGGGATCGACCTGCGTCTTCGCGCAGAGCATCGAGTCTGGCTTCGTCAACAACGGTGAGTTCAAGAGGCCGACCTTCGCACCCGGTGACGAGCAAGTCGCTCGCGATTTCGCCAAGGGGATGGGAAGCGAGTTCAACAAGGACATGGAGCTGCCGTCGTGCATGTGGCGCACGCGGACGCGAAGCGCGGGAGGTTTCGCCGACGGCTATAGCGGCGACGACGGCTATGCGATCTTCGCACGCATTCCGGTGCCGGCGGCAGGCACGCGTTTCCACAATCTGACGCTGGGCACCAACCCGACAACCTACCGACCCGAGTTTCCGCGCGAAGCGTTCCTGCAGTTTCACGGGCTCAAGAAATATGACGATCCTATCACGTGGACTGCGACACTCGTCCTGCCCCAACTGGAGGCGAAGGACCACCCGCTTGGCCCGCCCTTCCGCGTCGCAACGGTGAAGCTTGGGGGTTATGAATTCCGGACCGGAAAGCCAGTCGTCACACGCGGCATTCCGATACACATCGACCTTCCCGACCTTGAGAAGGCACTCGCCGCGTGGGACGGCGCGGGCGGCTTCGAAGCAGCGATTTCCCCACTTGCACCGGCGAGCGACACCAAGGCACCGAGAGTGAAGCTCACGGCCGCTTATCCGGAGCTCGCGCGCGATATCAAGGATATGCAGGACAGGCTCATCGCGATGATCGCGCGCAACCGTGCGAACCAATGCGCGGTCTTTCCGCGCGAATGCCGCGACGGCGAGTGCGGGCTGTGATGCGCCTGCTCAAGATACTGGCCGCGAGCGCCGCGCTGGTCGGCGCTGCGATTGCAGCAACGGTACAGGCACAGCCTGCATCGGACAGCGCAGCCGGTCGCCTCGCCAAGATGCGCCTATGCCAGGCGGCGCAGCGAGGGCTTGCCGCAGAAGGTGGCAAGAGCAAAGACGAAATATTGCTGGACGCCCTCTACACTGCGGCCGGGACGAACAGCTCGGAGGCGGCCGACGTTCGCAAACGAAAGGTCGCCGCGATCTTCAAGCAGTCGGAACCGGTCAAGGGCTCGCGCCCGCTGCCCTACTGCGACGGTTCCAGTATTGCCTGGCAGGGTACGATACTCTGGCGCGCAATGGACAGCTGGGCACCCGAGCTCGTGACGCTGATGGTGGAGGAAGGCGCCGACATCAATTTTCGCGACAGCGGGAATGGCCGCACCTTGCTCGACGAGGTCTGGGATAAGTCTGACACCTGGATGCGCCAACCCGAAGAATATGCAGCGCCGCATCAGCGCGTCACGCTCGGCAAGCAGCTCATCAATACATATCACCGGCTTCGCGAACTCGGCGCGCGCCATGCTTTCGAACTCGGTCGTCCGGCGCCTCCACTCGAAGTGCAGGAACGCGCATGCCTCCGGGAGGAAGCAGGAGACGCGCCCGGGGAGGTTGCAGATTATGCGGGAGGGCTGAGCAAGGCGTTATCAGCGCTTACGCCGGGGACGGTGCCGGGTGGCACCCGCGTCTCGGCGCGGCAGGCCGCCTGCCTGATGAATGCTTACGGCGACGATATATTCATCATCGGCTCGATCTCCGACGACGTCGGCCTGCCGGGCGCGATCAAATTTCCGTTCGTCGGATATAGCGGCACCTTCGAAGACCAATATCAGACGGTCAGCAGGGAAATAGTCAAGATCGCCGACAATCGGCCGATCCTCGTCTATTGCCACAGCGTTAAATGCTTCCTCTCCTACAATGCCGTGTTGCGTCTCTCGCAAGCCGGAGCAACGAAGATTTACTGGCTTCGCGAGGGCCTCGGAGGCTGGAAGGCGGCCGGCTATCCGACGCAAACGCCCGACAGCTTCCTTTACCGCAGGGCGACCGGGAAATAGCGTAGCCATCCGCGAATGACGCGGGCGGCAGGCGGCGTCGGCGTGGCCGCTTGCCGACTGGCAGTTTTTACATTTCCATATAAGGGAACAGACAGTCGGCAGCTGGGGTTGGGATCGCCCGCGAAGTTAGGCAGAGGGCTTTCCGTTAGCTCTTGCAATAGCCCCGATCTTTTCGACTTCCTCGATCGACCCCAGGAACACCGGAATGCGGTCGTGCAAGCGATGCGGCTCGAGGTCCATGATAGAATTAAATCCATCGGTTGCCGCGCCTCCAGCCTGCTCGACAAGAAACGACATGGGCGAACCCTCATATAGCAACCTGAGCTTGCCGCTCTCCATCCCGTGACGCCGGTCCGCAGGATAAAGGAAAACGCCTCCACGCGTCAGAATGCGATGGACGTCCGCGACCATCGAAGCGGTCCACCGCATGTTGTAATTCACGGGCGAACCGTGGCATTGGCCGTCAAGGCACCCATCGATATATCGGCAGATCGCGTCCGGCCAGTGACGCCGGTTGGACGCGTTGATCGCAAATTCTCTGGTCGTGCGGGGAATGCGCATCCAGTCGTGGGTCAGGACGAACTCCTTACGATCCGGGTCGCGCGTAAAGCCAAAGCCCCCTCGCCCGGCCGTGAACACCAGCATCGTCTGCGGCCCGTAGATCGCATATCCCGCCGCGACCTGAGCGCGGCCAGCTCGTAGAAAATCTGATTCGCTGGGAACCGCGCCTGACGATCGGTTCGTCCATTTCCCGATAGAGAAAATCGTTCCTATCGACAGATTGACGTCGAGATTCGACGATCCGTCGACCGGATCGAATATGAGAAGATAGTCAGCATCCGCCGCGGCAGAACTGCAAAGGTGTATGTCTTCCATCTCTTCAGAGGCGAGAGCGGCCACCACTCCGCTGGCCTCCGCGGCGCGGACGATGATATCATTTGCGAGAAGGTCGAGCGCCTTCTGTTCTTCGCCCTGAACATTGCAGGTTCCGGCGCTACCCAATGCTTCGGCGAGCGCGCCTCTCGCGATGATGTCAGCAATATCGCCGCATGCTTTGCCCATTGTGAGAAGCAAGTCTCGAAGGGCCGCAGGTATGTCACCTGATTGTTCTGCGGCGCTGAGGTAATCCGCAAGCGTGACCCACGGCGTCGTTGACGACGCGGAGGCAGTTTTAGTGTCCGATGTCGGCGTCATCTCCATCCCGTTCCGCCGGCCATCGACGCGCGGCGGTTCGAACGATCGATTCCCATCAAGATACCCACCGAGAGCATTGCGGCCATCATCGCCGAAACGCCAGCGTTGGCGAAGCGAACAAAGGCACAATCAGAAAGCGCACCCACGGCGCAAGCGCCTGCTCGAGCCGATGGAGAGTCGACTCCGCGCTATCAGGCGCGCCGGGAGAGCGGATTATCGGAACGGCAAAGGCGGCGAGCACACCAGCGATCGTGGCGTGGATGCCGGATAGCAGGATCGCAAACCACAACAACGAAAATCCCAAAAGATATGGAAGGATTGCACGCACTCCCATGCGATTGATGACGAGCATCGCAGCGAAGACGGCAGCCGCGACCCCGAGCGCGGCGAGGTTCAGGCTCTCCGATCGCACCGACGGGCCCTATTTCATGGGCCTCGCGCTCGGCACCTCCGTCACCGATGAGCAGCTTGCCCACGCGGCCGGGCGTGCGCTGATGTGCCTGTCGACGAGCAATGAAAAGCAGTTGCTCGACAATATAGGCCAGCTCACGGACCAGTTGTTCACTTCGAGTATCGGCGAGACGGGCATGCGCGCACAGCCCGTCTGGAGTGAACGCATCGGCGCACGGGGCCGGATTGTTCAGATCCGCTGCGATCTGACGATGACGCTGTTCGGCATCGACCTTCATCAGGCGCAGCAGGCCCTCGCGGGCGGTCTCGAAGCAGACGCCTCCTCGTTTGTCGAATATGAACTGGTGAAGCCCGCGCTCCTCGACGTGCCGTCGGCCAAGGCTTTGCTGGCCGCCGACGAGGCTTTTTTGATGATCGTCCCCACGCCGCGCGGCACGCACAGTCTGGTCGTGACGCGCGAAGGCCTCGAATGGCACCGCTCCGCCATGACCGAAACGGAACTGACGGGTCATGTCCGCCGCCTGCTCTGGGACGTTGGCGCGAATATCGACGTTACCCCCGAAGAAGACGAGCGATGGTCCGCCGAAGGCGAAGGCGACTTTCCGTTCGATCGCGGCACGGCCTTTCGCCTCTATGAAGAATTGGTCGCGCCTGTCAGCCCGGCCCTTGCGGGCAAGCGGCACTTGTTCACCTCCGCGACGGGATCGATCTCCTCGCTGCCCCTCGGAATCCTCGTGACCGGGAAGCCGACAGGGATCGACGGCGACGCCGCAGCACTCCGCGCTACATCCTGGTTCGCCGACAAGGCGGCGATCGTCCAGCTACCGTCGCTCCAGTCGCTTCAGCTTCTCCGGGCGGTTGC
Organism: Sphingopyxis selenitireducens; assembly: GCF_051550705.1. Classification (NCBI taxonomy): domain Bacteria; kingdom Pseudomonadati; phylum Pseudomonadota; class Alphaproteobacteria; order Sphingomonadales; family Sphingopyxidaceae; genus Sphingopyxis; species Sphingopyxis selenitireducens. The sequence continues at coordinate 430,369 of NZ_JBPULG010000005.1, forward strand.
GGGCCGAAACGCACCTACTGGAAGCAGCATGATCGGCTTCGGAGATCCCTTGCTCGAGGGCAATGCGGCAACGCGCGGCGTCGAAGGCCGGAACCGGACGGCACGCGGCGGCGGCACGCCGCTTGCCAGCAACATCTGGCGTGCGTCGAGCGGCGAAACCCAGCTCGCCGATCCCGCGGCCCTCCGCCGGCTCGCCCGGCTTTCCGGGACCGAGAAGGAGCTGAAGGCGATGGAGGCGCTCGTCGGCCCCAGCAAAACAAGGCTGTTTCTGGCGGGCTCCGCGACCGAGTCCAGTCTGAAGGCGGCTGACCTCGTAACCTCGTCGATATTATTCCTCGCAACGCACGGACTTGTGGCCGGCGAAGTCGGCGACATCGGCGAACCGGGACTGGTCTTCACACCGCCCGTGGCCGCCAGCCCTGCGGATGATGGCTTGCTGACAGCGAGCGAAGTGGCAGCCCTCCGTATCGGCGCGGGGTGGGTCATCCTGTCCGCCTGCAACACGGCAACCGGCGACGGCCGTGCGGGGGCGCCTGGCCTTTCCGGCCTTGCTCGCGCGTTCTTTTTTGCCGGATCGGAAAGCCTGCTCGCCTCGCACTGGCCGGTCCGCGACGATGTCGCGGCCGTGCTCGCCGTGCGCCTGTTCGAGATCTTGCGCGCCGATCCCACGTTGACACGCGCCGAAGCCCTGCAGCAGGTCGAGCGCGAAATTCGGGGCGACACGCGTGACGATCCCTATCTGAAAAGCTGGTCGCACCCGAGCGCCTGGGCGCCCTTTTCGTTGATCGGAGATGTCGGCCGCTGACATGTGCGCGACCACCCACTCGCCGCACAGGGCAACCTTTGGCCGATGGCGGACAGATCATATTGCGCCAGATTGCGGTCAATGACGGCGTCCACTGCCGGTCCCGCCGGGAAGGACAGCACCCATAAGTGCGCGATGTGTGCCCATCCGCTCGCGGAAACCTAGAGTCCGGGCACGGCTCCGCCCGCCAGCGCTTGTTGAACGCAGGCCTGCTGGAATGTGCGTTCGATGCCGGGGTCGGCGCGCGCCAGCGCCGCCACTGCCGACGTCGCAGCAGCAAGCCGTTCCTTCGTCATATCTCCGGTGCGCATATCCCACCAGTCGCGAACCTGCCAGCTCGGACCCGACACCTGTCCCTCGGCGGCGAGTTGACCCACGAACATTTCGACATGCGCGCGGCACGCCGCATCGCTCGCGCCCCCTTCGGCCGCGGACGGCGGCGAGGCAGTCCGCTTAAGGCGTTGCGCGCGATATCGCGTGAGGAGAGCGGTGCCATCGATCGAGGGCACTCGCTTCACCTGCAAAGCGGGCTCGCGCCGGCACATCATCTTCAGGCTGTGATCCGCAAGATCGTTGGCCGGCCTTGCGGCCTCGCCCTTACCAAATGATCGCAGCGTCTTGCCCGCTGCAGAGAAGGCCGCCCCGCCGAGCAACTGCGTCTTCTGCGCCGCGCAGTCGGCGCGGTACGTCGCCGTCGTGAACGCCGTCCCTTCGGGATCATCCTGCGGGAGCAGGAAGACGGTTGCGAATTCGATGGTTCCGTTGCCGCGGTCAACCCAGCGGAGACCGAAATATTTGGCGCCATTCGGTCCGAGCGTGTCCGGCACGACATCTTTCCGGCCGTATCTCGCAACGAGCGCGGCAAGCTCATCGCCTAGCACACCCGCTTCCTCGCTCGGCGCGCTGGCCAACGCGAGACGATATTGTCCCTGGGCGCCGTCCATAAGCCCAAGCGCGACATAGGCGCGTGCGAGATCGCGATGCCAGTCGGACGATATCATGAGCATATGGTGCCGCGGGGCCACGAGCGTCTCGAGGATGCCGGCTGCCTCAGCCGAATGACCGCCTTCGATGGCTTGCGCGGCGATCCGCGCCGTTTCACCATCGGCTTCGGCCTGACTACCCGCAGGAGGAGGCGGCGCAGCAGCCGCAAGGGCCAATGACGCACCGCCCGCAGCGAGAAGAATGACGGCGGCAAGTCGCCGTAGCTTCGCGCGGCATATCACCCAGGCCCTTGCTCCCGGCATCACTCGAAAGCGCTGCTGCAACCCTGGAAGCGCGTCGTCATTTCGTTGGGACCGATCGCTCGCTTTGCCCGTGCCGCAATGGCCGTCCGATCTTTCATCCGTCACTTGCGATATTGCCACTGATACGCGGGAATATTGTCCTTGCGAAGGAAGCCCGCAGTCCAGAAATTGATCGTTAATCCGGGCTTGCCGCCATAGGCCGCCGACCGCACGAAAGCATGAGCCGGACACGGCAAATCGTCCGAACGCACCGTGTCGATCAGTTCGAGGCATTGGCCGACGAACCGAGCCGACTTGGGGCCCGTCGATTCCACGCCGGTGATGCGGGCGATGACCGTCCCCGCGGGCGCCGTGATCTTTTTGAGATAGGGATCGGCGGTGTCGTTCTCGACAATCGTCGCCACCCCGTTGGCGACAGACAGTCTGATCTTGTGGTCAACCCCGTACCAGTCGCCATTGAGCGCCTTGACGGGATTGGCCGGCAAGTCCGGGATCGTCTGAGCCTGGGCGGGTACCACCATCAGCGCCAGCGCCGCCAACATATTCACTTTCCGCATCTACCACCCCCATTTTGTCCCGCAACGACGCTGCCGCAAATGGTCCGGACTGGCAATGCCAACATCACCGACTACGCCGTCCACCGAGCTGCTACGACAATAGCATCGCCTGCCAAAATGCCTGCGGTGCGGTTTAACAAGCGACGAACGGTTCGGCGCATTGCGGCTTGATTGGTAACTTTTTGTTAACCCCAAAAAAGCATTTTCTGCTCGGGGGGCACGAGGCGGCAACGACCGCGCGAACGGAGAATTCGCAGTGCTCGAATTGAGAACAAGGCCGACATCGGTCGCCGGACCGGTCGGGACACTGACGATCGAGGATTTGCCGTCACCGGCGGCAACCTACTGGGTCGCCCGCCGCAAGGCCGAACTGCTTGCCGCGATCGACGGCGGACTGATCGGTCTCGACGAGGCGTGCAAAAGATATCGCCTCAGCGGCGAGGAGCTGCAATCCTGGCGCCGCACGATCGAGCGCGCCGGCATCCCGGGTTTGCGAGTGAGAGCGCAGGGCATGCGCGCAATGGGAGGATAGGATTTTGTCGTCGCACGCGCCCCCACCGCGTGCGGTACCATGAGGACGGCGCGAGCAGACTGGTCCCTCTCGCGCCGTCCTTTCAGTTTAGCGGCACTTGAGTTCGCCGCGATCGATGGCCCGCCCAACCTCGGCGGGGCATCAGGACGGAACGCAAAAATTCCCAAACCAGTGGCTCTATTGGCGGAATAATGGCGGATGGCCATTGCCTTTTGTGAGTCCGGCACCTCCGCGCGATTTGCTGGAGGGCGCAGATTAAATGCGCGCAGCCCAATCCGCAAAACCGGGGATAAAAGCGAGAGGCGGCGCAAGCGGACCTATGAGCGTCGCAACGCTCGCGCCCCACCACCAAGCAGGGTGAATCCGGCCGTGGGTACGTCGATCATGAATCATACCCCATGCGGAAAGGGCAAGTACGCAGGCGGATATCGCTATAAGGCCGGCTGGCCCCAGCAGGTCCATCGGCAAAATGCGCGCCCAGGCAGGCCCCGTCAGCAGGATCGTCGCCGAGGTCATCAGCCGGCTGTGCCACGCCATTTTGCGACGAAACCCGAGCGCGGCGGCGATGAGACCAAGGAAGCCAGCCACGGTCAGGATATTGATCATCATGAAAATGTTGGCGGGCGCCATTCGCCCCGCCGAGATGGCCGCCGTGGTAATCCATATACCACTGACCCCCATTGCGACTGCCAGGATCATCATCGTCCAGCCTAGTTTACGATGCGTCATCCTGTTTGCGCGCGCGACGAGGGAGGGCTGAACAACGGCAAGCACGCTCCAGGCGACGAAAAGGAAGGCATGAACATAGAGGAGAGGTGAAAGTGCAGCGCTATCGACACGCCCAAGCGCCGCATTCAATCCGAAGCCGACAATGTTTATTCCCAGACACAGCGCCGCAATGCGCACGAATATTTGGGTGTCTGAACGGTTTGCAGGAGCGGGCATTCATAACCTCCAGGGCGCATCGGGCGGCTCAAGCATCACGACTAGATGACGCCAAGATTTCGGGCCGCGAACGCTGCTTCGGTACGGTTTGCGCTACCAAGCGCCGCAATAACGGCCGCCACATGGGCTTTGACCGTGGCGGGCGAAAGACAAAGCGTCCGGGCAATTTCCTTGTTCGATTTTCCGGTCGCGATCATCCGCAATATTTCGATCTGACGCACGGTCAGCTTCGAAAAGCCGACCCCTGCTGCGACGGTTGGCGGCTCGCTGCCTGTTTCGGAAAGTCTGCTCGTCAGCTTAATCATGCGCTCAGGCAGATAATGACCGCCAGCCAGAATCAGGCGCATGGCCAGTTCCAAAATCGTGGGGCTGGACACTTTGGGGATGAAGCCGGCCACGCCAAGCTCGAACATATCGAGCAAAATCTGGTCGTCCTCGACGCCCGTCACAACGAGCACGGGGGATTCAGGGGCCACATCCCGCAGCCGCCTTATCCCCTCGACCGGGGGCGCACCGGGCATCCCCAGATCGCACAATATCAGGTCGGGACCGACCACCGCGGAGGACCAGGCTGACGGAAAATCATTCGCAAGAATAATTTCGGCCGTGGGCCATGACATCTGCACACTGCCCCTCAACGCCTGCAACATCATTTGGTGATCATCGCAGATCAAGCAGCTGTTCATAGCGCAAGCTAGGCAGCGGCATCTTGTAACTCAAGGAAAAAGGCCGCTCCCGACGTCCAGTTCGGATCGAGGCCAGCTTTGCCGTTCATCAATGCCATGGTCCGCTGGACCGATGCCAGGCCTAATCCAAATCCGCCGCGCACCTCGTCGCCATGATTGCTACCCTGAAAATAGTCGTCGAACAGCGAAGCCACGTCTTCCGCCGCGATGCCGGAACCGTCATCGATAACCCATATGCGGACGGACGCGCCTCGCCGCCGCGCACCCATCAGCAAGCGGGTGCCCTGTGAATGGCGCAATCCATTGTCGACCAGGTTGAGCAACGCTCTTTCGAGCAATTCGACGTCTCCCAAGACTTGTAAACTGCTCGGCAGCGAATGAAGCGCGATGCCCTTCTGTGCAGCCATCGCTTCGGCCAGCGCCGCCGTCCGGGCGATGAAGTGTCCCACCGTCAACGGAACAAGCACCGCAGCCCTGTCCGCAGATTCAAGACGCAGATGTTCTATCATTTGACGCAGCCGTCGCTCGATCAGGGCAAAGGCGGCTTCGGTGTGCATCACGGCGCTCGCACGCAGGGCCGGATCGGTGCCCCTTGCAACCTGATCGAAGAACAGCCGGGCCGATTGTAACGGCTGGCCCAGATCATGCGACGCGGAAGCAAGGAAGCGCCCTTTGGCGTCCCGTTGCCTTTCGGCTTCGGAGCGCGCGGCTTCTGCAATCGCTCGCGATTGAGCCGCCTGTTTGATGGCGTCGGGGAAGACTTTGCTCAGGAAAAACATGATTGCCGCGAACAGCAGGACGAACACCAAGATGACACCGTTGAACAAGGCGGCCCGATAATCGTGTACGATCACGATCGATCCCAGCATCGCGATGATCGCGAACCTGTTGACCGCGGCATGCTGCGGCGCCGAGATGATCGTGATCGAAAGATATGCCATGACGAAAATAATCATCAACAGATGCAGCGGCTCCGGCGCGCCCGGCAAAAAGGCCCAGATCATCGTTATGATGATCAACCCCGTGCCGATCAGCAGGCATTTGCCGATCAGATTCCAGCGGCGAACCTCAAACGCCTGCGACGGCCGGATCCAGTAGTGGGCGACAATGGAAGCCAGCCAGATAGCCATGAAAATGACGGTGACGACACTCCATGACCGCATCGTGGTGGGCGGCACATAGGGCGCGAACAGCACGGACATGGAATAGAATGCCGCTGCAAGCCCTGCATAGCGGAGCAAACTGGCCAGCAGGCCGATCGGATAATGCTCCGCTGCCGCCTCGACTTCGCTTTCCTGTACCGGCGCGTCATCCCGATCGGCGCTATCCGTCGGCCTGATGGAACCGGTCTTGAAAAGGGGCTGTCTTTCGTCGGGCATGGCGCCAACCTTGCCGCAATCGCGTGGCGGCACAAGGGATGTAGGCCATCTGGCTGTGGCATCGGCCATGCGGCTAGGCCATTTGGCCGATGCACCGCGAGTCCGCGCTTTCTATCACCTCAAAGGGGAAAAATCCGGGGCGCATTTTTTCGCCTTTGACCTTTGAGGAGCATATAATGATCACAGACTCGAAGCTTTTTACGGGGTGCAGCGCCGCCGCGCTGACGCTCGTCGCCCTTGCCTTGCCAGCCCCCGCGTGGGCGGATTCGACGCCCGAATGCAATATTGGCATGATCGACGATCCCGGCCCTGACGGCTTTTTCGGCACGCCCGACGATGTCCAGTTGGGCACGACCGAATGCGGCGCGTTCAGCAATGCTCTGGGAACGAACAGCACCGCGATCGGGGTCAGTGCCGTCGCATTCGACCCCAACAGCACCGCTATCGGCGAAAATAGCTCGGCCAGTGCACCCAACAGTGTGGCTCTGGGTAGCGGATCAAGGGCCGACGAAGCCAACACCGTTTCAGTCGGTTCCGTCTTCTCGACGCGGCGGATTACCAATGTTTCCGCCGGCACGCAGATCAACGATGCGGCCAATGTGGGCCAGATGAACGCCGGAGACGCCGCGACGCTGAACAGTGCCAATGCCTATACCGATACACGCGAGACGGCGATCCGCAGCGATATTGCCGCGGGCGACGCCGCGACGCTCGTCGCGGCGAACGGCTATACCGACACGCGCGAAGCCGCGATCCGGGCCGACATCGTGGCGGCTGGGGCCACCGCCCTGGCGGACGCTAATGCCTATACCGACATCCGCGAGACGGCGATCCGGAGCGATATGACGATCGCCGACGACCGCATTGAAGGGCTTGCAGCGACTGCGCAGCAGACCGCCGATACCGCGATCGTGCGCGGCGATACGCTTGGTGCCAGCACAGTCGGCGCGCTCGGGGGCGGATCCAGCTATAATGCCGCGACTGGCGCTGTCTCGGCGCCCAGCTACATGATCGGCGGCCAAAGCTACGCCAATGTTGGATCCGCACTCGACGCGGTCGACGACCGGCTAGGACAGATCGACGCACGCATCGACGTCTTGAATGCGACGTCCGATCGACGGTTTCGCCACGCCAATGGAGGCATCGCGGCGGCCATGGCAATGGGCGGAACGATGATCGTGCCTGACAGCACGGTATCGATGAACTTCAATCTCGCGACCTTTCGCGGCGAGCAGGGCTTTTCCGGCGCGGTGGTCGTGCGCGCCTCTCCGCGCGTCTACATCTCGGGCGGCTTTGCGGGATCGACCGTCAAGGGTTCGACCGGAGGCCGGGTGGGGGTAGCATTCGGTTTTTGACCGAACGACATCCTTCGCGGGCTACCGCATAACGAACGGCACTCAGTTTAACATCTTCAACGTCAGCTTTTTGCGACCCAAGCCGATCAAGGAGTTTCTCACGCTTATCGATAGCATGAGAACGGAAAGGTCCCGCTTCATTGCGGGACCTTTTTTTTGGTACAATTCTGCGTCGCGGCTGCCATGGCCTCCTCGAACATGTAAAAGGTACTGCCTAGGCGCATGTTGGCCGTTAGCAGTCAGGCAGCTTCGGGGCCAAACACGATCAAAGCGGGCGTTCGGTGAGCCGGCGTCCGGAATAAGTTTCGCAGACGAAAAGAGACCGAGGCGGCGCTTACCACCTCGGCCCCCTACTGCCGGTCATGCGCCTGACGGGTCGCTAATCAGAACGCAATTCGCGCAGTAACTCGTGCTCCATGGGTGCCGCGATCTGAGGCAAGCGTTCCGGTGTACGCGGCGCCAAGACGGAACGAGCCCGTGGTAAATTCAAAACCGGCTTCGAGCTCGGCAGAGTTTTTCGGGATTGCCGTTCCAATGATATGGAACGCCGGACCGCCCGCCGTGAAGCGCGACACGATGGGAGCGCCGCGATCGTTCAACGCACGGTTCCATGCCGCCGAAACGAAAGGCTGGAAGCCTGTTTGCCCGGCGTTGAACTGCGCACGCCCGCCAAGGCTCAGGAACGTCGTCTTCTGATTGGCCTTCCCGATGCTTAGCGCCGCGTTGCCTCCAGCTTCCGCGAAAGCATCGCTGCCGGTATCGACTTGGGCCAATCGGACAAACGGCGTGATCGCGGTGTTGCCTGCCAGGATTTCATAACCGAGTTCGCCGAAGAATTGCAGCGTATCGCCGTCGCGCTTCGAGGTCAGCGTTTGCGCCAGCGGCGCGCCACTGACAGCCCGCGTCGTGTCTATCTTGTGCCAAGCGTAGCTGACCCCGATCGTACCGCGCAGACCGCCTTCGTTGCCATAGGTCGCATGTGCCGCGAGATATTTGCTCTCGACGTCGGCATGGTCGCTGCGGCCACTGAAGCGGAAATCCGAGCCTCCGATCCCAGCCGAAAGCGCGGCCGCGAAGCCGTTGCCGCTGATGCCGAAACCTGCAATGAGCCCCTTGTGATCCGTGTCCATGGCAAAATTGCCGCGATTGGCGTCGAAATCGCCCCAGCCGCCAAAGGCCGAGCCCCACACGAAAGTACCGCCTTCTTCGGGTGCTTTCATGCCCATCAGCGCGTTACGCAGATGCCGGCTGTCGTCGGCCAGCCCGCTGATCGCGCTGGCGAGGATTTCTCCCGACAGATCGCTGAAGCTCGTCTGGGCCGTCGCTGCATTCTGCACCAGCACCGCTTCGTACAGCGAGTTATTGATGCCAAGCGCCTGAATCGCGGCCGCTACGCCCCCTTGATTGAAGCCAACGGCGATATCGGCGAAATCGATATCGTTGCGATAAAGGGACAGCGTGACCGAATTGGCGTTGTAGCGCAGCAGCGGGTCAAGGAAGGCGAGATCGGTCGTCACCGAACCGAACGTCCCGGTGATCCCGTTCGCGCCCGTCAGGATGACGTAGTCGGTCCGCGGATCATAGTCGCCGTCCTCGGCGAGAATGGCGACATTTGCCGTGCTGGCGATCGTCACGGCGCCGGTTGCATCGAGGCGGTCGGCCGCGCCCGCCGCATTGACTTCGACTTCGTAGGTCGAACCGGCAGCGAACGCGAGGTCGCCGTTGACGGTCAGCTGGCCAATCGAATTTCCGGGCGCAAGTGTCCCGCCCTGACCCACGGTGGTCGAGCCTACGGTACCGTTGCCGCCGAGGGTGCCGCCGCTGTTGACCGTGACCGGCGACGCGATCGATCCATTGACCGCGAGCGTGCCGCCGTTGACCGAGGTGGGACCGGTATAGCTGCTATTGCCCGTCAGGTTGAGCGTCCCGTCGCCTTCTTTCACCAGACTGCCGGTGCCGGAGATGTCGCCGCCAAACGCCGTATTGCCGCTCTGCGCAACCGTAAGCTGGCTGTCGTCGATCACGACGTTCGATCCCGCGTCGCCCTCGAGACCGCCGATCGTCTGGTCCTTGCCGGAGATGTCGAGCGTACCACCTTCGCCGAGGTCGAACTCGGTATCCGGATCGATCGCACCCCCGATGCGCACAGAACCGCCGAGGATATTCGTCACGCCTTGGAACGCATAATCACCCATGAAGGTCAACGCACCATCGCCCTTCTTGTCGAGGACGCCGCTGCCCGAGAAGGCGCCGAGAAAATCATAATCGTCGGAGCGATTGAAGACGAAGCGCCCATCGTTGACGATATTGCCAGAGAAACTTCCTTCGGTTCCGCCAGCGCCGAGCTCGAAGAAACCGGTGCCTTCGGTCTTCACGTCGCCCTGGAGCAGGCCCGTCAAAACGAGGCCACCGTTAGAAACGATCGTGCCGCCGGTGTGCGCGATATTCCCGGTATCGACCGTGAACACGGCGTCGCCGACGAGCTGCAGCTGCCCGGTCCCGTCGATCGTGAGGTCGTCGAGCGCGGAAACCGTCTCATCGGCGCCGAAATTGAGCACGAGCAGGCCGTTGGTACGGACCGACGGTGTCAGGATCGGCGAGCTTGCTTCGCCGCCGACGTCGATTTCATTGACGCGCAGCGCCGCGCCTTCTTCGATCATCACACTATCGAACGCGCCCACGGCGCCCGAGGTGGACCAATAGCCGGCAGCGACATTCAGCGTCTCGAACCCGCTTGCTTCGGTCAGTTGCTGTGCTTCGGTCAGGTCGAGGACGTCGCCGTCGAGGGTCAAGCCGTCGATCCCCGCGCCCGCGTCGACGAGCCCCGAAATTGCGCTGCCGGTCCGCAGCGTGACGCTGTCGTCGAAGCTGCCAAGCTGGACCGCAATGCCGCCGCTGCCGGTGATCGTACCGGCATTGTCGAGAACGACCGCGCCGCTGTCGTCGCCCCAGACGCCGCGGCTGCCGCCGGTGATCGCGCCCGTGTTGACCAGCGTCGCGGTCCCGAAATTGCCCAGGATGACACCGTCAGTCGCGCCGGTGATCGTCCCGCCGTTAACGATTTCCGCAGTATCCAGAAATCCTGCGACTGCCGCGCCGAAGGTACCATTCCCGGCGATAGTACCGCCTGCGGCATTCGTGATCTTGCCGGTCTGCACAATATCGGCCGTGACCTGCAGCCCCTCGACGACTGCGCCCGATGTCGCGCCAACAATCGTACCGCCGTTGGTGATCGCGGCGGTGTCGGTGACAAGGACCACCGCACCATAGCCGTTGGTGCCTGTGATCGTTCCCGCATTGGTCAGCGTGCCATCATAACCCGTCTCTTGCGTGAGCCCGGCGCCACGCTGGATAAGCACCCCGCCCGGACCTTCGCCGGTAATGGCACCCGCGTTGTCGATGCTGCCGCCCGCCGACATGACGATGCCGAAACGCGTTCCGCTGATCTCTCCGCTCGCGCTGTTTGTGACAGCACTGACGTAGCCCGCGAGCGTCTGACCGTCGTAGGGATAGATCGAGATGCCGTCGGAAAGCGCGCTGCCCTCGCCGCGGATCGTCCCGCTGTTGCTGACCGTGCCACCGCCGATGAGGCGGACGCCATCGTTCGTTTCGCCAAGAATGGTGCCGCTGTTCGTCACTTGCGTGCCGATGGCGAGCCCGACAATGTCACCGATGTCCTCGTCGAACTGATAGGCGGTGGTAATGCCCGCACCGGCACCCGAAATCGTACCGCTGTTGGTGACGCTCGACGCGGCGGTGGTGATCGTCGCGCCCGCGTCGGGAGCGGCGTCAAAGCCATCATAGGTCCCTTGGCCGCGGATCACACCGGCGTTGTTCACGACGAGGGTGCCGGTCGCGAAAGAATAGATGCCTGACGTTCCGCCAGTGATCGATCCGCCCGCGGCATTGGTGATCGTCACATCGGCGCGCGAACCTTGCGAAACGCCGGCGCCAAAATTGCTGCCAATCGTGCCGCTGTTATCGAGGGTGGCGCTCGACATGTCGCTGCCGAAACCAACGCCGAAACCATCGCCCCCGCTTCCACCGAGGTCGCCAGTGCCGCGAATATCGCCCGTGTTGACGACCCTGGCGGTGAGACCGCTTCGATCCTCACCGGGATCGGTATTGAGCGCGGTCCCCTGGATGTAGACGCCGCCGTTGACGCCTTCGATTTCGCCGGCGTTCACGACCTCGCCGCCGCCGGACAGGATAACCGCGAACCGCTGGCCTTCGATGCGGCCATTCTCATCGTTGGTGACGTGCGCCGAATAATCCTCGTTGGATTGATCGACATGCGCGAACATCGAGATGCCGTCGGTGCCCTGCGCGCCTGGGTTGACGCCCACGATGAAGCCGCTGTTGATAACGCTTCCGCCACCCGCGAGCCGAATGGCGTCGTTATTGAGCCCGATGATTTCACCGCTGTTGGTGATCGAGCTATTGACAGCGCGGCCGGTCCCATCGGCCATCGGCGCGGTGACGATCGCATATTGGCCGCCGATGATCCGGCCGCTGTTGACGATCGCCGCGTCCGCCGTGGTAATGACGATCGCATCCTGAGCGCCGGCGCTTATCAGCCCCGCATTGTCGACAATCAGCGAGCCCTCGTTCGAACGGATCGCCGTCCCGTTGGCGATGATTTCACCGTCATCATGATTGTTGATGGTGAGTACACCTGTCGACTGGCCGATGATGGCCGCCGCCTGGCCGCTGATCAGCCCTTCGTTTTCGATTACGGCACTGCTGAGCGCGCCGCCGGCAAGGACCCCCAGAAACCCCTGAACCGTGCCGCTGTTGTTGAGCATGCCGATACGGCCCGCTTGATCCGCATTCGCGCCAAGGATCACACCGAAGGGGCTGACATTGGGGTTCGCTGGATTGAACGTCCCTGTGCTGCGGATCGTCCCGGCATTGTCGACGGTGCCGCCGCCCTGGACGACCACGCCGAACATCTGGCCTTCGATGAGGCCGCCCGGAGCGTTGGTGACCGAGCCGATCCCAGTAACATCGGCGGCAATCGATTGGGTGAATTCGGAAAGGGCGACACCGGTGCCCGTGCCATTGTTGCCGTTCACCCCCCGAATCACGCCACTGTTGGTGACCGACCCGCCCCCGACCAGCGCAACGCCGCTGCCGGCCCGGCCCTCGATCGTACCCGAATTCGTCACGGCGGTGTTGCGCGCGCGCGCCTGTGTCCCCTCGGCGTTCTGGAATACAGCGGTGGTGATGCCTGACAGCGCTCCGACGATGCCTTGGCTGTTTTTGATGACGGCGTCCGCGGTCGTGATGTTGATCGCATTCTGCCCGGCACTGAAGATGAAACCCCGGTTGTCGACGGTCAGCGTGCCGGCGTTCGACGCGATGGCGGTCGCATTGGCCAGGATTTCGCCATTCTCGAAATTGTTGACGGTGAGATTTCCGGTCGATTGGCCGATGATCGCGATCGCCGTGGCTTGGATCGTTCCGTCGTTGTTGATCGTAGCGCTTTCGAGGGCGCCGCCCGCCAGCACACCAAGGAAGCCGGAGATGATGCCGGTGTTGTCGACCGTCGCGGCGCGGCCTGTCTGCTCAGCGGTGGCGCCGAGGATGAGTCCGAACGGGCTGATATTCGGCGTTGCGGGGTTCGGAGTACCCGTGCTGCGGATCGTTCCCATGTTGGTAACTGTCCCACCACCTTGAAGCACGGCGCCGAAGACCTGCCCCTCGATCACGCCGCCGTCATTATTTTTGATTGTGCCGACGCCGGTGACGTTGGCGGCGGCGCCCGGGAATTCCGAAATCGACACCCCCGTCCCCATAATCGTACCGCCCGGGCTGCCAGTGAACCCGGAAATGGTGCCGCCATTTGTGACGCTGCCACCACCGATCAGTGCGACCCCCGATCCGGCCTCACCGCGGATCACTCCACTATTGAACACCTGCGTATTGGCCGCCAGCGGCTGCGGCGGGAGATCGTCGCCATTTGCGTCTTCGCTGAAGAAATAGGTTGTGACCACGCCATTCGCAGCGCCGGTGATCTGGCCGGCGTTGGTGACGGTGGAATCGGGCTGCGCAATGACGATACCGCCGCTCGGCCGGCTATCGATTCCGCCTATGTCGGTACCATTACCACGAATTGTCCCGGCATTACCCACGGTGACCGGGCCATTGTCGGCGTAGATGCCGATGATATCACCTTCAACAACCTCTCCGTCGTCGACCTCGATCTCGAGCCGCTCGGGCTGATCATTATGAATGCCGAACGCATTTTGCGCGGCCGCCGGCGCAACATGAATGATCGAGAAGCCAACGATCGCGCTGGTAGCGAGAAGGCGAGATTTCGAGATGTGTGACATGAGCAGGATCCCCCGTTTGACGTTGCAGGCAAAGCAGGGGTTTCGCCGGAGAGCCAATGGCTCTCCGGCTCGGCCCACCCCGCCTTGAAATTTGCGCCCCCAGCCGATTGGGCGACATCACCCCCGGCTTTGTGAGCGATGACTAGGAGCAGGCCTCACGCCGCGTCTACCCAATGTTATTTAGGGTGATTTTGCGACGAGCCGTTCTGGCTGCCCTTGCGTGAGGACGACCGCTGCCGTTACGGAAAGCAATCACCGGGGGGTGGGTCGGACAGGTTGGCGGGGAGCGGAGGAATTCGCGCGCTGACAGGAGGCGCAATGATGCATTCGACCCCCGCTCGGCGCGGGGGGTATCGATGCGAATCCTGTACGCCGTTCTCGGCTTCTTCTTCTTTCTGGGTGCACAGCCTGCGTGGGCAGAGCCTGAAAAGCTGCCGTCGCTTGGCCTACGGGCCGGCCAAGACGCACCGTCTCTCGTGCCCTTTGTGCGCTTTGTCGAACGCCCAGGCGCGACAAGAACGCCCGAGTTGGATGCGATTCTCTCCAGCCCGCTCCAAGGCATAGATGGTTCGACTATCCATTTCGGGCCGCCGGGAACGCGGACGATCATATTGCTAAAGGTCCGCAACGCCAGCGAACTACCAGGCAGCTGGATCCTGACGACCGGCCGCGGCTCGCTGAAGCACTTCCGGCTTTATGAAACGGCGGGCGGCCCGCTATCGCTGATTGTTGACGGAACCGATCCCGAGAGCGCGCGACAAAATCTCGCTAGCTATCAGGCTTTCAGCTCCGAGCTGGTGCTGGCCCCGCACCAAGAAAAGCTGATTGTGATTGAGTTTATTTCCGAAAACTCAACCTACATGCCGCTCAAGATCAATAGTTACGGAACTTTTTTCAAGGAACGACGCGCAAACATCTCCATGGTGTCGGGTGTTGTCATCGGCGCAATTACGCTGCTTCTACTCAATTTCCTGTTCTTTTCGATCACGGGATTCAAGGAATTTTTATGGCTGGCCGTCGCCGAGGCATTCTTCGCGCTGAACACCATCCATTCCGAAGGTTACATCACCATCTTCTTCCTCTACGATAAGCCTCTGACCGGCGTCGCCGTCGAAGATTTTTTCAAATGCGGGTTTGCCGCAGCGATGGCCCAATTCTGCCGCAGCTTCGTCAATACCGCAGATAATTTTCCGAAACGTGACGCTGTGCTGAAGTGTTTGATTCTTATTGCGATGGCCGTGATGCTACTGCAGCCGGGCCTGTCAATCTATCCGCCCGAGATGCGATTTTACCTTCACCTCTCAGCATGGCTCGTCGCCGTAGCCGTCGCGCTTTTCCTGCCGTTCGTCGGTTATGCCGCCATGAAGCAAATCGGGTTTCAGCTCTGGCCGCTTTTCGTGGGCTGGGCCAGTCTCGCCCTCTTCATCCTTTACGCCGCGATCGCTTCCATGGGTATCTTCACCTGGCTGCCGATCAACTGGCACCTCGCCGGTCCGGTGGGATTGTTTGAATCGGTCATGGTTACGTTCGCCCTCGGTCTGAATCTCAAGAAGATCCAGCAGGACAAGCTCGCTGCCGATGCCAATTATGCGCATTCGCTCGCCGAGCGTCTCGATATCAGCGAGCGGGCGAAGCGACTGGCCGAGGAGAAGGCTTTCGCACTGGAGACTGTGAACAGTCAGAATGCCCTGCTTCATGCATCCGGCCATGACAGCCGACAGGTCATTCTGGCGCTCAACAGCGCAGTCGACGTCCTCAAGCGCCAGGACGGACCGGGGGCGGACACCTCGCTGGTCGAGATGCTCGAAAGCTCGGCGGATTATCTGAGCGAGATCGTGTCTACCACGATTTCGGGCGCCAACATCGCCGCAGGCGATTCCGATTTTGTGTCGCTTAGCGCGTTTCGCGGCCAGGCACTCGTCGAGCCCCTGTCGATGATGTTCAAGACGCCGTTCGCAAGCAAGCAGATGACGCTCAAAGTGGCCATCGCAGAAGATGTCACGATCATTTCGGACAAGCCATTGCTAATGCGCGCGCTCGCCAATCTGCTCAGCAACAGCTACAAATATACGGAAAGCGGAGGTGCGAGCATCGCGCTTCAACTCGAGAATGGGAATGCCGTAATCACTATCCGCGACAGCGGAAGTGGGATGCCTGCGGAGATCGCCGCCACATTGAACGGCAATGCCATCACAAGGATTCGCGCAGACGAAACGGCTCCCGGCAGCGGGTCGGGCTATGGATCGGCGAAGCGCATTATCGAAACATTGCGAGGCAGCATAAGCATAGTCTCGTCGACGTCCCAGGGCACTGAAATTTGCATCACCCTTCCCGCAGCCTTCACCACAACGACGCCAGTTACGATCGCCGATTTGCAGGCAGCCCTGGACAGCTGGAGGCTCCTCGATTTCGATCAACGCGCAGCGTTCGAGACAGAACTGGCCGCACCCGACTTCGCAAGGGAACGGGCAATAGCGCTGACCTACGACGATACGACCGTCACGCGTGGTCGTCTCAGCCATCTTGTCGCGATGGCGGTGATCAAGCCGGCATGCCGCGAGCTACTTGGACATCCGCTTCTGCAGGTGCGATCAGAGCAGGTTTAGCTCATTCGCGCGATCGACGATCTTGCGATTGTGCGGCACATCGAGTTTGCGACGCAGTTCGGCGATGTGAAAGGAAACGGTCGGGGGCGCGATCGCCAGACGATAGGCTATCTCCTTGTTTGTCTCGCCTTGCGCCAGATAGTGAAGGATTGCCATTTGCCGCGAAGACAGCGCGACGGGCGGCTGCTGGAACTTGCCGAGCGCCTCCTCGATATGCGGCGAAATATGTACCTCGCCCGCCAGTGCTGCATCGCAAGCAGCAATGATCTGATCGAGCGGATCGGATTTGCTGACAACGGCCCGTGCGCCCAGCTTGAGCGCCGAATGAATTTCGCCGAGGTGAGTTTCCCCGGTGAGAATGATCACCGTCATATCGCGCGAGCCGACAATTTCGGCGAGGACGTTGATCCCGCGAACGTCGGGAAGATTCAGGTCGAGGATGACCAGATCCACAGCCTGCGACTGGACAAAGGCATTTACGGTTGCGCCGCGGTCGAGCGAACCAACGACTGCGTAACGATCGAACGACGCAAACAGGAAACGAAGTCCGCTCTGCGTGATGCGGTGATCGTCCACGATCAGAATATTGTGTTTCACGACCATGCCTGCCCCCGCTCGCCCTGACAGACTTTTCCGCGGATCATTGCATCGACGCAACCCGAATTAATGCGGGGTACTCGCACGTCTAATTTTCTGATCTTGGCTGCGGGAGATAGTCAACGCGGACACCAATTGGCACCAAGGAACATTGCTCCCGTCGTTGAGGTCGCCCCTCTTAACCTGCCATCAGCATCTCAGGGAGCCTGCACTCTAGAAGCTTCCCAAGCGGCCTCGTCGAGTCTGGCCGATTTCGGCCAATCGGTATTCGGCGAAAATTAAGAGAACCAGGCCTTAGCGCACGCCGCATGGCTCGAGCTGAAAGTGACCGGAACTGGACATTTAAGATTTGCCCTCTGTCACGTTCCGGCCCTTCCCACCGCACCTGACGGACGCCGACTCCGCCACTCAACTTGGCCGATCCGTAACCGCCGGTTTACCGGAGGCTTCTTCACAATAGTCGGCCTTGACGACTGGAACTCCGATGCTGGTCCGGCGTTAGGGAGCAGCGTACCGACAATGTAAAAAGGGGGAGGCCGCGATGAACATTCCTGAAAATGTAACGATTCTCGAACAACGGGTTCGGCTTGCCGATCGGGCGAGCACGCCGAAAGGCAGCGACCGGACCGGAGAGATTGCGGACTGGGTTGTCGCCAATATCCCTTGGACGGTAGCTGTGCCCGACTGGCCTGAATTTCATGATCGCTGGCCGCTATTGTCACACGCGGAGCTGACAGCCGTCGAAGTTGAGCTGCGTCGCCGCTGCCTCGCCATCGAAACCGCAGGAACCGATCTGGAAACCATCTCGGAATCGCTGCCGGGAAGGACCACTTACTGGACGGCGGCCGCGGACTGGCTCATCCTCAATCCCTGCAGCACTGTCGCCGATCCCGAATTCGTCCGCCTGTTCAGCCAGCTGTCGCGCGCCGAGTTGATCCTCGCGGCTGTCGAGCACAAGCGCCGTGTCTTGAACGGGCGGCATACTTAGTTCGGTTTCGATCCCGTCCGGTCCCTCGCGGCGCTCCGGGATCAAATCCTCGCGAATGTTCCCATTTCTCCTTACCGCCTTGGACGGCCGGTCGGGCCCGCCGCGATGTCGGTCGTGCCAATGAAGGCGAGCGGCGCCCAATCTGACGGAGACGAGGTTTCTTCCTTTGCGCGCAACGCCAGTATCGCTTGCCGGACCGCTTCGCCCGGGGCGCCGGAGTGTCGCTCGATCGCGGTGAAGAAGCGCCTGACCATGTCGGACTGCAACCGCTACGGACGGAGTGAACAGCCCCGGTTTCCTTTCCAGCCCGGTCTCGCTCACTAGCAAGCCATACGTCGAAAACAGGACATAACCGGCCAACTGCAACGCGGGAGCGTATGAACCTTCGGGTCTAGCGGTTGTGCTCCCACCCGGCATCGCGCGCCGCTTGCTCGGCCGCGCCGTCGAGCGGCTCCCTCGCTATCATCGCCGCCGCAGCAGCAGCCAGTTCGCCAGACGACGCCTGCCGGTAGTCGCCTCGCGACTGTGCACGCAGCGTCCGCTCGAGCTCCCAACGATCGCCCTCGCGGCAGCCAATTCCCGCGAGCGAGCGGCTTTCGAAGCTGCGGCAATAACGGCCGGACTTGTCCTCGAAGCTGAGACCGATGCGCACTGCGGCATCACCGCTCTGGTTGGAAGCAAGCTGGGTATCGAGCGCCTTGGCAAGCGATCCCGCCGCGATCAGCGCACCCTGGTCGGTTGCCACGTCGGCGACGGGCAACCAGGGCCGCAGACCGATCGTCAGGCCAAGCGCGAGCGACGCGGCAATAGCACCCCAATGAATGGCGCCGAAGCGTGCACGCCTCGTGGCGCGCCGGTCGGTCAGACTCATGTCGACCTTGTCATCAACCGCGAGCGACATCCGCAGCCGTTCGGGAACGGCCTCATTCGCAATAGGCCTATAATGCGCCGTCAGCCGCGCCTTCAGCGCCCGGTGCCGGGCGATCTCCGCAGAAAGTGCTCCATCGTTTTGGGCCGCTCGCTCGACCCGGCGCGCGGTCGGGTCGTCGAGTTCGCCGTCGACAAAGGCAGCGATGGTCTCGGGGTCAAAGCTCATGCCGCCTCTCCCAGGTAGAACATCAAACTCTCGCGTCCGCGGGCGAGGCGCGAGGTGACGGTGCCGATAGGCACGTCGAGTATCTCCGCCGCCTCGCGATAAGCATAGCCTTCGACCAGCACCAGCATCACAACTTCGCGTTGTTCGTCGGGAAGCCGCGACATCGCGCCATCGACGTCGCCGCGCAGCGCACCGGCTTCCACACCCGCCTCGCCATCGCCCGCAACTTTCGTCACCGCGTCGTCGATCGGAGTGTGGACGCCGCGCCGGCTGGCGGCACGGCGCTCGTCGATCCATAGGTTGCGGGTAATGCGGTACATCCAGCTGTCCAGTCTTGTCCCTTGTTGCCATTGGTCCTGCGATTTCAACGCGCGTTCGATCGCGGCTTGGCACAAATCGTCGGCATCGCTCGCATGGCGCGCCAATCCGCGCGCAAACCGGCGCAGGCGCGGCAATAATTCGACCAGTTCCTCTTCGAACCTCATATTCGCCTTTTCGCTGTGTCAGAGGAAGAAACGACGCCACTCTATCGTTTCTTCCGCAGCATGCTAAATTTTTCGGATGCACGGAGTTTCGATGCGCGCTTTGACCGCCCTGATCCTGACGATTGCGCTCCTGCCTGCCGGGATGGCGGCGCACGTCGATGCGCAAATCGTCCTGCCACCGGTCCGGCTCCCCGATGCCGCCGGCCCCCTGCCCCAGCTGCCGGAGATCGGCGCCGCGCCGATGTCAGCCTTAAGTGACACTCTCGCGCAGGTGCGGCTCGACCGGATCGCCACGCTGCTGCGCGACAATCGCGATCGCATCGAGCCCGATCGCAATGGCCAGCCCGCGGTACGCGGGATGCTCGTCGCCACGGGCGTCGACGATGCCATGATCGCGAGCGCGGCGAAGGACGGGTTCCGGCTGGTCGATCGCGATCATATCGAAGGCCTCGACCTCGAGATCGTTCGTTTCGCAGTTCCCGAAGGACGCAGCCTTGCCGCCGCGCAAAAGCAGCTCGCCAAGATGCTTCCCGACGCCGAAATCGATTCCGACCATATCTATTTCGCGAGCGGCCCTGGCAGAGCGCTGCCGGCGGCAACGCTGGCGACAGCGGGCTCACCGGGCGAAGCTTCGCTCGGATTGATCGATGGCGGCGTCGCTGCGCATCCGTCGGTCGCGGGGCGCGTCGAGCAGCGCGGCTTTGCCGCCGGTGCGCCTTATGCAAGCCGCCATGGCACCGCGGTCGCGTCGCTGCTCATCGGGAGCGGCCCGGTGCGCGGCTCGGCCCCGGGACAAAATCTTCTTGCCGCCGACGTCTATGGCTCCGATCCGGCGGGCGGCAACGCCAGCGCTATCGCACGCGCGCTCGGCTGGCTGGTTCAGCGCGGTGTGGCGGTGACGACGATCAGCCTGGTCGGTCCCGACAACAAGCTGCTGGCCAGCGCCGTGTCGCGCGCGCAGCAGCGCGGCATGCTGATCGTCGCAGCGGTCGGCAACGACGGGCCGGCCGCGCCGCCCGCTTACCCGGCATCCTATAAGGCTGTTTTCGCCGTTACCGGCGTCGACTCAACGAACCGCGCGCTTCCCGAGGCGGGCCGTGCGCTCCATGTCGACTTCGCAGCGCGCGGCGACGACGTGCTTGCGGCTACCGGCGCCAACGACACAGATCGCCTCCGAGGCACATCTTTTGCCGCCCCGTTGGTCGCCGGACGCCTCGCGCTCCGTTACCCGGCGCCGGCGATCGACCGGATCGGACCAGCGGTTTCCGCCATGGTCTTCGAAGCGCGCGACCTAGGCAGAAAAGGCCGCGATAAAATCTATGGCCATGGCCTGATTTGCGGAGATTGCGGCGGCCGCTGATCGGCGATGCATATTCTTGGGAAGAAATTCGAACGCACCATCGTTCTTCCTCCAGGCCCTCCCCTCCGGGCCGCAAGATGAAGGAGAAGGACAATGGGACATCGTATTTTCACCTCGGCTCTCGCGCTTGCCGCAGCGGCCGCGGCATTTTCGACGCCCGCAGCAGCGCAACTGCTCGGCGGCAGCGGCGGGCTTGGCGGCGGCCTTAGCGGTGGTTTGGGCGGGACGCTCGGCACCGCTGCCAATATCACCGGTTCGGGGCGCGGCGAAACCCATGTGGATCGCCGCTCGGGCCGCGTCCAGGGTAAGGGCAGCGCCGATGCGAATGGCACGGGGTCGGCCAATGGCAACGCCGACCTGATCGGGAACACCATCGGCTACAACGCCAATGGCTCGGGCAGCGCCTCGGGCAATGGCAGCCTTGACGCGCAAGCAGTCGGCACCGATTTCGTCGGCCAGACCGCCCGCGGCGCCGTTGGCACCGCCCAAACCACCGCTTCGACCGCTACCGGTACCGCCCACGGTGAGGTCGGGACCGTCCGTGACCAGGCCGGCGGCGCGCTGTCAGGCGTCTCAGGCAGTGCCAGCGGCGCCGGTTCGGTCGCGGGCGGCTTCCAGGGCAGTCTCGGCCAACTCGCTGCCGCCGGCAGTGGCGCCGCCAGCGGTAACGGCATGTTCGCGGTGGCGCCCGGCATGCCCGTCACCGATCCGCGCGGCAAGGTGATCGGCCATGTCCAGGAATTGCGCCAGACCGGTCGCGGCATCGTGCAGGCGGTGACGGTCGAGGTCGGCAATCGCGTCGCGACGCTGCCCGCCGGCAGCTTTGTAGGCTCGGGCGATGTTCTCGTGATCGGCATGACCAAAAGCCAGCTCAAGAAAACAGCCGAGCAGCAGGACGCCAGCGAATAATCGAAGGAATGGGGCGATCGGCGACGACCCAATTGACGCCGATCGATTACTGGACGGGCCGCCATGCGGCTCGTCCTCTTTATTGTTTCCAAGGAACGCCTTTGGCCGTTTAGCGCCTGTCCGCGTCCGACCAAATATCCGGAATAGCTGACGCCTGCGCCTTGCCCGTTGTCAGGCAACTGTCAGAAGACCAAAGTCCAGCTAGTCAGAAGCGAGCCAATGATCGTCCGCAGATGTAAACAACCAATCTCTTCAGAATCGCCAGTTAATCGACGCGCGCCCGCCATGGTCCGTGGCGTGAGCGCCATAATTGCCGGTGTAGCTGATATCGAAACCCAGGTTCTGACCGAGGTCCGTTTCGAGGCCGGCATCGACGACGATGCTGTTTCGATCGATTCTCGCACCGACGACGCGGAACATCGGGCCGGTTGCAAACGAGAGGTCGGCAGCCGGGATGCGGTCGCCGACGATATGGCGCAATGCAGCCGATCCTGCGAAGCGCAAGGAGACGCCTCCTGTAGCAAGGCTCGCTCGGGTGCGAATACCCACCGTGCCATAGGTCAGATGCTCGTTGTCATTGCCGCCCCGCAACGCAGCGCTGCCGCCATGCTCGTCGAACTCGGCGTCAAGCAGGGTGACATGCGCCACTCCGACGAAAGGCTGGACCATTGCACCGTTCAGATCTCTCTTGAACGCGACTTCGCCGAATGCCTGGAAGATACGCGCGGAATATTCGCTTGAAAGCGTTTGATCGAGCGGACCGAATGCCAAGCGGCGCGAGGCGTTGACGGTGTTCCAGCTATATGCGCTACCAAGCTGCAACGAAACCGCACCGACCGCGCCGTTGACATAGCCGCCAGCTTGAAAGGCCTTGATATCGTGTGCGGCCCGCGCCGTCCTGAGCTTGGTAGAGCCATATCCGAACGCCGCGCCTGCGCGGAAGCCTTCGCCGAGCAAACCGTCGAAGCCGGTGAGAACGCCCTCGACATCGCGGTCGTAGCGTCCAGCGTTGCGGTCCCCGTTCATATTGCCCCAGCTGCCGAGCACGCGCCCCCAGACAGCCAGTCCGGTCTCCCCTGCCATTTCGCGACGGGACAATATGGCGTCGCGTACGAACCGGCTGTCCTCCAGCAGCGCCCCCCGCACGCTTCCATAATCTGAACCCGCAAGCTGATCGAAAGCATCGCGCGCCTCCGGTGCCGTGAGCGCCACCACTGCGTCGTAGACTTCGTTGCCCGCGCTCAGTGCCTGAACGGAGGGGGCGACTGCGCGCTGATTCTCCGTCTCTGCCACCGCGGCGAAGTCTACTATATTGCGGCGAAGGTTGAGCGTCACCGCGTTGTCCGCATAGCTGAGTACCGGTGTGAGGAAGGCGAGGTTGGATGTGACGGTGGCAAAGGTGCCGGAGATCCCCCCGGCGGCGCTGAGGATCGTGTAGCTGGTGTTGGCCGCATAATTGCCGTCGGCTGCCAGCACCTCCACGTCGGCGTTGCTGCCGATCGTGGCGATGCCGCCAACCACGATCCTGTCGCTATCGCCCGAGGCGTTCGCCTCCACTTCATAGATGCCGCCCGAGACAAAATCGAGATTGCCGCCAAAATTGAGCGTGCCGATCGAGTTGCCAGGCGCGATCGTGCCGGCGATGTGAGCCGAGCCGGCCATACCGCCGCCTTGAAGACGGCCTCCGGCGAGCACGTCGAGAACGCCGCCCAGCCTGTTGTTGACGGCGAGCATATGGCCTTGGTCGACGGTGACGACGCCGCGGAAGCTTGAGCCATCGCCGCTCAATTCTATCGCGCCACCACCGCGGATCCGGACCGAACCCGTTCCGGTTAGCGTTCCGGCATAAGTGCCATTGCTCGCTTGGTCGAACACGAAACGGGCGCCTTCGGCCAGATCGATGTCGCCGGTGAATAGCGCCGAGGTAGAGATCAGGCTGCCACCCGTGATCCGCCAGTCGCTGGCGTTTGTACCGGCAAGCGTCAGTGCTCCGATGCCCGACTTGATCGTCGTCCCCGAACCGGTAACGGCACCGGCGAAGACTCCGCTGTCCGGCAGATCGAAGACCAGGGTGCCACCGTTTGCGATGTCGCCGCGCAGCGAATTGGTATCGCCGACAAGGGTCCCGGCGTCGATGATCGTGCCGCCCGTGTAGCTATTGGATCCGCTGAGGATGAGCGTACCGAGGTCGGACTTGACCAAAGCCGCCGAGCCCGCCAGCGACGCACCGATGGCGGCCGTCATCGCCGCCCCTGCCGCGGTTCCGTCACCGACGCGGATCACGGCCCGGTCACCAGAAAGAGCAAGGTCGCCGCCACCGATGAGGTAGCCATCCGCCGCGAACTGCATGCCGGTGCTCGAAACCTGACCGACTCGATTGTCGATCTTGACCGTGCCGCCGCTGCCCTGGAACACGGCGAAGCCCGGCTGCGGAGTCATGATATCATTCACGGCGCCGGTCGCGGTGGTCCACGCGCTGCCGCCGGCGCTCCAGATTCCGCTACCGCCGTCCACCGTGCCATTGTTGTGAAGCCCGGCATCGCCGCCGTCCCAGAATGTCAGCGTCGCCCCGGCCGTATCCACAAGGTTCACTCGCCCCGCGCCCGCTTGGATCGACAGACCATCAAGCGAAGCTCCCGTCACAGTACCGAATTCGAGCCCGTTGTCGATTAAGGTGCCGCCATAATCGAACAGGCGATAGACCCCCGCGCCGAACGCCGACGAGGCGCTGACATTCAGCCTGCCGTCAAGCGTCAGATTCCCGGCAACATCGAAAAGGGCCGCGCCGGAAGGAGCGCCCAACATTACATCGACCTCCGACCCGGCGCTCAATGTCAGCGACCTCATCGACAAGGTGCTGCCCTGCGCACCTTTCAGATGCGCGCCGTCGGCGATTATCACGGCCGCATCGATCGTACCGCCACCCTGAAAGCTTCCGCCCGCGATCGTCATGGCACCGCCACCGCCCGTCGTGCCGTCGAAGACGGAACTGCCCCCCGCCGCGCCAATAATGAGATTTCCGCCGCCAAACGCAATATGGCCCCCGCCATTGAACGTGTCGATCGTCAGATCGAAGCCGGCGAGATCCAGGCTGGAACCGGCCGATTGGTCAATCCGCGTCACCCCAGACAAGGCCCCCGTAAGTGCGACGGTGCCCCCGCTGTTCGCAAGCGCTCCGTTGAGCTGGCCGGCGAGGCTCGCGGTGCCCCGATTGACCAGCCCACCATTCAGTGTTCCAGTGGATGCAAAACTCCCCTTGTTGGTGACCTGTCCCGCCACCCTCCCGTCATTGACGAAGTCAGCTTCATTTTCGACCGCGCCGGCAACCGATCCGCCGGTTGCCAGCGCCAGTTGGCCCGCACTGACGACGGTCATGCCCGTGTAGCCGTTCGCTCCGCTCAGCGTGAGCGCGCCCGCGCCGATCTTGGTAAGACCGGCGCTGCCGGTGATCACCGAATCGATCCTCGCCCAGGCCGCTTCGACGTCGATGATCGAAAAGCCGCCAGTAGCGGCGAGCGAACCGCCCTGCACCGCATAGTCGGTGGTTTCGAAGCGCAAAAGCTGGAAAGCCTGCGTGCCCTCTACGGTGACGGTGCCCCCAGTACTGCCCGCAAAAACGCCAGCTTGTGCCGCCCAGGCATCATTAATGCCGAATCCGGCGGCTGCGGTCCAGTTGGTGGAACCGGCGCGCCAGACGCCCGCGCCGCCGTCACCGCTCGCCTGCGAGGAAACGCCGGTCGCGTCAGTGCCGTCCCAATATTGCACCCGCTGCGTGCCATCATTGAACAAGATGTTGACCTGCCCGGCGATGCCAGTCTGGATCGAACTCGCGAAGCCGGGCGAGGTCACGCCGAGTTCCAGCCCATTGTCGATAAGCGTACCGGCGTAATCGATGAGACGGTAATAGCCCGTGCCGAAATCGGCCAAGGCCGTGACGTTCAATATGCCGTCGAGCGTGACGTCACCGCCGACCACGACCAGATCATTGGCTCCCGCACCGACGACACCGCTCCGCGAAAGCGCATAATTCAGGATCGACCCGGCGCCGAGGTTATAATCACCCGCGATCGTCAAAGTGCCGGCGTTCACGCCCAAACCAACGGTGCCGCCATCGGCGACGCTGACATCGCCGAGGAAAGTGCCGCTGCCGCCCAACATCGCGCCATTGCCGACGCGAAGGCTGGCCGTCGTGCCCGTCGCGTCGCCTAGCGCCCCATTCAGTATCAGCGTGCCGCCTTCGACCCGGACCGTGCCGGTGAAATCACCGCCGACAATGCTTTTCCCCGCGAATGTCACCGCGCCGGTGCCGGCCTTGATCACCGTGCCTTCGCCGGCGATCGTGCCCCGGTATATCCCATCGACGTCTTGATCAAATGTCACGCCGCCCGTGCCGGCACCGCTGGCAAAGGTCACATTTCCGGCAAGGCTGCTCGTATCGCCATTCAGCTTACCGCTTGCAACCGACCAGTTCTGGTTGCCGCTCCCGGTCAGCGTCCAACTGGCCGAACCTGTTTTCTCGAACAGGTCGAAACCCCGATATTGCTGCGCCGCGCCGATCTGGGACGCGTCAAAACTGGCATCGAGCGCCCCCCCCAGCGTCAGCCGGTTGTCGGTGCCGCCCGACACGACGACATTGCCGTTTATGGTGGAGCCCGACCACAGTTCCAGCCGGTTGCCGCTGCCGTACAGAGCAATCGCAGCGGCCCGCACGTTATTCCGGCTGTCCAGGCCGCCGGAGATCGTACCGGAGTTGAGGATCGAGATATTGCCCGTCGCCGCGCCCGCTACACCAACACCGCCCATGCCGACGATATTGTCTCCGAACGGCGTCGCGCCTGCGCCGCCGCCTTCGATGGCGCCTGCATTATTCAAACTTGCTGCCTGGCCATCGCGAAACCAGACGCCCCCGCCGCCGCTGCCTGCGCGCATGCTGGTGCCGGCATTTCTGATCGTTCCGCCGGCGCCGCCGAGGATTGTGCCGGTCGAAGCATTTTCAACGTTCCCGCCCCAGGCGACGACGCCGACGCCGCCGACGCCGCCGAAGGAATTGGCTGCGCCGCCAGCGCCTCCCGCGATTGCGGCCTCGTTGCGGATGGTCCCCAGATTGGCGAGAACCCCGGCACCGCCCTCACCGCCGGAGGACACTGCAAGCAGATCCCCGCCTCCTGCTCCCCCCCGGATCGTTCCGGCCTGATTGGCCAGAGTACCGCCGGTGTAGAGGAAAAGGCCCGCCCCACCGCCGCCGCCGACCGAGCCCTGCGCTCCGCCGGCACCGCCGTCGATTGCAGAATTGCCGGTCACCGTCAGGCTGCCGCCGTTCAGCAGCACGAGGCCCGCGCCGCCGCCGCCGGCCGAACCCAGGATCCCGCCGCCGGTATTGCTACGGCCGCCACTGCCGCCCCTGACAGCATGACCAACCGTGTTCGCGATGGCACCCGTGCCGGTAAGGACTAAGCCACCACTGCCACCGCCCCCGCCACCGCTGCCACCACCGCCACCTGCGCCATCCCCGCCAGTGGAGCCAAAATAGTCGACACTGAAGGAAAAGGAGCCTGTCGCGGCTTCCACGTTGCCGCCGCTCGCTCCGTTCCCGCCGTCACCGCCCATGGTGAAGGGCCCGACGACGCGCCCGCCGCCGCCGCCGCCGCCGCCGCCGCCCGCCGATATATCGTTCGGAATTCCGGCGAGACCGCCTGCGCCGCCGGTGGTGGGGTTGGTTCCCGCATCACCGGCCACCGCCGCCCCGGCCGGCGTCCTGGCTCCGGCGCCGCCCGCCCCCCCCGTGCCCGAACCGCTGGTGCCGCCACTTCCTCCTCCCCCGCCCGCGCCGCCTGCGATCCCGCCCGCGGCACCGCCCCCGCCCTGACTGATCTGCTGCGCCTTGGCGATCGGGCTCGCAATCAAGCCAAGCGCGATTGCCAGGGCCGCGACCGAGACAGAGTTCCGTGCGGCAGCCATATTTGCTCGTTCGCGTCGATTTTGGGCGGACATAATGGATAAACTCCCGGCCGGCGTTGGTGCGATGATGCGTTGCTCGGCCTTAGGCCTTGCGGCCTGGTCCGCACCCCGATCGAAAAGTCGATCGAGCCCATGCCCGCATTCGCGGCGTCCGATAGGTCGCTAGCTAATCACACCGCTATGCAATTCCGGCATGCAAGCGATGTTCGTGCGAAATTTACGGCGTCAGCGCCCGCGGCGCAGCGTGTCCGACGGGCGTTCGCCGAACCGCTCGCGATAGGCACCGGCGAACCGCCCGAGTTCCCAGAAACCAAACTGCATCGCCACCGACGTCACCTGCGTCGTCGCAGGGTCAGAGGAGAGTAAGGTTAGCCTTACAAGATCAAGGCGCCGTCCGCGCGCATAACTGACGGCGCTCTGCCCCAGGAACTCCAGGCACGCGAGGTTAAGTGTTCGCGCGGGCGCACCGACCGCCGCGCAAATCGCGGCCAGCGAGAGCATTTCCTCCGGCCGCTCATCAAGTGCTTGTTCGAAGCGCGCGGCAATCTGACGGTGCCGGTCAGGCGCTCCGCGATCGTGTCGCAACAGGCCGCGCCCCAAGCCGAGCAGCAGCGCGTCGATGACCGTGCCGGCCAACCCGCGGGCGGGCTCTTTCGCCTCGATGATCCATGGCTTGTCCCGAGCGATGCGCGCGGTGTCCTTCATCAGGGCGATCAGTCGCGACATTGCGTCATCGGGAATCTGAAACAACCGGTCGCTTCGCAACGGCCTTGCCAGATCAACGCCCGCGAGCGCGGGAGCGTGACGTTCAAGTATGTCACCAGGCAGTAGCAAAATCCCGAAGGCCCATGCCATGCCCCGAGGGGACGTTGCGACGGTTTCAGCGTGGGGTCGGAAGTGAATGATGCGATTTCCGTGCAAAGACCTACCGGACAGCCGCCGGATCAGACCCGGCTCGGTCGCGAACATGAACGTGTGTGCGTCACTTAGTTCAGCGCGCTGAGATTCGCCTTGCCCAAACCTGCCAACGCCGATGCCCACATCCCCCAGCATGGCTCGCGCGAACACGCCGTGAAAATCGGCAGCGCCGTCCTTGACCGGCCTGGGTCCGGGCGCATTCCGGTCAAGACCTGACATAGATTGCGCCATCGCGTGCGGGTCGGAAAAGACGTCGAATGTCGATCGTCCGATTTCTGGCGTCTGGGGTGACGGAATGCCCATAGTCTAAGCACTATCCTGTTGTTCGAAAAGTGCAATGTCCTGACGGTCACAAGCGTTCAGCGATGTTCGGAGACGTCGATAGCGATACTGGCGCCCCACAAGCCGCGCTTGCCAGTCAAGCGTGATCGCCTCGCTGCTTCCATAATGAACGGCCGTCATTCGACCACTAGTTCAGAAAGCCACGATCGCCAGAAGGGGAGTGTCGACGCGTCCATTCCAAGCCATGACAGCGCCCTCGAGAATATTGGCGGTCTCGAATGAGGCTTCGTCGGGCAGAAAAGCCGTGCCCCGTGGTCTTGGAAATGTTTGCATCGCGCGTGAAGGCAGCGACAGAAATCATCGCGGCATGCCGCAACTGGCCGATTTCGGACAGGCAGCTATCGGCGTGAAATCGGCGAAAGCTGCCGTTTGACGTCCGCAGATTTTTGGATTGGCCGTTTGCAATCTGGCCGATTTCGGCGAGAATGTCGAAGAGCGGCGAGATATCGGATCGACGGGACGGCTGCGCTAACACCGACAAATTCTGCAATCCTCGCCACCCCGTCTCCAGCGTTGATGACCTTGTCACATAACGATCAGACGGAACTGTAGCGGATTTTCATCCGCGATTCCTCTTCACCTTGAGAGGAGACAGGATTCATGTTCAGCGAGATTGATCGCCGCACCGCCATGATTGCGCTTTTGTCGACGCCGCTGATCGGGGCGGGCGGAAGAACACCGAATACACGAGCTGACATCGAGAACTTGTTCGAAACATCATTTTCACGCCGAGTTTCCGCCAGTCCCATCTTACAGGCTCGGCTTGGCATCCGGACTGATCAGGACAAGTGGGACGATATTAGTGAAAGCAGCCAGATCGCTGCAGCAGCGGCGAATAGCCAAGACCTTCGAATTGCACGATCCCTTCTGGCAAGCTCGACCGACCCGGCTCTCGAGTTGAGCCTCCGCCTTTTCATTTACTCCGGCGAAACAATGGAGGCTGATTTCCGCTGGCGCCGTCATATCTATCTGGTGTCCCAAATGACCGGCTTGCACGATCAAGTGGTCGGCACGCTTCTCAACAATCATCCGATCCGGGACTATCCGGATGCAGCCGCCTATATTGATCGACTGGTTGAAATGCCCCGACTCTTCGGCCAGCTGACGGACGCGCTGGAAGCACAGCGCGTGGCGGGCATTGCCCCTCCCGCCTTCATCTGCACTGCGGTCGCGAGTTCGGTGGATCGTCTTTTGACCGGCGCACCACTCGATGGAGGCCCTGACGTCAACATCATGTTAGCCGACTTCCTGGCCAAGGTGAACAAAAGCGATATTGCGGCACAGCATCGGCCGGAGCTGCGATTCCGAGCCGAAGCCGCACTGCGCGATCACTTCGCACCGGCCTACCGGCATTTGCGCGATTATCTCACTCGACTGGCAGCCGCGCGCGGCGACACCCGTGTCGGAGCGTGGGCGCTGCCCGACGGCGACGCTTTCTACCGCTCCCGGCTTCGCCGCGCGACCACGCTTCCCCTCTCTCCGACGGACCTCCATCATATCGGTAAGAAGGAAGTCGCGCGTGTCCTGGGCAGAATGGCTGAAATTGCAGCATCGCGGGGATTTTCCGGCGATCTTTCCGGCTTTTGGCGACAGGTCGAGACGGACGGAGGGCAATGGTTTGCATCGACAGAAGAAGGACGCGCATCCTATCTTGCCGAGGCCGAGGCACTGCTGGCCCGGGCAATGAAGGCTGGGCCGCGGATATTCTCGCAGCAGCCCCGCTCGCCGGTGGAGATACGCCGCGTCGAGGCATGGCGCGAGGCGACCGTCCCCAAGGCCTTTTATTCCTCGCCGCCGCACGACCGCTCGCGGCCCGGCATCTATTATGTCAACCTGCACGACATGCGCGCCCTGCCGCGGTACGAACTCGCCGCGCTTCTTTTTCACGAAGCCGTTCCCGGCCATCATATCGAAACGACGCTGGCCGAAGATCTTGCCGATTTGCCCATGTTTCGAAAGCTGCTCAGCATCGGCGCCTATAGCGAGGGCTGGGGCCTTTATGCCGAACATCTGGCCGAAGAACAGAATCTCTACCCCGACGACATGTCGGTGTTCGGCCTGCTTTCGATGCGACTTCTTCGTGCGGCGCGCGTGGTCGCCGATACGGGTATCCACGCCTTCAGGTGGACCCGCGAGGAAGCTGTCGCCTATCTCGACGACCTTCTGCCGCTGACCCCGCGCAACAATCGGCAGGAGGTCGATCGTTACATTGCGATTCCCGGACAGGCTACCGCCTATCTGTCGGGTTATCGGGAATTGCTGCGCCTGCGCGAGCGGACGGTGGCAAGCCAGGGCGCCGGTTTCGACATCCGCCGGTTCCACGACGTCGTGCTGGGACAGGGTCCCCTTCCGCTACCCGTGCTCGACGAATTGCTGACTGCTCGTTTCAAGAGGTGAAGGCCCGCGGATTGGCGATGCGGCCGGCCAGCCTTCTCCGGCCGGCCGCATCTTTTTACTCGCGATCAGAACTTGCCGGTTACACCGAAGGTGAAATAGCGGCCCAGCACATCATAGGAACGATAGGTGCCACCGACCCGCGCTTCGTAAGGCACTTTCGCATCAAATATATTGTTGACCGTAAGCTGGAAGCGGACCTTCTCGTCGATTTCCTGACTGACCGACCCGTTCACGAGCCAGTAGCCCGGAACGCGATTCACGTCGTTCATCTCGATCGTGGCGTTCCGGTCGAACTTCACCGGGCTCGTCCACAGCGCCTGCACGCTGGCATCAAATCCGCGCCGTTCGTATCCCAGTTCGAAACGCGTGCGATATTTTGCGACGGAATTCAAAAGCCCGGTCGTACCGACATAGTCGATCGCGGGTTGGCCAGGAACCGAGACGAAATCGAACCGGTCGGTGTAGAAGAGCGTGGCACCAATCCGCACCGTGTCATCGCCGACGAGGCCGAAGCGATAGTCGGCGCCCATGATCGCTCCGGCAAAGCGGATGGTCGCCGCGTTGATATAGCCGCTTACGAAACCGTCGGCGATGTCCCCCGTCGCACGCGGCGCGTCCGGCGCGGACAGCCGATCAAAGGCCGAACAGGCAGCCGTCGCGGGAAAGGCCGGACTATCGTAGCAAAGATTGACCAGCGTCTGGATGTTCACTGCGCTGATACCATCACGCAAGGTGATGTTGCTCCAGTCGGCATGGAGTTTCAGTCCCCTGAGCCCTTCCGGTTCATACTGGAAGCCGATCGACCAGGATTCGGCCCGTTCGTTCTTCAGATTGCGATTGCCTTCGCTGAAGCCCTTCTGCGTGAAACCGCGCGTCTGCTGAAAATTCTCGGGCGCCCCGGCACCCACCGCCGCAAGGGCGGCCCGGCAGTTTGCTTCGCGAACCGCCGGATTGGTGCCGCCGCGAAAGTTCAGCGCGTCGCACGGATCCTCGACCGTCATCTGGGCAGGCGCCCGGCCGAGGAACAATTCCGCGATAGCGGGAGAGCGAATGGACCGGGTATAGACGCCGCGCAGCGTCAGGCCGTCAGCGCCGCCGGGCAGCCGCGGCGAAAGCCGGGCGCCGGCGGACCATGTCGTGGCACCACCGCTGTAACTGTGATCGACATAGCGCAGCGCGCCCTCAAACTGCAGACTCTTGATCAGCGGCACATCATTGCCGGGGACGATCAACGGGAGGCTCAGCTCGCCATAGATTTCCTTCGTGTCGAACGCCCCCCGGGTTGGCAGATATCCCCGAAGCAGCGCGACGCCCAGCGACGAGCTGCCGCCTTCCAAAACCGCATCGGGTTCGAAAGCACCCTTCTCCTTGCGGTACTCGGCACCGATGTTGAACGCGACAGGCGCCACGATCTCGAACGGCAATTCGCCCGAAAGATTGGCGGTCACGACTTGTTGCGTCGTGGTGTTGATCCCGATCCCCGCGTCGGTGACATAGGCGCGCGCTTCGGGACTGAAATTTCCCACGCCAAAGATATTGAGCGGGACGCAGGCAGAATTGCCCGACGCGCATATGATATTGCCGTTGATATCCGCGATCGCATCCGCCGCTTCCTGAAAGCGCGCGTCGTTGACGTAGGTGACCTGGGTCGTACCGCGGCTGTGCCCGTGGTTGAAAGTAACGTCCCATTTCAGCGTGCGGTCGAATGCCTCAAATGAACCGCTCAGACCGCCGACGATCCGGTAGAGTTCGATCGTCGTTTGCGCCGGAGGCAGAAGATCGCTGTTATTGCGGGCGAGCTGAAAACTGCTGGTGACACCATTCGCGCCAAGAATATCGCGGGTCTCGTCGCTCAGAAACGCATTGTCCACCGATACCGTCAGCGAGCGCCCGGTGATCGACGGGGTGAACAGGCTGAGCAGTTCAGCCTGTTCGACGCCCCGACTGCGCGCATAATTGCCCTCGAAAAAGGCCGTGACCCCGGGTGTCAGCTCGTAATGGGCCAGCACATTCATGATATGACGTGTAGTCGGCGTATAGAGCGACGCGATGGCGCTGGTATGCAGGCCGTCGCCGCCGGACGACACGACCGGCATGCCGCCCGATCGCTGCATGACCACGCCCGGATCGAAGGGCACCAGATTGCTCCCCGCGCCGAACTGCAAGGGCCGCCCCGCCGCATCGACAATATAGTCCCCGTTCGGGAAAGCGCCGCTGATCGTGCCGGGGCCGCTTGGACCACGGAACGGCAGCCCGCCGCTCGTCAGTCCTGTGAAACGGAAATTTTCGGCAACGATGCGCCCCGGAATCCCGTCATCGGGACCGGTGTTGGCGGGATTATTTACGAGGCGATAGGGGGTAAAACGGTCGGCATCGAGAAGACCGGCCTGCTTATTGTGTTCGAAGGCGACGACGATGTTGCCCCTGTTATCGTCGAAATTGGCGCCGGCAAGGAAACGCACCATCTTGCTGGCCGCGTCGCCGCGCCCCGAAATCCCGTAGCGAGCGGCGACCTCCAGTCCCTCGAAGTCATCCTTCAGGATGATGTTGACCGTTCCCGCGATTGCGTCCGAACCATAGACCGGTGCGCCGCCGATCGCGACCGTTTCCACGCGCTCGATTAGTCCGACCGGAATGGTATTGAGATCGACCTGACTGCCAGCCGCGGTAACCGAGGCGTTCCCGCCGGCGACGACGTTGGACGATACGAAACGCCGGCCGTTGACCAGCGTCAGCGTGCGCTGCGATCCGAGGTTGAAAAGATTGGCGAAGCTTGCACCGGTATTGAACGTCGAAGCGCCGCTGCCTCCGATCGCCGTCGGACTGGAATCCGAAAGACCAAAGCCGGGCGTCGCCTCCAGCGCCTGAAGCACATTATTGTATGAACGACGCTGCAACTCTTCGCGATCGGTCACCTGCACGGACTGAAGGACATCCTGCGGCCCCTTCCTGACACGCGAACCGGTCACGACGATCGCCGGGCCATCGACAGGTACACCTTCGTCGACCGCCGCCTGCGGCCTGACCGCAGGCCTCGCATTCGGCTTGCCCCGGATGATTACGCTTTCGCCGACGCGGACCGGAGACAGGCCGGTACCTTCGAACATCTTGCGCGCGGCATCCAGCGCCGTCATCCGGCCCGCGACCGCGTTTGTGCGAACGCCACTGATGTCCGCGGCAGGCGCAACGATCTGTACGCCGGTCTGGGACCCGAGCTCCAGGATGGCTTCGGGCGCCGGCAGCGAGCCGATCTTCACGTTCGCAGCCGCCTGCTTTTTAGCAACCTGCGCCGCCGCCGGCGCGCACAAGGCCAACGATGAAACCATCGCCGTGCCGGCCAATCCTAAAAATTTCAATCGAACAGCCTGTATCATCATCATCCCCCTGATCATTGTGTCATGACCTAGGATGTTCATGATCCACTTTTCCGCCACTCAGGCCGCCAGCCATTTTTTCGCGCCCGTCACTGGCGGATTCGCACACCTCGTCAATCACTCCGAATATGCACATTCTCTGCCGTTCGCTCTTGCGCAGTGCCATGCTCCTGCTGGCGGGTGCAAATCATATGGCGGTCGCCGCCAGTCCGGTTTCGGAAGAAGCACAGCATTTGCACCGCGACATGCTGGTCCTCGATTCGCACCTCGATACTCCTGCACGCCTCGACGATCCTGCCTGGTCGATCCTCGACCGCCATACGGTCGCCGACAATGGCTCGCAGGTCGATCTTCCCCGAATGATCGACGGCGGGCTGGACGGCGGCTTCTGGGTGGCCTTCACTCCGCAGGGGCCGCTCGAGACGGCAGGATATGCCCATGCGCGGAAACACGCGATGGGGCGCCTTGCGGCAATCGAGCGAATGGTGGCCGGAAGCCAAGGCCGGCTGGCGCTGGCCGAGCGGGCGAACGAAGCATCCGCGCTCGCGGGCGGCGGCAAGATGCTCGTCTATCGCAGCATGGAGAATGCCTATCCACTCGGCGAGGATGTCGGGGCGCTGGAGCAGTTTCGCGATCTCGGGGTTCGTATGCTCGGCCTCGTGCATATGGCGAACAATCAGTTCGCCGATTCAGCGAATGACCCGGCCGGCCCCCGATGGCATGGGCTGAGCCCGGCAGGACGCGCGCTCATTGCGGAAGCCAATCGGCTTGGCATCGTCGTCGACCTCTCGCACGCATCGGACGAAGCCTTCGATCAGGCGATCGCCCTGTCGAGCGCCCCCATTCTCTTGTCGCACAGTGGGTGCCGCGACCTCTTCGACCGCCCGCGCAACATCGACGACGCACGCATCCTGCGCCTCGCGGCAAACGACGGAGTCATCCAGATTTCTTCGATCTATATGACCCGCCTTCCCCCCGATCCGGCTCGCGATGCCGCCGTCGCGAAACTTCTTGCCAGGTTTGGCAGCGATATCGGCCCCGACCGGCAGACCGAGTTTGACGCTGACCGGGCCGCGCTCAACGCGCGCTTCCCCGTGCCGCGCCCGACATTCGACGATTTCATGGACAATCTGCTTCACGCGCTCCGCCTCGTCGGGCCCCGCCACGTCGGGGTCGGCGTCGACTGGGACGGCGGTAGCGACGTCGACGGCTTTGCCGATGTAACGATGCTGCCGAAGGTGACCGAGCGGCTGATGGCGGCGGGTTATTCACGCGCCGACATCGAAAATATCTGGGGCGGAAATCTGCTTCGCGTCGTGCGTGAAGCCGAACGCCAAACAAGGGGAAACAAGCAATGAGATCGATATTCGCCGCCATCTTGCTGGCGGGCACAGCCTTGTCGCCTTCGCGTTCCGCCGCATCCGAACCGGACCGGGATATCTTCATCCACGCAGGTGCCCTGCTTGCCGATCCCGCGACGGGCACAGTCGCAACGGGAAAGACTATCATCGTGCGCGGCAAGCATATCATCGCGATCGAGGACGGATATGTCGGTGAGGCGGACCGGGTTATCGACCTGCGTACCAGCTTTGTCATGCCCGGGCTGATCGACAGCCATGTCCATCTGCTGCACGAAGACAGTGCGACGAGCAAAATGGACCGGGTGACCCGGACGGCCGCCGACCTCGCGATCGCCGGGGTCCATTTTGCGGGACTCGTCCTGCGCGCGGGCTTTACGACCGTCGCGGACGTCGGTGACGAGAATGACGGTATTTTTGCGCTTCGCGACGGTATCGCGAGCGGCAAGATCGCAGGGCCGCGCATTCATGCGGCGGGCAATGTCCTCAGCCCGCATGGCGGCGAAGGCGATGTCTATGGCTACCGCACGGAGGTCATACGGGCGATCCAGCGGCCCAACCTTTGTTCGGGCGCTGACGATTGCCGGCGAGTGGTCCGGCAGCAGGTCCAGCGCGGCGCCGATTTCATCAAGATCACCGCGACAGGTGCGGTGCTTTCGGACGCTGCGCTCGGCGTTGATCAGCAATTCACCGATGACGAATTGAAAGCCATCGTCGAGACCGCGCATGCGCTCGGCCGGAAGGTTACCGCCCATGCGCATTCGGCGGGCGGCGTGAATGCCTTTCTCGCCGCCGGCGGGGACTCGATCGAGCACGGGACGTTCCTCGACGCGCGCTCGGTCGCGCTGATGCGAAAAAACGGCACCTATCTGGTGCCAACGCTGCTTGCCGGCGAAACGGTGACCGGCTGGGGCCGGGATCCGGACGGTTTCCTCAGCCCCGAAGCCCGTGCGAAAGCCCTGCTCGTCGGACCGAAAATGAGCGAGATGGCGCGCCGCGCCCATGCAGGCGGCGTTCGCATCGCGTTCGGCACCGATTCAAGCGTGAGTCCGCACGGCACCAACGCCCGCGAATTCCGGTTGCTGGTCGGCGCCGGGCTGACGTCGCTCGAGGCGCTGCAGAGCGCGACCGTGAATGCAGCGAAACACCTCGGGCTCGATCGGGATATCGGGTCGATCGAGCCCGGAAAGTTTGCTGACATCATTGCGACCCCGGCCAGCCCCCTTGCCGACATCGGCGAGATGGAGGATGTCCGCTTCGTAATGAAGGAAGGACGGGTCTTCCTTCGGTAGGCCCGTCAACCGCCCCACGCTTCGCCGAACACGCGCAGAAAATTGGCGCCCATCAGCTTTTCGATACGCGTCGACGGCCATCCCCGGCGCGCGAGCGCATCCGCGAGACGGTACATCCGATCGGGTTCGTTGAGGTCGGGTACATAATAGGTGCCGTCGGGCGTCTCGCCCGGCGCAGCGATGTTGGCACGCACGCGGCCGGCATACTCGGCGCGGTTGGCGGCAAGCGTCGCTTCGTCAAACTGCATCGCGGGCACCGTGCCGTCCGATCCGATACCGATATGATCCTCACCGCAAACATTCAGCGCATGCTCGATATGCCGGACGACGTCCGCGGTCGTCGCGGGCGGTGTCGGCGACAGGAACGGCATGAAATAGACACCAAACACCCCGCCGCGTTCGGCCAGCAACCGCATCTCCGCATCGCCCACATTGCGCGGCAGATCGACCAGTGCCCGGCATCCCGCATGGCTGATGACCGGAGGGGCCGAAGACGCCTCAATCGCCTGCCGGACGAGGCGCGATCCACCGTGGCTGAGATCGACCAGAAGATTGCGCGCGTTGAGTTCGCGCACCACCTCGTGACCGAAATTGCTGAGCCCGCCGTCATTGCCCTCTAGCCCGCCGTCGCCGACCCAGTTGCGGCGGTTATAGGTCAGTTGGACGATGCGCACGCCGATCTGCTGGAGCGTTGCGATACGCGCGACGTCGGTGTCGAGCAGCGCAGTATCCTGGATATTATAGATAAGGCCAAGGCGCTTCGTCTTCTTGGCCGTCCGGATGTCCGCCGCCGTGCGTATCCGCATCAGCGTATCGCTCGCGGCCGCGATCTTTTCCCCATAGCCGGCGATCTTCTGTATCACCCGCCCGAACCTGTCACCGTCGGTTCCCTGACCGATTGTCATGCTGATTGCCGTCAAACCGGACGCGACGATGCTGCGGATCATGTCCGCATCGGGAGCGTCGTGGGGCTGACCGGGGCGATGGATTGCAATCACCGCCGAATTGCCGTCGATGACGATCATCTCGTCCAGATCGCCGCCGCGCGCTCTGGCAATGGCGCTTGCCAGAGCTGGTGCACTCGCACCGGCTGCACCCGCAAAGACCGTGGCCGCCGCCAGCATTTCCCGTCGTGAAAAGCGCATCAGTAAATCTCCACCAGAGTCCGGTCGGGTTGCTTTCCACCGACATGTTCGGCCACTTCGCGGATCATCTCGGCATAATCGACATGGTGCCAGTCATGGCCTTTGCGGCGTCCGTAGACGATGCGGATCGGATAGGTTTCGCCGCCCTTTTCCCGGATCATGTCGATGAAACCATTGACCGGAAGGTTGAGGTGATATTCATCCATATCCGCCGAGATGAGGTGGATCTTCCCGGCCAGCTTGGGACCCAGAACCGCCCAGTTCCGCCGGATATAGTCGGTAAGATCATATCCCCCGGCGCGCATATAGGCGGCAACCTCCGGATCGATCCGTCCCGTTTTCTTGTCCCAGAGTTCCCCGGGATAGCCGTCGGGACCGACGGGGCCGAACGCGGCATTCCACGCGTCAAGCTGGCTCCCCGACCGCCCCCGGGAACCGAGAGCCGCTTCGCGAAGGCTGAGCTCGCGCATCGTCTGGACCGTCTGGCCCTCTATGCTCCGCTGGAAAGGCCGCTCCAGCGCATACCAGTCATTGTACGGCACTGAAAACGCATTGGAATCCGCATAGATGTCGCTTGCGATGAATCGGCGGAAATCTACGGGGTCGGGATTATAGGTCCAAACGCCGCCGAAAAAGTCGGGATATTTGACCTGCAGCGCGAGCGCCTCCCATCCCCCTGTAGACAGTCCCTGAACGATGCGGGTTTCGGGCGTGCCCAACGCCCTGAACCGCTTTTCGATCGCCGGCATGAGTTCTTCTACAATTGCCCGGCCCACCGGACCGTTATTCGCCGAATCGACCGCATAACCTTCGAGGAAATAAGGCGTCGGCTGGATGATCGTCGCAAGAAGGATGGAAGGAAAACCATCCGAAATCCAGCTTTTGTAAAAGTCATGGCCGGTCTGGATATTGACCTCCGGGCCGAAAGAACGGCTCCCGGCAACGGGATCGGGGCTGAACTGATACGGCCGGGACGCATCCTGTCCGGGACTCATGTGATAAAGAATCGGATAACGTTTTTCAGGCTTGTCGTTCCACCCGCGCGGCACGACGACCGTGGCGCCAAGATACATGGGCTTGCCCCAGAATTCGCTGAGCAGGCGGCTTTCGATCCGGATGTGCTTGATCCACTCGGTATCGACGGGCGGAGGCGATGCTTCGACCTTGCGCGACAGTTCGAGGGCAACCACGCCGCCCGCCGCCGGATCGAGATCGACCCGCACCGGCATGCTGTAAAGATTACCGGGAAGCTGCATGAGCGGCCGTCGCTCTGATGCGTTCGGCACCCAGACGACGTGCCCGTCCTGCCGCTTCATTCTTTCGTAGGGCACAAATACGGCCTGGGCATAATAAGTGCCGGCCGCGAGCCCCTCGATCGCCGGCGATGCGGTAGCGCGGCCGTCGAGGACGACCGGCTGATCCGCCTCCAGCTTCGGCACATCCATGCCGATCACGGCAGGCCCGTTCCGCGTCATCTGGAGACGGGGTTCGCGGGCCGGGTCGCGGGTCAACACGACGAGCAATCGGCCGGTGGGCGGTTCGTCCCGGACCAGTGCCGACGGCACCCTCACCGAGAAACGCACAGGCGATGCGGCGACGCCTTGTGCGGACAGGACAAGAAGCAGAAAAGCCAACAGGCGTATCATCATGAAAAAAACCTATCGATGTGAAAGCGGTTCGCGTTTCGAACCGGCAACCGGCGCCACCGAA
Source organism: Sphingopyxis selenitireducens (assembly GCF_051550705.1). Lineage (NCBI taxonomy): Bacteria > Pseudomonadati > Pseudomonadota > Alphaproteobacteria > Sphingomonadales > Sphingopyxidaceae > Sphingopyxis > Sphingopyxis selenitireducens. The sequence goes on from NZ_JBPULG010000005.1 coordinate 470,745, forward strand.
TCTCCCGTGACCCGCAGACTGGCGTCGCGCAGACCGTTCGACGCCACGGCGGAAGGCGTGACCGGAAGGACGACCTCGGCGATCGGCTTGTCGAAGATATTGTTCGATGTATCCGCGTCCGCGGTCTCGCCAAGCGGATCGATCTCCGCGCGCACCAGCGTCTTTTCCGTCAGGTGCCGCCAAACCAGCCGGTCGGGATAGCGTCTCCAGAGTTCGGCGGGAATCCGCACCGTATCACTCGTTCCATCCGAGAAATCGAGCTTCAGGATCACCGGCGATACCAGCCCTCCACGGTTGGACAAGGTAAGAAGATAAAGGTTCGGAAGTGCGTCGATCACAGCCTGGTCGGCGACAAGAGCCTGAGCCCTGGCCGCTTCGTCCTTCCCCGCAGCCGCAGCGTCGCGCCCCACAACGGCATGAAGATCGTAAAAGTCGCGCAATTCCGGAAAGTGGTCGGCCATGACCGCCGCGCCTATCGCAGTCACGGAGCCGGATTTGCGGGCAGATCCGGCTGCGACGGGCCCCGCAGTCGGGGCTTTCAAGGTCGGCAGCCCCTTCTCCACCCGCTCGATCGCGAGATCGACGTGGTCGGTCGAATAGAACCAGCCCCGCCAGAACCAGTCGAGATCGACGCCCGACACATCCTCCATCGTTCGAAAGAAATCGAACGGGGTCGCCCGCTTGAAGCGCCATCTTGCGCCATAGGCGCGAAAAGCGCGATCGAAACGCTCGCGACCCAATATCGTTTCGCGAAGCAAGACCAGCGCAGACGCGGGCTTGGCATATGCACTATGCTGGATGTTGGGCAGGCTCTCGGTCGACCGCATAATCGGCGCATGGCCTGGCGCCTTCATCGCGGCCGCGATGTCGCGGGGAGCGCCGCGCGCAAAAGGAAAATCGGAGTCCCAACGCTTTTGCGCTTCATATTGGAGAAAGGTCACGAGCCCTTCGTCGAGCCAGCTCCATTGACGCTCGTCCGAATTCACGATCATCGGAAACCAGTTGTGCCCGACTTCATGAATGACCGTGCCGATCAGGGCCGCCTTGGCCTGTTCGGTATAGGTAATATCGCCGGTCACGCGATCCGTCACGGGACGCATCCCCGTGAAGCTGATCATCGGATGTTCAATGCCGATGGCCGGGCCATTCACCGACTGCGCGACGGGATAGGGATAAGGAAACGCCATATCGCCGAAAACGGCCAGCGTGTGCGCGATCGCACGCGTCGAATAGATATTCCAGAGCGGGCGCGCTTCGTCGGGATAGAAGGACATCGCCATGACGAGCGGGTTGCGCGGATCGGACTGGCGCACCCCCATCGCATCCCAGATGAATTTGCGCGACGAAGCAAAACCAAAATCCCGGACATCGCGGGCGGTGAAGCGCCACGTCCTGCGTTCGGTCGATCGGGCCCGTTCGGCCGCTAGCGCTTCGTCGGGCGTGACGATAAACACCGGCGACGAGGCATCGCGCGCCTCCTCCCACCGGCTTCTCTGGAGAGCGGTCAGCACCTCACTCGCATTGGCGAGTTCGCCGGTCGCCGCCACCACGTGATCGGCGGGGACGTCGAGCGAGACGTCATAGTCCCCGAACTCCAGCGAATATTCACCCGCACCCAGAAATTGCCGATGGTTCCAGCCCACATCGTGCGAATAGGACGCCGTGCGGGGAAACCAGTAGCCGCCGAGGAAAATGCAGTTCGCCGCGGCGTCGTCGAAACATTCATATCCGCTTCGCCCCCCGAAGGCCTTCGTCTCGGGCAGATCGACAGTCCAGTGGACGCGAAACTGCGTCTGGCCTGATGGCGCGACCGGAGCCGCCAGTGCCACGCGCATCATCGTGCCGGCGAGCGAGGTCGCAAGGGGCTGGCCGCCGGGCGTTTCCGCCCTGATGGTCGAATACCCCCCACTCCAGCCGGTGAGTTTCATCGCGCGGCGAAGCTCGTGCATATTTGCCGGATCGCCCGGGCGCGTTGCGCGCGAAACCTCTGCATCGGCGTTCGCCCGGTGAATATTCTGATCGAGCAGAAACCAGATGGCATCGAGACTGTCGGGCGACCGGTTATGATAGGTGATCGTCGCCGTGCCGGTGATGCGCCGCGCGTCCTCGTCGAGGCGGGCCTCGATCCGGTAATCGACACGTTGCTGCCAATAGCCGTCGCCGGGCGCACCCGACGCCCTTCGGGCCGAGTCGGGCGACGGCCATTCGACGCCCTCCATCTGCTGAAACTTGTCGTGAGCTCCGGCAGGCGCACCGATCCCCAACAAAGGCAGGAAACCGATCCATGCGCGGCGCGCCGCGCCCGGCATCACGGAAGCGCCTCCCTTTCCGGCGCGAAGCTCCGCACGACCTTGCCGTCAGCATCCAGAAACTCGAGCGCGCCTGCGCCATCTTCGCTGACCGTCAAACGGATGCGCGGACGGCTCTGCTTGTCGGAAAGTTCGATCAGCGGCGTGCCGTCGGGGGCCAGCCGCAACTTGAGCCGCTGCGGCGTTTTTATGGCGGGCACCAGCTTGTTGCCAAGTGCCGGCTCACGAATCAGCGGCGGCGCGGCGATCATCTGAAAATCAACCGAGCCATCGGGCAAAACCCGCAGGCCCGTCGCGTCCTGCGCCGGATGGTCGAGCGCGAACACCACGGCGCCGCCATTCGCCGGACTATAGCCCCAGCCGCCCCGCTCGCTGCCCTTGTCGTCGTAAAGCAGCATACCGCCGACCGGGATCGAACGTTTATAGGCGATCCCGTCGACGATCGCCTCGTTGCGGCCCAGACTCATGCGGATCACGCCTTTGTCGTCAACGACGTCGAGCCGCCGGACGATCAAACGTTCGTGGTCGACTTTGCTCACCTGCGTTTCAGGGGTGGTCGATTCGATCATTTCCTTCAACCGATCGAGCGACGGGCGAACGGGCTGTTCCTGTGCCAGTGTCGCACCGCCCAATATGGCCAGCGGCGCAATCACCGCCGCGAGCTTCACATGCTTCTTCATAGAATCCCTCCCTCGATCGCCCCACCATTGTTGGTCGCGCGCATTCGCCCGGCATTTTGCGGGGTTCGATGCTGTTGAGTATCGAGAGAGAGAAATCCGCTATCGTGGCGGCGTGTGCTTCCTATAAATTCGCTGAAACGCCGCGACCGCTCCAAGCGTCAGCCCGGTGGGACGCCAGCATTCGCCTTACTCGCACGCTGGCTCCAGGGCGGTTAATCGCCCGTTCGGAGAATGATCGAATCGGGACGTTCTTCAACCGAAGCGTCGAATGCCGCGGCTGCGGCATTGGCAAAAGAATGTGAGTTGCCCGTATGGATCATCCCCACGAACTTTTGCCGCGCAAGGCTCTCATCGGCAATCACGACAGGCTTTGACGCATAGCGGTTGACCGCCTCGGCGGCGACTTCAAGCGTCTCGCCATTGAAAATGAGCAGCCCCCTCTGCCATGCCGATTGACGTTCGACCTCACGCGAGTTCAACGGGCTGCGGGTCAACCGGTCGGCGTCCGCGGCAAGTTGCTCGTTAGCGCGAACGATTGTTGCCGCTCCGCCCCCTTTTCGCTGGACGCGAACCGCACCTTCCGTGACGAGGATCAGAGCCTCGCGCCCGCCATCACGCAGACCAACCGAGAAATTCGTCCCGACCGCCGTAACGCGCAAAGACGTCGTCTCGACAACAAAGGGTATGCGCTCATTGTGCGCGACGTCGAAGAATGCCTGCCCGCGCTCGAGTTCCAATCGGCGCTCGACCTTGTCGAACCGCACCGCGACCGCCGATCCGCTATCGAGAAGAAGGCGCGATCCATCCTCGAGCGTCGTCCGGTAGACGCTCTCATCGCTCGCCGCGATCCGCTGTTCGTCCGGTCCGGTCACGATACCGCCGATGCCCACGAGCAAGGCAATCGAAGCAGCGATCCCAGCCCCAAAATACAACCAGCGGCGACGCGGACTTGCGGTATGGCTGTCGGACACCGGCGCCATCTGCGGCTGGGATACCGCAACCATCCGGTCGAGCCGGCTCCAGACGGCGCGAGCGCGGACATAGGCACCCAGATGCCGGCTGCTGGCATTGAGCCAAGCCTCCATCTCGGCCTGTCGTTCCGCCGGCATATCGCCCTCTGCGGTGCGGATCGCCCACAGCCGGGCCATATCGTCGATGCTAGATTCGGTGCCGGGCATCGGCCACCTCTTCATCGCCTCGCACAGTTTCAGGGCCATCCGTCATCATATGGCGCGACAGGATGGCCATCGCTTTGGAAAGATGCTTTTCGACAGTGCTTTCCGCAATTCCCATCCGTGTCCCGACCTCACGTTGCGAGAGGCCTTCGACCTTCTTCAGCAGGAAGGCCTGCCGACATTTTTCGGGAAGCAGGGCGATCGCCTGATTGAGCCGGGCAACCTCCTGACGTGCACTGATCTGTCGATCCGCAGAAACTTCTTCAGAGTGGAGATCCAGAACTTCAATATCTCCCATCAATTCGATGGGCACGACTTTGTTTCGACGGGCGATCTGACCCACAATATTGCGGGCAGACACAAAAAGATACGCGCGCGGTTTATGGATCGCCGCGATATTGGCTTTCCAGATCTGCGCGTAGGCTTCCTGAACGATCTCGTCGATCTCGGCATGGGCCAAGCTCCGCAATCGCCGGGCAAGCCACCGCCTGAGGTCCCCCTCGTGCGGCACAATCTCGCGTGCGAACCACTCGATGCGCTGCTGATGATCCATCGCCGGTGATGTACGGCGAACTTCATTGTCACGCAAGTTGGCCTTAAAAGACGAGGCCATACGCGAGCAAGAGACGTTCAACCGCCGCATTTTCGCCTTCAACGTGAATGTCTAGCGTGCTTTGGCCGGTATGAGACGGTCCGCTTCCAGGCATAAATCGCATCAAACGGACAGGCGTCAGCCCCGCGCATTGCAGTCACCCAACAAGGCGGTAGCCCGAAGTGCAGAGATGTTGCGACAGGGCGTATCTTTTCGGCGCTGGCGCGAAGAAGACACGCCGATATCCGACTGCTAAGCGCCCTTGATCATTACATATATCACCGCTGATTTGCGTGACGGGAATCTGGCGGATTCACAGAATCAGAGTGGGGCGCACGTTGTTCAGGTCCATCTTTTCCGTCGGTGTCAGCGCCTGCCTTTTCGCGGCCTGCACCGACACCGCAGCGGGACAAGCCCAAGGCGAAGCGAAGCCAAGCGTGTCGGTTCAGCGCGGTGCGGGGCTGCCGTATGAGGTGACCGATAGCGAGGTATGGGATGTTCCCGATCCCGTCTCCGGGCGTGGCTATCAAGTTTTCGTGGCTTTGCCGCCGTCCTATCATTCGCAGCCGCAGCGACGATATCCCGTGCTCTATGTGACGGATGCCGATTACGCCTTCCCACTGCTCAAGCAGATCGGGCGGCGCCTCAATGTCGAGAGCCCAACCGTCGAAGAACATATCCTTGTGGGACTGTCCTACGCAAAGGGCGAAGGCGGGGTGGAAAGCCGCCGCCGCGATTACACCCCGACCGCGAATGGCCCCGCCGGAACGCCTGCGGGCACGGTGCACGGCGGATCGAAAGCGTATCAAGCCTATGTCCGCGATCAGGTACTCCCGTTCGTCGCGCAACGTTATCGGACAGACGAAAAGCGGCGTATCTTTCTGGGCCATTCCTATGGTTCGCTGCTGGGCATGCAAATCCTGCTGAGCGAGCCCCGCCTGTTCGATGGCTATATTCTGGGCAGTCCCTCATTCTGGTTTGATCACCACTATATGGCCGGTCAGGAGCGCGCCTATGCGGCCAAACATGACGATCTGCCAGCGCGTGTCTACATGTACATCGGCGAGTATGAAGAGATGCGGCCAGGCGATGCGCGCTTTGCCAAATCAGGTAATATGGTGACCGATACCAAGAACATGGCGCAGGCACTTTCATCTCGCGACTATCCGTCCCTCCATATGCAAATGGAGGTATTGAACGACGAAACCCACGTCAGCGTTGCCCCGCGCGGCTTTACCCATGGCCTGAAATTTATGTTACCGGCCGGTGACCTGCCCCGCATCGATATGGCGCGCGATCACTGAGAACGCCGTGGCGCGGCAACGACCGGGCATAGATCGGCAGACGACCCCACCGTCGAGGGTGGCCGGTAGAGAAATGTCACCAACCAAGCGGGATCGACAAAGAAAGCTGCCAATTAAGTTTCCTTGCCATAGACGACGCCGACAGGCAGCAGCGAAGCTACCTTGGCTTTCCGCGACACCAATACGATGGCCAAGCCGCCCATCGCCATTACGGCACCGGCGATGGACACAAGGGGATAACCAAGTCCAAGCCCGATCACCCCGCCGCCGACTGCCGCGCCGACCGCATTGCCTAGGTTGAAGGCGCCGATGTTGACGGCCGAGGCGAGGTTGGGAGCCTCCGACGCGGCCTCCATCACCCGCATCTGGAGCGGCGGGACGATGGCGAAGGTCGCGATACCCCAGGCAAAGATGGTGACCGCGGCGGCGATTGGCGAGAACATCGTGACCGCAAAGAGCAGGAGCAAGGCGGACAGTCCGGCGAGCGAGACGATCAGCGTACGGTCGATCGATCGATCAGCAAAGACCCCGCCGAGCCAGTTGCCGAGGGTGAGGCCGATCCCGTAGATCACCAGCATCGCAGTGATATAGAGCGTCCCCGCCCCTGTTGCCTCGGTCAGGATCGGCGCAATATAGGTGAAGACGGTGAACATCGCCGCCGATCCGATCGCGGTCAGCGCGAGTGCGATCAACACTTCGCGCCGCTTCAGCACGCCAAGCTCAGCGTACATGTTGCCGCCCCCGGCATGCGGAATGTCCGGCAATGCAATTCGCAGCGCGACCATGGTGATCAGACCCCAGACGGTGATCGCACCGAACGCGGTGCGCCAGCCAAACGTCTCGCCGATCCATGGCGCGAGCGGCACGCCGATGACATTTGCGAGCGTCAATCCCATGAACATCGCCGCAACCGCACTCGCGCGCTTCTCGGGCGCGACGAGGCTCGCAGCGACGACCGAACCGACCCCGAAGAAGGCGCCATGGTTGAGCGAGGTAATGACCCGCGCGACCATCAGCATCGCGTAATCGTCCGCGATCGCCGACAGGAAGTTACCAAGTGTGAAGATTGCCATCAGCGCGATCAGTAAAGTGCGCCGCTTCATCCGCGCCGTGGTCAATGTCATCAGCGGCGCGCCCGCCAGCACGCCGAGCGCATAGGCGGAAACCAGCAGCCCCGCGGCGGGGATCGAAACCCCCAATCCCTCCGCCATATCGGGGAGCAGGCCCATCGGGGCGAATTCGGTGATGCCAATGCCAAAGGCGCCGGTCGCCAGCGCCAGCAGCGGGAAATTGATCTTCATATGCCTGTTTCCTGTCGGGCGAGCCGAACGCCACAAGGCGACACCGGCTCTAATTTCACGTCCAGCGCACAGATGGTCTTCTTGTACCAATTGGTTTAGAGAGTGATTTGGTCAAACATCTGTGAGTTTAACGCAAATATGAGCCGCGATCGCATCAACCGCACCGCCGATATGGAGGTGTTCGCCACCGCGATCGAGCGCGGCAGTTTTTCCGCCGCCGCGCGCATTCTCGGGCTATCGCCCTCCGCAGTCAGCCGCACGATCTCGGGAATCGAGGCACGCTTCGGCGTCCGCCTGATCGCCCGCACGACGCGCGCGCTGGCGATGACCGCTGAGGGCGAAGCTTATTATCATGCGGCACGGCGCATCCTTGGAGACCTGGCCGAGGTTGAGCAGGCCATCGGCGAACAGGCCGCGCCGCGCGGGCGGCTTCGCATCAGCACAACATTGTCCTACGGGCGCCTCTATGTCGTGCCCCTGATTGGGGAATTCATCGACCTACACCCGGGGATCATCGTCGATATCAGCCTGACCGATACCGTAATCGACCTCGTCGAAGAGCGCGCCGACGTCGCGATCCGCATTGGCCCGTTGCCCGACAGCCCGATGATCGCGCGGCGGCTCGGCGAAAGCGACCGTGTCGTAGTGGCGTCCCTGGCCTATATCGCGCGCTACGGCGAACCGCTCGCCCCCGAGGACCTGCGGGCGCATCGGTGTCTTGGTTTCAATTTCCGCCGCCAGCAACCATGGTGGCCGTTTCGCCACGACGGACGCGATATCAGCCTGCCGATCACTCCCGCGATCGAGACCAATAATGGCGACACCGTCACCCAACTCGCGCTGGACGGCGTCGGCATCGCGCGTATCGGGCGCTTCAACGTCGCTGATGCGATCGCCGACGGGCGCCTCGTCGAGCTGCTCGCCGACTATAATCCGGGCGATGTAGAACCTTTCCACGCGCTCTTTCTCGGCGGTTCTACTTTGCCGGCGCGGGTACGGGTGTTCATCGACTTTCTCGCGGAACGCCTTGGCGGCGGCCCACGCTGAAGCACGCTCCCCTGGGACAGAATGCAGTTCGTTTTCTAAAGGCCCCCATAATGGAGCGGCTTTATCGAGAGAGCTCCCGGCGAGTGAAGCCAAGCGTTCCCATGACACTGGCGAGCTGCATTTCATGCTCGCCCTCGGCCATGGTGCGCCCAAGAATGTCGAGCACGGTGGCGGCGGCGCGGCGGGCGGCATCGACCAGCGTCACGTCGCGGGCGAGACTGGCGGTCAGAAGTCCGGTAAAAAGATCCCCCGTCCCGACCGGCACTACCGGCAGACGCGGCGACGACAGCCGGGTGCAGCTCCTGCCCTCGAAGACGATATTCTCCAGCAAGCCGGCCGGCGTATCGGCGAGCGCACAGCCGGTCACAACCACATGCGCCCCGCGCCACGCCTGGATTTTCACGACGGCCGCCTCCAGCTCGCGCCACGTCATTGGCTGGCCGCCCGCGATCAATCCGACCTCGAACTGGTTGGGGGTCAGCAGATCGGCCATCGGGACAAGTTCGTCGCGCAGGCATTCGACGACCTGATCGGCGACGAATATCCCGAGATGGGCGTCGCCCATGACGGGGTCGCAAATATAAGTGATCCCGGGGTTTATCTGCCTCGCCCGCTTGACGAAAGCGGCCACAACCTCCCCGTTGGCGCCCGAACCGAGATAGCCGGAAACGATGTAGCGGCTCGTCTCGATCAGCCCGCGTTCTTCGACCCCGCGCAGCAGATCGCCGACAAGCTCGGACTCCAGCACCCGGCCGCGCATGGTCTCGAAACCCGGATGGTTGGAGAGCAGCGTCGTCGGCACCGCCGCAACGTTCAGTCCATGCGCCTGCATCGGCAGAACGGCGGCGCTGTTGCCTACATGCCCGTGCACGACCTGGCTCTGGATGGAGATGACGGAGGTCCTCATCGGCATCGTCCGGGATTTCATTTTCCGACTCCTTCGCTGACGGTCAGAGCGGTGCGCTCGCGGCGTGGCAGACGGCCGTTCAGAACGAGCGAGGCGACGAGGCCGATCATCAGGCCCCAGAATGCCCCGCCGATGCCAAGCAGCTTGATGTTCGCGGCGGACGCGAGAAAGGTGATCAGCGCCGCCTCGCGGGACGCTGGATCGGCCATCGCCCCCGCAAGGCTCCCGCCGATCGTGCCAAGAAGCGCAAGGCCGGCCAGCATGGTGATGAAGGTCGCGGGAAACGCCATGAAGACCGCGGCCAGCGTCACGCCGAACACCCCGACGAGGACATAGAAGCAGCCCGCTGCAATGCCGGCGATCCAGCGCTTCGACGGATCTTCATGCGCCTCCTCGCCCGTTGCAATCGCCGCCGTAATGGCCGCGATGTTGAAGGCATGGGATCCGAAGGGAGCCATGATGAGCGAACCGAAGCCCGTCACCGTGATGACGGGATTGGCGCTCGTCCGGAATCCATCATTCCGCAGGACGAGCATTCCGGGCATATATTGACCGGTCAGCGTAATCAGGAACAGCGGCAGTGCGACGGAAAGCAGCGCGTTCAGCGAGAAAACCGGCATGGTGAAAACCGGCGCCGCGAATTCCAGCTTCAACCCCGACAGGTCGACGCGACCTTGCGTCAACAGAAAGGCCAGTCCGATCAGAAGGATACCGACAACGGCGTAACGGGCCGAGAAGCGCTTCAGCGCGAGGTAGGCGACGATCAGCAAGCCGGCCAGTAACGGATCGGCACTCGCGCCGCCAAAGGCCCCGATGCCGAACTGGAGCAGGATGCCGGCAAGCAGGCCCGAGGCGATGCCGGGCGGGATCAAGCGGATGATCTTCTCGAAACAGCCCGACATGCCGAGCGCGACAAAGGCGGCCGCCGAAATCATATAGGCACCGACCGCTTCGGCATAAGGCGTCGTCGCCAGCGCGGTGACGAGAAACGCCGCCGCCGGGGTGGACCAGGCCGTGATGATCGGTTCGCGATAGCGCCAGCTGAGGAACAGCCCGGTCAGCCCCACGCCGATGGAAACCGACCAGACCCACGATGCCGTGAGATCGGGGCTCAGGCCCGCGACCTTCGCCGCCTGAAAAACAAGGATGAAGGTGCCGCCATAATTGACAATGACGGAAATCAGGCCGGCCACGACGGGATGCACGACATCGCTGAAACGAAGGGGAGTTGAACCGGATGACATGATGGTGACGACACTCCTGAATTTTCTGTCGCAAGGGCAATGAGTCGCCTTGACAATTAGCCGGCCAATGGCCGGATATGCCCATCCATTTTTCAAAAGAGGTTCAGACCATTTGTTCAGGCATTCCCAACTGGAATCCGTAAAGGCATGGATGGCCCGCCCCGCCCACGCAGCGATGCCGCTTCATGCGCGAATTCAGCGGGCTATCCGGCAACTGATCGTCGACGGCGCGCTCGGGCCGGGCAAACCCCTGCCCGCCTCGCGCGCGCTTGCCAGATCGCTGGAGGTGTCGCGCGACACGGTCGAAGCGGCTTATGCCCAGCTGCATGCCGAAGGCTTCATCAACCGGCGCGTCGGCAGCGGCAGCTTCGTGGCGGAGATGACGGAGTTCGCATCAAGCCGCCAGCTTTCGCGGCGGGACACGCTCTTGCGCAACCAGGCGCCAGATCTCGGCAAGCGCGGAGCCGCCATGTTCCGCAGCGGCGGGGTACGCGAGATGCTGTCGCCAAGGCCCTTTGCCCATGGCATACCCGAAACCCGAAGCTTTCCCCTGCAGCTCTGGGAACGTCTGGAGCGGCAAGTCCGCAAAGAGGTTGGCGCACAAACTCTGCTCCACGGCGATCCGCAGGGGACCGGGCCGCTTCGCCGCGCGATCGCCGACTATGTGAATCTCGAACGCGGCGCGCGCGCCACCGCCGACCGCATATTGGTGCGGACCAGTTCGCAACAGGCCTTGTGGCTGTGTGCGAATATGCTGCTCGACCCCGGCGACCGGATATTTGTGGAAGATCCCGCCTATTATGGCGCACGCAAGGCGTTCGATGCGGCGGGCCTGGAATGCCTCCCTGTCAGGGTGGATCAACAGGGCATCGCTGTGGATCAGATCATCGCCGGGCCGCACCAGGCGAAAGCGGTTTTCCTGACGCCTTCCCACCAGTTTCCGACCGGGGTCACACTGGCGCTGGATCGCCGCATGGCGCTGATCGAATGGGCCGCGCGGCATCGGGCGTGGATTATCGAAGACGATTATGACAGCGAGTTCCACTATGCCGGCAAGCCGACGGCCTGCGTGCAAGGTCTCGATCCATATGATCGCACCATCTACATTGGCACCTTCACCAAATCGCTCTTTCCCGGACTGCGGATTGGCTATGTCGTGCTGCCGCCCCAACTCGTAAAGCCCATGACCGTCGCACGCACCCTGCTCGATGGCCATACGGCTCCCATGGCGCAACTCACGCTTGCGCGGTTTATGGAGGGCGGGCATTTCGGCGCCCATGTTCGCACCATGCGCGGTGTCTATGCTCAGCGGCTCGGCGTGCTGGCCGGCCTCATCAACAAGCATCTGTCGAATTTCGTCGAGCCGCGCATTCCCGCTGGCGGGCTGCAAATGCCCTGCGTGTTGACCTGCGACATGCCGGAACGCACGGCTGTCGACGCGGCGCGGCGTGTCGGGATCGAACTTATGGGCCTGTCGGCGCTCCACGCCGCCGGCGACGGCAAAGCCGGCTTTCTCATGGGTTTCGCAGCCTACGCGCCGCCCGAGATCGAGGTCGCCGTCAGAACGCTCGGCAATGCACTTCGAGCGATAGCGAAGCCGTAGATTGGCCCGGACACGAGCATCAACGCAATCGATCTACGCCGCAGCGAAGAGTGGCCGGTTGCGGACCGGCAGCATCTGGTTCCCAATATTGTGACGCGGACATTCGTCCAGTTCGTCTCGGTCCGACAGTCGCGGCGAGAGTTTCTGCACAACGGCTGCCGTCGACAGGAGTCTTTTGGCGCTACGGTACAGTCATCCACCGACCCGCACGCCTATCCCTGCCGTGCGACCCAAGTGTGCTCTTCCTGTCAGGAAACCAGAGATCTTCATCTGACGCCCGCCGGCTCCAATCGCGCGGGCGTCTTTTTTGTGCGCGGATCGAATAGCCTTGGGCGCATCGCGCGAAGCAGATCGTTACCGGGACTATCTCCGCTCAGAAAGCGACCAAGATGCCACGGCAGATCGACCGCATGATCGATAGCCACGAGCATCTTACAATTCCGCCGCAAGGCCCCATATTATAACCATCGCGGCACTCGTTCTTGTAGGCCGCCGCGACTGAGAGACCTGGTGCTCCCGCTTACAGGCAGGGGCCCAACAGCATGAGTTCGCACACCGATCAAGATCGGCCTTCAGCCGTGACGACGTCTACGGCCGCCAAAGGCCGATCGGGCAACTTCTTTCGCAAGAGCCGCACACCGCTGCCGCCCGGCGATGCGCGCCGCCAAGGCGACATCAGCCAGCTCGCTTTCCTCGCCATGGGCGGACGCGATCCCGCAATTGCCTTCCTGAACAGCGAGAATCCCGAGCTCGGCGGTCGTCCGCTGGCGGTCGCGACCGCGAGCCCGGAAGGTTATGAGCGCGTCGCCGCGGCGATCCGGTCATGGTCGCGCGATCCGGGGTTCGCATGAGCCGCGCAATGAACCTCGCGCTACCCGAGGCGGAGGTGAAGCGCCTCTGCCACGAACATGGCGTCAGCATCAGCGCGATCGAACCGCTCCGATCGGGCGGCACCCGGCTCATTTGCACGACAGGCGCCGGCGCGGAGGAGATGCGCCTCAGGCTTCGCGGGCATGTGATCGACGGCGAAGTGACACGGCATCGTTTCTATCGCCCGCCGACTCCGAACGAACAGGCTCGATAAGCAGAACAAACGAGAAGAACCCGAGCCCATTATTCTCCGATCGATCGCTGATATATTATAATCCAGAGCATGATTCTCCCACATCTTTTCCAGTAGGAAACTTCGGTATCGATGTAGAAAATCAAGTAATTCCTTGACTTTTATATATCGTCAGTTCATACGCGTCTTGCTAACGTCGCCTGCGACGGAATTTTGAAGCCCCTCGCGGGGTCTATTTCTTCCCTTCTCACGCTTCCAGCTCTGCCGGTGCTTTTGCCGGCGGGTACCCTGTTTTCGTGAAAGGAAACAATCATGCCGATCGGCAACGTCAAATTCTTCAATTCCGACAAGGGCTATGGCTTCATCGCGAATGCGGATGGTTCGGGCGACAGCTTCGTCCATATCTCCGCGGTCGAGCGCGCCGGTATGGCGACCCTTAACAAAGACCAGCGCGTCAGTTACGAGCTCGAGACCGGCCGCGACGGCAAGGTTTCGGCCGTGAGCCTCGAAGCGGCCTGACGTTTCGGATGGCCAAGCAGGATGTCCTCACGCTTGAGGACATGATCGACGAGATCCTGCCCCACGGGCGCTGCCGCGTCGAACCCAAAATGGCCATCGGTTGATCGCCTATTCGGCGGACCGGATGCGGCGTTTCGTATCCGGTCCGTTGTGTGCGACGCCGTGCGCGTCGAAATGACGCCCTATGCCTGACCAAGGGCCGCATCGCCTATTGCGATCGCGCCCCGGACAGTCCGGGCGCCGCGAGCAAAGCGGCGCTGACATCTAATCCAAGAAGATCAATATGTTTCAGAATAGCAGTATTTTCCCCAGCCTCTCGGCACTTCCGCTCGCCGGAAAGCCGATGCAGCCCAGCCAACGAGCCCGTTCATCGACGCTCTCGCGGCGCGAACTCAGACGCCTCATCGCCGATATGATCGATTGATCGAAAGGATAGCAGCATGGCCGCAACAGCAACGAGTGAGCATTATCGTGAGCAGGCCGAACGCTGCGAGGCCGATGCAGAGGCGTCCGACCTGATGGAGGTGCGCGACCGTAACCTTCGCTCGGCGGCCGCCTGGCATGCCATGGCAAGCCGGCAACAGAAGTCCGAGGCAGTTCGCGCCGAAAAGGACCGGATTGCCGACGCAGCGAGAGCCCAGTGCCTCGCCTGAGCAGAGCCATCCACTCCCCGGACCAAATAAGGAAAACGCCATGGATATGAACCAGCTTTTCTACCACCACCAGATTGCGCTGATGGAAGCCGGCAGCGCGCGCCAGACTGGCCTCGCCACCCCCCATTTCGACCTCGCGCGTCACTATGCGAGACGCATCAACCGATTCCGCGAAGGTCGCGGCCTGATACCGAACTTCCTCGGCTACAGTGTTGCGGAAGGATCGGTTGCGGCCTGATCGATTGTCGCGCCAGCAATCTTAAAGGCGATCCTCGTGACAATAGATGCTATAGTGAAGGCATGACCAAAGGCCGCGAAAGAGTAACCCGCGCGCTTGGCGAGATGCAGACAATTCCGCCCCACGCAGCGATAGATGGTAAACCGTTTTGGCAGGATTATTTGCCCAAGGCCTAGGCGGCGATCATCGCTCTGCGAGAACCCGACATGGCAATGCTCGACGCCATGACAGGCGTGGCTGGCCAGGTTGGCTAAGGGGACCTCGGCCCGATCTACCGAGCCATGATAAACGCCGCGATGTGTGGAATATCGCCGGTTGCGGGCGACCGAGCTGGGCTCCGCATTTAAGGCGGCCGGCAACGGTTCGACAAGCAACTGTGAAGACCTATCTTCGGCCGGGGTCCCCACGACATGGGCGCATATCAATTAATGCGTATCGGCAGAATCTCGGCGCGAGGCGCGTCCAGTAGGCGCTCTATTGCCGCCATAAGCAGGCGCGCTGTATACGGTTTCGACAAGAATGCATCTGCCGGACCGGCTTCGTCTGCCAGAAGATGCCCCGAACATTCGATCACCGGGCGGCCGGGAGACAGAGCTTTCGAGCGCCGCACGAGCTCGAGCCCGTCAATTCCGCCGGGCATGCGAACATCGGTGACCATGAGATCGACAGCGTCTTCGGATTGCAGGATCGAGAGAGCTTCTTCGCCGTCCCCGGCTTCCAGGATGATATAGCCGGCCTCGCGCAAGGCTTCACCCATGATGAATTGAATGAGTGGCTCGTCTTCGACCATCAGAATGATATGATTGCCCAACGCGGCTTCCCTGCTGAACGCCGGGACCAAGCGAAGCCAAATAGCCTCACACTCCGCCAGCCTCTGTCTTGCCTTCTCAACGCCGGCCGAAGTCGCTGGTTCCAAAGAGATAGATTGGCCCTAGCAGCAATCGTTGCGACATTATCGTCGCGCCAGGATCCGGAGTTCTCACGACAGGATCGTTCGCCGGCACCGTCGCGGAACATCCGGTAAGGCGCCGCGTTGTTCCTCCGTACCGACGATAGGAGAAACTTTATGAATAGCGATACGCTGAAAGGCAATTGGGAACAGGTCAAGGGTCACGTCCAGAAGAAGTGGGGCGAGCTGACCGACGACGAACTCGACGAGATCAACGGAAATCGCAAAATCCTTGCCGGCAAGATACAGGAGCGCTACGGACGCGCCCGCGACGAAGCCGAGCGTGAAATCGACGAATTCGAAACCAGCTACTGACCGCACAAGTCGGGACGAAGCCCGCGCAGGATCTGCGCGGGCTTTTCTGCGCCGGTTTGCGCACTTCTGCTCGGGCGGGTTTCCCAGGGCCCCTGCATGACGGGCAGGTTTCGATTTTCCAGGGAACCCTGCGGTTGCTTCTGGGTTCGATCTCAGGAAAACGGACAATGCTTATCGTAGGTCCGCTTTGCCGCGAGAGCATCGTCCTTCATTGTCCTTCATTTCGGCATCGACAGCCTTCCTCCCCAGTAATCGAGGATGCCAAGGATGTTGGTGAAGACTGTCAAAGCGGAACGGGCGCAAGACATCACGCAACTTGGCAGCAATACATCTGGCACCAGACATTCGGTTGCGCGAGCGCACGCAACAAGCTGTCAATCGTCATCAAACCTGGGGCATTACGCTAACACATCATCGACCGGCACGGCGCGCCGGGCGGCTTGCGAAGCCCAGGGGCGTATCGCACTGCGGCGCGGTTCGATGTCCAAGATGCGAGGAGTGCGTGTTCAACCTCGAGCTCGAGGCTCGGGTGACGCGCCAAGTGGAAGAGGTAAAACGAGGAAATTGCTCGCACATGATCGTGCCTCCCTCCTTGTTGCCATTCCTTTCTCATGTGGCGGTCACGGTAGGGATGTTAGCAAATGTAGCCGGAGATTCGGAAAAACCGTCTGTGCTGTCAGCGTCCGGAACCACTCGACTAGCTCCGCGCCAATCTGGCCCACTACCAACCTGGAGGACGGCAGAAACATCACGGTGACCAACCGCTGATCAGTTGCGACATCATGCTTGTCGACTTGCGAGCTGTCCCATTTGAACGGAAAACTAGAAAAAGCAGGTAGCGCGAGAACATTCCAGTCGACATGCCTTACCAATCTCTGCCAACGGGCTTGGCATGTGTAACCCAATGTCAAACATATATAATTTGGGGACGCTCGGTGGAGGAAAAGAACGAGCCTATGATACGGGAGAACTGGTGAAGGGCCAGAAACCCTGTTCCGTCCTTAAGCCGGTTTGCGGGTATCAGACGTAAGCCACGATGTAATCAAACTCCTTATCCCCTGGCATCGCCAACGTCGCCGATGTGACCTGGACAAAGATTCTGGGGATTTTGTGATTCGAATCAACGGGGAATTGAGAATGAGTGTTTACAAGATTGAAATCAGTACCAGCACGTCCGCGATCAGTCGGAAGGTGGCGCTGAGCCTGGGCGTAGCCCTGTTCGCGCTTGCGTCCGGTGGCCAAGCTGTCGCCGCCCCGGTAAATCCCGTATGGGAAGGAAATGTGAGCGACGATTGGACCGACGGCGGCAACTGGTCCGGCGGTGCCGCACCTTCGCTGACTATTCCCGCTGCAATTGTGGCACCTTCAGCGTCCGATCCGGCACCCGTGATCGACGGCACTGTGGGCGAAGCCAATATGCTGTTTCTGGGGTCGATGGATCACGCGGACCTGACCATCCGAAACGGTGGCCAGCTGAACGCAAATAATATTGTCGTGGGCAACAGCACCAACAATGCTGCCCTGCCCGGTATCCGCGATGAAAGCGGCGCGATCCTTCTTACCGGCACAGGGTCCGGCCTTTCGGTTGGCGGCCTGACAGTCGGTTATTATGGTGACGGCACGCTGAATATTACCGACGGCGCCACCGCGACTGTAAGCGCCACGACGAGCGTCGGTTTGATCGAAGGCACGAAAGGAACGGTCACCGTTTCCGGCGCCGGCAGTCTCTTGGAGGGAGGAGGCTTGTACGTTGGTGGTAGCGGCGAAGGTGAGTTCAACATGTCCGCTGGCGCCTCGGCGCAGACAACCTCTTCGGCCCTCGGCATAAATGCCGGTTCGAACGGCGTCGCTGTCATTGCGGGTCAGGACACCAGCTGGACTGTAACGGGCAGTCTGTCGGTCGGCAGCGGCAGCACCGGCGACATGACCATAAGTGACGGTGCCGCAGTTTCTGCGACCGGGGACATCAGCATCGGCCGTCAGTTGTCGGGATCTGGAACCTTGACGGTTTCAGGAGAAAACAGCCAGCTGACGACCGCGACCAATCTTTTTGTCGGATTTAGCGGCGAGGGCGACGCGACCATCAGAGATGGCGCGACCATGAGCGCCGACAAGGTCATTGTGGGCTTCGATACGGAAAGTTCGGGCACATTGGTGGTCGATGGCGCGAACAGCCTCGTCAGGGGCACCTCCTACGTCATGGTCGGCTACACCAATGATGGTGAGGCAACCATCTCCAACGGCGGCACGTTGAAAGCGGACGGCGCCCGCGGGGTTACCATTGCCTTCCAGACCGGTTCGACCGGCACGTTGAACATTGGCGCGGCGGCTGGAGAAAGCGCGGCAGCTGCTGGGCATATCGATGCCGCCAGCGGGATCAAATTCGGCGCCGGGTCGGGACGACTCGTCCTCAACCATACCGACACCGACTATGTCCTTGCCGGGCCCATTTCGGGCATCGGCGCGGTTGATGTCCTGTCGGGAACGACAATTTTCAGCGGCGACAGCAGCCTGTTCTCGGGCAGTTTCACTGTGGATGGCGGCAAGGCTGTTCTGGCCGGGGCGACCGGCGCTGCCAGCACCAACATCAAGGCCGGCGGCGTGTTGCAGATCGGCAATGGCGGGACCAGCGGTTCGCTCAACAGCGATATCGTGAACGATGGCGCGCTGGTCTTCAATCGCTCCGATGCGTTGCTCCACAACCGGGTCATCAGCGGCAGCGGCGGCCTGACCGTTTCCGGCGGGACGATCACGCTGAGCGGCATGAACACATTTACTGGCGCGACCAACATTGAAGCCGGGGCGACGCTCGCCCTGAGCGGACAAGGCCGCATCAACCAGTCGAGCGGCGTGACCGTCAACGGAACATTCGATGTCCGGGCGTCGAGTTCGGCGCAGATCAGGGATCTGGACGGAAATGGGACCGTCATCGTCGGCAGTGCCGGGTTGAATGTGAAAAATGCTTCGCAGACCTTCGCCGGCCAGATCACCGGCACCGGCGGCCTGATGGTCGAAGGCGGCACGCTGACGCTGACCGGAGCCAGCAGCTTCGAGAACGGCCTTGGCATCAGCAATGGCGCGACCGTCAAGATCGGCGCGGGCGGCACTACCGGTTCGATCACGTCAAACGTCACCAACTTTGGCACCCTCGTCTTCGATCGCTCGGATGACATCAGCTATGCCGGGCAGATTTCCGGCCAGGGCACGGTCATCAAGACCGGCGCTAACACCGCGACCTTTACCGGTGCCATCAGCGGCACGCAGCTGAACGTGGCAGAAGGCACTGCGGTGCTTCTGGGCACGATCAACAGCAATGCCAATATTGCCGACCAGGCCACATTGGTGTTCGCACGCCCCACAACCACCACATATCGGGGCGTCCTCAGCGGCACAGGTTCAGTTGTAAAATCGGGCGCCGGAACTACGATTTTCTCGGGTAACAGCAGCGGCTTTGGGGGCGATACGACCATCGAGGACGGCACGATGCTGCTCACCGGTTCGCTGGGCGGCGCCGTGCTGATCGACACGGCCGGCACACTTCAGGTCGGCGACGGGGTCAGGGACGGCAACCTGCTTGCCGGCGCCGTAAACAACGGCACGCTGATTTTCAGCCAGATCGGCGACTATGACTATACCGGCGCCCTTGCCGGCAACGGCAATCTGATCAAGCGGGGCACTGGCACGCTGCTGCTCTCGGGCGACTATAGCTACACCGGTTCGACGGTGGTCGAGGGCGGGGTCGTTCGCCTGACCTCGCAACTTGATACCGACTCCGACCTTGTCCTGAATGGCGGCGTGTTCGATCTCGGCGGGCGCGACCAGCAGGTGGCAGGCCTGAACGGCACCGGCGGCACGCTGGCGCTGGGAACCGGCGAACTGACGGTGATTCAGAATGAAAACAGCAGCTTTGCAGGCGAGATCACCGGAACGGGCGGCTTCATCAAGGGGGGATCGGGCTCGCTGAACCTGACCGGGACGAGCAGCTTCACCGGACAGGTGGATGTCAACGACGGTCGCCTGGCCGTCAACGGCACATTGCCGGGCCAAATCGCGGTGAACAACGGCGGCACGCTGGGCGGCACTGGCACCACGGGCACGCTGGTCGTGAACAATGGCGGGACGTTGGCGCCGGGCAATTCGGTCGGCACCCTCAATGTGGCCGGCAATGTGCAGTTCAACGCAGGCTCCGTCTTCGAGGTCGAAGTGGACGCTGCCGGTAACGGCGACCGGGTCAATGCGAGCGGTGCAGCGACCATCAATGGCGGTATGGTTTCGGTAATCGCGGCGGCTGGCGCGTATCGCTGGACCAGCGACTATGTGATCCTGACCGCCGCAGGCGGGGTGACGGGCACTTTTGCTGGCCTCGATGTCGATCTGCCGTTCCTGACCCCTTATCTGGGCTATGGTGCCAATGCGGTAACATTGACGCTGGTTCGCAATGACCGCAGCTTCGCCAGCGTGGCGGGTTCCGTTAATCAGCGTGCGGTTGCTGTCGCGCTGGACGGAGCTGTCCGGAATGGCGCCCTTTATCGTGCGGTTGCCGGACAGGCTGACGCAGCCGGCGCAGCGCAGGCGTTTGATGCTCTCTCTGGCGAGCTTTGGGAAACCACGAGCACGTTCATGGTGGATGGCACCCGGCGCCTTGGCGAAATGGTGATCGGCCGCATGGACCAGGCCGACACGATCAGCCATGCGCTGTCGAATGCCCGCAATGCCGCCCGGCAGACGGACGGCGGGCGCACCGGCATCTGGGGACAGGCGCTGGGAAGCTGGAACACGGCGAAGAGCGACGGCAATGCCGCCGCCGCGACGCAGAACAGCTTCGGTTTCATCACCGGTATCGATACCATGCTGGGCGACTGGCGGGTTGGTGTGGCGTTCAACCATGGCGAAGATAAGGTACAGATCGATGATCTGGGCAGCCGCGCGACGGTCACGGGATCGGCCATCGCGGCCTATGTCGGTGGCGGATGGGGCAAGCTGCGCGCGCGCGTCGGCGGCTCCTATGGCTGGCAGGACGTGAAGGGCGAGCGCAACATCTCGTTCCCGGGCGTCTCCGAACAGGTCTCCGGCGAATATAACGGCAAGAGCGCCTCTGCGTTCGCGGAGCTGAGCTATGCGGCCACGCTGGGCAAGCTGATGGTCGAGCCCTTCGCTGGAGCGAACCATGTCCGTCTCAAGACCGACGGCTTCGACGAAACCGGCGGTGCACTGACCGCACTCACGGTGGGCAGCCACAAGCGCGATGTAACCTACACCACGCTAGGCCTGCGACTTGGCGCCGTGCTGCCCGTTTCGGAACAGGCGGTAATCACGCCGCGTGTCTCAGCAGCATGGTTGCGCGGTTTTGGTGATGTAGCCGCCGAAGGGCGTCACAAGCTCGCCACGGGTGAGAGCTTCTCCATCGAAGGCATGCCCGCGACGCGCAACGCGCTGCGTCTGGAGGCCGGCCTGCAGGCGAACATACTGCCCGGCGGTTCGCTTGGCGTTTCCTACGTCGGAAATATGGCCGACCGCTGGAGCGATCACGGCCTGAAGCTGGGCTTTTCCTATAGCTTCTGACCGAAGAAGGTCGGGCGACCGGTCATGAAAGAAGGGCTGCTGCGATGCGCGGCGGCCCTTTTTCGTCCGGCATACAAGCCGGTGCACCGATCGCGGATCAATGGCAATTTGGTCGCCGATCCGCGAGCGCTCTTCTCGTTATTGACCGGCGGTATGTAGAAGCTGATGTGATCCGACGAACGAAAACGCGAGCAGCTCGACGTCGCATCTGAGAGGACGGCATTGGTCACTGCTTTGCAGCTTTGTATATCCAACCACTACTCATTAGGATTTGTGGCCGTTTGGAAACGGCCCGCTCTCAAGCTGAAAAGCTCGATTTGCGGACGCAACACAAGATCCCTAGCACAGTAGATCCCTGCCCAGCGCGCAGCTGGTTCCGCCTGTCAGCAGTCGCTTGCCCGTCTGCCGCCTCCCGGTCGCGTCCGACAACCGAAATGGCGGCGACCGTATGTCGAGGACGCGGGCTCCCTTCCCTCGGCTATACTTTTCAACAGCGCGTCATCTGAAGGGATCATGCGCGCCGCTAGCAGAGGCATGGCGCGGGTTCACAACGGGCAGGCCGAGCGAGGCGGCCCCGCCATCGCACTCATGCTCGGCTAGCCATAGTCCTGGTGCCCAATCGTGCAATCTGCGGCCGGAGCCGTATGCTTTATTCAGATCGGCCCAGGGAGCAGATATCGAGCGTATCGAGACGAGCCGTTGCCGGTGGCGACGTCACACAGGCGCATGACACACGGCTTCCACATTATTGCCATCAGGATCCAGGACGAACGCAGCATAATAATTGGGATGATAGTGAGCGCGAATGCCGGGCGGGCCATTATCTTGTCCGCCAGCCGCCATGGCTGCATTGTAGAAGGCATCGATTTCGTCACGCAAAGATGCCGAGAAGGCAATATGCAGGCCCGCGCTACCGGGTTTTCCATTGCCAATCCAAAAGCACGGCTTACCTGCCGCGCCATAACCTATACCATGGTATCCACCCGTTTCTTCGGGCGTGACTTCCATGGCCTGGGCTATGCCCAAGGGCGCCAGCGCCGCATCATAGAAACGCTTCGACGTTCCCAGGTCGGCAACGCCCATTCCCATATGGTCGATCAAATCCATTCTCCCTTCCCCGCGACAGCGCGACGCGGACCGCCACTATCTGCTCTGCCAGCCCGATTATCCCCACCGAAAACCGCCGTAGTTGCACCAGCCCTTTTTGAAGTGGCAGGGACATTTGAATTGGTACCCCGCCAGATCCCAAACGAGCCCTATTCCTTCTCCATTAACGACAAGTTTAACCGGCGGTTGCGCGGGCGGAAGAAATTCGGTTGCGGCGTATGAAGGGTAGCCGGAGCGCAAATGATGTGGCTGACGCGGCGACCATCCGATGCACATTCAACAAATGAAGTTGGTCGATCTCGGACCGTAGGCTTGCGGGTTCAGGCCGCGGGAAAGCCGCCGTTAAATACAGTCCCGGCCAAGCGAAGGCACAGAACTTCGTATGGGAGGCGCGACTAACGCACGCCGAGGCAGGTCGGCCTCTCTCCGGTGGAAGAGCGGAAAAATCACGACCCGATCGATCACCCGCCAACGTAGAGACATAGCGGGAATCGTGCAAACGCGCTGTCAGCCGAGCTTCAGCCCATTCAGAAGAACCCGCGCGCTATAATGCTGGCGCGCGCAAAGATTGACCATGTTCCAATCACTATCGCCCTCATCGCCTTTCGGCACGCGTCGCAGCCGACCGAACGCTTGCGACATTCACTGGCAAGTGACAAATTGCGGCGCTTGGCTGCAGTCGAACTCCTGGACTTTGTCGTTGCAATGGTGGGTGCGATTGACCGAACCGGACTGATTAATGACATCAAAAAATTAAGATGGGTCGGACCGTGCTATTCAAGCTTTTGCCTGATCGCTACTTGCGACCTCTTGCCTTCAGAGGGAAGCATAACCTCGGCGGCGCGGCTTTTGTCGACGATGTCGGACGCCTCTCGTTAGATCGGCGAGGTGTCGATGCGCTTTGGCAACGCTGCAACCCGGATCATTGTTCAACATCTGTCAGCCGGGCCTGGAAACTATGACCGACATTCCGCCACCCGGCCCCATAGGCTGGTTCGACCGGCTGCATGCGTGGATGGATGGACGTCCGGTCCGGCGGGCGATGGTGGCCATTACAGCCTTCCTTGTCGGCTGGACCTTGCTGTTCGGTGGATGGATTGCGGTCGCGATGCTGCGCGGATCGACTGAACGCAATGCCGGCGCGGTTGCATTGCTGTATGTCATTATGCCGTTTCTGGCAGTCATTCTGCTAGTTGTGATCCATCGCATGACCTATCGCCGGTTCTGGAATGATGATCGCAAAAACGCCCGCGGCGATCGTCAGACCGCCATGGCCCCGCCGCCCGGCGGTAAGCTATTTCCACCCGCACCGCGGATCGACTGGCCGTTGAGCCTGAGATTGCGACATGGACTTTTTTATCTGCTCGCCGTTGCAGGTTTGCTCTTCAGCTTCATGCGCTATGAGCATCAGGTCGCCATTTCCCATTTCATGGTAGGAATCGGTTCCGGATCCGCGACGAGGCGACAATTGACAGGGCTGCTGTTCGGCTATCTCCCGACGATCCTGTTTACGCTGCTCGCCGTGGCGCTCATCCACCGCCAGCAACGCCGCCGCGATGCCGGTCTGCTGGATGCGCGCGAGCAAATATTGCTTCGGGCCGAGATGAACTGGCTCTTCTCGTTCGGTGTCGCGCTCGCCAGCGTTATCCTGTTCAGTCAGGTTTTTGGAAATATGATCATCACCCGGCTTTGAAGGCGACAGGATATCCGGCAACGACGGAAATCACATCAGGCGGAGCCACAGCAGCGCTGGTCTCATGCTCGGTTTTCGGGGATCGGTGCGCCTTGCGCGGCTTGCAGCACGCAGAAGCTTTTCAGAACGCTTTCGCACGCAAGCAAGTTGGGGGGCATAAGATAGCAGACTTGGTCACCGTGCCGATGATGACTGAACGAAGATATTTATTCATGTTGCTCATGTCGGTATCGGCGATCAAGTGTCTGCTCGAAAAGCGGTTTGTCGAGCCGTGCGAACCGGCCAAATCCGGCTGGAAAGGGAATGATATGAAAAGGCTCGGGCTTTTGCTCGCATCCGGCGCCGCGATTGCCCTCTACGCCGCCGCGACTAACAGCCAGGCCGACGATGGGCAGGCTGCAGCAGGTGCCGAGGCCTCCGCAGCCGACGCTCAGGTCACTACAAATCCAGCGCCCGAAATCGAGAGCTTCGGTAAAACGCAATTCGTCTTGAGCGGCGATCCGGTCATTCCGCCGCGGGATTATTCCAAAAATGCCCAAGATCCACGCGAGGAGGCGCATGGCCCCATCGAAACGGGCCGCGTCTACGATATTCTTTTTGGAGGTATCGAAGGCGGAAGGATGCAGTTTGACGTTCGTGGTTATGCAGCCGCAGATCCGGAGCGACCGGCAAGCAGCCAGCGTTTCAGCTTTCCGGTCGATCAAACGGTGATCGAATTGCGCGATATCACCATCGAAATAGATGCTGTCGAGGCCGGCAGTTTGACATTTCGGGTCCGGAAAAACTGAGCGGAACAGGCAAAAGGCCAGACTCCTTTTCCTGCAAATTGCCTCGGTCGGCGAGCGTCCATTGCGCTTTGGGAGAGGTATTGACGAAGATAATGCCGCTCAGAACGCGCCGGTCATCAACACCCGCGCGGTCATGGCTCTTCGGAAAATAGGGCTGAAGACGCACCTTTTGCTCGTCCGTCCGGCCAAAAACAAAGCGCTCATCGTCCAGACTCCTCACAGCAAGCCTGAAACACAGCCGTCACATCAAATCAATGGGTCCTGACCCTAGTCCGACGATGTCGACACGGCGCGGAACATCGACGCAAGCTGCCGCCGGACGGCCTGCGCAGCATCATAATCCTCCTCGCTTATGGCAAGTTCAGCGCACGTGCCGATCGCGCCATGTTCGCCGACATCTCTGTCGCACAATTTTATCCAGCTGGCGGCGCGCGCAGCCTCGCGACGATATAGCGCGCGGGCTTCATCGCACACGGTCTTGGCGTTGTCCGTGCAGCCCTGTGCGAACGCGATGTATGCCAGATGGTCTGCCCTGGCCGCATCGCGCTGCGAACGACCGCGCAGTTCGAGCGCCGTCCTGCCCAGAAAGTGGCAACCCTCCGGGTCGATGAGAATTGCGTCATTGTGGAAGAAGCAGGCCTTCGCGAGCTTCCCAAACGCCTCGTCAAGATTGCGCGGGACCCCGGTCCCGGTGAAGGCCATCCAGCCGAGATATTTGCAGGCATAAGGCCCCTGGCCGGAATCGTCGCCGGAGCAGGTGCGAGCGAGCCTCTCTTTCGCGCGAGCGTAATCGCGCAGCTGCCGAATATGGAGGTAGAGCTTGCCTGCCTCATAGCAGCCCATGGTGCCGATGTCGGCGTCGCAGGACATGTCGTAATGTTCGAGCGCGCCGCGCAGGTCTCCCCGCCGTGCAGCGTCGACGCCGCGGCTCCAGCAGGTATCGACGTTGTTCTCCGGCTTGCAGGCAGGCGCGTCGGCGGCGCGAATCGGCGGGTCGATCGGGTAATTCGGAAAGGTCGCGCCGCCAGACGTCCGCTCGCGGCCGAGGTTGCGCATGCGCGCCAGCAAGCGGTCTGGATTTCTCTCGATGCTCGCCGGAACGCAGGCCAGCTTTGCAAGTTCCTTGCCGGCCCGGCTCACGGTTAGAAGCCCGAATGGGCGCAGGGCGGACGGATCAGGCTGCGCGCCGTTCTTGAAGCCGGCGGCAAAGCGGTAGGTGGTGTCGCCGTTCGCGAAGGTCGCAATCTCGTCGATCGTGTCACCCGCACCGTCTGCGCGCTGATAGTCGAGATCGGCTAGCGGGCTGGACAAAGTCAGTTCTGGCTTTTGCCCGGGGCGACCATAGCGATAGATCGCCCGCGTGCCCGCAAGCGAAATCGACGCCACCCGGCCCTGCGCCTCAAACCGGCAGTGCAGGACGGTTTCCTCGGCCTGCCATTGAGCCGAGGCAGGCGCCGCGGTCCAGAGACACGCCGCGATCATGGCGGCGCGCAGCAACATCAGGCCATCAACTATGCGCGTCATCATCGTGCTGTACATCTCTCATGGTTTGCTCGCCGGAGTGGCCTCTGGATACTTGGCTGACAGCCGAGCGAGCGCCAAGGCCTTTTCGGCTTTGGCGGCGGACGCTGTCTTCGGCTCGGGCATGAGAACCCGCTCCAGCAGCGCGATGGCGCGCGCAACCTCGGCATCGCGGCCGTTCCCGGTCTGACAGGCCCGCCCCCGCGAGAAGCAGCTCTTGGGCTCGCCCGGGCTGCAGGCTTTGTCGAACAGCGCGAGGGCGCGCTGGTGGTCCTTTGGGCCAGCCCGCCGCATATCGCTATCTATCATATGAAATTCATTGATTATTCGATCGACGTGCGGTCGATCACATTAGCGATGCGCAATCGCTGGCTAAGCGGTGCGCGCGATATGCACTCCAACGAATAAAAGGACGACTTAATGCCCCTATTGTCACTGCGCCCTGGCCCCGCATACCGTGCGGTTCTGACGATCGCGTTGCTGCTCGTGCCCCAGATATCGTTCGCACAGAGCTGCAAGGTGGATTTTGCCGCGGTCGAAAAGAGCATATCAAAGCTGGAACCGTCCTATGCGAACGTCCTGTCCGATATTAGCTGCGATGACCCGACCGTGAAGGCACATCAGCTGATGTGCGACTCGTTGGACGAATATCCTGCCGGACTCTGGCACATGGGCCGCCTCGACGACCTTGCGTGGGTGTATGCGCGCGAGAATGCAACCAAGCAGGCAGTCGACCAGAACAATCCCCCGCGCGATGCCGTTTTCAGCGCAAAGCGCGACGCCTGTTCCGATGCTGCCTGTCTGTGCGATCTGCTGATCCGTCATACGAACAACAGCCTTGGCGGAGAATCGCCATATTCGGAGCCTTGAAACGACCGGCCCCGAATGGCTCCGGCGATTTTTGGTTGATCGAAGAGATTCCGGCGCCTCGGCTTGCTCGCATGATCCAGGCTCTATGCAGGCAATAGCTGCGCTCTTGCGAACCGCCAATCCGGGTGTGGCCGATTACGGACGGTCGGCTTGTGGCGCGTAAATCCGAAAAGCAAATAGCGGCAGCGTGCCGTGAACCGTCTCGTTTTTCCGGACCCAGTGGTCGACCGCGCACAGTCAACAGCTCGCGGCGGGAATCGTCAAGTATGCGGCCGTCGTCCCGCGTTCCAAAATTGCGGCCCAGTCCCCCCTCCGCGGGCAACATATCCGAGGCTTCCCGTTGCACCTCGAGCGGCGCCGTCGAAGCGTCGTTCGCGAGCATCCCCGGAATCACCAGAATGGGGTAGCTGTCATCGTGCGCCGCAGAGGCCAGCAGCGTCGGCAGCCAGGCGGTGAAGAGCCCTGCCTCGGCGATCCCACGGTGAATTTCGGTAACAGCAAGTTACTTAGAGGGGTCCGAGGCCGGACGATTGCGCGAACGCGCAGGCATTTGGTGAGACATACACGACGAACTCGCCACTGCCTATCATTACTGCAATTACTACTGCAAAAACGGCAATTGGTATGATCAAGATCAATGCCATCACAAATCATCAGCGCGATACGTTGCGACCATCGGTTCGAAACGTCAGATCGAGCGCATTGCCGAGAGCGGCCGACGACGCGGTGTTATCGAAGATGCACCATGGCAGCTCGCTCGTTTCCGACGACAAAAGCTGGCGCGAATATTCATCGAGCTGTGAAGGCGTGTAGGAAGAACGGTATATTCGGGGCGAGCCATGCAGGCGCCAATAGGAAAGGCCGCGCCAGCCTCCCGGAGCAGCCGCTGCGAGAACTCGCGCCGGATCCGCGGCAACGCGTGCAATCATCATCTCGGCGAGCGCATGATCGGCCTCTGGTTCGAACCAGCTCGCATGGCGCGGTTCGCAGGCGATACGAACGGCGCTTAATGCGCGCAGCAGACGAAAAAACGTACCGGCAACGCGCGGACGATAGATGAGCGTCGGCGGCAACTGTACGAGCAGCACCGCCATTTTCTCTCCGAGGCCCGCCGTCTCCTCAAGCAACCTGCCGACTAATCCGTCACAATTCTCGAGGCGGTGCTCGTGCGTTATCGAGCGCGGCACCTTTACCGAAAAACGGAAATCCGTCGGCACCATAGCCGCCCAGCGTGTCCAGGTCGAAGGTTGGTGAGAGCGATAGAATGAGGAATTCACCTCGACGCATGATAAATGACGCGAATAGCGCTCCAGCGCCATACCCTCTCCGCAGAAGACATCCCTGTACCGGGACGCAATGCTCCATCCTGCCGTGCCGATTCTTGCTTGCATGGGAAGCCAACGCATCGGCGAGCCTTCAGATGCGTAAAACCTTTGCGGAAGCTCGAGCCATCTGATCGTCGTCCGGTTTGGAACATCTGCGCCATGCTTTGCTACCTCTCGCCTATTGTCTCCCAGACCCGCGATCGTTGTCCGATGCCCCATGGCCGCATATTTCCGCAGAACCTGTCAGTCGAATGAACCCTTCGCGCGTCCCGGGTGAATAATCTGACCGAGAACGATCTCCCGCCACCCCATTTATCTTGCCGGCACCGACAAGGGTTTTTGGTGCAGCTGTACAATCATCTGTCCACCCGCATGCCTCTCCGCGCCGAGCGACCCGGAGAGCTCTTCCTTTCAGGAAACACGGCTCTTCAAGTTACCCCCGTCCATCTCCGATCGGGCGTTCTTCTTCCCAAATCAGATCGCTGCCTATGGCCGATTGCGGTCAGGAAGCCTTCCGCTGCGAATCGAAAAAACCGGATATTATTTGCCGCGACAGAAGGCTGCGGGAATCGGCCTCCCCTTTCGCAGCAGGCCTTAGAATCCGGAAACCGAGGGCGGATATGCAGCAGTTACCAAACCTACTATCATAGCTGCTCTGCTCACCCGGCTTTCGGGTGCCAACTGACATCACGCCGTTGCCATCGCCTGCGACAACGCGTCGGCCAGCGCCTTCTGGCTGAAGGGTTTCCCGAGCTTAACGGCACCCGAGCGGAAGCCGGGGGGCAACTCCCCATAGCCGGTCGCAAGAATGAGCGGGACATTCGATCTTATTTCCT
The DNA here is from genome assembly GCF_051550705.1 of Sphingopyxis selenitireducens. Lineage (NCBI taxonomy): Bacteria > Pseudomonadati > Pseudomonadota > Alphaproteobacteria > Sphingomonadales > Sphingopyxidaceae > Sphingopyxis > Sphingopyxis selenitireducens. The sequence goes on from NZ_JBPULG010000005.1 coordinate 500,346, forward strand.
CGATCTGTTCTGCAAGTTCGGCGCCTGTCATCCCGGGCATCGCATGATCCGTGACGATTACGTCGATATCGCAATTTGCTGCGAACAGAGCCAGCGCCTCGTCACCCGAGCTCGCTTCAAATACGGTGTGGCCAAGATCTTCGAGCAGTGCGGATGTGTTCATAAGGATGAGCGAGTCGTCATCGACCGCTAATATCTTGAGCCTATGGAGCTTTGTTGGCGCATCATGTGCATCGTCGGACGGCCGATCCAATTGTTCCTCCGCAGGAGTTGCTGCGGGAAGCCAAAGCGAGGCGGTCGTACCCTCTCCGGCTCGGCTTTCGAGCGTAAAGGTCCCGCCAAGCTGCTGCGCTAGACCATGGATCATCGAGAGACCCAGCCCGGTGCCCTTTCCGACGCCCTTGGTGGTGAAGAAAGGCTCGACGGCGCGCGCGAGCGTGTCCTCGTCCATGCCGAAGCCGGTGTCGATTACACTGAGCTTAAGATAGCTGCCCGGCGCGAGCTCGCCGCTCGCGACATCGAGGTGCTCGCTGTTCGCCGCGACAAAGATCGTCCCGCCGCCCGGCATCGCGTCGCGCGCATTCACCGCAAGGTTGAGGATTGCCATCTCGATCTGATTGGCATCCCCAACAACGGGCGGCAGATCATGCGGAAAATTGACTTCGACCGGCCATGACGGACCAAGAGTCCGGCGCATCAAATCGAGCATTCCTTCGACCAGGTCCGGGATGGCGATGATATCCGATACAAGATCCTGACGCCGCGCGAAGGCGAGCATGCGCTGTGTCAATGCCGCGCCGCGTTTTGTGCCGGCGAGGGCATTGTCGATCAACCGCACCACCTGCGGGTCGTCGCCCACACGCTTGCGCAGCAGATCAAGACTGCTCGATATCGCCATCAGCAAATTATTGAAATCGTGTGCGACGCCTCCCGTGAGCTGTCCGACAGCCTCCATCTTCTGCGCCTGGCGAAGCGCGTCCTCCACGGATTGCCGGCTCGCAACCTCTGCGGCGACGCGCGCCTCGAGATTGTCATTGAGTTCGCGCAGCTGCGCCTCGAGCATCTTTGCGTGCGTCACGTCGTAGATGACGCCGATCAGCCGGTAGCTGTTTCCCTCACGAACGATCTCGCCCCGTCTCTCTATCCATCGATGCTCGCCATCGTCGTTCCGGACGATCTGGAAATTCCCGTCGAGGGTGCCCGGCGCCTCGCCGGCATAGGGTCCCGGAATCAGCGGCTCCTCGCCGCCGCACAGCACACCATTGATTGTCTGGCTTGGAAGGGCCGGCGCCGGGTGGAGGCCGAGCAGACGACAGAAGGTATCGGAAACGCTGGCGGTGGCGAAGCCGTCGACATATTCGAATGTGCCGACGCCGCCGGCCGTCTGCGCGATTCGGAGCCGATCCTCGGTACGCTTGCGCTCTGTCACATCGACCAGCAACCCCGTGAAGCGGACGGGCTCGTCGATCGCATCGAGATGACCTTGTCCGCGGCCATGGAGCCATAAGATCTGGCCATCGGGCGCGATCACCCGAAACTCCTTGGAGAAGGTGTCGGCGCCCGCAAGAATGGCGGCTACCGCAATGCGAATGCGCGGTCGGTCGTCGGGATGGATGGCACTGAAGAAGATTTGGGGCGACACTCCGGCGAGCGCGGTCTCCGGATCCAGGCCGTAAAGCTCGGCAAACTTGTGATCCGCGTGGAGCCGGTCCCCGGCTATATCCCAATGCCAAGTGCCGCTCGCGCCCATGGCGGCAAGCTCGGTCTGGAGATTGTCGACGGCAGGCAGCGACATCAAGGGAGGTCGTCGCCGACGACGCGGGTGATGAAATCTTCGAGCAAGCCTTTCAGGATCGCTAGCGACGGAAGGTCCATTATCATAGCGATATATCCCCGGATGTCGCGGCTCTTCACCGCAAAATCAATGTAGAGAAAAAGCACGAGCCCCTCTTCGGTTCCCTGTTCCTCCGCGGCGAACAGGCTCGCGCCGGTCCCGCGAACGACTTGCGGAATCGACATGGAGAGCGAGCGCTTCAGCATGTTCGCCATCGTCGCGAGGCAGGAGTTCAATATCACGTTGCCGGTCTCGGCAAGCGCTTCCTGCTCGATCTCGATGACCTCGTCGGCACTAAGTTCACTGCCAGCTACCGCGCGCACGAGGTCGAGACTGTTTTCTTCGGGAAAGATCAGAAGCGCGCGGCCTGCGAATGCGCCGCTAAAATCCTGCCGCACCGCCACCAGGTCGCTGACTTCGCGCTCGGTGATGAGGCGCGCTGCACGCGTCTGGCTGACCACCTCGATCGCCGGAACGGAAAGAAAAACCTGGTCGCCGATCATCTTGCGCAAATTCGAGGCGGCCCGGCTGACGCCGATATTGACGATTTCGGTCAGAGCATCGCGTTCCAGCTCGCTGAGGGCGACATCGATCGGAATCACGCGCGCTGCGATCGAAGTGTGAGCGCCGCGCCTGAAACAAAAGCCTCGAGCCCATCGGCCGTCACGGGTTTCGGAACGAACGCCGCGCCGATTTCGCGGGCCCGCGCTATGATTTCGTCCTGGATATTCGCGGTGATGATTGCAATCGGCATGTCAGGATAGAGAACGCGCAACTTTGCCGCAAGTTCAAGCCCATCTGTTTCACTCATGTTAAAGTCGATGAGCGCGACATCCGCCGGCCCTTCCTCCAGGCGCTCCATCGCCTCGGCGGCGCTGGCCGCTTCTACCCTGGTCCAGTCGGGCTGCAGTTCGGCAAGCGCCTTGCCGGCGACGATACGCGCCAATTTGCTGTCGTCGACAATCATTACTTTGGCAGGCATAAAAACTCCCGAGGATTGAAAAATGTCGTTAAGCGCAAAGGCGGGCGGATGATAGTTGCCATCTATCGCTCTGCCGACAAGCGACCGAATAATTGCGCCAGCATCGGATCGGCTGGCAGGGTCCTGATCCTGGGTGCGCACGCAAGAAGCAGTTGCGCGACCGCGAGATGAAGCTTCGAGACGTCCGATGCATCGATCGTCGCATCGCTTTCGTCGACGAGCAAGTTCAGCAGCGTCTCGGCATCCTCGGCGGCGCATCGGCCGACAAGCCGGATGACCCCATTTTCATATACGACGCTCATGCAAGAAGCTCCGCAAGATCGACGATGAGCAATATTTTTCCATCTCCCAGCAAGGTCGATCCCGCAACCGCGGTGAGCGATCCTAACACCCCCGTCGCCGGCCGAACGACCGCATCGATCCGTTCCCCCAATGCATCGACGCGGATGGCCACCCGCTCGCCGCTCGCCTCTGTCACGATGAGGCGGGCGACACCGCCTTGGGCCCGGTCGCCGCCGAGAAGCGTGGACAAGGAAACGACCGGAACGGTCCGATCCCTCAGTACGCAGGCTTCGCCCGATCCCGCCAAGGCAATTTCCCTTGCGTCGATCCTGACAGTCTCTGCGATCTGGTCGAGCGCGATCCCGTATCTATGGCCGCCAGCCTCGACGACGAGCAGCCGCGTCGTAAGGGCGTTGACCGGCAATCCGAGTTCGACCGTCGTCCCGATCCCAAGTCCGCTCGCGATGTCGACGGTTCCGCGCAATTCTTCGACCGCTGCCTGAACGGCGTCCATGCCGACGCCGCGCCCCGACGTGGACGTCACCGCGCCGGCCGTAGAAAAGCCTGGCAGGAAGATCATGCGAACCGCCTCGGCCTCGCTCAACGCCTCGGCGGCGTCGCGACCGATCAGGCCCCGCTTGACCGCTGTGTCACGCACCGCGGCCGCATCGATCCCGCGGCCATCGTCGCCAAGTCGCACAAGGATGCGATCGCCGGCGCGCTCGAACTGGAGGGTGATACGACAAGCCGGTCCCTTGCCCGCGGCGACGCGATCTTCCGACTGTTCGGCTCCATGGTCGATCGCGTTACGTACGAGATGGAGCAGCGGCTCGAACAAGACGTCGGCGATGCGTTTGTCGACCTCGAGGCTTTCCCCCCGCAGCCTGAAATCGACGGTCTTGCCGAGTGTTTCGGCAATTTCGCGAACAAGGCGTGGCAGTCGGCGAAGCGCATGCGCGAGCGGAACCGAGCGGACTGCGGCGATATCGCGCTGAAGGCGGTTCGACACCTGTTCGAGCTGCCCATGGATGGCGCGCAGTTCGGCGCCCCTCGCGGGATCGGATTTCGCGAGCTCTCCGGAGAGACGTGCGAGCCCGTTCACGGCGACGATCAATTCGCCGAGTCCGTCTGCCAGGCGATCCACGCGCGATGCCTCGACGCGAAGAATGGTTTCGCGTGCGCGGCGAGCGCCGGGCGCAGGCGCCTGCGCTTCGTCGCGATCGATCCGCTGAATTTCGACTTGTCCGGGCGCCAGCCGGAAGGCGGCCCGAACGGCATCCGCGCTCGCGCCGCTTACCCCTTCGAGCCGCGTCACGCACTGAAAGGGTTCGAAGTCGCCCAGTCCCGGCCACGCGCTCTCTGAGGGCAGCGCCCGGAGAAGGATCAGCTCGGGGACAGCAAGCGCCAGCGCCAGCGGATCCTCGCCGCGGAAGAAACAATCGCGGTCCGGACGATAACGGAAGACGGTCAGCGTTTTCGGCGCCTCCAATAGTCGCGCGCTCTCCGCAGCGAACCATTCGGCCGCCCATTTAGCATCGCCGGCCTCGCGCTCTGTCGCCGGCCTTCTGTCCGAACCCGCGCCCTCGCCCACGCCCACGCCCACGCCCACGCCCACGCCACCGGCAGTCGCGTCACCCAATCGCGGCGCAAGCTCTCTGAGTTCCCGTATATGGGCAGCTGCGGCCGACGCCGCATCGCGGGGCAGCGCGGTCGTCGCTTCGAGATTGTCGATCCACGCATCGACCCTGTCGATCGCTCGTTGCAGGCGATGGATCGCGCGGTCGTCGAACATGATCTGCCCCGAACGGGCGCGGTCGAGAATATCTTCAGCGCTGTGGAGCAGGTGTTCGGCCGGCACGAGCCCGAACACCGCAACCGAGCCTTTCAAGGTGTGGACGGCGCGAAACGCGCTATCGAGCGCCGACCCGTCTCCCGGCGTCTGCGCGAGCAGACCGAGATCGGCCGTCGCACGCTGTACGAGGTCCCGGCCCTCGACGAAGAATTGTGCGAGCAGCTCGTCCATCAGCGCCGCCGGTAGACGATCGCGTCGCCAAATCGAACCATCTCGAACCGGTCGCTGATCCGCGTCATGGACTCGCTGTGACCCAGACAGAGATAGCCCCCGTCCGCGAGCGCGCCGTGGAGGTTGTTCGCGGCGAGCAGACGCGAGCCGTCATCGAAATAAATCAGAAGATTGCGGCAGAGAATGATGTCGAACCGGCCGAGACCCGCAACCGAGCCGGGGTCGATGATATTGGCATCGGTAAAGCGAACGGACTCGCGAAGGTCACCGATGATCCGCCGCTTGTGATGATGCTCGGGTTCGAAGTAGGCCTCGAGTACGCCGCGTGGGAGTTTCGCGAGCGAACGCGCCGAGAAGCGCCCTTCGCGGGCGAGATCCAGCGCGGCGGTGTCAATGTCCGAACCGACGATCTCGACATGGTACGCGTCCACGAGCGCCCAATTCTCGAGCAGCCAGAGCGCGATCGAATAGCATTCTTCGCCGGTCGAACAAGGCATCGACCATATCCGGACGTGATCGCCGGGATTTTTGTATCGGACGATCTCGGGCAGCATGTCTCGGCTCATCGCAGCCAGCTGATGATCTTCGCGATAAAAATAAGTCTCGTTGATCGTGAATGCGTTGATCAGCGCCTCGCGCTCGTCAAGATGCCGGGACACATGATCGAAATAGCGCGAAGGTGCGGTAAGCGCGAGCCTTCCCATACGGTCGGCGATGCGGCGCTCGATATAATAGCGCTTGTTCGCACCGAAGATCATGCCGGTCCAGCGATAGAGCATCGCACCGATCGCGGCGATGTCGGCGTCGGTGAGCGCAACGGCGGGAGCGGGCGCCGCGGTCACAGGCCCGCCAGCGCGACGAGTTCGCCGCCAATCTCGCCGAGCGGGCGCACCGAGCTTGCCCCGCCCGCCGCGACGAGCGCGCCCGGCATTCCCCAGACGACGGAGGTCGTTTCATCCTCGGCAATCGTGTGGCCGCCGCGCGCGTGAAGCTCGCCCATCGCGCTGGCACCATCGGCGCCCATGCCCGTCATCAGCACACCGACGAGCCGATCCGCCGGGAAGTGCTTCAGGGCGCTGTTGACCAACCGGTCGACGCTTGGATGCCAGAACACGGCAGGATCACTCGGCGCGGGCATGACGCTATTGGCTCCACCGCGGCGCGAAACGATGAGATCGGCGTCGCCGCGGCCGATATAGGCCCGGCCTGGCTCAAGAAGGAGGCTTTGATCGACCTCGACGACATCGAGCGCGCACAGGCGGTCGAGCCGGCGCGCGAGAGGGCCGGTAAAGCTAGCGGGCATATGCTGTGCGATCACGATGGGCCAAGGGAAACCGGAAGGAAGCGAGCCAAGCAATTCGTCCAGCGCCGGCGGCCCCCCCGTCGAACAGCCGACGAGGACGACATGCGCACCCTCCGGCAGCGGTGCCGGATCGCCCGCACGCGATCGCGCCCGCCGCGGCGGCGGGGCGGCGGGCGTAAAAGCTCCCGCCGCTTCAGCGCGCGCCCGGAGACGCTCGCGAAGCCGCGCGGTTCGCGAAAGGCGCGCCGAGGCAGCCTGCCGGACCTTGTCGACGAGCGGCCCCGCGAGATGTTCGATTTCGAGCGAGAGCGCGCCGCGCGGCTTCGGAATGAAATCGACCGCGCCGAGCGCCAAAGCCTCCAGCGTTTCGTCGGCGCCATCGGCGGTCAGCGCCGAAACCATCACCACCGGGGTCGGCCGCAGCACCATGATCCGGTCGAGGCATGCGAGCCCGTCCATTCCGGGCATGTGGATATCGAGTGTGATGACGTTGGGGCGGAACGTCTCGAGGGCTGCAAGGGCCTCCTCGGCGCTACGGGCAACCTCCACCTCGAAGTCGCCTGCCTGCGCGAAGATTTCGGCAAGCAACCTGCGCATCAGCGGCGAATCGTCGACGAGGAGCAGCTTTATCATGCGCGCGGCCGCTTCGCTGCGTCGCGAACCATCGCGGCTTCGGTCTGATCGAGCAGCTGCCGGGGGCCGATTACGAGGTGAATGCCGGACGCCTCAGGCAGATCGACGACGCGGTCGAACATCGCCGCCTCGCCGCCGAGCGAAGGGGCCGCGGCGAAGCGGTCGTCCGCGATCCGCCGGACGCCGGAAATCGTGTCGACCAGAAAAGCAGCGCGAGTTTCGCCGCTACCGAGAAAAATCAGGCGCTGCCCGGCGCCGGCCGAAGCGGCGCGGCCGAAGCGCCGCGACTGCACCACGACCGGGACGGCAAGGCCGCGGTGGTTCATCAACCCGCCCAGAAATCCGGGCGCGCCGGGCACGGCCGTAAGCTGCGCTGGCGGCGCGGCAACTTCTTCGATGGCGGCGGCCGGAAGCGCAAATCGATCGTCGCCGACGGAAAAGAGCAGGAACAGGTCCCCGGCATCCGCCCTCCCCTCCGAACCGGTAGCTGGCAGATCGGCTACGCCGTCCGTCAGACGCGCCGTGATATCGGGGCGCAGGAGATGGTCGGCGGCGAGGACCGAGACGAGCCCCCCGCCTCCGATGCGGCAGATCGCCTGCACCCGCGCCTCGCTGTGTCCCCGGCTAAGCGCTTGGGGCAGCGGGTCGATCGCGTCAGCGTCAACGCGGAGGATCGTCTGGAGGGCATCTACCAGCAATCCGACGCGGTGACGGCCGATGCGCACGATCACGACGCGCGACCGCGCGCTTTGGGTTGCCTGCGGCAAGCCGAGCAGGATCGCCAGCGAAAGGAGGGGAAGCGCCGCGTCGCCAAGCTGGATGCTTCCGATTACCGGCGCGTCCGCATGGGGAAGCGGTGCGACCGCGTCGGGCACGCGCGCAACCTTGTCGATCGCCGCGAGTGGCAGGGCGAAGAGCTGACCGGCGACCTCCAGGCTCATCAGCTCGACGCGGTCCTCGGCTCTGTCACTTGCCTCCGCCGCCGTGCGCCGAACCGGTGCCCGCCTGGTGCGCGGCTTCAGAAAGCGGGAGGCGAGTGCGGCGACATCGACAAGTTCGCGGTCCGAGGCTGCTGCAATCTCTTGCACCGCGTCTACGGCCAACCCGATCCTCTCCCCGGCATCGACGACGACCACCCACCGCGGCACCGCCTCGCCAGCGCCCGTCAGCATCTTCGCGGCCGACAAAATGGGGACTATGCTGCCGCGGAGGCTTGCAAGTCCCAGAAAGCCGTCGGGCGCGTGCGGCACCTGCGCGAGTGCGGGCAGTCTCGCGACCTCCAGGACGTCGCTCGCGGCGAGCGCGAAGTCGCACTCGCCGGCCCGAAACGCGAGAATTTGGCGTATCGAGGCCAGCGCGCCGGCCAACTCAGCTCTTTGCGCCGAGGGCGAGCGCGAGCGATGCGATATCCTCGATCGCGGCGGCGAGCGCCTCGGCGCCCTGCGTTTGTTGACGGGCCGCCACGCCGGCTTCGCGCGCGGCGCCGGCGGCGAGCTCTGCAGCCTCGGCAATCTGCGACGTGCCGGCGGAGATCTCACGGGCGGCGCGAAGCATGTCGTCGGAGCCTGCCAATATGCTCGCATTCGCGGAGCCGATCACGCCGACTTCCAGGACGATCGCGCCGAAACGCTCGACCATGGCACGATTGCGCGCGATCTCGGCCTCCGATGCGGCGCTGACCTGGTCGAAATCCCGGCACACGGAGGTAACCTGATCAAGGATGTCGCGCGCAGCATCCTTGGCACGCTCGGCGCTCGCGGCCGCATCGCGGGCCAACGAGCGTATGTCGCTCGCGACGGTCGAAAAGCCGGCCCCTGCTTCACCCGCCCGCGTCGCCTCGATCGATCCACTGACCGCGAGCATGCTGGTTTGCACCGCCACCAGCGCCAGATTGTCGGTGATCTTCTCGATACGCCGTCCGGATGTCCGAAGCTCCGCCAGCAGGTCGAGGACTGCGTCGATCTCGGAGAGAGCCTCGCTCACGCCCCGGGTCAGAACCTCGATCGTGGACTGTCCGCGCCGCACCGCGTCCTCGATCGAGATGATACGATCCTTCGCAGCGGCGGATCGTTGCTGCGCGATCGACGCTATTTTCTCGATCTGGCTCATCGCGAGATTGGCCTGCATCGTCGCCGACGCCTGCACTTGCGTACCGCGAACGATTTGCTCGATTGCGACCAATATCTGTCCCGAAGCGCCCGAAAGCTCCTGGACGGTTGCCGAGAGCTGCTCGGCAGCAGCCGCGACCTGTTCGGCCGCCGCGCCGTCCGCACCGCTCTCCAGCTTGTCGGTCAGAGCGCCCAGCGCTTCGGCCGTCTGCTGGCTCTCTTCGAGAGAGGCGCTCTGCTGTTCGGTCGCCTGCTGCGCTTCGGCCGCTGCCGCGGATTGTTCTTCGGCGGCGCTTGCGATCTGCTCGGCGCCGCGCTCGGCCTCGCGAAGCGCGGTCTCGGCCTCGATCGACGCCTGATGGATCTCCTGGGCCCCCTCGCCGAGCTGTCCGAGCGAAGAACGGGCATCGCGAAGCTCCGCAGCGACACCGCGGCCCGCGTCCGCCTCGCTGGTCGCGAGCTCGGACGCTGCGCGAACGCGCGCGGCGATCTTGTGCACTTCCGAGGCGATCGAGACCGCAAGCTCCGCCATTTCGGCAGCGTTCGCCTCGGATGTCTCGGCGAGGACCCGGACCTCGTCGGCAACGACGGCAAATCCCGATCCGGTCTCGCCTGCTTTGGCCGCCTCGATCGCGGCGTTGAGCGCGAGCACGCTCGTCTGCTCCGAAACGTCCACGACGCTGCGACCAATACCCTCGATCGCACTGGCCGCCCTTTCCAGAGCTGCGATCAGTTCGACGCTGGCAAGCTGACGCTTGGCATTGAGTTCGATCGCGGCGACCGAGCCGTCTATATGCGCGCTGACCTCGCTGAAACTGGCATGAACGGCCTCGGTTTGACGGACCGACAGCTCGGCACGTTCGCGCGACTCGCGAAAGCCCGTTCGAAGGCCCGATATGAGCCCCAGCGATTCCTGCGCCGCGCCGGCGGCCTCCTCGGCCCCGCTCGCGATGAGGTCGGTGGCGCGCTGAAGCTCCGCGGCTGCGGCTGCCGCCTGTCCGATGCCGCTTGCCAGCTCCTGCGTCGCGACATCGATACGTTCGACGGCGGTGGATGTGCGGAGGGGACCCCTCGCGGCACTTTGCCTGACGGCGACTGCGGGGGGAGCCGGCTCCGCCACGGCATCCGGCGTTCGCCGGGGAGCCTTGGCGCGCGCACCGAGCGACGATTTTTTCACCAGCGCCATGCGCCCCCCTCAAGTCCGTTACCATGCCAGCCTAGGCTTGCCTCGCTATCGGGACCAGCATCATTTCTCGGCCCCGTCAATTTCCTGGGTTATGTTCGCCGCAAAAAAAGTGGGCTTTCTCGCGGCCGGCCCGGTGAAGCCCGTCGGCGGCCGCCGCAGGCCAATGGGTCGAACCGCCTAGGCTCTCCGGGGTTATCGGCCGCACGGCGGCGAACGGCGGGTTGCTGTCATTCTCTTTCCGTTCGCCGGGCCACCGCCCCTTCTTGTTTAGCGAAAGAAGATGCGACGGCATTCCGAGTGCGGGGCCCAACCGTCGGCTGGTGCGATCTCACGCGATGTTGATGCATGTTGTGGACAAATTTTCCCGATCGGCGAAGTTCGTGGGAGAGGATGATGTGGCACGCTATTTTTTCGATCTCCGTGAAGGGACCGAGATCTTCCTCGATGAAGACGGCGTCGATTGCGCCGGCATCGGCGCAGCGCAAGAGCTGGCCCGCCAGGCGGCGAGCGGATTGATCGCCTCGGCAGTGGGCGGGGGCGAAGCCGATTATCAAGCATCGCTTGCGGTTCGCGGCGACGACGGTGCGCCCGTCTTCACGCTCTTCTTTTCATCGCCTGTGCATTGCGAATTCCGCGATTAAGCTAGTCCGCCATCCGTGCGGGCCAGCCCGCGGCGTCGCCCATACGCGCTGAGCCTGCGCATTTGCCAAAAGGCGACATCGAAGCCGGGTCTTTCTCTGCGCTCACTACTTGCTGCGGATTCGGCCAGCAATCCTCCGAAACCGTTCGGCCGGTTCAATATGTCGTGATATTAGGCTTGCCGAAACTCGAGAATGGTCGATTGCAGCCCGTCAGCTTTCAGGTCAAGATTTTGCGAAGCACAGTTTCTCGCCGCCGACCAAAGGCGTTATGCAGGCCCGCCACGGATAATAGCATGGAGACATCGCTGTTACCCCGATGCTATCGAAGATTTCATGATCCGATACGACAGCAGTTTTCAAAGACTGGCATTTTGCCTCGCGGCACTTGCGGGCTTTGTCGATGCCATCGGGTTTCTCGGGTCTGGCGGCCTCTTCGTCTCGTTCATGAGCGGCAACTCGACCCGGATGGCGATAGGTATAACGGAAGCGAAGACCCTTGCCTTGGCGGCTGGAGCGCTGATCGGCCTCTTCGTTGCAGGCGTGTTCGTCAACATCATCATGGCGGCAAAGATAACCATCGCGCATCGCAAGGTCGTGGCCGTGTCGGGCGTCGCCGCGCTTCTGCTCGGCGCTGCTTGCTGCAAATGGACCGACTCCGATGTTTCCGCCACAGGACTTTTGTGCGTTGCAATGGGCGCTTCGAACACGATTTTCCGCCGCGACGGCGATGTCACTATCGGCGTCACATATATGACCGGCACGCTTGTCAAACTCGGGCACCGGCTTGCGGATGCGGCACTGGGTGGCAGCCGGACGGCTTGGATTCCCTATCTGCTACTTTGGCTTGCCCTTGTCTCCGGCGGGATTCTCGGCGCTGCGAGTTATTCCTGGTCACGAGACGCAAGTCTCGGGTTCGCAGCGGGCTTTGCTCTCTTACTTATTCCCGTAACACAAAGAGTCACTGCCCCCTACAAGTCGTAACCTGGCCGGTTGGAGACAGGCAGCTTCCAGCCGCCGCGTGGAAGAAGCGGACATCGCCGGCTGCTGCGATCAGCCGATGGAAGCGCTGGGGAACTTCGCGCAAAGACAAGGCAATGAGGGGGGGGCGATACACGCCGGCCTCACCCGCCGATGCTTCCTGCCTTGCCAGTGTTCTCCTGAAGCTCAGGTAAATCTCGAAACCGCTTGACCCGAATCCTTCAAAGCACAGCTGCCGCGGGAACCTTGAAGCGTCTCCCGCATAAAACTGCTCATATGTTCGCAATCGACTCGCTGCTCGTAAAAATTGCTCTTATCGGCATAATAGGTCTCGGTGCGCAGTGGATTGCGTGGCGCACCGGGCGACCTGCGATCGCCCTGATGCTGATCGCAGGGATATTCGCAGGTCCCATCCTCGGGCTCGTTGACCCTGAGCGCGACTTCGGCGCGCTCCGCGAACCGATCATCAAGCTTGCCGTCGCAGTGATCCTGTTCGAAGGCGGCCTCAGCCTCAAGTTTCGCGAGCTCCGCCAGGCGGGAACTGCAGTACTGATGCTCGTCTTCGTCGGCGTTCCGCTCGGCTGGGCGCTCGGAACCGCCGCGGCTTATTATGGCGCAGGGCTTCCGCTTGAACTCGCAGCACTGTTCGGCGGCGTCATGGTGGTCACCGGCCCCACCGTTATCGCGCCGCTGCTGCGCTCGCTCAACATTCCGCCGCGGGTCAAGCATATGCTCAAATGGGAAGCGATCGTGAACGACCCGATCGGGGCGCTGATCGCGGTCGGCGTCTATGCCTACATCACGCACGGTGGCGGCGCGACCGCCACGACGGTTGTCTTCGACGTCTTCGCCGCCAGTCTGCTCGCGATCATCATCGGCGCAGCTGCAGGATTTGCGCTAACCACGGCGTATCTGCGCGCCTGGATCCCTGAATATCTGAAGGCGCCCATCCTTCTGACCTCAGTCATTGCGGTGTTCGTCCTCTCCGACCTCGTGATGCATGAGACAGGTCTCATCACCGTCACCGTGATGGGCGTCGTTATGGCGAACCGCGAGACCTACTCGAGCCACATGCTCCGTCGGTTCAAGGAGGATCTCACCATCCTGCTCGTGTCGGGCGTATTTATCATCCTCTCGGCGACCCTCGACTGGCAGGTCGTCCGCAATTTCGAGCTTCGCTTCGTCCTGTTTCTACTTCTGCTTCTCTTCGTCGTCCGTCCGCTTACCATTATGACGGCACTCCTCTTCACGAGCATTCCGCTCAAGGAACGCCTGTTCGTTGCGTGGATCGCACCGCGCGGGATCGTCGCGGTCGCGGTGACCGGCCTGTTCGCGCTGAGGCTGACTGACTATGGCGTGCCTGGCGCCGAGGCACTCGTTCCCTTGGGTTTCGGTGTCGTGATCGTGACGATTTTTGCCCACGGCTTCACCGCTCGCGCGGTTGCCCGCCTTCTCGGCCTCGATCGCGGCAAAGGCGATGGCATCCTCCTCGTCGGCGCCAACAGCTGGACGATCGCCTTTGCCGAATTCGTGAAAGGACAGGATCGCGAGGTGCTAATCGCCGATGAGGACAAGCTCGCGCTTCGCCGCGCGAGGCGCGCCGACGTTCCCGTCTACCATGGGGATATTCTCGACGAAGCGCATGAGGACGAGATCGAGCTCGGCCAGTACCGGCAGTTGATCGCGGCCACTGGCAGCGACAGTTACAACGCTCTCGTCTGCAGTGAACTCGCACCCGAGATCGGCGCCGACCGAGTCAGCCGCACCGGCGGACACTCGCGCTTGAAAGGCCTGCGCCGTGGCCGCATCTTCACGCTTGCGGGCACGCCGATCGAGGACCTGCTCGACCGGCTTCAGGCGGGATGGACCTTCGGGCGCACGCGCATCACCGAGAAATTCACTTATGAGGATTTCGTTGTGCGCATGAGGGCAAATGGCGGCGACAGCCTCGCCGTCGCCAAGACGACAGGCGATCTCCTCATCTTCTCCAGCGACCGACGACCCGCTGTCGAGGCTGATGACGTCATCTGGACATTTGTACCGCCAGACAACAACTTGAGGTCGAACGGCCCAGACCATTCTACACCGTCGCATTGAAATCAGCTGTCGAGAGTGGCCGATTGCAGTCAGTCCGCTTTCGACTTCGACACCAAGAAAGCGGACTTTTAGCAAATCGACATTGCCTAGCTGCGGTGGCGCAGTGCATCGACGATGACCTGGAACGCCGGAAGATTCTGGCGGCGGCTTGGATAATAAAGGAAATAGCCGTCGAAGAAGGGTGACCAGTCGTCGAGAACCTGAACGAGGACACCCGACGCGATCTGCCGTTCGACGATGCTCTCGGGAACATAGGCGATACCATAACCGCTCACGGCCGCATCGATCATCGCATAGCTGTTGTTGAAGGTGATTTGGCCATCGACCCGAACGCGCAATTCCCTGCCGTCCTTCTCGAACTCCCACGCGTAGAGGCCGCCCGAGGTCTCATGCCGCATGTTTATGCAACGATGCCCAACCAGATCGCGCGGGTGCTTCGGTTTCTCTCGACCCGCAAAATAGTCAGGCGAAGCCACCGCCACCAGCCGCCAGTCAGGTCCGATCCGCACTGCGATCATATCCTGTTCGACGCTCTCGCCGAGGCGGACGCCCGCATCATAACCTTCCTCGACTATATTGCGGAAGCTGCTGTCGAGGAGAAGTTCGACGCTGATGTCGGGATAGGCGCTCAACACGGGTTTCAGCTTCGGCCAGACCACGCTTTCGAGCGCATGATCCGAAAGCGTCAGCCGGATCGAGCCCGACGGCTTGTCGCGAAGCGCGGTAAGCGCCGCGATCTCCTCCTCGATTTCGGCGACACGCGGCGCGAGCGTCTGCAGCAGTCTTTCCCCCGCGGCGGTCGTCGCGACATTGCGCGTCGTCCGTGTGAGCAACCGGATGCCCATCCGCGCTTCAAGCTGCTTGATCGTGTGGCTGAGCGTCGATTGCGCAACGCCGAGCTTTGCGGCGGCCTTGGTGAAGCTGCGTTCCTCGGCAACGGCTTGGAACCAAGTGAGCTGATTAAGGTCGGTTCGGGCCATGACATTCTCCGGCAGATTATTCGATCACATCGATTAGTTCATGCGTATTTCAACGGGTAATCGCTTTATCAGCAAATCGCTAGATGGCTCCGGCAAGAAGCAGGAGCGAACAAATGACGGCTGCGACCCTAGCGATCGAGGAAACCAGG
The DNA here is from genome assembly GCF_051550705.1 of Sphingopyxis selenitireducens. Classification (NCBI taxonomy): domain Bacteria; kingdom Pseudomonadati; phylum Pseudomonadota; class Alphaproteobacteria; order Sphingomonadales; family Sphingopyxidaceae; genus Sphingopyxis; species Sphingopyxis selenitireducens. Next base: position 515,542 of record NZ_JBPULG010000005.1, read on the forward strand.
CCCGCCGCCGCATGGGGCGCCGTCCTCTCGATGGCGCTTTGCGTGGCGATGCTGATCGCATCGGAGTTCATGCCGGTGAGCCTGCTGACCCCGATGGCCAAGGGCCTCGGCGCGACCGAAGGCCAGACCGGCCAGGCGATCTCGGTCAGCGGAGTGTTCGCGGTCGCGGCCAGTCTTCTCATCACCACCGCCGCAGGGTCGCTTAATCGCAAATGGGTGCTAGTGGCGATGACTGCCCTCATGGTGCTGTCGCTCGTCCTCGTCGCCGCGGCGCCGAACTTTGCTGTGCTGATGACCGGGAGAGCGTTGCTGGGCGTCTGCATCGGCGGTTTCTGGTCGCTGGCAACGGCAGTCATCATGCGTCTGGTTCCGTCGGCGGACGTGCCGAAGGCTCTCGCGCTGATGTACGGCGGACAAGCCATTGCCGCCGCGTTCGCGGCGCCGATCGGCAGCTATCTCGGCGGCCTATTCGGATGGCGAGAGGTTTTCTGGGCATTGACGCCGATCGTCGCGCTCAACCTCGTCTGGCACGTTGCTGCGCTACCATCCCTGCCCGCCGCGCACCGACAGGATTTGCGGAGCATGACCAGCCTGCTGAAGCGCCCCTATTTTCGGCGCGGGCTCATCGCCTGCATGCTGTCTTGGGGCTCGGCCTATACGATGTTCACCTATCTCCGGCCCTTCCTCGAGCAGGTTACCCATGTCGACGTCGCGACGCTGTCGCTGCTGCTGTTGATCCTCGGCTGCGCGGGCTTCGTCGGTACCTGGGCAGCCGGCCGCTTCCTGAAAGGCGATGTAGCACCGCTTCTTAAACTGCCCGCGCTCGTCATGGGCGGCGCGACGATCGGCCTGCTGCTGCTCGGCTTTTCAGTGGTCGCCGCGGGCCTGTTCCTGGCGATCTGGGGCGCGATGAACACCCTGTTCTCAGTCATCTGGATGACTTGGATGTCCCAGAACGTCGATGACGCTCCCGAAGCCGCAGGGAGCCTGATGGTCGCGGCGATCCAGACGTCGATCCTGCTAGGCGCGGTCGTTGGCGGGATGTTGCTCGATGGCCTTTCGATCCGGGCGACCTTCATCGGGAGCATCGCCCTCGCCGTCGCAGCGCTGCTGCTGATCGGGAACGGCCGCAAATTTCTGAAACCAGAATGAGGAGATGACAATGACAATCGACACAACCACGCAACCAGGCCCGATCGAGCGCCGCGCGCTCATGAAGCTGACCGGAGCAGGTGCCCTCGCAGCCGCAGGCTCGCTGCTCGCCTCCTCTTCTGCGATGGCGCGGACGAAAGAGACCCAGACCATGACGAACGCATGGGACAAGACATTCCCGAAAAACCCCAACGTAGATCACCAGAAGGTCACGTTCAAAAACCGCTACGGTATCACCTTGGTCGGCGATCTCTATCTGCCGAAGAACCGCACGGACAAGCGCCTCGCCGCGCTCGCCGTCAGCGGCCCGTTCGGCGCGGTCAAGGAGCAGTCGTCGGGGCTTTACGCCCAGACGATGGCCGAACGCGGTTTCGCAACCTTGGCGTTCGACCCGTCCTACACCGGCGAGAGTGGCGGCGAGCCGCGCAATGTCGCCTCACCCGACATCAATACCGAAGACTTCAGCGCCGCGGTCGATTTCCTGGGCCTGCATCTGTCGGTCGATCGCGAGCGGATCGGAATCATCGGTATCTGCGGCTGGGGCGGCATGGCTCTGAGCGCCGCCGCGGTGGACAAGCGTATCAAGGCGGTTGTCGCCAGCACCATGTATGACATGACGCGCGTGATGTCGAAGGGCTACAACGACAGCGTGACACTCGAGCAGCGCACGCAGACGCTGGAACAACTAAGCCGGCAGCGCTGGGCGGACGCGGAGAAAGGTGCCGCAGCCTATCAACCCGCCTACAATGTGCTGAAGGGCGGCGAAGCCCAATTCCTTGTCGACTACCGCGACTATTACATGACGCCGCGCGGCTATCATGCGCGGGCGGTCAACTCGGGCAACGCCTGGACGCAGACCACGCCACTGTCGTTCATGAACATGCCGATCTTGACCTATATTCAGGAGATTTCGCCGCGCCCGATCCTGCTGGTCCACGGAGAACAGGCCCATTCACGATACTTCAGCGAGACCGCCTATGCGAATGCGGCGGAGCCGAAAGAGCTGCTCATCGTTCCAGGCGCCAGCCATGTCGATCTGTACGACCGGATGAACCTGATCCCGTTCGACAAGATGCAATCTTTCTTCGGTCAACATCTCAAGTAGGCGACACTGGCCGACAGCGGACGGTCGGCCTTTCCTCGCGATCACTCAAGAGCTGCCGTTCTACGGCTGATCGATCGGACCAGCTCAATGCGATCGATAGCGGAGCGTTTCGACGAGCAGCCTGAACGCCGGCGAGGCAAAGCGCCGGTTGGGATAGTAGAGGTGATATCCGGGCAGGTCTTCGGTCCACTTGTCCAAAATCCTGACGAGCGCACCGCGCTCGATGTCGGCAGCAACCTGATCAAGCGGCATGTACGCCAGCCCCAGCCCGTCGAGAGCTGCATCGCGGATTTGCGCGAGCGCATTGAATACCAGTTGCCCCTCCACCTGGACGCGAAGCGTTCGCCCGCGCTGGCGAAAGTTCCAGCGATAGAGCGTTCCCGATGTCGGGAGCCGCAAGTTGATGCATTGATGGCGAACCAGCTCGTCCGGTGTCGCCGCAGGAGCACAGCGGCTGAAGTAATTCGGCGACCCGACCACTGCCATCGGGATGTCCGGACCGATCCGAACCGCGATCATGTCCTTGTCGACCGATCCGCCGAGGCGGACCCCGGCGTCTAAACGCTCGGCCACGACGTCGGTCAGGCCGTAGTCGATGATGACTTCTATGTGGATGTCGGGATGTCCGGGAAGCAGCCGCGCAAGCGCGGGCCGCAATATCGTCGCTGCAGCATGCTCGACCGTCGTGATCCGGATATGCCCAGCGGGCTTGTCGCGATATTCGCTGAGCGCGTCGATACTGGCATCGAGATCGCGCAGCATCGGCGACAGCGTCTTCAGAATGCGTTCGCCGACTTCCGTCGGGGCAACACTGCGCGTCGTCCGCGATAGGAGACGAAGTCCGAGCCGCTCTTCGAGCCTCCGCACAACCTGGCTGACCGCCGACTGCGACAGGCCCAGCCGTGCCGCCGCCTTGGTGAAGCTCTGCTCCTCGGCAACTGCGACAAAGGCGGCAAGGTCGGCGATTTCTTCGCGGCGCATTCATCATCTCATTTCTAGGCTCATGCAGTTTTTAGCGTCTAATCGACTGAATGGCGAATCGCTAGATTGCCTGCAACGCCGCCCCCCGGCGGATCAGCAGGAGCGAACCGATGAGCAAGATCAGCTTCCCCAATTCGAACAATGGCGCGATCACCATGGCCGCCGTGATCGAAGTCCCCGAGGATTTCGACGAGAACCGCAAATACCCCGCTATCGTCGTGTCGCACCCCGGCGGCGGTGTGAAGGAACAGGCATCGGGCCTCTATGCGAAGAAGCTCGCCGGGCAGGGCTTCGTCGCCATCGCCTATGATGCGTCCTACCAGGGCGAGAGCACCGGCGAGCCGCGCCAGCTCGAAAACCCTTATGTCCGTACCGAGGATGTCAGCGCGGTGATCGATCATCTGACCACCCTGCTCTATGTCGACGCCGGCCGGATCGGCGCGATGGGGATTTGCGCCGGCGCTGGCTACACCGCCAATGCCGCGATCAACGACCAGCGCATCAAGGCCGTCGGGACGGTCAGCGCGGTCAACATTGGCTCGATGTTCCGCAACGGCTGGGAGAATAATATCCAGGACGCCGACGCTGCCCCGGTCATCGCGATGGGCGACGACGCCCGCAGCAAGGATGTGACCGGTGGAACCCCCGAAATATTCCCGCTCGCTCCGATGAAGGAAGAGGATGCGCCGAACGAGGAACTGCGCCAGGCGTGGGAATATTATCATACGCCGCGCGCTGAATATCCGACCGCGCCGGGCTATATGACCGCGCGCAGCCTGTCGCAGATCATCCCCTATGACGCCTATAACAAGGCCGAGGCCTTCCTGACCCAGCCGCTTCAGATCGTTGCGGGAAGCCAGGCCGGCAGCAAGTGGATGAGCGACGACCTGTTCCAGCGCGCCGCAAGCAGCGACAAGCATTTCCACATCGTCGAAGGCTCGAACCATATGCAGCTCTACGACGGCGAGAAGGAAGTGAACGAGGCGGTGTCGGTTCTCGCGCCCTTCTTCGCCGACCGGCTCGTCCTTGCAAACACCCCCGAAACCGAGGCCGCCGAATAGAATAATGAACTCGACCGGCTCCACCGACGCTTCGGCGGGTGGGGTCGGCCCCGCTCAGGAGGAAGGACCATGGAAACAATCAGCATCCGGAATCCCGGCATGACTTGGGATATCGCCGCAAATCTTCACTTCCCGCCGGATTTCGACGCAGCGAAGCGCTACCCGGCGATGGTGTCAAACCACCCTATCGGCAGTTGCAAGGAGCAAACGGCCGGTAACATCTATGGCGCGGCGCTCGCGAAGGCTGGCTTCGTCGTCATCGTGCCCGATGCCAGCTTTCAGGGCGGCAGCGGCGGCGAACCGCGCTGGATCGAAGACCCCGAGCAGCGGGTTAGGGATTATCGCGACGTCATCGATTATCTCCAGACGCTCCCCTATGTCGATCCCGACCGGATCGGCATCCTCGGCATCTGCGGCGGGGGCGGCTATTCGATCAAGGCCGCGATCATCGACAAGCGGATCAAGGCACTCGTCAGCATCACCGGCGTCAACTTCGGACGGCTCATGCGCGAAGGCTTCAGCAACTTCGATGCCGTGGGTGCGCTTGAAAACATGGCGGCACAGCGCACGGCCGAGAATGCAGGCGCCGACGACCGCATCGACATGTTCCTGCCGGCTAGCGTCGAACAGGGAAAAGCCGCGGGCATCACCGACATCGACGTGCTCGAGGCCACCGACTATTACCGCAACCGCTGCCCGGCCGAGGGCTCGGGGACACGGATGCTTTTCTCGCATGCCGCGCCTGCAATGGCCTGGGACGCCTTCGCCTTTGCCGACACGCTGCTGACCCAGCCAATGATGGTCGTGATCGGCGATAAGCCGGGCGGCTTCGGCGCCTATCGCGACGGCATGGAAATATATGGCCGCGCCGCGTCGAAGCAGAAGCTACTCGTCGTCATCGAGGGCTGGTCGCACTATGATCTCTACGACAAACCCGAACCGGTTGGGATCGCCATGGAAAAGATTCTACCTTTCCTGAGTGAGCATTTAGGCGGTGCGGTCACGACCCGAGAACCCGAATTGGCTGATTGAACATCTGTAACGCCGCGCTTCGGCGTGGCGGTGCTGGCCGTTAGCAGTCAGGCCGCTTTTGGAGAAACAGAGCGAAAAGCCGACCAAATTTTCTCGAGCCCGTTCCCGATCCAGCTACCGGCAAGCGCGACGGCAAATCACATAAAGCCGGACGGCCCACCGCCTTTTGACGATTTTTGATTTTCCCCGGCAAAGCAGGATTACGGCGCGTTTTCGGCTTCCCCACGCTAACAGCATTGCGGTGCAATACGGCTCGAAAATTGGAAGGATCGACGTTTGGAGAATCAAGCTGCCCTGGAAGTGGCCCGCGCTGCGGCCGCTCAATATCTTCGAGCACAGGGCTACATCCGTGAAGCCGACATGGCAGCTGGCGGAGACGGCGACGACTTCCAGGAAGTGCGCATAGCTGGCGCGATCTGGCGGATAATGAACCCTGCACCGGTGGCGCCCCCTCCTGCAAAGCGATACGGACGCCGGATCGTGGGAGAGGAATGCTAGAGGGTATCCATTTTTGACCGACAGCGGTCAGACCGCTTTCATGCCAGAATCCGAAGAAGCGGACTTTGGCTTTATGCGTCTCAGCCGCGGCATAGAACCATCCAAACTTCGGGCAGGTGACCCCCGCATGTCCTGCCGATTGTTGCTGCGAATTTTTGCATGACAAAGCGAGCTGCCCTCGTTCCACGCCAAATCTGATGCGGCGCGCAACGTGGCGCTAGTGAGTGCTCCAAACTCCTGCAACGGAGGCTTTCACGTACCGTGTGAATTCGCTTGCATCGCTGGGACTTCGAACTTACTTCAATTATTGAAGTCAAGAGAGTCGGATGCCATGAAACCAAAATCATTCGCCGGAATGCGCTGCTCGATCGCAGGCGCGCTCGAAGCGATCGGAGATCGTTGGGCGCTGCTGCTGATCCGCGACCTGTCACTGGGCCTCAGCCGATACGACGAACTGCGCGCCAGCACGGGCATTCCCGACGCCACCCTCGCCGCCCGCCTAAAGCATCTCGCCGCAGCGGGCATCGTCGAGCGCGTGCGCTATCAGGAGCGCCCCCCACGCGACGAATATCGCCTCACACCGAAAGGCCGCGACCTGTGGAAAGTCAGCGTCGCGCTTCGCGAATGGGGCGATCGCTGGGATGCCAGCGGATATGGCCAGCCGACGATGGAGATGGTCGATCGCGAGAGCGGACACTCGCTCGTTCTGGCGCTGGTCGATGCCGAGACCGGCCAACCGGTCCCGACCGCGCGCGTGCAGCTTCGTCCCGGCCCCGGCGCCGACGACATGGTGCGACGCCTACTTGAACCCAGCACAGGAGCTACCCAATGACGCAGCAAATCGACCTGTTTTACGACTTTCGCAGTCCATACGGATATCTGGCCTTCACCCAGCTGCGCGACATGGACGTCGCCATCAACCTGCGTCCGATGAAGATCCTGACGGTGATGGACAAGGTCGGCAATGTCCCGACGACGATCACCTGCGCGGCCAAGGGGCTCTATGCGCGCGCCGATCTCGGCCGCTGGGCGGCCCGTTATGGTGTGATGCTCAACCCGTCGAACATGCGCGATAATGATGGCGATGCCTGTTCGCGCGCGGTGCTCGCCGCGGCGTCGCCCGAAGAAGCGGACGCGATCACCCTCGCACTGTACCGCGCGTGCTGGAGCGAGGGAAAAACCCTCGCGACGATCGACGACATCCTCGCTGCGATCGGCGCGGCCGGGCTGGACACCGCTCCGATTGCAGCGCGCATCGACGCGCCGGACGTGGTCGCGCAGCTTGACGCCAATACCGAGGAAGCGGTCGAGCGCGGCGTGTTCGGCTCGCCCTCGGTCTTCGTCGGCGACACGTTATTCTTCGGCAACGACCGGCTGGATTTCGTGCGCGAGGAACTTGCGCGCCTGGAGACAGCAGCATGAGCAGCACCAAACCTCTCGCCCTTGTGACTGGGGTCGGCCCCGGAACCGGCGCATCGGTCGTCCGGCGGTTTGCCGAAGGCGGTTATCGCGTCGCGATGCTCGCGCGCGACGCCGACCGGCTCGCAGCGCTGGAAAAGGAAATTCCTGATACCATCGCTCTCCCCTGCGACGTGAGCGATGTCGATGCCCTCAAGCAGGCGATCGACAGTGTCGGCGCTCCGAAGGTCGTGGTGCATAATGCGGTCGGCGGCGCGTTCGGCACCTTTTCGCAGATCGAGGCGGAGGTCCTCCAGCGTAATTTCAACATCAACACGATGGCGCTTTTTCATCTCGCGCGGCTCACCACGCCTGCGATGATCGCTGCAGGCGAAGGCGCGCTGATCGTCACCGGCAATACCTCGGCGCAGCGCGGACGCGCCGCTTTCGCCGGATTCGCGCCGACCAAGGCGGCCCAGCGCATCCTCGCGGAATCGCTCGCGCGCGATCTCGGGCCGAAAGGTGTCCATGTTGCCTATCTGATCATCGACGCCGCGATCGATGTGCCGTGGCAGCGTGAGATGCAACCAAACAAGCCAGACGATTTCTTCATATCGCCAGCCTCGATCGCCGGCGAAGTCTTCCATCTCGCGCACCAGCCGCGCGACGCCTGGTCATTCCTTGCGGAAGTTCGCCCCTTCCACGAGCCTTGGTGAGGATGATGGACGCTGCCGACGCAAGCGGCCTCGATGGGCTGGCACAACTGAGGGCGTGGATCGAAAACGGCTCACAACCGCCAATGGGGTCCACCCTCGGTTTCAGACTGGTCGAGGTCGAGCGCGGCAAGGCTGTGTTCGAGGGACGTCCAGACCGCAGCGTCTATAATCCGCTCGGCTCGGTCCATGGCGGCTATGCCGCGACGCTGCTCGACAGCGCCTGCGGCGTTGCCGTCGCCTCGCAGCTCGGCCCCGACAAGGGCCACACGACGCTCGAGTTGAAGATCTCCTATCTGCGGGCGCTGACCGAGAATAGCGGCACGGTGCGAGCGGTTGGCCGCGTCATATCGCTGGGCAGCCGCGTCGGTTTTTCCGAAGCCACGCTTCACGACGGCGAGGGTCGTCTTTGCGCCACCGCGACCTCGACCCTGCTCGTCTTCGACGCGCGGCCGCATGTGCCGGGCCAGGGCACGATCGAACAAGGACAATGAGATGAAGGCTTTTGCCATCGACGCCTATAAGGGCGAGCTGTCGCTGCGCGATGTTCCCGATCCGGTGGCGGGGCCTGGACAGGTTGTGGTGGCCATCGCCGCCGCGAGCGTCAATCCGATCGACGTCAAATTGCGCGAGGGCGAGTTCAAGGCGCTCCTCCCGCACAAGATGCCCTTCATCCTCGGCAGCGACCTCGCCGGCACGGTGGTGGCGCTGGGCGCGGCCGCGCAGCGCTTCCGGATCGGCGACGAGGTCTATGCCTGCCCGAACAAGGACCGCATCGGCACTTTTGCCGAGCGGATCGCGATCGACGAAGCCGACCTGGCGCTCAAACCCCCAAGCCTGACCATGGCCGAGGCCGCAGCCTTGCCGCTCGTCGCGCTGACCGCGTGGCAGGCTCTGGTCGAACGCGCGAGGCTAGCGCCTGGGCAGAAAGTGCTGATCCACGCCGGCTCGGGCGGAGTCGGAACGGTCGCGATCCAGCTCGCGAAGCATCTCGGCGCCACCGTGGCAACGACCGCGGGCACCGACAATATCGCCATGGTGAAGAGCCTCGGCGCCGATGTCGCCATCGACTACCGGAAAGAGGATTTTTCCGAGAAGCTCCGCGACTATGACGTGGTCCTCAACACGCTCGGCCCGGACGTTCTCGAAAAGTCGCTCGCAGTCCTGAAGCCGGGCGGCAAGCTCATCTCGCTCTCCGGCCCGCCCGACGCGGCCTTCGCGCGCGACATCGGAGCGAACGTCGTCGTCCGGCTGGTGATGCGCCTCCTCAGCTTCAAGATCCGGCGCAAGGCCCGAAAACGCGGTGTGGATTACAGCTTCCTGTTCATGCGTGCCGAGGGCAACCAGCTGGCCGAGATCGCGACCCTCGTCGAGGCTGGCGCCATACGGCCCATATTCGACAGCATGTTCGCCTTCGCCGAAACCTCCGAAGCGATAGAGCGCGTGGCGTCAGGGCGCGCACGGGGAAAGGTGGTTATCGCGGTCACTGAAAATCCTCCGCAGATCCTGAAACCCGCGGCAGGGTGACAATTCCCCCGGACACAAGGGCCCTAGCCACCGAGGGTGGCAACGATGGATTGACAGCAGGCCGACTGATTCTGCTGGCGAGCCTGGCCGCGCTCGGCGCGCTTGCCACCAACATCATGCTGCCCGCCTTTCCCGACATGGCGCGTGCACTCGGAGCGTTGCCGCACGAACTGGCCTGGACGCTCTCGATCTTCTTCATCGTCTTCGCGCTCGGCCAGCTGATCGTCGGCCCCATGGCGGATGCCACCGGACGCGCGCCGTTCGTCCTTGGAGGGCTGGCGATCTTCGTCGTCGGCAGCCTGATTTGTGCGTTGGCGCCTTCGCTGCCCGTCATGCTCGCGGGCCGCGCCATCCAGGCGCTCGGCGCTTGCGCAGCTTCGGTGCTCGCCCGCGCCATCGCCCGCGACCTGTACCATGGTCCCGCGCTGACGCGCGCGCTCGCGCTGGTTATGATCGCGATGGCCGCCGCGCCCGGCTTTTCGCCGGCGCTCGGCACTGCCATGACATCGCTGCTCGGCTGGCGCAGCGTCTTTCTGCTCGTCGCCGGCGCGGGCGCGCTGGTCGCGGTTTGTTACTGGGTCAACGCAGGCGAGACCTTGCCCGCCGCGCAGCGGCGTTCGGCAAGGCCGGCAGCGATTGCGCAGACCTATGCCGGGCTCGCGCGCGATCCCCGATTTATCCGGCCTGCGCTTGCCGTGAGCCTCGTTATCGGCTGTCTCTACAGCTTCTTCGGGGCCGCGCCCGCGATCCTCATGGCCAATTTGGGATTCAGCGCCGCCGGGCTCAGCTTCTTTTTCGCCGCGACCGTCGCGGTCGTCTTCGGCAGCGGATTGATGACCGCCCGGCTGGTCCGGCGCTGGGGCGGACCGCGCGTCGCCATGGCGGGCATCCTGATCGCGCTGACGGGCGGTCTTTGGCTTCTCCTCCAGGGAGGCGCGCCGACGCAGATCCCGTTCATGGCGGCCGTGACCTTGTTTCTGGGCGGCATGGGCCTGGTCAATCCGGTGGCGACGGCGCTCGCCCTCGAGCCCTTCGGCGACCGCGCGGGCATCGCCTCGGCCTTGCTTGGCTTCCTGCAAATGGGATGCGCGGCGCTCGGCACCGCGCTGATCGGCGCGCTGCCGATCGGCACGGCGGCGGCCTATGCGCTCGTCGTTTGCGGCGGCACATTTCTTGCTGCCCTTATCTTCTATCCGGCGCTGCGCAATCGCTCCGACTTCGCAAGCGCGCCAATATCAAACACATGATTATGCCGCGCTTTTAATGGGAGGTGAGAGTGTTCAAGCGTTTGGTCGATTGGCTGCGTCGTCTGGAAGAAATAGGAACCATGGCGAGCCGGAGCGATGCCGAAATACTCGCCGCGGAAATCGATAGACTCCGTGAGCGCATTCGCGAGCTTGAGGCCAGAAACTGAGCCAATCGAACCTCGCCACGACCTGTGCTGCCGCATCAGCAGTCGAGCAAATCCGCGAGACCGGTGAGGCTGTCCGTCATCCAGTTCCACGTCTGCGCCGCGCCGGCATCGGGAGCCGGACGTCCTCCATATTCCTGCGGGCGGTCGATATAGGCCGTCATCAGCCCGCAGGCCCGCGCGGCGGCAAGATCGCTGTGATGTGCGGCGACGAGGCAAAGTTCTTCCGGAGCGATGCCGAGTATCCTCGCGGTACCGAGATAGGCTTCAGGGTCGGGCTTGTAGGTGCGCGTGACCTCGGCCCCGAGCAGCGCGTCCCACGGCAAGCCGGCGCGCCGCGCCATCGTCATCAGCAATTCGATATTTCCGTTGGAGAGCGTGACCATCGGAAAGCGCGACTTTAGCCGCGTTAACCCCGCAACCGCATCGGGCCACGGATCGAGCCGGTGCCATGCGCGCGTCCAGTCGCCGAGAAAATCTTCGCCGAGCCCCGCCGGGTCGATATCGACTGCGCGCAGCGTCTGCTCGAGCATTTCACGGTGCAACACATCGAGCGTCACGAACCCTCGCCCGGACTCACGAAAGGCGCGCATCACATCAATGTAGCGGAAGCGCCACGCGTCCGAGAAGCCCTCTGCATCGACATCGACCCGACCGACCCGTGCCAGAAATGCTGTGGTTTCGCGGATCACGCTGGTGCGCCAGTCAACCACGGTTCCGAACACGTCGAACGCCAGCGCCTTTGGCCGCAGCGCGTCGGTCACGCGACCCGCTCCAAAGCGGCCACAAGGATCTTGGCATTTGTCGAAGAAAGCCGAACCACAATCACAAATCCCCGCCAAAGGTTGTCGTTGCCGAATGAAGGATATCGTACCCTTCTTCACTATGGATCGCGGGTGCGATGATGCAAGAGCTCGCGGCTACCCTCCCCCAATTGTATCGCCACCGATTTCAGAGCCGCCGGCTCTGGCCGCCAGGAAATGGTCTGCTTGCGGACCCCGACCCAAGATAGCGGGGCCGAGAAGCTAGAAACTCGTCATTCTCATGGCGGTTATTGCGCGCACCGCCGTGAATGCCAATGGAACCTCAACCCATTGAAATCAGGTCGCCGCCTTTCCTATATCCTCGCCGCAGCCGATCGGGCTGCAACATCCTCAACTTGGCATGGAGAAGAAGATGTCCAGCACACATATCGAATATCTCCGGCGCGAGCATGCCCGCCTCGAAGCCGAAATCGACCGGGCAGCGCGCCAGCGCCGGCCCGACGAGGTGCTGATCGCGCGGCTCAAGAAGCTGAAGCGGGCGGTCAAGGACCAGATAACCGCGTGGAGCGGTGACATCAGCGGCAGCCGCTTCGCCTGACCTGTCACGGAGCCGCGCATCGCGGCTCCGTGTCTTCAGCTACCGTCGCCGTTTCCGCATCTGCGACGAGCTGCAATCCGGCGTCGGCGACATGTCTTGAAACCGGAAAACGGCTTACTAATTTTTTCTCCGGATGCCGGATTGTCCGGGTCTGCAGGACATGGAGAGCGCCGGCTTCGTGTACCGGCGCATCTCATGCCCGAATTGCTTCAATCAGGAGGATTTGGAAATGAGAACCGATTTTGACTTCACCCCCTACCGCCGCTCGACGGTGGGTTTCGACCATCTCTTCGACCTGCTCGAGAAAGGGCAGCGCAGCGAGACGTCCGACGGCTATCCCGCCTTCGACATCCTGCGCGAGGCCGACGACCGCTTCCGCGTTACGCTCGCGGTCCCGGGCTTCAAACCCGAGGAGATCGAGATCGTGGCGCAGCAGAACCAGCTGACCGTCATGGGCAAGCCTGCCGAAGACGATACCAACCGGACCTATCTGCATCGCGGCATCGCGCGCCGTGCCTTCGAACGGCGCTTCCAGCTCGCCGATTATATCGAGGTCGGCAGCGCGAGCTTCGCCGATGGTCTGCTCGCGATCGAGCTCAACCGGGTCATCCCCGAGGCAATGAAGCCGCGCAAGATCGAGATCGGCAACAGCACCGAACCGCGCCGGATCGGATCATCGAAGGAAAAGGCGCTCGAAAACGCCTGACGTGCTGCGGGACCGCTGTTTGACAGCGGCCCCGCTTTCTTATCTCTAGCGAAGCTGTCCGGCTAATCCGCCGGGCAGGCAAAAACGCCCTCGTCTCCCGCTAGTCGATTGCGCGGATGATATCGGCCGCGCGCCACTCGGCAGGGCCGATCAGCGCATCATGCGCGATCCGTAACGAGTGGAGCGCCGCCTCGATCTGGCGCCGCCACATCGCCAGGAAATCGAACAGCACCGGAAAGTCCGGCGGAAGATCATAATCCTGCCAGACGTACAGCTGGAGCAGCGAGGGATAATCGGGCCGGTAATAGTGGATTTCGGCCGTCGTCAGCCCATAGCCGTCCAGCTGCGCAATCAGGGCGCGGTCGGTCATGGCGCGCGCGCCTCACCGCCATCGAGCGAGCGGAGCGCCGCGAGCACATCGTCGACCGGCACGGCGCGGCGTGCGCCCGGCGGCTTGCGCAAGGCAGGCTTGTTGCGGACCGCAGAGTGGTCCGACGCCCAGGATGCCAGGAGTGCGCGCTTGACCTCGGGCTCGAGGCTCGGGTGACGCGCCACGTCGAAGGGGTGAAGAAAACGGGAAAATGGCTCGGACATGATCGTGCCTCCTTCCTTGTCGCCAATCCTTTCTCGTCGTGCGGCGAAACGCCGCAGGGACATATTTTGGAAAGCAAGCGAGTCGAGTCAAGAGCGGTCAGGCCGTTGATAAGGGACATTTGTTTCAGGCCAGAGCCGTCGTCAAAAAAATTTTTGCCAACCCTCTTGAAGCCAAAAAAATCGCTTCCTAGCTCTTCGGCGCCACGCGCCCCGGACAGGCGCGCCGGCTTATCATATCGTTATGCAACATGGAGGTTAATGCATGCATTTCCGTCCCTTGCACGACCGTGTGGTCGTCCGCCGCATCGAAGCCGAGGAGAAGACCTCGGGCGGCATCATCATTCCCGACACCGCCAAGGAAAAGCCGCAGGAAGGCGAAGTCGTCGCCGTCGGCCCGGGCACCCGCGCCGAGGACGGCAGCATCGCCGCGCTCGACGTTCAGGCCGGTGACCGGATCCTGTTCGGCAAATGGTCGGGCACCGAGGTCAAGATCGACGGCGAGGAACTGCTCATCATGAAGGAGAGCGACATCCTCGGCGTGATCGAGCAGACCGAGGCGCTCAAGCAGGCGGCTTGATCGGCCGCCATTTCTAAATTCAGCCAGTAACAGGAAAGGAGTTGCACCAATGGCTGCCAAGGAAGTGAAGTTTTCATCGGACGCGCGTGATCGCATGCTGCGCGGCGTGGATACGCTTGCGAATGCGGTGAAGGTCACGCTGGGTCCCAAGGGCCGCAACGTCGTGATCGACAAAAGCTTCGGCGCACCGCGCATCACCAAGGACGGCGTCACCGTCGCCAAGGAAATCGAGCTTGCCGACAAGTTCGAGAATATGGGCGCGCAGATGCTGCGCGAAGTCGCGAGCAAACAGAACGACAAGGCTGGCGACGGCACGACCACTGCGACCGTGCTCGCGCAGGCGATCGTCCGCGAAGGATCGAAGGCGGTCGCCGCCGGGATGAACCCGATGGACGTCAAGCGCGGCATCGATCTTGCCGTGACCAAGGTCGTCGAAGACCTCAAGGCGCATGCGAAGTCGGTCGAGGCGAACAGCGAGATCGCGCAGGTCGCGACCATCTCGGCCAATGGCGATGAAGAAGTCGGCCGCATCCTCGCGGAAGCGATGGAGAAGGTCGGCAACGAAGGCGTGATCACCGTCGAGGAAGCGAAAAGCCTCGCGACCGAACTCGAGACGGTCGAGGGGATGCAGTTCGATCGCGGCTACCTCAGCCCCTATTTCATCACCAATGCCGAGAAGCTGAAGGTCGAACTCGAAGACCCCTATATCCTCATCCACGAGAAGAAGCTGTCGAACCTGCAGGCGATGCTGCCGCTGCTCGAGAGCGTCGTGCAGTCGGGCCGGCCGCTGCTGATCATCGCCGAGGATGTCGAGGGCGATGCGCTCGCGACGCTCGTCGTCAATCGCCTGCGCGGCGGGCTCAAGGTCGCGGCGGTCAAGGCGCCGGGCTTCGGCGACCGCCGCAAGGCGATGCTCGAGGATATCGCGGTACTCACCGGCGGCAATGTCGTCAGCGAAGAACTCGGCATCACGCTCGAGAGCGTCACAATCAACATGCTCGGACGCGCCAAAAAGGTCGTCATCAACAAGGATAATACGACGATCGTCGACGGCGTCGGCACCAAGTCCGACATCGACGGGCGTGTCGCGCAGATCCGCCAGCAGATCGAGACGACGACCAGCGATTATGATCGCGAGAAGCTGCAGGAGCGGCTTGCCAAGCTCGCGGGCGGCGTCGCGGTGATCCACGTCGGCGGCGCCACCGAGGTTGAGGTCAAGGAGAAGAAGGACCGCGTCGACGACGCGCTCCACGCGACCCGCGCGGCGGTCGAGGAAGGCATCCTGCCCGGCGGCGGCATCGCGCTGCTGCGCTCGCTGAAGGCGCTCGAAGGCCTCAAGGCCGCAAACGACGACCAGCAGTCGGGCATCGACATCGTCCGCCGCGCACTCCGCGCCCCGGCGCGCCAGATCGCCGACAATGCCGGCGAGGACGGCGCATGGATCGTCGGCAAGCTGCTCGAAAGCGAGGAGTATAGCTGGGGCTTCAACGCCGCGACCGGCGAATATCAGGACCTCGTCAAGGCCGGCGTGATCGATCCCGCGAAGGTCGTGCGCACCGCGCTTCAGGATGCCGCGTCGGTTGCGTCGCTGCTGATCACCACGGAGGCGCTCGTCGCCGAGCTGCCGAAGGAAGAGAAGGCCGCGCCGATGCCGGCGATGGACTTCTGATCATCGGGGGGCGGCGGGGAAACTTGCCGCCCCCACCCGGTTGGTGCGCGAAATTTCCCGTAACCGGAGAATGGGACCATATCGGTAGCCGCCAGTATAATGATTTACGGCCGTTTCGCTCTCTAAGACGAAAGCTCTCCCAACAACCGCCGAAGATCGCGCTGGGACTGATGGGGCTCGGAATGCATATCAGCCCGTATCCGCTCGAGCTCGCGTGCGACGAACAGGGCAGTGCCGGAATAAGCGAGCGACCAATCTGCAAAATCCCGGCTGCTTCGTTCTCCATCGACCAGCGTCAACAGCTCCCGGTGGCGCGAATCGCGCGAAATGCACGCGCGCAGCTCGGCCACCGCCTCGGCCGGTCCCTCGATGATCTGGGCGAAGCTGTCACCGCTAAACACAAGCGCGCCTGTGACTTGGAGCGCCGCATTGCGGGGCCGTGACACGGCAACGATCGCGTCGATTACCTCATCAGCGCATTCGCGAGGAACATGCGCTCTGCTTACATACATCCAGCAGGCGAGATTACTCATATCCTCCATCCACTATGGTGCACTGCAACAACCGGGTTCGCACGCCCTAAAAGACGCACCTGGTTACCAAATGATAAACGCCCCGCCCGTATTTTTCCGATCTATAACATTCCCGGAAAGCATCGCAATTCCCGCCGCAAGGAGGGTTACGCATGCACAATCTGCCTGTTTCAACTGAATCGAAAATTACCGATTTCCCGGTTGCCATGCTTTCGCAACCCGAGCGGCGTGACCAGCAGCGCCTCCGCACAGTGTACCGCGTCGCGCGGGTGACGGCGAACGGCGACCAAGGGCTCGCCAAGGTGCGGAATCTTTCGGATGGAGGCATCATGCTTTCGCTCTCGCTTCCCGCCTGCCCGGGTACGCCAATTGTTATCGAATTGGCGGAAGGTTGCAGCCTTCAGGGGACGATCGTTTGGCGAGACGGCGACTATTGCGGGGTCAAGCTGGGCGATCCCATCGACAGCGCGAAGACGTTGAAGCGGCTCTATCAAGAGCGATATGCCGGAGATTACCGTCCGTTGCGCCTCCCTTTCGGCAAGACCGTCGCGATCACCTGCGAAGATGGCACCCAGTTCGTCCGGCTTCGCGACATTTCTCAGTCGGGTATGAAAATTGTGCACAGCGGAGGGTTCACCCCCGGCCTGCCGATCAAGATCCTTCTCGCGGGCGAACTCGAGCGGCGCGGCATTGTTCGGTGGTCGCGTGACGGGGTTGCCGGAATCTGGCTTACCGAGAATCTCAGCGTTGCCGATCTCGGGTCACTCAGGGCCTTGTCCGGCGCCGATTTTTGACATCGATATAAGCGTTACAATTTCAGGTCGGCGACGAACAGCGTTCGGATGGCGTCAGGCAGCGTCCGGACCTGGAGACGGTCAAGCATCTTCGCGCGATGCATCTCGACGGTCCGGACGCTGAGACCAAGATTGTGGGCCACCAGTTTGTTGGGCTCGCCCCCGATCAGGCCCCGAAGTACGTCGAGCTCGCGCGGCGACAAACGGCCGATCAACGCTCGGGCATGGTCGCGCCGCGATATATGGTCGACCTCGTCGGCAAGCTGGCCAAAGATGGTTTCGAGTATCTCGAACAACGCATCCTCTGAAAACGGCTTCTCCAGAAAATCCTTGGCGCCGAGCTTCATGGCCCGGACAGCAGTCGGCAGGTCGCCATGTCCTGTAACGACGACGACCGGGAAAATCTGGCGCAAGTCACTTGGCATATGCTCAAGCACGGCCAGCCCGTCGATATCGGGCATTCGCACGTCGAGCAGCGTGATACCGGGCTGAAGCCCCGCCAGCTCGCCGAGAAAATCCCGGCCCGAGAGAAAGGCTCTCACCAAATAGCCGGCACTGTTCAGGAGAAACGACGTTGAACGTCGCACCATCTGGTCGTCATCGACGATATACACGCGGCGCGTGCCGATCGGCGAGGAGGCGGCTGGGTCCGCAGTGGAGTCCATATCCTGTCTCCCATCTCCTGTCGTTGGTTTCATTTCATAGACTTGAGTTGCGAAAGAACAAAGCCGCGTCTTGCGACGCTGCTCCGCATTGGCCTCGCCCCCCGGGACCGGTAAGGGAAGGCACATGATGTTTGAAACCTGTGGAGCAGCGATGCTGGACCTCTCCGCCGCAGATTTTTTCGAGCGAACGACCGACTGCGTCTTCGTCCTTGATCCCGACTGGCGCTTCGTCTTCGGTAACCGAAATGCTGTGCGCGAACTTGGTGCGGGCGAGCTGGTGGGCCGCAATATCTGGGAGTGTTTCCCCGAAGCGGTCGGCTCGATCTTCGACGAGCGATATCGGTTCGCCGTCGCCAATCAGGCGAGCGAAAGGTTCGAAACCTTCTTTGCACCGCTGAATACATGGTACGAAGTGCATGCCGTCCCGTCGGGGACACAGCTGACGGTGTTCTTTCGTGACATCACCGAGCGTCGCGAGGAACTCGAGGCCGCTCGGTCGCGCCGCCGCGCCCTCGATGCGCTGTTCCGCCAAGCGTTCATCGGTATCGGCCAGTTCGACGGGGCGGAGAGACCGGCGCTCGCCAACGACCATTTTTGCCGCATCGTGGGCCGGTCGGAAACCGAACTGTCCGCCCTCACGATCAGCGAACTGATTCATCCCGACGATCTGAGCGATTATCACGCGATCGTTCGCACGCATCGGCGGTCGGGCGAACCGATGGCCGCCGAGCTGCGCTTCCTTCGCGCCGACGGCACCGCGCGGTGGTGCTCGGTGAACATATCCTTCATGCGGCACGAGGCGGAGGCGCCATCGACGGTCATTGTCGCCGAGGACATAACCGAGAGGCGGGCGGCGAGCGCAAAGGCGGCCGAGACGGCGACGTTGCTTGCCGCCATCATCGACAGCGCCCAGGACTCCATTTTCGTCAAGGACCTCGACCGCCGTTTCGTTCTGGTCAATCGCGCGCTCGAGCAATCCGGGCTGAATCTGCTCGGTCGCAGGGTCGAAGACGTATTTTCGCCCGAAATCGCCGAAGACTTTGCCGCTGCCGACCGTCACGTCCTGGAGACGGGTACGAGTTCGATCGTCGAGGAGAACGTCCCGATCCGCGGCGTACCGCGGACCTTTCACACCATCAAGGTGCCTTGGATCGTCGAGGGAGAACTCCGCGGTCTGATCGGCATGTCGCGCGACATCACGCGCCGGCTCGAGACCGAGACGCGGATCCGGCGCAGCGACGAGCGCTACCGGCTGGCCGCCCGGGCGACGAACGATGCGGTGTGGGACTGGGATCTTCTCACCGGCGAGCTTACCTGGAACGAGGCGGTCGAACAGCTCGCGGGCGAGTTGCCCGGCCCCCATGTCGACTGGTGGAAGGAGCGGATTCACGATCAGGATCGCGAATCGGTCGTCGAGGACATTCACGGCTTCGTCGATGACGGCAGGGATCGCTGGCAATGCGAATATCGTTTCCGCCGCGTGGATGGCAGCTATGCGCAAGTTCTCGATCGCGGCTATGTTATTCGCGACGACGACGGAAAGGCCATTCGGATGATCGGCGCGATGTCCGATCTCAGCGAGCGGCTCGAGGCGCAGCAACGGCTGAACGAACTGCAAAACGAGTTGATTCACGTGTCGCGGCTGAGTGCGATGGGCACCATGGCGTCGGCGCTGGCGCATGAAATCAACCAGCCGCTCACCGGAATTTCCAACTATATGGGCGGCGCGCGGCGGATGCTGCGCGAGCGAGGCGCCGCGGCCATACCCGAAGTCGCCGCCGCGATAGACGAGGCTGGGGCGGCCTCGCAGCATGTCGGCGAGATCATCCGACGTTTGCGGCGCATGGTAAGTCGCGGCAAGGCCCAGTTGCAGCCCGTTCGGCTGGCAGGCCTTGTCGACGATGCGCTCGCCCTGGCGATCCCCAACGAAGCGTTGGCGGCCGTGCGTGTCGAGCGCGATCTCGGCGATGTGGAGGCGATGGCCGACCCCGTTCAGATTCAGCAGGTGTTCTTCAACCTCTTCCGCAATGCCGTCGAGGCGATGGAGGGGCAGGACGAGCGAAGATTGACGATCACAGCCAGACAGAGCGGCAACGGCGTCGCGATCGATGTCGAAGACAATGGCCCGGGATTCGCAAGCCAGGTCCGCGAAGGCCTGTTCACGTCGTTCGGTTCGACAAAAGCCGGGGGGCTGGGTGTCGGACTGACGATTTGCCGCACCATCGTAGAAGCCCATGGGGGTCATATTTCCGTTCAGCGCAGCAACGCTTCGGGGTCGGTCATGACATTGGAATTGTCCGCCGCCCCGAGAGTCGCGACCGCTCCCTAAGCAGCCGCTTCGCTCCGGTCTTCCGACTTCCCGGCAGAGGCCGTATCGGCAGCGCCCGACTTCACCGCGATGCGTTTTGTGCGATCCGTCTCGGCAGGCTGCGCGATCTTCAGGTTCAAAATGCCGTTCTTTACCTCGGCTTCGATCCTTTCCGGGTCCGGTTCGAACGGCAACCGGATCACGCGGCGGAATTGCCCCACCTGACGTTCGGCGATCCGATAGCCGCCCCTTTCGACCTGGTTTTCGCGGCGCGTTTCACCGGCGATGACGAGTTCATCGTTGTCGACCAGCACCTCGATATTCTGCCCATCCACGCCCGGCAGTTCCGCGTCGACTTCGATGCCGCCATCGACTTCGCGAACTCGAAAGCCACCTGACCGATGACAGTCCCGGCGCTTTGGATGCCGCTAGCCGGGTCGCATCCCTGTCTCCCCGCGAACGGCAGGTACTCCTGCTCGTCGCCGATGGGATCATGACAAAAGGCATTGCGTTCGAGCTTGGTCTCAGCGTCCGAACGATCGAGGTCCATCGCGAGCGCGCCGTCCGGCGCCTCGGCGTGCGCACCATGGTCGAAGCGGTAAGGCTGCTTACGCTCGCTTCGCCATCGATTCCCTTGATGGACGTCCGGCCGCATGCGCCGCGCAGCATCCGGAGTTTCGACGCTTAAGAGCCAGGGGTAGAAGGCGACTCATGGCCGATTACGGCCGGACAGCTTTAGGGCGCGGATCAAAGGAAGCGGACATTGCACCATCCTCGTGCGAACGCGCACAACGTCAAAAAAGTCTAATTTTGGGGAGGTCTGGCGCGTCGCATCCATTCTGACACGTCCGGGGGAGGGACGTAAAGACGACAACTGCCCGCCTCGTTCATGACGGTTTTCCCGTCGTAGGTCACCAACCGCCGATGGGTAGGCGCCCGCCGATCTATAACATAGCCACCCTTTGGGGCGCCCATGTCGTGCGCGCCGGCAATCTGCTGACCGGCCAGAACCCGGCCTCCAGCTTGCCACTGGCCGAGGCCGTTCTGGCAGCTCTGCGCTAAACCCTGCTCCGAAGGGGGCCGGCCAAAACGGCCGCCCCCCCTTTCTCGGCTGTTGCAGGATGAAACCATTTCTCGCCAGAGGCATTTGGAATGAGCACAGATGTCAACGGCGATCGATCGGTCTGCCGCCGCCATGTGCACTTCTAAGCGTATCGCCGCGCGGCTGTCCGACGCCATGTCTCAGTCGGATGGCCGCCGGCGAACGCATCCGGGTCAGTGGCCTGAAGATCAGCAGGTGTAGCTGACGAATTTGTAATGGGGATCGAAGCGCACACGCGCTGGATCGAGGCTCAACGTCCGTCGATAGGTTTCGCCTTCCTCGACTTCGGTGATCGCAACGACTTCCCCTTCGATCGCCATGCGAACGGGAACGATCGAGACGGGACGATCCTTCCGCAGAATTCGCATTCTCACCATATCCTCGCGCATCGAGCGTTCGGTGACATGGTCTCCATAGTCGGTGCGCAGCGTTTCGCCGGGCACAATCCAGCAACTCGTCGACGCACCCGCCTCGTCACGCCGGTACCCGGCCATGTGTGCAACGATGAAACGCTCGAGCGAAGCGGGCGTTCTTTCTCGCTCGATCGTGTAGGGCGCAGTGCTATCGGCACGGATAACCGCGACCGAGTATACATCGCCCCAGGACGACACAGCCTCAAGCGCGACCGTCCCGACGCCATTTTGCTGCACGATGACATTTCCGGCAGGATCAAGCAGTCGAACCTCGACGGGAGTCTTGCTCTTCATGTTCACCACCGTGCGATTTGTCTCGCCCGGCAGCGTCACGAAAGAATAGATGTCGATGCTTCCGCGCTTGCCCGAGGCGCCATTGATGAGCGAGGCTTCGGGTAGCATCCGCGGAGCGGGTCCCCCTCCAGATCCCTGTGCGGCCGCTGGGAGGGGGAGGCTCATGACGGCGGCGAGCAGGACGAAATATTTCATTGTGCCCGCCCCCGCTTGCGCATCTCGTCGAACAACCGCGCGGTCTCCGCCTGTTCCTTGACCTGATTGCGAAGTGCCAACGCGGCGGCGCGCGCAGCATTCGCCGCTTGTCGGCGCTGCTCCGCGAGGATTTGTTCGTTCCAGGCAGGATCGAGCGGCGATTTGATAGCCTCGACCGTCGCTCCGCTCTTGTCAGCGGGATTTCCGGGGCCACCGGCGCTCCCGGTGACCCGAATATTTGAGGCGCCACCCGCAATGCCGGTCCACTCGGCGCCCGGGCGCCATTCAACAAACTTGACGATCCGGTAGTTCGCACTGCTTTTCCATTGGTCGCGCTTCGCGAGCGCATCGGCCTCTGTCAGAAAGGCACGACAGGTGTCCGAACTGAAGCTGGCGAACATCCGGTATCCCGGAATTATCGTGCCGGTCCCGACCGCCTTGTCGAACAACGATCCGATACCCGTCCCGAGCCCGGGCCCCTTTTCCCGTTTCGCCGGAAACGGTTCGACGACCAGCATGGCCACCGGCGTCCCCGCCCCGCCTGACGTTTCCATGGTGCAAAGCATCCAATATGGGGGTTCTGCCTCCGCTGCAGTCGCCGCCTGTCCCATCGGTACCCCGATTCCCCAAAGCAGCAGCAGATATATTGTATGACGTTCCAGCACCTTTCCCTCCTGCTTCAGGAGATGAGAAAGCAACGGCAAATCCTCCACGTCAAGGTAGCTTGATGCAGCCCGTGCAAGCTTCGCAGCAACTACGTCCCCTCGTCCTTCCGAGCAATCAGTGCTGGCCGGTGGCTGACGGTCCGCTTCAGGAAGCGACCATATAAAAGCTGCCGTTGCTTGCTTAGTATCCCATCTTTCTTGCTGCTCCGCTCTGTCCGATCTAGACCCAAACTCGCCGGGGCGAAGCAACCTCCCGGACAAGCGCAGCGTGCGCTCAAGCGTTGCCTTTTGGTCCCTGCGCGCGCGGGGACGAGGAGGTTTGTTTGAAGCGCTTTTCTTTTTCGATCCTGCTGCTCGTCGCCACCCCTGCCTATGCCGAGGACGGTCTGACACTGAGCGCCAACACGCGCCTCCGCTATGAGACGATCGAGGGGCAGCCCCGTGCGGGCTTCAACGAATCCGACGATCTCTTCAACATCCGTACGATCGTGACGGCCGAGTATCGCACCGGACGGCTGAGGCTCGGCGCCGAGCTCTACGACAGCCGGGTTTATGGCGGCGACGCCGGGACACCGATCACCACGGGTGAGGTCAACACGCTCGAACTGGTGCAGGCTTACGTCGGCTATGAGATGCCGGACGCTTTCGGGCCGGGCACGAAGCTCGGCCTGCAGGCAGGCCGTTTCACCCTGAATCTCGGATCGCGCCGCCTCGTCGCCGCCGACGACTATCGCAACACGACCAACGGCTACACCGGCATCCGCGCCGATCTCGGGTTGCCCGACGACCTGTCGGCGACGCTGATCTACACGCTGCCGCAAGTCCGCCTCCCGGACAATCGCCCCGACCTCGTCGACAACCGCGTCAAGTTCGATCGCGAGAGTTTCGACCTTGTCCTGTGGGGCGGTCTTGCCGCGAAGAAGCTATCTGGCAAGCGCAGCGCCGCTGAGCTCTCCTACTTTCATCTGGGAGAGCGCGACTCCCCCCATCTCGCGACCCGCGACCGTTCGCTCGATACGTTCGGCCTTCGCCTCTATCGGGACCCCGCTGCCGGTCGAGCCGACTTCGAGAGCGAAACCTTCTACCAGTCCGGTTCGGTGAGCGCCTCGCTCGCTCCGGCGGCATCGAGGCTCGATGTTTCGGCTTGGTTCACCCATCTTGAGGCGGGGTACACTTTCAAGCATCCGTGGTCACCGCGTATCGCGCTCGAGTTCGACTATGCGAGCGGCGATGGTCGCGGCGGCAAGTTCACCCGCTTCGACACACTGTTCGGCATGCGGCGCGCCGATCTCGCGCCTGCCGGTCTTTATAACGCGGCCGGTCGTGCAAACATCATAGCAACGGGCCTGCGCGTCGAAGCGGCCCCGTCGAAACGACTCGATGCCTTCGCCGCCTACCGTCCGCTTTGGCTCGCGTCGCGCTATGACAGCTTCTCGACGACGGGCGTTCGAGACGCTTCCGGCAATTCGGGGCGCTTCGCTGGCCACCAGATCGAGGCGCGCGTCCGCTACTGGCTCATCCCGAAGCGCCTCCGCCTCGAATGGAACGGTCTTCTGCTCGCCAAGGGCCGTTTCCTCCGCGATGCGCCAAACGCACCTGCAAGAGGCACTACCCTTTATAACTCGGCCAATGTCACGATCAGCTTTTAGGCCGCCGATGGCCGTTTGCTGACCGTCCGCTTCTGGATAACTAACCGCCATATCTGTCATTTGGAAAGCTTGGGAGGTCCCTCGTACGCAAAGAACAACGGCTCTCCAACGCCCCTGAGGTTGAGCGCTCCGAAGCATTTATTTGTACAAAACTAGGCTCGCGCCGTAGCGGGGCCCCGTCCAACATCGTCTCGCGTTTCAGCCATGCTGAGCCTGTTCCGTCACCAACCGAGGGTCGGTGAGGCCGAACAAACGATTAGCTTCTTCGCTCCACGGGTCATTGCGACGTAGAGGTGGTGGAAATTTAGATCGTCGCCGTCCAAAATCACCGCAACGTCGCCTTCCAACCCCTTCATTAGCAGCGTGCTGCCAACCGACCTCGCAGCTAGCGGACGGCCAATCAGGCGGCTCTGCTCCCGCACTTGGACGGTCGAATCTTGAAATGATGGATTAGGACCTAGGCAGCTGCGCAAGGCACGGATGCAAGCGCGCATCACGGCGTCACGATGAATCCCACCGGTCGCCTGCCGGCCCAGTTCAACCAGAAAATCAAGCGCCGCAGAATAGCTGCGATCGTTGACTAGGGCATAGCCAGCGGACTCCAAGTGGCCCTGTGGTGGAAAGCCGAGCCCGATCTTTGCTCTAATCGAGGCCGCCACCTGTACCGCGCCTGCACCGGACATAAGCTCGTCGGCGAAAGCCGCCATCTGTTCGAGCGCCATTGCAGATGTTGGCAGGAAGTTTTGACCAAACGCGACGAGATCCTTCAGATCGACAGCTTCGACTACGATTGCCCCTGCCACCCGGCTGGCAATGGCTCGCTGCTGCGCCGGCGATGTCGCGAATCCGATGATTAGGACTTTCTGGTCGGACGAGGCGGGGACCGACGCTGCGGCAACTCTGGAAGCGAGGTCATTTGCTCCGGTCAGCTGTACCCAGTCCAACCGGCCTGCTGGTGCCGACCGTACATCGACCTGATGCCCTGCCACCATCGAGTCCCGCGCCTGGAGAAGCCAATTACCGAGATCAGCAGCCCCGGCGTTGATCCACCGCCAAGGCTCAGTGAGCTGGGCCACGACGGGGAAATAGGCACACACTTCGGTATCCCAACTAGGAAGATTATCGCCGCCGAAACCGAAGATCGCCTGTAGGGGGTCGCCAAGCACGCAGGTCGGAACCGCCTGTGCTAGCCATGTGACCATGGCATGCTGCCTTTCCGAACAGTCCTGATACTCGTCGACAATCAGGCGTGCGTAACTTGCCCGTATGACATCCGTGACGTGACCAGCGGCCAGAAGTGACGCCGCGGCGTTTCGGATCGCCGGATAGTCGTTTCCGGGATTGCCAAGCGACAGTGCAACTGGATTGATCGAGCTTCTAGAGGGAAAGGTTGACGCTAAGCGCATCGCCCATCCATCAAGTGTCGCCAGACGATAGCGCGTGAATGGGACCCCGAAAGCGTCCAGTCTGGCGCGTAACGCCGCCACCCCAGCATTAGTGTGCGTCAGGACAAGTATCGGCTTCCGCTCACGATGGCGTTTGAGAGCGTCAGCGATGAGGTAAGTCTTTCCGCACCCGGCTGGCGCAGTCACAGCGCCACGATTTACGGTTAAAAGGTCAACCATCACAGGCCTTCCGCAAGCCAGTCGTATATTCCTCGGATCTGGTCCTGAAAGGGTTGCTGCAGTTCAGCCAGCCCAGGGCCGAGGATTTCTCTACCTACATGCTCCATCCAACCGACCTGCTTGAACCACCCGGACTTCTTCGCGCGAGATGCCGTCCCAAGCAGCGCCCTGTTCTCCGTCGATATATCTCCGCGTGCACTGGCCAGATTCTTGGCACCCTGCGAGATCGTCGAGATCTTGCTGCTCACATGTTCGTCGCCGTGAATATCAACGGCATAATCGAGCAATCGGTCGATGTCGGGTGCTCGAATGGCTTGAAACAGTTCGTCCTCAAGGGCGTATCCAGGGCGCCACTTTACAAGCTTTCCGCCCTTTATCAGGAAATCAGCTTCGACGAGCGGATCCGGTTGCTCGTCGTCATCACGGAGCACCATCGTTCGATAGCCAAGTGCCAGAAACGCTGTCGCTCTTCCATATATCTTGGATACGCCACCGGAATCCACGAGAGCGCCACCAAGTGTTTCGATGCTCTTACTGCCGTTCGCGGCCCCGTACTGGCTCAGGCCACGGAGAAGCCCCACTTCGCTCGCTCCCTCGCACACAATGACGGAGCGAGCGAGAAACGCTTCGGGAAACAGCCTCAGCGCACCTTGGATCGGGCCATCCGTTCCCGCGAGCTGTATGTCGTGATCGCCGTCGCTACGGCGCATAATCCACAGCTGCGCCCCCGAGATTTCGCGGACGACAACCGGCGAATGCGTGGTGGTAAAGGTTTGTACCTTAGGCTGATCAGCCTTCACCTCCAAAGACTCCAAAAGTCGGGCGATACGATGGGGTTCCAGTCCATGCTCCATTTCGTCGATGAGTAGCATCGTCGACTGCTTCGATGCCTCACGTTGCAAGCCGGCGAGGAGCAAGCGACTGGATCCGACACCCAAGCTTCGTAAGGGAACGCCGCCTTCGTCGTGCAGACTTATTGCGCCGCCGGTTAGGGATACACTCTGGGCTTCAAGCATCGCTTTCGCTGCCGAGCCGACAGATATGCCGAGCTCGCCGGCCGTGCGGGTCACGATTTCTAGTACGTCCTTGAGCTGATCTTTCACCTCGTCGCCGAACGCTTCGCGCGCGTCGCGAGCAGCCTTTGTCATGAAGGCGCCGAACTCTGGCTTCTCTTCAGAAAGCTTGGTTAGCACGCTTCCGCGACGCCACCCCAAATTCTGCACCGCGAGCTCGCCAATACGGCTAGGGGCCAGCCGCTGTCGGTCGGCCCAGATCAGGTTTCGAGACTGACCTGCCGCAGCGGCGCGATCGGAATAAAGCGACCACGCCGGCTCCAGATCGTCGGCGACCGTCAACCCCACGGTCAAGATCGTGTCCAGCTCCACCGCTGGCTCATCCTCGATCTGTCCTGTCGTAAGGTTGAAGCCGCGAAGATACTGCCCGTAAGCGTCCATCATCTTCAACGGCTCATCAAGTTCACCGATCGATATAACGATTTCAATCGGCTGACTCACGTCGAGCGCGTGGAAGTCAGCGTCAGAGAATTGCACATTGCGGCGGGCACCGAGACACAGATCAATCGCATCCAGAATTGTGGTCTTGCCGGTATCGCCTGGCCCTACGATGCAGTTCAGCCCCGAGGTTGGGACCCAGTCCAGTTTCCTGATACTCCGGAAGTTCTTGATGATGATCCGCCTAATCCGAGCCAAATCTCTTCCCCCAGTAGTCCGTACGACGCCGTCTCCATCTGCGGTCGGATGGCCGGAAATGCTAGGAAATTCATCTCGCGTAGCAATCGATTTTATGACGTTATAAGCGCATTGTAATAGATCGAGACTGCTGGTGGCATTTACGGATCCACTCGCCAAGACTGGGACAAGTGACCGGCAATCTCAACTGGCGGCCGCTTAGCGCCGTTCTGAATGATACAGTGGGGGGAATTATCAGTTCTGAATGATAGCACCGGAGTGATTGCAGCAGGGCTTCTTGGTGATGGGCCAGATCCATCTCATCTATAGTTTCGCGCAACCGATCATCGGCACGCGCGCGTCGGATCGCGCCAGAAGATACCATATAGTCCCAGTCTTTAGTTGACCGATAGTTTCTGGGCAGCGGTGTCACATTTTTTGCGCCTACTTCTCACTCAAAGTAGCAGTGTCCCGGCGCAGGACATCAATCCCCTTCCTTTCCGCAGCTTGCCCTCTTAGGCTAGGTAGTAAGTGCTTTGGGAATCGGGAGGAATAGTGGCGACCGCAAAACGTTCGGCGACAGCCGCTCCGGCATTTTCCGGCTATATCTTTCAGCTGGAGCGCGCGCTGTTCCACCTCGCCACTGCCGGCGAAGGCGCCGTAGTTGCCGTGGAACATCCTGACGATGTTGCAGTTTTTCGCGGCGGCAAGCCGACGCTCGTCGAGCAAGACAAGAATAGCGTCCAGGCTGGACGAGATATCCTTAGGAATCGCAGCAAGGATCTCTGGCGGACCTTACAATTATGGCTAGCCCTTCACGAAGGACCCGATGGACCAAGCTGCGTCCGTTATCTGCTCGTTACGAACACGGTCTCGAGCGACTCCATTGTCTCCGCGCTGAAACAATATCAGGCGAAGGAAATTGACGCTGCCGTGGCGGTCGCCAAGCTCCGCTCGGACAGCGGTCCGAAGTCGAACTCTAAGATTCAAAAAATCATTGATGATGTACTTGCTCGGTCCGACGACATGCTCGCGACGCTTTTAGCCAAGGTCGAGATTATCGAGAGCAGTTCACTGGGGGAGAGCCGGGGAATGCTCGCCACCGCGCTGGCTATCGACCCCGGAGTCGATGCCGATATGGTCGTCGATAATTTGCTCGGTTGGGTGACTCGTTTACTGCGGGACCGATGGCAGGCACGTGAGATCGGAATGATCGAGCGGAGTGCCTGTGTTCGACAGTGTCGCCGCACAGAACAATCGCTAATTCGGCAACGCTTATTACCTAGGCCGTCGCGCGAAGTGATGCTGGAGGATACAGACCGCGAGCGTGTAAAGGCGCGGCCGTTTGTCGCTCATCTCGGTCGCATCAAGAGCGAGGACGATGTCGTGTTTGAAGCGATCGATCATTTTCTTCAGTTCAATATCGAGAAGCATCGGCTGACCACCCAAGGCGAGATCCCGGATCGGGAGTGGGCAGATCGCAGTGACCGGCTCGCAGCGCGTTGGCGCGGAGTAGTGCGGCGCGTGAAGCTCGACTTACCGGAAGCAGACGACATGGCGCGTGGCCAACACATCCTCGCTCGCTCGACAACTGACCATCACGAACCGCTCGGCGGCCACGCGTGTGATGAACTCTATATGACCGCCGGTCACTACCACCGATTGGCCGACGAAGACTTGGTCTGGTGGGACCCAGCTTTTAAGAAGGATAAGTAGCGCTGTGCGGCAGGACCATGAGGAACTAGTGCTGCGGAACCCAGCGCTCGGCGCGACAGCGTTCTGGCATTTTTCCGGCCAGTTTGGCGAGCATGCGAGAGGAGCGCCACCGGTGCTTCCGCACTTCTATATCGCGATGGCAATCCTTCACCATCGCGCTTCGGTCGATAAGCTCCACCGCATGCAATTCGATAGCGGCATCATGAAGGCAGTTGCTGACCAACCTCATATTATTGCTGGCCTCCAGCAGCGGCTCGAGGCGCACGCTCCGCTGGCGCTTTCTGCGCTCCAGCTCGGCACGTCGAGCGGATTGCTTCTTCGAGAGGGTGGACCAGGTTTTCCAAGCTACCGCGCTGTCGGCGCCGCGCTCCCCTCACCGATACGCCAAGCTGAAGGTGGAACGTCGCGCATTTACGGCGCTGCACGCCGCCTTGGCGCCTTCTTCGCTGCGGATCCACTCCCGCTGCTCTCACGACATTTGATGATCGAGTTCTGAGCTATGAAACTGCACATCAAGCGATTGGTCATCTGGCCACAAGATGTGGAGCTTGAGCCGCGCGCGGTTCGCTTCGATCTGGACAAAATCAGCGTAATCACGGGGTGGAGCGGTACTGGAAAATCTTCCATCATTAGTATCATAGACTATGTGTTCGGCGCTGAAACCTGTCATATACCAGTCGGCGAGATTCGGGACTTCGCTTCTTGGTATGGGCTTGAGATCGAAACCGACGCGGGCCCGATGCGTGTTGCGAGGCGGAAACCGGACGGACGATCAGGATCGCGCGATATGTCGGTGCAGCGCGGGGACGATGCACTGGCACCGTTGCCTCGCCAGCCGATGATCACTGGCAACGTAGATAGCTTTAAGCTGATGATGGACACGCTGAGCGGGTTGTCCGACCTGCGATTGGACCCCCAGCAGGACAAGGGTTGGAATCAACGCGCGTCCTTTCGTGACTTGGCGAGCTTCAACTTCTTACCTCAGCATATCGTCGCCAATCCAAACACGCTTTTCTTCAAAGCGGACTCGCACACACATCGTGAAAAACTGCGCAACGTGTTGCCCCTGGCAATGGGGGTAATTAACAATGGCGATCTCGCTCGCATTCACGAACTAAGCCAGCTCCGTGACATGTTGCGCAAAATCGAAGGAGAATTGAAGCTACGGCGTAATGGGCTCGATTCATGGCGGTCAAATGCGACCGGCGCCTTTTATCGGGCGCAGGAACTCAGCTTACTTCCGGCCGGTGAACCGCCCGCAAGCCTGCCCGATCTGATTGGTATCTTACGTACGGTTGTCGAAGCTGGCGGGCGCAGCGTACAGGTGCCTGGGCGCATTTCGAAAGCGGTGCAACGACTAGAAGAATTGAAAGCTCAAGAACAGCAGCTTGACCGTAAAATGAACGATGACAAGAGGCGTCTTCGGCGTCTTAAGGCACTTCGTAAATCCGTCGGCGATTTCGATGAGGTGCTGGAGGAGCAGCGCGCCGCAGTACATGGCGTGGGCTGGTTCCAGGCGCACCTGAGTCATGAACAGTGTGCGTTATGTGGCTCAGATACCGATGTGGCACGCCTCCAACTGGAACAACTCGAGGAACCAATTACTGAGCTTGAAGAACTAGGTGTCGGTGCTGCGACGGCGGCGCCAATGGTCGATGCTGACATCGCGAAGATTCAGAGGACTCTCCTTGAGGATGAACGAGCCCTAATCGCCGGTCGCCGGACGCGCTTCGAACTTGAACGTGAGGCTGACAAGGAACGGCACGTGAGCCAGAGTCTTGAGGCGGTATTTCGCTTTATCGGAAGCACGGAGCAAGCGCTACGCATGTTCGCAGATGTCGAGGGGGATGGGGGCCTTGCCGCCCAGGCAGCGGAACTCGCCAAGCGCATCGCCAACCTTGAAAGCCAGTCCAATCCAGCGCAGCGCGCGATCAGGGAAATGGATGTCGCCAAGCACGTCACTACCTATATCGAGCGCTTCATTAAATACCTTGGCATCGATGGCGCCGATGGTGTGCCGGTTCTAGATCAGAAAGAGCTGAGCCTAAGGTTCAACCGAGGGCCTGACGCAAAGCCAGACTATCTATGGGAGATCGGTAGCGGCGAGAACTGGATGGCTTATCATCTGGCAGCGCTTCTCGCATTACAAAGCGTGTTTTTGCGGCGCGGCAGTGCAAACCCAGTTCCCACTTTTCTAGTTATCGACCAGCCAAGCCAAGTATACTTCCCCAGTGACACGTTCGAACGGGTTGTAGAAGGGCGATCGGCGGCTGACGGAACGGGTCGGCGGAGTAGGCGACTCAATGATCTCGACAGCACTAAGCAGATATTCCGCGCGCTGGCGCGCGCGCAGAAGAAGTTGAACGGCGCTCTACAGATTATTGTTCTTGACCATGCCGACCAAAATGCATGGGGCGATCTCGACAATGTGAAGGGCATTGAGACTTGGCGCAACGATAGCGACTGGCTGATTCCACAGCACTGGATCAACGCTGGCAGTGGTGAGCAGCCTACGGCTTAGATTAGGCGCTTTGCTGACACGGTGTTGTAACGGTCGCGAGCGCCTGGTTTCGGGCCGCGATATCGCGGCCAGCTACGACCGATATGAGGCGCAGAGCCGCCAAACAAAAAGGCGGCCTGAAAGGCCGCCAAGTTTGTGATGAAGGAGCCCCTTCATCGGGTCGCGCTGCAGCACTTACTGCTGTGCGGATGAGACACCACCGATATCCGCAAATGCATCGCAGTTTGTTGGTGACTGATGCTGCACTGCAACACGTTGTTTCGTATGAAACCACCATTCACGCGATCGCGACGCCTCGAAATGCGACGTCTGATCTGAGAAACTGGGGTATGGAGCGTTGATGTCTCCAACCCAATGCGGCCAATCCTCCGGTCATGCGTAATCCAAAGA
>NZ_JBPULG010000006.1:0-232500 GCF_051550705.1 Sphingopyxis selenitireducens
GCGCCCTGCGTGTCCGCGGCCCCGTCGGTCGCATTGACGTCATTGCCGCCAACACCCGTCAGCACATTGCCGTTCGCTACCAGCGGACCATCCTCGGTCACGCTGTCCACATCCGGCTTCGCCACCGGAACATCGTCGACGATGCGGACATCAAGGCTGGCAGTGTCGGTCGATCCGTCGCTGTCGGTGACGACCACCGCGAAGCTGTCGGAGACGTCGTCCTCGCCCTGTGCATTGTGCGTCAGCGTGTTGTCCGACAGGACATATTCATAGGTGAAGGTGCCGCCGATCACCGACCCGTCGGCACCGACCACGGGCGTAAAGCCGGTGATGTTGACCGTGCCGAGCGAACTCGTCGCGGTACCCGCCGTGAAGACGCCGTTCGTCACGACCTGCGTGCCGCCGACTGTCACATTGCCGAGCCCGTCGGGAGTCGACACGGTGAAGCTGCCCGGCTGGGTCAGCGCCGCCGCATCGGGCGATGAACCGTCGACCAGATTGGCTTCGTCGACAATTACCTCTCCGCCTTCGACGTCCAGACCCCGGATCGTCACGCCGTCATCGGCGCCGTTGATCGTGATCGTCAGCGTCGCGGGCGACGTGTCGCCGTCGCCGTCGGTGATCGTATAGGTGAAGACCTCGGTCAGCGTTTCGCCGTCCGAAAGCCCCTGTACCGGCTGCGCCTGATTGTTGAGCACATAGGTGTAGCTGCCGTCGCTGTTCAGCGTCAGCGTGCCATAGGTGGTCGAAAAGCTTTCGCCCACCGTGCCGCCGGCGACCGCCGTGACGGTCGCGCCGTCGGCGCCCTGAACATCCTTCACGCCGTCGGTCGCATTGGCATCGCTGCCACCTGCACCGGTCAGCACATTGCCGTCAGCGGTCGGCGGGCTCTCTTCGCTTCCGCTGTCTTCAGTCACGCTGTCGGTATCATTAGCCGCGGTCGGCACATCGTCGATGATGCGGACGTCGAGGCTGGCAGTGTCGGTCGATCCGTCGCTGTCGGTGACGACCACCGCGAAGCTGTCGGTGACATTATCCGTCCCCTGCGCGGGATGCGTCAGCGTGTTGTCCGACAGGACATATTCATAGGTGAAGGTGCCGCCGATCACCGATCCGTCGGCACCGACCACGGGCGTAAAGCCGGTGATGTTGACGACGCCAAGCGGACTCGTCGCGGTACCCGCCGTAAAGACGCCGTTCGTTACGACCTGCGTGCCGCCGACCGTCACATTGCCGAGCCCGTCGGGGGTCGACACGGTGAAGCTGCCCGGCTTGGTCAGCGCCGCCGCATCGGGCGATGAACCGTCGATCAGATTGGCTTCGTCGACAATTACCTCGCCGCCTTCGACGTCCAGACCGTTGATCGTCACGCCGTCATTGGCGCCGTTGATCGTGATCGTCAGCGTCGCCGTGCTGGTATCGCCATCGCCATCGGTGATCGTGTAGGTGAAGACCTCGGTCAGCGTTTCGCCGGCCGACAGGCCCTGCACCGGCTGTGCCTGATTGTTCAGCGCATAAGTATAGCTGCCATCGCTGTTCAGCGTCAGCGTGCCATAGGTGGTCGAAAAGCTTTCGCCCACCGTACCGCCGGTGACCGCCGTGACGGTCGCGCCGTCGGCGCCCTGAACGTCAGCCGACCCGTCCGTGCCGTTGGCGTCGCTTCCGCCGGCCCCCGTCAGCACATTGCCGTCGGCGGTCGGCGGATTTTCTCCATTGCCGCTGTCTTCAGTCACGCTATCGACATCATTCACCGCCGTCGGCGCATCGTCGATGATCCGGATGGTGAGGTCGCCTTGGGCCACGTCACCGTCAAGGTCGGTTACAACCACGTCAAAGCTGACATTGCTGCCGCTGTTGCTCAGCGTATTGTCGTTCAGCGTATAGGTATAATTGATCGCGCCCTGGCCGGTCGCGGGATCATAGGTGTAGCTATTGATCACCAGCGTGCCGGTCGCGTCGGCGAAAATCTCTTGCGGCAGCGCGTCGGGGGTGACCGCTACACCATTGATCGTGACGCTGCCGACGCCGTCGGGCGCAACAAAGGTGAGCGTGTCGGTCGCGGTTTCGGCATCGCCATCGAACGCCGAGCCGGCGGTTTCGCCTTCGCGCGGTGCAAGCCCGGCTTCAGACACGTCGGAGTTCGGCCCTTCGGTGCGAATGAAGGAGATGACGCTGGGGCTGTCGCCGATCGCGATCGTCAGCGTCGCAGTCGATGTATCGCCGTCGCCGTCGGTCAACCGATAGGTAAAGACGTCGTTGACGCCTCCCGGGGTGCCCGCGTCGCGAACATAGCTGTAATTGCCCTGCGCATCGATGGTCAGCGTGCCATATTGGCCCTGGATCACACCGCCCGGTGCAGCAAATTCAGTGCCGGTCGCGCCCGCACGGATTCCGGTCAAAGAGGCGCCGTCGGCGCCCTGCGTATCCGCACCTGCCGCACCGCTGGTGGTGCCGGCACCCGAAATGACATTGCCCGTTTCGGGTGCAAAGCTTCCGGCAGCGACCGCATCGGTATCGACGCGCGCGGTCGGAACGTCGTCGATGATCGAGATGGTCAGATCGGCAGTGGCCGTGTCGCCGTCAGCATCCGTAACGACAACGGCGAATACGTCGGTCACATTGTCGTTCGCATTGCTGTTGTCGGTCAGCGTGTAGCTGTAACCGACATTGCCCGCCCCGATGCTGGTGACGGTCAACTGGCCGATCGGGGTGGTGATGACCTGCCCGACTGCAGTGATCGCAATGCCGTTCAGCGTAATCGAACCTGCGCCGTCGGGGGTGGCGAACAGGATCGAACCCGTCACCGTCTCGCTGTTGGCCGCACTGTCGCTGCCCGCCGGTTCCGCGCCACGCGCCGGAAGCCCGGCTTCGTTGACGTTCGCCGTGGCATTAATCGAGCCTGCGGGTTGATCGGGCGTCACGATGACGACCGTCGGATCTTCTTCCTCCGGAATTGCCGGGATGATTTCGCGGTTCTCGGGCTGCGGAAAGGCGAGTTCTGTGTAGGGCAGCAAATCGCCAAGCGCGTAAGGATCCTGGATAGCGCCTTCAGGGTCGGCAAAATTGCCGCCCGAACTGCGAACGCCGGCTTCAGGATTGAGGTCGCCCAGATCCTCCAGCAACTGCGCGACCGTGCTCGCAGGAACCGTATCGCCATCGACGACGATCGAGGGAATGTTGATCGCGCCGCCAGGAATGATCATCACTTGGCCGTTGGGCAGCGTGATGATCAGGTCGGGGCCGGAAACGGAGATGTCGTCGATGGATACACCGGCAGGGAGGACGATGCGTCCGCTCGCATCGGGAACCAGGACCGCCTGAATCGCCAGCGTGATGGCCGATGCCGTCGCTGTAACGCCCGCCGATGCGGCGAGGAGTTCGCCTCCGCCTACCGCCTGGTTCGCCTGTTCAGTCGACACGCCGTCGCGCTGCGGGCCAGCCATTCCATCACGGGCCGGGTTGTCAAAAGCGTCCATGTCTGTTTCCCTCGCATACGTCGCAACATGCGCCCAAACGGCACAGCAAAAATCGATAACAATTCGGTGCGACCCATTGTCCGACGACTCGGACTATCCCCATCCATTAGAAAAACATGCTTTTCCCGGACTCTGCAAGTACGTTAACACATTTTTACCAGTGCTAAACTTACTCTGAATGCATGCCCTTCGGCCGCTTTAAAGCCGAGAAAATATTCGTAATAATCAAATAGATGGATCAGGGAAAATTGACGGAGGGGTGCCTCGCAAACGACACGAAACTGTCCCGATCCGAACCATAAAATCTTGCGCTTGGTCGCATTTAATCGCCCCAGATAAGGAACACAGAGCGCGAATCTTAATGTCGCGCCGCCGAATCACCATGTGGCCGACGAGTAACAATTGAACTTTTCAGGAAAATAATATTACCTGGGCTAAACATGGTGCTGCCAACATGTCCGCGGAAAGCCGCATCGGGCACGTCATCCCCGCGCTTCGAACCGCCCGCAGACTTCTGCCCGCGCGCCGCCATCCGGACATAGGCTGTTGATCGGGGTCATTGCGCGACAATGCAATATTAAGACTATTGAGCGATGAGGTTCGCAAAGGAGACGGTTGTGAGGTCATTGCTGGCACATATTGCGGACCCGGTCGAAGCGACCGATCGCCGGCGCACGGAGCGGCGCACCCTTCGTCTTGACGTCGCCGCGCAGTCCTCGACAGAGGAATCCGCCGTCATCATCCGCGATCTATCGCGCACCGGCCTTTTGATCGAAACCGACACGAGCT
The DNA here is from genome assembly GCF_051550705.1 of Sphingopyxis selenitireducens. NCBI lineage: Bacteria > Pseudomonadati > Pseudomonadota > Alphaproteobacteria > Sphingomonadales > Sphingopyxidaceae > Sphingopyxis > Sphingopyxis selenitireducens. Next base: position 4,266 of record NZ_JBPULG010000006.1, read on the forward strand.
TCACTGTCGGCGAGACTTTCCTGCTCGTCCTTCCCGAACTCGGCGCCACGCCCGCGCGGATTATTCGTGCTGATGGCAAGCGCTTCGGTTGCGAATTCCTGTCTCCCGTTCCGGCGAGCGCAATCAGCGCGGCGCTGCTCAAAGCGCCGCCTGTTGGAGATGTCGGCGAGATTGCCGAACCAGCGATCCAGGGCGAGGATGACGATGTCGATTTCAGACGGCCGACAAGCGCCATCCTGTTCACGGTGCTGACGACCCTGTTCACCGCCGCAGCCATTCTCTTCGTTTTCGCTCTTGTTTCGCTGAACTTTTCTTAATCCGCCCCGTGTCGAGCGGTTACCCAGTTACTGGGCGGCGACCAGCAAGCGCTCCCGCCAATCCGCCATCGGTCTGATATAAAAGATACAGCTTCGATGCCGCATCATGATGCCGGCCGATCCGCAAACGCGCACCAGCCGGCATCACCGGATCAGATCACACCAAGCGAGCGCATCGCCTCTGCAACACGGACGAAGCCCGCGATGTTGGCGCCGAGAACATAGTTGCCGGGGGCGCTATATTCCTCCGCCGTCGCCGCGCAATTGTCATGGATATTGCGCATGATCTGAGCGAGCCGCTCTTCGGTCTGTTCGAACGACCAGCTGTCGCGCGAGGCGTTCTGCTGCATTTCCAGCGCTGAGGTCGCAACGCCGCCGGCGTTGGCCGCCTTGCCGGGCGCGAACATCACGCCCGCATTCTGGAACAGCTCGACCGCTTCGGGCGTCGTGGGCATATTGGCGCCCTCACCCACCACGATCACGCCATTTTTGATCAGCGCACCCGCGTCCTTCAGCGTCAGTTCGTTCTGCGTCGCGCACGGCAGCGCGATGTCGCAAGGCACATCCCAGATCGAACCATTTTCGATATAGTGCGCGCCCGTACCCTTGACCCGCGCATATTCGGCGAGCCTTTCGCGGCGGACTTCCTTGATTTCCTTGAGCAGGTCGAGATCGATCCCGTTCTCGTCGAGGATATATCCGTTGGAGTCCGAGCAGGCCATGACCTTGCCGCCGAACTGCTGCACCTTGTCGATCGCATAGATGGCGACATTGCCAGAACCCGAAACGACGACGCGCTGGCCCTCCATCGTCCGATCCTTCGTCGCGAGCATGCGCTGGACGAAATAGACGAGACCATAGCCGGTCGCCTCGGTTCGCGCGCGCGAACCGCCATAGACAAGGCCCTTGCCGGTGAGGACGCCGGCTTCGTACCGGTTGTTGAGCCGCTTATACTGGCCAAACATATAGCCGATCTCGCGCCCGCCGACGCCGATGTCGCCCGCGGGCACATCGGTATATTCGCCGAGGTGACGCTGAAGCTCGGTCATGAACGCCTGGCAGAAACGCATGATTTCGCCGTCCGAGCGCCCGCGCGGATTGAAGTCCGACCCGCCCTTGCCTCCGCCGATCGGCATCCCGGTCAGCGCATTTTTGAAAATCTGTTCAAAGCCCAGGAATTTGACGATCCCGAGGTTGACCGAGGGGTGGAAGCGGATCCCGCCCTTATACGGCCCCAGCGCCGAGTTGAACTGAACGCGGAAGCCACGGTTGATCTGAACCTGCCCGGCATCGTCGACCCACGGTACGCGAAAGATGATCTGACGTTCGGGCTCGCAAATCCGCTCGATCAGTGCGTGATTGGCGTAATCGGGATGCTTGGCGACAACGCGGCCGAGGCTTTCGAGCACTTCGCGGACGGCCTGGTGAAATTCAGCTTCGCCGGCGTTGCGGCGCAATACTTCATCAAGAACCGGCTGTAATTTTTCATCAATCTTGCTCAAAAATACCTCCTGACAGCATGTTTCGATCAGGCCTGTGGACCAAGGACCCCATGCTTCGCAAGCAAGATGACGTATTTTCCCTATCCGCGCGGAGTTATCCTTTGCGAACGCGTGCGGCGGCGTGCGTCTCGGCGCGTGCGAGCAACAGCGCGAGATCTTCGCGGCTGATATCGAACGTCTCGCCAAGATCTTCGAGCGCGCTGTCGATATCTTCCATCAGCAAGCCGGAGGTGAAGTCGGGCGGCAATACGCGACCTTCGACCGGCGCCGGGCGATGCGGATAGGAATGGCCCGAATAGCGGTGAAACAGCCAGCCGATGGAGGTGAGCAACACCGAATTGACGATCACCGGGATCAGGAACGCCCCCGGCCCGCCGGCCTCGATCAGCGACGAAGCGAGCACCGCGCTGAGCGCCGCCGCGCCGCCGGGCGGATGCAGGCAACGCAGCAACGACATCACCAGGATCGCCGCCGCCACCGCCAGCGTCGCCGCCATCACCGGATCATGGACATATCGCACGACCAGCACGCCGACGACCGCAGAAATGCCATTGCCACCGACGATCGACCAGGGCTGCGCCAGCGGGCTCGCGGGAACCGCAAACAGCAACACCGTCGACGCCCCGATCGGCGCGACGATCCACGGGATCGACGCCGGGAACAGGGCGATACCCGCCGCGCCGACAACCGAAATGCCGATCAGCGCGCCCATGCATGCCATGATCCGGTCGCGCAGGCTGGCACCCGCCAGCAATGGCACAAACAAAAGGCGTGCGGCCGCTTTCGATCGAAACAACATAAACTCTCCGGATGTCGGGGTGCCCCGATGCGACACGCGGAGCGGTTCGGCCAGAGAGGTTTGATTGATGCCTGGCAAGCCCGTTTATCGGCGAAGACGGCGAAACGCCCGCAACCGGCGCGCCCAAATGCGGCGGGCGCCACCGAAGTGCCACCCGCCGCACGCCTGATTCAATTCAGAATTTGAACCCGACCTCGACATAGACTTCGCGCGGATTGTCGACGAAGGCCGACATGTCGGCGAGAATGCCCGGGCCGGTGGTTCCGGTTCCCGCTCCGCCCGCAAAGGGAATATCGTTCGCCGCCGTGACCACCAGCTTGTTGGTGAGGTTGCGCCCGATCAGCCCGATCGCCCAACGGTCATCGGGACCGTTCAACCGCAGCGCCGCGTCGATCTTGGTAAAGGCCTTTTGCACGCCGTCGGGACGCAGCGTGTCGGTGAAATTATATTTCCCGGTGTAGGTGACGTCGCTCGACAACGCGATCGTCCAGCCAGAGTCCGTGATCGGCATGTCATAGCTCGCGCCGATGCGGCCCGCATAGCGCGGCGCCTTGGGCGGGGTGCGGCCGTCGTAATCCTGGCTGGTACCCGAAAGCAGGGTGCAACCCGCCGCGATCGTCTGCCCACCATAGCATTGCCCGATATAATCATGATATTTAGCATCGTTGAATGCCGCCGCACCGCGGAGCGAAAAGCCGCCTGAGCGCCAGTTGAAGTCACCTTCAATGCCCTTGACGCGCAAGGTGCCTGCATTGGCGACGACCTGTCCGATGGTGACCGGATCGAAATTCTGCACCTGAAGGTCCAGATAGTCGTAATAATAAGCGGTGGCATTCAGCGACAGCGCCCCACCCATCAGGATGGCGCGCGCACCGACTTCACCGCCGCGCGCCCGTTCGGCGCCATATTCGCCTGCGGCGACACGCTGTTCTGGCGTCATTCCCGCCGTCAGCGTCTGCGAGATATTGAAACCGCCCGATTTGAAGCCTTCCTTATACGCGGCATAAAAGGTCAAATCGCGTGACGGCTTGTACCGCAATGTCACCTGAGGAGACAAATCAGTCTCGCGATAGCGATCATCCACGCTCAGGCCCGGGGGGAATGCCCCCGCAAATGCAGCGTTCGCCGGCAATGACGCCTGATAGCTGTCGCGCGATTCATAACTCCAGCGCGCACCGCCGGCGAGTTCGATCGTATCGGTCAGATTGACGGTGACTTCGCCAAACGCCGACATCGAACTGCCGGTAAAACCATTGTCGCGCTTGAAAGTCGTGAAGGTCGGATCGCCCGCTGCGGCAGGCAGGGGGAAGATATAGGCATCGGTGTTGAAGATGAACTTGTTGCTCGATGCGAACAGGCCGAACAGCATGTTGACCGGGCCGTCCCATTTCGACTGGAAGCGCAGCTCCTCGGAAGTCTGGCGATAATCGGCGAGCTGCGAGAAGCTGGCAGGATAGGCTTCGCCCGACACATTGCTGAGGTCGGTCTGTTTGAAGCGATAATAGGAGGTGATCGAGGTGACGTCAAACACGTCGCTGGTCAGCGTGGCGGTCAAAATGGCGTAACCCGACTTCAGCCGCGAATACATATGACCATCGCCGGCGTAACGATAATCGGCCTGCGCAACCGTGAGCGGCAATGTGGAGTTATCCGAGCGGCCGTCGATCGCGCAATCGGCATTGGGGCTGGGCGGGATCCCATTGGCGGCGAAGGGCGTGGTGCGTCCGCCGCCGCAAATGCGTTCGATTAGATCGCTTGGCCCCCCATCCTTCAGATCGGTATAACCGGTTTTGACCTGGAAGGTCAGGTTGTCGGTCGCATCCCATTCGACCGTTGCGCGGCCGCTGTAGGTCCGCCCGCCACCGCGATATTTGCTGTTGCTGTGGCGCTCCAGACCGAAGGGATCGAGATAGGTCGCAGCCGCGGTGTTGGTGAAAGCGCCTTCGCTGTCGGAGACGCGGAATGCGAGGCGGGCGCGCAGCCCCTCGGCGATCGGGCCGGAGATATAGCCTTCGCCATATTTTTCCTGCGCCTCGAAACCATAGCCCGCCTTGAACCCGGCCTCGAATATGTCGCGCGGATTGTTGGTGGAAACGGCGACGAGACCGCCGGTCGCATTTTTGCCAAAAAACAGCGCTTGCGGCCCCTTGAGCACTTCGACGCGCTGGACGTCATATTGGCTGAGGCTGATTTCGCGGCCGCGGCTCATCGGCATGCCGTCCACCACGAACGACACCGACTGGTCAAAACCGGCGCTGAGCGCGGTCGAACCGACGCCGCGGAGGAAGATGCTGGCCGACGAACCCGACGCCGCCTTGCCTGCCACCATCGTCGGGACGAGCGACGCCATGTCGCTGAATTCGGTGACCGCATAATTGTCGAGTTGCGCGCCCCCCAGCGCGGTGATCGCCACCGGAGCGTCAATCAACCGTTCGTCGCGGCGGCGCGCGGTAACGATGATTTCGCCCTCCGCCGGAGCATTGGCGGTTTCGTCGGCGACGGGTGCCGTATCGCTGGCCTGTGCCTGCGCCTGAGCGGGGACGGCCAGCCCGGCCGCAACAATGATCGACGCCAGGCAGGTGTGGCGAATGGCACGAAGCGAAGCACTGCGATTCATGACGGTCCTCTCCAGAAAAAAGCGGGCCATCACCTGTGGCCTTGGCTTTAATCTACGACCATTAGATTTAAAGTCAATTGCTAAAAATAACGCCGTAAGGTTTATGTCACGGGAGAATATCTATCTGTTATAAATAGATTTTTTTGCATATTTCGAGTTCGCCTAGTCCAGAACCCGCCGTGCAAAGGCGATAACGCCATCGTTAAAGGCGTCGTTTCGGTCGCCCGCGACCATATGACCTGCTCCCGCCACATCGAGCAGTTCGAGCCGCGGCACTTGCCGGCGAAACGCCGCGACTCCGACGTCGCTCACCACGTCAGACGACAGGCCGCGCACGAGGAGGACGGACAGATCCGGAGACGATTGGAGACTTTGCGCCGCCTCCCGGACGACGTTTTGATGAAATTCGGACCGCGTCTCGAGGATCCGGGGATCCCAATGCCAGCGCAGCCGGCCATCATCCCCCTCGCGCAGGTTCTTCATCAGTCCGCTGCCGGCGGCCGGACGGGCCCTTTCCGGATTATAGGCGGCGACCGCATCCGCCGCCTCGTCCACCGAAGCAAAACCATCCGGATGGCCGCGCATGAAGGAAATGATCCGATCGATGCCCCGCGCATCGGGTTCGGGAACGATATCGACGAGGACCAGACCCGCCGGCTGGAGCCCCTGATCGATCGCAACGATCGACGTCGCCCCGCCGAGTGACGCGCCAACGAGGATGAAAGGCGCCGTCAGTGCCGCTGTAACCACTGCTAGGTCGGCCGCACGGTCCGTCAGTGCATAAGCGCCGGTCGGCGACCAGTCGCTTTCACCATGACCTCGCGCATCGAAGTTGATGACCTGAAAGCCCTCCGCCAGCAGCCGTTCGACCGCCCTACTCCAGCTGTGCCGGGTCTGTCCGCCGCCATGGAGAAAAACGACCGCCGGTGCGTCCGGGTCGCCGCCTCGGTCGGCGACCAACTTGATGCCGTCGCCAGCAACGAAATTCATATGCTGCAAACCGTTCGTCATCGAATCTCCGCTCCAGCTTGCCAAAGCACTCCGCCCGGCCTTATCTAACATCAATAGTTTTATGGCTAATGGGAGAGAGTGCATGATCCAATTCGACTTCAGCGGCAAGACCGTGTTGGTCACCGGTGGCACGCAAGGGATCGGCCTTGGCATCGCAGCCGCCTTTGCTGACAGCGGCGCTAATGTGATCATCAGCGGAACCCGCCCGGTGGCCGGCGACTATTCCGACGACCTGTCGCGCTTTTCCTATATACAGGCGCGGCTCGACCAACCTGCCGACCGTGCGAGGCTGGTCGAGGCGGCCGGGCCAATCGACATCCTCGTCAACAATGCCGGCCAATCGCATGCGGACGAATATTCGATGGAAGGCTATGCCCGGGTGATCGACGTCAATCTGAATGCCGCCGTCGAGCTTTGCTATCTATGTCATCCCGGCCTGCGCGAACGCGGCGGCGCGATCGTCAACGTCGGATCCTGCGCCAGCTTTATCGCAATCGGCTATGCCCCCGCCTATACTGCCAGCAAAACAGGGCTGCTCGGCTTTACCCGCGCGGTCGCCGATCAGTGGGCGCGCGACGGCGTCCGCGTCAACATGGTTGCGCCGGGCTTTATCGAAACGCGCATGACCGCCGGCGTCCGCGAAAATGAACGGAAGAGCGAGGCAATGCTCCGTGCCATTCCCGCGCGGCGTTACGGAACTCCCGCCGAGGTCGCGGCGGCGACATTGTTCCTCGCCGCCCCGCAGGCCTCCTACATCACCGGCCAGAGCATCGTCGTCGATGGCGGGTTGCTGATCCGCTGATGGGCCGAAACCTTTTCCTTTTAGGCTGGCCCTTCGTCCCTGGCGCTGCCATGAGCAGCTAAAGCAACAGGAAACCGCCGTGGCACGACCTTCAAAACCCCTGATCTCGCGCAGCGGCGCGGCGCAGGCTGCGCTCGACGTCATCGACGAGCATGGCCTCGACGAATTGAGTCTGGGCCTCGTCGCCAAGAAACTCGGCGTCCGCCCGCCCTCGCTCTATCACCACTTCAGGGACAAATCGGAACTGCTGCAGGAGGTCGCGCGCATCATGCTGGTGCGGATGCCGGTGATCGCAGCGACGGGTGAATCGTTCGAAGAACAAATGATCGCGCGATGTGTCGCGACGCGCCAGACATTGCTCCAGCATCCCAACGCTGCGCCGCTAATCCTACGCTATTTCCCCCGCCACATGCTGCTCGCTGCCTATAATCGCGCTACGTCGGAAGAGCCCTATCCGACAGCAATCCAGATGACCGTCCTCGATGCGGTCGAGAAATACACCTATGGCGCCGCGCTGTTCGAAGCATCGGCGCGGGCGCGCGGGATCGACCCGATGCCGGCCGTCGATGGCGAGAAATATCCGAGTCTGGCGCAAGCCGTCGCCGACAATCCGTTCGACGACGAACAGCTTTTCGTCGAATCGCTGCGGCTTTTCCTTGCCGGGGTGCGCGAACGGATCAAAAGCGGCACGATCGGCGAGCCGCTCGACTAACGTCGGATCCCTAAGGCAGCGTGTTCGCAAAAATCGCCGAGCTGACCGTCGGCGCGCCGGGACCACCGGCGAGCAGACCGATTTGCGCATCCAGAACCGGATTAGCCGACTCCCCGCGCAATTGCTTCACCGTCTCGATCGCAGTTCCGATGCCGTGGATGAAGCCTTGCGCGAAATTGCCACCGCCCGTGTTGACGGGCAGCTTGCCGGTCGGCGCGATCAGATTGTCGAACCGTATGACATCGGCCACATTTTCATAGGTGCAAAAGCCATGATCGATCAGCGAAGCGACGCCCTGCGCGCTGAAATTCTCATAAAGCTGAACGACATCGATATCAGCCGGTGAAAGACCGGTGTCGGCATAGAGCCGCCGCGCAATGGCGCGAAAACCGGCGGTCGGATAAAGTGCTTCATCGTCATTTTCGAGGAGGTCCCCCCAGCCCTTTTCGGCACCATTGGCGCAGCCAAGCAGATAGACCGGAAGCTTCCTGAGGTCGCGCGCGCGTTCGGCCGACACCATCAAAAACGCCCCTGCCCCGTCATTTTCACGGCTGCAATCGAACAGTCGAAAGGGTTCGGCGATCCAGCGCGAATTTCGCATCGTATCGAGGTCGAGTTCGCGGCCATAGGCGATCGCGTCGGGATTGCGCGATCCATGATAATAGGATGCCCGCACCAGCTCCTCGGCGATTGTGCACGGCACGCCATGATGCTCGTACATCCGGTTGGCGCGGATTGCGCACACCTGCGCCGGCGCCACCAACCCGGCGGCGAGCATATGATCGTTGAGATGATGTGCCATCACGGCCGCCGACAAGCGGCCGCTAGACCCCTCGACCAACGCGCGAAAGACGATCACAGCGCTTGCCTGCCCCGACACGATCGCCGCTGCGGCCAGCCCGAACGCGCCGGCGATACCGCCGCCGCCGCCGCCCCAGACCATGCTCGACCACTTGAGTTCGCGCGTGCCAAGATCGGACATCAGCCGCACGGGTTCATTATGATCGTCACCATAGGAGACGAAGCCATCGACGTCGGCGGGATCGAAGCCCGCATCGGCACAGGCATCGATCACCGCCTGGGTCAGGACGCCGCGTTCGGGAAGCGGCGATGTACCGCGCTTATACTGCCGCACGCCAATGCCTGCGACCGCAGTGCTGCCATAAAGCGGGGTCATGCGGTGCGGCTCCAGATAATCGTGGGGATATCGCGGTTTTCAACGCGGGTGCTGCCCATGCGGCCACGGATAGCCTCTCCGATCACCGGGTCGATCTGGTCGGGATCGTCGAGCCGTCCGAGCAGGCGGATGCCGCAATCATCGACGGTCGCGACGATCGACACGAACGGCAGATCGAGAGCTTCGGTGAAACCAAAGCGATGCCAGGTGCGCGTCCAGGAAAAGATCGTGCCCGTCATTGCGCGTTCGACCCACACAACCTGCGTGCTGCCACAGGGGCCGCAGCGGTCGCTCGCCGGCCACAGCCAGGTGCCGCACGCTTCGCAGCGCGGCAGCGTCATAATGCCCTCGGCAAGGCCGTTCCAATAGGGCGCGTCGGCGCCGTCGATCAATTCCATGTCAGATTATGTCCCATTCGACGGGCAAGGATTCGAGCGCCATCACCGTGCCGATGCGAAAGGCGTGGCGTTCGCCGGGTGTCGCGCGAAAGGCGGGGATGCGCTTCACCCACTCCTCGGTCAGAATGCGCAGTTCGGCGCGCCCGAGAACATGGCCGACGCAAAGATGCGGTCCCGAAGAAAAGGTCAGATGCGCGGCCTTTTTACGGTCGAGGTCGAAAGCGTTGGGCGACGCGAATTTCGCCGGATCGCGGCTGCCGAGGCAAAGAATGTTGAGCAGCATCTCGCCCTCGCGAAACTTCGCTTCGCCGATATCACGATCCTTGACCACCAGCCGCGGCGTGTTGACGACGCCATAAAGGCGCACCGCCTCGTCCGTAAAAGCGGGGATCAGCGACGGATCGGCTGCAAGCCGCGCCTGCACGTCGGGCATTTGCGCGAGCTGCTGAAAGGCGAAGCCGGTGACATTGGTCACCGTGTCCATACCGCCAAGGAAGAGCACGAAGCTCATCGCCAATATTTCGTCGTCGCTCATCGTCCGGTCGCCGACATCGACCTGGATGAAATGCGACATCAGTTTGTCGTCGGGCGCGGCCTTTTTCGCCGCGATCAGTGCCTTGAGTTCACCGAGGATCAGCGCGCTGAGCCGACCCAGTTCGGCCTCATCATTCTGCGCCGCGAAAAAGGCTTCGGCCAGCGCACGGAAATCATGGAGGCGCGACAGGTCCATGCCCATCAATTCCATAAACACGCTGACCGGGAAGATTTTCGACACATCGGCCTGAAAATCGCAAGCGCCCCTGGCGACGATCGCCTCGACCAGTTCGGCCGCCCATTCGCGAATGCGCGGTTCGAGCGCCTTGATCGCGTTCGGCCCGAACATCGGCATCATGGCCTTGCGGTACGGCAGGTTTTCTGGCGGATCGAGGCTCAGCGGAATGAAGAAGGGCGGATTTTCGACGCGCGGAATCTGCATCTCACGAACCGAAAAATGCTCGAAGTCGAGCACGACCTGACTGATCGCGTCGAAACTTTTGACGATCCAATGCCCGCCGTTGAGGCGAGTCCAGAACATGTCGGGCGCATCGGCGAGCGCGGCGGCATAGCTGCCCTGCACGTCCTCGCCGATGCGCGGGTCGGCATAGATATCGAAATCGAACACCAGATGCGGCGCAATATGCGGCGGCACCGGCGAACCGGCAGCAAGGGTAGCGGTCATCGCACGCGCTCCATATTTTCATGGGCGCCGGCATAGGCTTCCCGCACCGCCGGCTTCGACAATTTCCCGGTCGCAAGGCGCGGCAGGGGTTCGGGCGAAAAGGCCACGTAGCGCGGCACCTTATAGTTTGAGAGATTGCCGTTGCAGTGCGCGATCAGCGCCGCGACATCGACCTCGGCCGCGGCGTGATAAACAATGAACGGCGTCTCGCCGAACTTCGGATCGGGCGCCGCGATCGCCAGCGCCTCGACGATGCCGGGGAATTCGCACACCACCCGCTCGACCTCGGCCGCCGAAATGTTGAGCCCGCCCGAGATGATCAGATCCTTCAGCCGATCGACGAAGGTCAGCAGGCCGCGCTCGTCGAGCATCCCGATGTCGCCCGAATGGAGCCAGCCCTCCCTGATGACCTTCGCGGTCTCCTCGGGATTGCGCCAATAGCCCTGCATCATTCCGGGCGAACGCATCAGGATTTCCCCGGGCTCGCCGGGATCGCAATCGCTGCCGTCGGGACGGACGACGCGCAGTTCCATGAAGATGCCGCCCCAGCCGCATTTCTCGGATTCTTCCAGCGCCAGATGCTCCGGCATCATCGTCGCATTGCCGCCGACCTCGGTCTGGCCATATATCTGACGGATTGTGATGCCCTTCGCTTTATAGGCGTCGAGCAACTGGCGACTGACCCGTGCGCCACCTGCGGTCGCGAGGCGGATCGATGACAGGTCGGCGTCGGCAAAACCTTCGCAGCGCGCGATGGCTTCGAAAAAGGTCGGCACCGCGCCGAAGCAATTAATCTTCTCGTCCTGCAACAAGCGCAGCATCGCTTCGGGAACGAAGGCGGGCTCCATGAAGATCGTGCAGCCCTGCGTCGTATAATGGATCAGCTGGACGAAGCCCGCCGAGGTGTTGAGCGGCGCGAGGCTGATGACGCGGGCGCCCGGCGACGAGGCGGTTTCCTCGAGCGCCCAGTTCGCCGCATAGGCGGTCATCGAGCGATTGGTGTAGACGACACCCTTGGGTTTCGCGGTCGAGCCGCTGGTCGCGATAATGACCACCGGCGCGTCGGGATCGGGATCATGCGCGACCTCGGCGAGCGGGCCGTGGCGCAGCGCCTCGACCTCCGCCATCGGGCGCGGTGCAAGGCCGGCGGCGGTCATATTGTCGGCGAACTCGGGCGCGGCGAAGGCAAAGCGCGGCTCGCTCGTTTCGCACAGATCGCGGATTTCGCGCGAGGTGAACCGGAAGTTGACCGGATTGACGATACCGCCCGCGCGGATGATGCCCATGATCAGCGCGCAATAGGCAAGGCTGTTGGTCGCGCAAATCGCGACGCGGTCGCCGGGCTCAAGCCCGTCGGCCTCCAGCATCGCCGCGACCCGGTCCGACCAGTCCTTGTAATCGGCATAGCTCAGCCGGTCGCCGCCCAGCACCACAGCGGGCTGGTCCGGCCGCATCCGCGCCCACCATGCAATCGCGCTCGACAAGGTTTGCGCCATATAATCCCTCTCCATCCGGTCTGTCGCCGGTTTGCCAATTACAGAAGCGCTTCGATCGCCTCATAATAGCGGACAATATTCGTCTCGAGCCCGCAATAGACGGTGTTTTCGGGCACCCCCGCATTCAGCCCCTGCTGGCTGATCTCGGCGGCGCGAAAATCCTCGCCACCGAAGACGCCGATGATCAGCTCATAGGAGCGTGCGAACACCTCCTCTGCCTTCGGCGTCGTCGCCGGCCCCGGGGTCAGCATGAAATATTCGACCACCGTCCGGTCGGCGGCGCGCGGCATCAGTAGCATGATGCTGGTATAATATTGGCTGGTGACGACGACGCAGTTGGGGAAAGCCGTATAGGCGTGGGTCACCAGCTTGTGGACATTCGCCCCCGCATCCTCGTCCAGCATTTCGGGGACATAGCCGATGCGCCCCGACACCTGACGGATATTGGGGCCGAACATGTCGACGATGTTCGGCGCATCCTGGAATTTATCGCCGATCGACGCCGCATGAAGCCGCTGGACATGATAGCCCTCGAGGAAGGGTTCGAGCACGACCTTCCAGTTCGCCTTGAGATCGAAGGTCTTGCGGCCATAGACATGCGCCGCTGGAATGCCGAGCGCGGTAAAATCATCGGCGACCTGCTGCGATAATTGCGACCAGTCGGCGGCGACATCCCGGTTGAGCTGGACATAGACGATCCCGCCCCATTCCCGCGCTTCGAGTTCGACCAGCCCGCGTTGACTCTTGTCGAGGCCTTCGAACGCCTCGCTGCGCGACACGCCGATCAGCTTGCCATCGATACCATAGGTCCACGCATGATAGGGACAGGTCATGCGGCCCTGTTTGTGGACCGCGCAATCCTCGATGATCTTTGATCCCTTGTGCTGGCAGGCGTTGATGAACGCCTTGATCGTGCCGTCGCGGGTGCGCGAGACGAGCATCGGGACGCCATAGCTGTCGTTCGCCACGACGCTGCCTGGTTCGAGCAGCGCCGATACGGTTACGGGGACCGGATAGCGGCGGAAGATCTTTTCCTGCTCGAGCTCGAAACGCTCGCGGCCGGTGAAGATCGCATTGGGACGCGTCGCGCCGAAGGGGACGATGACCGCGTCCTTTTCAGCCGGGATTTTGCGGATGGCCTCGATCTGGCTGGGCGTCAGTTCGGCCAGCGTCGTCACCTTGCGGGCGGGGGGCGCAACTTCTGCAACTTCACGCATATCGCCGAGATCCTCTCCTTGTTGTTGGCCTAACCCTATTCGACCCTTTACCTAATGACAATAGTTTTTTATGAAGAGCGTATCGACGGGCTTCGAGCGACGGAACGGACCGGAAAAAATGCCGGCGGATCAAAGGGAAGAGTATATGCGCTTCGATTATATCATCTGCGGCGCCGGGGCGGCGGGCTGCGTATTGGCCTATCGCCTGTCCGAAAATCCGGCGATCCGCGTCGCTTTGATCGAAGCGGGGCCGCGCGACCGCCATCCGTTCATCTCCATGCCCAAGGGGCTGGCCAAGGTGATGCAGGATCCGAAGCATTTGTGGGTCCATATGAGCGAGCCCGAAGCATCGACCGCGGGGCAGTCCGAAGCCTGGGTGCGCGGCCGCGTGCTCGGCGGATCGTCGGCGGTCAACGGAATGATGTATGTGCGCGGCCAGCCCGCCGACTTCGACGCGATTGCCGAACAGTCGAGCCCCGACTGGAGCTGGGAACATATCGGCGCCGCCTATCGCGCTCTGGAAAATCACGAACTGGGCGCCGACGAAACGCGCGGCGGTGCAGGGCCGCTGAAAGTCTCGATGCCCACCCAGCGGATGCCGGTCAGCGACGCGCAGGTCGCGGCGGGCGAAGCGATGGGCTGGACACGCAAGGCCGACGTCAACGCCCCCGACGATCAGGTCGCGATCGGCTATACCCCGCGCACCATTTTCAAAGGCAAGCGCCAGAGCGCGGCTCAGGCTTTCCTGCGCCCGGCCGAGCAGCGCCCCAATCTGACCATATTCACCGACCGCACCGTCGACCGTATAGTTTTCGACAGCAAGCGCGCGGTCGCGGTCGAAGTCGTTCACAAGGGCGCGCGCGAGCGGATCGACGCCGATCATGAAGTCATCGTCTGCGGCGGCGCGATGGCTAGCCCGGCCATCCTCGAACGATCGGGAATCGGTGACGAAAATCGCCTCACCGCGCTGGGCATCCCGCTGGTTCACCACAATCCGCAGGTCGGCGAAGGACTGATCGAACATCGCGGCATCATCATGCAGTGGAAACTGACGAGGGCGGCGCTGTCACAGAACCGGGTGTTCGGCGGCTGGCGGTTGCTGCTTGCAACCTTGCGCTATTATCTGACCGGCGACGGCCCGATGTCGGCGGCCGCCTATGAGATTGGCGGCTGGTTCAAGACGCGAGCGGGGCTCAACCGCCCCGACGCGCAAATGCTGATCGCGCCCTTCAGCTTCGACATGGAGAAACAGCGCACCGCACTCGAGAAGCAACCGGGGATCAACGCCGTCGTCTATCCCCTCCGCCCGACATCGCGCGGCAGCATCCATATCGCGACGACCGATCCCGATGCCGCCGCAAGCTTCAAGCCCAATTACCGGTCGACCGAAGAGGATCGCGCGGCGATGATCGGCGCGGTGCGCGTGATGCGCGACTATGCCGCCCAGTCCCCGCTCGCCGCGATGATCGCGGGCGAGACGATGCCCGGCCCCGCGTATGAAAGCGATGCCGAGATCATGGACGCCTATGACCGTTTCGGTACCTGCGGCTATCATGCCGTCGGCAGCTGCCGCATGGGCAAGGATGCCGCATCGGTGGTCGATCCGGCGCTCAAAGTGCGGGGGGTCGAGGGCGTGCGGGTGATCGATACCTCGATCATGCCCGCGATCCCGTCAGGCAACACCAACGGCCCGACGATGGCGATGGCGTGGCGCGCCGCCGACATTATTTTGCGCGATGCGCCGCAGGCAAAGGCAGGTTGAGATGAGCATGGCGAGTGAATTGAGGGAAGCGCTGAGCGCGCGGTTCGACGGCATGAAGCCCGGCGACGACGGCTGGCAGGCGCTGGCGGGCGCGGGCGTCCTCGGCCTGCCCTTCGCCGAAGCGCATGGCGGACTGGGCCTGTTACCGCGCGACGGCTTTGCGGTGCTCGAAACGCTGGGCGAGCGGGCGGCCGCCCTGCCCTATCTCGAATGCGTTTTGCTGGCGGGCGTCTTGCTCGACCGCGCCGAGGGCGAGCATGCGGCGACATGGCTGCCGCGCGTGGCGCGCGGCGAAGCACGGCTGGCCTTCGCCTGGCTCGACGACAAGGACGCAGCGCGCGCGGAGGCCGATAGCAATGGCTGGCGCCTGTCGGGCGGAAAGCTGCTCGCGATCGGCGCCGCCGAGGCCGACGCCTTGATCGTCACCGCCGCGACCGCCGACGGCATGGCGGCTTTCCTGCTGCCGCGCGATGCGGTCGCTATGAAGGCCTATCCCACGATCGACGGTCGGCGCGCCGCCGACATTTTGCTCGACGATATACCGCTGCCCGAAACCGCGCGCCTTGCCCTGAACCCCGACGATATTGCCGAGATCCTTGATCTGGGCGCCGCCGCCATCGCTGCTGAGGCCGCCGCCATCATGACGCGGCTCGTCACCGACACCCGCGACTATTGCCGCCAGCGCGAGCAGTTCGGACAGGCGATCTCAAGCTTTCAGGCGGTGCAACACCGGCTGGTCGATATGCATATCGAAGCGCGCCGCGCGGCGGCCGCAGCGGCGCTGGCGACCGATGCGCTCGACCTTGAGCCCGCTGCGCGCGCCAAGGCGATCAGCGCGGCCAAGGTTACAATCGCCGACACCGGGCGCTTCGTCGGCCAGAATGCGGTGCAACTCCATGGCGGCATGGGGATGACCGAGGAACTGCCGGTTTCGGCGCTGTTCAAGCGGCTGACCGTGATCGAAAGCGAATATGGCACGCGCGACGAACATCTGGCGCGGTATATGGGGTTGGACTGACCCGACCCGCCGCGTACCAGAACATCACGCGCAACATATGAACCGTTCGTGTCGAGCGAAGTCGAGACACCCATCGGCGTCAGTCTATTTCGATGGGTGTCTCGACTTCGCTCGACACGAACGGATTTAGGGATAGCGTATATTGCGCGTGCGCCGCCTCAAATCCCCAGTTCGGCCTTCGCCAATATGTTGCGCTGAATCTCGTTCGTCCCGGCATAGATCGTGCTCGCACGTTCGTTGAGATAGTGAAGCGGCGCGATCGCCTGCCACACTTCGCCGCTGCAATAATCGTCGGCGGCGAGGCCGGGGATGGGCCCGCCGGGCATCGCGACGCCGGGCTGGAAGGCGCGGGCGAGCGGCCCTGCGGCCTCCAGCGCCAGTTCGGTCACGCGCTGTTGCAATTCGGTGCCGAGAATCTTCATCATCGACGCATCGGTTCCCGCAGGCGATCCCGCCGACAGGCGCGAGAGAATGTCGCTTTCGAGCCGCGCGAGAATATCGCAGCGGATGCGCGCCTCGGCGATCCGCGCATCGAGCAACGCGCGTCCCGGTCCTGCGGGGTGCCCGGCGACCTGTTCAACCAGTTCGTCCAACGCCACCTCGATCTCGGGCGCATAGGCGCTGCCGCCACGTTCGAATTCGAGCAGATATTTGGCGACGGTCCAGCCCTGGTCGATCTGGCCCAGCACATTGGCGACCGGAACGCGAACATTGTCGAAGAAAATCTCGTTCTGGATATGCTCGCCCGACGCCATGATGATCGGGCGAACCTCGATCCCCGGCGCCGTCATGTCGATGAGCAGGAAAGTAATCCCCTGCTGCTTGCGCTCGCCTTTGCTCGTTCTAACGAGGCAGAACATCCAATTCGCGACATTGGCATGGGTCGTCCAGATTTTGGTGCCGGTGCAGATGAAATCGTCGCCGTCGCGCACCGCCTTCATCTGAAGTGCCGCGAGGTCCGACCCCGCGCCGGGTTCGGAATAGCCCTGACACCAGAAATGCTCGCCCGACAGCATGCGCGGCAGGAAGTAGGCTTTCTGCGCGTCGGTCCCGAACCCGATGATTGCCGGGCCGCACATTTTGATCCCCATCGGCGACACCGGCGGCGCGCCCGCGCGGACGCGTTCGCTCGCAAAGATATGATGCTGAACGACGCTCCAGTCGCAGCCGCCATATTCGACGGGCCAGGCTGGCGCCGCCCAGCCTTGGGCGTGAAGCTTGGCCTGCCACGCCATTTGCGATTCATGGTCGGCATAGACGCTGGTCATCAGCTGGCCCGCGCGGCGAAGCTCCGGGGTCAGTTCGGCGGCGAAGAAGGCGCGAACTTCGTCGCGGAACGCTTCATCGGCGGGACTCAGCTGCGTCATGTCACGCCGCCTTCGGGATGAAGATCGCCTTGGGCCGGGTGAATTCGAGCAGACCGGGCACGCCATTTTCCTGTCCGAAACCCGACTGTTTCGCGCCCGCGAGCGGAGTGAAGGGGGTCGATTGGAGGTTCTGGTTGATCCACACCGTGCCGGTATCGAGCCGGTGCGCGATCGCGGTCGCCTGTTCGATATCGGCCGACCAGACCGCCCCGGCGAGGCCATATTCGCTGTCGTTCGCGCGTGCGATCACATCGTCGACGTCGTCGAATTTCAGCAGCGGCAGGACCGGGCCAAAGGCTTCCTCGACGACGACGCGGCTGTCCTCGGGCGGATTGTCGACAAGGGTCAGCGGAACGAAATAGCCGATATCGGGCACCGGCCCGCCTTCGAGCAAGGTCAGGCCGTTGGCGCGCGCATCGTCGAGGAGCGCAAGGACACGGCGGTATTGGGGTTCGTTCTGGACCGGGCCATAGCGATTGCCCTGCTCCGCGCCGTCACCGACTGGCAGGTCCTTCGCGAGCTGATGGAGCCGGTCGCGTAAGGCATCATAGATATCGGCGTGGATATAGAGGCGCTTGGTCGCGACGCAGACCTGCGCGGTGTTGTGGAACGCGCCCTCGAACAATTGCGCCGCGACGGCGTCGACATCGACGTCGGGCAGAACGATCGCGGCGTCGTTTCCGCCGAGTTCGAGCGTAATCCGCTTCAAATCCTTTGCCGCCGATTCCATCACGCGGCGCCCGGTCGCGGTCGATCCGGTGAAGCTGATCTTGGCGAAGCCCGGATGCGCGGTCATCAACGGGCCGAGCGCGTCGCCGCCGCTGATGATGTTGAAGACGCCCGCCGGAAAGACGTCGCGGATCAGTTCACCGATCCGCAGCGTGCAAAGCGGGGTGAAGGGCGAGGGTTTGAGCACCAGCGTATTGCCCGCCATCAGCGCCGGGCCGATCTTCCACGACGCCAGCAGCACCGGGAAATTCCACGGCACGATCCCGCAGACGACGCCGAGCGGGACATGATGCACCTCGACGCGGCGGGTGTCGCTGTCCTCGGTCACGTCGACGGGGATATCGAGCATCGTCGTCGCCTTCATCCACATCGCGGCGCCGCGGATTTCGGCCTTCGCACCGGGAAGCGGACGCCCCTGCTCCTTGACGAACAGCGCCGCCAGTTCGTCGGCGTGCGCGTCGATGATATCAGCGGCCTTGACGAGGCACGCCTTGCGATCGGCGACCGGGGTGTCGCGCCATGCGGGGAAAGCACGGGTTGCAGCGGCGACCGCGGCGTCGAGATCGGCGGCGGTCGCGTCGGGGGCCTGAGCGAAGACTTCGCCCGTCGCCGGATTGCGCACATCGATCATGGCGGCTGCATGGACTGCACGCCCGTCGATCGTCATCGCAAGATTGTCGCTCATTCGTCTCTCCACCATATTGACAGCCCGCTTGTCACCGGGACTGTTCATCCATACAGACTTTACAAACTAATGACGTTAGATAAAAGCGCAACCTGAAAAAGCGAAACGGGAGATGAGCGATGTCGGAAACCGAAATCGAAGGCGGATGCAATTGCGGATCGGTGCGATACCGGATCAAAAGTGCCCCGCTGGCGGTCGCGGTCTGTCACTGCAGCAACTGCCGCCGTCAGTCGGGCAGCGCCTTTTCGGTCAATATTGTCGTGCGTGCCGATGCGATGGAGCTGACCGGCGACCTCACCACTTATGAGGACCGCGACACCGAAAGCGGCGCCCCGGTGCTGCGCCAGTTCTGCGCGACCTGCGGATCGCCGATCCAGTCGCTGTCCGCCGCATCGCCGAAGATCGCGATCGTCAAGGCCGGCACCGCCGACGATCCCGGCCTCTTTACCCCCGCGGTGCATGTGTGGACCGCATCGGCGCTGCCGTGGGTCGAGATTCCCGCCGGCCTGCCGCAATTCGAGCGAAACACGCCATGAGCGTCGATCGGCCGCTGGCCGGGGTGCGCGTGGTCGATCTGGTCGATCCTGTGCTGTCCGAACGCAGCAGCCCTGACGGGAGAGAATATCCTCTACCCCACCAGCGACGCCGAACTTTTGCGGATTCGGGAATATCGCGCGAGCCATAGGGGATGACGGGCGGCTGTTCGCAAGCGTCTATTTGCGCACAAATCTGTCGCCGCCAAGTTCCAGCGCGGAAATCGCTCCATCCGGGGCGAAGCTGAATCCGACCGGGGTCGGGCCGGTGATGCTCATCTGGCCCGGGCTGTTCCACTGCGCCATGAACATATCGGCCCGATCATGGTCGAGCATTGCGCTCGCCAGCGGGCGCGCGAGCTTGAGCTTGCCGTCGACCAGCGTGATCGCAACCTCGCCCAGCAGATCGCTCGAATAGACACCGGCATAGCGATCGAGCGGCAGCCGGGTGGGCGCCGGGACCGCCGCACTCCGTGCCGCCGCTCCCTTTTCACGCGCGCGCCGGGCCGCCTCGTCGTCCGCCTGTTTCATGATGGCGCTGTGATCGATCGTGGCGCCGCCCAGAAACGCATCCAGCACGCGCAGTTCGACGGCCGCCGCCAGCTTGGTGCGCAAACCATTGGTCAGCACGACCACCCCGAGCTTTCTTTCGGGTATCATGGTGACCATGCTCTGCATCCCGTCGATCGCCCCGCTATGCCGGACGACCTTTTGCCCGCGATATTCCTGCACGCCCCAGCCGAGACCATATTCATTGAACTTGAAGGTCGTGCCCGCTCCTCCGCCCGTGACGATCTGGCCGCTATGCATTTCGGCCAGCGTCGCGGGTGCGATCAGCTCAACCCCCTCGAAACGGCCGCCGCCCAGTTGCAAACGCACCCACTGCGCCATGTCGCGCGCGCTGGAATTGATCACGCCGGCGCCGCCGACATTGTCGATCATGCGATATTCGACAGGTATCACCTGACCGCCGAGCATTGCATGCGGGGTCGCGACATTGGCCAGCCCCTTGAGGGCCGTGATGCTGGTGCTGGTGCGGCGCATGCCCAGCGGTTCGAAGATGCGACCGGCGATGAAGCGGTCAAAGCCGATACCGGTCACAGCGGGGACGATTTCGCCCGCGACGATGAACATCTCGTTCTGATATTGATACTGGTTGCGGAAACCGAGCGTTGCGGTCTGAAAGCGCAGCCGCCGGATGATTTCCTTGCGATCGAACCCCGACCCGTACCAGAGCCCGCCATTGGTGACGACGCCGGTGCGGTGCAACAGCAGGTCGCGCACCGTCACATGGCGGGTGACATAGGGGTCGTGGAGCTCGAACGACGGCATATAGTCGTGGACCGCGCCATCCCAGCCGATCTTCTCTTCGTCGACCAGCATGCCGAGCGCCGCCGCCGCAAAGGCCTTGGTCGCCGATCCGATCGCAAAGACCGTGTCGGCGTCGACCTTGTCCGCTTTGCCCTTCTCGCGAACACCGAAGCCCTTGGAATAGACGACCCGGTCGTCCTTGACGATGGCGATGGACAGGCCCGGCACCTGCCACGCCTGCCGCGCGCCCTCGATATAGGCATCGAGCCCTTCGAGCGCCGCTTCGGTCGCAGGCGATGTCACGGATAGCTCCGCAGGCGTCTCGACGGTGGTCCGGGCCAACGCCGGGCTGGAGAGCAGAGCCAGGCTCGCCGAAGACAGAATGATATGCTTCATTCGCACGTGGAAGATCATGTTTTCGTTCCATTTCCGGCGCGAGCCATCGGCGGCGCCACATGAGGGAGGGAGATGCTATGGCCGCTGTTTTGCGGCCGCCGGAGGATCGGCACGCACCATATCGACCACCTCACGCACCGCAGCGATCACCATATGCGCCCTCTCTCCCGGCTTCGCAGCAAATCGGGGCTACGAAACATAAATTTCTAAATTAGAAATATTTTCAATCGGGGACATAAGTGCTGGGTGTGAAAATTGTCAATGCCAGCCGCAACGCGGCTGTCAGAAGCGATTGGCTACGCCGCGTCGGCTGGTTCAGAAATATCTCGCCCTCGCGCAACGCGTCGAAGGATCATCCTGCGTCCCGGCGACAGGCGCGGCGCAACTCGATTGCGGCCCTTTTTGGAGGGCATATCGCCATGCTCTGATGCACAATCAGGCATGTCCCGGCGATGGGCCAGGATGCTTCGGTCGGAAATATCGGGTGACTGGTCCCGACATGGGCGGGAGGAATCTCGACCGGCTGGCTGGGGCGGCAGGATTCGAACCTGCGCATGGCGGCATCAAAAGCCGCTGCCTTACCGCTTGGCGACGCCCCATCGGGCCGGTGCGAGCGCGCTCTATAACGTGGAGCGCATGAATGGCAAGCTGGCTGAACGCCTTGCCGCGATCAAAATCAGAGCCGCGTGACCCAGCCATGCGGATCGGCGGCGCGGCCGCGCTGGATATTGACCAGCTTGTCCTTGAGCATGCCGGTGACCTGCCCCGGACCGCCAGCGCCGATGGTGAAGCTGGTTTCGCCGCGCGTCACCTTGCCCACCGGCGTCACCACGGCGGCGGTGCCGCAGGCGAAGCTTTCGGTCAGGCGGCCGCTTTCCGCATCGGCCTGCCACTGGTCGATCGCATAGAGTTCCTCGCGCACCGTCAGCCCGGCGTCGAGCGCCAGCGTGATGATCGCGTCGCGGGTGATTCCGGGAAGAATCGTGCCGCTCAGCGGCGGCGTAACGATGCTGCCATCGTCGAAGACGAAGAACATGTTCATGCCGCCCAATTCCTCGATCCAGCGGCGTTCGGCGGCGTCGAGGAACACGACCTGATCGTGCCCCTTGGCGATCGCCTCGCGCTGCGCGACGAGGCTGGAGGCATAGTTGCCGCCGCATTTGGCGGCGCCGGTGCCGCCGGGTGCGGCGCGGGTATAATCCTCCGCCACCCAAAGCGAGATCGCCGGGGCGCCCGACTTGAAATAATTCCCGACCGGCGAGGTGATGACAAGGAACTGATATTCGGCCGCGGGCTTCACGCCGAGGAACACTTCGCTCGCGAACATGAAGGGACGCAGATAGAGCGCGCCGCCGTCAACCGGGGGGAACCAGTGGGCGTCGGCCGCAACGGCTTCCTTCACCGCGGCGATGAACATGTCTTCGGGCAGTTCGGCCATCGCCATGCGACGCGCGCTCTCGTTGAAGCGCGCAGCGTTGGCTTCGGGACGGAACAGCGCCATCGAGCCGTCATCGAGTCGATAAGCCTTGAGCCCTTCGAAGATTTCCTGCGCATAATGGAGCACAGCAGTCGCGGGATCGAGCGACAGCGGCCCGCGCGGCATCACCTGCGCATCGTGCCAGCCCTTGTCGTCGCTATAGCGGATCGACACCATATGATCGGTGAAAACGCGCCCGAACATCGGATCGGCAATCGCCGCCGCGCGTACATCGTCCGTGACCGGATTGGGGTGCGGCAATTTGGCAAAGGCGGGAGATGACATTGCGGAAACCTATGATTTGAGGGTTGATCGATGCGCGCCTCTTGCCAAAAGAGTGCGCCGCGCGCAACGCTAGTCACCATGAACGAGGAAAATTTTCTTTCACAAGTACCCGCTGCGTCCGCACTTTTCTTACGCGAGGACGAAGTTCGCCGGGGGATCGAATTTCTGTTTTTCGCGCATGCCGCGCTGTGGCGGACGATCGACGCGCGGCTCGCCGAGAATGAACTGGGCCGGGCGCATTATCGCGCTCTTTATTTCATAGCGCGCCAACCGGGGCTGACGATCACCGACTTGCTTGCTTTGCTGGGGATCACCAAGCAGTCGCTGGGCCGCGTTGTCAAGGAATTGGAGGCGCGCGACATGCTGACGACGCGCCCGGGCAATCGCGACCGCCGACAGAAGGAACTGCGGCTGACCGACGCCGGGCGAGCGCTGGAAAAGTCGATCTTCACTGTGCTGCGCGACGCGATGAGCCGGGCCTATACCCATGCGGGGCAACAGGCCGTGACCGGATTCTGGCAGGTCAGCGAAGCGCTGGTCCCGGCGCGCGACCGCGCGCGGGTGGCATCGCTGGGGCGTGATCCCGGTTAAGCCATTCCCTTTCCCGTTCGCATCGAGCGAAGTCGAGATGCCCCTCGGTTAGGTGTTTCGACGATGGGTGTCTCGACTTCGCTCGACACGAACGGAGAGGAGAGCGAAATCCAGGAACGATAGCGGCCCCCGCCTTCGCGGGGACGACGCTTTGTCTCAGCCGTCGCCGCGCGCGAGGTCGGCGAGTTCGCGGCCCCGGTCGCGCGCCGCGCGCAGGACGTTGGTGAGCAACGCCGCCAGCTGGCCGTCGCTGTCGAGGACATCGAGACCCGCCTGCGTCGTGCCGCCCTTGCTCGCGACCTGCGCGATCAGCGTGCCGGGCCGTTCACCGCTGTCGACGAGGAGCGCGGTCGCCCCGCCGAAAGTCGCGGTGGCGAGCGCCAGTGCATCTTCCGCCGACAGGCCCAGCCGTTCGCCCGCCGCAGCATAGGATTCGATCAGGCGAAGCACGAAAGCAGGACCGCTGCCGGTGAAGGCGGTGACGAGGTCCATCGTCGAGTCATCGTCGAGCGTCACGGTCTGACCCAGCGGATCGAGCAAGGCGGTAACCGCCGAGGCATCCACATCGCCAAGCGAAGCGACCGCCGACACACCCGCGCCGATTCGCGCCGCGAGGTTGGGCAGGATGCGGACCTGTGCCCGCGCATCGGGGAAGCGCGCTGCGAGATCGGACAGCGACACCCCGGCGAGGATCGACAGGAGATGGACCTCGCCGGTCGCGAGCGGCGCAAGATCTGCGGCGACATCGCCCAATTGCTGCGGCTTCATCCCCAGCATCATCCAGTCGGCCGAGCCGCCCGCAGCCTGCCACTCCGCGAGCGATGCGTACAGCGCGACGCCGTCGCGGGCAGTTGCATAAGGATCAACGACCGCGACCTGCGCCGGATCGAGCCCGTCCGCAAGCCAGCGATCGAGCATCGCACCGGCCATGTTGCCACAGCCGACCAACAGCAGCCGGTCGGAGAAGTCCCGCAAAATCTTCGTCATAAATCTTCTTTTCTTGTCCTTAGCGGCAGCTGCTTTCGGGACCCGAGATCAGGTCGAGACAGCGGCCGTCGATCTTGGTCGCATCGACAGGCAGGCCGATCAGCGACGCCAGAGTCGGCAATATGTCGACCGTCATCACCGCATTGGGCTGTTCGAAGCCGGCGAGCCCCTTGCGCCAGAAGAGCATGGGGACGCGGCGGTCATAATCCCACACCGACCCGTGCGTCGCGACATAGCCGAGACCCGATTCGGGAATCGGTGTGACGCGCGGCTTCAACACGACGATGAAGTCGCCCGACCGCGCCGGATTATAGGAGGCGCGGAGCTTGTCCATCAGGTTCCAGACGTCCGGTGCGCGCTTCGAGACCGGATGCGCTGCCAGCTCCTCGCCGGTCACGACCGCTTCGACCTGACGATGAGCGCGCAGCCGGGTGGTGATCTCCGCCATAGCGGCCTTGCGCTGCGCCGGGGTCAACGCCTTCGACAGATAGAAATCGCCGAACGGGCCGTCGCCGTAGAGCAAGGGTTGCGGCAGGCCGAGTTTTTCGGCGACCGCTTTGCCCAGCGCATCGGGCGCCAGCGCGGGATCAACGCGCTCGGCGGCGGGCCAGGCATTCTGACGGTTGCGTTCGGGCAGGTCGTGTCCGCCATGGTCGGCGGTCAGCGCGACGGCATAATCGATCCCGGTCGCGTCCATCCGCGCGAAGAAATCGCCGAGTTCGCGGTCGAGCCCCGCCATTTGCAGGCACATTTCGGCGCCCTCGGTGCCGACGCCATGGCCGACATAGTCGGTCGCCGACAGACCGAGGATCAGCAGGTCGGTCGCGTCGCCTTCGCCGAGCTTGCGTGCCTGACGCAGCGCCGCGCCGGCGGCGAGTACTGCGCCGTCGGCCTCGGGCGAAGCCATGAAGCGGCGGAAATCGCCGCCCTCGCGTGCGAGGCGGCCGGTGCCTACCGTGCCGCCCTTGTCGATCGCAATGGCGATATCCTGTGCGGCGCAATTGGCGGGCAATGTCAGCCCGGTGCGCGGCTGCGCGATCGCCGCAGCAATCGCGGTTCCCGCCTGCGTTGCGGTTGGTGACAGGGTGGTGTCGCGGTAGCTGGTGAGACCGCCCGGGAACAGCCACATCAATTCGTCGGCCTGATGTCCGCCCATCATGATCGCCGCACGGTCTTTGCCCGCGACCGAGACGACCTGCGCCTTCGGATCGCGCGCCTTCATCAGGTCGCCGAGCGTCGGGACGAGAAGATGCTTCGCCGACGGCGCATATTTGCCGCTGCTCGATGTCGTTCCTTCGACGCTTTCATCTTCGGCGCAATAAAGCCGTTTGTCGGCACGCGGCGTCGACAGGTCGAAATAATTGTTCGCGATGATCCCGGTGCGCGCCGGGTGGCTTCCGGTCAGGATCGTCGAATGGCCGGGGCAGGTTTCGGTGGCGCCATGCGCCTGATAGCCGGACGGAAAGACGACGCCCGAAGCAAGCCGGGCGAGACCGCCGGTGAAATGGCCGCGATATTGGGCGAACAGATCGGCAGAGAATTGATCGACCGCGATCATGATCAAGAGCTTGGGCGGCGGGGTCGCGGCGGTCACTTTCGCGGCGGGCGCGGTCTGGACCGGAGCGGGAGCATCCTGCGCGAGGCTGGCCCCGGCGCCGGCAACGCAAAGAGCGGCAGCAAGGGCGGTGGTCAGGCTTTTGATCTTCACAAGCTGTCTCCGTTTCTGGGTCCGTCAGCGCGGGCTGTCCTCTCGACGAAACCCGCCTATATGGCAAGCCTCGAACGATGGATATGGCGGGACGGCATGGCGCGCGTGAAGAACGGATTTGTGGCAAGCGGATGGCGCGCGATACTGGCGATGCTGGCGCTCGCCTTTGTCGCGACAAGCCCCGCGACGGCCGCCCCCACGCATATTCAGGCGAAGCTTGTCGCCGAATCCGCGGCCCCCGCCCCCGGCGATGCAACAACCCTCGCCCTGACCATGACCCCCGAAAAGCCTTGGCATGGCTATTGGGCGAATGGCGGCGACGCGGGGTTCGGCATGGCGGTCGAATGGAATGCGCCCGAGGGCGTGACCGTCGGCGCCTTTCACTATCCCGTCCCCGATGCCTTGATCCTGTTTGGCATGATGAACCATGTCTATGAGCATCCCTATGCGCTGCTCGCCGACGTCCGCATCGACAAGAGCATCGCGCCGGGCACCGACCTGACGCTGTCGGGGGTCGCCAACTGGCTCGCCTGCACCGACAAGGTATGCGTCCCCGAAAAGGCGGTGATCTCGGTCGTGCTGAAAGCCGGAGACGGCGCGATTTCGGCGACGTCACGCACGCAGTTCGACGGCTGGCGCGCGCTGTTGCCGCAGCCGCTCGACCGGGCGGGCACGTGGGAACGCCGCGGCGACGCGCTGCGCTTCGCGATCCCCCTGCCCGTCGCAGCGACACTCGACGACCCACACCTGTTCCTCGAAACGCGCGAAGTCGCCGACTATGCCGCTGCGCAGACGTTCAGCCGCAACGGCGACCAGATCATCGTCGAAACCAAGGCCAAGGGCGAAGCTGCGGGCACGGTCGCGGCGCTGCTGAAGCTGGGCGATGGACGCGGGCTGACGGTGCGGTTCGAGCCCGGGACGGTTCCACCCGCAGGCGAAGCCATTGCGACGCGCGCGAGCGGGGTCGACATGGGGCTGTTCTGGACCGCGCTCGGCGGCGCGATCCTCGGCGGCTTGATCCTGAACCTGATGCCGTGCGTCTTTCCGATTCTGAGCCTGAAGGCGCTCAGCCTTGCGCGATCGGGCGGCGATGCGCGGGGCGCGAAGGTCGAGGCACTGGCCTATACGGCGGGCGCGGTCGTTACCGCGTTGCTGCTCGGCGGCATATTGCTGGCGCTGCGCGCGGTGGGCGAACAAGTGGGCTGGGCTTTCCAGCTCCAGCATCCGGTAAGCGTGCTGGTCCTGTTGATCCTCGCCATCGCGATCACACTCAACCTGCTCGGCACCTACGAATTGCCAAGCTTCGGCAAAGGTCAGGCTCTGACCGCCAAGAGCGGCGCCGCGGGCGGTTTCTGGACCGGCGCGCTTGCCGCCTTTGTCGCGACGCCGTGCAGCGGGCCTTTGCTGGGCGCGGCGCTGGGCGCGACGCTGGTCCTGCCGGTATGGGCGGCTCTGCCGATTTTCGGCGGGCTGGGACTGGGGCTTGCCCTGCCCTTCCTTGCGGTCGGTTTTGTGCCGGCATTGCGCAACCGGCTTCCCAAGCCGGGGCCGTGGATGGCGACGTTCCGCAAGTGGATGGCGCTGCCGATGGGGTTGACGGCGCTGGCGCTCGGGTGGCTGCTGTGGCGCCAGATCGGGAGCGGCGCCGGGCTCGTCTATCCGTTGATCGCGGTGAGCATGGCCGTCGTCCTGCTGTGGCATTTCGGAGCGATCCAGCGCGGCGACCGCCGAAAATGGCTTCTCGGCGCCGCCGCTCTTCTGCTTGTCGGCAGCCTTGCCGCCGCAGCCGCCGAACTCGCACAAACCGAGCATAAGGTAGCGGCCTCCGGGTCCGCCTTCTCCCCCGAAGCTCTTGTCAAGGCGCGCGCCACCGGCAAGCCGGTGTTCGTCTATTTCACCGCCGACTGGTGCCTGTCGTGCAAGGCAAACGAGGCGGGGGCGATCAACCGCGAGGCGGTGCAAAAGGCGTTCGACAAGGCGGGCGTGATCACGCTCGTCGGCGACTGGACCAATGGCGACCCGGCGATCACCCGCACTCTGGCCGACTTGGGGCGCAACAGCGTGCCGCTCTATCTCTGGTACGCGCCCGGCGCCGCGCGGCCCGAACTTTTGCCGCAGATACTGACGCCGGGAATGCTGGCCGACAAGGCGGCGGGACGCTGATGGCCAAGCAACGCGCCGATCAGTTGCTCGTCGACCGCGGGCTTGCCGAAAGCCGGACCCGCGCGCAGGCGCTGATCCTCGCCGGCCTCGCCTTCATCGGCGACCGCAAGATCGACAAGGCGGGGCAGCAGGTGCCCGACGATGCCGAGATCAGCGTCAAGGGCCGCGACCATCCGTGGGTGTCGCGCGGCGGGATCAAGCTCGACCATGCCCTCACCCATCTCGGCTGGGACGTCGCGGGCGCCGTCGCGATCGATGTCGGGTCATCGACCGGCGGCTTTACCGACGTGCTGCTGAGCCGGGGCGTGGTGCGCGTCTATGCCGTCGATTCGGGAACCAACCAGCTCGCGTGGAAATTGCGGCAGGATGAGCGCGTCATCGTCCACGAACAGACGAGCGCGCGGATTTTGACGCCGACGCATATCCCCGAGCCCGTTGACCTGATCGTCTGCGACGCGAGCTTTATCGCGCTGTCGAAAGTGCTGCCGGTGCCGATGGGCTTTGCCCGCGATGGCGCCCGCATCGTCGCGCTGATCAAGCCGCAGTTCGAGGCTGAGCGGCACGAAGTGGGCAAAAAAGGTGTCGTGCGCGACGCCGAAGTCCATGCCCGAGTGTGTGCCGAAACGCGCGACTGGCTGGAAGGCGCGGGGTGGTCGGTGCTCGATCTGGTCGAAAGTCCGATCACCGGTCCGGAAGGAAATATTGAATTTCTGATCGCAGCGGTGAAGCGAGCCGCTTGACGCTGGCCGCGCGAGCCGCAACACGTGTCGCCCTCGGTATCGACAGTTGGGGGTCGTATCTATGAGTGAAATCGCTACGTCGGGTCAGTTGCGCATGTCCTATCTGCGCTGGGCGCTGGTGACGGTGCCCGCGATCGTCATGGTCGGCAGTCTGTCGGGACTGTTGTCGAACAGCGGCTATTCCAATCGCTGGTTCGCCGCGCTCGACCTGCCGGCGATCACGCCGCCGGGCTGGGTGTTCGGCACCGTTTGGCCGATCCTCTATGTCTGCCTGGGGTTGTCGCTGGCGATGATCCTTCATGCGCGGGGCGCGCAGGGGCGCGGCTTTGCGCTGCTGCTCTTCTTCGTCCAGCTCATCGCCAATTTCGCTTGGTCGCCGCTGTTTTTTGGCGCGCATCAGGTTACGACGGCACTTTACCTGATCATCTTCATCCTGATGCTGACCGTCGCCGCGACTTTCGCTTTCGCCTCGATCCGCAAGGCGGCGGCGTGGCTGCTCGTTCCCTATATCGCGTGGCTGTGCTTTGCCGCGGTCTTGAATTTCCAGATCGACCAGCGGAATCCCGACGCCGAAACCCTTGTCCCCTCCGCCGCGAGCACCCAAATAGGCTAGTGGCAAGGGAACACTCCCGACGAAGGAATATGAAATGCAGAGCGAGAACCGCTTTTTCGACGATCTGGCCAAGATGGTGAACGGCGTCGCCGGAACCGTGGCAGGCGCCGGCCGCGAAGCCGAATCCGCGATGCGCGAGCGCGCCAAGGAATGGATCGGCCGCATGGATTTCGTCAGCCGCGAGGAATTCGAGGCGGTGAAGAAAATGGCCGCGACGGCGCGCGCCGAAGCCGAAGCGTTGAAAGCGCGGCTCGACAAGCTGGAAGGCGTGGCGAAGCCAGCTGCGGCTTCGAAGCCTGCCACTGCTCCGAAGGCCGCGGCGCCCAAGGCGGCCGCGAAGCCCAAGACCGCGCCGAAGAAATGAACGTTCGGCCCCGGGTTAGCCGGGGCCGCCATCGGCGTAGCGCAAATCTGTCAACGGCCCTGCTGGCGCGGGGAGGACGAGTGACTCGCAGACTCGCCACTTCGGGCGAGAGCCGCTAAGGGCGCCTTATGAGCGACGATATGTACGACGATGACGACGGCCAGGACGCGGCGCCGATGGAAATGCTGGCGTCCTATTTCGCCGCGCATGACTGGCCGCACGAAATGGTCGGCGAGGACGAGATTGTCGCGACCGCGCAGGGCAGCTGGACGACCTATGAACTGCGCGCGGTCTGGCGCGCCGACGATGGCGTCATCCAGTTGCTCGCCTTTCCCGACATTCGCGTCGTCGAGGACAAGCGCACCGTCGCGCACGAAGCGCTGGCGCTGATCAACGAACAATTGTGGCTCGGCCATTTCGAACTCTGGTCGAACAGCGGGACCATTTTGTTCCGCCACGGCATGCTGCTGGGCGGCGACGCCTCGCTGCCGCTCGATCTTGCCGAAACGCTGATCGAAAGCGCGATCGACGAATGCGAGCGCTTTTACCCGGTGTTCCAATTCGTGCTGTGGGGCGGGAAATCGCCCGCGGAAGCGCTCGCCGCGTCGCTGATCGACACGCGCGGCGAAGCTTAGACCTTATCCGATTCAGATGCCGTTCGCATCGAGCGAAGTCGAGATGCCCACCGTTGGCACATGTCGTCGGCGTGTCTCGACTTCGCTCGACACGAACGGGTTGTGAACCGTCCTATCTTTTCTCGAAGCGCGTCAGCCCCGGTCCCAGTTCATTCGTCCCGATCGCCAGTGGCTCGCCGCTCCAGTCGGCGACGAATGCCGACTTGCGCCCGATGTCGCCCGGCAGGCTTGCGCGATTGCCCGAAATCGCCAGTCCGCGCGACGGATTGTCGCGGCCTTCGGGTGCAACGGTGATGAACGCCGAGTAATTTTCCTTGTCGCGGCCCTGGACGAACAGATTATTCGCAATCTGTCCGGTCGCACCCGATGACAGGTCGATCATATAGTTGGTCGCGCTTCCCTGACTGTCGTCGAAGCTGTTGTCCCTGACATCGACCTGTTTCGCGCGGGTTTTCAGATAATGGCCGCCACTGCCCTTTTCGAAGCGGGTGCGGGTGACGACGACGCGCCCGTAAAAGCCGGTATACACGCTGTGCGCGCAGCTGAGCCCACGGTCGCAGCGTCCAAGGCGCGAGAAAGTCGAACGGTCGATGGTCAGCGTCGCGGCCGGATCGTCGGCGGTCAATATGCCTTCCTCACTGTTGCGAAACAGGCTGTTGGCGATATCGAGATTGCTTTTTTCGAGCCGGATACCCGCGCCATTGCCGTCGGGCACGCGCATATTCTGGAATACGAGACCATCGACGCGCGCACCGGCTCCGCGCAGCACGAGCGCCGCTTTCCCCTCGCAGGTCACACCGTCGAAAATGGCGCGGCCGGGCTCGGCGGCGACAAAGGCGATCCGCCCCGCCGTCTGTACGGCGCAGTCGCGATGATAGCCGGAAGCGATGCGGATCGTCCCGGCGCCCTCCCCGATCGCGTCGACGGCGTCCTGGAGCCGCCCGAAGCCGCGGCCCGATTCGGCGACGACATAAGACGCCGCATCCGACTGTGCGGGCGCGGATATGGGCGCGAGAAGCAGCGGGAGAGCGAGCAACGGCAGCAGCGGCCGACCAAAAAGAGACTTTGCCATGCGACGCGTATAGCCGCCTTCCGCCATCGCGTCGCGGGCGAAGCGGATGAACCGCCGACCCGTCCCTTTATCGGACAACCGCAGCGCGGCAGGTTAATCGAGGTTCGGGCGCAGCCAGCGCGTCGCGGTTTCGATATCGACCCCGCGGCGTGTCGCATAGTCGGCCAGCTGATCCGGCCCGACGCGCGCGACGCCGAAATAGCTCGCATCGGGGTGCCCGAAATAGAAACCCGACACCGCTGCGGTCGGCAGCATGGCGAAGCTCTCGGTCAGGATCGCGCCCGAATTATTCCCCGCGTCGAGCAGGTCGAACAGGATCGGTTTCAGGCTGTGATCGGGACAGGCGGGATAGCCCGGTGCCGGGCGGATACCCCGATACTCTTCCTTGACGATCGCCTCGGGCGTCAGTTGCTCGCCCGGCGCATAGCCCCACAGATCGGTGCGGACATGGGCGTGGAGCCGCTCGGCAAAGGCTTCGGCAAAACGGTCGGCGAGCGCCTTCAGCAGGATGTCGTTATAATCGTCATGCGCCGCCTTGAAGCGCGCCAGATGCGGCTCGATGCCATGGATCGCGACCGAAAAGCCGCCGATCCAGTCGCCGTCGGGGCTGACGAAATCGGCGAGGCACATATTGGGACGTCCTTCGCGCTTCGCGATCTGCTGGCGCAGGAAGGGGATGCGGACATGCTCTTCCGTCTCTTCGAGATGGATGATCACATCGTCGCCGTCGCGGCGGCATGGCCATAGCGCAGCGACCCCGCGCGCGGTCAGCCAGCCTTCGGCGATGATCGTCTCCAGCATCGCGCGCGCGTCGGCGTAAAGGCTCGACGCGCTCTCGCCGACAACCTCGTCGGTCAGGATCGCGGGATAATTGCCCGCGAGTTCCCATGCGCGGAAAAAGGGCGTCCAGTCGATCCATTCGACCAGTTCGGCGAGATCCCAATTGTCAAAGGCGTGCACGCCCGGCTTTTCGGGCGGAAAGGGCCGGATATGCTCGTCGATGGCAAAGCCGTTGGCGCGCGCGTCGTTGAGGGGGATCAGCGCGCTCTGCCCCTTGTTCGCGCGCACGTCGCGGACATGCTCATAATCATCCTTGAAGCCCTTTACATAGGCATCGCGCCCGGTGTCGCTGACCAGCGCGGTCGCGACGCCGACCGCGCGGCTGGCGTCGAGGACGTGGAGCACCGGCCCCTTGTAAGCGGGGTCGATACGCAATGCGGTATGGACTTTCGACGTCGTCGCGCCGCCGATGAGCAGCGGCATCGTCATGCCCGCGCGCTGCATTTCCTCGGCAACGGTCACCATCTCGTCGAGCGAGGGGGTGATCAGGCCCGAAAGGCCGATCATGTCGGCGTCATTCTCGTTCGCAGCCTCGAGAATCTTCGACCAGGGCACCATCACGCCAAGGTCGACGATTTCGAAGCCGTTGCACTGGAGGACGACCCCGACGATATTTTTGCCGATATCGTGGACGTCGCCCTTCACGGTCGCCATCACGACCTTGCCCTTGCCCTTCGCGCCCGGCTCTTTCGCCGCCTCGATGAAAGGCAGCAGGTGCGCGACCGCCTTTTTCATCACGCGCGCCGATTTCACCACCTGCGGCAGGAACATCTTGCCCGACCCGAACAGATCGCCGACGACGTTCATCCCATCCATCAGCGGCCCTTCGATCACCTCGATCGGGCGCGGCATAGCCAAGCGCATTTCCTCGGTGTCGGCGACGACATGCGCGTCGATGCCCTTGACCAGCGCATGCTCGAGCCGCTTTTCAACCGCCCAGCCCCGCCACTCCTCGGCCGCCTTTTCCTGCGCCGGGTTGCTGCCCTTATAGCGTTCGGCGAGCGCGATCAGCCGTTCGGTCGGGCTTTCGGCCTCACCCTCGACCTTGCGGTTGAGGACGACATCTTCGACCGCCTGACGCAGCTCGGGATCGATCGTGTCGTACACATCGAGTTGGCCGGCGTTGACGATCGCCATGTCGAGCCCGGCGGGGATCGCATAGTAGAGGAAGACGCTGTGCATCGCACGGCGCACCGTCTCGTTGCCGCGAAAACCGAACGACAGGTTCGACAGGCCGCCCGAAAAATGCACGTGCGGACAGCGGGCGCGAATGACCTTCACCGCCTCGATGAAATCGATGGCGTAATTGTCATGTTCCTCGAGCCCGGTCGCGATCGCAAAGACATTGGGATCGAAGATGATGTCTTCGGGCGGAAAGCCAATGCCGGTCAGCAACTTGTACGCGCGCTCGCAGATTTCGATCTTGCGCTCCATCGTATCGGCCTGCCCGACCTCATCGAACGCCATCACGACGACCGCGGCGCCATAGGCCATGCATTTGCGGGCATGGGCGAGGAAAGGCTCTTCGCCTTCCTTCATGCTGATCGAGTTGACGATCGGCTTGCCCGGGACGCATTTCAGACCCGCTTCGATGACATCCCATTTCGAACTGTCGATCATCACCGGCACGCGCGCGATGTCGGGTTCGGCCGCGATGAGCTTCAGAAAGGTCGTCATCGCATATTCGGCGTCGAGCAGGCCTTCGTCCATATTGACGTCGATGACCTGCGCGCCATTTTCGACCTGCTGGCGCGCGACCTCGACCGCCGCGGCATAATCGTCGGCCATGATCAGCTTTTTAAACGCAGCCGATCCGGTGACATTGGTGCGCTCGCCGATATTGACGAAAGTGGCGGAGCTATTCGAGGCGGTCATCAAAAAATCCTGAAACGAAATATTAGGCAGCGAGCGGGCGGGCGAGAACGAGATCGTCGTAAAGCTTGCCGCCGACATTGAACTGGCGCGTACCGAGGTCGGCGAACCCCTGTTTGCGGTAGAAGGCGAGCGCGCGCTCGTTGCGGGCATAGACACCGAGGAGAAGGCGGCGATAGCCGTGCGCGGCGTCCAGCGCCTGTTTCATCAGCGCCGCGCCGAGCCCCGTTCCGTGGAAGCGCGACAGCGAATAGATGCGCTTCAACTCGATATCGCCATCATCAGCGGCGGCAAGGTCGGGGTTTCCGACGAGGGCAAAACCGATCGGCGCGCCGCCGGGCTGCGCCTCGGCCAGCCACGCCCGCGCACCATTGGCCAGATGGGTGCGATAAGCCGCCTCATTATGCTGCGCGGCGCAATGACCGACGATGGCCTCGCCCTCGAGAATTCCGGCGAAGGTTTCGAGAAAGGTCGCGGCGCCGATCAGCGCGAGCGACGACGCGTCATCCGCTCCGGCTTCGCGGATCGTCCATGTCGGAATGTCGGCCATTGCCTCAGGCCGCCATGGTAAAGGGTTCGAGCCCCGCGAGCCGCGTGCGAACGGGAACATCGGGGATGTGGCGCGGCGCGAGGCCTTCGACGGCCTTCGCCATCGCGGCGATATGCGCGGGCGTCGATCCGCAGCAACCGCCCAGAATATTGACCTGACCATGTTCGGCCCATTCGCGGACGAGGCCCGCGGTGGTGTCGGGCATTTCGTCATACTCGCCGAGCTCGTTGGGCAGGCCGGCGTTGGGATAGACCATCACCAGCGTGTCGGCGAGGTCGGAGAGGACGCGAACATGCGGACGTAGCTGCGCCGCGCCGAACGAGCAGTTGAGCCCGATGGTCAGCGGGCGCGCGTGGCGTACCGCATACCAGAAAGCCTCGACCGTATGCCCCGACAGGTTGCGGCCCGACAAATCGGTAAGCGTCATCGAGATCATCAGCGGCAGTTCGCGCCCGACCTTCGCCTCGGCCTCGAGCACCGCGGCGATCCCGGCCTTGGCGTTCAGCGTGTCGAAGATCGTCTCGATCAGAATGAAGTCGGCGCCGCCCTCGGCCAGCGCGACGACCTGATCGAGATAGACGGTCTTGAGCTCGTCGAAGTCGATCTCGCGGTAACCCGGGTTGTTGACGTCGGGCGACAGCGACAGCGTCTTGTTCGTCGGCCCGACCGCACCCGCTATAAAGCGGCGGCGGCCGTCGATCGCTTCATATTTGTCGGCGGCTTCGCGGCCGAGACGCGCGCTTTCATGGTTGATGTCCGCGACCAGATGCTCGGCGCCGTAATCGGCCTGACTGATCCGGTTGGCGCTGAAGGTGTTGGTCGAGACGATGTCCGACCCCGCCGCCAGATAGGCCTCGCCGATCGCGCTGACGACGTCGGGACGCGTCAGCGCGAGGATGTCGTTATTGCCCTTCTGGTCGTGTGTCAGGCCGAGATTGCCGGCATAGTCGCCCTCGATCAGCTTCCTCAGCTGAATCTGGGTGCCCCAGCCGCCGTCGGTGAGCAGAATGCGGCTCTTTGCCGCCGCCAGAAGGGCTTCGCGCGCGCCCGTCGTCACATGAGAGGTCATGCTGCTTTCTCCGCTGCGGGCTGAACCGGCCGCATCCCCAGCAAGTGACAGATGGCATAGCTGAGTTCGGCGCGATTGAGGGTGTAGAAATGGAAATCGCGGACCCCGCCCGCATAAAGGCGGCGGCACATTTCGGCGGCGATCGTCGCCGAAACAAGCTGACGCGCGGCGGGGTGATCGTCGAGCCCCTCGAACAGCGACGCCATCCAGCCGGGTATCGCAGTCCCGCACATCTCGGCCATGCGGCGCGTCTGCGATACGTTCGAAACGGGCAGGATGCCGGGGATGATCGGCGCGTCGATCCCGGCGGCAGCGGCGGCGTCGCGGAAGCGCAAGAAGCTTTCGGGCGCGAAGAAAAATTGCGTGATCGCACGGTTCGCGCCCGCGTCCATCTTGCGCTTCAGATTGTCGAGGTCGGATTGTACGCAATCGGAATCGGGGTGCTTTTCGGGATAGGCCGCGACCGAAATGTCGAACGCCGCTATCCTCCTGAGTCCCGCAACAAGTTCGATTGCATTGGCATAGCCATCCGGATGCGGCTGATAGGGCGCACCGCCGGGCATGTCGCCGCGCAACGCCACGATATGGCGCACCCCGGCATCCCAATAGGCGCGCGCGACGTCGTCAATCTCGCCGCGCGATGCCTCGACGCAGGTCAGATGCGCGGCGGGCGGCACGCTGCTTTCGGCGGCGATGCGCGCGACGGTCGCATGAGTGCGCTCGCGCGTCGATCCGCCCGCGCCATAGGTGACCGAGACGAAGCGCGGTGCCAGCGGCTCAAGCGTGCGGAACGTATCCCACAGCTGCGCCTCCATCTTTTCCGTCTTGGGCGGGAAAAATTCGAAGCTGGCGCCAATGTCGCCGGCCAGATCGGCGAAGAGCGGCGACGCAGCGGCGCGGCGCGCCTCGGCCAGCGAGTTTAAATTCATGGTCATGCCGCAAGCCTTTTGCGTTGTCCGTCGCCTTCGCGGGCGGCCGGGGGTTGATCTTCATCGCTGCGCCGGCGGCCGAGCCATAGCTTCACGGCCAGCTTTCCGCCTTCGAGCGCCTGGGTGGTTTCAAGCAGCAGCCCCGCCGAGGCGAACCAGCCGCGAATTTGCGCATCCGAAAAACCCAGACGGGCATGCGCGGCAAGCGCGCGCAAATCCTCATCCTCATGCGGTGCGAAATCGACGACGAGCAAATGGCCGCCGCCGCGCAGCACCCGGCTCGCCTCCGCAATCACCCGGTCGGGTTCGTGCGCGAAATGCAGTGCCTGATGGATGATGATGCTGTCGATGCTGGCGTCGTCCATCGGCAGGTTCAGGAAATCGCCTTGGATCAGGTCGATCGGCACCGTCTGATCGCCGAGCTTCGAACGCGCGATGCGCAGCATTTCGGGGCTGCGGTCGAGCGCGGTGACGCAGCGCGCGGTCGGCGCGAAAATTTCCGCCATCCGGCCCGTGCCCGTACCGATGTCGAGCAGATGGCCGAGCCGGCGGTTGTGCATCATCGCCAGCATCGCGGCCTCGACTTCGCTTTCCGCGACATGGCGCGAGCGGATCGCATCCCATTCGGCGGCATGTTCGGCAAAATAGCGTTCGGCCGACGCCGCGCGCTCGATACGAATGGCAGCAAGCCGGCGCGCGTCATGTGCGATCACCCGCTCCTCACGCGGCGAGAAGGACCAGCCCTCTGCCCGCGCGACAATATCGCCGACCGGTCCGCCCTGTGCGACGCGCAGAAAGACCCAGCTTCCCTCGCGGCGGCGTTCGACGATGGCGGCATCGACAAGAATGCGGACATGACGCGACACGCGCGGCTGACTTTGGCCGAGGACAACCGCCAACTCGCCGATCGCCAGCTCCATCTCGCGCAGCAAGGCGACGATCCGCAATCGCGTGGGGTCCGCCAGGGCGCGAAAAATGTCGAGCAGCTCGGTCATGACGGTACATATAAAGGTTTCTTTATATCCGGTCAACCGATGCCGGGCCGCCTATTCCGCCATTTGCGAGGACATCATACGCCATATTGCGACGAACCGTGACAGCCACAGGAAAAAAGGACATTGCGCCGATTCTGGCGAAATTGTAGCTCTGAGGGCGATTGGCACCTCGCCGGATCGAAGTTCGTATCCGAAATGCCGGTCGATCAGTTCAATCCGAGAGGGGTATACCCAAATGAAGAAATCGATCACTCTGTCGCTCGTCCTTGCTGCTTCGCTGGGCCTTGCTGCCTGCGCCGAAAAGAAGGCTGACGACGCTGCAGCGACCACCGAAGACGCCGCTGCGTCGGTCGAAGGTGCGGCTGACGGCGCGATGCAGGCTGCCGAAGGCGCTGCCGATGCGGCTGCAACCGCCGGCGCCGCTGCTGCCGATGCCGGCGCTGCTGCTGCTGCCGATGGCGCTGACGCCGCCGCAACGGCTGCCGACAAGGCAACCGAAGCTGCTGGCGCTGCCAAGGAAGCTGCCGACGCCGCCAAGGGCGCGATGGAAGAAGCAAAGAAGTAAGCTTCTTCAGTCGGTTCGGCTGAAAGACAAAGGGGGTCGTCGGCGTTTGCCGGCGGCCCCTTTTCCTTGCGCGCAAACCCGGACGAAGATGGCTGCGGTGCGCGGTTGCCAAGCCTTCCGTCCGGGGCTACTCCTTTGCACAGCGTGGCCGGCGTCGGTCACCGGGGTTCTCGAAAGGAATTTTCATGCGCAAATTCATTATCGCCTCGATGGCCGCCGCGGCCTTCAGCCTCACCGCCTGCTCGGAAAAGGCTCAGGACGAAACCGCAGAAGCTGGCGCCGCCGTCGCCGATGATGCCGCCGCTGTCGGCGATGCCGCTGCTGCTGGCGCGGCCGAAGCCGCCGACGCGACCGCCGACGCCGCCAAGGATGCGGGCGCCGCGGTCGAAGGCGCCGCCAAGGATGCCGGTAATGCCGTCGAAGGCACTGTGAAAGCCGCCGGCGACGCCGCAGCCAACGCAGGCGACAAGATCGCCGAAGAAACCAAGAAGGCCGAAGCGAACGACAAGAAGTAAGTCGTGTCCATGCCCTTGGCATAGTTAGAGAGGGGCTCCATTCGCCATGAATGGGGCCCTTTTTCGTGGGAGACAGAAGGATGTTCAGCCCCAGGTTCGCTTCCGCCCTCACCGCGGCCGCGACGCTCGCACTGATCGCCGGATGCAGCCGGACCGACAATGAACCCGGGCCCGGCGGTGTAACCGTCAGCGAAGCGAAAGCGCTCGACGATGCCGCCGCGATGCTGGAAAGCCGCGACGGCGCGCCCACATCCGAGGCCGGCCCCGCCAGCAACCCAAAAACGGGACAATAGCTTCATGCAGGATGCAAAATCGACGCGGATCACCTTTCTGCTCTTTCCCGGCATCACCCAACTCGACTTCACCGCCCCGGCGCAGGCGCTGAGCCGGATGCCCGGCGCCAAGCTTGCGGGCGCGGCAGCGAGCCTCGATCCGATCGCGACCGACAGCGGCTTTTCTATTCTGCCGACGCATGATTTCTCATCCTGTCCACCCGCCGACATCCTTTGCATCCCCGGGGGACATGGCGTTCCCGACGCGCTGGGCGACCCCGCGACGATCGATTTCATCACGCGGCAAGCCGCGGGCGCGCAGTGGGTAACCAGCGTGTGCACCGGCGCCTTTCTGCTCGGGCGCGCCGGGCTGCTCGACGGCAAGCGCGCCACGACGCATTGGGGCTATACCCATTTGCTGCCGCTGGTCGGGGCCAAGCCGGACAAGGCCCGCGTCGTCGAGGATGGCAAGATCGTCACCTGCGGCGGCGTCACATCGGGCCTCGACTTCGCGCTGACCTTGATAGCCCGGTTGAAGGGGGACATGGTCGCGCAGGCGATCCAGCTTGCGATCGAATATAATCCCGCCCCCCCCTTCGCCAGCGGCCATCCCGACCGCGCGCCGGCCGAGGTCACACTAGGACTGAGAACCCATGTCTATGACGCCTCGGCGGCGCGGATGGCGGCGGCGCTCGAGGCCGCGACCTAGCCGCAGTCGGCCAGCGCAATCTCGTAGAGGTTCGGCCAATATTTTCCGGTGACGAACAGGCGTTTCTTTTTGGCGTCCCAGGCGATGCCGTTGAGCACCGCATCCTGACCGGTCGCACCCGCCGTTTCCCTCAGCCCTGACAGGTTCACGATACCGCGGACCGCGCCGCTGTCAGGATCGATGCGCACGATAAAGTCGGTCATCCAGACATTGGCCCAGATTTCCCCGTCGATCGCCTCCAGCTCGTTGAGCATCGGCAGCGGCCGGCCCGAAAGGCTGACCTTTACGCGCCTTTGCTCCTTCATGGTCGCGGGATCGAAAAAGCGCAGCTCCGGGGTGCCGTCGCTAAGGACAAGCTGGTCGCCGTGCAGCGTGACCCCCCACCCCTCGCCGTCATAGCGAAAGCTGCCAACCGGCTTCAGATCCTTGATCCGCCAGCGATGGCCAACGCCGCCCTGCCAGGTGACGCCGATAATCTGGTCGCGCCAGCGGACGATCCCCTCGCCGAACTGGTCGGCGGGCAGCTGCGCTTCGGCCAGCGCCTTGCCGGTTTCGAGATCAAGCCGCGCGACCCGCGAGCGGCCATATTGGCCGGTGCCTTCATAGAGATGCCCGTTGTCCCAGAAGAGACCCTGGGTGAAACTGCCCCGGTCGTGCGGATAGGTTTCGACGATGCGATAGCCGCAGCGTTCGACTGCCGGAGGGGCGGTCGGCTCGGTCGCGGCGGACGGGGCCGCGACGGCAAAGGCCAGAGCAAGAAACAATGTCATCGCCGCCTTGCTATGCGGAGCAAGGTGAACTGGCAATGTCTCTCCTTCGACTACCCGGACCCGGTTCGGGGTGACGAAAGATAAAGAGCATAAGAAAAGGGCCGGAGGATTGCTCCCCCGGCCCCTTCTGTGTCAGCCGAAGCTGGGTGACCTGATGGCCGGACTTAGAAGTCCATGCCGCCCATGCCGCCCATGCCGCCGCCGCCCATGCCGCCGCCCATTGCGGGCTTGTCATCGGGGCTGTCGGAAATGCCGGCTTCGGTGGTGATCAAGAGACCAGCAACCGATGCAGCGTCCTGAAGCGCAGTGCGAACGACCTTGGTCGGATCGATCACGCCTGCCTTGACGAGGTCTTCATAGACGTCGGTCGAGGCGTTGAAGCCGAAGTTGGCGTCGTTCTGGTCGAACAGCTTGCCGGCAACCACGGCGCCATCGAAGCCCGCGTTTTCAGCGATCTGGCGAACCGGAGCCTGCAGCGCGCGACGGATGATGTCGACGCCACGGGTCTGGTCTTCGTTCACGCCGGTCATGCCGTCGAGAGCCTTCGTCGCGTACAGAAGCGCGGTACCGCCGCCGGGGACGATGCCTTCTTCGACCGCAGCGCGGGTAGCGTGGAGAGCGTCATCGACGCGATCCTTGCGTTCCTTCACTTCGACTTCCGAAGCGCCGCCGACCTTGATCACAGCAACACCGCCGGCGAGCTTCGCCAAACGTTCCTGCAGCTTTTCCTTGTCATAGTCGCTGGTCGTCGTTTCGATCTGCGCACGGATCTGTTCGACGCGGCCCTTGATCGTGTCGGCATTGCCGGCACCATCGACGATCGTCGTGTTATCCTTGTCGATCGTGACGCGCTTGGCCTGGCCCAGCATGTTCAGCGTGACGGTTTCGAGCTTGATGCCCAGGTCTTCGCTGATCATTTCACCCTGCGTCAGGATAGCGATATCCTGCAGCATCGCCTTGCGACGATCGCCGAAGCCCGGTGCCTTGACGGCAGCGACCTTCAGGCCGCCACGCAGACGGTTGACCACCAGCGTTGCAAGCGCTTCGCCTTCGATGTCTTCGGCGATGATCAGGAGCGGACGGCCCGACTGGACAACCGCTTCGAGGATCGGAAGCATCGACTGGAGGTTCGACAGCTTCTTTTCGAAGATCAGGATGTACGGATCCGACAGCTCGACGAGCATCTTTTCCGGGTTGGTGATGAAATAGGGGCTCAGGTAACCGCGGTCGAACTGCATGCCTTCGACGACGTCGAGTTCGAAATCGAGGCCCTTGGCTTCCTCGACGGTGATCACGCCTTCCTTGCCGACCTTTTCCATGGCTTCGGCGATCTTGTCGCCGACTTCCTTGTCGCCATTGGCCGAAATGATGCCGACCTGTGCGATTTCAGCGGTGCCCGAAACCGGCTTCGACTGCGCCTTGATCGTTTCGACGACCTTGGTGACCGCGAGGTCGATGCCGCGCTTCAGGTCCATCGGGTTCATGCCGGCGGCAACCGACTTCATGCCTTCGCGGACGATCGCCTGAGC
The DNA here is from genome assembly GCF_051550705.1 of Sphingopyxis selenitireducens. NCBI lineage: Bacteria > Pseudomonadati > Pseudomonadota > Alphaproteobacteria > Sphingomonadales > Sphingopyxidaceae > Sphingopyxis > Sphingopyxis selenitireducens. Next base: position 46,584 of record NZ_JBPULG010000006.1, read on the forward strand.
GAGAACGGTCGCGGTGGTCGTGCCGTCGCCGGCCGCGTCATTCGCCTTGCTGGCGACTTCGCGCAGCATCTGGGCACCCATGTTTTCGAACTTGTCCTTGAGTTCGATTTCCTTGGCGACGGTGACGCCGTCCTTGGTGATACGGGGTGCGCCGAAGCTCTTGTCGATGACGACGTTGCGGCCCTTGGGACCGAGGGTGACCTTCACCGCGTCGGCGAGGATGTCGACACCGCGCAGAATGCGCTCACGCGCGTCGCGGCCGAATTTTACGTCTTTAGCAGCCATGTGCTGTTTCCTTTCGAATGCGCAGAAAACTGCGCAACTTCATTTAAGAAATCGCGCCCGGAAGGGACGCGGGGACGATTCAGGCGATGACGCCCAGAATGTCCGATTCCTTCATGATCAACAGCTCTTCGCCGTCGACCTTGACTTCGGTGCCCGACCATTTGCCGAACAGGATGCGATCGCCGGCCTTGACGTCGAGCGGGGTCACCTTGCCGTCATCGGCGCGGGTGCCGGTGCCGACCGAGACGACTTCGCCTTCCTGCGGCTTTTCCTTGGCGGTGTCGGGGATGATGATGCCGCCAGCCGTCTTTTCTTCGGCTTCGATACGGCGGACGAGCACGCGGTCGTGCAACGGACGAAATTGCATGGATATCTCTCCAAATGGCGCAATAGATATGCTTTAGCACTCACGGATGGTGAGTGCTAACAGTCGGCCATATGGGTAGGAGTCAGATAGGCGTCAACCACCGCACTACAAGAATCTTGTGAAGTTTTTCGGTCAGGCCGGAAGCAGCCCCAGCCGCGCCCGCATCCGCCAGCGCATAAGCAACAAAGCCGCGACGACGATCAGCCCGACGGCAAGGCCGATCCACACGCCGACGCCCGCAAGCGGGGTCCAGAAACCCAGATAGATGGCGGTGCCATAGCCCGCGATCCAGTAACCGCAGATCGCGATGATCATCGGGATGCGCGTGTCCTGCAATCCGCGCAGCACGCCTGCTGCCACCGCCTGCGCGCCGTCGAAGAGCTGGAAGGCCGCCGCAACGACGAGGAACTGCATGGCAAAGCCGACAAGAGCCGCATTGCGCGCGGCATCGACATCGACATAGATCGACAGCACGAGCGAGGGAAACAGCCACATGATCAGCGCGGTCAGTCCCATGAAGCCGATGCCCAGCGCCAGCGACGCATGGCCCGCATGCGTGATGCCGCGATGGTCGCGCGCGCCATAGGCGAGCCCGACCCGGATCGTCGCGGCCTGCGCGATCCCGAACGGGATCTGGAACGCGAGCGCGGCGACCTGGAGCGCGATGGTGTGTCCGGCCAGCTCGGTCTCGCCGATGCGGCCCATCAGGAAGGCGGCGCCGGTGAACAGCCCTGCCTCCGCCAAAATCGTCAGGCCGATCGGGGCCCCGATGCGGAGCATCTCGAAAAAGCGCGACCATTCGGAACGCCACCAATTGCCGAACAGATGATAGCGGCGGAGCCGCCGGTCGGACTGGATGACGATGACATAGGCGATCAGCATCATGAAACTGGTGATCGCGCTCGACAGCGCCGAACCGTGCAGGCCGAGCGCGGGCATGCCGAGATGGCCGAACACCAAAGTCCAGTTACCCAGCGCATTGACGCCCAGTGCCATGAAAGTGATCGCAGTCGCGATCGTCGGCCGCCCGAGCGCCGACACGAAGATGCGCAGCACGCTGGCCGCGATCATCGGGAACATGCCCCACATCAGAATGAGCAGGAAACTCGCCGCATGCTCGGTGGTTTCGGGAGCCTGTCCGGTCGCCCGCATGATCGGTCCACCCGCCGCGCAGACCCCCATGAAGATGAGCGCGACCAATGCGCTGAGCCACAGCGCCATCCGCACGGTACGCCTTACTTCGCGCACGGCATGCTTGCGGCGCCCGACTTCGGCGGCGATCAGCGGTGCCGACGCCCCGACGAGCCCGGCGCCGGTCCACACCAGCAAGCCGAAGATCGCAACGCCAAGCGACGCCGCCGCCAGCGCGGCGTCACCCAAGCGCGCAACAAAGATGACGTCGATCGCATGAACGAGCATCTGCAACAGATTTGCGGCCGCCAGGGGCACCGCGAGCGCCAGCGTCGCGCGGAACTCTCCGTGCAGATTCTGCGGACGATCTTCGGTCAAGGGGGTGGCCTGATGCAACATAGCCGGCCCGGATAGGCGCGGCGTGACGGCACTTCAATCCTGTTGCAAGCGTTTCCCCGCATTTTGGCCGCGCAGGGGTGGCATAATGGCAACAGCTGCGATGGTCGCCGTCAGCGCGTCCAGAGCTGAACCATCTCATACGCAAAACCCAGGAAGGTCAGCGTCAGCCCGACGACGAACAGGCGATAGGCATAGGCCAGATAGCGATATTTGCGCCGCGCGAGGACCATCCCGTTCTGATAGGTGTCGCGCAGCATCGTCTCGTAAAGATCCTCTTCGTTGCGCAGCCGCGCCTTGACCGCATCGATGAACTCATCCTCGTCCATCTGCGAAAAGCGGCCGAAGAAGAGGATATTGCTGTGATCCTTGCCATCCTTGTAAACCACCGGCGGCGCCTTGCCGACGCGCGGCAGCACCGCGGAGACCGCCAGCAGCGCCGACAGGAAGGAAAAGGTCGCAAGGATCGTGAGCGGCATCGCGAGCGCGCCGGCCCCGGCCCGCGCCTGCCCCACCGCCAGTGTAAAGACGACGAAGGTCGCCCCCATCAGGATCGACGCTTTCTGGTCGGCCATTTGCGACAGCTGCATCGTCAATTGCTGGTTGGTGCGCACCAGATGGACGGCATTGGGCGGAAAGGAGATCGCCGGTCGTGCCGCCGCCCCTGCCGCCACCGCCGCGTCGTCGCGTTTCGCGTCCATAAGCCCGTTCCCCCTGCTTCAACCGCTGCGATGACACGTCCGGCCGATTGCGGCAAGATGCTGCCCTGTTCCCGCCGCAATCGCTTGCCAATCGGACGATGGCGCGGCATGCCCGCGCGCAACATTATATCTTTATGGGATACACCCTATGAGCACCGCCCTCACCGACCAGATTAACGGCCTGATCGCCCCTTTCAACAAGAAGGGTGTCGAACTGACCGATGCAACGACCTTTGCCGGCGACCTCGAATGGGACAGCCTTACGGTGATGGATTTCGTCGCCGAAGTCGAAGACACGTTCGACATCATCATCAGCATGAACATGCAGGCAGAAATCGAGACCGTCGGCCAGTTGATCGCCGCCGTTGAAAAGCTGCAGGGCTGACACCTCTTTCCCCGTTCGTGTCGAGCGCAGTCGAGACACCCATCGGGACAGCGCAAGATCGAGGGGCATCTCGACTTCGCTCGATGCGAACGGCTTTTGGACATTTGACATGACCGATCTCTTCTCGAAATTCGACCCGTTGATCCAGCAGCGCGAAACGCTGCTCGCGACCGGCGTCACCGACCCCTATAATCTGGTGATGGAAAAGGTCGTATCGCCGACCGTCGCCATCTGTAACGGGCGCGAGACGATCCTGCTCGGCACCTATAATTATATGGGGATGACCTTTGACGAGGACGTCATCGCGGCGGGCAAGGATGCGCTCGACAAATTCGGCGCCGGCACCACGGGCAGCCGCGTTCTCAACGGCACCTATCAGGGCCATAAGGAATGCGAAGAGGCGCTGAAGGAATTTTACGCCATGGATCATGCCATGGTGTTTTCGACCGGTTATCAGGCGAACCTCGGCATCATCAGCACGATCGCCGGCAAGGGCGACTATGTCATCCTCGACATCGACAGCCATGCGTCGATCTATGACGGCTGCGCGATGGGCAACGCTGAAATCGTCGCCTTCCGTCATAATGACGTCGAGGCGCTCGAAAAAAGGCTGAAGCGCCTGCCCCCCGAAGCGGGCAAGCTGGTTGTGCTCGAAGGCGTCTATTCGATGCTCGGCGACGTCGCCCCGCTGAAGGAAATGATCCGCGTTTCGAAGGAAGCCGGCGCGATGGTGCTGGTCGACGAGGCCCACTCGATGGGCTTCATCGGCGAACATGGCCGCGGCGTCGCCGAGGCGCAGGGCGTGCTGGACGACGTCGATTTCGTCATCGGGACATTCAGCAAGAGCGTCGGCACCGTCGGCGGTTTCTGCGTGTCGAACCATCCGAAGTTCGAAATCCTGCGGCTCGTCTGCCGTCCCTATGTCTTCACCGCTTCGCTGCCCCCCAGCGTCGTCGCGACCGCAGCGACGAGCATCCGCAAGCTGATGCACGGATCGAACAAGCGCGCGCATCTGTGGGAAAATTCGAAGCTGCTGCACAAGGGGCTGCGCGATCTTGGCTTCCAGCTTGGGACCGAAGAGCCGCAGTCGGCGATCATCGCGGTGATCATGCCCGACCTCGAACAGGGCGCGATGATGTGGGAAGCGCTGCTGGAGGAAGGTTTGTACGTCAACCTCGCCCGCCCGCCCGCGACCCCTGCGGGCATGACCCTGCTTCGCTGTTCGCTGTGCGCCGAACATTCGAGCGAACAGGTCGGCGAGATACTTGGCCGCTTCGAACGCGCGGGCAAGCGCGTCGGGATTATCGGCTGAGCCGACGTCACCAGCCGACCAGCGGATTCCTTTTCGCGCCGAATTGCATATTGGCGCCGCCACCGACCGCTTCGTCGCTTTGCGCCGGGGCGCTAGTCCGATAAGACGGGCGCGTGTTCGAGAGGGATGACGATATCGAAACCGAAAACCGGCAGGAGCGTGTCCGCTTCTGGCTGACGATCGGTGTCGCCACCATTTTGACGGGGGTCGTCGTGGCGCTCGTCCTGCTGCTTTCCCGCGCCAACGACAATTACGACCGCTCGCTCGGCTGGCAAAGGCAGAGCCTCGAGGTGATTTCCCAAACGCGCTCGCTCGACGCCGCGCTCGCGCGCGCCGAAGCCGCGCTCGGGCGCTTTGCGGTCGGCCTGCAAAAGGAGGATGGCCGCGTCTTCGAACAGCAATGGGGCCGGTCGCGGCAATATCTGACCTTGTTGGAACGCAATGTCCGGGACAATCCGAAACAATTGGAACTGGTCACCGAGCTGACGCGCGAAATGGATCGCCGCGGCGCACAGCTGGGCGACGCCGCGCTCAGCGCCAATTATCATCAGACCGTCGCCGCCATTTCCAAATATCATGCGGCCGGGCACGATGAAGGCCTGATGCGCATCGACAAGCTGCTGACCCAGATCAGCAACAATGAACGCATGCTGCTGCGCGAACGCAACCGCATCGCGACCGCCGACCGGACCGACCTTAATCAATATCTTTTGCTCTTTTCGCTGCTCGGCGCCGCCGCCGCGGTCTTTGCGATCGGCGCGACCTTTTCCTTCGTCCGGTCGGAGTCCGAACGCCGGCTCGCGCGGCGCGAACAGATCGCCGAGAGCGACCGCGCCATGCAGCTCGAAGCGGCGGTGGACGCCCGCACGGTCGAGCTTGCCGAAGCCAATAGTGCGCTGCGCAGCGAGATGACCGAGCGCGAAGCCGCGCAGGCCCAGTTGCGTCAGGCGCAAAAGATGGAGGCGGTCGGCCAGTTGACCGGCGGCATCGCACATGACTTCAACAATATGCTGGCGGTCGTTGTCGGCGGCATCGAGCTGGCGCAGCGTTTTCTGCCCGGCACGCCCGAAAAGGCCGAACGGCATTTGAGCAATGCGCTCGACGGCGCCAATCGCGCCGCCGACCTGACCCGCCGCCTGCTGACCTTTGCGCGCTCCGAACCGGCACGCCCCGAAATGACGGCCGTCGACGACTGTATCACCGGTTTTGCCGAGCTGATCGAGCGCACGATCGGCGATCGCATCGCGCTGACGCTCGACCTCGGCGCGCCCGGCCTCGCCTGCTGGCTCGACCGGCGACAGTTCGAAAATGCGCTGCTCAATCTCGCGGTCAATGCGCGCGATGCGATGGAAGGCCATGGGGCGCTGACCATCCGCACATTGGTCGACGAAACGGACGACAGGGCGGCGCTGGCGGTTCAGGTGATCGATACCGGTTGCGGTATGTCGGCCGAGGTACTCGAACGTGTGTTCGATCCCTTTTACACGACCAAGCCCGCGGGTCAGGGAACGGGTCTGGGCATGAGCCAGGTCTTCGCCTTTTGCCGTCAGTCGGACGGCGAGGTGCAGATTGCCTCGACCGAAGGCGAAGGGACCAGCGTCACCATGCTGCTTCCCGCCGCGCAGCCCGAACAGGCGAGCGCGAACCAAGAGGATCCCGACGAGCAGGCCGCGCATCATGCCCACCCGGTCCATCGGTTGAACATATTGGTCGTCGAGGATGATCAACGCGTCCTTGCAGCGACCGTCGATGCGGTGATCGAATTGGGTCATCAGGCCGTCGCGTGCGGCAATCCGGTCGAAGCCGAACAGCTGGTCCGCGACCATGGCGGCTTTGACCTGATATTGAGCGACGTGCTGATGCCCGAACTGACCGGCCCCGAAATGGTCGCCCAGCTGAAAGAGACATGGCCGGACCTGTCGGTGCTGTTCGTCACGGGATATGCTGGCGACGCGAGCGAGGTTGCCAGTTTTGGCGACCATGATGTGCTGCGCAAGCCCTTCACCCTCGCCGCACTCGATCAGGCCATTCGTCGCAATGGCGAACCGCGATCGGCAGAAACCGCTCAAACAGGGATTTAGCGGATTGCCCCGCTGCGCATCAGGTGCGGCACCAGGGTCAGCGCCGCGACCAGCGGCCAACGGCGCTGCCACGGCTTGATCTCGATCCGCGTCCCTGCGTGGCGATTGATTTTCCACGCCAGATAATCGATCCCGCCGGCATAGGTCAGGCTGGCCTTCGCAAGCCGGGCGATACTGAGGAACTTGCCCTCGATCCGCCGCCGTGCCCAGCCGCCATTTGGCGCATCGACGGGAATGGCCGCCATAGCAGGCTCGCTGAAGCGCGCGTAACGATCGGCGTCCGCATCGACGACCGACTGCGCACGCCCCGTCCGTTCGGCGCGCAATTCGACCGAGTAAGTCAGGGAAAAGGCACGCCGCCACCAATCGAGCGGCGCTTCGCCATCCACCCGGCCGGCCGCCGCGAGCAAGGCCGGCGCAGCGCGCGCAACAGCGGCGATGGCGCGATCGCGCGCCGTGTCGTCCACAGCCCAGACAAGCCGCGAGGGCTGCGCAAACCGCGCCCACACCGAAACATTGCGCGTTTCGGGGCCATTGAGCCGGTAAAAATCGCCCTCGCTGAGCACCGCATATTTGGCGATCAGGCCATGTTGCTGGAAGGGAAAGACATTGGGGGGGATCAGCCGGTTGGCCACCGCCATCCAATGCTTGGGATAGGCGTCGCCATAGTCCGAGACGATCAGGTAGAAATCGAGCATTAGCCCGTCGAGTTCACGCTCGCGCAGGCAACTGCCGTAAAAAAGCACGGCACGCGCGCTGCCGGGATATTCGGCGGCAATCGCCTGCGCCATCGCGGCAACGCGCCGGTCGACCGGCGTCGCCAGTTCGTCGCGAACCAGATCGATGAGGTCGGTCATGCGAAAAACCTTCAGGCGGCGAGGCGCAGGAAGGGAACCGGCTGGGTCGAGGTGAGAATGATCGGCATGCCGTTCTTCGCCTGGAAAATCTCGCCGTCGAGGATGACGTTCGACCGCTCGCCCTCGATGCGGATTTCGTCGCCCTGCTGGAAATGGACGCCGTCGAGCTGGTTCTGCCCCAGCGTTCCGCGCCAGGTCGCGCTGAGCATGCGAAACACCGCGCCGACGTTGCTGTCGGTCGCGAGCAATTTCATATGGCCGTTCGTGCCGCCACCATCGCTGGTGCGGATACTGAGCAGCAATTTTTCCAGCGTCGTGACGATCAGCAGCGAAAATTTGCCCTTGAGGACGCCCTGACGGATCAGCGACACGGTCATCGGTTCGGGCTTGGGCGGCAGGCGCCCGCCGCCAATGCCAAAGATGATCGCAAACAGGCCGAGCACGGCGGCCAGAAAATGCGACAGCCCGTTGGGCAGGCCCAGCGGATAGATGCGGTTGCGGCAATAGAGCATGACGTCGGCAAGATAAGCCCCGCCAAGGAACATGCCGAGCACCGGCCGCGTCCCGCCGCTGTCGAGCGCGATCAGCTGGCGCTGGATCACATGATCTTCCAACCCGCCCGAATCGACGAGTTCGACGACGCGCTTCAATGCCTTGATCGGGTCGCCGACCGCGCCGAGATCGAGCGCGATCAAATTGGTCTTGCCGTTGGGCAGCACCGCTACCGGCGGCGGCGAGCCACCGAAATGGCCGCCCGAGTATAATTCGGTCAATGCCGCCTGAACGGTGCCGTCGCCGCCGTTGATCGCGATGATGCGCGGACTGACCATGGCGATGGTGCGGATAGCCTCGCCGATCTGGTCGACGTCCTCCACCTCATAATGAAAAATATCGGGGTGCGCGGCGCAATATTCGCGCACCTGCGGCAGCAGGGCGCGATTTCCCGTGGAATGGGGATTGGAAAGAAGTGCGACGCTTGCCATCCCTGCCTTACATATATTTCATGGTGATGGAGATCGTCTTCGGCGCATTGCCGACCACAAAGGCGGTCTTCTTGTAACTCGGCTTGCCGAGATTGAAGATATTGATGCTGGGGTTGTTCGACATCCCGCCGCCATCCGACGACAAATCGGTCTTGCCATTGCCGTTGACGTCATGGCGCACGGCAATGCCATAGGTCCCGGCTGCGGGCAGCGGCATGCAGATGGTCATCGAACCGCCGCGCACGGGCGCTTCGATCCGGCTGATCCACCGGCCTTTAGCCAGCCATTCCGACGGCGTTGCGCGATAGCTTTGCACGCGCACCTTGCCCGTTCCGGCCTTGAGACCGTTGATCTGAACCAAAGTCGACGGTCCGCTCTGGCATTTCGACAGATCATTCGACAAGACCTGCCCTTCCGCACTGGCCGGTCCTGCGACCGCCAGCAGAAGAACACAAAGTGACGTCGACACAAATTTCGACATGACGCACTAGCTCCCAGTGGCTATAGCCATATCAGCCACGCTGACATGGGTCCCTGTCGCCCTGAAAAGGCATATCGGAACCATTTGCGGCCAAATCATGGTGATGGGGCGACCAAAGATTGATTAAGCTACCTGCCATCGACCGCTACATCGCGCGGCTCATCTTTTTTCCCATGATCGGCACCCTCGTTCTGTCGGCGATGCTGCTCGTGCTCGAAAAAATGCTGCGGCTGTTCGACTTCGTTGCGACCGAGGGCGGTCCGGTCAGCGTCGTGTGGCGGATGCTCGCCAATCTGATCCCCGAATATCTGTCGCTGGGCATTCCGATCGGGCTGATGCTGGGGATACTCCTCGCCTTTCGCAAGCTCGCGACGTCGAGCGAACTCGACGTGCTGAAGGGCGTGGGCATGAGCTTCGGCCGGCTGCTGCGCATGCCCTTCGCCTATGCGATCGCGCTCGCGGCGCTTAATCTCGCGATCGTCGGCTTCATCCAGCCCTATGCGCGCTATGCCTATGAAGGGTTGCAGTTCGAACTGCGATCGGGCGCGCTCGGCGCGTCGATCAAGGTCGGCGAATTCACCAAATTGGGCGACCGCATGACGCTGCGGATCGAGGAAAGCTATAATGAGGGGCGCAGCCTGCGCGGCATTTTCGTGCGCGGCGACAATAAGGATGGCCAGCGCGTGTCGGCCACCGCAGCGCGGGGGCAGTTTCTGGCGACCGACGACCCCAACACGATCATCCTGCGCCTGTCGCAAGGCGTGCTGATTCACGAATCGCCGAAATTCGCAGTGCCGCGCGTTCTGACCTTCGACAACCACGACCTGCCGATCCCGCTGCCCAAGATCGAGGCGTTCCGCACGCGCGGCGGCGCCGATCGCGAAATGACGATTCCCGAGCTCTTCGTCGGCGGCAAGGACAAGAGCGAATCGCTCGACACACGACTGGCATTGCGCGCGAATTTTCACTTTCGCATCGTCGAGGTGATGTCGATGTTCCTGATCCCGCTGATCGCGATCGCACTCGCCATCCCGCCCAAGCGATCGACATCGTCGCTGGGGGTATTTCTGTCGATCGTGCTGCTGGTCACCCAGCACAAGATCAACCAATATGCCGAGGATCTGGGCGCGCGCGGGACGATCGATCCGCTGATCGCGCTGTGGGTTCCCTTCCTGTTGTTCGCCGCGCTCGCGATCTGGATGTATTATACCGTCGCGCATGTCCCCGGCGGACAGCCGATCGGCGCGCTTGAGCGCGTCGCGACCAAAGCCGGTCAGAAAATCCGCGGTCTCGCCAGGATTTTCCAGCGCAAGCAGCGGACCGCCTGATGCATCAACTTCATTTTTTCCCGTCGCGCACGATGGCGCTCTATGTCGGACGCCTTTTCCTCGTCCGCAGCTTTGCGATCCTGTTCGCGCTGGTGCTGATCCTGCAGACGCTCGATCTGCTCGGCGAGAGCGGCAAGATTCTCGCGGTCGCGGGCAACAGCGACAGCGATGTCTGGCGCTATGTCGGGTTGCGGCTGCCCCAGATTATCGAGACCTTCCTGCCCTTTTCGGTGCTGCTGGGCACAATCCTGACGCTGATCACGCTGAACCAGAACAGCGAAGTGATCGCGATGAAAGCGTCGGGCATGTCGGCGCATCAGGTCCTCGCGCCGCTGTTCCTTGCCGCGCTGCTCGTCGCCGGGATCAGCTTCGCCTTCAACGAACGCATCGTCACGCGATCGACCGCCGCCCTCGGCGCCTGGCAAAAGGTCGAATATGCGCAGGTGCCCAAGGATAATGGCGTTCGCGCCAATATCTGGGTGCGCGCCGGCGACGACTTGATCAACGCCGGCACCGTCGAAACCGGCGGAAACACCGTGCGGCTGAACAATGTCACCATTTACGAACGCACCGGCGGCGTCCTGTCGTCAGTCCTGTCGGCCGCCACCGCGCGTGCGGTCGACGGCGGCTGGGAACTGACCGACGCCAAGCGTTTCCACCGCCGGTCGGGCACGCTCGAACCGCTGGGCACGATCGTCGCGGCAAAGGGCGTGCGCCCCGACCAGTTCACACTGGCGCAGGTCGACGGCGACGAACTGCCTTTCCTCCAGCTCAAGGCGGCGATCGCCGACCTCGAAGCCGCAGGGCGCCCGGTTGATGCGCTGAAGGGCGTGCTCTGGCACAAGATTTCGGGGCCGCTGTCGGCGATATTGATGCCGCTGCTGGGCGCGGTTGCAGCCTTTGGCCTCGCGCGGTCGGGCAAGCTGTTCGTGCGCGCGATTCTGGGAATGGGCCTCGGCTTCGCCTATTTCGTCGCCGACAATTTCGCGCTCGCGATGGGCGACCTCGGGGCTTATTCGCCCTTTCTGGCGGCATGGGGTCCCTTCATCCTCTTCGCGCTGATCGGCGAGATGATCCTGATCCGAAGCGAGGAATAACAGGCCCGCAAACGGCCCGTCACTCGCCGTCACCCCGGGCTTGACCCGGGGCCTGCCTTGTCTTTTCACCGGGCTAGGGAAAGCGATCAGGCTGCGGGCTTTTGATTGGATCTGCCGCCATTGACAACAAGGAAGGCGGGTCCCGGGTCGAGCCCGGGGTGACGAGTGAAGAGCGGCAGCTCACCACCCCAAAACGATCCTCGCCCCTATTCCTCCAACGCCTCGAAATAGCGCGCGAGCGCTTCGAACGCCGCTTCGGAGAGGCCGATGAAGATGCGGCGGCCATCGAGCGGGTCGGCTTCGCGCACGAACAGCCCGGCGTCGGTCATCGTCTTGATCCAGCGTAGCGCGGTCGTCGCGGGCACCGCGGCGGCGATGCACAGGCTCGACACCGACACCGGCTGGCGATCCAGCCGTGCGGCATAAAGATCGAGCAGCATGTCCCACGCCGGATCGGCGAACAGATCGGCGGGGAAATATTGCTCGCGCATCCGCCGCTGGCGCAGCATCCGTCGCACCACCTTTGCGCGTTGCCGGTCGATGGTGCGCTCTTCGGGAACGAAGCTGCGCGGCGCCGCAGTATAGTCGCGCGCCGGCGTGCGGACCTGCGGCGGATAATTGGCATAATCCTCCGCGCGGAGCGCAAAACCCGACGGCGGCGTGCCGGAGAGTCCGCCGCGCTGTCCCGCAAGGTCGCCCAGCAGGCGGGCGATTCGCGCGACCTCTTCCTGCAAACGGTCGATCCGTTCCATCGCGGGATCGCGCGAATCCTCGTGGACCGTTTGCCGATAGGCTTGCTGCGCGGCGGCCAGTGCCACAAGCCGGTCAGTCTCGTCGGCATCGACGAGCCATTCGACACGGATGACATCGGGAATCGCCGCCGCCACCCGGTCGAGCGCGGCAAGCGATGTTTCACAAATCAGGTGGCAGTTTTTTTCGATCGTCGCGGCACAAAGATCGGCGAGCATCTCGGGTTCGATCGTCTCCGCCGCGGCCAGCCAGATGATATCGACCAATGCCATCTCGCGGATATGGCCCGCAGCGCGCAGCACCGGGATGGCCGCGACCAGGCATATGCCATCGACCCTATCGCAATCGGGCGCATCGGCTGGCGGCCCGACGAACAGCAGGCGTTCCAAGGCGGTCGGCGCATCCAGCGCGCGCGCGACGCCATCGAACGGCAACGCCTGCGTCCGCGTTCGCATGAATGCCGAATATTCCATTATGCCCCCTCCCGCTCGTTCTCGATCCGCCCCGGCGCCCTTATGTCGTCAATCCGGAGATATTCACCCTTTGTTCGTTCGCATTTGCTGCCGATCCGGACCCAAGGTTCCACGAAGCATGAGTCGGCGTAGATCGGCCGGATTGGAATTGGTCCATTTTGGACATGATTTGTTCTCATCGTCAACCTCTTATTGTTGCTTGCCAAATCTCGGCCCTCCAGTCAGTCCAGGGCCGATGATGCTGCGCCCTTCCCCGCTCACCCGCCTGCGCTGGCGACGGCGTGTCCGGTCGCTGATCGCGCTCGTCCTGTTGGCCGCGCTCGCATTCGTCGCCTGGGTCTGGTTGCCCGCACCGGTTACGACGGTGCCGCTGGTGCATATCATCGACGGCGACAGCCTGAAGGTGCGGCAGGAGAAGGGGGACACCACCATCCGCCTCACCGGCCTCGACGCCGTTGAATATCGCCAGGATTGCGGACGCCCCGACGGGACGCGCTGGGCCTGCGGACGCGAGGCGCGGACGGCGCTGGAAAAGCTCGCGGGGCGCGGACCGCTCCACTGCGAACTCGCCGCCAGGGACGCCTATCATCGCACGCTCGCCGAATGCCGGACGCAGCCCTTTCCCGATGGCGTCGATCTCGGCGCCGAAATGGTTCGTCAGGGCTGGGCCGCCGCGACCACCGACGCCTATATGGTCGAGGAAGCCGAAGCGCAGGCAAAGCGGCGCGGAATCTGGCAGGGCAGCTTCATCACTCCCGCCGAATGGCGAGCCACCCACGAACGCCCCGCAACCGCAATCGCAACGCCGCCCGACGCCTGAGATCGAGGCCCCATCATCAGGTCGCTATGCCTCGACGCCGTTTGCGGCTAGGGCGGGCCTTATGAACAGCCTGTTTCCCGTCATGATCGGCGGCGCTATTGGCGCCGGCGCCCGGCATCTTGTCGGGCAATGGGTCGTTGCGCGCGCCGGCTCCGGCTTTCCCTGGGGGACATTGTCGATCAACATCGCCGGCAGCCTTGCGATGGGGCTGTTGATCGGCGGGCTCGTGCGCGGCGACGGCAGCGAAACAATACGGCTGTTCGTCGGCGTCGGCATCCTCGGCGGCTTCACCACTTTTTCGGCTTTCAGCCTCGATTTCTGGGTCTTGTTCGAACGCGGTCAGGGGGGACAGGCTTTCGCCTATATGCTCGCCTCGGTCGTCGGCGCGATCACCGCCTGCGGGCTCGGGCTTCTTATCACGCGGCAGGTATCGGTATGAGTAAAACTCCCCAAAATCAGGACGAGGCGATCATCGCCGAGGAAGACGACGGCATCCGCCTCGACCGCTGGTTCAAGCGCCATCGCGTCGGAACCCCGCACGCGCTGCTCGCACGCTGGGCGCGGTCGGGCGAACTGCGGCTCGACGGCAAAAAGGCCGATGTATCGGACCGCATCGCGACGGGTCAGAAACTCGTCATGCCGACACCGCCCGTCGAAACCGCCGCGCGTCCCGCGCGCAAGGGGCGCCCGCTGACCGACGCCGATGTCGAGCTGGCGACCGGAATGATGATCCACCGCGACGCGGCGGCGATGATCCTCAACAAGCCGCCCGGGCTGGCGACGCAGGGCGGGACCAAGACCGACGCGCATGTCGACGGTCTGCTCGACGCGCTGAAATTCGACGGCCCGGTGCGGCCCAAGCTGGTGCACCGGCTCGACAAGGACACGTCGGGCGCGCTGCTGATCGCGCGCACCCCGCGCGCCGCCGCCTTTTTCGCCAAGGCCTTTTCGAACCGCAGCGCACGCAAAACCTATTGGGCGCTGATCGTCGGGGTTCCCGAAATCCAGCAGGGCGAGATCGACCTGCCGCTGGCGAAACAGCCGGGATCGGGCGGCGAAAAGATGCACGTCCATGACGACGGCCTGCCGTCGAAAACGCGCTACCGCGTCATCGAACGCGCCGGCAACAGCGCTGCGTGGGTCGAGCTGCAACCGCTCACCGGGCGCACCCATCAGCTGCGCGTCCATATGGCGGCGATCGGCCATCCGATCGTCGGCGACGGGAAATATGGCGGCAAGGGCGCCTTCCTGACCGGCGCGATCAGCCGCAAACTGCATCTGCACAGCCGCCGGCTGCGCATCGATCACCCCGACGGCGGCGCGATCGACGTCAGCGCCGAATTGCCCGAACATTTCAAGATGAGCCTCGATTCGATCGGCTTCGACATGTTGCTCGGCGATGTCGGGATCGAACCCACGAACAAGGCCGCACCGCCCAAATCAGCGCTGAAGGCGCAGGCAAAGGCGCACAGCAAACAGATTCGCAAGGCACGACGCGGCGAACGTCGCGGCCGAACCGCCGACAGCAAGCCGACCGATTTTGTCGGCAAGCCTGCGAAGGACAAAGCAAAGGCCAAACCAGGTAAGCCCGGCAAGCCGGCGCGGCCCGCGAAGTCCACGACGCCCACCGGTAAAAAGCCGAGCGCGAAGAAGCATCCGGCGCGGCCCGTCAAGCCGGCCTGATGCACCCCAATTCGGCCTTCCGTCCGGGGCAGAAGGATCTCGCGGCGCTGTTCGTCCGCGAGATCGGTTTTGCTGCCATCTTCGCGAACACGCCCGACGGCCCGCGCGTCGCGCACGCCCCGGTGGTGCTGAGCGACGATGCGGCGACGCTGCAATTCCACCTCGCGCGCGGCAATGCGCTGACCCGGCACCTCGATAGAGCGAGCGCGCTCGTCGTGGTGCAGGGCCCCGACGCCTATGTCAGCCCCGGCTGGTACAGCGCCGCCGATCAGGTTCCGACGTGGAATTATGTCGCGGTTGAGATGGAAGGCATGGCGCAAAAGCTGGGCGATGAGGCGCTGGTTGCGCAGCTCGATACGCTGTCGGCGAGTCATGAGGCGCGGATCGGCGCGACCCCGCCATGGACGCGCGATAAAATGAACCCCGCGCTGTTCAGCAAGATGACCGGCGCGATTACCGGTTTCGAAATCCGCATCACCGCATGGCGCCCGACGATCAAGCTGTCGCAGAACAAGCCCGCCGACGAGCGCGAGCGCGTCGCCGCGGGACTGGACGCCACCGGCCATGGCGCACTCGCACAGTTGATGCGGCATCTTGGCGGCGATAGGGAGGGCGCATGACCTCCCCCGAAGATGCCCTCGCCAGGAAACGCTTTTTCGCGATCACCATGATCCGCATCACGGGCGCGCTGCTCGTGATGATCGGCTTCGTACTGATCCGCGGCGGATGGGAGCTTGCGGGCCAGCCGACCGACCGCTGGATCGGAGTCCTGTTCGTACTGGTCGGCGCGTTCGACTTCGCCGTGATGCCCAAGCTGCTCGCGCGGCGCTGGCGCTCGCCCCGCGACCTGTGAGCGCAGAATGAAACGTTTCTGGAAAGAGGCTTTTGCCATATCCCAGGATGGCGGCTGGGGCGTCGCGCTCGATGGGCGCCCGGTGCGCACCCCGAAGCGCGCTTTGCTGGTCGTACCGACCGAGGCGCTGGGCCGCGCGATCGCCGCCGAATGGCAGGCGCAGGGCGAAGAGCTGTCTCCCGCAACCATGCCGCTGACCGGGCTCGCCAATGCCGCGATCGATCTCGCCGCGCCCGACCCCGCCGCCTTTGCCGAACCCGTCGCCGCCTATGCCGCGACCGACCTGTTCTGTTACCGCGACGACCGCGACGCGTCGTTGCAGGCCGAACAGGCCGCAACGTGGAACCCGCATCTCGCCTGGGCCGAGGCGCGCTACGGGATCGAATTCACCCTCACCCAAGGCATTTTGCCCGTCGATCAGCCGCCCGCGACCGTGGCGGCGCTGCGCAATGCCGTGTTCGCCCAGGACCCGTGGCGGATGACGGCACTCACCCCGCTGGTGACCATCGGCGGCTCGCTCGTCGCCGGGCTGGCGCATGTCGATGAAGCGATCGACGCCGAAGCCCTGTGGCAGGCGGTCAGCCTTGACGAACTCTATCAGGAACGCCGCTGGGGCGCCGACGCGCTGGCGCAAGCACAACGCGCCGCGCACAAGCGCGACTGGGACAATGCGGTGCGGTTTCTGGAATTGCTCTGAGGACGCGCGACCTCGGCAAAGCAATCTCTAGCACGCAGGCCGATCGTCCCTTGTGGAGTGGTGAGCGGACATTGGCCAAGGCGTCGCCCCCGCGGAGGCGGGGGCCGCGGGCAACCTTACGCTACGCCGATAGCGGCCCCCGCCTTCGCGGGGGCGACGGACCAAGTACGTCAACAACTGGTCGTTACCGACCGCTCCTCTTTTCCGCTCGTGTCGAGCGAAGTCGAGACACCCATCGAGATCGCGCTACATTGAGGGGCATCTCGACTTCGCTCGATGCGAACGGGTTAGGTAGGCGTTACGGCAGAAATTGGTCGCGAGCCGACAACCGCTAATCGTCGCCCCCCTCTTCAGTTCAATCCACAAAATTCGGTTTGCGTTTCTGCATGCCCGCCATCACCGCTTCCATCTGGTTCGGGGTGCGGATCACCTTCACCTGTTCGTCGCTTTCGGCCTGCAATATTTCGGCGTCGCTCGCATGGCCGAGCATGTTGCACAGTCGCTTGGCGCCGCGGATCGCATGGGGGTTCTTGTCGGCGATCACGGCCGCCAGTTCCATCGCCCGTGCCAGCGGATCGTCCGATACATGGGTCGCAAAGCCGAGGAGTTTCGCCTCCGACCCGTTGAATTCGCGGTTGGTGTAGATCAGCTCGCGCAGCACATCGTCGGCGACCTGCGTGCGCCACAGCGCCATGCCCGCGACGTCGGGCACCAGCCCCCAGCGCATTTCCATGATCGCGATCCGCGTGTCGGGGTGGACGATGCGGATATCGGCGGCGGCCATGATCTGGCTGCCCGCGCCAAAGGCAACGCCGTGCACCGCTGCGATCACGGGCACCGGCAGTTCGCGCCAGCCCCACGCCGCATATTGGGCGTTGTTCGCAATGCCCTTCGTCCTCTCCGACAGGCTGCCGCCCGCGCTGCTGCCGCCCGGAGTGCGATCGTCGCTCAGGCTCGACAGATCGAGCCCGGCGCAAAAGGCGCGCCCTTCGCCCGACAACACGACCACGCGCAGGTCGGCCATGGCTTTCAACGTATCGATCGCCTCGCTCAGCGCCGCCCACATCTGGGTGTCGAGCGCGTTCATCTTGTCGGCGCGGATCAAGCGGACGTCGGCAATGCCACCATCGAGCATGGTGATCGAAATACGGTCCTTCATTGGGAGAGTCCTTCTAGCTTCTGTGTGTCAGCGCCGCTTCGACGAGCGGCAGTTGATCGTTTCCAAAATACATGTCGGTGCCGTCGACGAATATCGTCGGCGAACCATAGCCGCCGCGCGCGACGACCTCGTCGGTGTTGGCGCGAAGCCGCGCCTTGACCGGATCGCTGCCAGCGGCGGCGCGGATCGCCGCACCGTCCAGCCCCTCGGCTTCGGCAACGGCTTCCAGCACGTCGGGGTCGTCGAGATTCTCCTGCCGGTCGAAATAGCTCGTGAACGCCGCGCGCGCGAAACGCACCAGTGCCGCCTGATCATCCTCAAGCGCCGCAGCAAAGCGCATCGCCTGAACGCTCTTCGCCGGATGCCATTGCGACGGGAAATTCATCGGCACCCCGGCCAGCCGCGCCCAGTCCTTCAGCACTTTCCAGCTGTGCGCCATGCGCCGGTTATCCGCCTGTTCGCGCGCCGCATAGACGGCCGGGTTCACCGCATTGAACACCCCGCCAACCAGAACAGGGCGATAGCGCGCGGTCGCACCCGCCCGCTCCAACACCCCCGGCAGGTTGTGGAAGGCGAGACAGGTCCAGGGTGACGACAGATCAAAGAAGAATTCGATACGTTCGTCCGTCACCCCGGACCCCCTTTCGCTGTTTCGGCTCAGCCGACCTTGAGTTCGATATCCTTGACGCCCGGGCAGACGACCCGAACCGAGTTATAGGCGGGCTGTGCGTTCGCGATATCGAGGCTGAGCGGAACCGGCTCCACCGCGGCGCCCCCCGCGGCCGGTGCATTGGCACGCAGCAGAACGACCTGATTCGGCGGATTCATCTTGTCCAGCGGTCCCGCCTGAAGCGCAACGGCATAACCGAGTTGCGGCGCATTGGCAGTGCCGCTGACCTTCAACGTGTTCGTCGCCTTGTCGATCGCCGCCGCCAGCTTGACGTCGCCCAGCCGGTCGCAGGCATTGGGCTTCGCGGGATCGATCGGAATCGCCGCTGGCGTGACGGGCGCGGCGGGCGCCGCCATCGTATCGACCGACACTTTGTCTTCGGCCGGCGGGGCGTCTTTTTTGCCGCAGCCCGCCAATCCCACGGCGAGCATGATCGCCGCCGTCATCATTGCCTTGTTCATGAACATCCCTCCAACGTCAGGGCGACGGGCTGTCGATCCGTCGCCGACTCGCGCGGTCAATTCGCCGGCTTCCAATATTGATCCCGCAGCAGGCGCTTGTATAGCTTGCCCGTGTCGTGGCGCGGCAGGGCTTCGAGGAAGTCGATCCGCCGCGGAATTTTCACTCCCGACAGCTTCTCGCGCGCATAGGCGATCAGTTCGTCGCGCAGCGCGTCGGTCGCATCGGCCATGTCGGCGGGCTGGACGACCGCGATCACTTCCTCGCCCATTTCTTCGTGCGGACCGCCGATCACAGCGACGTCGGCGACCTTGGGATGGGTGACGAGGTGATTTTCAATCTCCTGCGGATAGATATTCACCCCACCCGAAATGATCATGAAGCTCTTGCGGTCGGTGAGATAGAGGAAACCCTCTTCATCGACCCAGCCCACATCACCCAGCGTCGACCAGCCCTTGGCATTGCGGCTCGACGCGGTTTTTTCGGGGTCGCCATGATATTCGAAAAGCTGTTCGCTCTCAAAGAATACCGCGCCTTCCTGACGCGCCGGCAGCTCGGTTTCATTGTCGTCGCCGACAATGTGCAGCACGCCGCTGATCGCGCGTCCCACCGTACCCTTGTGCGCCAGCCAGTCGGGACTGGTGGCAAAGGTCATGCCATTGCCTTCGGACCCGGCATAATATTCGAGCAGCACCGGCCCCCACCAGTCGATCATCGCCTGTTTCACCGGCACCGGGCACGGCGCCGCGGCATGGATCGCGCCCTTCATCGTCGACACGTCATATTTGGCGCGGACGTCATCGGGCAGTTTGAGCATGCGGACGAAATGGGTCGGCACGAACTGGGCGCTGTTGCAGCCAAAGCGTTCGATCGTGGCGAGCGCGGCCTCGGGATCGAATTTCTTCATCAGAACAACCGTTCCGCCCAACCGATGGATGGTCATCGACCAGCGCAGCGGTGCGGCGTGATAGAGCGGTGCCGGCGACAGATAGACGCTATCGGCGTTGATACCGAACGCGGCCGAGGCCAGCATGACCAGGCTGTTCGGTGCATCGATCGCGGGATCTTCAGGCAGCGGCACGCGCACGCCCTTGGGCCGCCCGGTGGTCCCCGACGAATAGAGCATATCGACCCCGGCACGTTCGTCGGCGATCGGTGTCGCAGGCATTTCGGCCAGCGCGTCCTCGATCTTCGGCCAGCCGGGGATATCGCCGCCCATCGAGAAGCGTTCGATCTGCGTGGTCAGTTGCAGCGCGGCCGGGGCCAGGCTGGCGGAGACGATCAGGATTTTCGCCCCGGAATTTTCCAGAATATAATCGGTCTCGTCCTGCGTCAGCCGCGACGAAATGCAGACATAACGCAGCCCGGCGCGTTGTGCGCCCCAAGTCAGCGCATAATAATGCGGGGTGTTTTCGAGCATGAAGGCGACGACATCTTCATGCCCCAGCCCATGTTTGCGAAACAGCTGAGCGGCGCGATTCGATGCCCCCTCCAACTCGCCATAGCTGATCGCTTCGCCCGTTTCGGCGACGATGATCGCGGGCTTGTCAGGGGTACTGCGGGCGTAAACAGAAGGGTGCATCGGGCCATCATCTCCGGGGAAGTTGTTTTCGTTGTGCCGCAGATGAGTAGCGAGTTGAAACTGTTGGTCAAGACGGGTGCGCGCGCAAAACACAGCCCTGCCCCTTCTCCATCATCAGCATGAGGCAGACGAAATTGCACTCGATCCTGGCGCGGCCGCCATTGCGCCCCGGCGCGCCTGTGCTACGTTTTGGCCATGACCAGTATCGAAATGCTCGACAGCGACTTCGCCACCCTGCCCGACCTGATCCGCGCTTACGCCCGCGAACGCCCCGCCGACATCGCCGCGGCGGACGCCGAACGGCGGTTGAGCTGGTCCGAACTGGACATGCTTATGGACCGGATTGCAGCACGATTGCAGCAAGATGGCTTTCAAAAGGGCGATCGCACCGCCGTCGCCGGACTGAACAGCGTCGAGCAGATGGCGGTCATCCTCGCCACACTGCGCGCCGGCGGAGTCGCAGGCCTGATCACCAACAGCGCGACGGGCGAACAAATGGCGGCGATGATCGCCGACACCGGCGCGCGCCACCTGTTCCTCGACGCGGGCGCCGCCGCGAGCATTGCCGGGCAGAATGTCACCGAACCCGATCGCATCGCAATCGACGGCAGCGACGCCGGAACCCCGCTCGACGGGTGGATCGCACCCGAGGGCAGCACCCCGGCTCCCGTCACGATCGATCCGCTCGACGGCTTCAACATCATCTATTCATCGGGCACGACGGGTACGCCGAAGGGCATCGTCCACAGCCACGCGATGCGCTGGCAACATATTCTTCGCGGCGCCCCCGCCTATGGCCCCAAAGCCGTGACGATCCTCTCGACCCCGCTTTATTCGAACACGACGATGGCCAGTTTCCTGCCCACGCTCGGATCGGGTGGGCAGGTCGTGCTGATGAAGAAATTCGACGCGCGCGGCTTCCTCGAACTGGCGCAGCGCGAACGCGCGACCAATACGATGCTGGTCCCGGTCCAATATCGCCGCATCATGGCGCTGGAGGATTTCGGCGACTTCGACCTCACCAGCTTCGTCGTGAAATATTGCACCTCGGCGCCCTTTGCCGCGTCGCTCAAGGCCGATGTGCTCGCGCGCTGGCCGGGCGGGCTCGTCGAAATCTATGGCCTGACCGAGGGCGGCGCGACCTTCATCCTCGAGGCGCATCATTTTCCCGACCGGCTCCACACCGTCGGCAAGCCCGCGCCCGGCCATGTCGCCAAGGTGATCGACGAAGACGGCAAGGAATTGCCGCAGGGCGAGGTCGGCGAAATCGTCGGCCGCTCACCCGCCATGATGACGGGTTATAACAACCGCCCCGACGCGACCAAGGCGATGCACTGGTACGATGGCGACGGGAATCTCTTCTATCGCCACGGCGACATCGGCCGCATCGACGCGGACGGCTTTCTGACCCTGATGGACCGCGCCAAGGACATGATCATTTCCGGCGGCTTCAACATCTACCCCAGCGATCTGGAGGGCATATTGCTGGCCGACGCGCGCGTGGTCGAAGCGGCGGTCGTCGGCATGCCGAGCGATGAATGGGGCGAAACCCCCGTCGCGTTCGTCGTGCTGAAGGATGGCGCCGATGCCGAGGCCGTGCGTGCGGACTGCAATGCCAAGGTCGGCAAGACGCAGCGGCTGAGCGCGATTACCGTGGTTGGCGAATTGCCGCGCAGCCCGATCGGCAAGGTGCTGAAGCGCGAATTGCGCGACGCCTATTCGGTGAAGTCGGCCGCCTGAATCGCCGCAAGCGCGCTCGCAAGGCGCGCGTCGCCTTCGCCCTCGACCCACGCCCAGCGCAGTTTGCGGCGCTCGAGCTCGCCGATTGCGACGTCCATGAACTGGCGCCGCGCAAGATCGCTGCCGAACAGCCGCGTCCCGTCCTCTTCCCATGGCAAGTCCATCGCCGGGACCAGATACAGGTCGGCGACGTCGCCCCACGCCTCGATCTCCGGCAGGCGCTGGCCGAGCAGCATCACCGCCCACGCCTGCGTCATCAGCGGGTCGGTGTCCGAAATCAGCCACGCCGGCCTGCGCGCCAAGGCCATCTGCGTCGCCGCGACATGGCCGCGGAAGATCGCGCGCAGGTCGTCGGCTTCGAGGTCGGTGCCATGCGCCTCGCAATAGGCGCGGCCATATTCCGGGACGACCAGTCCGCCCAATCGCGCGGCGATCCGCGGCGTCAGCGCCGACTTGCCCGTGCTTTCGGCACCGTGAAGACAGATATGGCGCGTCATGCCGCCAGCCCTTCCCGCAGCGCCTCGACGCGCGACGCCGCGCGCCGCCACTCGATCAGCCCGGCGATCGAAATGCCGAGCAGCAGCACATAAACCGCGCTCGTCGCATAAAGCCCGCGCCAGGCGAACAGCGGAACGGCGATCAGGTCGACGAGGATCCACAGCCACCAGCTTTCGACCCGCCGGCGCGCAAGCAGCCATTGCGCGGCGATGCTTGCCATCGCGATCGCGCCATCGGCCCATGGCGCCGCCGCGTCGGTGAAGCGATGCATGCCAAAGCTCCACGCCAGCCACGCCGCGATGGTCGCGCACGCCCATAGCGAGCGATCGCGGGCCGTCATCCATCCGACGGGGACGCCGCTGTCGGCGCGCGCGCGCTGCCAGTTGGTCCAGCCATAAAGATTGAGCGCGAAAAAAAAGCCCTGAAGCAGCATGTCGCTGTAGAGCCGCGCCTCGTAAAATACGATCGCGTAGAGGCTGACCGCGACAAGCGCGAAGGGATAATTCCAGACGCTGCGCCGCGCGACGAGCGCAACATTGACCAGCACCAGCGCGGCGGCGGCCCACTCGAGTTCGCTCATGTATCGGCCCCGTCGCCCGGTTCGACGTACCTTGGCCGCACCCACAATCCCTCGCGGCTGATCCGCCGCTGCGGCGGGCGGCGCAGCACCGACCAGCCGGCGCGCGCGACCCAGCCGAGCTTGCTCATCCGCGACGTGCCGGCACGGTGATCCCACGCATGGTCGCCCCGCGCACGCACCTCGCGCGCGATATCGCCATAGATGCCCGTCGCCGCGAGCACCGCCCAGCGGCTGCGCGGCGGAAGCTTGCGCGCGCCCCAGCGCGCCGACGCTTCATATTCCTCAGCCATTTCGGACAGCCATTTTGCCATCACCGACAAGCGCGAACGAAATGCCGGATGCATGTGCTGCCCCGGCGGGATATCGAGTTCGACCATCCATTCGACCGGCAGATAACAGCGGTCGGCGGCGGCATCCTCGGCCACATCGCGTGCGATATTGGCAAGCTGGAAGGCGATACCAAGGTCCGACGCGCGGTCGAGCGTCGTCTCGTCGGCCGGGTCCACCCCCATCACCAGCGCCATCGCGACCCCGACCGCTCCCGCGACATGATAGGAATAACGCAGCAGGTCGGCCTCGCTGCGCGGGCGCCAGTCGTCGGCATCGAGCGCGAAGCCCGCGATAATATCGTCGATCACCGCGCGCGGAATGGCGACGTCGGTCAGCAACATACCAAGCGCGTCGAACGCCGCCTCGCCCGTCGGTCGCCCTGCGAAGGCCGCATCGGTCAATGACCGGATGCGCTCCAGCGCGACGCTTGCATCATGCCCCTCGCGCATCGTCCCGCCATGGTCCTGTCCATCGGTCAGGTCGTCGGCGGCACGGCACCAGGCATAGAGGAGCCATACGCGTTCGCGCGTGATGCGATCGAACAACTGGCTCGCCAGTGCGAAACTTTTGGATCCGCGCGCGATGCTGTCGTGCGCGAAACCATGGAGGGCATGCGCATCATAGACACCCTCCCCCGTCATTACAGATCGTCGGCCTTCATCGCGAAAATGGGGGCGTGCGGTTCATAGGCCGCCATCTTGTCGAGCAACTCGTCGATCCCGGCATCGACGACCATGATGCCGGCGTGTGCGGGGCGAATGAAACCGACGTCGATCATCTTGCGGTTGAAGGCGATGAGATCATTGTAGAAACCGGCGGCGTTGAGCAATCCGACGGGCTTCGCATGATAGCCAAGCTGTGCCCAGCTGATCGCTTCCCACAACTCATCCATCGTCCCGACCCCTCCGGGGATGGTCAGGAAGCCGTCCGACAGGTCGGTGAACATGCGCTTGCGCTCGTGCATTCCCGACACGACATGAAGTTCGGTGCAGCCGCGATGCGCGACCTCGGTCCCGACGAGCGCGTCGGGTATCACCCCGATGACTTCGCCGCCGACTTCCAATGCGCTGTCGGCGACCGCGCCCATCAGTCCCAACCGGCCGCCGCCATAGACGACGCCGATCCCGCGTTCGGCCAGCGTGCGGCCAACGTGGCGCGCGGTTTCCATATAGATCGGATCGGCAGGGGTCGCGGACCCGCAATAGACGGCAAGACGTTTCATAAAGCCTCCCTTACCCGTTCGTGTCGCGCGAAGTCGAGACATGCTGCGCCAATTCGCCACCCAATGGCTTTCGCGGCTTCACCCGAAACGGCCCGAATCAATCAGTCGGCCGCTTCCAGCATCAACGCCGCCGTGGCCTTCGCGCTGCCGACAACGCCCGGAATACCCGCCCCCGGATGCGTCCCCGCGCCGACGAAATAGAGATTGTCGATCACATCGTCGCGATTATGCGCGCGAAACCACGCGCTCTGCCACAATAGCGGTTCAAGGCTGAACGCGCTGCCCAGATGCGCCGACAGGTCGCGGCCAAAATCGGCGGGGGTATAGTGGAAACGGGCGACCAGCTTCCCGCGAAGCCCAGGCAAAACGCGCCGCTCGACCTCTTCCAGTATCGCATCGGCGAATTGCGCGCCGAATGCGCCATCCCAATCGGCCTGCGCCTTGCCCAGATGCGCGACCGGTGCGAGCGCATAGAAGCCCGCATGGCCCGGCGGCGCCATCGCGGGGTCGGTCGCACTCGGATGGTGGAGATAGAGCGAGAAATCATCGGGCACGACGCCGTTCCGGTAGATATCGTCGAGCAGGCCCTTGTAGCGCGGACCGAATAATATGCTGTGGTGCGCGATGTCGGGATAATCGCCCTTCACCCCGAAATGGACGACGAACAGCGACGGCGACCAGCGCTTGCGCGCCAGGCTTTTTGCGACCTTCCTGCCGCGCGGATGCTCGGCGAGCAGCGCCTTGTAACTGTGCATCAGGTCGCCGTTGCACGCGACCATGTCGGCATCGCCCTGCCACCCGTTCGCCGTCGTGACCCCGGTCGCCCGATCCCCCGCCGTTTCGATTTTCGTCACCGAATCGCCGAGGCGCAGCGTCCCGCCAAGCCGTTCGAACAGCGCCGTCATGCCCGTAACCAGCGCATTGGTGCCACCGCGCGCGAACCAGACGCCGCCGTCCTTCTCGATCGTGTGGATCAGCGCATAAATTGCGCTCGTCGTCATCGGATTGCCGCCAACGAGCAGGCTGTGGAAGGACAGCGCCTGCCGCAGCCGTTCATCGGCTACATAGGAGGACACGACCGAATAGACGCTGCGCCACGCCTGATATTTCATCAGCGCCGGTGCAGCCCGGATCATCGACGTAAAATCCAGAAAGGCGACGGCCCCCAGCTTCACATAGCCCTGTTCATATACGCCCTTGGAATATTCGAGGAAGCGGTCGTACCCCGCGACGTCGGCGGGATGAAGTTTCGCAATCTCCGCGCGCAGCGCCGCTTCGTCGTTCGAATAATCGAAATTCGTCCCGTCGGGCCAGTTGAGCCGGTAAAAGGGCATGACCGGGACCAGATCGACATCGGCGGCCATGTCCTGCCCGCTGAGCGCCCACAGCTCCTCCAGGCACGGCGGATCGGTGATCACCGTCGGCCCGGCGTCGAAGGTGAAACCGTCCCGCTTCCAATGATAGGCCCGTCCGCCGGGCTGGTCGCGCGCCTCGACGATCGTCGTCGCGACGCCCGCCGACTGCAACCGGATCGCCAGCGCGAGGCCGCCGAAGCCGGCGCCGATAACAATCGCGCTGCGACTCATTTCCAGTCGAATTTCGAAAGCGCCGCAATCGCACGGCCGACCCGCACCGGCGGCCTGCCCGTCAGGATGCGCAATGTGTCGCCGCGTGTCGATCGTCCGGCATAGAAGCGCGCGATCAGCCCGGAAGACAGGCGATAGAAGCGCGCAAAAATGCGATACCGCTCTGCGGGTTCGGCGGCGCGGAACAGCATGGCGCCCAGCATACGATAGAAACGCTGACGCCGCCACCCGGCCGCCGCGCGATCGCGCAACGCCGCAGCCAGATCGGCGCGCCCAGCGAGGGCAGGCAATGCCGAAGCCGTCCGCACCGCGTCGGGCAGCGAATAGCCGGTCGTCGCATGAAAGGCCCCGGCGCGTGTTCCGATCCGCGCGGTGCGGTCAGAGGGGGGCCACAGGCGGTCGAAATCGCCCGCCATCACCACCGGCAGCACCCCCGTCTCCTCGCGCGTCACCGCCGCGACGTTCCAATTGCGCGCGGCCGCATAGGCCGCGATCCGCTCGCGAACCGCCGCGACGTCCAGATCGGCGTCGTCGCTGTAATATGTATCCTCGACGAACAATGTCTCGGCATCGAGCGGGAGCAGATAGACGAAGCGATAACCGTCCAGCTGTTCGACAGTCGCATCCATGACGGTCGGATGCGCAACACCGTGCCCGCCGCTGACCGTCAACGCCTGCCCGACAAATTTCTGCCAGCCGCAATCGAGCGTCGGAAATTTGGCCGCCCCGCGCGCATCGATGACGTGCCTTGCCGACAGCCGCCCGCCGCGCGCGAGCAACACATGATCGGGCGCGACATGTTTCGCGCGGTCGGCGATGATATGTTCGGCCGGCAGCGCCGCAGCAACCGCAGCCGAGAGCGCTTCGCCGGTGATGCTTTTGTAACCCATCTTCAGCGTGCGGCGATGCCCGGGGAAGGCGACATCATATTCGCCCCAATGATGCCGGACGAGCGGCGCGACCAGCCAGCGGTCGCCGCGGGCGATGTCGCTGTCGAAGAAGGACCAGATATGATTTCCGCCGATCGGGCCGGGTTCGACCAGCCGCACATCGAGGTCGGGTCGCTTCGCCGCAAAGGCCAGCGCAGCAAGCCCGCCGGCCAGTCCGCCACCGACAATCGCTATATCGCAGGGTAAAAGGTCGGGCACGGCCATGCACCAGCCCTAGCCGCGCGAACGCGCAACCGCTATCGCTTCGTGCATGGCCGCTTTGCTTTTCTCGACGCTCGCGATGACCGCCATTGTCGGCGTGCGTTATCTGATCAGCAGCGGCGCCTTTGCGTTTGCTACAAAAATGAAGCACCCCGGCCTTTATCGCGGACTCGAACCGCAGATGCGGCGCGAGATCGGATGGAGCCTCGCGAGCGCCGCCATCTATGGCGTCCCCGCAGGCATCGTCGCCTGGGGATGGCAAAAACATGGCTGGACGCGCATCTATACCGACCTCGATGCCTTTCCGATCTGGTATCTGCCGGTCAGCCTCTTCGCTTATCTGCTCATCCACGACACGTGGTTTTACTGGACGCATCGCTGGATGCACCGTCCCGCGCTGTTTCGCATCGCGCACGCGGTCCATCACGACAGCCGCCCGCCGACCGCATGGGCGGCGATGAGTTTCCATCCCGTCGAGGCGGTGACCGGCGCCGTCGTCATCCCCGCACTTGTCTTCCTGATCCCGATCCATGTCGCGATGCTCGGCCTTATCCTCACGATCATGACCATCATGGGGGTTGGCAATCATATGGGGTGGGAAATGTTTCCGCGTGCGCTGGTCCATGGACCAGCGGGCCGCTGGCTGATAACCGCAACGCACCATCAGCAGCATCACGCCGCTTACCGAGGGAATTATGGGCTCTATTTCCGTTTCTGGGACAAAGCGTGCGGCACCGATCTGGGCCTTGGCCGCTTTGCCGCTGCTGACCGCGAACACCCCGCCGCCGAAGGTTGAAGTCAGCGTCACCGGGCTGCGCAACATGAAGGGCCAGCTGCTGGTGTGCCTGACCACCAACCCCAGGGCCTTTCCCGATTGCAGCAAGGACAAGACGTCGGTGCGGATGGCGGTAAAGGCCGAAAATGCGGGAAATTTCAGGATCGCCGCGCCCGCAACCGGGACTTATGCGATCGCCGTCGTTCATGATGAAAACAGCAACAACAAGATGGACGTCGCGATCTTCCTACCCAAGGAGGGCTTCGGCTTTTCGCGCAATCCGACGATCACCGTCGGTCCGCCCAGCTTCAAATCGGCGAGCTTTGCGGTGGCAGGCGATACGCATCAGACGATCCGTATGAAATATATGCTCTAGTGAGCGGAAGAACGCCCGGCTAAAGCATCGCCCGTGACCGCGAACTCCTCCCGCATCGCCGCTTTCGCCGACCGCTGGCCAAAGCTGTTGGCCCTCGCCCTGGGCCTCGTCTCGGCGACCGGCTTCGCGCCGCTCCACCTCTGGCCGCTGACCTTGCTTGCGTTTGCCGGCTGGATGGCGCTGGTGGTACGCGCCCCGCGCGGCTGGCGCGCTTTCGGCACCGGCTGGGCGTTCGGGGTCGGCCATTTCGCGGCAGGGTTAAGCTGGATCGCGACCGCCTTCACCTATCAGGCGGCGATGCCGGCATGGCTCGGCTGGATCGCGGTCGTGCTCCTGTCGCTGTTTCTCGCCCTTTACCCGGCGCTCGCCGCATGGGGTACGTGGGCGGTGGCCAAATTCGTCAAACCTGTGAAGGCAGTGGCCGCCGGCGGCATGACGCCGAGGGCCCCTGCCCTTGCCAACGCGACCCTTTCCTTCGCCCTGACCTTTGCTGCACTATGGACGCTGACCGAATGGCTGCGCAGCTGGCTTTTCACCGGCTTTGCATGGAATCCCCTGAGCGTGATCGCGGTGCCCTGGTTCGCGGCGCCGTCGCGCTGGATCGGAACCTATGGCACCAGCGGCCTCGTCTTCATCGCGGCCGCCATTCTGCTGCTCGCCTGCTATCGCCGCCGCGCCGCCGCCCTCGCCCTTTTCGGCACGCTGTTCGTCGCATGGGGCGCCGCATCGCTGGTGCAATTGGGCGACAATGTCGATGCCGCCGTCCGGAACAAAGGGCCCGCGGATGACCGAACTGCGATCACCATCGTTCAGCCCAATGTCGGACAACAGGACAAATGGGTCGGCGCAAAAGCCGACGCCAATTTCGCGAAACTCGCGCGGCTCACGAAGTCCAAAAACGACAAGCCGCGCCTGATTCTGTGGCCCGAGGCGGCGATCCCCGACTATCTCGAAACCGGCTACCCCTCGGTCTATTACGACCGCTCACCCGCCGAGGCGCGCGGGCGACTGACCGATCTGATGAATCCGGGCGACCTCATGCTGCTCGGCGCGCTGAAGCTCGAACTTGACAAGACGGGCGACGTCGTCGGCGCGCGGAATGCAGCGATGACCGTCCATCCCGACGGCACGCTCGGCCCCCGCTACGACAAGGCGCATCTTGTTCCCTATGGTGAATATCTGCCGATGCGCCCCCTGCTCTCGGCACTCGGCCTGTCGCGCCTCGCGCCCGGGGATATCGATTTCTGGCCGGGCCCGGGACCGCTTACGCTCGACCTCGGCGCATTCGGCCGGATAGGCCTGCAAATCTGTTACGAAATCATCTTTTCGGGTCAGGTCGTCGACCGCGCGAACCGCCCCGATTTCATCTTCAACCCGTCGAACGATGCCTGGTTCGGCGCGTGGGGCCCGCCGCAGCATCTGGCGCAGGCGCGATTGCGCGCGATCGAGGAAGGCCTGCCCGTCGTGCGCGCGACCCCCACCGGGATCAGCGCGGTGATCGACGCCGACGGCCATATACTCAAATCGCTGCCGATGCATCAGGCCGGGCGGATCGACACCAGCTTGCCGCCGCCGCATGCTCCGACATTGTTCGCCCGCTTCGGCAACATGCTGCCCGTCGGATTTGCGTTGCTGTTGCTCGCGCTGGGCATTGCCTTTCGGCGGCGCGGACGCTAACAGCCCGGTCACATAAAGCTTCCTTTATATCGGTTCACAAAAGGCTCTCTATGCGCAACAGCTTCCTCTTCACCTCCGAAAGCGTGTCCGAAGGACACCCCGACAAGGTGGCCGACCAGATCAGCGATTCGATCGTCGACCTGTTTCTGTCGAAGGACCCCGAAGCCCGCATCGCGTGCGAGACGCTGACCACCACCCAGCTTGTCGTCCTCGCCGGCGAAATCCGCTGCAAGGGCGTGTTCGAGAACGGCGAGTGGGCGCCCGGCGCGCTGGAGGAAATCGAAGCCACGGTGCGAAACACCGTTCGCGAAATCGGCTATGAACAGGACGGCTTTCACTGGGAAACCTTCCGCTTCGAGAATAATCTCCACGCCCAGTCGGCGCATATCGCGCAGGGCGTCGATGAAAGCGGCGACAAGGACGAAGGCGCCGGCGATCAGGGCATCATGTTCGGCTATGCGTCGGACGAGACCCCTGATCTGATGCCCGCTACGCTCGACTACAGCCACAAGATCCTCGAACGCATGGCGGCCGACCGCAAGGCGGGCAACGCGCCTTTCCTCGAGCCTGACACCAAAAGCCAGGTCACGCTGCGCTACGCCAACGAACGCCCGGTCGAGGCAACCGCGATCGTCGTATCGACCCAGCATGCACCGGGTTATTTCTTCCACAATGGCGAAGGCGACGAAGCGAGATATCTCGAGCTGCGCAACTATGTGCTGCGCGTGATCGCCGACGTTCTGCCCGCCGAACTGCTGACCGCGAACACCGTCTATCACATCAACCCGACAGGCCGTTTCGAAATCGGTGGTCCCGACGGCGACGCCGGCCTGACCGGCCGCAAGATCATCGTCGACACCTATGGCGGCGCAAGCCCGCACGGCGGCGGCGCATTCAGCGGCAAGGACCCGACGAAGGTCGATCGTTCGGCCGCCTATATCACGCGCTACCTCGCCAAGAATATCGTCGCTGCGGGCCTCGCGCGCCGCTGCACGATCCAGCTCAGCTATGCCATCGGCGTCGCCGAGCCACTGTCGATCTATGTCGATCTGCACGGCACGGGCAATGTCGACGAAGGCAAGCTGGAGGCCGCGATTCCACAGCTCGTGCGCCTGACGCCGAAGGGCATCCGTACCCACCTCGGCCTCAACAAACCGATCTACAAGCAGACCGCAGCCTATGGCCATTTCGGCCGCACGGCGACCGGCGAGGCTTTCCCGTGGGAGCGCACCGATCTGGTCGATCAGTTGAAGGCCGCACTCGCCACCTGAGGCAGATTTGATGCTGCATCAGGCCGGGTGGCGGGTTGCCGCCGCCCGGCCTCGCGGCTAATGCCCGCCGCATGACTGCACATAAACCCGGCGACCCCACGACGATCAACCGCCTGTACGGCCGTTCGAAGGGCAAGCCCCTGCGCGCGGGTCAACAGGATCTCATCGACAATCTGCTGCCGCAGATCGCCGTGCCCGATGAAGGCGACGTCACCGCCGAGGCACTCTTCGGTTACGACCGCCCCCTGCATTTCGAGATTGGCTTCGGCGGCGGCGAGCATATGGCCGGCCGCGCCGACATGCTGCCCGATCATGGCTTCATCGGCGCCGAACCCTTTATCAACGGCGTTGCACAGGCGCTGGTCCACGTCGCCGGCGATCCCCATCTCGCTAAAAAGGGGGGCGAGCGCTTGCCGCTCGGCAATGTCCGCATCCATCATGGCGATGCGCTGGAGGTGCTACGCCGCATTCCCGACGGCGCGCTCAGCTTCGCCTATCTGCTCCACCCCGATCCCTGGCCCAAGGCGCGCCATGCCAAGCGGCGGATGATGAACGACGGTCCGCTCGACCTGATCGCGGCCAAGCTCAAGCCCGGCGGCGAATTTCGTTTCGGAACCGATCATCCCATCTATGTCGCGCACGCGCTGATGGTGATGCGTCGCCACCGTCATCAGTTCGAATGGCTGGCCAAGGATTCACAGGATTTTCTCGTCCGCCCCGGCGGCTGGCCCGAAACCCGCTATGAAGCCAAGGCGCGCACGCAGGGGCATGAGGTCTGGTATTTTCGCTGGAAGCGTAAATAGGGATACGATAACGTAGAATTTTCGGCTTATTTATAATTGCTTATGCGACAATCGTACGTTGTTGCGCGCCACCATTTCCGCTATGGTGATTTCCGAGTGATTGTAAGATCACGGCTGAGGTAACACATGGCGACAGGCAGAATCAGCAAGGAAACGGTCGACCGCCTTCAGGCCGAATCGGCGGCGTCGTTCCTTTGGGACGACGAACTCAAAGGCTTTGGCGTGAGGGTCACGCCGTCGGGCGCGAAGAGCTACATCTTCCAATACCGAATGGGTGGCCGGGAAGCGAAGACCCAACGCTACACGATCGGCCGCCACGGTTCGCCATGGACCGCGGCAACAGCTCGAATGGAGGCAGTGCGGATTTGCACTCTTGTCCGGCAGCGCCGCAATCCAGTCGACCTGGAGAAGCAACGACGGCGGGAAGCAGTCGAGCTACCATTTGCGGCCTACGCCAGTCGCTTTGCACAATCATGCACAGGTAAAGGCTGGCGGACGTTAGTTGAACGCTCGCTTCGACTTCATCTCATTCCAGCGCTTGGCAACAAGGCGCTGCCACAGATTGTACGGTTCGACATCGTCATTGCGATGGATCAGATTCCAAAAGAGCAGATTGCCAACCGACGTAACGTATTTGCGGTTGCGCGACGTCTCTTTCGTTGGGCGGTCAGTCGCGGCGACATCCTAATCAGCCCGATGGAAGGAATGGAGACGCCAAAAGCGGTCAAACCGCGAGATCGTTGGTTAAGTGACTCGGAATTGCCGCGCATATGGAATGCGGCTCCACAAGCGCATCCGTGTTTCGGGCCTATTGTCCGCCTGCTGATAGCAACCGGACAACGCCGCGAGGAAGTGTCGGGGCTCAGTTGGGCTGAGCTTGATCGCAAAGCGCGGATGTGGACGTTACCCGGTGAGCGAACCAAGAATGGCGAGCCCAACTACATTCCCCTCAATGATCTCGCGATAGCGGAGTGCGACAAGATAGCAGGCGGAGAAAACTGGCCGAAACGCGGACGAACATTCGCGACCTCATCCGGCGCCGCTTTCTCAGGATTCGCTAAAGGCAAGCTCAAGCTCGACAGCCTGATCGAGGGTGACGGCAGCAACCCGATTGCCCCTTGGCGCCTGCACGATCTGCGCCGAACTGTCGCAACCGGATTTCAACGGCTGGGTGTCCGGTTCGAGGTCACTGAAGCAATATTAAACCATGTTGGCGGCTCGCGGGCCGGGGTGGCGGGCATTTATCAACGCCACGATTGGAAGCCCGAAAAGATCGAGGCCTTGCGGTTGTGGAATGACTATCTCGAGGCGATCTTCTTGAACCAGGCCGAGTTTTAAGCCCGTACGCGTTCAAGAGGTTTCGATGACTTGGCCCCTTCTGGCCGACGGCAGACTGGCAGCTGTTAGCGAGAAATGAGCCTGAGCTGCCATCAAAGGCCCGGTAGATGGCCGGAGATTGATTTGGAGCGGCTCTCGGCTAATCCGGATCAAAGGCGCGGTCGAGTGCATCCAACTATAACCCGCGATGTACAATGCCGAATGAGCGCGGTCTAAGCGCAATTCACTCGTGCCTGAGCATTCACCGCGCCATCGCTAGGAATGGTCCGGTATGGACAGCCTGTTCGAACATCATCGCAAGTCGTTCGGCTTCGTCGTACACCTTAAGATTCGTCGGAATGCTGCATAGGCTTATGGCCGGCCAGCTTTCACTCAAGGATCGACAATAGCGGACGACAGGGACTGAAATAAACTCAGGCTTCGTCGGTTCCGTCAGCGCCGCGACGAAACGCGTCTTGATCGGCGCGAAAGGATGATCATCGTCATCAGCGCCCCGCTGCTCGACAGACCCAACCATTCAAGCGTGCCGACGGCCCATCCCAAGCGGTTGCCGGCGAGCAGAAATGCAAGAGCAAGGAGCGAGGCTCCGATCCACCGCGCATATTTCATGGTTTTCTTGGCGAGCTTGCGGTCTATCAAATCGCGTTGGTGCCGCTCGCGTGAAAGGCAAAGCAGGCCGAAACCCAAGGTCGCAAGGAACAGGAGAAGCAGATGGGTCATGCGACCTCCGTCGCGGGCGATCTTGTCGGAGGTTTGCCTCTCGTCATTCTCAGGCCCGTCGGTTGACGCAGTGCCTTCGAAGCTGCCCAACCGAAGGCGGCGGCAACGACGAGCATAGTCATATCGAAGCCCGCAAAGACCCAGTCCCTGCCGACCAGGCTGGCAACCAGAGAACGATCGGTCGTGAGCGCGTTTACGATCGGGATCGAGGCGAAGGACGCGGCTGTCAGCGCGAGCGTCTCAATCCACGCACGCCGCGACGGTCGAGCCGCCGACCAAATGAAAACCGCGCCCCACGCTATGAAAAACGCCGAGATTTCTCGGTCGCTCCGCCCCTCGCCTTCAAGCGGCAAGAAGCGGTTGGCGAGGAAATAGACCGCCATTGCGAAGGGCAGCCCGGCAATCGTGCCGATATTTAGCTTTTCAACGACTAGAAAACCGAAATGCGGGCGACCTGGATCGGGCAATTTGGCGCGGCGCTTTACCGTCCACAGGATGAGACCTGAGGCGACCATGACGCAGCCAGCAACGCCCGAGAGGAAATAGAGGGTTCGCAGCACACCGCTGGCGAACCGGCCTGCGTGCAGTCCGATCATCGTGCCTTCGGTCGCCGTCGCGGCGCCCGACGGATTGTGCGCCGAAACCAGCTTCCCGCTCACACCGTCGAACGTAAGCGACCGCGGTCGGACCGACAGGCTCGCGTCGGGCGCCGTCGACACGATGACCTGCGCCGTCCGGTCGCCTGGGTTGAGAATCCGGATACTTCCGGCGGCGGCGCCCCATGACCGCTCGGCGCGCTCGACCAGCGGTGCGACGGCGGTCAGCGGCGCTTCCCCCGCCTTTTCAGCCGGAGTTGGCCAAGGGAAAGTCGCCTCAAAAAACTTTTCTTCGCTGGCATAGTTGGCGGCGATTCCCCACGGCATATAGTGAGTCGCGAGGCTCACCAGCCCGGTGTATGTGATCATCAGGATGAACGGCAGGAAGAGCACGCTCGACGCATTATGGGCGTCGAGCCAACTCCGCTGGCCCTTCCCCAAACGAAGCAGGAAGAAGTCGGCGATGATCTTCTTGTGGGTGACGATGCCGGAGAAGATTGCGACGAGCATCGCCATTGCGGCGATCCCGACGATCCAGCGCGCCCAGTACCAGTTGATATAATGAAGGTTGTAATGGAAGCGGTAGAGAAAATCCCCACCTGCCGTTTTACGTGCGTCCGTCTTCCGCCCCGCCCCGTCCAGCCGGGCATCGGTAGGCGCGTCGGCAAGCGCATCGGGACCGTTAACCCAATAAAGTTGCAGGCCCGCAGTGCGCTCGCCTGCTGAATAGACCGACCATTCGCTGGCGCCCGGCGCTTCGCGCTCGAGCCAGCGTGTGGCCGCGGCAAAGCTTTTCGGACCGTCCGCCGGAACGCTGCGCACCTCGGGCGTCATCCATGCGGTAATCTCTTCCTGAAAATAGGATGAAGTGCCGGTGACGAAGATTGCGAACAGCAGCCAGCCGAGCAACAGGCCGGTCCAAGTGTGGAGCCATGCCATCGATTGCCGAAAACCGTTCTTCATAAGCGGCCTCCCCACGCGATGAGACACCAATCGGCAAGCCCTGCGGCGACGCCGGTCGTGATCAAGCCAACCCACAGCCGCAACACCGAGCGCACGGCGAATGCGGTCATCGCAACGCCCGCGAAGATGAGGAAGGACAGAAGCGTCGCGCCGACCGATGCCTGCTGGGCGCCGCCGGGCAAAAGCCGCGCGATCAGCATAGTCAGCGCACTGGTCACGGCATAGTTCAATGGCACGGCGGCCAGCGCACGCGCAGCGACATCGCGCCAAACTGAGCCGCGCAAAATTTCGACTGCCCTGCTCATGCTGCCCCTATCGCAAAATTGCGACTGACTCTCAATAGCCCGAGATCAGAATCGATAGCCTATGGTTCCCATCACATTACGCGGAGCGCCAACGAAGCAGTCGCCGCGCGCGAGGCAGGAGGCAAAATACTTGTTGTTGAGCAGGTTCGTCGCGTTGACTGCGAAGCGCCAGTTGTTCCAGTTGATCTCTGCCAATGCGTCGACCGTCGTGCGCGAGGGCGTAACGATCGACCACACCGGGCTGGTCGAGACGCTCTTGCCGCTATAGACGACGCCGCCGCCCAAGCGCAGCTGCGCTTCATCGACGAGGCCGAAGGTCTTGGTGGTCCAGAACGACGCGGTGTGACGCGGCATGTAATCGAGACTGGTATTGGTTTCCGACTTGAGCTTCGAATAGCCGTAGTTGGCGAGCAGCTCGAAATTGCCGGGCAGCGTGTGACTGGCCTCGATCTCGAAACCCTTGGTGTTCAGTTCGCCCGACTGGGTCGTACCGCCGGCGGCGAGATAGAGGACGCGGTTGCGCTCCTTGATCTTGAACGCAGTGGCGGTGACGAGCGTGTTCGGCGTCGGCTGCCATTTGATGCCCGCTTCATATTGCGTGCCGGTCTGCGGCCGATAGGGATCGCCGAAGGTGCCGTCGCCATTGTCGATGCGGCCGGCGACCGGCAGGAAGCTTTCAGTATAGCTGATGAACGGCGAGATGCCGGCGCCGATTTCGCCGATGATCCCTGCGCGGAAGGTTGTGGCATTGTCTTTCTGGCCCGACGAGCCGGTGACGCGGTCGCGGCGCGCGCCCAGCACGACCGAGACGCGGTCGAAGAAACGGATCTGGTCCTGGACATAGACGCCGAGCTGCTTCTGGCTTTCGGTGGTGAAGGGGCCGGTGGGATCATAGGTCGTCAGCGCATCATAATCGATGTCGTAAAGGTCGACGAGTTCGCCTCCCCCGGCATAGCGCTTGCCGACCTTGTTCCAGCTATAATCGATGCCGACGAGCAGCTTGTGCTCGATATTGGTGCCGG
Organism: Sphingopyxis selenitireducens; assembly: GCF_051550705.1. Taxonomy (NCBI): domain Bacteria; kingdom Pseudomonadati; phylum Pseudomonadota; class Alphaproteobacteria; order Sphingomonadales; family Sphingopyxidaceae; genus Sphingopyxis; species Sphingopyxis selenitireducens. The sequence continues at coordinate 84,087 of NZ_JBPULG010000006.1, forward strand.
TGTTGAAATTGAACTGGAGATTGTTGTCGGTCGAGAAGACATTCATCCGCGCGTCGCTGGCGTCGGCGATCAGGCCGATGGTGCGCCCATCGGTGCCGTAGACCGAGAAAGGATCCTGCGGGTTGGTGTAGCTGTCGGCATAATGGGTATTATATTCAAGGTCGCTGTCGATATAGCGCGCCTTGAGGTTGAGCTTCACATTGTCCGAGAAGCGCTGCGTAATCGATGCCCCACCCTGAAGCGAGCGGCCTGCATAGCGATCCCAACCCGCTTTGCCGACGAACGTGTATTGGCCGAGCTGCTCGCCAGCAACCGTATTCGGCCTGAAAGTGCCGATGATCGGCAGGAATTGTGAGGTCGATCCGGTATCATCCTCCTGATAGAGGCCGCTCAGCACGATGTCGGTATCCGGCGTCGGTTGCCAGCGGATCGAGGGCGCAAACATAACGCGGTCGTCTGGGACATGATCGACATAGGTGTCGGCGTCGCGCGCGCGGCCGACGAAGCGGACGGCGAGATTGTCGGCGAGCGCGAGATTGACGTCGCCGAGCACTTCCTTGCGATCAAAGCTGCCATAGACGAGGTTTATTTCGCCGCGCGTGGTGAAGTCGGGCGTCTTGCTGACAAGATTGACGAGGCCGCCGATCGATCCTTGGCCGAAGAGCACCGAGGCTGGCCCGCGGACGATCTCGACGCGAGAGAAATTATACGGGTCCGAGGTGATCGAGGCATAATATGAGAAGATGTCGCGCATGCCGTCGCGGAACTGCAGCGCATCGAGGCCGCGGACGTTGAAGCCGTCGACGCGGGTATCGCGGCCATAAGGATTGGCGAGGACACCGGCGGCATATTTCACCGTGTCGCTGATGCTGATCGCGCCCTGCGCCTGATATTGCTCGGCGGTGATGACCTTGATCGGCTGCGGCAATTCCAGCAGCGCGGTATCCGTCTTGGTGCCAGTATAGCCGGTCACGACGATCACATCCTGTCCCGCGTCTGCATCGATTTCGGCGGCGGACTCGATATCTGACCCGACGGCCAAAGCCGCACCATCGTTCGCCCACGCCGGATTCGCGGCGATTGCCAGCGCGGTTACCCCGCAGAGGGCGGCTGTTCGAAGATTCATGGCGCTTCCCTTTTTTGCGACTCGGTCTTAACTAGGCGCCGGCGGCTATAGAGAACGAGTCGCAATAGCAACCCTGCAATGTATTAGGTCACCCGACCTTGGCCCTGCCCGAACGAGCAAGAATCGAGCGTTCCAAACCCAAAATTGCTTTCAGATAGAGGATGCCAAATGAACAAAATAATCGCCGCCTTAATGGCCTTCAGCTTCCTCGCGTCACCTGCGATGGCACATGAGGTGTGGATGGAACGCGACGGGAGCGGCTCGGCACGCATCTATCTCGGCGAGCCCGCCGACATCGTTCCCGAAGCTGGCGACCCAGAGTTTCCGAACCTCAAGGCACCGAAACTGCTTGGTGAATCGGCTCCGCTCGTTCGCCGCACAAACCATATCGAAGCTGCGATTTCGGGCAGCGGCGACGTCCGCCTCGTCGACGATAATGTCTTCGCACCATGGGAAGGCGAAGGTGGCAAATGGGAAGGCGTCATTTATTACGCGCGCGCCGGACGAGCCGAGACGCGTCAGGAGCTTGACCTGGAAATCGTCCCGATCGCTGCGAACAGCAACAGCTTCAGGGTGCTTTGGCAGGGCAAACCGCTTTCGGGTGCGAAGGTCACGGTTGTGAATGCCGACCGGTGGCAGAAGAGTTTCGCCGCCGATGGTGAGGGCCGGATCGACGTACCGGTGACCGGCGGCGGGCGCTATCTGCTCTCGACCTCGCACGACGTTGGCGGCGCTCGCACGCTCGGCGGGAAGACCGTCGACAAGACCATTCACGTATCGACGCTCACTTTTGTCGCGAACTAGCCTTCGGGCCGCCCCGACAGCCGTACCGATATCGGAAGCCTGAAGGCCGGTCGCCTCATGCGGGCGGCCGCGGAGTTTGCACGGTCGCGTCCGAATCCCAAGTCATTCAAAGGGAAAATAATGCGCCTTTCATCTCGTCTGATGCTCATGGGGTCCGCCCTGCTTTCCGCCCCTGCGCTGCTGCATGCGCAGCAAATCGAGCCGTCGGGATCATCCGAAGAGGACACGGAAAACGCTATCGTGGTGACGGGCTATGGCCGAACCGACCAGCCCACCGCCGCGACCGGCCTTCCGCTTTCTCCGCTTGAAACCCCGCAGACGATCAGCGTCATCACGCAGCAGCAGATTCGCGATCAGGGGTTCAATACGATCAACGAGGCACTCGACTTCACCGTCGGTATTTCCAAGAAGGATATCGATCGCGGACGCAGCGCGATCACTGCGCGTGGCTTCGAAGTCCAGAATTTCCAGCTCGACGGTGCGCCCTTCCAAAATGGTAATGTCGGCTTTGGCGAGACCAGCACCGCGCAATATGAGCGGGTCGATCTGGTGCGCGGCGCCGCCGGCCTGATGCAGGGCGCCGGCGACCCGTCGGCGGTCGTCAACCTGATCCGCAAACATGCGACGACAAGCGAATTTGAAGGCGACGTCAGCCTTGAGGTCGGCTCGTGGGACCGCTTCTCCGCCACCCTCGACATTCAATCGCCGCTCAATGCAGCGGGCACGGTGCGCGCACGCGCGGTTGCCCAAGCCTTTACGCAGGACAGCTTCGTCAATCTCGAAAAGAAGAAGGGCCTCCTCCTCTATAGCGTGATCGATGCCGATCTGGGCGACCTCACCACCCTTTCGATCGGCGCCAGCTACCAGCGCGACGAGCGCGGCGGGATCTTATGGGCACAGTTGCCCTATTGGTACAGCGACGGCACGCGCACCGACTGGCCACGGTCCAAGACCACCGGCACCGACTGGGGGCTCTGGAACACGACCGAGATTTCGGCTTTCGCTACGCTCAAGCACAAACTGGGCGGCGACTGGGAAATTCGCGGTGACCTCGGCTATCACAAGGGGCTTGAGAATTCGAAGCTGCTGTGGCTCGACGGCCTGCCCGACAGCGTTACCGGCGCGGGCGTTAGCACCTATGGTTACTGGTACAAGACCAGTCCCGAACAGTGGCATGGCAGCATCCAGACTAGTGGCAGCTTCACCTTCCTCGGCGGCCGGCACGATCTCGCGTTCGGCGCGATGGCCAGCCGCGTCAACGACGGCTGGACCAACCGCGATCCGGTTGAGATCGACCCGATCGCCGATTTCAACAGCTTCGACGGCCGGCTTGCCGAGCCCGAATGGGGCGACCGCTACGACATGTCGGGGTTCGGCAACACAACGCAGGCCGCGGCGTATGCTTCGACGCGGATCAACCTGATCGGCGGGCTGAAGCTCATCGGCGGCGGACGGCTCAGCTATTACAAGCGTAACGAACATGAGAGCCTGTACAGCTCGCCCTACATCCTGTCGTACAAGGGGCAGATCACGCCTTATGTCGGACTGGTCTACAACCTCACCGACAATCTGTCCGCCTATGCGAGCTATACCAATATCTTCAAGCCACAGGGCGATCTGCGCGACCGCAACAACCATCTGATCGACCCGCTTGAAGGCACGAACTACGAAGCCGGCCTGAAAGCCTTGTTGCTCGACGGCCAACTGCTCGCGACGGCGTCGGTCTATCGCATCAAGCAAGATAATCTGGCGGTTGCCGACGGCCTGATCCCCGGCACGCCCATCCAGGCCTACCGCGGCATGAAGGGAACCGTCGCGAAGGGATATGAGCTGGAAATCGTAGGCAAGATCACCCCGCAATGGGACGTCAGCGCCGGGTGGAGCGACTATAGCGCAAAAGACGCTGACGGCGCGCATGTGCTCGCGCACCAGCCGCGCCGGGCGTTCAATTTTGCGACCCGTTATGACTTTGCCGGCACGCTTGAAGGGCTGAGCCTCGGCGGCGCAGTCAAATGGGAAAGCCGCCCCCCTGTGACCGCCGTCAATCCCGGCTCCGGCGTTGAGGAACGGATCGGCCAGCCCGCTTATGCGATTGCCAATATCATGGCGCGCTACGAATTGAACGAGGCGCTGTCGCTGCAAGTCAATGTCGACAACCTGTTCGACAAGCGCTTCTTCAGCGGCAACGTTTGGTTCCCGGGCTTCGTCTACGGCGAACCGCGCAACGGGCGGGTGACGCTGAAATATGCCTTCTGAGGAGCGCCTCCTCCTAGGCACCGCTGCCTCCTTGCTGGCGGCGGAACGCTCACCGCTGACTGTGGCCGGTTGGAGACGGTCTGCTTTCGGTAACCAAACAAAGAGAGCGGACGTACCGCCACGAGTTAGAACGCTCGCTCCCCAGGATGCCGCGATTTGCTGGTTAGACTTCAATGCCTTCCGCCAAGGTCAACGCATCTTCAACATCGACGCCCAAGTATCGCACCGTATTTTCAATCTTGGTGTGTCCGAGCAATATCTGCACGGCGCGCAAGTTCCCGGTCGCCTTGTAAATGATCGACGCCTTTGTTCTGCGCAACGAATGCGTCCCATAGTCTTCACTCCGGAGGCCCACCGCGGTGACCCATTCGTCAACGAGGCGCGCATATTGTCGCGTGCTCATATGCGCTGAGTGATCGATGCGGCTCGGGAACGCGTAGTCCTCGATCGATCCGCCGCGACGTTCGAGCCAAGCAAGGAGGCTCCCGCGAGCATCGGACATGATTTCGAACTGAACTGGTCGACTGGTCTTCTGTTGGATCACCATCGCCCGCGTTCGCAACTCACCGCCGGCTACAAGGTCGCCGATCTTTATCTTCACAAGATCGCAGCCTCTCAGCTTGCTATCGATCGCAAGATCGAAAAGCGCCCTGTCTCGAAGCCGATGCTCGCGATCCAAATGAAAACGAATTGCCCAAATTTGCCGTGGTTTTAACGGCCGTTTTGCGCCAACCTTTCGACCGGCGTTCCACGCCAGTCGCGCAGGTAAATAGTCGAATTCGGACCTACCCATGATCGTTCTCCTGCGGCCAAAATGGCCAAAAAGCGAAACGCTCGGGTCAAGCCGATCGGCCAACAGCGAACAGTCTGCATCTCGGCGGAAAAATGAAAAGCGGCTCCCGGACCGTTGGTCGACCCCCTCAACGAGAAGCGCGTCAATCGACTTGGCGGAGGATTTCTGCAGCGCGGACGCCGGCTCGCAACGCACCTTCGAGATAACCTGGAAATTCAGTAGCAGCCTCGGTTCCGGCCCAGTGGACGCGCCCACATGGTTGACGCAGCGTATCGCCGTAGCCTGTCATGACGCCGGGCGGCATGTGGGCCGCATAGCCCCCGAGCGACCATTGTTCCGTCAACCAATCCTGCTCGACATAACCAACTGGTCGCGCTGCCTCGGGTCCGAAATAATGCACGAGGTCGTCGATAACCGCCGAGCGGCGCTGGTCTGGATCGAGCATGCTCATTGCCACCGCGTGGCGGGCTTCGATCAGCCCGACCAGCACACCGATCCCGTCGTCAGCGAGCGACTGATCGAAAACTGTGCCGAGATGGCGATCCCCGCTGACCGCCGAGCCGCTCAGCCCTTGCCGACGCCAGAATGGTGCATCATAAGCCACATGAACCTTGATGACCGCACCCATCGGCATCCGCTGCATCAGCCCTGCCCGTCGCGCAGGCAGCCCCGGTGTGAAGTGAATGCGCGAGGCGAGAACGGGTGGCACTGCCACGACGACGTGGTTGGCCAGGTAAACGCCGCGTGAGCCAAAGACGCGAACGCCCTCGTCATCCTGTTCGACAGCATGCACAGGGCTGACCAGTTCGACCCGCGGCCCGAGTATATCTGCAATCCGCTTCGGGATCTGCCAAGCACCGCCGACAAACTTATCCTGCTGTGCTCCGCCCTCGACTCCGATCATCGTCTCCAGCCCCCCACAGCTTCGTAGCATCTCGAGGAAATGGAGATAGGATATCTGGCTTGTGTCGATGCAGAGCAGCGCTCCGGCTATCGTCCGCACGAAATAGCGCGCGCCGTCTGTCCGCACATTCCTCAAAGTCCAGTTTTCGAGTGATTGCGCATCCCACTCGCGCGCCCGGCGCGCCAGCCAGGGCGTTCCTGCCGGCAGCTGCGCGATGTCGCGGCGCCAGCGCCGCTCGATCAGGCCCAGTTCGGCGAGCGACGGCAACGGAAGTTTCGGCGTCGAGGTAAAACGGCTCACCAGGCCATTGCGGCTCAGCAGGTTTGCGCCTTCGGTATATTGGGCACAGATATCGATCCCAAGATCTCGCGCTTGCGCTAGGAGAAGCGTTTGCTGTGGCCCGACCCACTGCCCACCAAAATCGACGACTTGCCCACAGATTTCGCCGGGCATCGATCGACCCCCGACACGATCGCGCGCTTCGAGAACCCGAACGCTCTTGCCTGCCTGCTTCAGTTCGAGCGCCGTTTTCAGCCCTGACAGCCCGGCACCGATGACGACCACGTCGCAGCGGCCTTCCGAATCAACCATTCCGCGTCCCTTCCATCACAATCGGGCTTGCTTTAATAGAACGCGTTCATTTAAAGCAAGCCCGATGGATAACGCAGAACCGAAAACGCCCCGACGCGGCCGCCCGCCGCGCGATCGAAAAACGATCGAGGCGAGCCGCGCGCGCATCGTTGCAGCGGCGCGCGACCTGTTCGCCGCAGAGGGATATGACGGCGTTTCGATGCGCAAGGTGGCGGCTAAAGCTGGATGCCTGCCCTCCACGCTCTACACCCTCTTCCCCGGCAAACGGCAGCTGCTCCATTTCCTGTGGAGGCAGATCTTTTCCGACCTGATTGACGCCCTTGATCGCAGCAATGTGGAAAGCGCGTTCCAAGACGGCCTGGCGAGCCTGTGCCTCGCACACATCGACTTCTGGCTAGAGCGGCCGCAGGATTACCGGGCCATCTTTCTGGTCGAGGATCAGATCCAGGATTCAGGCGATCCCTATTTTGTCGAAAGCGACATCGCGGCGCGATACCTTGACGTCATGCGCCGCGCGATCATCGACGCGCAAGCGCGAGGAGAAATCGGCGATGCCGATCCCGACGAGATTCGCAAAATGCTGCTCTGCTGTATTCAAGGCGTTGCCTATAACCTGATCGCGATACCCGAATATGAATGGGGCGATACGCAAAGGCTCAAGACCATGACGATCAGGACCATGTTGCTAGGATTGCGATGATCTAGGTCATTTTTACCCTTTTGGCCGCTGGGAGACTGTCGACTTTTGGCGGCGGCAACCGCGAAACCGGACATCTGGTGGAGCGCGCCAGCAAGCCTGCAATAAGTGGTCCTTCACTTTTTGGCGAAAAAACCCCACGTGCTTATTCAAGATGATGCGGATTGCGCCGTCAAGAGCCCCTCCCTTATAGCGTCTCCCGCGGCCCGCGCAGCACCTCCACGCGCTCTGCATCGAACAGGGCAACGACCGGGAAAACCGCGTCGGCTGCCTTTCTGCCAAGCTTGCCAAAGACGGGCATTCTCTCCGCGATTCCGTGATGACAAGAAAGCTGTCATCGCTCGACCTCGGCATCCGATCCCCTTGTGCACGAACCGGAAACGACCGTCGTCGCACCTTTCCCGCGTTAGGCGCCGGTTGCGGATCGCCGCATCGGCTGACCCGTGAGATGCCGCCTGACTTCGTCGGCTGCAAGCGACTGCAGACGCTCGATCGCACTGGTGGAATACCAGGCAGCATGCGGGGTCAGGATCAGGTTCGGACAATGGCGCAGCGACGAATCGCGCGGCAACGGCTCCCTCTCGAAAACATCCATTGCGGCCGCGCGCAACTGGCCGGATTCGAGGGCATCGGTGAGCGCATCCGGATCGATCAGCCCCCCCCGGGCGGTATTGACCAGCGCGGCCCGGTCGGACTTGCGGGCCAGTCTGGCAGCGTTCACCACATGCCGCGTTTCGGGCGTGAGCGGGCAATGCAGCGTGATCACGTCGGCGCGATCGAACAGCGTGTCGAGATCGACCGCCTCGACGCCCAGTTTGGCAAGCATTTCCGGATCGGCAAACGGATCGGCGACGATAGCCTGAAAGCCAAATGGCTTGAGCCGGGCGAGCACTTCCTGCCCGATGCGTCCGAACCCGACAAAACCAACCACGGTTTCCGGAAAAGCCCGCAGCGACCCGGCGACTCCCACAGCGTCCCATTTTCCGTCGCGCACCGATTGGTCCAGAGGCACCACGCAGCGCAGCATGGTGAGAATCAGTGCGGCCGTATGATCGGCAACCTCGCCAGTGGCATAGTCGGGCACATAGGCGACCTTCACCCCGTGCGCCTGCGCGGCCGCAAGATCGATATTGTCGAGCCCAATGCCATAGCGAACGATTAGCGAACCCGGCGCCAGCCGGGCGATCGCTTGCGCCGTAACCTGCGCGAACTGGACGATCAGCACATCGGTGCCCTCCGCCGCTGCGATAACATCGTCAGCGCTGACGCATTTCGCCTCCACGAACGCCGCCCCAAATTCTTCGGCAACCGCGCGCTCGTGCGTCAGGGAGGGAAAGGTCGCGTCCGTCACAGTGATTTTCATGCTTGGTCCTTATGGAAACAGGGAAAATGTCAGAGGGGTTTGCCGGGAAAGACGGTCGCCCCTGTATGCCGGTTCAATCGATCAGCCGGACCAGCTGCTGCTGGGTGCCGAGCCCCTCAATGCCGAGCGCCACCCGATCGCCAGGTTTCAGATAGACTGGCGGCTGCTGCCCCATCCCCACACCCGGCGGTGTGCCGGTGGAAATGATATCGCCCGGTTCGAGCGTCATGAAGCGGCTGATATAGGAGACGAGGAAGGCCACCTTGAACACCATCGTCCGCGTCGAGCCGTCCTGCATGCGCTGACCGTTCACGTCGAGATGCATCGCCAGATCCTGCGGATCGCCGGCATCCTCGCGCGTAACGAGCCACGGCCCGACAGGACAGAAAGTGTCGAGACTCTTGCCCTTCAGCCATTGTCCGGTTCCTTCCAGCTGGAAACCGCGCTCGGACACGTCGTGGACCACCGTATATCCGGCGACATGATCCAGCGCCTCAGCCTCGCTCACACGCGTCGTCCGCTTGCCGATGACGACGCCAAGCTCGACCTCCCAGTCCACCTTTTTGGCGTCGGCCGGAATCCGGATATCGTCATTCGGGCCGCAAACCGACGTATTCGCCTTCATGAACAAAACCGGCTCGACCGGCACTTCCATATTGGTTTCCGCCGCATGATCCGAATAATTCAATCCGACGCAGACGACCTTCCCGACGCGCGCGACGGGGCATCCAAGTCGCACATCTTCGGGCACGGTTGGCAGGTCGCGTGGATTTACATGGCCGAGGGCCTGGACAACCCGGCTGAAATCGCCGACATCGTCGCCGAGGGCCGACGATGCGTTACGAATGACGCCCGCATCGTCGAGCAGGCCGTATCGCTCCGCTCCTTCCGGACCGAACCTGAGAATATGCATATCTATCCCTTCTGATTGTGTCGCCTGTCGGCGGATTTGCGGATCAATAGGTCGCCCGGCCGCCGGAAAGGTCGAAAACTGCCGCCGTGGTGAACGAGTTTTCTTCGGTCGCGAGCCAGCAGATCATCGACGTGGCTTCCGCGATATCGAGCATGCGGCCCCGCGGAATCTTCGAAAGAATATATTCGATATGCTGCGGCGACTGGGTCATGGCGAGCGCGGTTTTTGCAAACGCCGGGGTCACCGCATTAACCGCGATGTCATGACCCGCCAGTTCCTTGCCCAGCGATTTGGTCAGTGCCAGCAGGCCGGCCTTTGCTGAGCTGTAGGCGACGGCGTTGGGATTGCCCTCCTTGCCCGCGATCGAACTCACGTTGACGATCCGGCCATAGCCCTTCTGGATCATATGCGGCACCACCGCGCGGCAGCAGTAAAATGCACCCGTCAGGCCCACATGGACGACATCGCGAAAGGCATCAGGCGGATATTCCCAGGTCGGAACATTTGGTCCGACCAGCGCCGCATTGTTGATCAGGATATCGATCCGGCCGAAATGCTCGACCGCCTGTTGTGCAGCAACCTCGACGGCACCGAGATCGCCAATGTCGACGCGCTGACGAAGCGCGCGCGCGTTGTCGCCGAGCCGCGCACCTGCATCGTCGAGCATCTTGCCATCACGGTCCCATAGCGCAACCGCCCCACCCCCGGCGACAATACGCTGCGCCACACCGAAACCGATGCCCTGCGCACCGCCCGTGACGACAGCCACCCGACCTTCGAAATCATAATGGTTCCCCACCGCATCACCTCGGCCTTCGACAGGGGGAAAACTTTGGCTCGTCATCGCGATCTCATTCTATTAATTACCTTTGATGTGGATAATAAGTATGATTATATACCCAGTGTCAAGGCAATATTGAAGGTTTAGGAGGTGTTTTCCGGACATGAGGGTTGCAGCATCGATATCCGACTATCGCGAGCTGGCGCAGCGCCGGCTGCCGAAATTCCTTTTCGAATATGTCGATGGCGGATCCTATGACGAGGTCACGCTTCATCGGAACCGGGCCGACCTCCAGCGCATAGCGCTGCGCCAGCGCGTGCTTCGCGATGTTTCCGGCATCGATCTGGGCATCGAGATTTTCGGGCGGCAGCAGTCGATGCCCATCGCGCTGGGGCCGATCGGACTCGCCGGCATGCTTGCCCGCCGCGGCGAGCGGCAGGCGGTCGCCGCGGCTGAAGGTGCCGGCATCCCTTTCTGCCTGTCGACCGTATCGGCCTGTTCGCTGGCGGAAGTGGCTGCGGCTGCGCGGGCGCCCTTCTGGTTCCAGCTCTACATGATGCGCGATCGCGGCTTCGTGCGCGATTTGCTGGCACAGGCACGCACGCACGGCTGCGCGGTGCTCGTCTTCACCGTGGATATGCCGGTTCCCGGCACGCGCTATCGCGACTACCGCTCGGGCCTTGCCGGCGCGCCCGGCCTGAAGGGGGTTCTTCGGCGCGCATTTCAGGCGATGCGCCACCCCGGCTGGGCACTGGATGTCGGACTGCTGGGTACACCGCACAGTCTTGGCAATGTCGCGCCACTGCTTGGAAAAAGGAGCGGTCTCGACGATTTTCTGGGCTGGATGCGGGGCAATTTCGATCCCGCTGTTACCTGGCGCGATCTCGAGTTTATTCGCGGCGAATGGACGGGCCCGCTGGTCATCAAGGGGATACTCGATCCGGAAGACGCGAGCATCGCCGCAGCGGTCGGCGCCGACGGGATCATTGTCTCGAATCACGGAGGCCGGCAACTCGACGGCGTGCCATCGACCGCCGAAGCGCTTCCCGCGATCGCCGATGCGGTGGAAGGCAAGCTCAAGATACTAGCCGATGGCGGGATTCGCTCGGGACTGGACGTCGCGCGGCTGCTTTGTCTCGGTGCCGATTGCGTGCTGCTCGGCCGGGCATGGGCCTATGCACTCGGCGCCGGCGGCGAAGCGGCTGTGCGCCACATGCTGTCGCTCTTCGAAGCGGAGCTGCGCGTTGCGCTCAGCCTCACGGGCGTCGATCGCGTCTCCGACCTTGATCGCCGGACCCTCGTTCAGCAATAGCGGAACCGGGACAGCCAGCTATATATTCGATCATATTTATGTGCCATAAATCCCGTGTTTCATATGTTAACGGGCGAACCACAAACCGATGAAAGCTGGTGAAAACAAGGGACTGCACGGCCGCGTGATCCAGGAACTCGGCCAGGCCATATTGTCCGGTGAATTCGCGCCTGGGGCGACACTGCCTGGGCAAGAGGAATGCTGCGCCCGGCTGGGGGTCAGCCGCACCGTGCTCCGCGAAGCGTTGCGCGTGCTCGCCGCCAAGGGGCTTGTCGATGCGCGGCCGAAAGCGGGCACATTCGTGCTCCCGCGCGAGAACTGGAACTTCCTCGACCCGGACATTCTCGAATGGCGGCTCCACTCGGAAGACCGCGATGCGGTCCTCGAACAATTGTACGAACTTCGGCACATGGTCGAGCCAACCGCCGCCTTTCTGGCCGCGTCGCGCGCCAAGCTTCACGACTTCCGGCGCATGGGCGAAGCCTTTGATGCCATGGCCGCGGCGGGGCGATCGCACGACAGCATCGAATCCGATCTCGCCTTCCACCGCGCGATCATCGAGGCTTCGGGCAACGATATGTTCGCGTCGCTGGGGCGAGTCGTGGAATCGGCGCTGGTCATCAGCTTCCGGATCGGGGCGGACAATCCCGACGGCACCGGACATTCGCTCGCTATGCACAAGGCTATCCTTGATGCTATTGTCGATCGCAACGGCACCGAGGCCCGCGTTGCGATGCGCAAGCTGATCGATTATTCGAAGGGCACGGTCGCACGCGTGTCGGAGACGAAGGGAAGCGAAGCCCGCCGACTGTCGAAACGCTAGCACTCCGTCAGGGCATGCCGCGAGCGTGTCTGGTGCGCAGCCGTTTCGCGATCAGAAGGAGCGCGGCGATAGCGATCGGCGTCCATATGATCATCACGAAAACCAGCGACAGGCCGATCCGTGATTTGTCCTGCAAGACGCCCTCGGTGAACCAGCTGACCATCGTCGGCCCGATGAACAGGCCCATTACCGACAGGAAGGTCACATAGACCGCACCGATACTGGCCCGCAAAGACGCCGGCGTTCCCAACTGCAACGCAGCCGGGGCATAGCCCGCATAGGTATAGGTCACACCCCAGAAGAGGGTCGAGGCGAACAGGAAAGCCGTCGGGCTCCCTGAGAGAATGCCGGCAATCATCGCCGGGATCGAGAGGCACAAGCCGATCGCCGGAATCTTGGCGTGCGCATCGGTCATGCCGCGATTATAGAGGCGCTCGACCAGCCAGCCCATTGCAAGAAGCCCGATCACCCCGGCAATCCCCTGCGTCGCACCATAAGCGATGCCGACTTCTTCGATGTTCCAGCCATAGGTTCGCGACATGAAAGTGGGCGTCCATACGTGGAACGCCGTCACGATGACATTCACCGATCCAAACGCGAAAGGGTAACCGAGGTAGAACAGCGGATCGGTGCGGATCAACGCCCACAGGCCTGGCGCCTGCCCGCCATCCGCAGGCATTTCGGATGCTGCCGGACGCAGATTCTCGCGCAACAAAAGTGCCAGCGGCGCGGCCAGGATAGTCAGCCCCCCGACCAGCAGAAAGGTCAGCTGCCAAGGATAAAACTGTCCCAGCAGTGGCACTGCGACCATACCTGCATGCGCCAGCTTGTGAACGAGCCAGCCGCCGCCCACGATCGCGAGGCCGCCTCCGGCAAAGGCGCCGATGGTGTAGAAAGAATAGGCGGTAGCAAGGCGTCGGCGGGGCACTTGCTCCGCCATGAGCGAATAGGCGGCAGGCGACAGGCCCGCTTCCCCCGCGCCGAGCCCAAGCCGACTGGCAAAGAATAGCGAGAAACTGGTCGCCATGCCTGATACCGCGGTCGAAAGGCCCCAAAATGCTACCACACCCATGCACAGCCAGCGCTTGGAATAACGGTCCATCAGCCGGCCGAGGGGAATACCCGCGGCGGCATAGAAAATACCGAACGCTGGTCCCAGCAACAGGCCCATCTCGACATCGGTGAAATCGAGGTCGCGCTGGATCGGTTCGACCATCAGCGAGATCAGCGCGCGATCGACGAACGACAGGAAGTAGAAGAACATCAGGATGGCGACGAGCGGCCATCCCGAGAGCAAGCCCGTTGTTTTGGGCTCCAGACCGCTCACGTCATTCATTCGCCTGCTCCTCCCCACCCCGGCCGTACTGCTATGCGCATCTGATCGAGGACCCGTCTACCGGTCGCTCGCTCGCAACCGGCCTCAAACCAACGGCCAGATGCGCATTCGCTCAGAGCTTCATCGAGAGTGTAAGATAGAAAGCCCGGGGCTGGTTCGGCAGGACGGAAAACAGCTGGTTTGGATCGGCCTGCACCTGTGCAGGCGTCAACGTCTGCCTATCGAGAGCGGTCAGCAGGCTGCCGCCCTTCGCCCAGCCCATGATGCCGACGGTATTGAACAGGTTGGTGACATTGCCCTGAACGCTGAAGTTGCTGTTCACATCCCATGCGACGCCAACATCGACCGTGCTGAACGCGGGCAGATACCAGGCTTCGCGGCGGTTGGCGGCGCGCTTGCCAAGATAGGAATAGGTGGCGAACAGCGAAACCGCCTCGACCGGCCGGTAGGTCGCCGTCGCGCGGGCGATGACCTTCGGATTATTGTCCGCCGTGCCCGAAGGAACCGTACTGACGATATCGTCGGTGCCGTCACCCTTGGGGCCTTGGGTATATGTGCTGAACCCGCTTGCCTTCGGGTCTTGCAGCGTCAGATCGGCGTGGAGATTCAACTGGTCGGTGACGTCGAAATCACCGGAAATCTCGATGCCATAGGTTTCGACCCGACCAAACACCGGTGGCGGCGAGTAGTTTGTTCCCGCGTTCGGCGTCCCGGGCTTGTAGGTGAAGGTCTGATTATCTGCGATGTTCGAATTCTTGCTCCAGAACGGGAAGGCCTGGATGAATATGCCGTTATCGCGATATTTCAGCCCCATCTCGATCTGCTGGATTTTCTCCGGCGAAGGGAAAATCGTTGCGATCGCCCCCACCGTCGTGATCCCCGACAGAATGCCGAAGTCCGGCGCTTTTTTGCCGCTGGTGTACCGGGCATAGGCTTGGAACGTATCGGAGAATTGATAGGCGGCCGAGCCCGAGAAGGCGAAATAGTCATATTTGCGCTTGAACGGCAGCCTTGCACCGCGCGCCGTGGTCGCGTTGTCGTACAGCGTCAGCGGATTGCCGTCCCGCCCGCCGGTGGTCAGCTTGTTGCCCGTAAACGCCACGGGCACATAGGTGTATGAGTCATAGTTCAGGCTTTCATAGCGACCGCCGACATCGATGGTGAGCTTGTCCGTCACTTCCCAGGTATCGCCGCCATAGATCGCAATGTCGGTCATCTTCGTTCCGCTCTCGCGGATGGCAAGGCCCTGCCCGATCCCCGCCCAGCCCGATGAATCCGTCACAAGATAGACCGAACCGTCGGGGCGCGTCAGCGTCGTGCTCAAAAGCACCGGCCGCGGCGTGAGGGTCATGACCCCGCCGCCAGCGCCCGAGAAACGCTGATGAAAGGTGGATTGATTGAAATAAGCGCCCAGCGAAAGGCGATGCCGCCCGAAGGTTCCCGATATCGTCAGCTGATCCTGAAAAGTTTCCGACCGGAAATCGGGCTGATAAGCGAGCCCCGCCATAATCCCGCCGGCAAGGATATTCTGGTTGGGCAGATTGTTTGTAACCAGGGTGCGCGTCGCGCCCACCTGCGACACCACGGCTGCAACCGAGCCGTCCGGGAGCCGGTAGGTATAAGTGCCGTCGATCCCGTTGGTGCCCTGAATCGTACGGATACCCCCGTCGGCGTCGGTCAGCGGCGTCGCGAAGTTGACCGCGACGGTGTTCCAATGCGCCTTGTTGCGTGAAAAGCGGAAGCTGTTACTGATCTGGATATTGTCGGTGAGGTCGTGACGCCAGTCCACGTCAAAGGCCACCGCCGTGCTCTTGACGAGCTTTGACCCGTCCCAGTCACGCAATTCACCGGTGCCGAAATCGGGATAGCTGTGCGGCGATGCGGGCGGAAGAACCGACGACAAATTGGTGTACGGCGCCAGAATCTTGGGATCTTTGAAGTCGCGCGCCGGCAATGTCTCGAACCAGCCGTTATGATCGTTCAGATATTTCCCGCGGATCGTCAGCGATCCCTCGCCATAATCCCACAACAGGTTGCCGCGGATCTGGCCGCCCTTGTTCAGCTTGTAACCAGGATAGCGGGCCCCGTCGCTGACGCGATAAAAACCGCCGATCGCATAATAAAGATCGCTGTCGGCGATCTGCCCGCCGGTATAGCCGTCGAAACGATACAGCGGCGATTTGCCGTCACCTTCAAGACCAAGCTTGAACTGGAACTGCGTGCCGGGGGCGGATTTCCCCGTTTTCGAGATATAGTTGAAGATACCGCCCGGGGCGTTCGCGCCCGTCACCACTGCGGTGCCGCCGCGCAGCGCTTCGATGCGATTGTTCATCAGGTCGAGGCGGCTGAAATAGTCGGGGCCGAAGTTAGTCGCGGTCACCGGCTCGACGGGCAGGCCATCCTCCTGCAACGATATGTAGAAATAACCGCCGGCGGCTTCGAGCGAGCGAGCGGACACCCCGCGTGAAAAGACGATGTTGCGAATTTCGCCGAGCGACGAATTGACGAACACGCCGGGGACGCTCTTCAAGGCATCGGCCGAACTGATCGGTGCCTGACGCTTCAGCGCATCTTCGGTTACGGCGGTGATCGAAATCGGTGCACGTTCAATCGAGGTCGCACTGAAGACGCCGGTGACGATGATCTCCGGATCCCCCGCCCCCGAAGCCTCGTCCTGCGCCGGCGCTGCCGGTGCGACCTGCTCCTGGGCATTCGCCACACCGGCCAGCGACGTCACCGCCATTGCGGACACGGATACGAATAGTGCTTTACGCAACATGCTTTCCTCCCATTTGGCCGACCTGCGATTCCGGCCGATTTATCGTTATCTTAAAACCGCGCAATTCCGTTGATTCTGAGTTATAATACCATATTGTTTATCAGAATATATATCATTTAATATGCCTAATTATTTTTGACGTCAAGCTGCTATGTCTGATGACAATTCGCCTGTGATCTATACGAAACTAGTGGGAAAACAGGGCGTCAGGATCGCGGCGAGCCTCGAACCATGAAAGCGCCTCGCTCCACATCCACGGCGTGAACCGATGTGCGATGCCGGGTTGGCGCGCGATCGCCAGATGCGCCGCCCTGTCCGGATAGAGATTCTCCAGCATCGCAACGAACGCCTCCGCTCCTTCGGGAGGCACCTGCCGATCCTCCGCGCCGCAGACGAACAGCATCGCGGGACAATGCCGGTAATGCGCGGGATGGGTCAGCGGATCGAACCGGCGATACAATGCCCATTGCTCTTCCGCCGCCACGCCCTGTGGCTCAAGCGATCCCGGGCGCAACCAGTCCGGCGTGGCCAAAACCGCGGCGACACGCGCGATCCGGCGATCGAGCCCGGCCGACACGACCGCAATATCGCCCCCCATCGAGATGCCGCCGATGCCCACATCGGCAGAACAGCCGAACTGCGCGACGGCCCAGTCGATGATGGCAGGCGCCTCCTCGGCAGCACCGGCCAGGATCGGCCAGAAATGGCGGCGCAGGTCGCTGCGGACACGCTGCCTGATCTCATCGGGCGTCTCGTCGCTTCGTTCGCCATGTTGGGGCAAATCCCAGCTCACCGCCACGAAGCCGCGCGCGGCCAGTTCGAGCAGTTGCGGCGCGACATCCTCCTTCGACCAGCTGAAGGCGTGCAACCAGAGGACCAGCGGTCGCGCGCCCGCGCTTGCCGGTTCAGCCCATATGAGTGGAATATCCCCCAGACGCGCGGTTTGCAGACCGGTTTTCACGGCTCGAGGGCAGCACGATCCTCGGCGATCCACCGCCCCCACATCTCTTCATCCGGTTTGAGGAACAGACTGTTCGCGCGCGCTTCGATCAGATCGTCGACACCAAAGAGTCGCATCAACCGGCGATCGTTGCGTGCGCGCGCCGCTTCGACGATCCGCTGAACGGCGGGGCCGTTGTGATTGTCGCGCGTCGGCAGACCTACGCGGTTATAATAGGTGCTGAAGAAATAGCGCGGCTTGCCCGACGTGTTCGGCGTACCCGTGTGCAACAGCGAGCAATGGGTGAAGACCACATCGCCAGCCTTCACGTTTAGCACCGTTTCTTCGGGATGTGGTAGAGTGCGATGCCCGTCGGATTCGATGGTCACCGCCCGCCGATGCGATCCTTCGACGACGCGCAGCGGACCATATTCGTCGGTCAGGTCCTGCAGATAGCAGATCGCGTTACAGGCGATGGGCCGGATATATTGGGGTCCATCGGGCATCCAGCCCCAGCGATCGCGGTGCCAGAAGCTCACCTTGCCCTCAGCCTGCTCTTTGGGCTCGGACGGGAAGGCCATGAAGGTGAGATTGTCGAGCTGGATGAAGGGGCCCATGACGCGCTCCGCGAAATCGAGCACTTCCTGATTATTAACCGCTGGCAACATCAGCCCGGGCTCCTGCTCCAGCGCGCTGGTCACACGCAGACGCCGCTCCGACGCACCCGGCGGCGTGTTGCGCCGGACCATATCGTCATAGCGGTCCTTCCACGCCTGCATCTGCCCCGCATCATAAGCGCCTTCGAAAATCGTATAGCCGCGCTCGCGAAACTCGACGAGACGCTGTTCCAGGGCCTTCACTGACATTCGCCACCTCTCCTGTATGGTCGCCCGAAGCGATATTCTTTATATGATTATAATTAAGATCACTGTCTATATAATATGATTATATTTTAGAGCGAGTCAATCCGGAAGGCTTCGGGGTCAAGGCAGCAAAACACCGACTCTACCTCGCTCCGCATCTCCCCCGGGACAATGATCAGTTCGCCGCAAATGGTGCAACTGTCGCCCCCCGGGAGAACCACCGTCGAAATCACATGTGTGGATCGATACACGTCGTTCCGCGCAAAAAAGAACGGCAGTTATTAGGAAAGGACCAGAGTTTGCGGAACCGGCCGACATGAGGCGCAAAGCAGACCCGAAGCTAACTGCCTTTCAACGCCAACTTCCAAGAAAATTCCTTGATCCGCAGCACCGAAGTTCAGTGGGATTTGCACGAATATTACCCAGTGCTTATAAAATCGCGAAGGACACGAGGTTTTTTCTCATCCGAAAATCATACGCTTAGATACGAAAAACCGCGATAACATGCGCCAGAATGCGAGGCCATGAGGTCTGGTATTTCCGCTATCGCCGGACGGACACCAAATAGCGAAAATACCTCATGTCCATTGTGGAATATATTGATTAAATTCAATATGTTGTATGTATATTGTTCCAAACCGTGAAGCCGAAAGGAAGAATGATCTCGCTCATGGCGAGGGACAGCGCTTCATCGATCAGGGGACGTCGGCGCCATTGGCGCCTTTCGAGACGGCATTTGAACGTGGCGCCCTCAATGAGCGTTGGCGGCTTGAAGAGCGTTTAGCCCTGAAGCTGCAACTGGTCGAGCCCGCCACGATCGGACAGGCCCAGCGCCCCGGTAGCTGAACGCCCGACTTCCTCAGTAGAGCGCAGCGTGCCGCTGGCCTTATCGAGCACCGATTCCCGAGACGTGTCTTCTGGCGCGGGCGGAATCTGGACGAGGATGCGCAGGGGAAGAAGTATGTCCTCGGGCGGAGGCATGTCGAGGTGGCCGCCGACGATCAACGCCTTGAGATCGGCATTTGCCCCTGCATGCGCGAACGGCGCGTGGTCGATGCGCGACACCGTGCCGTCTGCATTGATCCAGACCTTGATGAGAAGCGGTGCAGTCGGCTGATCGGACGCGGGGCGCATCGCATTGAGGTAGGCACGCAGCCGCATGGCACTTTCACTCTCTGCCTCGAGCCATTTGCTGATCGTCGTCGTCGCATCGCTGGCATAGGCCAACCATTCGGCAGGCGCTTCCTGAGGTGAAATGCTTCGCGCCGAGGCTGGAGCGGATGCGGCAACCGCGCCAATGCCGATGGCCGAGGCCAGTTTCCAGGCGATCCGGGCATACCGTGAACGGCGGGGCGGTGAACTACTCATCATATCACTCCAAGCAACAGGATTGCGAGCAACAAGGCTCCGCCCATCGACAATAACTGGGAAATGCGCGCGTCCATGCGACCGATCAGACGCGTGCGCTTCAGCCTGCGAAGGCGTATTTGCTGCGCTATTGCCTGCCCCCAGCCGCGGCGCGCACCTGTCTCAACCATGGTCCGCGCGCCGCATAGTCGTGATCGGCGCACCAGCTAGCAGGGCGATGCCCGCCAGATGGCTATCGAAGACCCGCACAGTCCCGGGCACGCAAGATCCCGAACACCCGGAAAGCCGCCAGGCCGATGGCGATCCCCGCCAGCCGCGAAGCAATCCCTTCAGCATCGCATCGCCTGCCTCGGCTTAGCGCTGCGCTGGCGTGACAGGCTGCTCGGGCAGGCGCTCGCGCTCGAACGTGATCGTTTGGATCCGGCCATCGAGCGCACGCACCACGTCGGCGGTCAGGTCGTTCGCGAAATTGCCGCCCATTGCAACATTGCGATCGAACAGCATCCCGCACTTCCTGGAGGTATAGACCTGCGTGATCACTGGCTGCGCTTCATTGGCGATGCGCTCCAGCACCTTGGCGCGGGTCGCCTCGATTTCACGGCTGGTATGCGCCGCCTTTTGCTGAAGCGCCTGCCAGCGAACAGCTAGCGCCTCGCGCTTCTGTCGGTTCGCGGCATTGTCACTCTGCCCTTCGAGCGCCTTGGCCTCGGCCTCGATCACCGGGCGCTGGCTATCGATCTCCGTCTGCGCCGCGCGGGTCAGGTCCTGAAGGCGGGCGCTGGCGGCCTTGCCGACCTCAGCATTGGCGAAGATTGCCTCGCGTGAGAGCAGGCACAGACCTGGGATAACCGGGCCGCCGAGCGGCTGGGCAGCCGGCTGCCCTGCGGCGGCTGGCGTTCCCGCCGGAGCGCCGCCGATCGTTTGCGCGGAAGCGGTGGTCACGAGCAGGAAGGCGGAGATGAGAAGGAGGGGGGATTTCATCGGTCAGGCTTTCTTCTTGGTTGGCGCCGCGGGTTCGGCCGACGCTACGTCTTCGAAATTGGGAAGGACGACTTCGTCCGCCGAAGCATCCGTTGATGACGCTTGCGTGACAGCTTCATCGGCAGCGGCAGCGAGCGCCCGACGGTTCAGCAGCAGGCTGAACCGATCGAGTGAGGCCAGGTGGAAATGCACGGCTGCCAGCCAGCCCTTGCGGTGCCAATCCAGCACCACATCGTCTGCGAGTTTGCCGAACGCCTCCTCATCGACGATCTGGAATCCCTCCAGCCCCAGCTTGCGGCCATCGGGCAGGGTCGCGTCCGCCCGGCGATCGATCAGCAAGCCCTGTGCCTTCAGCGCATCGGTGAAGGCTCTGGTCGCCGCAGCATCCGACTGAAACGCGTCGCAGAAGGCCAGCGCCTGTTTCGTCAGGTCACTGGGATGACCATCCTCGAACAGGGCCGCGCCCTCGGTTCCGCTCTGCGTCACGCGTTCCGAGCTACTGTCGATCGCCAGCGCAAACCCGTCCGGATTGGCGGTCTGGATTAAGGCGAAGGGATAACGACGCACATAAGCGGGCGCATAGGCGTCCTGCGCCCAGCGCCCGTCCGCGACGAACAGGTTCTGCCGTTCCAGACCCAGCACCGCCACCGGCTGCGCGCTGTCGGCTGCGAACACGACGGGATAGCTGCGTGAGATTGCGGCGAGTTCACCCACCACCACCGGCACGAACGGCGTCTCGTTGGCAAAACCCGCATCACCTCCGTGCAGGCGCCAGTCGGCATGAAGCCGGGAGTTAAGCGGCTGCAACGCCTTGTAAAACAAAGGCAGCAGCGGTGCGGCCTCAGGACTGGAAGACGCTGGATTCGTAAATGTCGCGGCCGCGGCCGTCGGTTCGGCAATGTCTGACATGATGATCATATCTCCAATTCATATTGTCCGAACTGGCGACCATCCGAAGAGAGCCGCCGGTCCGGTGGAATGGCGCTATGGGGCAGCGCCAAAGCCGGCGAGGTCCTACTCGCCAAAACCTGCAAAGGTCACGGTGACGATAGTGGGCACTTCGGTGCGAACCTGCGGGCGTGACCTCTCGGCAAGGTTCGCCGCCTGATTGGCGACTGCGCTCGCCGCAGAGCTGGCCGAGGTCAGCGCTCCGGTATTCACTGCCGCCGCGACCGGGATGCCCGAGGCTTCGCCTTGCACCTTGATATTTGCGGCGTTGAGCACCTGAAGCGCAGCGAGGTTGATGTTGCCCGACACGCGGATGCCAGCCTCACCAGCGTCGATCGTGCCCAGCGGGGCAATCAGATCGATGTCGCCCGGTGCAACCTCGGGGATCGGGTTGAGGGTAGCAATACCCGCACCCGACGATGGCACCTGCGGCGCAAGCCGCACGTTGCCATAGGCGTCGTAGGTGCGAAGCGGCGGGGTGTAGAGCACCGTCGTTTTGGCGCCGCGACCCGCGTTGATGTCACCCGTCGCGGACCAGCCGAAAATCGACCCGCCGAAGGTTGTCATGATGCGCGACAGACCGAGCAGGATCGACTTCTCGCTATAGAGGCGAATATCGCCCACCCCCTGCGTCACCACGCCGGCGCTTGCGGGCGGCACCAGACCTTGCACGCCGATCACGATCTGACCGCCCGGCGCAAGCATCTCGATGTTGCCACCAAAATTGGTGCGCACACCCGATCCGCCAAACATGAGGATGTCGCCGGTGCGGGTGATCTCATTCCCGTCCTTATCCTTGTCGGGGAACAATGTGGCGATCATCTCGCGGCCGCGGAGATAGGAGCCGAAACGCGGACTGTCCGGATCGTTGTACTCGCGGCCACCTTCACGGGTCTCGGCAAAATAGACCTGCCGCAGGAAGACACGCTGATGCTCCGGCGCGAGGGCGTCGAAATAGGTGAGCGCCTCAGCGTCCGTGCCTGTGAAGTCGTAGCGGCTCTTCAGCCAGTCGGCCAGGTCCTTGGTATAGACCTTGGCGACCTTGCCTGCATTTTCCGGGTCGGCGAGCGGACGTGCCGGATCGGCAAGATTTGCGGGATCGAGATAACTCAGGCGCACATCCTGCCAGTTCACGTCCGTCATGCCAGCAGCCATTGCGATAGAAGCACCGGGCCGGGTATCGCCGGGAATAACCGCGCCGATCGATGTTACGGCGGCCTGATCCTCCATAAGGAGATTGCGCCCCGCCGAAATCTCGAGCGTGCCCGGACCTGCGACGGTGAAGTTTCCGTAAATGATGTCACGGCCTGCCGAAACCACCGATATGTCGGTCGGGCTGCTGTGAAGCATCAGGTTGGTTTGCTCCAGACTACCGCTGGCCACGATATCGCGGCCGGCCATCATCCGCAGCGGTGCCGCCGCCACCAGCCACTCGCCATAGACCCGTCCCTGGTCGACGCCCATTCTTCGCTTGTCGCCCGTGCTCAGGCCGACAATGTCACCCGTCCCGGCATAAATGCGAACGGGATCGTGCGCGCCTTCGCCCGGCGTATTGAGCGCCGCGCTATTTGCCCCCAGAGCGAAATGCGAGAAATGTTCGTTCCAGGTGTTGATACGGCCATTCTGCTGTGCGTCGAGCGAAAGGCCATCGAGCGAGAGGTTGGTCACCACTTCGGAATTCCTCGCGCGGGCGCGCCCGACAAAGGCCGGATCGAAGATCGTCACAACCCTTGTGCCACTGGGCGACAGGCTGATGACATGGCGCGAGGCCAGACCGCCGCCGACCGCACGGTCACCCCCGTAGATTGACCCTGCCGCGAGGATCAGAAGTTCGGAGGATGATGATGGCGCCAGAACATCGCTGGTGAGGGTTTTATCCATCCAGCCCGCTGATGCACCGAAATAGAGGTTTCCGCTCAAGGCGCCAATCCTCAGGACCGAAGGCCAGGTGTCGGCAATATCCGCTGAGTTCAGCAATGCGTAGCTGTCATCCACGCCCCGCTTGCTAGGGGCCATGTCTCCGCCGGCGGAGAAGAGATTGATCGCGGTGTTCTCAGTCCAGAGGCTGAACCAGCTCCAGCCGCCGCCGCCATAGCTTGTGCCTTTTGCGGCGAAGGGCGAGCTGTTGAGGGCAACACTGCGCGTCGCATCACCTGCGCCGGCGATCACCTGATCACCCCGTGTCTGGACGGTGAACACCGAATCGCCGGGCACCAGCGCCACGCCCGAAAGCGCGTTTGCATTGGTTCGCTCGAACGGGTCTGTGCCGCGAGGGTCAAGGGGATTGGGCAGAGTAATCGCCCGGTAACCCGATTGCACGGCGCCAATCTCGCCAGCGCCGACGCTGGTTGCACCGCGCAGGTTGATGATGCTGCCGCCCAAGGCCGTCTTGGCGGTATTGTTATTTGCCTCGGTATAGGGGTTCAGTGAGCCACCCACCCGTAATTCAAGATCGCCGCCGCCGGTGAGGGTGAGCGCGCCATTGGCGCCAACCCGGCCCGTTGAGCCGACCGCCAGTATCAGGCCGCGGCTGCGCACATCGCCGTTGTCGCTGACATGATACCCGCCCCGCGATCCGGTGCGTCCGGCATCACCGCCGACCTGAACCGACAGATCGCCGCCGCCCAATGTGCCAAAGCCGGTGAAGCCCGACGTGGCCGGATGGGAGACAGCGCCGCTTTCGTAACGCGACGTATAGGCCCCGAAATTGATCCACCACGCGGTGGGTGTCGCCTTGTCGACAAGCGCGCTTCCCGTGCCCTGCCGCCACAGCCAGTTGCCCGCGACAGCGCTGGACGCATAGGTGGCGGAACCGGCCCTGCGGTAGCCCATGATGTCACCCACCAGATCGCGGCCAGCGGATATGGTGAGATTGCCGCCGTGATCGGGATACCAGGCACGATAGGCGGCAAGCGCTGCGGAATAATCGCCATCCCCGCCGACGAGGGCGCCATTTTGCAATGTGCCGCGTGGCAGATCATAGCCCTCCCCGGCCACCGTCGATGTGCCCGCGGTATAGACGCCGAACAGCGAATCCATCCGGATATCGCCCGCGGCCGTCAGGGAAAGATCGCCGGTGCCAGTGCGCAGTACGCTGAAACCGGGAGCCTTATAGTCGAAACCCGTCCAGACCTGTTCTCCCCCGCCGGGCTTGACGACGCACAGTTCTGCGTAGATTTCGCACAGCGTCATCTCGTCGTCCTTGACCGGCTCTCCCTCCGGCATGCCAGCCCAGTTGCCCGGCGCCCAGACGATCACATCCCCGCCAGCGGGCTTGGTGACGCACAGTTCGGCGTAGGTCTGGCACAGCACCATCTCCTCTTCCTTGACCGGTTCGCCCTCCGGCATGCCGGCCCAGTTGCCCGGTGCCCAGACGATCACGCCCCCGCCGACGGACTTCAATTCGCACAGCTCGGGGAAGGTGTTGCACAGTGTCATCTCCTCTTCCTTGACCGGCTCGCCCTCTGGCATGCCGGCCCAGTTCCCCGGCGCCCACACCAGAACCTCGTTGCCGCCCTTGCTGGAATAGGTGGGAGCACCCGAATAATGCGAGTCAGCCAGCAAAATCGTCCCCGCCGAGGCCGGGTCGACCGCGCGGCGATCCGCCGATGCGAGATCGGCGCCGGCCACCAGTTGCAGGTTCCAGCTCGTCGTCCCCTCACCCAGCATCGGGGCAACGGCCCAGTTGCGGTTGGTGAAACCCTGATCCGCCGGGCGCAGGTTGATGCCCAGATCATCCACCAGCTGCACTTCGCTCATCGACGGGATCAGCGATCCGCGCGCCAGCGTCACTTGCGCGCTTGCCACCATCTTGACCGGCAATGGCACGCCCTTAGGCCAGGTCATCGCCATCACATCCGCGCGGGCGAACAGCGTTGTGCCCGCACCAAGCCGCATACCCGCCGTGAGAGTTGCGGTCTGATCCAGAACCGTGCCGGCGGCATAGGCCAGTGAACCATCCGAGTTGTAGACATTTGCCGCCAACGCCTGCCCGGCGGCGATCAGGAACGGGCCGGAGAGTATCACATCAACCGGCAGCACCGTGCCGGCGGGAAGAGACGCGGCATCGACCGGCACATCGTAGTTCAGCGTCGAACCCGCCGGGAAACTTGTGCCGGTATCGAGCACGACACCATCGATCGGAACAATGATATCGCCGCCGAACGGGGTATAGCCGCCGCCCGGCAGACCCGCGGGCGGATTGGTTTCGGTCAACACCCAGCCATTGTCATCCGGCGTGGCGACTGGCGGCGCGAAGCCGTCATTGATGCTGCCGAAGATGTTGAGGTTGCCGCCTGCGCGCAGAACCAGCACACCCGGTTCGCCATAGCCGCGCCGCTGCGGGTCATTCCGATTGGCCTGCGGGCCATAGCGATAGCCCGAAAGATCGAGATCGCCCAATACCGTCAAATCGCCATTCGGCGTCGCACTGACGATTTCGACACCGGGGCGCAGGTGATAGACGCCCAGACCCGTCAACCGCGCGCCTAGCGCCGTATTGCCCAGCGCCGCGTTGATGTAGGTCTGACTGTGGCCGTCGATCGTATCGAGATAGGCCTGGGTAATCAGTTGCGGACGGTTGCCCGATACGTCGGGCAGGGCCGCAAACGGCGCATCGTCATAGCTGCGGAAGGCATTGACCGCGATGGTCTTGGCACCCCGCACAATCACGTTGCCGCCAACTTCCAGCGCCACGTCGTTTGTCCCGCGCCGGGCAGCGTTCAGGTCAAGGGTTCCGCGCGCGACATTGTCATAAGCCGTGGAAACCTTGGCATCGGTCGCTACGCGCAAGTCGATGCGGGCACTGTCGGTCAGGGACAGGGTGCCATCGCGGCTGGTCAGCTCGACAATCGCCCGGTTGGGGCTGTCGATGATCTTGCCGTAGCTGTCGACCCGTAGCCCGGTTCCATGCGCATCCAGCGTGCCGTTGACCGTGAGGTCGCCCGCTGCGGCCAGACGGATCGTCCCGACCTGATAGCCCGACGCATCAATCGTTCCGTTAACCGTGAGGTCGCCGCCATCCACAACAATCTGCACTTCATTTGCGCGCACGCCGTCACCGACGACAAGATCGCCCTGTTTGATCTGGAAACGCCGCGCGGCGAACACGCCGCCATCGTTCAGCCGCGCGTTGAGCCCGGAAAAATCGGCAAGCGTCTGCGCGCGTATCGTCAGTTCAGCCGTGTCATAGGCCGCTGTCGTTCCGCCGATATTGGTCTCGCCGGTTGCCGTCCCGAGGATCGCTCCGGCAAGGTCCACAAGGCCCGCGTCGGCGCCAAGGGCGGTGACATGGATCGAACCGGCGCGGTTGTTAATGGCGGACAGGTCGATGGTTGAGCCTTCCAGCGCGGCAATATTGCCGCCAGTGCTGGAGAGGACAAGATCGCCGCCCCAAGTATATTGCTTGGCGTCGAAGATCTCCACCAGGCGACCGGAAAGGTCGATGCGGGCATTCGCGGCGAGTGTGATATCCTCGGCGGCGCTCAGCGTCAGTTTGCCCGAAGGCAGGACGATAGCGCTGTCGACTGTAATCCGGTGGCCGGAAATGGCGATCTGCGCGCCCAGCAGGTCGCTCCTATGGTTGCCCGTCATGTCCTCGGGCGCGGTTATGGATACGTCGCCGCCAGCCTTGACCGTGAATACGGACCCGGCCTCGCCGGTGAGGATCGGGGAAGAGACGGTCAGATTGCCGCCGCTATAATTCCACCCTTGTCCGGTGACAAAGTCGCCGCGCTGCTCATATACCGAAAGCGTGCTCTTGCCGCTGGCGGCTATGCGTTGCGCCGCGTTAAGGCTGACCTGCTGGAAGCCGAGGGCCAGACGCTCGTCCACTTCTGTGCTGGAAGCCTGCGAATTCGGACCATAGCCGAAAAGGATGGATTCCGCCTGAATTTCGAGAGAACCGCTGCCCAAAGCCGCCGCCACCGGCGCGCCGGGAAGGTTGCTTCTGCCGGTCCAGACGAACTCGTCAGCGCGAATTGTTGCGACCTCTCCCGCCGCGCCATAGCCGTAGATGGCGGGCGTGCCCAAAACGAGGCGATCCAGCGAGGATGCGTCGAGATCGACCGCGCCATAGACATTGACCGACTGGCTGGCATTCAGCACCAGCGTTTCCAGCGCTGGCGCCTTGGTGGCAGTGTTGCCTGCCAGCAATTCCGCAAGGCGCGCCTGGTTGAGATCAAGCCCGGCTGGAACGAGGCCATCGGCTCGGGCAGCCGCAAGTGCAGCCGTCTCGCCGAGGTTGACTGTCGATAGCGCCAGCACGAGATTGCGTGTGCCATAGCTGACATTTGGTTCGATCGTCAGCGTGCGATTGGTGGCCAGCGCGATTGTGCCTTCCGACAAAAGCTGGGTAGGCGTATCGCAGGCCTGCGTCACACAGGCGCCTAGATCGACATAAAGGCCGTTGGGATCGTTCGGGTTTTCGTCTTCCAGTAGCAGGTTGAACCAGCCGTTGGACAATGCGAGCACGCCTCTGCCGGTAAAGGTGTAACCATCGTTCGAATCATAGCTGGACTGGCCCGCGCCAATCGTGCTGAGCACGGCGCCTTCTTCAACCGTCAGCAATCCACCATCGGTCTGCCCCAGCTTTGCACCGCCAATGATGATATCGGCAGCAGAGATGATCGCCCCGCTGCGGATCGTCAGCGAACGCTCAGCCCGGATGCTGACATAGCGGCCGGTTTTCCCGTAGAATGAATCCAGGCGGGCATTGAGGACGAGGCGCGGAGCTTTCAGCGCGCTCAGAGCCCCGGCATCCACCGAGGCGCCGGCCAAGCCCAAGGTTGCGGTACTACCCGCAGCAACGACTTCGTCGATGCCGCGCACCTGTACGGCCCCTGCATAGCCCTCGCTTTTGACCTGTGCGTCGAGGCGCACCTCGCCGGCCATGGTAAGCGCCAGCCCGGTCGTGCCGGCTGGATGGCGTACGAACTGCAAGTCCAGCGTCGAGGCGTCGGACGTCAGCATGCCACGCGGTATTCCAAGCCTGGTAGCGTCGGCCGTTACGAAGGCGTTGTAACCCATTTCATTATAGCTGCTATGCGCGCGCACGGCATTGGCGGATGTCAGGATGATTTGCGCCGGCAGGGCATTGCGAATGCCCGTATTCGCGAAGCCGAGTATGCCGGACGAAAGATAGGATCCGTTGCCAATTGAATTAGCGCCGCCTGCAAGGGGGCCGTTCGGCAGATCGGGCCCGATCTCCACGCGAAAGGCACCGGGCAGCAAGGCATAAGTGGACGGCATCAAGGTATAGGTGCCTGCAGCCAGACCGGGAACGCCTTCGGGGACCGTTATCTGCTGGCCAATCGCCGGATCGCCATGCCCTGCGTCGGGCGCGACCGGGGCGTAACCTGTCGTGACAGAGGGGACGATGGCGTAGACGGCATCCCCATTCCAGCCTGGCGCATAGCCCGGCCGGGAATTTGCAAGGCCGGTCTGGAGAATGTCTACAGAGCCGCCCCGACCGCTGACAAAGCCTGCACCCAAAAGGTCGCCGCCGCCCGAAAGATCGAGCACAGCACCTTCCTGCACGTTGAGCCGCGCCGTCTGAACGTCGATTCCGCGCCCCTCGTCGGTTCCGCCCACGCCGTCGATTTTCAGATCCACGCCGTCATACAGATATTTGATGCCGTCAACGGTGCCGCCATAGGGCATGATCAGGCCATTACCGCTCACCGATGTTACGCTGCCGGGCAACAAGTTGATCTGGTGGGTGATCGTCCTGTTTATGGCGCTGCCAAGCGTGATGAGGCCCAGCGGCGCACGCACCACGCCGCCCTGGTTTATCGTTTCCGCGCCAAGGCCCAGATTGCCAAATGCCGATAGCGGCACCGGCGCCAGACTGTCGCCATAACGGCGGATGGTCAGCACGCTGCCCGGCCTGTAAGGCTGGGAACCGCCCGTCCCCATATAACCCGCAACGATCTGGCCGCCCGCGCCGGTCGCCGGATAAATTTGCGCGGCAGTGATGGTAATATCGCCGGTACTCGAAAGTTCGCTCGTGTAATTGGTGGTCAGCCCTCCGCCGGGCGTGCCTGCCAGCAAGCGCAGGTCGCCCCGGCTGGTGACGTCGACCATCGAGAAGCCGCGGCGGTCCACCGCGGCCCCGGTCGACAGGTCGGTGCCATGGGCGCCGAATCCAACCCGGTCGCGGACGTCAATGTGATCCGCCTCGACCTTGAACAGCGCTGCCGTTTCCGCTGTCGAAGGGCCGTAGCGCCAGTGCAGAACCGGTAGGACGTGCCCGTCCGCACCATTGCCCGTAACCCCGGCAAGACGCACATATGGCGCCTTGATCGAGACAGTGGAGACGTCGCTCGCCCCCTCGGCCAGCGCATAGGTGCCGGCATAGAGGCGCACACTTTGCCCAAGCGAGAGCGAGACATCGCCCGCAAATGACAGCGCGCCGCCCACCAGCAGGGACAGGTTGTCAAAGCCGCCATCGTTGATCCGGTCCACGCCCAGATAGCCCGTGCCGGCGGTGAGCGCTGAGGCTCCCTCATCCGTACCAAAGCCGGCTGGAACCAGGCTGGGCCCATGTTCCTGCGACAGGATAAACTCGCGCGACCGCAGCAGTTTCGCGGGCGTGTTCTCGAGCCTGTAGGTCGCCGATTCCAGCGCAATGCCGAGCGTGCCACCCGCAGCGCCCTCCCCCCCGGATTTCGCTATCATCGTCCCGTCGAGATAAAGGCCGACATTCGATTTGACGATAATAGACCCGCCATTGCTGGCAACCGGAACCGGGTTCTTAAGGTTGCCCAGATTGAGTGTCGCGCTCGTGCCGGATGCGTCGAGAAGGGCGCCGCTCTCGATCACCACAAAAGCGTCGGCCGCGGTCGATGCGAACCCTGTCGTCTCCCAATCGAGCTGTCCGCCTATGGCAATCGTACCGCCATCAGCTACAATGCCGTATCGGCGGCCGAGCCTGTCAACCGCAGTGGCGGCGCGCGCCGCCACATCGAGAGTTGCTGCGCTGCCGATGCGAATGAGGCCGGGGTTGGTGGAGCCGATCCCCGCCTTCATAATGATGTCGCTCCTTGGCACATCGAGGACAATGGAACCGCCCCAGGCCGTCAGATTGCCATCGACGGAGACATCGCTTCCCAGCAGCGTGATGGACTGTCCGGGATCGACAATGATCGATGAATTGCGACCGATCATGATCTGGCCGGTCGCCCGGTCGGAGCCCTTGACCGCGCCAAGCGTGGCAGCGAGCGTCAGGCTCGCCCCGCCGCGCTGGCCGAGAATGCCGCTCTCCTGATCTTCAGTATAGGTTGGCGGTGTCCACAGTTCGAGCGCTGCGGTCGGATCTGCACCCGTTGCCGTTTCGATCGATGTGCCGGTGAAACGCAGCACTGGCATGGAAACTGCGAGACTGGTGCCCTCGCTCAGCGTAACGCCCTTACGCCCGACAACGCGGTAGTCCGAGAATCCGGTCTGGAAGAGCGCCGGGTCAATCGATGTTCCGCCGCCCCCCTCGCCGATCACGAATGCCGTGCCGGTTTCGATGTGAAGGGTGCCGCCGCCCAATACACCTTCGCCGCGTATCTGTCCGCCAAGCATCAACACGCCATCCGGATCAGCAGTAGCGTTGACCACGTCGGCGATCAGCGAAACGTCGCCGCCCCTCCCCCCGGCCATCTGACCTTGCGCGAGGATCGCGGCGCCGGAGGAAGCATCGATCATGCTACCGGCTTCAACAATGACATCATGGGTGGAGGACAGGCTCACGACTCCCCCGTCGATATGCGACAAAAGCTCACCCGCCGCATCGCCTGAAGCCGCGTTGGCCCACAGGCCGCGCACGTCGAGCGTGGCGCCGTCATGCAATTGCAGACGCGCCGCGCCGTCGGCATCCAGCAGAACCTCGCCGCCACCGCGACCCGCGCCGCCCGGAAACAGATTGGTCGCCTTGATTGAGCCACTACGTGCGGTGATGTTCGCGGCGATATCGATAGTCGGGGCGACCAGATCGACCGACCCACCATTGGCGAGGCGAAGGTCACTCTCGACCGCAATTGCGCCGCGTGTCTCCAGCTTGATCCCGCTCAGACCGGCCTCGTTCAGCCGGGTGGCATCGAACCAGGCCGTGCCGACCCGGATATCGGGCAAACCGAGATCAGTAGTAATCTCTGGCGTTATGGCATCGAAGTCGCCAATCTTCACGTCCACGTCAAACAGGCCCAGGCCCGAAAGCACGCCATATCGGCCAAGCGCCAGCGTGCCTGCCTTTGCGACTGTATGCTGACCGAGCTTGTATCCGTCGGAGACGCCATCGGCGCGTGCGTTGGTCTGTCGTTCGCCGTTGATGACGCCAGCGACGATATCACTTTCCATGATGACGGTGGGCGCGGAGAGGATGAGCTGACCAGCATCGCGTCCGACGCTGTAGCCATCGGACCAGCGGCGCGAGGAGCGAGCGCCGCCGAGCGGATGGGACCAGACCTGGGTGTAGGCTTCGCCCCAGCGCTCATGATTGCGGATGAACGCGTCGCCCCAGGCGACCATCTTTATGCCAGCGGGGGCATGGCGCAGATCATAAAGCTTGCCGTCCGCGCCGAGCACGCGTGTCGAGTTCACCCAACCCGCGGCATAGTCGAGACTCCCGCCGGATATGTCGAACACTGCACCTTGCTGCGCGACGACCTCGTTTGCGGCGAGCGTGATCGTGCCGCCGACCGCCGTCCATTCACCGATACCGTGGGCCATATTGGCGAGATGACCGCCAACTTCGAGGAGGCCGCCGGCGGTATACCAACGGTCGCCCTCATAGCCGCCGGTGCCATCGGGCAACAGGATGAGATCGCGGACATCGATCCACACATCGTTGCTGCGCAGTTTGTCGTTATCGCGGTTCGCCGGGCTGTCGCGCATCTCGTTGCCCTGGACGTTGACCAGAATCGAGTTGGACTCCATGTCGAGGGCCACGCCCATCACGCCGGACACATCGATCCGCGCATCCTTCTCCACGGTGATCCGTCCGGCATTGGCCTGCACGGCGACCTGACCGCCTTGAGCGCTGGTGTTGGAGCCGCCCTCGAACACGACGTCACCCCCGGTGACGATCTCGATGCGCGACTGGTCGAGCCGGTCAGCGAGGGTGGAGCGGTCATCGAACCCGCCGGTGGTGGTGCTCAGGCGGTTGGCGTTGGCGGTGGTGCTTTCCTTGATGAGCGCATCGCGCTGGCCGTTGAGCGCGGTGTCCTTGGCTTCCAGTTCAGGCAGGATGATGGTGAGGCTGTCCTTGCCGAGCGTGACCGAGCCTTGCGTGTCGGACGCACCGTTGAGCAGATGAATGGTGCCGCGCTGATTGACCCCGGTGGTGGAGACGAGCACGCCGTCCTGCCGGATTGTTCGCCCACCCAGCGTGATGTCGCCCTGCGTCGCTTCGATAAGACCGCTGTTCGTCACCGCGCCGCTGGTCGAACCGCCGGAAATCAGCCCGCGCACCTCGTTGCCGCGCGTCGTCGAATATGGATTCTCCGCCGTGCCGTAGCCACGGCGGACGATGAACTCGTCACCCGCCGAGAGCAGGGTCTGTCCCCTGGGCGTCGTGATGCTGCCCGCATTTGTCACTTCCGTGCCCATCAGCAGCACATAGCCGCCGCCTGACGTGATGCTGGTGGGTGCATGGGTCCTGATCTGTGCGCCCGCCTCAACCGTGATCGCGCCGCCAGCGCCGGTGAAGCTGGGCAGATAGTTCGTGCCCTGAAGCTGCGAGTAGATGCCACGGTTCAGGAAGTCGTCGTTGGTGATATTGGCGCTGGAAGCGACGAGATTGCGGACATTGACGGAGGACGCGCCGCCGAACAGGATGCCGTTCTGATTGAGGATGAGGACGGTGCCCTTGGCGTTGATGCTGCCATGGATCTGCGACGCATCGGCATCGCGGACGCGGTTGAGTACGACCCAGTCGGCGCCCTGCTGGTTGAACGTGAGATCAGTTTCCCGTCCGACGTTGAAGCTGTCCCAGGTGAGGATCGCTTTCTGCTGCGTCTGCTCGACCGTGACGTTCGTGCGGCCGTCCTTGCCGGCGCCCTGCTGCGGGCCGCCCGCGCCTACCCATAGGCTGGGATCGATCTCGATCTCGGGCGCAGCCTGAAGTCCGCCTTGGCCAAGACCGTTGGGGATTGCGTTAAGGGCCTGCTGCGCGGCGATGCGCGCCTGCATCTGCGCGTCCTGCATCTGAGTGCGGGTCTGCGTTGCGCGGCGGAGCGCATCGAGTGCACGCTGGGTAGCGCTGCTGGTCTGGGCCTGCTTAAGCGCCTGCTCTTGCGCGACCCGCGCGGCGGTCGCCGCCGGATCGGCGCCCGCACCGCGCCCCCGGCCCCAGCCGCCTTCGGACTGGGCCTGTGCAACCCCGCCAAGCAGCAGGGCCGAGAGCGAAGCGCTGATGAGGAGCTTGTGGCGGAAGGAGCGGTCATGGGTCACAGTGTATACTCCGGCAGGCTGGCGGCCGGGCAGGCAGCCGCACAATGTTCGATGGAAGCAATGGGATGGCGACGGCACCGCGTGTCAGGCGGTGGTCTGAAGAATCTGGTTCTCACGGGCGCGGAACCCGCGGAGGCCGGGAAACGGGCCGTTCGGAATGCACCGAGGTGCCGAACCCGCTTCCCATTCGCAGGCGGGCGGCAGTCTGGTTGACGACGCCGACCCGCGCGTCGGGTGAGCCGGCCTGCGGGATCGGCGCGTCGATCCCCGCGCGCGCTTCGTTCTGGGCGATGCGCGCTGCGTCGGTCAGTTTCCGGGTCGCGCAGTCGAGATGACCGGCGCGCTCGCCAGCGATATCGATAATGACGCAAGGCCCCTGAGGCGCCCCGCCTCCGATCCGCTGTTCGTCCTGCGGCGCGTCCGGTTTACTCGCTTCGACCTGCAAGGGCGGAAGTTCGAGCACCGGATGCTCATGCGCTGGCCGGGCCTGCGCGGGCTGCGAACCCGGCGCCAGGAGAAGGACGGGTAACAAAAGGACGCGGGCGCGCCGCAAAGGGGTGATGGGCGCGCCCGCGCAGGCCAGTGGAAGGATGGCCCGCTCCGCAAGGAGCGTCGGAAGCGAGCCGGTGCCGGCGTTCGAACGCCGGATACGGGATGTCGAAGACGCCACGCGCCGCGTGACCCGACCCCGCCCGATGAGAGCTGCAGGCGGAGCCGGGTCGCGGTGACCGTCTGCATGGGCAAGTCCACGCAGGTAGGCCGACAGGATGAGAAGCATCATGGTCGACATGGGTCTGATCCGGTGCCTTTGCTCAGAACCGGGTCATGAGGTCGACGAACCCGCGATCGACGCTGAACGGCGCGGAGGCGATCTCCTCGGCGCTGAGCCAGCGGAACCCTACGATGGTGTTCTTCGCGATCCCGTAATTGCCGCCGATCTGCCAGCCGCGATTGTTGGTGCCGCCGATGTGGAAGTCGCTGTCCGCGAACGCATCGACCACCGCGTCGCTTTCCAGCCGGCGATAGGCGACATAGGCGTTCCAGTCTCCGCGCTTCGCCTGCCAGTCGCCCAGCATGTTAAGGTTCATGACCGTGCCGACCGTCAGACGCGCCTGCCAGCCCTCGTTGCCGCCCTGATAGGCTCCGGGCTTGGCAATGGTGCGATTGGGGTTCTCGGTGGTGGGTGCCGGGACCAGCACGTCGGGCCCCAGATTGTTGAGCGCGGTGCCGACCCAGCCCTGACCATCGACCAGATTGCCGCGGATCGCCTTGCCATTCCAACCGAGGTTGCGGACATAATCGCCCTCGAGCCGTAACCCGAACCCGTCGGGGCTGGGCCTGTATTCGAGCTGGCTGCGCACATGCAGGATCTGGAACTTCGACGCGTAACCGAAATATTGCGGCTCGGGCGAGAGGTCGGGGTTGATCGGGTTGGGGACGATGTCGCGCAGCGGCGTCATTGTGTTACCGAACTGCTGGAACGCCGGGCGCAGGGCATCGGTCGAACAAACCAGCTCATACCAGTAGCACGGCTCCGAGAGGCGGCCCTGTATGTTGGTGTAGCGATAATAGGCGCCCGCCAGCTTCACGCCGACCTGGTCGGCAGGCTTGAACTCGACACCCGCCTGTGCGGCGAGCAGATAGCGGTCCTGGCTCTTATAGGCCCGTCCGCGCGGGACATTATTCTCGACCCGCGCATTCTGCGTGCCGAAGTTCATATCGGTGTTGAACACCGGGAACGCGCCCGCCGTGCCGAAGAAGCGCACGCCGTCGTTCAGCGGCGCACTGCCCGAGATCGCCACGCCGTCGAAGTTCATGTCGTTGTCGAAGATCAGGTCAGACGACCAGAAAGGATTGGCGAACCGCCCGAGGTCGATGTTGACGTCTTTGACCGGAGTCAGCCGGATCGAGGCACGGTCGAGCCAGAGCTGATATTTGCCGGTGCCGTCCGCGCCCAGCGTCTGATTGGTCGAAACCGGCGCATTGTCCGCGCCCGTCGCGATGCGCACGTCGGCGCTGATCCACTCTGCGATCTGCGCCTTGACCCCGAGCCGGGCGCGCAGGCGGAACCGCTGCCGATTCTCCAGCGTGTTCACATATGGCGCGCCGATAGAGTCGGGGTTTGCGTCATTGATGTCGAACGGATCGCCATGGTTCAGGCGCCCATAGTTCCAGAAGATGTCGCCATTGTCCTTGTCGTAGAACCGGCCTTCGCCGCGCACGCGCACGTCGCCATAAATGCTGATACGCCGCGTCCATTCAGGGGTCTCCCCGGGCTTCGACCAGCCTTCGGCCTGCGCCTGGGTCCCAAGCTCCGCGCGAACCTGCTGCGCGATCTGTTCGCGCACCACCGGGGATACATAGGCCACCGTCTGCGTGCCGTCGGCGGCAACACCCGCCTGCGGGATCGGCGCGCGGACCGGCGCGGGCTCGACCACTTCGGCCTGCGCGATGATGCTGCTGGCGTCATCCTGCGTGATCACGCCCTTGGCGACCAGCAGTTCGAGGATCTTCTCCCCATCGACGCGGCGTTCCTGCGCCAGTGTCGGCGAAGCAAGCAGCGTCGCGCCGGCGGCGCACGCCATCAGCATGGGTTTAAGGCGGCCAACGCGGCCGATAGACGTCAACATGGTGATATTCCCCTTTGGAAGACTGGTGTTCGGGTGCTGGACGGACATGCGATCAGCCTCCCGAGCGGGTAGAGAGTTCAAGGCGCATCACGGGAAGTCCGGCAGGCGGCGCCTTGCATGATGCCCCGGCCAGCACGGCGCGGATCTGCGCAGCGAGGCGATCATCGACCCCGGACACTCGAACCTGCGTGAACCGCCCATCGGGCGACATCGTCACGGCAAGCGACGCATTATAGCGCCCGCGCGACAGCTCCCGGTCACGCTGCGCCGCCGACCGGACGCATCCGAGCGCCACATTGGCATAAGCACGATACGCATCATCGCCGCCACCGGGGCGTCCGCCGATGCGGGTGCCCCCGCCATTGCCAACGGCGAGGCCGTAATTACTTGGGCCGGCGCCCTCGCGGGCCGAGAGCGCGCTGTCGCCGGGCGTGGGATCGCTCGACTGATCGGGTGGCGGTGGCGTATCCATCGGCTGATCCAGCGGCTCGGCCAGCTTGGGCTCAGGCGGCTGCTCGACCTGTTCCTTTGGCGGCGGCGGTGGAGGTGGTGGAGGCGGCGGCAGGATAACCTGCGTCGTCTTCATCTCAGCCGGCCGGTCGCTCACTGACTGCCGGCTGAGCATGTTCCAGGCGATGGCCACGACGAGGCCCACGCCCATCACGGCAAGTATAGGGCCGAAGGTAACCGAAGACTTGCGCCGGCGCGGACCGCCGCCGTCGGGCCCGCCCAAGGCGACGGCCGCCATTACTGGCCTCCACCCGGCGGGCGTGTCGATGCCATGCCAAGACTGGGGACGCCGACCTTCGAGCACAAGTCGAGGACTTGCATGACCTTGTCGTACTGGACCGCCCGGTCGCCGCGCAGGATGACTGCCAGGTCCGGCGTTGTAGCGATGCTGGAGCGCAATTGCGCTTCCAACTCGCTCATCGATACCGGGATGGCGTCAATCGACACGGTGCCGTCATTGCTGACCGCGATGACCCGGCTCTTCTGTGCTTCCAGCGTCTTGGCGGATGACGCACTGGGAAGATCCACCTTGATGCCCTGCACGGCGGCAGTAGTCATCAGGATGAAGATGATGAGGAGCACCAGCACCACGTCGACGAACGGGGTGATGTTGATCTCGTTATACGGCTTCTTGCCGCCGCCTACCTGCATGCCCATGGCCTGAACTCCTTATCCGTTGGGGTTCAGGCGGCCTGGGCCGCTGCAGGAACATCCTGCCACGTCTCGGCAATGCGCTTCTCCAGCTCGTCCACGAAGATGTCGTGGTCGGCGGTGATCTCCTCGATGCGGCTGAGCAGATAGTTGTAGCCGAACAGCGCCGGGATCGCGACGGCGAGGCCGGCGACGGTGGCGAGCAGTGCGGCGGCAATACCGGGCGCAATAGCGTTGATGTTGACCTCGCCTGCCGCGGCGACGCTGGCAAAGGTGATCATGACGCCGAGCACCGTGCCGAGCAGGCCGATGAACGGGCCGCCCGAGATGGCAATGGTCAGCAGCACCAGTCGCGCGTTGAGCTTCTGGCCTTCACGCACGCGGCCAGCATCGAGCGCCGAGCGGATCGCCGCGATCGACTGCGCGCGGATCGCGAACCGGCTGCCGGTGTCTTTGCCCTCGCGCAGGCGCTCAGTCAGTTCGCGCCGGCCAATGGCATAGAGCCGGCCAAGCGTGGAGTCGGCCGCTGCGACACCCGGATCGAAGGCGGGGAGCCCGTCATGGTCGCCCGCGCGCCGCGCCTGCGCGTTATAGACGTCGAGGAAAGCCTCATTGGCGTTCCTGACCTTGCCGATCAGCAGGCCCTTGCTGATCATGATTGCGATTGCGACGAGCAGCATGAAGGCGCAGATCAGGATCACCACCCAGGCGTCGAACGTCAGCGCAGCAAACAGCACGCCGAAGTGGCCGCTGCCGCCGGTCTCGACCTGCTGCGCGGTATCCGTCGTTACCAGCTTTGCGGTCTGGCCTTCGCTGCCCGCCGCAAGCTGGAATGCGGCCTGCGGCAGCGCGGCGCCCGCAACGCGGAACTCGTCGATCTCCCCCGCAAAGCCAGCGCCAAGCTGGGCGGCACCCGTGGCCGCAGCCAGTGCGCCTGTCACCTCGCCGGCGGGCTGGCCATTGATATAGAGAATGCTCTTTGCGCCGTCATTGACCAGCGCCACATTGGCCCAGGCGCCTGCGGCAAGCGCGCCGCCGGCCGAGCGGTTGCCGCCCTGGTCGATGAACAGCTGACCATCTTCGCTGATGAGGCTGACGCTGCCCGGCAGGCTGAACACCGTACCGTCATCGCCGGGCTTCACCCAGAAGCTCACTGACAGCGGACCCGCTGCAAAGGCGGACGCAGGCAGCGTGACCGGGCTCATGCCGTCAAGCACAAGGCTCGATCCGATCAGGCCACCCGCGTTGCGACCCGCCGCTCCAGTGGCATTATTGCCGTTCGACGTGGCATCTTTCGCGGCGCCTTCGTCGTTGAAGTGATAGACCAGCCGGTAATCGGCGCCGAAGGTGCCCGCAACATCCTGCTGGGCCGTAGCATTCTTGTTGCCATAATAGGCGTAGACCGCCGAGGCTTGGCCGGGCTGGAGGCCCTGTACATCGACCCAGATCAGCGCCTGTTCTTCCTGCGGGCTCCACTTTTCGATGTGGAACTTGAGCGGCGTGCGATCATCCCCGGCGACAAAGCGCAGGTCCGAGCCGTCGGGCTTCACGTCCTTGAAGCTGAAGTTGCCGCTATGGAGCCGAATCAGGACGGGCGCGCGCGCCACCTCGCCGGTGACACCTGCTGCCTGGGTGTTGAGGTTGATCTTGGTGCGATAGCTATAGTCCGCCTCCCACCAGGCATGGGCGGGCGAAGCGAACGCGACGGTCGCGGCAGCGGCCAGAAGCGTTCCGGCCACGCCTTTCTTGAAACGTGTAAAGACTGACATGGTTAGAATTCCCCCTGAATGCGGAAGCGAACGAAGATGTCGCCTGACTCGGATGTCGAGCCCGACTTGAGCGGCACACCGGCGTCGATCGCGCCGGTCAGGTAATTGAAAAACTTGATGCGCCCGCCGAGACCGGCGCTCGACAGCCAGGTGTCACGCGTCGCGGCCTGGCTCGGCAGCGGCTGATGGATACCGACATAGCCGCTGTCGACGAACGCATGCAGACGCAGCTCGGTAACGAGGCTCGATCCCAGAAGCTTCGCCAGGTCGGGCGAACGCAGTTCGGTCTGATAGGCAAAACCATAATCGCCGATCGCCTCGGACTCATAATAGCCCCGCACGCTCGACATGCCGCCGAGACTGAAGCCCTCGTTGCTGATCAGCGGATCGGGCGACCATTGCCCGGTCAGCCGCGCGTTGAGCTGGAGATCGGGGCCGAAGGTGCGGGTCGTATCGGCGTCGAGCTTCAAGGCAATGAAGCTCTGCCGCGCCATGTAACGCTTGGCATCGAACCGCCGCCAGTCATCGCCAAGACCGCGGATGCCGAAGGCGCCGGAGAAGGTCAGGCTGCTGGTGGCATTGTCGTCCATCCAGTCGCCGCGCCAGGACGCGATCAGCGGCGCATATTTGATCGGCGCCGAAGCTCTGTCGGACCCCAGCAACACGTCTTCGCTGAAGTCCTTATAGTCCATCCCCAGTGTCAGACTATGATAGAAGCCCTCGCTGGCCCCCAACGATTGGATCAGGCGAAACCCGCCCATCTTGCCACGCCCGATCACGCTCGTGCCGCCCACAACCGCAATGTCGCTGTCACTATAGACCCCGTAGACCAACATCTGCGAGCCTTGGCCAAGCCGCATCAGATAGTTGCCGGAGAAGACCGTGCCGTCGTCGGGACGGTGCGGCGCGGTCTGGGCAGAGAGAGACAGGCTGTCGCCGCGCCCCCACATATTGTCGTAGCGCAGGGTGGCGGAAGCGCGCAGGTCCGTCGTCGCGCCCGAGGAGAAGTTGTTGAGTTCGGCCGAGGCGTGAAAGGGCGAACTTTCCTCGACCTTCAGCACGACATCGAGCGTGCCGGGCGCTTCGCCCGCACGCAGCTCCGGGGTCACCCGCCGTGAGGGGTTGCTGTTGAGCGCCACCACGTCGCGCTGGAAGGCCGGCATGTTCGGGGTGGTGCCGACCGCGACCGACGGTGCCATAGCGCGGATCGCATCGGCATTCTTCGTGTCACCCTCGACGAGGAGCTGACCTACCGCCTGCGGCTGGACCTGCAATTGCAGAACACCGCCGTCCACCGATTGCTCGGGGATATAGACCGAGACCGCCACATAGCCCCGGTCTTCATAAAGCTTCTGCAAAGCCGCCCGCGCGCCCTCGACATCTGCCTCCGACCGGCCCGGCCCCATGAAAGGCAGAATCGCTCGCTCCACATCATCCGCGCCAAGCAGCGTGTTGCCCTTCACCTGAAACGCCAAAATGTCGAAAGATGCGGCGGCAGGCTGCGCCGCTGCATCCTGCGCTTGCACGGTGACCGGCGCGATGCACAGCATCGCCGCGACCACCGCAGCGCTTGGCCGCAAGCGCCAATGATTTTTGTCGAACCTCAAAACCTTCACCTCCTGCCGGCAAGGCCGCCACGGCACTGGGCCCGACGGCGATCGGTCGCTCAATCGCAAGAGGACGCTGGAGCAGGTCATTGCTGCAATCCGGCGTCACTCGTCGAGGCGCTCATGGGACGGCGCGCAGGATTCGTTCAAGTCAATTCAGATCATCTGGCCCATAGATATGCGCTTTGGCCGGGTTTCTACAACTATGATTGCATTTGGATTACAAAATCTATCGAATATACATTGAATTGATTCCAATCAGCGAAAATCATATCGGCACAGAAAATTGGAAATATTTCATATTTTTGGATTTTTTATTTGAAAAACAGAAAATGCGTCACAACCAATAAGGTTGAAACGTTCCATAATTATTACGATGAATGTGGAGTTTGCTTCCGCGTCAGATCACTCTCTTTGCCGAACCGCCCGTGCACGGGTCTGGCTAGCGGATTCAGAATAGCGACGCAGGAACGCCCTCGAGAAACTGGGGGTGTCGGCAAAGCCTGCCGCAATCGCGAGTTCGGCGACCGAGCGGCTCTCCATGCCGCTTTCGAGGCGCTCATGCGCCCAACTGAGTCGCATCGAGCGGATATATTCCTTCACCGTCATGCCCAGGCACGCCCGGAAGCCCTTGCGAAGTGTGCCGCCTGTCACCCCGACAGCCGCGGCGAGCTGCTCAAGGTCGAAAGCTGTCTGAGGCTTGTCGCGCACCAACCGAATCGCATCGCTGACCGCACGCACCGGCTGCATGAGCTCGCTCGCGCTACCGCAAAGATGCTCGGCAAGACCTTGATAGAAGGACGCGGCGACCGCCGTCGTTGCAGCGCCCGATTGTGGCTGAGACGTCCCGATAAGGTCGACGATCAGTTCTGTCACCCGCACCAGTCTGCATGTGTCCGCGAGCGGGGCAAGGCTGGTCGCAGCCGGGGCAAGACGCCGGCCGTCGCCGGTGATCGAACTGACCGAGGCATTGAGGCGCTCGGGGTAAAAATAGACCGCAAGCATGTTCGCACAATCCTGCCAGGATACGAAGACCTGGCTCGGTCCAGTACCGACCCAAGGCGTGCCGACGGGGCATATGACGTGCTCTTCGCCGTGCGAGACGAGGACCGCGCCATCGAGAGGCACCAGAAACAGCACCCTTCCGCGTGGAACATGAAGTTCGCTCGACAGACAGCGCGGTGCATGGCGCAGATCGACGATCAGATCGTCGACATGGACATGATAACGCGAGAGCAGGCCGCCGGCACTCGTCTCTACAATCTGGGCGGTGCCTTTAGCCAGACGGCGCGGATCGGCACGGCGCAAGGAAAGCGGCGTTGCCGAGCGCTCACCTGCGTCCGATCGCCTGCTGTCTTCCACTCGTGCCAATGCGCTTCTGTCCATCTCGATCCTCCACATCTTGAAGGACAGAATTCTCGTGAGAATGGCGCAGGACTATTTTCACGCCCTCGCATATTTTTTCTCATTTTCGCGGTGAGACGGCGGAAAAACGTCACTTGGCGTGTGACGCGAATATTTCACGGAACTGACGCATTAGAGCGCGAATCCTCATGACCTTCGCCAATCTATCTCCTTTTTCCGACAGGGCTTTCGGCTTGCTCAGTTCGCTGGCGATCCATGCCGCAGTTGGCGTCGCGTTGATTGCCTGGCCGGCTACCGGTCAACGCGGAGAACATGCTCCCAGAAAATCCGGCGAGGCCTTGATGGTCGTCGAACTGATCCCGCTCTCCGGCGAGGGGACCGATACTCGCAACAGCAAGGGTAACGCAGAGCCCATGCTGCACGAACCCGCCGGAAGTTCGCCCTCCATATCCGGCGATGTATCCCGGATGCCCACAGGGCACGCACCTTCCCCAACTGTGACACGCGGGGGCAGCGCCGCGACGACGGGCGAGCAGGATGACACAGCGGAGCAGGCGGCATCGGGCGGCGCGCAAGCGCTTTCTGGCGCTGACATGCAGCAGTTCCGCACGCTTCTGCTGCGCCACATCGAGCGCTTTCGCCGCTATCCCGACGACGCCAGGCAGGCCGGGTTTGAGGGCACCGTTAAGGTTCATTTCGAGATGGACCGGCAGGGCCAGGTCATAGACCTGTGGATCGAGATGAGTTCGGGCTCGCGCAGTCTTGACAACGAAGCGCTAGCCGCGGTCCTGCGCGCCAGGCCGTTGCCGTTGCTGCCCGCGACCTGGCCTTCGCCTATGGGGGTCACTCTACCGATAAGCTATGCGCTGAAATGACAGCCGCACCCGCCTGTATGCCCATTGGCGTGGCTGGGCGGCGCTTGCGCTATTCTGTGTTTGCAACGCCGCTGGCCGCACTTCTCCTTGCCACACCCGTCGTAGCCAATGATGACCCCGGCCCTTCGCAACCATCGACGCAGACTTACGAGATTCCGGGGCAGTCCCTGAACACGGCATTGGCCCGCTTTGCCGAAACCAGCGGGGTCGACGTTCTGGTCGACGAAGCCGACGTCAGGGGGCGCCGATCCCAAGCCGTAGTCGGCCAGTTCGATCCGCCGCAAGCCTTGCGCGCGATGCTTGACGGGACCGGCCTCGTCGGACGCTTCACCAGTCGCCGCTCAGCTGTCATTTCGCGCGCCGGGGGCACCGGCCGGGCAGAAAAGCCGATAACGTCAGCTTCCGGAAACGCGATTGTGCTCGACCCGATGGAAGTCACGGCGTCTCGTCTGATTGGGGCTCCGCGGCCCGTCTTCAGCGGGCGTTTCATCGCAGACATGGCCGGGCAGATCAGGCGGATAATGGCTGCGTCCGGTATCGTCGACAAAGGTCCCGACGCCCGAGTTCGTCTGCAAATGCGGATTCGTGGCGACGGCACGCTCCACCAAGTCCATATTGTCATGCCCAGCGCCGACCCCGCGCGCGATGCCCGGATCGTGGCGCAGCTTGAAGGCGTCAAGCTCGACCTCGCGCTCCCCGAAGGCCTGCCGCAACCGATCCGCTTCGATGTGGCGGGCCGGTGACAACATCGACCCGGCAGAATCTGCGGCGTACGCTGACTGAACGCTACCGCGAGATCCGCGCGCGCCTGTCGCGGCGGCTCGGGTCCGACGCCCTCGCGGAGGAAGCAATCCATGAAACCTGGCTGCGCCTCGACAAAGGTGGAGACCTCGGGCCCGTCGCCAATGAGGAAGCCTATCTGATCCGTGCAGCCATGAACATGGCAAGCAATCTGCGCATCGGCGAGGAACGGCATGCACGAACCGTCGGAATTGAAGATATCGACGACCAGGCCGACGAAACCCCTGATCCGCTTCGGGTCTCCGACGCCAAACTTTCGGTCGAGAAGGTCATGCGCGCGCTCGAAGACCTTCCGCTGCGACAGGCCGATATCTTCCTCGCCTGTTTCATGCACGGCGTTTCGACCGAGCAGGTGGCGACCAAGCACGGTATCAGTCCGCGCACCGTCCAGACCGACCTGCGCGCGGCCGTATTGCACTGCGCGAGACGGCTCGGCCGAAAAGATGTCTTCGCCGATCGCGGCTTCAAAGTGTCTAGGGACTAGGAGAAAGATTTTTGTGACGCGACCAGAACAGAAAC
Organism: Sphingopyxis selenitireducens; assembly: GCF_051550705.1. Taxonomy (NCBI): domain Bacteria; kingdom Pseudomonadati; phylum Pseudomonadota; class Alphaproteobacteria; order Sphingomonadales; family Sphingopyxidaceae; genus Sphingopyxis; species Sphingopyxis selenitireducens. The sequence goes on from NZ_JBPULG010000006.1 coordinate 128,827, forward strand.
CAGGCAGAGGAATTGCGGGTTCGTGAACTTGCGAAGTGGCCAGGAAGACAATGTGCCCCCGCTCAGGCTGGAGGCGATGGACTGGGCGTCGCGCTTTGCGATCGGCCCTGTGACCGACGATGATCGCGTGGCGTTCGAAGAGTGGCGCGAGTGCAGTCCCGCACATCGCGAGGCCTATCGTGTCGCCACCGCATTTCTCGACGAACTGCGTACTCTGGACCTCCCTCTCCAGATGCCGCGCCCCATCCTGGCGAACGATAATGCGGCGGACCTTCGGGCGGGCCAGCCGCGCGTCAGCCGTCGCGCGTTTCTGGGCAGCGGTGCTATGGCGGCCAGCGTTGCCGCAGGTGTGATTGCTGCGCAATCACCGCTGGGCCTGTGGCCGACGCTTTCTGAATTTTTGGCCGATGAACGCACGGGACCAGGCGAACGGCGGACGCTTTCGCCCATGGCAGGGATCGACATCGAAATGAACGCACGATCCAGCCTGTCCTTTCGTGACGACGAAGCCCGCCTGATCGCCGGCGAGATTTTCGTCAATGTCGAGAAATTGGGAACGCCCTACCAGGTCACGACGAACGGCCCGATCGTCACAGCCTCCGCTGCCCGGTTCAACGTCAACGCGCTCGACAGCGAATTGTGCGTCACCTGCCTCGAAGGCGAGATCAAGGCGACGAGGGACGAACGGGATTTCACTCTACGTGACGGACAGGCCGTGATTTGGCGAAACAACGGCAAGGTGCTGCGAAAGGAGGCGGACGAGACCGCCGTGCTGGCATGGCGCAGAGGCCTGCTGGTATTCAACGGAACGCCGCTAGAATCCGCCGTCTCCGAGATCAACCGCCATTTCCCCGGTCGCCTCGTCCTGCGTGGCGGCGGGCTTGAGGCGAGGCCCGTGACTGGCGTCTTCCATGTCGACCAGATCGAACTGGCGGTCGTCCAGATCCAGCAGTTGACAGGGGTCAGCGCAACCAGGCTTCCCGGGGGCGTCGTTCTTCTGGGCTAATTCAGCAACGCTCCGGATATGCTCCCATCGGGCATGTCGCACGCCATGCGATCATCCGGCGACCTCGCAGAAGCTCTGGGAAAGCGGCTGCTGGCCGATTGTGGCCTGGCAGCAATCGGCGAGACAATCCATCAAAGCGGACATGGCCCGGACATTATCAATTTTGTCCGAGACGACTGGCCCGTAGCAAAAACGTCATCAACGCGTGAAATAGGCCCGCCCCAGACGATGGTCGGCGCCGCGAACGAGGGATCGCGGCGTTTCTTTTTTGTGGGGGTTTGAATGTTTCAGAAATCGGTGTCGGTTTTCGCGTTGGCGATCGCCTGTTTGAGCTATGTGCCGCACGCGAACGCGCAGAATGTTGCGCCGGTCGACGGGGACGATGTGGACGTCGGCGAGATCGTCGTGATCGGCAGCGGCCAGACGCGTTCGGTCTCGACCCTGCTGCCGTCGAACCTCGACACCTTGCCGCCGGGCGCGAGCGCGCAAAAGGCGCTGAACTTCTTGCCGGGGGTGAGCGCACAGTCGATCGACGCGCTCGGGATCAACGAAAAATCGCTCTCGCTGCAGGTTCGCGGTTTCAACACCACCCACCTCGGCTACACGCTCGACGGCGTGCCGCTCGGCGATGGCGCCTATAATAATTACAACGGCCTCAGCATCAGTCGTGCGCTGATTTCCGAAAATCTCGGTCGTGCCGAACTCGCGACGGGGATCGCCGGTCTCGCCATTCCCTCGACGAGCAATCTTGGCGGCGCGGTGACCTATTTCTCCAGCGACCCGCGCAAAGATATGGGCATCACCTTCAACGGAAGCGTCGGCAGCGAGCGCGCAAAGCGCGGCTATCTGCGCTTCGACACCGGCGAACATAGCGGTTTCTCGGCCTATGTCTCGGGTCAGATCCATGAATATGATCTGTTCGTCGATCAGGCGGCCTATAACAAATCGACCGGCCGTCAGTTCAACGGCAAATTGATGTACGAATTCGACGGTGGCAAGATTACCGCCTTTGCCGATATCTCGCGCACCAATCAGGCGAGCGACGCCTATATTTCGAAGGACATGCTGAACCGTCTGGGCTGGGATCAGGGCGGATATGCGCCGAACTGGCAGGCCTATCTCGACCGCGCCTATTGCGCCGTCACCGGCCCCACTGCGCCGACAAAGTGCAGGGACTCCGTCTCGCCCGAAAAGCGCTCGGACGTGACCTTCACCAACGGCCAGATCCTGCGTAACGACAATCTCTATTATCTAACGGGCGAGTTCGACATCACCCAAGGCCTCGGCCTGCGCGTTCAGGGCTATCATCACAAGAACAAGGGCGCCGGCAACAACTGGATCATGGGTTGGTCGAAACAGGGTACGGCGGACACGTCGGACGACGTGCCGGTCCAGATCCGCGACACGCGCTACACCATCGACCGCAGCGGCGTGTTGGCGAGCCTGAGCTGGGAAGCGGGATTTAACCACCTGCAGGCCGGCATGTGGTTCGAGGACAACACCAGCAGCGCGGCGCGTTATATCTGGACCAACGTCAAGGGGCCCTTCAGCCTCGCGCAATATCTGAAGGGTCAGCCCGATACCGCACAATGGGTGCAGGAAACGCACTGGAAAACATGGCAATTCTATGTGCAGGACACGATGAAACTGCTCGATGACGCGCTGACGATCGATTTCGGTTTCAAGAGCACCTATTCGAAATCGGACGCCCGCGCGATCCCCGGCATCGCCAAGACTGCGCCGCCGGCCTCCAGCCAGTTCGCCAGCGGCACGCTGGTCGCCAAGGATAATTTCCTGCCCGAAATCGGCGTCCACTGGGACGTCGCGCCCGGACATGAACTTTATGCAAGCTATGCCGAGAATATGGCGATGTTCCAGGGCGGCTTCAAACTGGGGCCGCAGTCGGTATCGCAGGCCGTCTGGGATCTGCAGGGCAAATATCTGAAGCCCGAGACGTCGAAGAGCTTCGAAGGCGGATATCGCTATGTCAGCGGGCCGCTGCAGGTGTCGCTGGCGGCATATAATACGAACTTCAACGAGCGCCTTCTGCAATATAATCCCTGCCCGACCAACCAGCAGCAGAACCCGGGTTGCGGCAACAGCTTCCACAATGCCGGCGGCATCACCAGCCGCGGCGTCGAGCTCGGCGTGCTGTGGAAGCCGGCGCCGTGGGTGAACTGGTATAATTCGGCGTCGTACAACAAATCGACCTATGACGAGAATCTCGACTGGTGCACGGGTGCGACCTGCGTAGTGAAACCGACGAAGGGCAAGCAGCAGGTGGATACGCCGAAGGAAATGCTCGCCAGCGTACTCACGCTGACCGAGGGCGGCTTTTCGGCGTCGCTGATGGGAAAATATACCGGCCGTCGTTACTACACCTATACCAACGACCAGAGCTTCAAGGGCTATGCCACCTTCGACCTCGGCCTCGTTTACAAGTTCGGCGACATGGGCCCGGTCAAGGGCGCAAAGTTGGCGCTCAACGTCACCAACCTGACGAACAAGCGCTATGCGGCAAACTTCGACAGCAGCGTGTTCGCACCCGACGATGCCCCGGGCAATCTGGTCGTGTTCCACGCCTCTGCGCCGCGTCAGGTCTTCGGATCGCTCAGCTTTGGCTTCTAAACCAACCCGCGCTGCGGCGCTCATCCTGATGTGCCTCTTCCCCGGTCTCGCGGCCGGGGAAGAGCCGATCACGCGGCCGAACATCGAACGATCGGCCGAAGCACGCAGCGTGTCGTTGCAGGGGCGTACCTATGTCAACGAGGGGCTGGTCGGCACGGGCATCGTTCCGGCGCAAACGGTCGATTTCCTTGGCGATACTCTGGGGTCTTTTTCCTCGCTGAAGATCTCGCCCGGAAGCTGGAAGCGCGTCGGCGCGGGGTATCAGGCTATCCTGTGGACGTTGCCCGACCGCGGCCGCAACGATCCCGATGCCAAGCTCTTCTTCGATTACCCGGCGCGGCTGCATCGCTTTCGCATCCAATTCACGCCCGCCGATGGCAAAGTCGCCATCGCGCCCGACGGCGGGCTAAAGCTCAGCGATTTTCGCGGTCGCCCCTTCACCGGCGCGGATCCGGGCAACGGCACGCTGACACAGCGCGGCATCGTCCTGCCTGCACCTGCCAGCGGCGTCGGCCGCGGCAAGATTTCGCTGGATGCGGAGTCGCTGCAATTCACGCGAGACGGACATTTCTACATCGGCGACGAATATACGGCGAACGTCTATTATTTCGATGATCGCGGCCGCCTGCGCGGGATCATTCAACCTCCGCCGGCCATCACGCCCCGCCGCGACGGGCGCCCGTATTTCGGTTCGCTGAAATCGCCCGATACGGGTCGGCGAAATAATCAGGGCGCCGAAGGCATGTCGCTGTCGCCCGATGGCCGCACGCTGTTTGTCATGATGCAAAGCGCGCTGATGCAGGACAGCGCCACAGGCAACGCCGCGGGTCGCATCAACACACGCGTGCTCGCCTATGACGTCAGCCGCAATCCGACCCCGACAATGCCCAAGGCGCATTACGTCGTCCAGCTACCCGCCTATGACGCCGACGGAAAAGGCGGCGCGCCCGATCGCACTGCGGCGCAGAGCGAAATTGTTGCGCTCGACGACCACCGGTTTCTGATGTTGGCGCGCGATGGCGCGGGCCAAGGCGCTGATAACAAGCATCCCATCGTCTATAAAAGTGTCGTGCTGGTCGACCTGACGAACGCGACCAATCTGTCCGGAACCGAATATGAGACCGGCACCGCGTCGCTGTTGCAAGACCCGGCCGGAATCGCGCTGCGGTCATCGATCCGCCCGGCCGAACGCGCCGAACTGATCAATATGCTCAACCCCGCGCAGTTGGCCCGGTGGCGCCTCAGCGTCGACGCGTTGTCCGAGAAATGGGAAGCGATGGATCTGGTTTCCACTCTGGAACCCGATCGTCCCGCCGACTATTTTCTGATCGTCGGCAACGACAATGATTTCACCGCGCGCGTCTGCGTCATGTCGGGCCAGCCATGCAACGCCGATATCGACAACGACAACCGGCTGCTGGTCTATCGACTCCGGTTCCCATGACGCGTGAGTGAGAAATCGGCGGCCGCGATGCCATGCCTTGCCCTGCCGTCGCCGGGGCATTTGGCCGATAGGAGACCAACGGCTTTCGCGCAGCATGTGCGTGAAGTCGATATTTAGCGACATGGTCAGTTGATGCATCGATAGGCTGACAGTGCCTGTGGGAACAACGCTACCCATCGTAAAAATCGAAATCGCGAATCTTATGGAACCGGTGGCGGGCCCAGCCGCTTCGGATTACCCGCCCAGCGCAACATTTATCCACTCGATGCAACAAGTTGCAACTTGGTGTGATTCACCGCGCTCCGGCAGAAACTGCCTCGATCGGGCGGGGGCATCACTTGGGGCTCAAGGGCCGGTCATTCCCGCCTTTCGCCTTGAGGATATTTCCGATGACAAGCATCAGTCTCAGCTCCGTTCGTCGGCGCCGCTATGCGCGCGCCGCCCTGCTCTCCGCCACCGCAGGCGTCGTTTTTTTCAGTGCGTCGCCAGCGCTCGCCACATGCGTCGTCCAGCCGGGCGGTGATGTCGTCTGTTCGGGCGCCAATGGCAACGCACAGTCGATCGACGTGGCACAGAGCGCATCCGTCACGACCCTGCCCGGTTTCTCGGTCGATAGCGGGACAAGCGCACTGGTCATTCGCGGCGTCGGCGCGATAAGCTATGACGATGCGAATAACAGCTCGCTGATCGGGCGTGCCGGTGATGGATTGCTGGTCGTGCAGGAGGGCGCCTCCGGGGCCGCCTCCATTCGGACGGCGGGCGACATCACCGGAACCGATCGCGGCATATTGGTCAACAACCTCGGCCTTGGCGGCATCCGCGTGGAAGCGACCGGCACCGTGTCGGGCGGCGTGCGCGGCATCACCGCCGTGGCTTTCGCCGGAGGCGCGGATGACGATATCGTCATCGTGTCGAACAACGCCTCGGGCGAAACCGCGCTTGGGTCGGAAATGCGCGGCGGCAACGGATCGATCCGCGTCACGTCCACCGGGACGGCATCGTCGACGATCGCCGATGGTTCCGCGATCGCGACCTTCATCAGCGTCCCCGGCACGGGCCGCGACATCGTGATCGACGCGAATGATATCGCGGGGGTTGGTGCCGGTATCACCAGCACGAATCGCGGCACCGGATCGACGAGCATCACCGTGAACGGAAAGGTGGACGTCGCGGGCCGCCAGGGCATCACCGCGACCAATGAAGGGCGCGCGACGGACATGACGGTCGTCGCGAACGGCAGCGTTACCAGCGGCACCACCGCGATCACGCTGTTGAATAACGGCACCGGCGATACCGCGATAACCGCGCGCGGGCAGATCACCAGCAACAATGTCGATCCGACCACCAGCGCGCAGGCGGGCAACGGTATCAACGCCGTCAATGGCTCGGCCGCGCGCAACATCGCCGTGTCGGCCGCCGGCGTCGATGGCCGCGCCGGAGTGCTGATCCGCAACGGCGGCACCGGCACCACGTCGCTGACCGCTACGGGGCTGGTACGCGGGCGGGAAGGCCGCGGGGTCGAGATTCTTTCGAGCTCAAACGCAGGCGCGATAACCGCCAATCTGGCTGACGTTACCGGAGCGACCGATGGTGTCATCATTACCGCCCAAGGCAATGGTCCGGTCGATCTGTCGATCGCCGGTCCCGTCGTCGCGAGTGATATCGGCGTGCGCGTCGAACTGGCGAGCAACGGCATCGGGGACATCAATGTCGCGGTAAACGCGGTGAGCGGCGGAAGCAACGGCGTCATCCTGACGGCTCTCGGCGCGGGCGATATCGCGCTTGTCGCGACGGGGGCGCTGTCGGCCACGGACGGGACCGGTCTCAACATCTTCGGACGCGGTGCGATCGACGCCGATGTGGTCGATGTGACCGGAGTCAACGGCGTCGTCATGAGCACGTCGGGCGACGAGGGGAGCATCGATTTCACCTCCACAGGCACGCTGACCGGGACCAGCGGCGACGGACTGTTTGTGTCCAGTTCGGGCGTGATCGGCATCGATGCGACGAACAGCAACGGCGTGCGCAATGGCCTGACGATGAGCTATGGCGGCGCGGGCGAGGCGGTGCTGATTTCGCGCGGCACGGCGATCGGCGGCGCCAACGGCGTGCTCGCGACGACGGGTTCCAGCGCCACCGGCGGCCTGTCGCTCGACATCAACAATGCCTCGGGCGGCGATTATGGCGTGTCGATCCTGACGCGCGGCTTCGGCGGAGGCGGTAATGGCGATGGCGGGGCCCTGGGCAGGGTCGGCGCGGCCAATAGCCGCCTTGCCGCACTCGACGCCGCTGGTGGTGGCGGGGCGACGCTGATCACGCGCGGGACGGTCGAAGGCGGGCTTGCCGCGATCGATGCGGTCACCGAAAGCGGACAAGCTTTCAACCTGACCAACGATGGCACGATCCGCAACCGCAGCAGCGCATCGGCCGACCTCGCCATCCAGGCGGTCGGCGGACCGGTCGACATTCTCAACAACGGCACGCTGCTCGGCACGATCCGCCTCGACGCGGGAATCGTGGCACCTGAGCCTGAGCCCGAGCCGGAACCGGAACCGGAGGAGCCGCAGCGCGAACTGCGTGTCGCGGCGCGCGACGCCTTCATCATCGCCGAAGTCCCCGATATCGAGGCGAGCCACCGTTTCACCAACGCGGGCACCTGGAACAGCATCGGCGGGGTCAATGTCTTTGGCGGCGTCGACGATGTGCTGGTCAATGTCGCGGGCGGCCGACTGATCGGTGGGACGGCAGCGGCGACGGCCGAGACGACGACCTATTCGGGCCTCGAAACGCTGACCAATCAGGGCATCATCACGATGGTCGATGGCGGCATCGGCGATATCGTTCAAACGAGTGGGGACGCCAGTTTCGTGGCGGGATCGTTGCTTGCGGTTGATGCCGGCGGCAACGGGTCGGACCGCTTCGTCGCCGACGGCATCACGACGATCGAGGCGGGGGCACAGTTGCAGGTCAGCAACCCGCAGCCGGCGGTGCCCGGCACCCGTTACACCGTGCTTGAATCAGCGGGGGGTGTCACCGGCAGCTTCACCTTTACCGATCAGCTGCTTTCAAACTTTCTCGGTTATCGCCAGGGTCGCACCGATACGACGATCTTTATCGAACTGGCGAAACTGCGGGCTTTCGCGTCGGCCGGTATTACTCCGAACCAGATCGCGGTCGGCACGGCGCTCGACGGACAGGCGGCGACCGATCCGCTGGCCGCAGCGACGTTGTTGCTGGCCAGCGATACGGCGGCACAGGCGGCGTTCGACGGTCTGTCGGGTGAAATCCATCCGAGCGTCCGCACAGCGATGGTCGAGGAGAGCCGCCTGCCCCGCAACGCCGTCCTAGAACGGCTCGATGATCGCAGCGGCGGCGCCATGTGGGGGCAGATGTTCGGCAATTGGGGCGACAGCGACGGCACCCACGGCACCGCCGACCTGGACCGCAAGACGATCGGCGGCGTGTTGGGCGCCGACTATGCGGTCAGCGACAGCGCGACGGTCGGCGTCGCAGGCTCCTATCTGGAAACCGACGTTGATGCACGCGAACGGAGCAGCAGCGCCAAGCTCAAAAGCTGGCATGTGATTGGCTATGCCGGGGTCCATTTCGGCGGCGCGGCGTTCAAGATCGGCGGCGGATATGCATCGGCCAGCATCGATACCGACCGCGCCGTGGCATTCCCCGGCATCGGCCAGCGACTCGTCGCCGGTTATGACGGCTCGCTCATCCACGGCTTTGCTGAACTTGGCTATCGCCTGGCGCTCGGCACCGGCCATATCGAACCCTTTGCCCAGATCGTCGCAGTTCGCGCCGATACCGACGCGTTCGCCGAAACTGGCGGCAGCGCAGCGGTTGCGGGCGCCAAGACGGACGAGAACGCGACCCTCTCGACCCTTGGCGCCCGCTTCTCGACCGGGCCGACGGCGGCCTTTTCGATCGGCGGCATGGCCGGGTGGCAGCATGGTTTCGGCGACTTGACGCCTGCGACCGCCATGCGCTTTGCAACCGGCCCTGGCTTCACCGTCATCGGCACCGCGCGGTCGCGCAATGCGGGCGTCGTAACGATAGATGCGCGGCTCCGGCTGAGCGAGGTCGCACGGATCACCGTCAGCTATGACGGTGTGATCGGGTCGGCAGGGCAAGATCACAGCGTCAAGGCGGGGCTGCGGATCGCCTTCTGACTCCGGCCCGGCCCCCGTCTGGCGGCGGGGGCCGGGTTTGAGTTTGCGCGGAAGTCCGGCACGCTTCATAGTCAAATGGCCGTGTTTCCAGTCGAATCCATCTATGATGCCGCAACCGATGAGCGGTTGTTCCCCGACCTGCTCCGGCAGATCGGCGTTTATTTCGGCGCGCAGGCGGGGTTTCTCGCCTGGATGAGGGGGATCAATGGTTCGGGCTTTCAGGCCGAATATGGCAATGACCCGGCCTTTCTCAAAAGCTATGTTGAAACCTATGCGCCGCTCGACATATTGCGCCCGGCGTTGATGGAGACGCCCGAGGGCGAACCACGCCCCGCCTATCCACTGCTGCAATCAGCCGAGGTACGCGAAAGCCGTTTCTACCGCGAATATATCGCGCCGCAGCACATCGTCGACAATCTCGCCGTCAATCTGATCAAGCGCGACGATATATTCGCAACGATTGCGATCCTCCGGACCGGCGATGTCGCGCCATTTGCCGAGGCCGATATTGCGGCGATGCGGGTGCTGGTGCCGCACCTCCGCCGCGCGGTCATCCTGTCGAGCCACCGCATCCGTCAGGCCGACATGATGGCGGCCTATCGCGAGGTGGCGCAGGGCGCGCGCGACGGGCTCGTATTGCTCGACGATGAGGGACAAATCCTGGACCTGGGGCCAGAAATTGAACGGATGACGGGTTTTGCGTCGCTTGAGACGGCGCGCCGGTCGGCATTTTCCCGCGCGCTGGCCCGCGCCGCCGAAGTCGGCACGCCGATCCTACGCGAATTCCGCTTTGGACACCGCAAACTGCGGCTGCTGCTTGCTCCGCAGCCGCTTTCGCGCAACCGCTACGGCGATGTCAGCGAAGGGCGCGGGGCCGCGCATGCGGTCAGCGTGACCGAGGTCGACCGGCGCTGGGGCTTTGCCTATGGCGCGATGACCGAAGCGCATGGACTGACCGCGGGTGAGGCAAAGATCCTCGAAGATGTGCTGACACATGGCGAGATGATCGGAACTTCGCAGCGGCTGGGCATCGCGCGCGCCACCGCGCGCAGCCATCTCCACAAAATCTATGCCAAGACAGGAACGTCGGGTTTCCCCGACCTCTGCCTGTTCGCCCACCGGTTCATCGTCGCCGCGCGCTGACGCCTAAACAGATGATGGATGCCGGCCCCGACCGTGCATGATAGCCCTGCCCGATCCTTGGCGTCCGCCAGCGCAGGAAGGGATGGGTGGTATCATGATTTCGTTTGGCGCGCTTCCATATGGCGCGATCTGTCGATGACGGCGGGCAGCAAGGCTTTGCCCGACCGGATCGACGGCTGGAAGTCGATCGGCGCCCATTTCGGGCGTGACCGGACGACCGCGATCCGATGGGCGCGCGAGCGCGACCTGCCGGTGCACCGCATCCCCGGCGGCAAAAATGCCACCGTCTACGCACTGCGTCACGAACTCGATCGCTGGGCCGGAAGCGACGACCGCAACGTCGAGCGCGACGGCGATATGCCCGAGATACCACAGGACATTGGCCCGCCACGCCGCCGGTGGGCCGCGGCGAGCGTCGCTCTGTTCGCCTTGGCTCTCGGCGGTGCGGCATGGACGGCGCGCCCCTGGATGAGCCCCATTTCTTCGGCCGAGGCGGCGGCACTGGTGCTACCGCGCGACCCGGTTACCGCCGATCGCTTTCAAAAGGCCCGCGACCTGCTTGCCGATCGCGAGGCCGCGTCGATCGAGGGAGCGATCGACCTGCTTCAAGAGGTCACACGGCGCGACCCCGGATATGGCCCCGGTTATGCGGCGCTTGCCGAAGCCCTGATCCTGTCCCGCGAATTCGGGACGCGGAGCGACCTTCGGGCCTTTCCCGCGGCGCGCGCCGCCGCCCGCGACGCGATGCGCCTGGCGCCGTCGCTCGCCTCCGCATATCGCGTCAACGGCTTCGTCGCCTATTGGTGGGATCAGGACTTCCCGGCGGCGCGCAAATATTTCGACCGGGCGATCGCACTGACGCCCGCCGACGCGACCGGCCATTTCTGGTATGGAAATATCCTCGCCGACCATGGCGACAGCACCGACGCGCTGCACCACCTGCGCCAGGCGCGCATGATGCAGCCGGGATCGGTGCCGATTCAGACTGACCTGGCATGGGCCTTATGGTCGGCCGGACACGCCGATGAAGCGATCACCGCGTTCAACGATTTGGCGCGGCGCCACCCTGATTTCCCGGTCATCCACGACTGCCTGGCGATCATCCGCCTGGCCGATGGCGATTTTGCCGGATATGTTCAGGGACAAGTCCGCGTGGCCGCGCTTCGGCAAAGCGAAACACTGCGCAAACGCGCCGACAGGCTATCGCAGGCCTTGATCGACGGGCCGGCCCCGGCAGAAAAAATACTGCTGCAATTTGCGCTCGACGATCGGGTCAGCGGCGAAAATCGCACCGGTGCCTGGGCGGCATTTGTCGCATCGTCCACGCGCAACAAGAGTAGCCTGCTGGCGATTCTTGGCGAAGCCCAAGCGCGCAATGAACGGTGGGGAGACGCCGGCTTGATCCGAAAGATACGCGGCCAGTGGGTCGATGACACGCATATCCAAGCCGCCCTGAACCGGCTGACCAACAGTTAATGATGACCATCGGATTGACGGTTTCCATCTCATAAGGTCGACTTCAAGATTCTGTCACTGATTAACGCGGTCCGTTATTGAGGCGTCACTCCAACTGGTCGCTCGACGGCGGAATTGGCCGAAAACGGACAGGCAGCTTTTGGAGGGCGAGCCACAAGGAACGGACGTTATTGATGACTGTAGCGCTCCATAGTGACGGAATCGCGCGGCTGGCTTGCGGTCCCAGCTTGGGGTTGCTAAAAACCTTCTGTCGAGAAAGGGGAGATCGGTGTGGTTAGCCCGGTCCTCGCAGAAGCGGGCCCTGACCTTCGCCGTGGCGTCGTGTCCCAAGATCTGAAACGCTGTCGCAATTGTGGGGCAGCGAATGAAAGGCCTTGGATATGCAACACCAAATTTCCGTCATCACGCTTGGAATCAGCGATCTGGCGCGGTCCCGCCGGTTTTACGTTGAGGGATTTGGCTGGACGCCCGTTTTCGAGAATGAAGAGATCATCTTCTATCAGATGAACGGCTTTGTGCTCGGCACGTTCGAGAAGTCGGCCCTCGAAAGGGACATGAATCGCTCCGAACTCGCCTCGCCCGGCGCCTTTTCACTCGCCCACAATGTATCGGATCAAGCGGAAGTCCACAGTGTGATCGACAAGCTGGTGCAAGCTGGCGGACGTGTCATCAAACCGGCAGACGCCCCGCCCCATGGCGGGTATCGAGGATATGTAACCGACCCGGACGACCACGCTTGGGAGATAGCGTGGAACCCGCATTGGCCAATTGATGCGGCTGGCCACGTCACTTTCGCAAATTGAGCTTGCTGACTGCTCGTCTGTCTCGCAGGCGAGCAGACGGTCAAAAATCGCTCGCCCCAGACATTACTTCGTCGAGCCAGCGGCGAGCACTAGCGGGTTCGGAAGTTGCAGCTTCGGGGCGACGATCGATAACAGCGGCCATCAGGATGTGTTCGCGGCGGCTTGCATTCATGCTGTTCGGCTTAATCCGCCAACTGTGGCGGCCGATCTTCGTGTGGCTCAACCCTCGCGAGAGAGCATCCCAATCAGTAAGGTTTGCAACCGGAGATATCCGCCCTAAAAATGTACCCCAACAGGAAATTCATGGAGAGCGTGTGAGCGACGAAATCGAATGGTGGGACTATGACAACGCTGCCGAGATGGCGGATGCGGTCGCGGGGGATATCGGCTTTATCATCGAAAGCGCGATCGAAGCGCGGGGCACTGCGGTGATCGCTCTAGCCGGCGGAACGACACCGATCGCAATTTACGAAAGGCTTTCATCGACACGGCTCGAATGGAAGCGGGTTACGATCGTGCCTAGCGATGAACGCATCGTGCCGCTGGGCGATCCGCTGAGCAACGTTACCGCGCTTGCCAGATATTTTCTCCCGAAAGGCGCTCGTGTCATCCCGATCGTTCCGCATGCCACCGCGGACTATAAGGCGGCCGGACGGTCTGCGGACGCGCTGATGCAGGATCTTCACTGGCCGCTCGATCTTTGCCTTTTGGGCGTCGGCGCTGACGGGCACGCCGCCTCTATCTTTCCTGGGCCCGATTTCGAGGAGTCCGTGAACGGTCCAAAGGAGCGCCGGGCCCTTGGCGTGATGCCGGATCCCATGCCGAAAGATGCTCCGGTCCCGCGCGTCACGCTCAGTCTCGCGGCGATTACGGCAGCACGCGCGTTGATGGTAGCTGTACGAGGCGATGAGAAGCGCTCCGTGATCGAGACGGCTATCAAGCAGGGCAAGTCCTCGCCCTATCCGATCGGGCTCGCGCTGGCGGCAACCGAGCTCCCCGTCGATATCCATTGGGCACCATGAGGTTCGCCAAGTGAGCATCGCCGCATCCACAAAATCTACGGGCTCGCTCGAGGGATCATGCCATTGCGGTGAGGCTCGCTGGACGCTCGAGGGCGACCCCGGCTCGATCACCATCTGCAACTGCACATTATGCCGGCGATATGGCGCCTTGTGGGCCTATGACTACCTGCCCGGCCGCATCATGATCGAGGGTGAGTTCAAGTCCTATACGCGGGCAGGAACAAAAGATCCCGCACTCGAGATCCTGTTCTGTCCGTCATGTGCTGGCGTACTGGCATGGCGGGGAATGCGCCAGGAAGACGATGGCCGCAGGCGGGTCGCCGTGAATGTTCGTCTCGCGTGTCCGGAGCAGGTTGCTGAGCTCGAGATCGATCGTTTCGATGGGCTGGACACGTTCGACGATCTCCCATCCGATGGACGATGTGTCCGTGATTTCTGGTTCTGAGACACTCCCCCGCGCGGTTCGGGGAGATCGTCATCTGCTGCCAAAAACAGCAATCTTTTGGCGCTGCCGTACAATTATCAATTGAGCCGTGCAGCTATCCGCGCTGTGCGACCCAAGAGAGCTCTTCCTTTGAGGAAAACAGAGATCTTCATCTGACGCCCGCTCGGATAATTCGGGCGGGCGTCTTTTTTTTTCTGCCGGTTAAATAGTCCCTTCAGCCATTCAACCACGGCCGGTCACCGCCAACCTGGATCAGGACATCCAGCGAATTTCAGAGAAATTTGGCCGAAAGGAAACGGTCCGATCTGCGTCTACAATCTTGAAAGACACGGGAAGAAGGAGCCCTCGCGCTCATTGGCAGGCTCGTTCGCTATGTCACAGGTCAGTAACATGCCTGGATCATGCGAGACCCGCCGAAAGTAGCAGGTCAAGGCTGGTGTTCACATCCACCGCAACTGCGGTTGATCAATACACAGGCGTCAGCCTTCAACGCTTAAACCATCGAAAGTTCAGGGCCCTTCCCATGATTTCACGCCTCGCTTTAGCTGCTCTCCTCGTCGCTCAGGCTCCTGCCAGCCATGCGGAGGATTCTCCGATCGAAACCCCGCGGGCTGCAAACGGCGATCTTCGCGATGCAGGCGGCGCCCGCCGCCTGACAGGCGACATGAGCGAGACCTATCGAAAACTGATGGAACAGAGCGAAGTCCGCAATGTCATCCTGCTGATCGGCGACGGCATGGGCGACTCCGAAATCACTATCGCACGTAACTATGCGGAAGGCGCGGGCGGTTATTTCAAGGGTATCGATGCGTTGCCCTTCACGGGGCAATACACCCATTATGCCCTCGACAGGACAACGGGGAAGCCCGACTATGTGACCGATTCAGCGGCTTCCGCCACAGCTTGGGCATCGGGGGTCAAAAGCTATAATGGCGCGATCGGCGTCGATATTGCGGGCAAGCCCCACCGCACGCTGATCGAACTCGCCAAGACCGCAGGCCTCGCCACCGGCAATGTATCGACGGCCGCGATTCAGGATGCGACGCCCGCGGCGCAAATGGCTCACGTCAGCCTGCGGGGCTGCTTCGGCCCAGTCGCAACGTCCCGGACCTGCCCTGAAAATGCGCTTGAGAATGGCGGCGCCGGTTCGATTACGGAGCAGTTGCTCGGCACGCGCGCCGACGTGACGCTGGGCGGCGGGTCCGCAAGCTTTTCGGAGACAGCCTTGGCGGGTGAATGGAAGGGCCGCACTTTGTTGGAACAGGCAAAGGCGCGCGGTTATCATGTCATCCGGACCACCGCAGATCTTGATACCATCGCGCGCGCGAACGACCGTCAGCCGCTGTTGGGCCTGTTCGCAGACGGCAATATGCCCGTCCGCTGGATCGGCCCGCGCGCCAGTCATCACGGGAATATCGAGCAGCCTCCGGTGACCTGCGAGGCAAATCCCGAACGCACAGCAACAATTCCGACGCTCGCGGCGATGACACGCAAGGCTATCGCGCTGCTGAAAGACAACACCAAGGGCTTTTTCCTTCAGGTCGAAGGCGCATCGATCGACAAGCAGAATCATGCGGCCAACCCATGCGGACAAATCGGCGAAACGGTCGATCTGGACGAAGCCGTACAGGCTGCACTCGAATTTGCGAAAGCCGACGGACACACGCTCGTCATCGTCACCGCCGATCACGCCCACACAAGTCAGATCGTCAGCAACGACACCAAGGCGCCCGGCCTGACCGCATCGCTTCGCACGAAGGACGACGCGATCATGACCGTCAGCTACGGCACCGCTGAAGAGGGGTCCCAAGGCCACACCGGCACACAACTACGCATCGCGGCTTATGGGCCGCGTGCCATCAATGTCGCCGGTCTGCTGGACCAGACCGACCTCCACTATATCATCCGCGATGCACTGAAGCTGGATTAGGGCGCGCCCAAATCGTCGGGCTTCGGGTCGGGGTTGGAAATGCCCGGTCGATCGAAATCTCTGCTTTCAGAGCTTCGAAGAGTCTCCGCTATGGCCTTGATCCCAAAAGAATTGCGAGCGAAGCCTGTCGCTTCGCTCGCAATAATCACGCGACTGTCATTTTTCCGGTCATGATAGCGGGTGCGGGCATCATTTCGATCTCAGCGTCATCCGCAGCGGTGTGTGGGGCGCGATCTGGGCATTGAGCACATCGAAATCCATGGAAGCTGATTGGCCCTCGGCACCGCTCTTGAACGTCAGGACAATCTCCCCTCGTGCCGGCACGGTGACCATGGGCCCGGCGTCCATAATCATATCCGCCCCGACACGTCGCAGCGTGAAAGGAGATGACGCCGCGTTACGGATAGCGAGCTTGCCAAAGCCGAATGGGTCGCCGGGATGCGCAACACTTCGGACCTCAATCGTTAACGCCCCTTCGACGATCGACCGTACATCGCGCTCGCGGCCAATCAGCGTGTGATTGTAAAGCGCCACGGTCCGACGGGCTTGAAAGCCCTTCTTGATTGCCGCTTCGCTCTTATCATCCGCCAGAACCAGCGTTGAAGTGCGCTGCTCGATGCCCGAATATTCGAAGAAGCTTTGCATGGTGCTGTGAAGATCCGAGCCGCCGACGATGGCAAGATCATGATCGAGCGCGAACTGGAAGGCGCTTGGTGAATATTGCGCCGCGTTCGCCACTTCCAACCCGTCGATCAGTTTCTCTTGCATCAGTTCGCGATGAAAGGGCTGCGGTTTCGTCTGTCCTTGATCCCACCAGCTATGGTTCCAGATCATGATCGCCCCCTGCTCCTTCGCCGCGCGTATCGCCTTGCGCCAATCGACCCGCGGCGGCTGATTCTTGGGCGTGGGGAGCAGTAGCTTGTTGGCATCGTTCAGGAAGATGGCGTTAAAATGACCGCTGAAGGTTCCAAGCGATGCATCCGGCTGAGCGATTTCGACACCGTTCACCACCAGTAGTCCCGAAGACCCGCCGGTTGCCGCATCGCGCGCCACGACGAAAGCGCGGTTCCGGTCAAGGTTGGGCAGATCCTTGAACTTGGGCTGATAGTCGATGTGTTCGGTGATCGCGAGCATATCGAGGCCGCTGCTCACGGCTTCGGATACCCGCACATTCGGCCACACGGCGCCGTCGCTGAACAGCGAATGTGTGTGCGTGTCGACAGCCAGCACTTGCTGTCCATCCGGCGTTACGGGAAAGTCGATTTCCTTTGGCTCTTGTGCGTGACTTACGCTGGCGAGCCCGAGAAATGCGCAGCCAGCGAAAAGCATGCCTGCGAGCTTTTTCTTGAAATGCATGTCGAAGATTTCCTTCAATAGTGCCGGGCGATCACAGGCTGACCTTGATCGTGGTGTAAAAATAGCGGCCCGTGACGTCATAATATCCGCCGACGTTCCAGCCGCCGCTGGCGCTGGGGATCTGCGGTGCGCCGGTGTTCAGGAGATTGTTCACACCGAACAGGATTCGGTACCGATCGGCGATGTCCACCCCGATCGACAGGTCGGTATAAAGGTATGGCGCGATCCTGTTGCCCTCGAGCTGCTCTTCAATATCGGTCAGATCGATCTTGCCGGCGCTGACGAAGCGGTTGGTGACCGCAACCGACATGTTGTCGATATTATAGTTCAGAAACAGCGTTCCCTTGAACCGCGGCGTGACCGAGTTACCCAGTGTGTTGACATCGCCCGCCGGCTGTCCCGGCGTCGTCTCGAACAGGCGCTTCGTCATGAGCGATCCCATGAACCCCGCATGCAAGCGGCCATCGCCAAGCTGCGCCCGGTAATTCACGCCGAAATCAAATCCTCTGGCATTGAGCTTCTGCGCATTGATGAGGAACGTATTCACCGACACGAGCTTGTGCGTGACGGGGTCGCGCGTTTGCGCGGCGCAAAAAGGATTGTCGATGCTCGGCAGATCGACGCACAGATTGTAGAGGGTCCCCGCGCTGAACGATGCGATCACACCGTCGATACCAATGTCCCAATAGTCGGCCGTCAAATCAAAACCCGGCAGGAATTTTGGTCGCAAGATCACGCCGAGGGTCAGGCTGTTGGACGTCTCTGGCGCGAGGTCCGGATTCCCTCCACTGGAGACGACAGGCCCATCCGCATAAGCGGGGATCGGGCTGGTGATGCCGAGCGCGGTGCAATTGGCGGCGCGGGTCGGCGAGGCATTATAGTTGCCGATGGAACTGCAGGGATCGATCGGCTGTCCGCTGGCGACAAACCGTTGCGGCGCATAGAGTTCGCCGAAATTGGGCGCGCGCACGCTGCGCGAACGAACCCCACGCAAGGCGATGCCTGCGACCGGTTCCCATGACCCGCCAACCTTCCAAGTGCTGGTGCTGACCCCTGTGCTATAGTCGGAATAGCGATAGGCGGCTTCGATTTCCAGGCGATGGGCAAAAGGCAGGTCGCTCAGGACAGGGACGACCGCTTCCGCATAGACTTCCGATACGCTTTGCGAAGCATCGATCGGCGCCTGGAAGGCATCGATGCCAAGGGGCGAATGCGTGAAATCGCCTTGCTGCGCCAGCCCATCGCCGCGCATCGCAATGGTTTCCCGGCGATGTTCGGCACCGGCCACAATGACGAGCGGGCCATAGGGCAGATCGAAAATGTCACCGGAGATGTTGGCGCCAAAGATGTTCTGGGTGTTGGTCCGCTTGGTGACAGGCTCGTGGCCGAACAACCAGTTATGCTGAGCTTCGTTCAAGGGCTGCTGGCTGAAGATACTGAAGGGAATGCAGCCTTGCGCGCGCGCGGCCGCATCCCGGCAGATCGGGTCCCCGGTCAGCGGATCGGCGATCGCGTCCCGCGCCGCAGCATAACGCGACACCTGCGGAATCCCGACGTAGGTGATGTCGTCCGTGGCGCGGCCATATTGCCAGAAGGCGTCCCACTTCAGCCTGCCGAGCGCGCCCGAAAGCCCCGAACTGATGGTGAAGGTATCACGGTCATGCTTCGCCTGGATGAGCGGAAAATTTCCATAGCTGCGTTCGATGGCCAGCTCGCTCAGTCCATTGTCGATCATGATCGTGCGCAGAAAGCCGGGCAGATAGGGGTTGTCGAGATAGGCCCTGTCGCCGCCCCGGCCGCCCGCCTGATTGGCTCGCATGTCCTGACGATAGAGGTTGATATAGGTGGCGTCGTAAAGCGAACGACCATAATCGATACGCCCATGCCATTCGATCGTGTCGCTGAGCTTGTATCCGACCTTGGCAATTGCCGAATAGGACTCGTAATCGCCCTGCAAGCGCTGGCGGTTATAGAAATTGGCACCATCGCCGCCATCGAACATGGATTCCGGTACGATGACGGTACCGGCCTTGAACGCAACCGGGCCGCTGTCGTTGAACGAGTAGCGCTTGCCGTTCAGAAGATAGCTGGGATCAAAACCCACAGCCTGGCTGCGTTGATCGCGATACATAATGAGATCGGGAATGCCGTCGTTCGGCCCCGTGTTCGCCGGGTTCGCCCAGATCTGCGAAAGATTTCTCGAAAACGAGCGATCCGTTGACAGAATTTCGCCGACCTTCGTGTAGGTTCCGCCGATAATGAAAGACCCGCGATCTTCAGCGAATTTTCCGCCGGTCGCTAGGGAGACGCGGGTCTGGGGACCGTCCCCATATTGGCTGATGCCCTGATTGAAGGCGAGATGCAGTCCGTTCAGTGAGTTCTTGGTAATCACATTGGTGACGCCGGTAACCGCGTCTGCACCATAGACGGCGGCAGCGCCGCCGGTAACGACTTCGACGCGATCGATGAGAACGCTCGGGATCATGCCGATATCGACCGCAGAACTGCCATTGGATGCCGACACGCGCCGCATACTATCCACCAGCGTCAGGCTGCGTTCCGTACCCAACCCGCGCAGGTCGACGAAGAAGGCCCCCGCATTCTGGTTGCTGACCGAATTGTTCATGCCAACGCCGGGAGCGACCGCTGGATTGAGCTGCAGGGCGTCGTAAGCCGTGAAACGACCAGCCCGTTCGGCCTGCTCCAGGCTGACGACGCCGACCGGCATCGCCGATTCCAGTTCGGGACGCGCGATGCGCGTTCCGGTCACGATGATCCCGTCATTTGCGGCAGCTGCTTCTTCAACCGCCCCCTCGACAAGGATCGCGGCCTTTCCATCGAAGGATCGGACTTTCAAACCTGTGTCAGCAAGAAGCTTGTCGAGCGCCTGGCGAACATCGAGATCGCCTTGAACGGAGTTGGTCGTCCGTCCCTCGCCGGCTGGGCCGGAGAGGGTAATGGAAATGCCGGCTTGCCGGGCAAATTCACGAACTCCACTCGAAGCGGATTGAGCAGGAACGTCAAACTTGCGAATTTGGGCGTGGACTTCCGTTGGCAGCATCAACGCCGTCGCGACCACGGCCGCGGAAGCGGCGGAACGCATAAAAGAAGAATGCATCAGATATTCCCTCTGTTTGATGACCTCAAACCTATGACGAGGGAAATTCCACATTGGGTCTCTGAAACTAAATTATTGTTTTATTTCATTTTTACTACAATCTCTCCATTCCCATATTCGACGTCCGCACCCGACACGGCAGCAACGGCCTGAGCGAACCGGTCTGGATCGTCGGCCCGATAGAGGCCGATAATCGTCATGTTGTTGATCGCTTCGTCGCCAATGACGATCTTGGTGGAATTGATGCGATTAAAGCGTGCGACGGCCGACTTGACAGTCACATTATCTAGCGAAATTTGTGCAAGTTCCGGCGGCGGCAGCCGGTTTGGCCTAGCAGTCGGCGATTTCGGCTCGAGCGGCGGAGCGGTGCCCGGATCGAGGGTGAGAGAACCGCCCGCATGCAGATGGACCGCCTGGTCGCGCTCGTCGCGGGGCCATATCAGCACACTACCCTCAGTGACCCTTATCATTCCGCCGGAGCGTCCTGCCCGACTTACGGAGTAGACGGTGCCGGTGGCCTGCGCATACACCTCTCCCGATCGCACCACGAACGGACGAGCCTTGTCCGGCGCAACCTTGAAGGTGGCCATTCCGCTTACCAGCGTAATCCGGCGGTAGTCGGATGACATGGCCACCTCGATCCTTGCGTCCTGTCCCAGCGTCGCGATCGAGCCATCTTGAAGTCGCACGACCTTCGCCGGGGCTAACGTCCCGACCGGCTCGGACGGGGACATCAAAGGCCATCCGGCTGCAACCATCAAAGCAACGCTTGCGGCAAGAGCCGCGCCGGTTGCCGCCGCTCGCCCCGTCCAGCGGACAAGGCCTCCACGCAATGGACCGACCGTCTCGTCCTGCATGACCATAGAGGCAGCGGCAGGCGCCACCGAAAGATCGGGCGTGCTGACGGCAATATCCGCGTCTCCGACGGCCCGCGAGCAGGCCTCGACAACGGCATCTTCGGTAGCGCGCATCCACGCGCACGCACGCACATAAGCGCCGCGATGCCGCGTATCGGCCGCAAGCCAGGCATCCAGTTCAGCACGGCTTTCCGGGATCATGTCCCCATAGGCCGTTTCCACGGCCCAATGGATAGCCTCGTCGTTGATACTGCTGGCGAGAGCATCCTTGCTAGTCACGTTGACTGATCATCCGTTCCAGTACCGCATCCTCTATCCGCGCGTCTTGTTCCATCATCGCCTCGATGACCCGATGGATGCCTCGCTCGACCTGCTTTTTCAGCGCATCTGCACTGATGCCCAAACGTTCGGCAGCTTCCTTTCGCGAAAGTCCCTCAATGCGCCGAAGTTCGATCGCTTTCCGGTGGGTATCCGACAGTTGAGCAAGCAATTTGTTCACTCGCTCCATTTCCTGAACGCCCTCCAGTCGCCGATCGGCCGCAGGTTCGCTATCCATGACGTTCGACAGATCCATTTGGGTCATGGATGTGAAAATAACTATTCCGGCACGGCGCATCCTGTCCGTCAGCACCGTATGCGCCGTGCGGAAAAAATAGGCTTTCGGGTTATCGATATGATTGACTGACGCCAGATTGGAGATGCGGCAATAGGCATCCTGAATCACATCCTCCACATCAACGAGATGCCCCCATCGCCGCAAGAGCCATCCTTGCACGGCCGCCTCATGGGGAATGATTTCCCTGGCGATCCAGGCCGCAATATTCTCCTGCTCATCGCCCGCCCGATGCAGCACGCTAGCCCCCTTTTGGATCTGCCTGCGGTTCGAGTGAACCCAGTGCGGCCGCTCCTAAGACGCCTGCCGTGACATAATGGTGACATGATTTCGAGGCTCGGCCGCTCGGTTACGGTCAACCGCTTTCGATCTTTCCAATGTCAGCAATGAAACTGCCGTCGTGCACAAGCGTTGGGAGGAAGACCGATCGAAGGAGCCTCCCCATGCCGAAGAAGCCCAACTCCTCGCCAGCCCTCGACAATAGCCTCGACATACACCAGCCCGGCACCGGCAAGACTGCGGTCAAGAGCGACAAAGGCAATGCCGGCGAGCTTCAACAGCATATCGACGGCGACGATCATCGCGACGGACGCGCGCATCTCACCGACAATTTCGGGCACCGTATTTCGGACAATCAGAACAGCCTGAAGGCCGGCGAGCGCGGTCCGACGCTGCTCGAGGATTTCGTCCTTCGCGAGAAAATCTTCCACTTCGACCACGAGCGGATTCCCGAGCGCATCGTCCACGCGCGCGGTTCGGGCGCGCATGGCATCTTCGAATGCACACGTGCGATCCCCGAACTCACCAAAGCCGACATTTTCCAGGAGACAGGCAAGACGTGCCCGGTCTTCGTCCGCTTCTCGACCGTCGCGGGCGGCGCAGGCTCGGTGGACACGCCGCGCGACGTGCGGGGTTTCGCCGTAAAACTCTACACCGACGCCGGTAACTGGGACCTCGTCGGCAACAATATTCCCGTCTTCT
This sequence comes from Sphingopyxis selenitireducens, assembly GCF_051550705.1. Lineage (NCBI taxonomy): Bacteria > Pseudomonadati > Pseudomonadota > Alphaproteobacteria > Sphingomonadales > Sphingopyxidaceae > Sphingopyxis > Sphingopyxis selenitireducens. The sequence goes on from NZ_JBPULG010000006.1 coordinate 151,830, forward strand.
TCATCCAGGATGCGATGAAGTTTCCGGACCTCGTCCACAGTGTAAAGATGGAGGCCGATCGGGGCTATCCGCAGGCGGCAAGCGCCCACGATACATTCTGGGACTTTATCGGCCTGATGCCCGAAAGCTTCCACATGATCATGTGGGCGATGTCCGACAGGGCCATCCCGCGCAGCTTCCGGACCATCGAAGGTTTCGGGGTTCACACCTTCCGTTTCGTCAATGCGAAGGGCCGCGCCAAATTCGTGAAATTCCACTGGAAGCCTGTACTCGGCCTCCAGTCGACCCTCTGGGACGAAGCGGTAAAAATCGCGGGCGCCGACCCCGACTATCAGCGCCGCGACTTGTTCGAGGCCATCGACGGCGGCGACTTTCCGCAATGGGACCTCGGCGTGCAGGTGTTCGACGAGGCGTTCGCCGAGAAGCAGCCTTATGATGTGCTCGATGCGACCAAGCTGATCCCCGAGGAGGATGTGCCGGTCGAGATTATCGGTCGCATGACACTCAACCGCAATCCCGACAATTTCTTCGCCGAGACTGAACAGGTCGCCTTCCTGCCCTCGAACATCATTCCAGGTATCGATTTCACCAACGACCCGCTGCTACAGGGCCGGCTCTTCTCCTATCTCGATACGCAAAAGTCGCGGCTCGGCACTACCAACTTTCACCAGATTCCGGTCAACGCGCCCAAATGCCCGTTCCACAATTTCCAGCGCGACGGGATGATGCAGACGCTCGTGCCCAAGGGACGCGCCAATTACGAGCCGAACAGTCTCGCCGATGCCGGAGAGGATACAGGTCCCCGCGCCTGCCCCGAGACAGGCTTCACAAGCTTCCCCGCAAATACCGAACGCAACGATCCGGGCGAGAAGCTGCGCATTCGCGCCGACCTCTTCGCCGACCATTTCAGCCAGGCGCGTCTCTTCTTCCGTTCGCAGACCGAAAATGAGCAAGCGCATATCGCCTCGGCGCTGGTATTCGAGCTCTCCAAGGTGACGCTCGATCATGTCCGTGTGCGCGTTGTCGGCCAGCTCCGCAATATCGACGAGGCTCTGGCCAAGCGCGTTGCGAACGGCCTCGCGATCGATCTGCCCGCAAAGATCAAACCCGCCAAGGCAGCGACCGACATGGCGCCCTCGGACGCGCTCTCGATCCAGAAGCGCCCGCGCCCCGGCATCAAGGGCCGCAAGGTCGCCATCCTCTTTTCCGAAGGCTCGGACAAGGCCGCGATCGATCGGCTCAAGAAGGCGATCGAAAAGGCTCGCGGCACCGCCTTCCTCGTTGCGCCGAAGGTCGGCGGCATCCCGGTCAGCGACGGCACGCTGAAGGCCGACGGCCAGCTCGCGGGTTCGCCCTCGGTACTGTTCGATGCGGTCGCCTCGATCCTGACCGAAAATGAATCCGAAAAGCTCACCCGCGAAGGCGCTGCGGTGCAATGGCTCATGGACGCCTTCAGCCATTGCAAGACGATCGCGCATGACGAGGGCAGCCAGCCGCTCCTCGACAAAGCTGGGGTCGAGACGGACGATGGGGTGGTGCCGCTCAAGGATTTCATGAGGGTCGGAACGCAGCGTCATTGGGATCGCGAACCCAAGGTCCGTACCCTGTCGTGACCGACCGCAAGCCGAAGGAGGGAGCGGCCGACGGCGCACTCACCCGGAAACAAGACCTGCGGACGGGCAGACCCATTTGGTCGGCGCATCGGCGCCCTTCCATCCCAACGCATGCGCTCACGCGCGACATCAAGACGGATATCGCAATCGTCGGCGCCGGGATCACCGGCGCGCTGATCGCCGAGACGATGACAGAGGCGGGGCTCAGCGTCGTGATCGTCGATCGCCGCGGCCCCGTGGAGGGTTCGACGGCCGCGTCAACGGCGATGCTCCAATATGAACTCGATACGCCGCTTCACCTGATGGCCGAGCGGATCGGGCGCGACCATGCCGAGCGCCTCTGGCGCCGCTCGCGCCAGGCGGTCGATGCGCTGCGCGAACGAACCGAGCGGCTTGGCATCGACGCCGACGCCGCGACGCGCGGCTCGATCTATCTCGACGGCAATATTCTCGACGCCAAAGGTCTGGCCCGCGAAGCCGATGCCCGGCGCCGCGCGGGATTCGAGGTCGAACTCCTCGGTCCCCGAGCGGTCGAGGAGCGTTATGGCATCCGCCGGCGCCACGCGATCATCGGCTTTGGAAATTATAGCGCCGACCCGCGCCGACTGGCGGCGGGCTATCTCAACGCCGCGATTGCGCGTGGCGCCCGGCTCTACACGCCGGTTGAGGTCATCGCAGTCGCGCCGCAACCTGCAAGCGTGAGGCTTTACAGCCAGAACGGCGCGAGCATCGAAGCAAGGCACATCATTTTCGCAACGGGTTATGAGATGCTCAAAGGCATCCCGCGCAAGGGCAACAAGATCATATCGAGCTGGTCGATCGCGACACGGCCGCAGCCCCGCGCGATCTGGCCCACGGCGGCGCTGATCTGGGAAGCGGCAGATCCCTATCTGTACATCCGGACCACATCGCAGGGCGAGGTCATCTGCGGCGGCGAGGACGAGGAGATTACCGACTCCGGCGCGCGCGACGCGAAGCTCGACGAGAAAGCCCGCACATTGTCGCGCAAGCTTTCGGCGCTGCTTCCCGGTATCGACGCCGAGCCAGCCTTCGCCTGGGCTGGCAGTTTCGGGACGAGCCCGGTCGGTTCACCCACGGTGGGTCGCATTCCGAAAATGCCGAATTGCTATGCCGCAATGGGTTATGGTGGCAATGGGATCACCTTCGCGATGATGGCTGCGCAGATGCTGCGAGGACAGATCATGGGTACTGGCGATGCCGACGCCGATCTCGTCAGCTTCTACCGGAAATTCTGAGGCCAGCCGGCAATCCAGCCTTTGTTAGAAGGGCATGCCGGCAGCCCGGGAAAGCCGCCGGCATGCAAAGGGGCGCGAGGGGGCGCCGAGAGATTAAGGAAGCGTCCGGCGCCCGCGACCGAAGATAAGCGCAGCGACGAACAGCACGGCAGCAATGATCAAAAGGATCTTGGCGAATTCGGCCGAGAGGCCGGCGATGCCCCCGAAACCGAGCAGCGCCGCAACCAGCGCGATGACAGCAAAGATAATGGCCCAACGAAACATGATAATCTCCCTTGCAGAGGCGCGACCATCCACGCTCCGGCACGCATGCCGGAGCAGCGGACCGCGCCGCCATTTCAACTAGTCTTGATAAACGAATAACGCCGTCAGCGAATCAAGGTTCCGGACATGCCGGCTTACATCGTTGCAAATTCGGCTGGCGGCAGGCCATTCGTGCGGGCGACTTCCCTCAGTTCTTCCTTGCGAGCCAGCATCCGCTCGCCAAGCGCGTCGAGATCGACGTCAGCGGCGCGCGCCTGCTGGAACATGTTGTCGTGCTGCTTTTCTTCCTCTTTCACATGATGCTTGATCTCTTCGGAGAGCACGGTGACCTTCGCCTCGAAAAACTCGTCCTCGGGGCCGGAGGCAACGATCTCGTTGATCAGCACCTTGGCGCCGTCATGCTCGACATAGGCTTCCTTGAGGAGATCGTCGTCGATCTTGCCCTTGAGCGCAGGATAGAAGACTTCTTCCTCGATCTGAGCATGGATTTTGAGTTCAGTGCAAATCTCGTCGGCGATCTTGCCCTTCTCGCCCGCGCTGCTTGCCTTCTCGAACTTCGCGAACAGGCTTTCGACCGCACGGTGATCGGCAGCGAGAATGTGGGTGGCATCGGTATCGGTCGGCTTCATGGCGTCCTCCATTGGCTCCCACCCGCACCTGTCAAACGATGACCCCGCGCGAAAGTTTCCTGGACACAGCGGCGTCGGAAAAAATCGAAACATGGAATTTGTCGCCGGCTCCAGCAGGACCGGGAGAGTCAGACGAGGCTCCGCGATCCATACCGGGGACCATCAAATAAAGGCCGCGCTCATTCCAAAGCTTGTTGGGCGCGGCTTGCGGCCGGGCGTGGGCGCGAACGGTCGCCCGATCGAGACAGGAGAAAGAGTATGAACCGAAAATCAATCTGCATTAAATTTCGGACGTCTCCGGCTAGGGCAGAATTCAAAAGGTTCACTAGACGGGCTTTCTCCGTACCGTTCCTTCCAATAAAAAATTCACGTCTGGATCGATTGGGAGTTCAAAATGACCGTCGGCACCACGACAACCCGCAACTTCGATCGATGCAATATTAAACACACTCGGCTCCCGAAAAAACAGGGCCCGCTGCGTCCACTCAACGCTATGTACGCCTTCGATCAACCATCGGAATCGCCTTGACCATATCGCCTGAAGGCCCCGAGAATCCGTTCCATCTCTGCCCCATCGAGCAATTTCGGGCCGCCGATCGCAAGCGTGCCGCAATAGACCGCGGCCTGTTCCTCGATTTCCTCGGCAATCGCCATCGCAACGGGGAGCTTGGGGCCCAGCGCGATCAGCCCGTGATTGGCCATCAGGCATGCGAAACGCCCGTCGAGCGTCTGCACGACACCCTCGGCCAGTTCCTCGCTGCCGAATGTCGCATAGGGCGCAACCGGAACGCTTGCCCCGCCGCTGACGGCCACCATGTAGTGGAGCGGCGGGATTTCGCGGTGCGCGCAAGCGAGGATCGTCGAATGGCGGGCGTGGCAATGCACGATCGCATTGGCATCGGGCCGGCGCCGATACAGCCCCATATGCATCCGCCATTCGCTCGACGGCCGCGCCGATCCTTCGGCAACGCGCCCGTCGCCATCGACAAAGACCATCAGATCGGCGGTCAGGCGATCCGGGGTCACGCCCGAGGGCGTCACGAACATGCCCGATGCAAAACGCACCGAAAGATTGCCCGACGTCCCGCGATTGAGACCGCGCGCGTCGAGCGCACGCATCGCGTCGACCAACTGTTGCCGGGCGTCCTCTTCGATCATCACTTCTCTTCCTTCACCGGCGTATCGCGCATGAACGTCAAGGTCGTATCATAGCTTTCCAGCTTGCCCAGCGTGCCAACGCCCAGCGCGACCTGCGCGGCGGTCGCAACGCCGAAACGCAGCGCCTCGGCATGGTCGAGACCGCGCGTGCGGCCCGCGATATATCCGGCGCACAGGCTGTCGCCGCAACTGGTTGTATCCACCGGATCGATCCGGTGCGCGGCGACATGGATTTGCCGGTCGGGCAGAATGAGCAAGGCCCCCTCGCCGCCCATCTTGATCAGGCAGCCGCCCGCACCGCGCGCCATGAACCGATGCGCGCCCTCGACCGGATCGTCGGTGCCCGCCAGCGCGCGAACCTCGGCAAGGCTCGGCATGAACAGGTCGACGCACGGCAGCAATGTGTCGAGATCGGCCTGTGCGGCGTCGGAGGGCGCGATCAGGTCGCATGATGTGAACACCCCGCGCGCCTGCGCCGCGCGCAGCAAGTCGCTGCCCTTTCCGGCGGCGCCCGGAAAGCCCACACTGCCCCAGTGGACGGCGGCAGTGTGGGCTAGCGCGGCAAACACCGCGTCGGTGACGGGCGCAAAAATGCTTGCCCCCATCATGTGCCAGTTCGGACGGTCGCCATTGGGGCGGATCGGCAGAACCGTCGTCGATGTCGGCCATTGGGGATCGACCGCGAGCAAGCTGGTATCGACCCCTGCAGCATCGAACATCGAACGGATCAACTGCCCCTGCGGGTCATCGCCGACCGCCGAGGCAATGGCCGTACGAAGGCCCAGTTTCTGCGCAACGAGCGCGGTGCCGCCCGCCGTGCCGGCGGGGGACAGGACGATCTTTTCGACGATCTGCCCGGCCTCGCCCTCGGGCAAGGAGGCCACCGGATAGACCGTTATGTCGATCGTCGTGAGCCCGACGGCGAGCAGGTCGAGTTGCATCGTCAGCCGGCCGTCGCCGCCGCAAGCGCGACCAATATGGGGTGCGGTTCCAGGTCGCCGCGCCGGGCCGCGAGCGCCGCAAGGGCGTCATCGGCCGCAGCGAGCGTCAGATCGATGTCGGCGTCGGTCATCGCGGCGCACAGGAACATATTGTGCCAGGGATGCATATAGACGCCGCGTGCGAGCATCTCTTCCGCCCAGCCATAGCCGACGCGGAAGTCGGGATCATCGGCGAACATGATCTGCGGCATCTGGACCGGCCCCGTCTGGCGCAGCGTAAAGCCATGCCCGGTCGCGGCGGCGTCGAGCCCCGACCGCAAGCGGTCGCCCAGACGGACCATATGCTCGAGATAATCGCTCTCGCGGATGATCTTCAGCGTCTCGATCGCCGCAGCCATCGGGACCGCCGACAACCAGAAGGATCCGGTGGCATAGATGGACCCGGCGCCCTCGCGGCAGCTGTCAGATCCCAGCAACGCCGATATGGGGTGTCCGTTGGCGAAGCATTTGCCCCAGGCGCTGAGATCGGGCTGAACGCCCAATTCGCTCCAGCTGCTGCCACGCGCAAGGCGGAAGCCCGCGCGAACCTCATCGACGATCAGCATCGCCCCCGTCTGGTCGCAAAGTTCGCGCGCGCGGCGGGCATAAGCGGGTTCGGGCGCTTCCTGATCGATGAAGGCGTCGTGCCGGAAGGGCGAAGCGAAGACGGCGGCGAGGTCCCCTCCCGCATCCGCGACCGCCGCCTCGAGGCTGGCGACGTCATTATAGACATAGGTGCGGACATGCGCGCGATCTTCCGCCACCGTGCCGGCGGGGATCGGCGTGCACCAGGGCGCGGCGCCATGATAGGCGCCCTTGGCAACCAGCACGATCCGCTTGCCCGTCTGCGCGCGCGCGCTGCTCATGGCCATCGTCGTCGCGTCGGTGCCGTTCTTGCAGAACATCGCCCAGTCGGCATGGTCGACCATCGCGACCATCGTTTCGGCAAGCTCGACCATCAATGGCGACGGCCCGGTGAGCGTGTCGCCAAGCGCCGCCTGTGCCTGTGCGGCGGCATCAACCCGCTCGTCGCGATAGCCGAGCAGGCTTGGCCCATAGGCGCACATATAGTCGAGATAGCGATTGCCATCGGCATCCCAGATATAGGCGCCCTCGGCCTTGCTGAAAAATTGGGGGAAGCTGTCCGGCAGCATCCGCACCGATTCATGCCCGTACATCCCGTTGGGAATCACTTTCAGCGCGCGCGCACGCAGCGCGGCATCCTGTATTCGGCTCATATCCATCTCGCTTGCTGGTCAGAATTTCAGAACGGCCTGGACGCCATAGGTCGCCGGGTCATTATAATTTACCTGGTCCATGGTCACGACAGGCGAAACATAGGTGATGAAGCGCGTGCCGGTGATATTCTTGCCCCACAGCGCAAGTTCCAGATTCTCGTCGGCCGACAGCCACGAGAACCGGACGTTCGCCGTGCCATAGGGTTTGACCCGGTTGGCCCGGACATTATCGGGGGTGAGGAAGGTTTCCGACTGGAGGCTGCCGTCGACGCGCAGGCGCAGCGCACTATCGCCCGGCAACGGCTGCGTGACCGAGAAGCCGGCCGAGAGCGCGACTTCGGGCGCGTTGACAAGCTTGTTGCCCGAATAATCGTCCGCCGCCAGCGCCGTGAAATCCTTGTATCGCGCATGGAGGAAGCTTGCGTTGACGAAGGCGTTGAAATTGCGCGACGGCTGCGCCTGCAATTCGACTTCGACGCCGTACAGCTCGGCATTGCCTGCGTTGAGCTTGCGCTGAACGGGCAGCACGCCCGAGGTGTCGAAAACGAACACCTGCAGGTCGCGATAATCATAATAGAAGGCCGCCGCATTGAACCGCAGCGCGCGGCCGAGCAGGTCGCTCTTGAAGCCCGCTTCATAAGCGTAGAGCTTCTCCGACCGGAACGGCTGGAGCTGCGCGGGGTCGCTCGATGAGCCGCCGGCGAAGCCGCCGCTGTTATAGCCCTTCGACGATGACGCATAGAGGAGCAGATCGTCGGTCGCCTGGAACGACAGCGCGGCGCGCCACGACAGATCCTTGAAGGTCTTCGAACCGGTGAAGTCGAGCACGGGCACGGTGATCACATCATCGAAGAAGCTGTGGAAATCGAAATCGATGCTGTCGACCGAATAGCGCAGTCCCCCGGTCAGCGTCAGCCGGTCGGTCAGCTTGACGTCGGCCTGCGCGAAGGCGGCCCAGCTTTCGGTCTTCTGCGTATAGGGATAGGCGAAATTGCCGATCGAATTCACCGGGTCGAGCGTCCCGAGCAGATCATCCGGGTCGCGGAAGACGCGCAGAATGTCGAACGCGCTTTCGGTGACGAGCTTGTCGTTGAAATAATAGCCGCCGACGATCCAGTTGACCGCACCGCCGTCGCGCGACTGCAGCCGCAGTTCCTGGCTATATTGCGTCGGCCGGTCGACATAGGTCGCGGTCAGCACATTGTTCGGGCTGGCGTCGGTGTCCTCGACGGTGCTGCGGCGGACCTGTTCATAGGCGCTGATCGAGGTGAGCGTGACGCCGCCCATGTCGATGCTCGCCGTCAGCGAGCCGCCGAACACGTTGACGCGTTCCTGCCCCTCGACGTCGTAATCGCCGGCGTTGAGGTCGCCGTCAGTGTCGGCATAGCCAAGGCCGTCGAGCGGCACGCCGTCCGCGAACGTCGGATTGCCTGCAAAGTCGATACCCGACCCGCGATGCTGGAACTGTCGTGCTCCGCCGCGATTCTGGCCGCCGTGCACGATCGCCCGGATCAATATGTCCGAATTGGGTGTGAAGTCGACAATCGCCCGGCCTGCCCACATGTCGAGGTCGTTGAGCTTGTTCCCGGTCACGCGGTTGAGCAGCCAGCCGTCGCGACGCAGATAGGTGCCCGCGACGCGCGCCTTCAGCACATCGCCGACAATCGGGCCGCCGACGCCGCCCTCCAGCTGTACTTCGTTGAAGCGACCATAGGAGAGCGCCGCATTGGCGGTGAATTCATCGGTCGGCTTGCGTGAGGAGAAACGGATCGCACCCGCCGTGGTGTTGCGGCCATAGAGCGTGCCCTGCGGCCCCTTCAGCACTTCGATGCCTTCGCTGTCGAAGACGTTGAACAGCTTGCCTGCGTTCGCGCCAAGGAAGACGTCGTCGACATAAACGCCGACCGCGCCGGTCGTGTTCGAGTTGAAATCGCCGATGCCAACGCCGCGCAGGAACAGCGAGGTCGTCGTCGCGGAGGTGCCGGCCTGCGACGACAGGCCCGGCACGAGGATGGAGAGGTCACGCGGATCGCGGATGCCGACTTCGGTGAGCGCGTCGCCGCTGATCGCGGTGATGCTGATCGGCACGTCCTGGATATTCTGCGAGCGCCGCTGGGCGGTGACGACGATGTCGCCAATCCCCTCCTGCTCGGCCGCCGCAGCCACGGATGAAGCGTTCTCCGACTCCTGCGCCGCCGCAACTGCGGGGGCCAAAGCCAGCAACGAGACCGAAATCATTGCAAAACTGCGTTTCATCGACTTCCTCTTCTCCATTTTCGGATATTTATCCGGTTTAGAGAGCAAGAGACCGCAAAGGAGTCAAGAATATTTCACATTCCCGACTTTCGAATCAGATAAATGGTTGATTTGTATTTTGCCATCGGTGATGCATGAAGGTGTCAGGAGCATGCATGACCACAGGTGAAATAATCCGTGCCGAGATCCGCCGCCCCGCGCAGAAGCGCAGCCGGGCGCGGTTTGAGGCGATCCTCGACGGGGCCGAACGCCTGCTCGAGACCCTGCCCCCTTCGGCGATCAGCATCCACGCGATCGCGGCCGAGGTCGGCATCTCGCCGCCATCCATCTATCATTTCTTCCCCGAGCCCCACCTGGTCTTCAGCGCGCTTGCCGAGCGCTATCTGAAACGGTTCGAAGCCGGGGTGCTGACCGAAGTTCCGCAAGATATCGAAAGCTGGCAGGATCTGCAGACGCTGCAATATCGCGCCGGGCAAAAATGGTTCAATGACCACCCCGCCGCACGCCAAGTCCTGCTCGAAGGCCCGGCATGGTCTTCCGACATTCGCCTCCAGGATCTCGACAGCAATTTCGTGACTGCAGGACGCAGCATCGAATTGATGACGCAGATGTTCGTTATGCCCGACATTCCCGACCTGCACGACCGGCTGGTCGAAGTCATCGTGATCAATGATGCGATCTGGTCGCTGTCGATCCACCGCCACGGGCTGATCACCGACGAGATGGAGGAACAGGCGCGCCGGGCTCGCATCGCCTATTCGCGAACCTTCCTTCCCGAATATCTGCCGCTGCGCATCGACCGGAAGACTGCACCTTGACCGCGCCGCTCTCGCCGGTCACCGGCCGGACGCTCGCGACCTCGATCCTGATCGGCTCTTGCGCACTGCTGGTGCTGGGCGTCCAGCCGGTCCTGCTCGGCGCGATGGTCCAGGAAGGGCGCATTGCCGAAGCGCAGGTCGGCAATCTGGTGACGATCGAAATGCTCGCCATGGTTCTGGGATCGCTGGCCGGCATCGGGTTGCTCCGCAAAACGGGCGCGCGGGTCGTGATCGGCGCGGCCGGACTGGCCCTCGCCGCCATGAATCTGATGATGACGGGTCAGTCGGGGATGGCGATCCTCGCACCGGTCCGCGCCGTCGCAGGGTTGAGCGAAGGCGTGCTCGTCGCCTCCGCCCTCGTCGCCATTTCGCGCGTGACCCGGGTCGAGCGCGCCAGCGCGATCTTCCTCGCCGTTCAAACGCTGCTGCAGGCCATCGTCGCGGCGGCGCTTCCCTTCATAGCCATCGTCAGTTCCCGCACCGACACCGCGCTGATCGCGCTCGCCGGCGCCGGCGCGGTCGCCGCGGCATCGGCGCTGTCGCTTCCGCATCACCTGCGGCCGGCGGCGCCCGACAGCGAGCGCGGCGCCCTGAACCGGGCAAGCCTCACCGCGCTGCTGGGTGCAGGGCTGTTCCTCGGCGCCATCGTCTCGGTCTGGAGCTATTTCGGCCTCTGGCTCATCCATTATGGGTATCCCCCGACCTTCGAGGGCACCGCCATTTCCTTATGCCTTGTCGCGCAAGTCGTCGGCGCCCTGACCGCCGCCCGTTTTGGCGAGCGGCTGCCCAGTCGCCAGACGATTTCCGCCTGCGCGCTCGCCGGCGCCTTGCTGGTCGCGCTCTTCTTCGTGGGCCGTGACAATGCCGCTGCCATATTGGCGGTCAGCGTGGCCTTCGGCTTCGTCTGGCTCTTTACCCTGCCCTTCTTTGCCGGATGGCTGATCGAAATCGACCCGGGCCGCCGCGCGGTCCTTTATCTGACGGCCTTCCAACTCGGCGGCGCGGCATTGCTACCGTCGCTGGCGGGCGTCGCCGTCGGCAATTTCTCGGTCGACGCAGCGCTGATGTTCAGCGGCGCGATCTTCCTTGTGCTGGCAGCCGTGCCATTACTGAGCAGGCTCACAACCCGCCCCTGACGACCGGTCTGGGCTGGTCGTAGTGCGGCCGGCGTTCGAAGATCGGCAATTCCATCGCGAAGCCTTTATTGCGAATCGTTTGCAATTATGACGCCATTGCAGCATAGACGCATCCTCGGGGTTCGGAGACCGCGACGGGTTTAAGAGAGCGATACAGGTGAAACACGAGCAGTCGGCGGAGTGGGTCTTCATGACGCATCGCGCCGTGCTGATCGACTATGCCGCAAAAATCGTCGGCGATCGGGGGCAGGCCGAGGACATTGTCCAGGACGCCTGGCTGCTCGCGGCGAAGATGGATAGCGCCGTGATACGCGAGCCGCTGGGCTATTTGCGGCGGACGGTCCGCAACCTTGCGATCGATCTTCTGCGGCGACAGGCCCGCGAGACGCGGGTTTGCGGGGGCGATCTGGAAACGGCTATCAACACTGTACAAGACCCGCAGGGATCGCCCGAAGCCCTCCTGTCCTCGCGCCGCGACCTTGCCTGCGTTCTTCGCATTCTGCGCGGCCTGCCCGACCGGCAGCGGATCGCAATCGAGATGCATCGGTTCGGGCAGTTCAAGCTGCGCGAAATTGCGGACCGGCTGAACATATCGGTCTCGCTGGTGCATCTGGCGATTTCGGAAGGCTTGGCCACCTGCGCCGACCGCTGCGGAATCGATCGGACCGGCGCATGAAACGAAGAGAATTTTTGAAAAACGGAGCAGCCCGTTCGTCCTGTTCGCATGAGATTCCGTCGACCGCTTTTTCTTCGCCACGGGCAGCGCTCGATAGCGCGCCCGGCATCGCGGGACATGCTGGTGGATAACGATCTGCACGCTCTCCACCGACAGGCGGCCGACTGGCTGATCCGGCTTCGCGAGGAACCGGACGACCGCGAGGCGGCGGACGCATTCGAGGCATGGCTGGATCAGGAACCCGCCCATGTTCGCGCCTGGGCCTCGGTGTCCGCCATGTTCGAAGCCATCGGCGAGACGCGGCCGGAACATGCCGACGCATGGCGCACCGAAAACGCCGCAGCTTTCCGGACACCCGCCCGGCGCCTGTATCGGCGCTGGGGACAGGTCCCGCGCGCACGAGCGCCGGGACGGCGGCAGCTGGGCGCCGCCGTCGCTGCGGCACTCCTGTGCGCATGGATCGCACCGTCCGCCATCCTCTTTGCCCGTGCCGACCATATGACGGGCACGGGTGAAATGGAGCTTGTCACCCTCGATGACGGCAGCGCCGTGCGGCTGGGCCCGGATAGCGCGATAGCGGTCGATTATCAGGCCGGCGCGCGCACCGTCCGGCTGCTCGCCGGGCAGGCTTGGTTCGATGTGAAACACAATCCCGGTGCCCCCTTCCGCGTTGCGGCGGGCGATGTTCGCACCACCGTGCTGGGCACCAGCTTCGATGTGCGGCGGATCGGATCGACCACCGCGGTATCGGTCCAGCGGGGCCGCGTGCGGGTGGTCGATCATGGGGCCGCCCCCGCCCCGGTACGCGAACTGACGACCGGCGAATGGGCGCGCCTCGACGCGCGGCATCGCATGACTCACGGCACCGACAACCCGGCGCTGCTCGGCGCCTGGCGCGAGGGGCAGCTGATCGTTCGCAACCGCCCGGTCGGCGAGGTGATCGACGAGCTGCGCCCTTGGTATCGTGGCCGGATCATCGTGTTGAGCCCCGCACTGAAGGATCGGCGGATCGACGGCGTCTTCGACGCCCGCGATGCCATGACCGCCCTGACCGCGATCGTGCGGCAGGAGGGCGGATCGGTCCGCAGATTGACGCCATGGCTGATCGTCATCTCGTAAAAATATCCCGCGCCGAAAAATTATTTTGAAAAAATGGTCCGTGCGCTCGTCTCCTTCTGGTAAGGCTTAAATGCTAATATGTCGCATTAGCATTTAAGCGTCGCGAAAGGAGATTACTACGATGCGCGGTGCCAGGGAATTTGCGGGATATAACAGGATGGCCATGCTGGCGGGCATGATGCTGGCCAGCTCGACCATCGCGATGATGGCGGCGACGCCCGCCATGGCGCAGGTAAGCGAAACCCGCGAATTCAACATTCCGGCCCAGCCGCTTCAGGATGCGATCGTCCAGTTTCACCGCCAGTCCGGTATTCAGGTCACCGCTTCGGGCGGGACGACGGCCGGGCGCCTCGCCGGCGCCGTCCGCGGCCGCCAGACCACGACGCAGGCGCTGGGCAGGCTGCTCGCAGGCACCGGCCTGCACTGGCGCTGGGTGAACAAGCAGAGCGTCGCGCTGGAACCGGCCCCTGAAGTCGCCGACGGCACCGTCCAGCTCGGCACCTTGCGTGTCGAAGGCGCGACCGAAGGCGAAGCGTCCGGCGGGAACAATCATCGCGCCGCTGGTTGGGATGGAACCGCCGGCTCCATTTATGTGACCCCGGGGTCTGTCAGCGTCGTCACCAAGGATCAGCTGGAAGCCTATCCCGCCCAGTCGCCCGCCGACATGTTGCGCGGAACGACGGGCATCATCTCGGGCGAGGCACGCACCAGCGGCGGGCTCGACGTCAATATCCGCGGGCTGCAGGGACAGGGCCGCGTGCCCGTGACGGTCGATGGCGCCATCAACGGCACGACCGTCTATCGCGGCTATCAGGGCACCAGCAACCGCAGCTTCGTCGATCCCGATTTCATCAGCCACATCTCGATCGAAAAAGGCCCGTCGATGGGCAATGCGATCGCGGGCGGCATCGGCGGCAGCATCAGCATGTCGACGCTTTCCGCCGATGACATCATCCCCGACGGCGACACGATGGCGCTCCGGCTGAAGGCATCGATCTCGACGAACAGCAGCACGCCGGGGTCGCAGATGACGCGCAGCCTGCTGCAGCCCAAGGATTCCGCGGGCGACAGCTTCCTCGCCACCCGGGAGAATGTGCGCCCCGCCTTTCTCAGCGCAACCGGCGGTTCGGGCAGTCTGGTCTTCGCGCGCAAGAGCGACCTGCTCGATATCGTCGCCGGCTATTCCTTCCGGCGCTCCGGCAACTATCATGCGGGCGCCAATGGCAAATATGCGCCGCAGGAAACGGGGACGCCGTCGCAGCTTTGCGCCAGTTCTCCGACCGACTGGCAGCTGCGCGAATTGTGCGAGCGCGCCGCCGGATTCTATGATCGCTATGGCTCCACCCCCTTCGTCGGCGGCGAAGAGGTGCTCAACAGCTCGACCGACACCGAATCCGTGCTGGTCAAAGCCACGCTGCGCCCGGCGGACGACCATATCGTCGAATTCGGCTATGGCGGTTACTGGAGCGTCTTCGGCGAAAACTATCCGGGCTCGTTGGGCAGCGCGACTGCGACGGTCTTTCAGGCCGACTTTCTTTCGCGAACCAGCCTCGACCGCTTTACCGGCCGTTATCGCTGGAACCCCGCAAGCCAGATGATCGATCTCAAGGTCAATGGCTGGCTGTCGAAGCTGGAGGAAGCAGCGCCCTCGTTCGGCAATTTCGACCTGACGCGCCGCTATGTGGACAGCTGGGGCGCCGACCTCGCCAACAGCAGCCGACTGGCCACGCCAGCCGGACAGCTGTCGGCCGACTATGGCGCCTCCATCCTCCGCGAAAAGGCAGGACCGGTCGGCAAATGGATGCCCGGCGGATCGCAGCCGCCGGGCCGCGAAGGCACCCGGCGTGAGGTCAGCCTCTTCTCGCAATTCGCGCTGGAGCCTGTCTCGTGGCTGCGCCTCGACGCGGGGCTGCGCTATCAGCATTACAAGCTGCACGACCGGCAATCGGGCACGATCTATAACACCGACCTGATCGACCGCGCCGAAGATGCCGTCAGCTACTCGCTGGGCGCCGCCGTCATGCCGATCGACGGGCTGCAATTCTTCGCCAGCTACAAACAGGCGGCCCGGCTTCCCTCGCTGATGGAAGCAACCACCGGCTTCTTCATGATCGCCAACCCCGACCTGCACAAGGAAGAGGCGCATAATTGGGAGGCCGGCGTGAACTATATCCGGACGGGTCTTTTCTCCGGCGATGACGATCTGGGCGTGAAGCTCGCCTGGTTCGACAATGATATCGAGGGTTATATCTCGCGCCGTTACATCACGCAGAAATTCGCGATGCAGATGTATAATATCGACCGCGCGCAGTTCCGCGGGCTGGAAGGCAGCATCAGCTACAAGGTCGGCGGGTTCAGCCTCGACGCGGGCGCGACATGGTATGACCGGATCCAGTTCTGCCGCACGGCGGGCGCTCCGTGCATCGAAAGCTCGCTCGCGTCGGATTATGCGACCAATTACATCCCGCCGCGCTGGTCGGCCAATCTGCACCTCAATCAGAAACTGCTCGGCGACCGCGCCGCGATCGGTGCCCGCATCACCTATATCGGCAAGCGCGCGGGCGGGGCGGAAAAGCCGCAGACCGGCTATATGCCGCTGATTTCGGCAATTCAGTGGCATCCCTATGTGATCGCCGACGTCAACGCCCGGATGAAGGTCGCCGACGGACTGTCGTTCGATGTCAGCGTCGATAATCTGTTCGACCGCTATTATAACGAAGCCATGAGCCTTGGTTATGTGCCGGCCCCCGGCCGCACGTTCCGCATTGGCGTCACCAGCACCATGGCGTCAAAATCGGGCATGTGGCCGGGCAACTGGTTCGGCGCGAAGGGCAACGCCGATCCGGTCGACTGGTCGGGCCCCTATGTCGGCGCAGACTTCGCCTATGGCCTCGGCCGCATCCGCGGCGATGTCACCGACAATGCCGGAAACCCCGCCGATCTGGTCAACGGCAGCCGCGTCGCGATCGATCCGCGCAACGCGATGGGCGGGCTCCATGCGGGCTTCAACTATCAGTTGCCGGGTAATGTCGTGCTCGGGATCGAAGCCGGGCTGATGACCACAAATCTCGGCGGCAGCACAGAGGTCGCGATCACCGAAGAAAGCACATCGACCGAATATCTGCAGAGCTGGCACAAGCTGGAATCCGACACCCGCTATAATATGGACCGGCTTATCTCGCTGCGCGGACGGCTGGGCTATTCGCTGGGCCAGACTTTGCTCTACGGATCGGCGGGCATCGGCTGGCTGCGCGAGACCGATACGCGCAACCAGTATCGATCCACCTCCAGCCAGAACCGCGGCATCGGCACCGACGTCGAACATTATCTGGTCGAAAAGGATCGCAAGACGCGGACGGGCGTGATTCTCGGCGGCGGGATCGAGCGCGCGATTGGCAGCAACTGGTCGATGCGTGTCGAATATGACTATGCCCGCTTCGGCCGCGAAACCTTTCGCTTCGACAAGGCCCGCGCGGGAATCAGCCTGCCCTACAGCGATTTCGATTCCGGTTGGAACGACGACGGATCGGTCTGGTACGAATTTATCGAAGGCCCCGGCAACTCGACGATCGTGACCGGCCGCAAGGTCGACACCCGCGCAGACCTCCACATGCTGCGCGTCGGCGTCAGCTATCGCTTCTGAGGATATGGATATGATCACCTTGACCGAACTGCCGCTGTCGAAGCGGCTGAAGACCGAAACCCATGCGGTGCACGACACGCTCGACCGGTCGATCATGGCGGCGGCGAGCTTTGCCGATGTCGCGGGCTATGCCCGCTTCGTCGAACTGCAATATCTTTTCCACCGCGACATCGACGCGCTCTATGACGTTCCGGCGCTTCAGGCGTTGTTTCCGGGGCTGGCGGAACGGCGGCGCCTGTCGCTGATCACCGCCGATCTGGACGATCTGGGGCGGGATCTTCCGACCACGTCCCAGCCCCGCGCCTTCGAACCTCCGGTGCCCGACATCGCGGCGGCTGCCGGCTGGCTCTATGTCGCCGAAGGATCGAATATGGGCGCGGCCCTGCTGCGCAAGCAGGCCGCGAAACTGGGCCTCTCCGATAGCTGCGGCGCGCGCCATCTCGCCCCGGCGCCGGAGGGACCGGCCGCGCATTGGCGATCCTTCACCGCTGCGCTCGATGCAATCGCCCTCGACGAAGAGGGGCGGCGTCAAGCCGTCGCGGGCGCCAACGCCGCCTTTGCCCGTGTGCAGGCCTTTGCCGATGCACGGCTCGGCTGATCCTGCACCCTCGCGCCCGCGAAGCGGACGGCTCGCTCGCGGCCTCTGGCTGTCGGCCGGCCTGCTGCTCGTCGGCGTGGGGATTGTCGGGATATTCGTGCCGCTGCTGCCGACGACCGATTTCATGCTGCTGGCCTTGCCATGCTTTGCGCGATCCTCGCCCCGCCTCGAGGCATGGCTGCTCAACCACCCGCGTTTCGGCCCCGGATTGCGCGCATGGCGCAACGAGCGCGCAATCCCCCGCCGGGCAAAGGTCATGGCCGGTATCGGCATGCTGGTCGGTTACGCGCTCTTCTGGGGGCACGTCCGTCCCGGCTGGATCTGGTCGCTCGCCATTGCCGCCTTCATGCTCTTCTGGCTGATCTGGGTCTTGCGCCGTCCCGAACCGGCGGCGGCGCAATGAGCTACGACCCCGTCGGAGATGACGTATCGCGGTCGCCTGCCGAGGAAGATATGCGCGCAAGCGAAGGCGCCTATCGCCCCGCCGAAAGGCGTGCGGCCGGACCGCTTGCCGTCCGGCCGCCGCGGTACAGCGACAGCCGGACCGACTGGCGCACGCGGTCGGTCGGCATGGGCGGCACGGCGATGGTGTTTTTGGCGATCTTCGCCGCTGCATTTCTCAGCTGGCGAACCCTATATCCCGTCCGCACCATTTCCGAACCTCTGGCGGTCAGCCTCCAGCCGCTGTCGTCGCCCGACACGGTTCAGGAGGTCCCCGACGGCCCCATCATGGTCGAACAGCAACCCGCCCGGCAAAGGCGCCCGATCGAAATGCAGCCTCCGCTACCGCTTCGCGAGGCCCCCAGCGAACCCGTTTCGTCCGAACCCGCCGCCGATCCGTCGCCCCCCGCAAAGCCGGTCACCGAGACGAGAGCGCCCAAATCCATCCCGGCCCCGCCCGCCCGGCAGGCGTCGAGCAATGTCAGCGCGACATGGGAGGCGCAGTTGCTCGCGCATCTCGAAAAATATCGCCGCTATCCGGCCGCCGCGCGTGCGCGGCGCGAACAGGGCGTCGTCCATGTGCGTTTCCGTATGAACCGCGAAGGCCGGCTGCTGTCGGCCGAAGTCCTGCGCTCTTCGGGATCGACCGCGCTCGATCGCGCCGCGCTCGACACCGTCCGCCGCGCCCAGCCGCTTCCCGCGATTCCGCCCGAAAAGCCCGATCCGCTTGAGCTTTCCGTTCCGGTCGAATTCTTCGTCAAACGCCAGTGAACGGCCGCCATCAAGCGCGGGACGCGGCAAGCCCGACGCCTTTTTTGTCCGGCGCATGAAAATCGGGGCGGCCCCTTTGCGGGTGCCGCCCCAGTTTTATGTCCGTCGGGAGAGGGAGAGGACGGACCGGAGATTGGTGTCCTGGCTTGGTCGTGGGCTTAGCGGGCAGCAACCTGGCTGTCGGCCTGAGCTTCGGTGACGCCGGCGAGCTTCAGCGCGGCGCGGAACTGCTTGGCGGCGGCGCGTTCATTGCCAGCTGCGCACAGCTTGTTGCCGGTCGAAACAAAGCGCTTGGCGCTGGCCTGCTTGCCACCTTCGGCGCTGTCGGCGGCGGTACGAGCCTGATCGGCCAGCCCGGCGCAGCGATAATCGCCGCCCGACTGGGCATAGGCCGGCGAAGCCGACGCCATCAGGCCGGTGAAGGCGAGCGCCGAAGCGGCGACAATCGCCAGAGCGGTGGGAAAGCGGCGGAAAGCGGAGAGCTGATAGGCCATGGGAGAGGTTCCTTTCGTTTCGTTGTGCAACCTTTTTAGCTGCGCTTGCGCACTTAGATAATCCCATATAATCTGCAAGTGGCTTGAAGCAGGATTTAACAATCCCCCATGGGGTGCTCGACGGGATCGAAGCGTTCCTGCGTGTCGCAGAAAGGCGGAGCTTTTCCGCCGCGGCCGCTGACCTTGGCGTTTCGCCTTCGGCAATCAGCCAGACGATCAAAGGCTTGGAGGCGCGCGTCGGCGCGCCTTTGTTCATGCGCACGACGCGCAGCGTCGGACTGACCCAGGCGGGGGAGATGTTCCTCGAACGCGCCGCCCCCGCCTATGCCGGGCTCGCCGATGCCTATGAGTCCGCACGCAACCTTGGCAACCGGCCTGCCGGGCGGCTGCGCATCAACCTGATGCGCGGCGCGGTGCAGCCCTTGTTCGAACCGATCATCGCGGGCTTTTGCGACACCTATCCCGAGATCGAGCTGGAAATTTTCGCCGAAGACGCGCTGACTGACCTGAGCGCCGGCGGGTTCGACGCCGGGGTGCGAATGGGCGAGGCGCTGGAAGCCGACATGATCGCGGTCCGCCTGACCGGCCCGTTCCGCTTCGTCATCGTCGCCGCCCCCGCCTATCTGGAAAAACACGGCCGCCCGCAAAGTCCGGAGGATCTGCGCCACCATCGCTGCGTCCGCATGCGGCTTTCCAGCGGCGCGATGCTTCCCTGGACCTTCGAGCGCGGCAACCGCGAGTTCGACGTCGGGGTCACCGGCCCGGTTATCGTCAACGACTTTACTTCGCTGATGGTCGCGGTACGCGCCGGGGTCGCGATGGGCATGTTCGCCGAGCCCGTCGTCAAGGGACTGGTCGCTTCGGGCGACCTCGAACTGGTGCTCGCCGACTATGCCCCCTCAACCTCCGGCCTGTTCCTCTATTACCCCAGCCGCAAGCATGTGATGCCGAAATTGCGTGCTTTCATCGACTATGTGCGCGATTATCTGCCCGACGACGTCACCGGCTGAGCATCGCATCAAAAGATATTCCACTGGCCGCACAAACAAATCCCTTCACCGCCAGCAGGAAAATTGGGCTAGCGAATCCTCGCGAAAACCGGCAGCTAGTTGTCAACTAAAACGGTTGGGATAATATTGTGCACGAAATTGCGGCGTTCGACTTCTCGGCGATCCTTCCCTTCATCCTGATCGGCTTCGCCGCGCAGCTCGTCGACGGCGCGCTGGGCATGGCATTCGGCGTCATCTGCAACACGTTGCTCGTCGCCGTAATGGGCGTTCCGCCGGCCGTCGCGTCGGCGCGCATCCACGTCGTCGAGGTGTTCACCACCGCCGTGTCGGGGATCAGCCACCTGCTCCACCGCAACATCGAATGGCCGCTCTTCTTTCGCTTGCTCATTCCCGGGGTGATCGGCGGCGTCGCCGGCGCCTATCTGCTGACATCGATCGACGGCAATATCGTCAAGCCCTTCATCCTTGGCTATCTGGTCGCGGTCGGCCTGTGGCTGTTGTTCCGCGGCCTTTTCTATCCGCCGAAGTTCCGCAAGCCCAAGGTGATTGCCCCGCTGGGTCTGGTCGGCGGCTTCCTCGATGCCGCCGGCGGCGGCGGCTGGGGTCCGGTCGTCACGTCGAACCTGCTCGTTCAGGGCGCCGAGCCGCGCAAGGTCGTCGGCACGGTCAACAGCGTCGAATTTTTCCTGACCCTCGCCGTCTCGGCGACCTTCATCTATCATCTGGGCCTCGCCGATATCGCCGGCGCGACGCTGGGCCTGCTCATCGGCGGCGTTGCAGCGGCCCCGCTCGGCGCCTTCATGGCCAAGCGTTTCTCGCCCAAACTTCTGCTGGTTCTGGTCGGCGTGGTGCTGACCGCGACGAGCAGCTTCGGGCTGTGGAAGTTCCTGGCGGGCTAGTTTTCGCGGCTGGCGCCCGAACCGGCGCCAGCCCCAGCCTCCGTCCCGCCAGCCTTCGTCCCGCCGGGCCGTCTAGTTCGCGGATTTTGTCTCGTCGATCTTGTCGACCCATTCGGGAAAGAAGTGCGGCTCGCGCGCCGACCAGCCGGGCGCGGTCGCGGCGGCTTCGCTGATCGACTGGAGCAATATCCTGCGCTTGTCGGGGTGCAGGTGCGGCAGCGATGCTGCCGCGCAGAAGGCCGCCGGCAACCATGGCCGCGCATGACCGCCGAGCAGCCGTTCGTACAGGAAACGATAGGATGCGAAGTCCGGCAGCCGGTCCTGCCCCAGGTCGAACGCCGACACGGCGATCAGCGGCGCCATGAAAAATTCCAGCGAGTCGAGCCCGCTGTCGTCGGGAATATGCGCGCGAATGTCGATCAGCCGCTGATAGACGCGCGCCTGCACGCGGATCGCGGTTTCCTCGACCATATCGCGCGACCAGCGCGAAATCGCATCGTCGCGTTCCAGCCCGATGTCGAGCGAGCGGCGGATATAACGCTGGGTCGCCGCGGGAAAGCCCGCGAATTCCTTGATTTCCGTAATCGACAGATCGCCTGCTGCCGGTCCCGAACGCGTCACCATGGTCGTGCTCCCGCACGGCGCCCGGAGAGCCATCCCCCCGGAGGCCTGCACTGGGCAGTCTGCCACCAAACAGGTTAGCGTCAAGTTAACCATGACTGCGGGAAATGTTCAGCATCGCGCGGGGGCGTTGCGCCGCACTGCGCACAGGCCTAATCAACCTGTCCGACCCACGACACATATAGGTTCATCATGTCGCACGCACCGCAGCCGGTCATCTCGGCCACCGGCCTGTTCACCCCCGCCGAATGCATTTCCAATCAGGAACTCGTCGCCAGCTTCAACGCCTATGTCGCGCGGCATAATGCCGAACATGCGGATGCGATCGCGTCGGGCGATGTCGCCCTACTCACCGAATCGAGCGTCGAATTCATCGAGAAGGCCAGCGGCATCGCTTCGCGCTTCGTCGTCGACAAGGCAGGAATTCTCGACCCCGCGCATATGGCCCCGCGCCTCGCCGAGCGGAGCAACGACGAACTCTCGATCCTCGCCGAGATCGGGGTTGCGGCGGCGAAGGATGCCCTCGCGCGCGCCGGGCGCGACGCGGCGGACGTCGATGCGGTACTGTGTGCGGCGTCGAACATGCAGCGCGCCTATCCCGCGATGGCGGTCGAAATTCAGGACGCGCTCGGCATCGACGGTTTCGGTTTCGACATGAATGTCGCCTGCTCCTCGGCGACCTTCGGCATCCAGACCGCCGCCGACTATATCCGCGCCGGCCATGCCCGAAGCGTCCTCGTCGTGAACCCCGAAATCTGTTCGGGCCACCTCAACTGGCGCGACCGCGACAGCCACTTCATCTTCGGCGACGTTGCAACCGCGATCCTCGTCGAGGACAAGGCGATCGCGCCTGCTGGCCATTGGGATATTCTGGGCACCAAGCTCAAGACGCAATTCTCGAACAACATCCGCAACAATTTCGGGTTCCTGAATCGCGCCCATGGCGACATCGATCAGTCCAGTGCCAAAACCGACAAGCTCTTCGTTCAGGAGGGCCGCAAGGTGTTCAAGGAAGTCGTGCCCTGGGTCGCCAATCTGATCGTCGAGCAGATGGAAAAGCTGGGCCTTGAGGGCGGCGACATGCGCCGCCTGTGGCTGCATCAGGCGAACACCAACATGAACCGGCTGATCGCGCACCGCGTGCTGGGGCATGAAGCCAGCGAAACCGAAAGCCCCACCGTACTCGACACCTATGGCAATACGTCGAGCGCCGGATCGATCATCGCCTTCCACCTCCACCATGACGATCTGGCGGCGGGCGACACCGGACTGATCTGTTCGTTCGGTGCGGGTTACTCGGCGGGTACGGTGTTTATCCGCAAAACATAATCCGTCGCCCCCGCGCAGGCGGGGGCGAGGATCAAGGCACGAAGGTCGTGAACAGGTAAATCGCAAACAGCATCAGGTGGATCACCCCCTGCAGCACCGTCGTGCGCCCGTTCGCCAGCGTCTGCACCGACACGATCAGCGACAGGAACAGCAGCACGGTCGATTTGGCATCGAGACCCAGGCTGATCGGCAGGTCGGTCACGATCGACAGGATCGCCACCGCCGGAATGGTCAGGCCGATCGTCGCGAGCGCCGAACCGAGCGCAAGGTTGAGGCTGGTCTGCAAGCGGTCGGACTTCGCCGCACGCACCGCCGCAAGCCCTTCGGGCGCAAGGATCAGCGCCGCGATCAGCACGCCCAGCACCGCAGGCGGCGCGCCCCAGTCGGCCAGCAAGGCGCCCATGACCGGCGACAGATTCTTGGCAAGCAGGACGACCGCGACCAGACTCGCGAGCAGCAGCGCGCCCGAAATGGCGGTGCGCTGGGCGCTCGGCGGCGCGGCGTGGGCGTCAGGCACACCGTCGCCGTCGGCATCGCCATCGGGAAGAAAATAGTCGCGGTGCCGCACCGTCTGCACCAGCGCGAAGGTCGCATAGAGGATCAGCGACACCGCCGCGACGAACCCCAGCTGCGTCTCCGAATAAAAGGGTCCGGGCACGCTCGACGTAAAATTGGGAAGGACCAGCGACACGACGGTCAGCACGGTGAGCGTCGCGAGCGCGGCGCCGATCCCGGTACGCTGAAAGCGCTGTTCGTGATGACGGATCGCCCCGCTGAGCAGGCAGAGACCCATGAGCAGGTTCAAAATCACCATCACCGCCGCGAACACCGTGTCACGCGCGAGGGTCTGGGCCTTGCTCGGCTCGGCCTGCATCAGCGTCAGGATCAGTCCGACCTCGATCACCGTGACCGCCAGCGCGAGGATCAGCGTGCCAAAAGGCTCGCCGACGCGGTGCGCGATCACCTCGGCATGGTGGACCGCGGCGATAATGGCGCCAGCCAGAATGACGCCGACGAGAAAGGCGTTGAGCGGCAGCGCAAGGCTCGCCATCGCGGCAAGGAAACCCAGGATCGGGAAGATGTCGTTGGTGCGGTCGGCAAGGCGAAGCTTCTTGGTCATGGGCTCCTATTGCAGCCACAAAACCACATGACCACCCCTCAGACGCAACTAATGTGCGCGGGCTTAATGGGAACGAACAGGCAATCCCGCTGCGGCAAGCCGGGCATGCGCCTCGGCGATCGTCGCTTCGCCGAAATGAAAGATGCTGGCGGCCAGCACCGCGCTCGCGCCGCCCTCGATCACCCCGGCGACCAGATGGTCGAGGTTGCCGACCCCGCCGCTCGCGATCACCGGCACCGTCACCGCGTCGGCGATGGCGCGGACGAGCGCGAGGTCATAGCCATCGCGCGTCCCGTCGCGGTCCATGCTGGTGACGAGCAATTCGCCCGCGCCCAATTCGGCCAGCCGCACCGCATGCTCCAGCGCGTCGATCCCGGTCGCCTTGCGCCCGCCATGGGTGAAAATTTCCCACCGGCCCTCTTCGACGCGACGCGCGTCGATGCTGCCGACCGCGCATTGGCTGCCGAAGCGGTCGGCGATATCGGCGACCAGCTCGGGCCGCGCGACCGCGGCGCTGTTGACCGCAACCTTGTCGGCCCCGGCGAGCAGCAGCGCGCGCGCATCCTCGGCGCTGCGCACCCCGCCGCCGACGGTCAGCGGCATGAAGCAGACTTCGGCGGTGCGCCCGACCATGTCGAGCAGGGTGCCGCGCCCCTGATGGCTCGCGCTGATATCGAGGAAGCACAGCTCGTCGGCGCCCGCCGCATCATAGGCGCGTGCCGCCTCGACCGGATCGCCGGCATCGCGCAAATCGACGAAATTCACGCCCTTCACCACGCGCCCATCGGCAACGTCGAGGCAGGGAATGACGCGGACGCGGACGGTCATGGTGCGATGCCCTCAAATCCGTTCGTGTCGAGCGAAGTCGAGACACCCATCGACCATGCGCTCAGCCGTGAGGCATCTCGACTACGCTCGATGCGAACGGTGATGGGGGCGTTATTCATCCCCGCCCCGCCGCAATCGCTTCGGCCAGATCGAGCCGCCCGTCGTACAGCGCGCGCCCGGTGATCACGCCTTCGATTCCGTCGCCGACATGCGGGCGCAGCGCATGAATATCGCCGATATCGGCAACCCCGCCGCTCGCGATGACCGGAATGGCGACCGTGCGCGCCAGCGCGACCGTCGCCTCGACATTGCAGCCCTTGAGCAAGCCGTCGCGGCCAACGTCGGTGAACAGCAGCGCGGCGACCCCAGCATCCTCGAAGCGGCGTGCAAGATCCTCGACGCGCACATCGGACACATCGGCCCAGCCTTCGGTCGCGACCATGCCATCGCGGGCATCGACCCCGACGACGATCCGGCCGGGCAGATCGCGCGCGGCCGATTTGACGAATTCGGGGTCTTTCAGCGCCGCCGTGCCGATGATCACCCGCTCAACGCCCAGCGCCAGCCAGCGGTCGACCCCCGCGCGGTCGCGGATACCGCCGCCGACCTGCACCTTGCCCGGAAAGGCCGCAATGATGCTCTCGACCGCCGCGCCATTGACGCTTTCACCGGCAAAAGCGCCGTCGAGATCGACGACATGCAGATGCGATGCGCCCGCATCCGCGAACAGCCGCGCCTGCGCCGCCGGATCGTCGCCATAGACCGTCGCACGATCCATATCGCCCTCGGCCAGCCGCACGACCTGCCCGCCTTTAAGGTCGATCGCGGGGAAGATGGTCAGGCCAGAAGCTACGGGCGCCATGCGAGAAATCTTTCCAGTGTCGCGAGGCCATAGGCCTGGCTCTTTTCGGGGTGATATTGAACGCCGACGATATTGTCCTTCGCGACCGCCGCGGTGAAGGTCCCGCCATGGCTGCTCGTCGCCGCGACATCGGCGGCGTCGGCGAAATGAAAGCTGTGAAGAAAATAGGCCTCGCCGCGCGCGATCACCGGGTGAGCGAACGCCGGCTCGACATCGTTCCAGCCCATGTGCGGGATGCGAAGGCCGGGCTGGGGCGCAAAGGCGCGCACCGTGCCGCCGATCCAGCCTAGCCCGGCGTGACGGCCATGTTCCTCGCCCGCATCGGCGAGCAACTGCATGCCGACGCAAATCCCCAGGAAAGGCGCGCCATCACCGCGCACCCGCCGCTCCATCGCCTCGACCAGCCCATCAATGGCGGACAGCCCGTTCATGCACGACGCGAAGGCGCCCACGCCGGGCAGCACGATCCGGTCGGCGCGCGCGACGATATCGGGGTCGGAGGTGACGGCGACATCGCTCGCGCCCGCCGCGACGAGCGCATTATGCACCGAGCGAAGATTGCCCGCGCCATAGTCGATCAGGGCGATGGCGCTCATGACGGGCCCTACAAAACGCCCTTGGTGCTGGGAATCGCATCGCCCTTGCGCGGGTCGATCGCAATCGCCTGACGCAGCGCGCGCGCGAGCGCCTTATAGCTCGATTCGGCGATATGATGATTATTCTCGCCGTACAGCGTCTCGAGGTGCAGCGTGATCCCCGCGGTCTGCGCAAAGCTCGCGAACCAGTGCGGAAACATCTCGGTATCCATTTCGCCGAGGCGCGGCTGCGAGAAGCCCGATTTATAGACGCAATAGGGCCGCCCCGAAATGTCGAGCGCGCAGCGCGTCAGCGTTTCGTCCATCGGCGCGTGCGCCTCGCCATAGCGCGCGATGCCGCGCTTGTCGCCGAGCGCCTGGGCGACCGCTTCGCCCAGCGCGAGCGCCGAATCTTCAACCGTGTGATGCTGGTCGATGTGCAAATCGCCCTTCACCGCCATGCTGATGTCGATCAGCGAATGCCGCGACAATTGTTCGACCATATGATCGAGGAAGCCGATACCGGTGGACACCTGATATTCGCCCGTTCCGTCAAGGTTGACGGTGATGGCGATGTCGGTTTCCTTGGTCGTTCGCTGGACAGTGGCGGTTCGCATGAGCGCTCCCATAGCACCCACTTTTTACCGCGCAAGGTGACTCTCCCCTCTTGACCCGTGCGCGCCGCCCGTTCATCCCCCTCCGCCATGAGTGACGACGTCCGCGACAGCCTGATTCCCTATGACGAAATCGTGCAGGATGCCCTGCGCGCCGTGGTCGGCCGCGTGCTGCGGCAGATTGTGGGATATGACAGCCTTCCCGGCGAGCATCATTTCTACATCACGTTCAAGACGCAGGCGCCCGGGGTGAATATTCCGGCGCATCTGATCGCCAAATTCCCCGACGAGATGACGATCGTCCTCCAGAATCGTTTCTGGGACCTGCATGTCGACGATGATTATTTCAGCGTCGGCCTGTCGTTCAACCAGACGCCGTCGATCCTGACCATTCCCTATGCGGCGATTACCGCTTTTGTCGATCCGTCGGTCGATTTCGGGCTGCAGTTCCAGGTCAGCGACGACGATGCCGTCGAACCCGAACCGCATGACGAGGCCGATAACGATCGCCCCGACGTCACGACCGAGGATGGGTCGAACGTCGTGACCGTGGATTTCGGCAAGAAGCGTTAACGGCATGGCCGATCCCTGGCCTCCGACGCGCTTCTGGCAATATTGGGCCCTCGCCGGGATGCTGGTGCTGACCGCCGCCTTCTGGTGGAGCGTCACGGGCTATGCGCAGTTCGAAAGCGGCGGTACGCGCAGCCAGATCGCCGACGGCCTGCTGCGCTTCAGCCTGCTGATCCTGACCCCGGCGCTCCTTCTCGTCTGGCTGGCCGCGGCATGGCTGCGCCGCCGCGTCGGCGATGCCGGCTATTGGCAGATGCTCGGGCTGGTCGCGATGATCTGGGCAGGCTCGGTGTTGGTGACAAGGATATTGGCGGGATGAGCGACACGCGGCTCGAAAGTGACAGCATCGGCGAGATCGCGGTGTCGGCAGACGCTTATTGGGGCGCACAGACCGAACGCAGCCGCCACAATTTCGCTTTCCCCGCGCATGAACGGATGCCGTTGCCGATCGTCCACGCGCTGGCACGGATCAAGGGCGCCGCGGCACGCGTCAACCGCGCCCACGGCCTCGAAGGCGGGCTCGCCGACGCAATCGCCGCCGCGGCCGACGCCGTCGTAGCTGGCCAATATGACGATCAGTTCCCGCTCGCCATCTGGCAGACGGGCAGCGGCACCCAGTCGAATATGAACGCCAATGAGGTGATCGCCGGCATCGCCAACGAGGCACTTTCCGGAACGCGTGGCGGCAAATCGCCCGTCCACCCCAATGATCATGTCAACATGGCGCAGTCGTCGAACGACAGCTTTCCGACCGCGCTGCACGTCGCGGTCGCGGTCGAGACGACGGCGCGGCTGCTTCCCGCGCTCGCCACGCTGACCAATGCGCTCGCCGCCAAAGCCGACGCCTGGACCGATATCGTCAAGATCGGCCGCACCCATTTGCAGGATGCGACCCCGCTGACGCTGGGACAGGAGTTTTCGGGCTATGTCGCACAGCTCACCGCCTGCCGGGCGCGGATCGAAGGTGCGCTCGCACAGGATATATGCAGACTGGCGCAGGGCGGCACCGCAGTCGGCACGGGGCTGAATGCCCCCGCCGGTTTCGACGTCGCGATGGCTGCCGAACTCAGCCGCGGCACGGGGATCGCCTTTGAACCCGCACCCAACAAGTTCGAGGCGCTGGGGTCGAACGACGGGCTCGTCTTCTTCTCGGGCGCACTGAACACCCTCGCGGTCGCACTGACCAAGATCGCCAACGATATCCGCCTGCTCGGATCGGGCCCGCGCGCCGGACTCGGCGAGCTCGACCTGCCCGCGAACGAGCCCGGCAGCTCGATCATGCCGGGCAAGGTCAACCCGACCCAGTGCGAAATGCTGACGATGGTCGCGGGTCAGGTGATCGGCAATCATCAGGCGGCGACCGTCGGCGGGCTGCAAGGCCATCTCGAACTCAATGTCTTCAAGCCACTGATCGGCGCCAATGTCCTGCGTTCGATCGAATTGCTGAGCATCGGCATGGCGGGCTTCACCGAACATTGCGTCCTCGGCCTCGAACCCAATCGCGCGCGGATCGACGATCTGATGCAACGCTCGCTGATGCTCGTCACCGCACTCGCGCCCGAAATCGGCTATGACAAGGCGGCGAAGATCGCGAAGCATGCACATGAAAACGGCAGCACGCTGAAAGAGGCCGCGCTCGCTCTGGGCGCTGTCGATAGTGCGACTTTCGACCGGCTGGTCGATCCGCGCACGATGCTCGGCCCGGAACCCTGAGCCCGGTTCGCGGATTATAGGGGGAGAAGGAGAGATGGGCATGATCGGTCGGATCGTTGGCGGCGTCCTCGGCGGCGCAATTGGACAGAAAAACGGCAACCACCCCGTCGCTGGCACAGTGATCGGCGCGGCGACATTGTTCGCGGCGCGCCGGCTGATTCCGCAGCGCTATGCGGTACTCGCGGCGACGATGGCGGCGGGCTATCTCACCAAGAAATGGGCCGAACGCGCGCAAACGCGCCGGACGGCAAAAGAGGCCCATACGGCCGACCGCGCCTTGATCGATGCCGGGGTCGTCGACACCTATGCTGGGACGGCCAATGTTCCGCCCGACGGTCAGACGATGGGCGACGCTTTGCCGCCTGCGATCCCGGCCGATGCCAACGGACGCAGCAACGCCATCCACTGACAGGGACCGGTCGAAAGCCGACAGCCATGGTCGTACAACGGGTGACAGCCAATATCGCGGCGGACGACGTCAGCGCCGCGAAGAGTTTTTACGGCGATATTCTCGGCATGGATATCGTCATGGACCATGGCTGGATCATCACCTTTGCGGGCACGGGCAATCAAAGCCCACAGATAAGTTTCGCCAGCGAAGGCGGATCGGGTACGCCTGTTCCGGACCTTTCGATCGAGGTGGACGACCTCTCCCCTGTTCACCGGCGGATAGTCGATGCCGGACTGTTGATCGAATACGGCCCCGTCACAGAGCCATGGGGTGTCGAGCGCTTCTTCGTCCGTGACCCCTTTGGACGTCTGCTGAACATCCTGTCGCACCGGTAACCCGGTCTACGCTACCCGCCTGCCTGCCATTCCTTGATCGCTTCCACCGGCGAGACCAGCATCAGCACATTGAGCGTCAGATTGTCGCGGATCGTCCACAGCGTGAACAGTTCGAACGCGATCGCGATCGAAACCGTCACCCACCAGCGCATCCGGCTCGCCGCCAGAAACCCCAGCATCATGAAAATGGCGTCGCTCACCGAATTGAGGATCGAATCGCCCGCATAGCCATAGGCCATCGTCACCTCGCGATAGCGGTTGATGATGACCGGCGAATTTTCCAGTATTTCCCACGCCGCCTCGATCCCGATGGCCAGCGCCAGCGCGATCCACAAGGGCTGGCGCGGCAACAGCCAGCGCGACAGGCCGTAAAAGATGAAGCCGTGGATGATGTGGCTGAAACTATACCAGTCCGAAATCTGCTGGCTGTTCTGGTTCGACTGGACGACGCCGTGCCACAGGCTGACGGTGCCGCACGGGCAGATCGGCGGACGTCCCATCGCAAACAGGATCGCGGTAAAAATCGCGAGCAGCGCCGCCGCGACCAGCCAGCCCTTACGCGAAATTCCTGCCATACCCCGTCCCCTTCGCGCTTGACCGCTGGCGCAGCTTTCGCGAATAGCCCCCATGGCTGAAAGCGTCCACCTGAACCGCCGCGGCGTGTTGTTCGTCCTCTCCTCGCCCTCGGGCGCAGGCAAGACCACCATTTCGAGGATGATGCTCGAGACCGACGATCATATCGCGCTCTCGATCTCCGCGACCACGCGCCCGCCGCGTCCGGGCGAAATCGACGGGGTTCATTATCATTTCGTCGACACCGACACCTTCAAGAAAATGGCCG
This sequence comes from Sphingopyxis selenitireducens, assembly GCF_051550705.1. Classification (NCBI taxonomy): domain Bacteria; kingdom Pseudomonadati; phylum Pseudomonadota; class Alphaproteobacteria; order Sphingomonadales; family Sphingopyxidaceae; genus Sphingopyxis; species Sphingopyxis selenitireducens. The sequence continues at coordinate 182,688 of NZ_JBPULG010000006.1, forward strand.
CCGACGGCGAATTTCTGGAATGGGCGCATGTGTTCGGCCATCGCTATGGCACGCCGCGCCATCATGTCGAAGATCTGCTGGCGGCGGGCAAGGACGTGTTGTTCGACATCGACTGGCAGGGCGCGCAGCAGCTGTATCAGGAAGCCGGCCCCGACGTCGTGCGCGTCTTCGTCCTGCCGCCGACGATGGAAGAACTCGAACGCCGCCTGCGCAGCCGCAACACCGACAGCGACGAAGTGATCACCGCGCGCATGGAACGCGCCGCGAACGAGATCAGCCACTGGGACGGCTATGACTATGTGCTGATCAATGACGAGGTCGAAAGCTGCTACGGCGAAGTCCAGGCGATCCTGCGCGCCGAACGGCTGAAGCGCCGCCGCCAGATCGGCCTGATCGGCTTTGCCCGCGACCTGATCCGGTCGGTCCCCGATGCGGATAAAAAGCTCTGATTTTTACCCCTCCCCCTTGATGGGGGAGGCAGCGAGACTTGCCAGCTTGCTGGCTAGTCGCAGCGGTAGGGGTGCGGTCTCGGCCTGAAGCGGTGGCGCGATGACGCGCCATCACCCTCATCCAACTTCGCCTAGCCGCTTCGCGACAAGGCTGCGTATCCTTCTCCCATCGAGGGAGAAGGAGTTAGGCCGGCGTCACCAGATTGGCCGTCAGCTCGGCAACCATCTCCGCGCGCAGCGGCTTCGCCTGACCATCGGTCCGGCACACGACCACCGTATCGCAGCTCGCGATCGCACGCCCATTCTGAAACATCGCCTGCACGATCGTCCAGCTCGACGTACCGATCCGGCCGATACCCGTCGCGATCCGGACCGGGTCGGGGAAATTGCCCTCGGCGAGATAGTTGATCTCGACCGCCGCAACCATCGTGCGCTCCCCATTCGCCCGTTCGGTGAGCGGGCTCACCTGCCGGTTGAGCAGCACGCGGCCGCTTTCGAACAGGGCGGCAAAGGCCACATTGTTGAGGTGGCCGTTGATATCCATATCCTGGAACCGCGTCTGAAATTCCGTGCAGACGGGGTAGCTGGCGGCATCGAGCCGCCAGCTTTCCGGTTTGGCCATATCAGCGCGGCGCCATGCGGATGCCGCCGTCGAGGCGAACGTCTTCGCCGTTGAAATAGCCGTTTTCGATCATGCACATGGCAAGATTGGCATATTCGGCCGGGTTGCCGAGGCGCTTCGGGTTGAGCACCGATGCGCCCAGCGCGTCGCGGACATTCTGCGGCGCGCCGGCGAGCAGCGGGGTGTCGAAAATGCCCGGCAGGATCGTGTTGACGCGGATATTCTCGTTATTGAGGTCGCGCGCGATCGGCAGGGTCATGCCGACGACGCCGCCCTTCGACGCCGAATAGGCCGCCTGACCGATCTGGCCGTCCTCGGCCGCGACCGACGCGGTGTTGACGATCGCGCCGCGCTCGCCGTCTTCCATCGTATCGAGCGTCATCATGCCCGCCGCCGACTTGGCGATGCAGCGGAAGGTGCCGACGAGGTTGATCTGGATCAGCCAGTTGAACGCATCGAGCGGGAAATGCTTGATGCTGCCGTCTTCCTTGCTGCGGCTCGCGGTCTTGATCGCATTGCCGGTGCCGGCGCAGTTGACGAGGATGCGTTCCTGACCATGGGCTTCGCGCGCCTTGGCAAAACCGGCATCGACGCTGGCGTCGTCGGTGACATTCACTTCGCAGAAGACGCCGCCGATTTCGGCTGCGAGCGCGAGACCCTTTTCTTCCTGAAGGTCAAAGATCGCGACCTTGACGCCCTTTGCGGCGAGCGCACGCGCGGTGGCGGCGCCGAGGCCCGAGGCGCCGCCGGTGACGACGGCGGATACGGTGGAATCGAGTTTCATGGTTTTCTCCCTTAAGTCGTCGCCCCCGCGAAGGCGGGGGCCGTTGGCAGCCTTGCGCTACCCCGATAGCGGCCCCCGCCTTCGCGGGGGCGACGCTAAATTGTTTACAGCCGTTCGATGATTGTGACGTTGGCCTGACCGCCGCCTTCGCACATCGTCTGGAGGCCATATTTGCCGCCGGTCGCATCGAGCACACCCAGCAAGGTCGCCATCAGCTTGGTGCCGCTGGCGCCGAGCGGGTGGCCCAGCGCGATCGCGCCGCCATGGACGTTCAGGCGGCTATGGTCCGCGCCCAGATATTTCAGCCACGCGAGCGGCACCGGGGCAAACGCCTCGTTGACCTCATAGGCGTCGATATCCTCGATCTTCATGCCCGCGCGCTTCAGCGCCTTTTCGGTCGCGAACAGCGGCTCTTCGAGCATGATCACCGGATCGCCCGCGGTCACCGACACATGGTGGATGCGCGCGCGCGGGGTCAGACCATGGTCTTTCAGCGCCTGTTCCGAACAGATCAGCACCGCCGAAGCGCCATCGCAAATCTGGCTGGCCGAAGCCGCAGTGATCGAACCGCCTTCCTGCAACAGCTTGACCCCGGCAATGCCCTCCAGCGTCGCGTCGAAGCGAATGCCTTCGTCGACCAGATGGACCTGCTTGCCTTCGGGGGTTTCGATTTCGACGCCGACGATCTCGCGCTGGAAACGCCCGGCTTCGGTCGCCGCCTTGGCGCGAAGATGGCTTTCATACGCATAGGCGTCGAGGTCGTCCTTGGTGAAGCCATGCTTCTTGACGATCATTTCGGCGCCCATGAACTGGCTGAACATGATGCCGGGATATTTTTCCTCGAGCCGGGGCGATTTATAATTGCCCATGCCTTCCTTCATATACAGCATCGCGGTCGAGCCCATCGGCACGCGCGACATGCTTTCGATGCCGCTCGCGAGGACCATGTCCTGCGTGCCCGACAAAATGCCCTGCGCCGCGAACATCATCGCCTGCTGCGACGAACCGCACTGGCGGTCGATCGTCACCGACGGGATCGAATCGGGCAGGTTCGAAGCGAGAACGGCGTTGCGGCCGAGATCGCCCGACTGCTGCCCGCCCTGCGATACGCAGCCGGTGATGACGTCTTCGATCGCCTTGGTATCGAAATCATTGCGATCGGCGATCGCGTCGAACACCGCGGCGCCCAGATCGACGGGGTGAATGCCGGCGAGCTTGCCGCCGCGCTTGCCGCCAGCGGTACGAACGGCGTCTACGATATAGGCTTCGGCCATGGGGATATTCCTTTCAAATCCAATTCCCCTCTCCCTTGAGGGAGAGGGTTGCGGAGACTTGGCGGCTCGTCCGCCTAGTCGAAGCTGGGTGAGGGGGGTGGACGTCTCATGACAACGCCAAGGTAAGATCCCCTCACAAGACTTGCTAGGCGGCGAGCCGCCAAGCCAGGTCTTTCTCTCCCTAAAAGGGAGAGAGTTTTCGCGTCAGAGCTTGCGCCCGATCAGTTCCTTCATGATTTCGTTCGTGCCGCCAAAGATGCGCGTCACGCGCGCCGCGCGCCAGGCGCGGGCGATCGGATATTCATTCATATAACCCGCGCCGCCGTGGAGCTGGAGGCACTTGTCCATCACTTCCCACTGAAGTTCGGTGTGCCACAGCTTCGCCCCGGCGCCCTCTTCGGGGGTCAGTTCCTTCTTCAGGTGACGCGCCAGCGCCCAGTCGAGGTGGGCCCAGCCAACCTGCAGCTTGGTCTTCAAATCGGCGAGGACGAAGCGCGTGTTCTGGAAATCGAGGACCGGCTTGCCGAACGCCTTGCGGTCGCGTGTGAACTCGACGGTATCGTCGAACGCGCGCTGCGCCGACGCCTGCGCCGACACCGCGATCGACAACCGCTCCTGGGGAAGCTCGCTCATCAGATAGATGAAGCCCTTGCCTTCTTCGCCAAGGCAGTTGGTGATCGGCACGCGCACATCTTTGAAGAACATTTCCGACGTATCGGCTTCGTCCTGCCCGATCTTGTCGAGGTTGCGGCCGCGCTCATATCCTTCGCGGTCGGCCTCGACGAGGACGATCGAAACGCCCTTCCACGCCGGCTGAACTTCGGTATCGGTCTTGACGCAGACGAGGATCAGGTCGGCATTCTGGCCATTGGTGATGTACGTCTTCGACCCGTTGATGACATAGTGATTGCCATCCTTCTTCGCGGTCGTGCGCATGCCCTGAAGGTCGCTGCCGGTGCCCGGTTCGGTCATCGCGATCGCGGTGATCACCTCGCCCGAAACCATCTTGGGCAGCCAGTGCTTCTTCTGCTCTTCGCTGCCATATTTCACGATATAGCTGGTGACGATGTCCGACTGGAGCGAGAAACCCGTCGTCGCGCGGCCATAATAGGCGCTCTCTTCATCGACGATGGCATTGTAGCCGAAGTCCAGGCCCAGCCCGCCATATTCCTCGGGAACCGTCGGGCACAGCATGCCCAGCTCACCCGCCTTGGGCCAGATATCCTTGGGAACGATGCCTTCCTCGGCCCATTTCGCGGCGTTGGGCGCGATTTCTTTTTCGAGGAACTGCCGCACCGTGGCGCGGAAGGCTTCATGGTCTTCGCCATAGGCGGTTCGCGACAGATTATCGAGCGACATGGTCTTTCCTCTTCTCCAGTGCGACCGGACGACATCGGGGAGCCGGAACGCGCCAACAGCCGCGCGCCCAAGGCACGGCCTTCACCGCACACCTGACCTTACGTTTACGTGCACGTCAAGTAGAAATGCCGTTACGGCATGAGACTGGTTCGTCGCGCCCGCGAAGGCGGAGGCCGCAATCGGCGAAGCGCAAGGTTTCTGGCGCCCCCCGCCTTCGCGGGGGCGATGGATATGTGCGGTGGAACGAATAGGTTTGCAGCCGCTGGGCAGCACCAACGGGTCGCGCTAGGGTGCCGCCCATGGTCGAACTGCTCCTCGACGCCGGCGCTCTGCTCGGCGAATCGCCTTTCTGGCATGTTGCCGAAGCTCGCCTCTATTGGGTCGATATCGAGAGCCGCAAAATCCATCGCACCGATCCCGTAACGGGTGCCGACGAGGCCATGGACCTCGCCGAGCAGGTCGGCTGCATCGCCCCGAGAGCGGGCGGCGGACTTGTTGCCGCACTCGAAAACGGCTGCGCGCTGATCGATAGCTGGGGCGCTACGCCGCGCGCCCTTGGCCCCGCGATACTCGCCGACAAACCCGAACAACGCTTCAACGATGGCTGTATCGACGCCGCCGGGCGGCTGTGGGTGGGCAGCGTGACAAGCGACAAGGCGAACCCCGCGGCGACGCTCTATCGCCTCGACCCCGACGGGTCGCTGACCCAAATCTTCGGCGGCCTCACCACCAGCAACGGCGCCGCCTTCAGCCCCGACGGGCGGACCTTCTATCACGCCGACACCCCGACGCATCGCGTCGACGCTTATGATCTCGACCCGGCGACCGGCGCGCTCGGCGCCGCCCGCGTCCTGCACCAGTTCGAACGCGGCCATGGCCGCCCCGACGGCGCCGCGGTCGATGCCGAGGGCTGTTACTGGTCGGCGCTGTGGGATGGCTGGCGCGTCGTGCGCCTGTCGCCTGCGGGCGAGTTGCTTCAGACGGTCGAGCTGCCGGTCCAGCGCCCGACGATGATCGCGTTCGGCGGCGATGACCTGAAAACCGCGTTCGTGACCAGCGCGGGCAAGAATCTGACCGACGAAGAACGCGTGACGCAACCGCACGCCGGCGGCGTCTTCTCTTTCGGCGTCGATGTGCCGGGATTGGCGCAGGCGAACTTCGGGGGATAGGCCGATCCGCCCGCAAAGGCGCCGCCGCTTTTTTCGCTGTCCTACATTCTGCGGCGGGCATAACATCGCCCTCATGCCCGGCTCTGCCCATCCCGCCTCCCACACCCCCGAACCCCTCCGCACCCCGCGTGGGAGGGAAAATGAGGGGGGACGCAGTGTGTACTTCCTATACTTTGGAATAAAGTTGCGCGGGCGCCGTGCGCTGCTTGCACTCTTTCGTCCTCCCGGTTTAAGGCTGAAAAAGATTTCATTCGAAACCTTTTCCTCGGGAGATTCCAACGATGCCGCGCACCGCGCACCCCCTCGTCCGTCGCCTGTCGATCCTGCTTGCATCGACTGCGCTTTTCACGGGTTATAGTCAGATGACTGTCACTGCCGCCGAAACCGCCGCCGCCAAGCCGGCCACCGCCACCGCGCCCGCCGGCGAAAACCCGCTGCTCGCGCCATGGACCGGCCCCTATGAAGGCGTGCCGCCGTGGGACAAGCTCGACCCCGAACTTTTCCCCACCGCCTTTCCCAAGGCGATGGCTGACGTGAAGGCCGAAGTGCAGGCGGTGATCGACAATCCCGCTGCGCCGACCTTTGAAAACACCCATGTCCCGATGATGCTCGCGGGCGACACAATGGACCGGCTGGGCGCACTGTGGGGCGTGCAGACGTCGAACAAGTCGAACGACCGGGTCGAGGCCATCGACGCCGAATGGAGCCCCAAGCTCACCACTTTCTACACCGAGCTATTCCTCGATCCCAAGCTCTTCGCCCGCTACAAGGCGGTGTATGACAAGCGCCTGACCAGCGGCCTCAACGCGCAGCAGATCCGTATCGTCGAGCGCAGCTATGACGAAATGGTCCGCGACGGCGCCAATTTGTCGCCCGCCGACAAGACGAAGCTGGTCGAGCTCAACTCCAAGCTTGAAAGCCTGTTCTCCGGCTTCTCGTCGAAACTGCTCGGCGATGAAAAGCTCTACACGCTCGTCGCCGACAAGGCCGAACTGGGCGGGCTCGACGCCGGCTTTATCGCGTCGCTCGCCTCGGCTGCCGAAGCCGCGGGCAAGCCCGGCCAATATGCGATCAAGAACACGCGTTCGTCGGCGCAGCCGGTGCTGCAGAACGCCACCGACCGCGCCCTGCGCGAGAAAGTCTGGCGCGCATTCGTCGGCCGCGGCGACAATGGCAACGCCAATGACACCAATGCGACGATCGCCGAGATATTGAAGCTGCGCCAGCAGCGCGCCGAACTGCTCGGTTTCCCGACCCACGCGCATTACCGCATGGCCGACACGATGGCGAAGACGCCGGAAAATGCGATGGGTCTGATGATGAAGGTCTGGCCCGGCGCTGTCGCGCGCGCGAAGGAAGAGGTCGCCGACATGCAGACGATCGCCGACGCCGAAGCCAAGGCCGGCAAGGGCCCGAAAATCACCATCGAACCCTGGGACTATCGCTATTATTCGGAAAAGGTCCGCAAGGCGAAGTACGACCTCGATGAAAGCGAAGTGAAGCCCTATCTTCAGCTCGACAAGCTGGTCGACGGCATGTTCTGGGCCGCGGGCCAGCTTTACGATCTGGGCTTCAAGGAAAATACCGGCACCATCCCGGTCTTCGATCCCAAGGTGCGGACGTTCGAGGTCTATAATCTCAAGACCAACGAAAATGTCGGCGTCTTCTACCTCGATAATTTCGCGCGCGACGGAAAGCGGTCGGGCGCGTGGATGACCACCTATCGCGCCCAGCAGACGCTGGGCGGCGAACGCAACGTCCTCGCCTCGAACAACAATAATTTCACCGAAGCGGCGAAGGGCGAACCCACGCTGATCAGCCTGGACGATGCCACGACGCTGTTCCACGAATTCGGCCACGGCATTCATTATCTGCTGCAGCAGGTCAATTATCCCGCGCTCGCCGGCGTCCCGCGCGACTTCGTCGAATTCCCGAGCCAGGTGAACGAAAACTGGCTGATGACGCCCGAAATCCTGTCGAAATATGCGACCCACTACCAGACGGGCAAGCCGATGCCGCAGGCGCTGGTCGACAAGATCCTCGCGTCGAACAAGTTCAATCAGGGCTTTGAGACGGTCGAATATCTGTCGAGCGCGATCGTCGACATGAAGATGCACGACCGCAAGACGCCGCCGACCGACATCGACAAGTTCGAGCGCGACACGCTGGCGGAAATCGGCATGCCGAAGGAAATCGTCATGCGGCACCGCCTGCCGCAGTTCGGCCATTTGTTCAGCTCGGACGCCTATTCGGCCGGCTATTACAGCTATCTGTGGTCCGAGACGATGGACGCCGACACCTGGGCGGCCTTCACCGAAGCCGGCGGCCCGTGGGATCGCACCGTCGCCGACAAGTTCCGCACCATCCTGCTCATGACCGGCAACGAAACCGACCGCGCCGAGGCCTATCGCGCCTTCCGCGGCCGCGACCCCGACGTGAAGGCGCTGCTCCGGAAGCGCGGTTTCCCGACCGGCGAATAAGTCGAACACGGCAAAGACAAAGGCAAAGGGGGCGATTTCGCCCCCTTTGTTTTGCGGTTGACCATCCGCAAATCTGCTATAAATATGATATCATAATTATATCGGAGGGCAATATGAGCGATTCGAATGCAGCGGCGGGCCTGAATCCGACCCGTGAGGTCCGCGCCGCCACCGCGAGCGGCTATGTCATGCTGCTCATCTGGCTGGCGCTCCTGGCCCTCGCCATCTGGTGCGGCGTCCAGCTGGCGAGCGACAATGCCTCGTCCACGACCATCGCCATGCTCGGGGCCAGCGCCGTCGCCGGCACGTTGATCCTGTGCGGATTCTATCTGATCAACCCCAATGAAGCCGCCGCGATCCAGCTGTTCGGCGCCTATAAGGGGACGGATCGCGAAAGCGGACTGCGCTGGGTGCTGCCATGGCTGACCCGCCACAAGATCGCGGTGCGCGCGAACAATGTGATTTCGGACAAGATCAAGGTCAACGACCTGCGCGGCAACCCGATCGAGATGGCGGCGCAGGTCGTGTGGCGCGTCACCGATACCGCGCAGGCCCTGTTCGACGTCGACGATTACAAGGAATTCGTCATGGCGCAGATCGAGGCCGCGGTGCGCTCGATCGGCTCGCGCTATCCCTATGACGATATCGAGCATCAGGAAGTGACGCTGCGCGGCAATCATGACGAAGTCGGCGTCGAGCTGCGCAAGGCGCTGATCGAACGGCTGAGCGTCGCGGGGATCACGGTCGACGAATGCGGCCTGACCCACCTCGCCTATGCGCAGGAAATCGCCGGGGCGATGCTCCGCCGCCAACAGGCCGAAGCCGTGATCGCGGCACGCAAGAAACTGGTCGAAGGGGCGGTGACGATGGTCGAAATGGCGCTGATCCAATTGTCCGAAAAGGGCGTCGTCGACCTCGACGACGAACGCAAGGCGGCGATGGTCTCGAACCTGATGGTCGTGCTGTGCGGCGAACGCGACACCCAGCCCGTCGTCAACGCCGGCTCGCTCTATTGACGCGGCCATCATGTCCGCATCTGCCAGAAAAGCCTTCGCCCTTCGCCTCGATCCCGCACTCTATGCGGCGATCGAGCGAATGGCGGCGGCCGAATTGCGCAGCGCCAATGCCGAGATCGAGGTGTTGCTGCGTGAGGCACTGGCGCGACGCGGCGTTCAGGTGAAGCCCCCGGTTCCCGCCAAACGCGGCCGTCCATCGAAAGAGAAAGACTGATCATGCTGCACCTCATCACACAAAAGGGCCCATGGTTCCGCGCCAAACGTCATGGTTACGGCACCGGCCTGCCCATCGTCTGGCAGGGCTGGCTGTTCCTGTTGCTTCATATTGCGATGATTGCCGGGCTGGCCGTCCTGCTGCAGGGTCGGCCCGTCGCGATGACCATCGCTGTCGTGCTGGCGGCGCTCGCCCCGATGCCGATCTATCGCGCCAGAACCGAGGGCGGCTGGCGCTGGCGCTAGAACAACGCTCCATGCCGCCGACCGGCGCCCGAACGGGGCCTAATATCGCTGCCATGCGCGGCCCCGCTTGCCCCTCACGGGCTTGATGGTTAAGGCCGATTCCATGACCGCCCATCCCGCCCCCGTCCGCATCGCCCCATCCATCCTCAGCGCCGACTTCGCGCGGCTGGGCGAGGAAGTGCGCGCGATCGAAACCGCGGGCGCCGACTGGGTCCATATCGACGTCATGGACGGCCATTACGTCCCCAATCTGACGATCGGCCCGGCGGTGGTAAAGGCGCTGCGTCCGCACTCGACCCTGCCCTTCGATGTCCATCTGATGATCTCGCCGGTCGATCATTTCCTCGACGCCTTTGCCGCGGCGGGCGCCGACATCATCACCGTCCACCCGGAGGCCGGCCCCCACATCCATCGCACCGTCCAGCACATCAAGTCGCTGGGCAAGCAGGCGGGCGTGTCGCTGAACCCCGCGACTCCGGCGAAGATGCTCGACTATCTGATCGACGACATCGACCTGGTGCTGATCATGAGCGTCAACCCCGGCTTCGGCGGTCAGAGCTTCATTTCGAGCCAGTTGCGCAAGATCGAGGCGGTCAGGAAGATGATCGACAAGACCGGCCGCGATATCAGGCTGGAAGTCGATGGCGGGATCGACGCCGCAACCGCGCCGCTGGCGATCGCCGCGGGCGCCGACGTGCTGGTCGCGGGCACCGCGACCTTCAAGGGCGGCCCCGACGCTTATGCCGACAATATCCGACGGCTGCGCGGCGCCTGAGCATGGCAAAACCGGTGACGGCCCCAACCGACAATGATCCGGGTACCGCCGCTGCCGACGTCCTCGATGACCTGATCGAGCCCGGCAAGCGCCTGATTCGCCTGCCCGCCGACAGGGGCCTGACCCTCGGCGACCGGATCGCCAATCATATCACCCGGCTGACCTGGCGCACCCCGCTCCACGCGCTGCGCCTGAAGGGCCGCTTCCCGCTGAAACTGCTCGGCGTGCCGACCGACCCGGTTCCGGGCGACGCCCGCGCCGGCACCGCGATCCGCGCCGGTCATTTCCTCCATCGCGGGCTGAAGCTCTCGCTTGGCGATCTCGATTTCGCGGCCCTCGACGTTCCGCCGGCTTTCGCCGACTATCTCCACAGCTTTGCATGGCTGCGCGATCTGGCCGCGACCGGCACCCGCGCCGACGGCGTGCCGATCGCCGAAGCCGTGGTGCGCCACTGGCTGGCGACCCACGGCGAAACGGTGGGCGAACCCGCGTGGAAGGCCGACAACAGCGCGTGGCGGATCCTGTTCTGGGCTGCGCACGCGCCGCTGATCCTGTCGTCGAGCGACCTCATATATCGCTCGGCGGTCCTCAATCATCTCGCTCGCGCGGCGCGGCACCTCGACCGCGTCGCCGACAAGACACGCCCCGGCACCGGCCAGATGGTCGCATGGGTCGGGATCGTCGCCGCGTCGTTGCTGATGCCCGGCGGCGAACCGCGGCAGATTTTCGGCGAAGCAGGCCTTCGCAAGGTCCTCGAAACCAGCTTCTACGCCGACGGCGGCAATATCTCGCGCTCGCCGCAGGCTCAGCTCGACGCGATCATGGCACTGTCGATGCTCGCGCAAGTTTATGACATGCGCCGCATGGAAGTTCCGCCCTTCGTCCAGGAAGTGCTGACGCGCGCGGTTCCCGCGCTGCTCGGCCTCGTCCATAGCGATGGCGGCATGGGCAATTGGCAGGGCAGCGGCGCGACCGCCGCCGCTGACATTCAGGCCATCGTCCGCGCCAGCGGCATCCGCACCCGCCCGCTCAAACAGGCGCGCGACTGGGGCTATCAACGGCTGGTCGCGGGCAAGGTCGTGCTGCTCGCCGATGCCGCTCCGCCCCCGATCGCCCGCGTGACCGAGGCGGGCTGCGCCTCGACCCTCGCCTTCGAACTCAGTGATGGAGACGAACGCATCGTCGTCAACTGCGGCGGAGCCGCGCTGACCGGTGCGACGATCCCCGCTGACCTAGCGCGCGGGCTGCGCACAACGGCGGCGCATTCGACGCTGATCCTCGCCGATACCAATTCGACCGCTATCCTGCCAAATGGCTCGCTCGGCAAGGGCGTGACCGAGGTTGAACTCGACCGCCGCGAGACCCCTCAGGGCAGCCGTCTCGAGATGAGCCACGACGGCTATGCCCGCCGCCATGGCCTGATCCACCGCCGCCTGCTAATCCTGTCGCCCAACGGGCGCGAGCTTCGCGGCGAAGATTTGCTGCTCCCCGCGCCGCGCAGCCGGCGCAAGGGCGACAAGGGTTTTGCCCTGCGCTTTCACCTCGGCGCCAATATGTCGGCCAGCCTGACCGCCGACCGGCTCGGCGCGCTGCTTCGCATCAACGGCGGGCCATTGTGGCAATTCCGCACGTCCGACGGCGTGCTGGAAGTCGAGGACAGCCTGTGGGTTGACGGCGACGGCCGCCCGCACCCAACCGAACAGCTGGTCGTCACCGGCACCGCGCCCGCGGGCGGCGCCAGCATCGGCTGGATCTTCAAACATATCGGCTGATCGGCCGGATCCGCAAAATTTCCTGATCCGCCACTTTGCCCGCAATCCTTACCGCTTGCTCGCCCCCCCTTTCTTCTGTGTCAGTACTATGACAGCTGCGTAACACAGCGGTCATAGAGCGCTGTCACTGGCCCCCTCGACCGCCGGTAGCCAACAGGCGCGGGCGACCTTCTCGCACTCCTCGGGGGATTTCATGCACAAGCTTCACACCGTCCGTTCGCGCATCCTGATCGGTACCTGCCTTTCGCTGGCGGCCGCGCTCCCGACCGTCGCCTGGGCGTCCGACATCGTCGGCACCGTGACCGACGCCACCAACACCCGCGCGCTGCAGAGCACCGAACTGCGCATCGCCGAACTCGGCCGCGTCGCCGAATCGAGCCGCGACGGCAGCTTCCGCTTCACCGACGTTCCGGCCGGCACCTACACGCTCGAAGCCCGCTACAGCGGCGCCGAGCCGACGACGCAGTCGGTCACAGTTCCCGAATCGGGCAGCGTCACCGCCAATGTCGTCCTCGGCACCGACGGCTCGATCCTCGTCATCGGTCAGGCGGCAAACCTCGCCAGCAGCCTGTCGCGCCAGCGCGCCGCCGACGGCGTCGAAAGCGTCCTGACCCGCGACGGCATCGGCCAATTCCCCGACCAGAACGTCGCCGAATCGCTGCGCCGCCTGCCCGGCGTGAACATCCTGAACGATCAGGGCGAAGGCCGCTTCGTCTCGGTTCGCGGTCTCGATCCCGAGCTGAACGCCGCATCGATCAACGGCACACGCATTCCCGCTCCAGAAAGCGACGTCCGCTCGGTCGCACTCGACGTCGTCGCCGCCGAACTGATCGAATCGATCGAGGTCAAGAAATCGCTGACCCCCGACATGGACGCCGACACGCTCGGCGCGTCGATCGAGATCAACACCACCAGCGCCTTCGACCGCAAGAAGGACCTGCTCTCGGTCAAGCTCGAGGGCAGCTATAACAATTACGCCGACAAGCTGACCCCTAAGGGCAGCCTCGATTTCTCGACCCGCGTCACCGACAATTTCGGCATCGCGGGCGGCGTCAGCTATTACAAGCGCAAGTTCGAGACCGACAATATCGAAGCCGCCGACTGGAACGTGAGCAACGATGGCATCGCCTATGCCGAGGAAGTTCAGTACCGCGACTATGACGTCGAACGCGAACGCTTCGGCGCCTCGCTCAGCCTCGATTTCCGGGCCGGCGACAGCACCAAGCTCTACGCACGCGGCATCTACAACAAATTTTCGGACCATGAATATCGCGGCGACGTGATCCTGATCATGGACGAACCGCCAGTCGCGGCCAAGAGCAGCGCGACATCGGCTTTCTTCACCGACGCGGACGGCCGCATCGAAGTGCGCCGCCGCATGAAGGATCGCGCCGAGGAGCAGCGCATCAAGTCGATCACGGTCGGCGGCGAAACCGAAACAGGTCCGTGGAAACTGACCTATTCGGGATCGTGGTCGGAGGCCACCGAACGCGAAAACGCCTCGGTCGATCCCACGCGTTTCCGCGCCCGCTTCGACGGCGACGGGGTTGATGTGAACTTCGACTATGCCGATCCGCGCCGACCGATCTTCACCGCGTCGGGCGATACCGACCTGTTCAACGACCCGTCCGAATATGGATTCAACGAACTGGAACTGACCGCACCGTCCGATTCAAAGGACACGGAATGGAGCGCACGAGCGGACCTCGCCCGCGAATTCGCACTTAGCAACGGGACCTTCACGGTTCAGGCGGGAGTCAAATCGCGCTGGCGCGAAAAATCCTATAACCTCGATACGCTGGTATTCGACGATTATGACGGTGACTATACGCTGGCCGACGTGCTCGGCGGTCAGACCTATCGGATCCAGAACCTCGGCCCCTTGCCGAGCCAGCTCGCCCCGACGAAATTCTTCTATGACAACCGCGCCAATTTCGAACCGAATCAGGTGGACACCGACATCAATTCGAACTCGTCGGACTATTCGGTCGATGAAGACGTCCTGGCCGGCTATCTGCTCGGACGGTGGGAAACCGATCAGGTTCGCGTCATCGGCGGCCTCCGCATGGAACGGACCCGCAACGACATCCGGGCGAAGCTGACCCAGCTTTTCCTCGAGGACGAAGTCTATGAAGGCGTCACGCTCGACGAAGATACGGTCATCGTCACCCCCAACCAGTTCAAGCGCAGCTATACCGACTGGTTGCCCAGCCTCACCATCCGCTACGAACCGGCGAATGACCTTGTCCTGCGTCTGGCCGGCTACAAGAGCCTTGTTCGCCCAAAACTGTCCAATCTCGCACCGCGTTTCGACGTCAACGAGGACGGTGAAGCGACCTTCGGCAACCCGAACCTGAAGCCGTACCGTGCTTGGAACATCGACGCTTCGGCCGAATGGTATTTCGGGAAAAATTCGGCGCTGAGCGCCGGCGTCTTCTGGAAATCGGTGAATAATTTCATCGTCGAGCAGCGGATCACCACGCCGGGCAACATCTATGGCGTCGCGTATGACGAGCTTACGACATATATCAACGGCGACAAGGGCAAGATAAAGGGTCTGGAACTGTCCTACAACCAGTCCTTCTCCTTTCTGCCCTCGCCTTTCGATGGCCTTCTGCTCAACGCCAACTACACCTACACAGACGCGAAAGGCACGGTGTTCAATAAAGGCGACATCGCCGATCCGCGACCGATCCCGCTGATGTCGTCGGCTAAGCATACCTTCAACGTCGCGCTCGGTTATGAAAAGGGCCCACTCTCGCTGCGCGCCGCGGGCACCTATCGCGACAAGTATCTCGATGAACTGGGCAGCACCGCGGATCAGGACCGCTATGTCGACCAGCATTTCCAGCTCGACCTGTCGGCGAAACTCCGCGTCACGAAGGGCGTCCGCCTGTTCGCCGAATGGGTGAACGTCACCGACGCGCCCTATTTCGCTTATCAAAACTTCGAAGGCGCCAAGCGCATCCTGCAGTATGAAAAATACAGCTGGACCGCGAAGTTCGGCGTTTCCGCCAGCTTCTGACGACCAGGCAGGGAAGGATAGATGATGACGACTAAGCGTATGTTCGGTCTGTCGCTGCTCGCGGCGACGATGTTTTCGGCCGCGCCGGCCGCTGCCGAAGAACCGGCGACGACGGGTTTTCCCATCATGACGCAGACGGAGGATGGCGCGCCCATCCCTCGCTCTGCGGGGCTTCCCTATGCACCCAAAAACCTTGCCGACCGCATCGTACTCACGCCCGGCGCCGACCCGGCGCGCGAGATGGCAGTGGCCTATCGTACCGACACCGCACAGACCGAGTCCCAGGCCCAGATCGCGGTGTCGGTCGACGGGCCCACGCTTGAGGAAAAGGCCATGCTCGTCAGTGGCAAGGCGATGCCGGTCGACAGCAGCTATGGCCGCGCCCTCTATCACCAGATACGTTTCACCGATCTCGCGCCCGACACGGTATACACCTACCGGGTGAAGGGGGCCGCGGGCTGGAGCGAATGGTATCAGTTCCGCACGGCGGCCGCCGAAGCGAAGCCCTTCCGCTTCCTCTATCTCGGTGACATCCAGAACGGCATCCTCACCTATGCCAGCCGCGTGATCCGCCAAGCCTTTCACGCCAACGGCGACATTCGCCTAGTCGTCCATGCCGGTGACCTTGTCAGCCAGCGCGACGACCTCGATCATGATGATGAATGGGGCGAATGGAATCAGGCCGGCGGCTATAATTATGCAATCGTCCCGCAAGTTCCCGCGACCGGAAACCACGAATATGTCGATGTACTGAAACCCGACGGCACCGAAAGCCGCAGGCTCGGCCCCTATTGGCCGGCCCAGTTCGCGCTACCCGCCAATGGCGCGAAGCCGGTCGAGGCGACGACCTATTTCACCGACTATCAGGGTGTGCGCTTCATCGTACTTGACGGTACTGCGGCGATCGACCTCGGGTCGATGGAGGCGCAGACCAAGTGGCTCGACCAGACCCTCGCGTCGAGCAAAGCGAGCTGGAACGTGGTGCTGTTCCATCAGCCGGTCTTCACCTGCGCCCGCCCGAACGACACCAAGGAAATCAAGGCGGCATGGAAGCCGGTGTTCGAAAAGCGCAAGGTCGATCTGGTGCTGCAGGGGCACGATCATTGCTACAGTCGCCTGACCGCCGAATCCGGCCGCGAAGCGGGTGCAAAGGCGCGCGCGGGCGGCGCGATACAGGGGCCGGTCTATCTTGTGTCGGTGACCGGATCGAAAATGTACCGGCTCAACGATCGAGCACCGAACCAGCCCGACAAGATCGCCGAGGCCACCGAACTCTACCAGATCGTCGACGTCGATCCGAAGCGACTGAAATTCCGCACCTTCACTGCATCTGGCAAGCTTTACGACGGCTTCGACCTTGAACGGACCGCCGCCGGCAACCGTCTGAGCGAAATCACCGACCCGACACTGGCTGCGCGCACATGTTCGGGCGATATCGGCCCCGATGGCGGACGCTGCGTCGCATCGGGCAAATAGATACAGGGGATAGTGATGAAGCGAACATCAAATCTGTTTACCGCCGCGGCACTTACCGCCGTGCTCGCCGGCTGCGCTGCGAGTGAACCGGTGATCCACGGCCTGCCCCCGGCGCCGGTTACGGCGAGCGGCGAGACTGCGCCCGTCGGAACCAGCCGCGCCGATGCTGCCGACGATCCGGCGATCTGGATCGACCCAGCCAATCCGGGCCGCGCACTGGTGATCGCGACCGACAAAAAGGCGGGCCTCCACGTTTATGATCTCGCCGGCAAGGATCTGGCGTTCATCAAGGGCGGACTGGTCAACAATGTCGACGTGATGGGCGACATCATCGTCGCCAGCGACCGTAACGATGGCGTGAATGCCCATCTCGCGGTCTTCCGCCTCGACGGCGCTAAACCCGCACTCACCGCGATCGGCCGCGCGCCTGCGGGCGCTGGCGAAGCCTATGGTCTGTGCCTGGCCCAGACCGCGCCCGGCGCGCCGCTGACTGCGGCACTGATCGTCAAGGACGGCACGGTGCGCGTCGGGACGCTGACCGTTGCCCCCGGCGCTGCACCATCTTTTGCCGTTCAGTGGGAATATAAGATCCCGACCCAGTCCGAAGGCTGTGTCTTCGACGGCGACACGCTTTATGTCGGCGAGGAAGATGCCGGCATCTGGCAGTTGCAACGTGAGGGCACCGGGGCAACCGCGCGTCTGGTCGCTCCGGTCGACAACCAACGCCTCGTCGCCGATGTCGAGGGCCTCGCGACGATCGACCACAAGGGACAGCGTTACCTGATCGCATCGAGCCAGGGCGACAATGCGTTCGCCGTCTTCCGCCTGCCCGGCGTCGATTATATCGGACGCTTCGCGGTCGCTGCCGGGACGTTCGGTGCGACGAGCGAAACCGACGGGATCGCTGCTGCCGCGGGCAATTTCGGCGGCGACTATGCGGGCGGACTCTTCATCGCGCAGGACGGCGACAACGCACCCAAGGCGCAGAATTTCAAGCTGGTCGGCTGGGACCGGATTGCTGCGGCGCTGGGGCTGTAACGGCACAGGAAATTATTCGCGCAGGGGCGCACGGATAAGGGCTTTGGTAGCTTCGTTGCCATTCGATCGCTCTGTGTCTTCTGCACCTCTGCGCGAAACCTCTCTTTGCTTTGCTCTTTTTCCCTCTCCGCGTTTCCGCGGCGCCGCATGAACGGTTTTCTGGGCTCGGCCGTACCGCTCACGCCTTGCCCTGAAGCCGCGGCGCGCCTAGGGGGGCTGCGTCTTTCCACGCCATAAGCAAAGCCCCTTTCCATGACCGATCTCGTTCCCGTCCGCCGCGCGCTTCTGTCCGTCAGCGACAAGGCGGGTCTCGCCGACCTCGCCGCCGCGCTCGTCCGTCATGGTGTCGAACTGGTTTCGACCGGCGGCACTGCAAAGGCGCTGCGCGAGGCGGGCCACAATGTCCTCGATGTCGCCGACCTCACCGGCTTTCCCGAGATGATGGACGGCCGCGTCAAGACGCTGCACCCGACGGTTCATGGCGGCATTCTCGCGGTGCGCGACGATGCCGCGCATGTCGCATCGATGGAAGAACATGGCATCGGCGCGATCGATCTGGTCGTCGTCAACCTCTACCCATTTGCGGCGACGGTCGCGAAGGGCGCGGCCCGCGACGAGATCATCGAAAATATCGACATCGGCGGTCCCGCGATGGTGCGCTCGTCGGCGAAAAATCATGCCTTTGTGAACATCGTCACCGAACCCGAGGATTATGCCGCCGTGATCGCCGAGATGGACGCGAACAATGGCGCGACGACGCTGGGCCTGCGCAAGCGCCTCGCCGCGACCGCTTTCGCCCACACTGCGACCTATGACGGGATGATCGCCAGCTGGTTCGCCTTCGCCGATCAGGGCAAGCTGTTCCCCGACACGTTGCCGCTCACCGCCAAGCTTCAGACCGAACTGCGCTACGGAGAGAACCCGCACCAGAAGGCCGCGCTCTACCTTCCCGCCGGCCCCGCATCGCGCGGCATCGCGCAGGCGCAGCAGGTGCAGGGCAAGGAACTCAGCTATAACAATATCAACGATGCCGACGCGGCGCTCGAACTAGTCGCAGAATTCCGCGACGCCGGGCCGACCTGTGTCATCGTCAAGCACGCCAACCCATGCGGCGTCGCGAGCGGCGCGACGATCGCGGAAGCCTATGACGCGGCGCTGAAGTGCGACGATGTGTCGGCGTTCGGCGGCATCATCGCGGTCAACCGCCCGCTCGACGGCCCGACCGCCGAGGCGATCAGCGGCATTTTCACCGAAGTCGTCTGCGCCCCCGATGCCGACACCGATGCGCGCGCGGTGTTTGCGAAGAAAAAGAATCTGCGCCTGCTGCTCACCGGCGAGCTTCCAGATCCGGCGCGCGGCGGCCTGATGATGAAGACGATCGCGGGCGGCTGGCTGGCGCAGAGCCGTGACAATGGCCACATCACGCGCGACGATCTGAAAGTCGTCACCGACCGCGCCCCGACCGAAGAGGAGCTGACCGATGCACTCTTCGCATGGACGATCGCCAAGCATGTGAAGTCAAACGCAATCGTCTATGCCAAGGGCGGTTCGACCGCGGGTATCGGCGCGGGCCAGATGAACCGACGTGACAGCGCGCGCATCGCCGCGATCAAGGCGCGCGAAGCCGCTGAAACGCACGGCTGGGCGGCCCCACGCACAGTCGGCAGCGCGGTCGCCAGCGACGCCTTTTTCCCCTTCGCCGATGGCCTGCTGGCGGCGGTCGAGGCGGGTGCGACCTGCGTCATCCAGCCCGGCGGCTCGATCCGCGACGATGAGGTGATTGCGGCCGCGAACGAAGCCGGCCTCGCGATGGTGCTCACCGGAATGCGCCACTTCCGGCATTGAGAGTTGGTCCCCGGCGAAAGCCGGGGAACACAAGCCTATTCGTTCGCCGCGGTGTGCAGCCAGTCGGCGTGGCGTGGCGCCTTTTTCGTCCTGCTCCATTCGTCGAGCATCAGCGGTGCGACCCGGCGCAGTTCGGCATATTGCTCAGCCGTGCCGATATCGCACGCCAGTTCGACGCGATGACCGTTGGGGTCGAAGAAATAGATCGACTTGAAAATGCCATGGTGCGTCGGGCCGAGTACATCGACGCCGCTCGCCTCCAGATGCGCTTTTGCCGCAACCAGTTCATCGAAACTGCCGACCTTGAACGCCAGATGCTGGACCCATGCCGGCGTGTTGGTGTCGCGCCCCATATCCGGTTGGTTGGGTAGCTCGAAAAACGCCAGGATATTGCCGTTCCCCGCGTCGAGAAAGACATGCATATACGGATCATATTCGCCGGTCGACGGCACATGATCCTCGGCAAAGGCGGTGGTGTAGGTCATGCCCAGCATGCGCTCATACCACTCGACCGTCTCCTTCGCATCCTTGCAGCGGTAGGCCGCGTGGTGAACGCCGCCGAGTTTAATGGGCGATTGGCTGGTCATTTACCCAACTCCGTTCGTGCTGAAACTGCTCCACGGGGGGGAGCGATCAAGCTTCTTCTTTGACCTCGAGCGCGCCGCGGCGAATCTGGTCCATTTCCATCGATTTGAACAGCGCCGTAAAATTGCCCTCGCCGAAGCCTTCATCCTTCTTGCGCTGGATAAATTCGAAGAAGACCGGGCCGATCACGGTCTGGCCGAAAATCTGGAGCAGCAGGCGCGGGTCGCCTTCGGTCGTCGACCCGTCGAGCAGGATGCCGCGCGACTGCAATCCCTCAACCGACTCGCCATGGCCGGGCAAGCGCTCTTCGAGCATTTCATAATAGGTCGCCGGCGGCGCGGGCGCGAACGGATTGCCCAGCTCTTTCAGCTTGTCCCACGCAGCATAAAGATCGTCGCAGCTGAATGCGATGTGCTGGATGCCCTCGCCATTATAGGCGCGCAGATATTCCTCGATCTGACCGCCGCCGCCCGCGCCCTCTTCGTTCAGCGGAATGCGGATCTTGCCGTCGGGTGCGGTCATCGCCTTGGACGTCAGCCCCGTATATTCGCCCTTGATGTCGAAGTAGCGGATTTCGCGGAAACCCGCGATGCGCTCATAGAAAGCCGCCCAATGCGCCATCCGGCCGCCATAGACATTGTGAGTCAGATGATCGATCAGCTGCATCCCGGCGCCGACCGGGTGGCGATCGACACCCTCTTCATAAACGAAGTCGATGTCATAAAGGCTGAGTTCGTCGCCGTACCGGTCGGTCAGATAGATGATCGACCCGCCGATGCCGCGGATCGCGGGCAGACGCAGTTCCATCGGGCCGGTTTTGACCTCGACAGGTTCGGCCCCCCGCGCGATCGCCTCGGCATAGGCCTTGGCCGCGTCGCGCACGCGCCAGCCCATGCCGCACGCCGACGGACCATGCTCCGCGGCGAAGTAAGCTGCAGGCGACTTGGGTTCATAATTGGCGATCAGGTTGATGCCGCCCTGGCGCCACAACTGGACATCCTTTGACCGATGATGCGCGATCTGGGTGAAGCCCATCGCCTGAAATACCGGTTCGAGAATCCCCTTTTCGGGTGCCGAGAATTCGACGAATTCAAAGCCGTCGAGGCCCAGCGGATTTTCGAAAAGGTCGGCCATGATCGCATTCCCATCTAGTTTCAATTGAAACTAATATGATGGAATGAGGGGTGCGAGTCAACGTGCGAGCGGCGAGTCCCTCGCATGCGCGTCGCCTCGCGTAGGCGGGGGCCGTTGTCGGCCTTGTTATCCTTGGCGGCGTACAAACTCCAGCAGCCCCGCCTGCGCAGGGGCGACGAGGAAGGTCAGGCGGTCGCCGCCTCAAACGCCTCCAGCGCTTCGCTTGCCGCCACCCAGCGCGCTTCAGCAGCTTCCTGCGCCGCGACGATCTTGCCGCGACGCTGCGACAGCTCGCTCATCGTCAGGCCCTTATATTCGTTCGCCGCGCCCTGCGGGTCGAACATCGCGCGGTCGATGGCGGAGAGAACGACCTCATATTTGGCGAGATCGGCCTCGGCGTCCGAAACCTCTTTCTTGACCTTCGCTGCGGCTTCGCGCGCTGCGGCGGCCGCTTTGCGGTCTTCCTTCTTGTCGGCCTTCGACATTTTTTCCTTCGCCGGGCCCTTGCCGAGGATCATGTCGACATAATCGTCCATGCTGCCGTCATATTCGCGCGCGGTGCCGTCATCGACGAGCACCAGCCGGTCGGCAGTCAGTTCGAGCATATGGCGGTCGTGGCTGACGAGGACCACGGCGCCTTCAAAGCCGTTGAGCGCCTGAACGAGCGCCTCGCGCGCGTCGACATCAAGGTGGTTGGTCGGTTCGTCGAGGATCAGCAGGTGCGGCGCCTCGCGGGTGATCAGCGCCAACGCGAGGCGTGCCTTTTCACCGCCCGACATTTTGGCCACTTGGGTCGTCGCGCGATTGCCCGAAAAGCCGAAACGCCCGAGCTGGGCGCGCACCGCGCCCTGCGTCTTGCCCTCCATCACCCGCGTCATATGCGCGAGCGGGGTATCGCTGCCGTCGAGTTCCTCGACCTGATATTGGGTAAAATAGCCGACGCGCATCTTGCCCGACGCCGCCATCGCGCCAGCCATGGGGCTGAGCTGCGCCGCGAGCAGCCGCGCGAGCGTGGTCTTGCCATTGCCGTTACGCCCGAGCAGCGCGATTCGGTCATCGGGATCGATCCGCAGGTTGAGCCGCTGGAGCACCGGTTTGTCGGCATAGCCGACGCTCGCCAGATCGAGGGTGATCAGCGGCGGCTTCAACTCGTCGGGGCTCGGGAAATCGAAGGCCAGCGTCTGGTCCTCCGCAAGCGCCGCGATCGGCTGCATTCGCGCCAGCATTTTGGCGCGAGATTGCGCCTGCTTCGCGGTCGACGCACGCGCGCTGTTGCGTGCAACATAGTCCTGCAGCTTGGCGCGCTGCGCATCCTGCGATGCCTTTGCCGCCGCGAGCTGCGCTGCGCGCTCCGCGCGCTGACGCTCGAACGCATCATAGCCGCCCGCATAGAGCATCACCTTACCACCTTCGAGGTGGAGGATATTGTCGACGACATTGTTGAGCAGGTCGCGCTCGTGACTGATCACCACCAGCTGGCCCGGATAGGCGCGCAGGAAATTTTCGAGCCACAGGGTCGCTTCAAGATCGAGGTGGTTCGACGGTTCGTCGAGCAGCAGCAAATCAGGTTCGGAGAAGAGCAACGCCGCGAGCGCAACGCGCATCTTCCAACCGCCCGAAAAGCTGTCGAGCGGCCGCCCCTGCATATCCTCATCGAACCCCAGCCCGATCAGGATACGCGCCGCGCGCGCCGGCGCGGTATAGGCGTCGATCGCGATCAGCCGCTCGTGAATATCGCCAAGCTTGTCGGGATCCTGTTCGGTTTCCGACGCGATGAGCAGTTCGGCGCGTTCGGTATCGGCGGCAAGCACCGTGTCAAACGGCGTCGCCGTCCCGCTGGGCGCTTCCTGCGCGATATAGCCGACGCGGGTGCGGCGCGGCATGTCGATGCTGCCTTCGTCGGGCTCGAGCTGTCCGATCATCACCTTCATCAGCGTCGATTTGCCCGCGCCGTTACGGCCGATCAGCCCGACGCGGCTTTTCGCCGGCAGGCTCGCCGTGGCGCGTTCGAGGATGGCGCGCCCGCCAAGGCGTACAGTGATTCCGTTGATCGTCAGCATGGGCGCGCGCCTAGCATGTTGCGACGCACAACCCAAGGGGTGTGCCACGCTTGTTTCGAAGCGCCCCTAGTGCGAGGCGCCCATCGATACTTTTTTGGGTAGCGGCGCGAACCATACCGCGGTCGCAGCGAGAACAAATACCACCCCTGATGCAAGAAACAGGTGGAGCACCCCAAGCGTGGACGCTTGCACCTCGACCAGTCGTTCGATTGCGGCGCGCGCTTGTTCGAGCGTCATCCCGGCACGCTGAAGCATGTCCATAGTACCGCCGGTATCGTTCATGCCGGAAACAAGTTCCGACCGAGCGACGCGGCTTTCGACATCCCACGCCGTCGTCGCAACCGCAGTGCCCATCGCGCCGCTGAGCGTGCGCAAAAAGCTCATCAAGCCCGCCGCCGACGTCTGATCCTTGGCGGGAACGCTGGAGAGCGCAAGCGCGGTCAGCCCGACGAAGAAGAAAGGCATGCCGAAGCCCTGCAGCAAATGCGGCAGCGCCAGCGTCCAATAATCGACGTCGGCGTTCCAGCTGGCGCGCAGCACTGAGACGAAGGCCATCCACAAAAGTGCGGTGCAGATGGAGATGCGAATGTCGATCTTGCCGATCAATCCCGCCGCGACCGGCGACAGCAGCACCGCGAACACGCCGATCCACGCGACGACATAGCCCGTCTCGGTCGCCGTATAGCCCGCGACCTGCTGCAGCCATAAAGGCGTCAGCACGACCTGCGAGAAAAAGGCGCCAAAGCCCAGCGATATGGCGACGGTGGAAAAGGTGAAACCGCGAAAGCGGAAAACGCGAAGGTCGACGACCGGATTGGCATCGGTCAGTTCCCAGATCACGAAGGCGGCGAAACCGATGACCGAAATGACCGCGAGCATCACAATCCACGTCGATTCGAACCAGTCATGCTCGCGCCCGGTATCGAGCATCAGCTGGAACGCCCCGACCGACAGGACGAGAAGCACCAGCCCGACGACGTCGATGCGCGCCTTCTCACGCTTCGTCTCAAACTTGCCAAGGAGACTGCCGACGCCAAAGGCGCAGAGCGCGACCACCGGCAGGTTGATGAAGAAGATCCACGGCCAGCTCCAGTTATCGCTGATCGTGCCGCCGAGAATTGGACCGAGAATCGGCGCCGTGGTCGTCGTCATCGCCCAGATCGCTAGGCCGACGCCTGCCTTTTCCTTGGGAAAGATACGCAGCAGCAGGATTTGCGACAGCGGCATCAACGGTCCCCCTGACAGCCCCTGCAGGATGCGAAAGGCGATCAGCGCGTCGAGCGTCTGCGAAATTCCGCAAAGGAAGGAGAAGAGCCCGAAGCCGAGGATCGAATAGAGGAACCAGCGCACCGTTCCGAACCGCATCGCGAGCCAGCCGGTCAGCGGCACGCTAATCGCATCGGCGACCGCATAGCTGGTGATCACCCAGGTCCCTTGCGTCGGCGACACGGCAAGGCCGCCGGCGATGTGCGGCACCGACACGTTGGCGATCGTCATGTCGAGCACGACGACGAAATTGGCGAGTGCAAGCGCGAAGGCCGCCGCGAACAGCTTGACGCCGCTCAGCGGTGCGGGTTCGCTGGATGCTCCGGCAGACAGGGCGGCGCTGGCCATCCCCTCAATTCCCGCGCGTGTCGATCGTGGCTTCCATCGACAGCCCGACGCGCAGTGGATGCGCCTTCAGCTCCTTGGGGTCGAGCGCGATGCGCACCGGCAGGCGCTGCACCACCTTCACCCAGTTGCCCGTCGCATTTTGTGCGGGGATCAGCGAGAAGGCCGCGCCGGTGCCGCCGGCAATGCCGACGACCTTGCCGTGAAAGACGACGTCGCCGCCATAATAGTCGGAGGTGAGTTCGACCGGCTGGCCGATGCGAATATCCTCGAACTGGCTTTCCTTGTAATTGGCATCGACATAAGCCGTATCGATCGGAACGACGGTCATGATCGGCGCGCCCGCCGCGATCCGCTGTCCGACCTGAACCTGCTTGTTCGTCACAATGCCATCCACCGGCGCGCGGATCACCGTGCGCGCAACGTCGAGCTGTGCCTTTTCGAGGCGCGCCTGCGCCGCCGCGACGTCGGGCGCGGTCTGGATCGTCGTTCCGCGCACCAGTGCTTCGGCGGCGCCTAGGTCGCCGCTCGCCGATCCGCGTGTTGCTTCGGCCGAGGCGATACCGGCCGCCGCGAGATCGCGAGCCGCCGTCGCCGAGGCGAGCGCCGCGCGCGCCGCGCTCAGTTCCTCGCCCGATACCGCGCCCGTTCCGGCGATGCTTTCGCGCCGCACCAGTTCCGCGCGCGCTTTGGCAACCGTTGCATTGGCGTCGCGCAGCCGCGCTTGCGCTTGCGATACGTCGGCGCCGCGCGCCGAAACCCGCGCGCGTGCGGCGTCGGCATTCGCCCCCGCCTGCCCGTAACGCTGTCGTGCCTGACGCAATGCTGCCTCGGCATCGGCAAGCGCGAGCTTCGCGTCGGCATCGTCGAGAATGACGAGAATATCGCCCTGCTTCACCGCCTGCGTTCCCGCGACCCGCACTTCCTTCACCGGCCCCGAAACGAGCGCGGTGACGACGGCGGAATCGGCGCCGACATAGGCATTGTCGGTATGAACTCTTCCGGACTGCGTCAGGAAATACCACGCGCCCCAGATAAGAGCGGCCACGAGCACGACGAGCGCGAGGATGCGAAGCATCTTGTTGCGTTTGGCGCCGCGTGCTTCGTCGGTGGCGGGGAGAGCCTCGGTTTCGGTCGCAGCCGTATCTTCGGCCATCATCTGTCTCCTGTGATATTTTGCGCCTGATATCCGCCGCCGAGCGCGCGGATCAGTGCGATGTCGAGCGACAATTGCCGCGCCTCAAGGTCGGCAACCGCGCGATTCAAGGCCACGAGGCTGTCCTCGGCGGTAAGCTGCTCGAGCTGGTTCGACAGGCCCGCGCGATAGCGCAGCCCCGCGAGTTTCGCCGCTTCATCGGCCGCTGCCCGTGCCTCTCGCCGGCCGGCAAGCTGGCGCGCATTGGCGCTGCGGCTTGCGACCAGATCGGCAACATCGCGCAGTGCATTGACCAGCGTAAGATCATAGGTCGCAACGGCCGCATCATAGTCCGCCCGCGACCCGCGATATCGCCCCTGCAGGCGCCCGCCGTCGAAGATCGGCAGACTGATCGCGGCGCCGCCATTGCCATATTCCGAACCCGATTTGAACAGGTTGGACAGCCCGAGCGACTGGAGTCCGACCAGCGCCGACAGGCTGATATTGGGATAGAAATCGGCGCGCGCGACATCGATGCGTTTTGCCGCCGCTTCGGCGCGCAGCCGCGCCGCAACGATATCGGGACGCCTGCCGATCAGGCCAATCCCCACCTCGGGCGGCAGTCCCACCATCGCATGGTCAAGCGTCGGCCGCGCAATGGATTGCCCGCGATCGGGGCCTGCGCCGACGAGCGCCGCCAGCCGGTTGCGCGTCGCTGCAATCGCTTCGTCGAGCGCGGCAAGATCGGCGCGCGCCGAGGCAGCGCGGCTTTCGGCCTGACGCTCAGCCGCCCGATTTTCGATTTCGGCGCGCGCCCGCGCCGCCGATAGCGCGGCGCTCGCACTTCGCACGCGCACCGCTTCATTCGCGACGTCGCGCGCGACATGATATCCGGCAAGATCGGCATAGGCCGACGCGATGCCGGTGGTCAGCATCAATCGCGCCTGCGCTTCATCGACCCGCGCGGCCTCGGCCTCCGACGTAGCTGCGGCGAGCGCCGCACGATTGCGGCCCCACAGGTCGAGGTCGAAGGCAAAGGTTGCGGCGACGTGGCCGGTGTCCTGAATGCCATCGGGCACGAAGGCTGGCGGAATGCCCATATTCTTGCTTTGCTGGACGCCGCCAGCGCCGCCCTCCGCGCCAACGCGTGGCAGCAGCGCCGCCCCCGCTTGCCGCGCCATGGCATCCGCGGCGCGCACCCGCGCCGCTGCGATCGCGACATCGGGCGAAGATTTCAGCCCCTCATCGATCAACGCATCGAGTTGCGCGTCGCCAAAGCTCCGCCACCAGCCCCCGGCGGGCCACACCCCTTTGGCGTCGGCAAAGGAGGCCGTCGATGCGAGCGCTTCGGGCGCGGCCGGAACCGGCGCCGGGCCCAGATCGGGAACGGCAGCGCAACCCGCAAGCAGGCCGAAAACAGCGGTTGTAAGATAAATGAACCGGGCCATGGAATCCAACGATACTATCTGGTATCATGCGCATCTGAACTTTGGAGAATGCGTTGTCAATCGAAATGATACCAAGCGGTACGGTAACCTTGGACGATGCCGCTGCGGCGCGGCGCAAGGCGTTCGTCGACGCGGCGCGTGAGTTGTTCTTTGCGAATGGCTATGCAGGCACGACCATGTCGTCGATCGCCAGCAAGGTCGGCGGATCAAAGACGACCTTGTGGAGCTATTTCCCGTCGAAAGAGGATCTGTTCGCCGCCGTCGTCGACGATATCGTCGGCCATTATGGCGCGGCCTTGCAAGTCGACCTGCCGCTCGACCAGCCCGTCGTCGATGTGCTGCGCCATTTCGGCAACGTGTTGATGAACACGCTCCTCTCGCCGACGATGCTCGCCCTGTACCGCCTCGTCGTCGGTGAGGCTGAGCGCTTCCCGCATCTTGCCGAAACCTTCTACGATCGCGGACCGCGTCGCGGCAAGGCGCGGACCGCCGCATGGATAAGCGAAAAAATGGTGCTGGGCGAACTGCGCATGGGCGACCCGATGCAGGCGGTTTATCATCTGTCCGGCCTGTGTCAGTCGGGGGTCTATTATCAGGCGGTCCTCGGTCTTCCCGAAGGACGCGACCGGAATCGCGAGCGCGTCGCCGCCGAAATCGACGCTGCGGTCGATACCTTCTATCGCGCGTGGAGACCCGACACCAAAGGGTGAGAGTGCGTGCTGTCAGCCCTGGCGGCGATACAGATAATCATGCGGCAACCCCATCCGCACGCTGGCCTGACATGGCGGCGATTGCGGGTCGATCCGCCGGTCGGCAAGCCGCCCGGCGAGCTTGAGTGCCATGCGGTCGAGGCGCGTCAGGTTGAAACGCGCGCCAAGGTCGAGCCGCTGCCGGACATGATCGGGAAGCAGCGACACCGACGCCCGCGCAATGGCGCGGTGCAAAAAGCGCGGCACGTTCGGCGCAGCGCGGCCCGACTGGATGATATCCAGAAATTCGAAGATAATCGGATGCGGTTCGAACCGCGGTTCGAGCGATGCCATCATGTCCATGAAGGCATCGATGGTCGGCGGCGCATGACGTGCGCCAAATTCGCGCCCGATCGCATCGCTGTCGCGCATGAAGCGATCCTTGTCGGCGTCGCTCAGCGGATGCACGAAACGATCATAAGCCATCAAAAAGCCGTAGGATGCGGTCGCTGAAACCCAATCGAGCAGCACCGGATCCATCGCGCGATATTTTTCGCCGTCCGGGGTTTCGCCCTTCACCTTGCCGTGAAGCCGGTTGACGCTGCCGATCGCCGCTTTCGCCGTGCTCGCGGGGCCATAACAGGCCAGCATGGCGACCACCCCCGTCCGCTTCGACCGGCCGATCGGGTCGGCCTTATAGGTCGAATGGTCCCACACCCCGCTGCGGATGCGCGGCTCGGCAAATTCGAGCAACACGGCGGCAATGCCGCCGATCCCCAGCGCGATCTGGTTTTTATAGACGCGCCACTGGACGCTGTCGGGCGCAAGCAGCGCAGGCTCGCCAACGGGGGCGGTGAAATCGACCGCCGTCCCCATATAATTGTCCTGCAATGCCTGCTGCACCTCTGCGTGCTCCTTCAGAAATCCAGACCGACAGTCAGACCATAGGTTCGCGGCTGATTGGCAAAACGCACGACGACATTGGCGTTGCTCGACACCGCCGACCAGTAATATTTGTCGAACAGGTTTTTCGCCCACAGCGACACCGACCAGCCGCTTTCGTCGCGAAGACCGACGCTCGCGTTGACGGTCGCATAGGCATCGACCTTGTAGAGATCGATATCCTCGAAGATCGTGTTCGACTTGCTCTGGTATCGCGCACTGATCGCGCCGATGACATCGATCGTGTCGGTGGCCGGCGTGTCATAAGCCAGCGTGATGCTGCCCTGGAATTTCGGGCTATAGATGAACTCGGCCCCGTCGAAATTCTCGGGCTGCCCGGCCGCATTGGTGCCATCATAATCGATGACGCGCGTCTTCAGCCACAAGGCGCTGGTCGAAAGACTGACGCCCTGCGCCGGCCGGACGATCAACTCGCCCTCGACGCCATAGGCCTTCGACTTCGGCACATTATCGAGCCGCGACAGCGCGGTGTAGATCGGATCGGCGAAATAGGTGCTGATCTGCTTGTCGCGATAATCATAGTAGAATGCCGACAGATTGGCCTGCACCATGCGGTCGGCGAGCGTCGCCTTGACCCCGACTTCATAGGCGGTCAACTGCTCCTGTTGCACCGATGCATTCTGCTGCGCGGTGCTGGCCGTGTTAACCGGCGTCGTCCCCGACTTGTAGCCGCGCGAGACCGAGGCATAGAGCAAGGTATCGTCGTTCGGTGACCAGTCGAGCGCGACGCGCCAGGCGACATTATCCTCGTCGAGCACCGACTTCACCTCGCCGAACATGTTCTTGGCGGGGTCGAAGGTGTTGCACTGGCCCTGCGTGATTTCCGGCGGGGTTCTGCCATAAGTCTGGGTATAGAGCGCGCGGTTCACGACATTGACGTTGGGCAGCATATTGCCGTTCACGTCGCGCGAGCAGCCATTATAGTGCTGCTTGTCCTGCGTGTATCGGATCCCCGCGGTCAGCTTCAGCTGCTCGGCGAGTTGCCAGTCGCCATTGGCAAAGACACTCCACGTCGTCGTGTTAATCCGGCCGATATCCTGAAAGGTACGAAACGCCTGCGACAGTTGCAGCGCGGTGTAACCGCCCGAATTGAACGGCGTCGCCAGGAGCGGAATTCCGGCGGCACGGATCAGCCGCGGATTGGCGTTCTGCCCCAATATCGTGCGGTTGGAATCGAGGATGCGGTCTTTCGCATAATAGCCGCCGACGAGCCATGTGACCGGTCCCGATTCGCCCTCGACATGCAGTTCCTGCGCAAAGCTCTTGATGCGGCCGACAGTGTTCTGGAGCAGGATTTCGAACGGCGCACCGCTCCAGTCGGACAGCGCGTTGCGCTTGAAATCATTATAGCTGGTCAGCGAGACGAGCTTCATCGTGTCGGAGAGATCCTGATCCCAGCGCAGCTTGAGGCCCCAGAAGCGATTATCCTCGGCGAGCGGCCCCTTCAGCCCCAATCCCGTACCAATGTCTGCCGACCGCTCCGCCTCCGGCGCCCAATCGGCCTGCCGGGCATTGGTCGGGAAATTATTGGCCAGATAGGTGGCGAGCCCCGGCGTATTGAAGAAACGCGAATTGCTCGTGCCGCCGACCGGATTGGTCGCAGGCGTAAAGCCGATCCCCTGCCCGACGACCGTGTCGGACTTGTTCTGCCACCATGTCACCGACAGATCGAAATGCGTGCCCGGCGCCGGATCGAAAGCAAGCGAGCCACGCACGCCCAGCTTCTCGACCTCGCCCTGCCGCTCGCCGCGCGAATTGCTGATCTGCCAGCCCTTGTCGCTGTTCTCGCTGCGGAAGGCGACGCGCGCCGAAAGGCCTTCGGCGAGCGGACCCGACAGATGCCCGCCGATATTCCACGTCTGATAATTGCCGAGGTCGGCGCGGATGCTGCCCTCGAAACTGTCTGTCGGCTTGCCGGTGATGAAATTGATCAGCCCCGCCGTCGTGTTGCGGCCATAAAGCGTACCCTGCGGCCCCTTGAGGATTTCGACGCGCTCCAGGTCCATGACCGGGCCGGTGTTCATGATCGGATAGGCATAGGCGACTTCGTCGACATAGGTGCCGACGGTCGAGGTCGACGACAGGTTGATCGTGTTGAAACCGATCCCGCGCAGCGTATAGGTCGGAACCCCCTGATAGCTTTGCGACACGGTGAAACTCGGCGCCACCGCGGTCAGATCGCGGACGTCGGTAACCCGCAGATTCTCCAGCGTCTCGCCATCCACCGCCTGGATCGCCATGCCGACATCGTTAAGCGATTCCGCGCGGCGCTGCGCGGTGACGATGATCTCGCCTTCGACCGGCGCGGCGCTTGCAGCCCCGCCCGCCTCAGCATTGGCGGCGAAAGCCGGAGATGCGAACGCAAAGCTTGCCGCGGTGCCCGCGAGCAGAAAAAGTCGATATGCCGTCATGGTCAATCCTCCCTCAAACGGCTTTTCGCGCGGCTCGTCGTTGTGCGAGCGTCGTTCCAGCCGGACCCTGACAGATGAGAAGATTGCCCGGCGATCAACAAGCTGTCATCTGTGTCAGGATGGTTTTGGGGAAATGGTCCGCGTGACAGATTATCAGGCGCTATGCTGGTCGAAGCTTCCGGCGATGATTGCGGACGTACAGGCCGCAGGCGATGCGATCGGCCTGCCCTACATCGCCGCGCAGGCCGATCTGGGCGACCCCGAACCCATGGCCGACGAAGCCGGCCGCCCCTATGCCGTCACCAGCTTTGCATGGATCGACCCCGCGCATGAATATTGGCACGACCGCAAACTTGCACTGCATATCCCCTTCCTGACCGCCGCGCGGCTGGTCGCCGAGCCCTTTTACTATAGCGACGGAGCCCTGCAGAGCTGGCGCCCGACCGGCCTGCTCGACGCGGTCGATTGTCGGCAGGTTCGCGAAAGCCCGCATCTCGGCGAAGCGATCATCGCCCCTGTTCATTTGCCGCGCGGCCTTGTCGGCGCCGTAGTCTGGTGTTCGCGCGAGCCGGTGGGGGTCGCCGCACTGTTCGCCGACCATGCCGAGCGGATGCATATGCTCGCGCTGCGGCTGGTCGCGACGCACAATGAAGCGCGCGACCGCCCGCGCAACGCAACCGTCCCGCAAACGCTGACCCGGCGCGAAGTGCAATGTCTGCGCTGGGCGGCGGCGGGCAAGACCGACGGCGAAATCGGGATCATATTGTCGCTGTCGGTATCGACGGTGCGCTTTCACCTGCGCAACGCGGCTGCCAAGCTTGGCGCGACCGGGCGGGCGCAATCGATCCAGCTTGCCGCCGGACTGGGCTTTGTCGGAGCGCGCGCCGCCTGATGCATTCGTCAGCTTGGCCCGTCCGCCCCGCGCCCTAAAGATCGCAGGATGGACATGTTGAACGACACGCTGAACGACCCCGGGCTTCGCGCTTTTCGCGACGAAATTCGCGCCTTCTTCGCCGACCATCTTCCGGGCGAGCTGCGCGAAGCGGCCGAACGCGCGACGAGCGTGTTCATGGACCCCGCGGTCTCGCTCCCGTGGCAGCGGATCCTCAACGCCCGCGGCTGGGCGGCACCCGACTGGCCAGAAGCCTTTGGCGGCCCCGGATGGAATGAGGTCGAACGCTATATTTTCGCAGCCGAATGCGCGCGCGCCGGCGCGCCGAACCTCGCGCCGATGGGGCTCAAAATGGTCGCGCCGGTGATCATGCATTATGGCAGCGCCGACCAGCAGGCGCATTATCTGCCGCGCATATTGTCGGGCGAGGATTATTGGTGCCAGGGCTTTTCGGAGCCCGGCGCGGGATCGGACCTTGCCGCACTGCAGCTGCGCGCGACCGCCGACGGCGCTGATTATGTTCTCAATGGCTCGAAAATCTGGACCACGCACGCCCATTTCGCGAACCGCATGTTCTGCCTCGTCCGCACCTCGAACGACGGCAAACCCCAGGCGGGGATCAGCTTTCTGCTGCTCGACATGACGTCGCCCGGCATCACCGTCGAACCCATCCGCACCCTCGCCGGGGACCATGAGCTCAATCAGGTCTTCTTCGACGATGTCCGCGTGCCGCAAGCGAACCGGCTCGGCGCAGAAAATGAGGGCTGGTCCGTCGCGAAGCATCTGCTGACCTTCGAGCGCGGCGGCAAATATGCGCCGGGTTTGATCGGGCGCCTCGAACGGCTGCGCGCGCAAGCGGAGTTCGACCCCGTACAGCGCGCGCGCGCAACCCGCGAGGCGATCAACCTGCGCGCGCTTCAAGCGCTCGAAATCAAGGCGATGCGCGGACTGGGGGGCAGCACAGCGCTTTACGCCTCGGCGCTCAAGATCATGGGCACCGACAGCGCGCAGCGGATCGACAGTCTGGCGTGCGATATCGCCGGCCATACGGCGTGGGCCGAGGCCGACGGGCAAACCCCCGCCGAACTCGCCATCGCGGTACCGCGCTACCTCAACGATCGCGCGGCGAGCATCTATGCTGGGTCGAACGAGATTCAGCGCGATCTGGTCGCGCGCATATTGCTCGGCTGATCGCGGTCAGGCGGCGTCGGCGAAACGCGCCAACTGACCCGCCGGACCGATGGCTGCCGCAATCGCCAGCGCGCGCTTGAAATAGCGCCCCAGGCTGAGTTCATCGGTCAGCCCCATCGCGCCATGGATTTGAACCGCGCCCTCGCCCACGATACGAACGGCGTCGCACACTTCGACACAAGCCGCGCTCACCGCCGCGTCGCGCTCGGCGCCGTCCAGCGAAAGCACAGCAATCTCGGTCAGGGCGGTCGCCTTCATCAGCGCCAGTTGCATATCGGCGACACGGTGGCGCAGCACCTGAAATGCTGCGATCGCCGTCCCGAACTGCCGCCGCTGACCCAGATAATCGACGCTGTCACCCAGCATGCATTGCATCAGCCCGACCGCCTCGGCGCAGCGCGCCGCGAGCATCATATCGTTGACCCGGGCGGCGTGCACCGCCGCCGCATCGCCTTCCGCCAACGGCTCGATATCGGACGATGCAAGCGCAAAGCTCAGGTCGGCGCTCGTGCTGCCGTCGTGCATGATGCGCGTGCGCCGCTCGACTTTCGCATGGCCGGCCGCGATCAACAGAATCGCCGCGCTATCGGCGAGGACGAACACATCGGCCTCCGCCGCGCCGGCGACTAGCGCCGCCGTGCCATGCACCGTCCAGCCGCCATCGCTCCGCTCGACCTGCACCCGGCACGAGGCCGCCGCCGGGCAAATGATCGCTGCCCGCATCCGCCCGTCTGCCAGATCGGCAAGCGCGGCATGACCGGGCACCGCCTCTGCAATCAGCATCGTCGCCGCAGCGTGCGGCAGCCAGTCTGAGCCCGCAAGGGCAGGGCCAAGTTCGGCCATCACCAGTGCAATATCGACCGGTCCGCCGCCAAAGCCACCGGCCGCCTCGGGCACTGTAATTCCGCCGAGGCCCAGTTCATCGGACAATTGCTGCCAGCCCGGCTGCGGATTGTCGGCCAGAAAGCGTTGCAGGCTGTCGCGCAGCATCTGCTGCGGCGCGCCTAGCGGCAGGTCGAGACCGGTCATGTCGGCGTCCCTGCGCCATGCTGCGATATGTCGTGTGTCATGCCCGATCCATGCGGCGACCAACGGAACGCCGCTAGCTGACGAGCGTGGCAGGTGGTCAAAGCGGCAGTTCGGTGGTCGATTTGATCTCGGACAACGCGACGGTGGAATTGATCTCCTGAATCCCCGGCAATTTGCTCAGCCGTTCGAAGAAGAAGCTTTCATAAGCGTCGATATCCTTCGCAACGATGCGCAGCATGAAATCCATCGCGCCCATCAGCACATAGGCGTCCAGCACTTCGGGAAAGGAGCGAAGCGCCGCGCTGAATTCATCGAGATTGGCGCGGCCGTGCGCGTTGAGCTTCACCTGAGCAAAGACATGGGCGTTGAGCCCGACCTTGCGCCGGTCGACGATCGCCACGCGCTTGCGAATAAAACCCTCGCGCTCCAGCCGATCAATGCGACGCCAGCAGGGCGATGACGACAGTCCGACGCGCTCGGCAATCTCGGCCGTCGTCTGATTCGCGTCCCGCTGCAATTCGCGGAGGATATTCCGCTCAAAAGGATCAAGTTCGGTCATTTTATCCTTATATGATAAAAATTGTGGTTTTAATATCCCATGATCGCCGCGAATGGCAATAAAGCGAGCAAGATTGCCCGCGGCGCAAATGCGATAAGGTCGGCATTGCCCAAAGGAGAATGTCATGGTTGCCCGTCTTGCCCGTTTGCACCCGCCCGTGGAATGCGTCCGCCTGAACGATCCGAAAAGCGGGCTCGATGGGATCATCGCCATTCATTCGACCGCTCTGGGGCCGGGCGCCGGGGGATGCCGCCTCTGGAACTATGCCGACCGGGACGCGGCGCTCGCCGATGCCGTCCGGCTCGCAGAGGGCATGAGCTATAAAAATGCACTCGCCGGATTGCCGCTGGGCGGCGCCAAGGCGGTGCTGCGCAGGCCGGTGGGCGATTTCGACCGCGCCGCGCTATTCCAGGCATTCGGGCGCGCGGTCGAGGAACTCGGCGGCCGCTATGTCACCGCCGAGGATGTCGGCACTTCGGTCGCCGACATGCAGGAAGTCGCCAGCACGACGCGCCACGTCGCCGGGCTTCCCCCCGCCGAAGGCCGGGCCGGCGGCGATCCGTCGCCATGGACTGCTCGCGGGGTGTTCGATGCGATGCAGGCTGCCGCCGCCTTCGCGTTCGATCGCGATCTGTCCGGGCTGACGGTCGCGGTACAGGGCACCGGCAATGTCGGTTCCGACCTCTGCCGCCGCCTCGCCGATGCCGGCGCGCTGCTGATCATCGCCGATCCCAACCCGGATCGGCGCGACCGGCTGGCGCACATCCTCGATGCCCGGGTCGTCCATGTCGACGACATTGCGGGAGTGGAGGCCGATATTTTCGCACCCTGCGCGCTCGGCGGCGCGCTCGATCAGGACAATGTCGGCCGACTGAAGGCAAAGCTGGTATGCGGCGCCGCGAACAACCAGCTTGCCAGCCCGGAAATCGCAGCGCTGCTGGTCCAGCGCGGCATCACCTATGCCCCTGACTATGTGGTCAACGCCGGCGGCATCATCAGCGTCTCGGCCGAATATCTGGGTGAGGACGAAAGCGACGTCGCAGAACGCGTCGCAGGGATCGCGCCGCGGGTCACCGCTATCCTCGAACGCGCCGCCCGCGAAAAAAGATCGCCGGCGGTGATCGCCGACGAATTGGCCGAGCAGGTCATCGGCAGCGCCCAGCGCGCGGCGGCTTGATGTCCCGGTTCCAAATCGACGCATTGGTCGACCCGCAATCGCTGCCGCGCATCGCCGGCTTCTTCGCACAGCGTGCGATCATACCGGCCGAGATGACGATGCGTGTTGCAGGCGAGCGGATGGAAATCGAGGTCGTGGTGCCGGACCTCGAACCAGCGCGCGCGGATATCATCGCAGCGAAACTGGGCGAGGTTTTTGCGATCCTCGATGCGCGCGTTGCCGCGCCGGTTCAGGCGGCGGCGGGCACCGCGCCCCGATGCTGATCAAATGCGGCGGCGATCGGCCGGGCGTAGGGCTGGGATCCCGCGCACAAGATCAGTTCGTGGTCGTCCCATCGGATCAGCTTCCGCTGCTCAAAGCCCGACAGCGCGTGCCGCGCCGCGGCGACGCGGTCCGGGCCGAACCGTGCGCGTCCCTGACAGAGGATCGCCCGGATGATATGGCCGCGCCATTGATCCTCGGCATCCAGCCGCACCCCGCGCGTCGCGGGCAGCATTCCTGACCCGACCAGGTCGCGATACAGCCCGGCCTTTTTCTCATTCTGCACGATCAGTTCGGGCAGTTTGCTGATCGCGCTGGCGCCGAAACCCAGCAGAACGGGCGCATCGTCGGCGGTGAAACCCTGAAAATTCCGGTTTACCCGGCCCGCTTCGGCAGCGATCGCCAAACTGTCGCCGGGCTTGGCAAAATGATCGAAGCCGACCGGAACATAACCCGCTCCGGTCAACCGTTCGAAACCATACGCGGCCTGCTCGAAACGCAGCCGGTCATCGGGCAGGTCGCTGGCGTCAATCCGTCGCTGACGCGGAATCATCGCGGGAAGATGGGCGTAGCCGAACAGCGCGATCCGGCTGGGCGCAATGCGCATCGTCTCGTCGAGCGTCGCGCCCAAGTCCGCCATGCTTTGTCCGGGCAGGCCGTACATCAGGTCGAAATTGATCGCGTCGATCCCGCGCAGCCGCAGCGCAGCGACTGCGGCTTCGATATCGGCGAGCGGCTGCACGCGCCCGATCGCCTGCTGGATTTGCGGCGCAAAGGTCTGGACCCCCATGCTGACCCGGCCGACGTTCGACGCCGCAAGAACCAGCGCCCATTCGGCGGTAAAATTGCGCGGATCGATCTCGATCGAAATATCGGGTTTGCTGGCGTCGAAGGCCGTGAGAAGGCGGTCGAGCAGGCGCACGAAGTCAACCGGCGCGATCGCATTGGGGCTGCCGCCGCCAAAAGCGATATGTTGCACCCGCCCCCGTCCGCCAAGCCGTTTGGCGACTGCGCCGATTTCGGCGTGCAGTGCCGCCAGATAATCGGTCAGCCGCTGCTTGCGCCCCGCCGCGCCAGTGTTGCATCCGCAATACCAGCAAATCTGTTCGCAAAAGGGGATGTGGACATAGAGCGACAGCGGCGTCGCCGATTCCACTTGGTCGAGCGCCCGCGCATAATCCGCCGCGCCGACATCGTCGCCAAACTCCAGCGCGGTCGGGTAGCTTGTGTATCGCGGCACCGGCCGTTCGAGCAATTCGGGATAATAGGTCCACATGCTCATGATCTAGGCGCTCCGTCCCGCCGCAACATTGATTCAGGTCAACGCAGCGGCAGCGGCGGTCATATGCAGCAATTTTTCTTCGGATCCTTGCTGCGCCGGTCGCTCGCGACATGACAAGCCTTGGCGCAATCGCGATCCCTGCCCCGGTCGGGCGCGGTGGGATCGGGCGGCACGACGATCATCCGGGCGGCCGCCCCGCAGCCCGGAACGACCAGAAGCTGCGCGTCGCTCGCCAGTGGTGCGAAGGCCAGCGCGGCGGCGGCTGGGGCCGCTCCCCAAACGCGCCGCATCATCGCGTCTCCTCCTCTTCATCCTCGACAAAGATGCGCAGCGCGGCGCCGTCGAGATCGTCGAACTGCCCCTTGCGCAGCGACCAGAAAAAGGCGGCGAGCCCCAACAGGCCAAGCCCAAGCGCGATAGGAATAAGGAAGATCAAACCGTTCATCGGATCGCCCTTTTCAGCCGCAACGCATTGCCGACAACGATCAGCGACGACCCCGACATCGCGATCGCCGCGACCAGCGGCGTGACATAGCCGAGGAAGGCCAGAGGCACGGCGATGAAATTATAGCCGATGGCCAGGGTGAAATTCTGCCGCACGATCGCTTGCGTCCGGCGCGCCATGCGCACCGCCTGTACAACCGGCATCATCCGGTCGCCGAGAAAGATGCAGTCGGCGGCATTTTTTCCCGCATCGCTTGCCGACCCCGGCGCCATCGACGCATGACCGGCGGCAAGCGCAGGCCCGTCGTTGAGGCCGTCGCCGATCATCAGCACCTTATGCCCCGCCCCCGCCTGCCGCGCGATCGCGGCAAGCTTGTCCTGCGGGCTCATCGCGGTCTGCGCTGTCAGGCCAAGGGTACGCGCGACCGGCGCCACCGCTTCGGCGCGGTCCCCCGACAGGATCGTCGGCGCGATCCCCTCGGCGCGCAACGCATCGATCGTCGCGCGCGCGTCAGGGCGAAGCTGGTCGGAAAAGTGGATCGTCGCGACCGGATCGCCGTCGATGGAAAGCTGCGTCGCCAGTCCGTTATCGCCAGTCGAGGTGGCGGGACGCCCCAGCGTGACCCGGCGCCCCTGCCATGTCGCTTGCATCCCGAACCCCGGCGTTTCGGCCAGCGCCTCGACCGGCTCCGCGTTGACGCCCATCGCGGCGAGGTCGCGCGTCAACGCCGCGCTCAGCGGATGGCGGCTTGCCTGCGACAGGGCGAGCAGCAGCGGGCGGACCGTCTGCTCGACATCGTCCAGGTTCGTCGCAACAGGCCGGCCGAGCGTCAGCGTCCCCGTCTTGTCGATCAGTGCGCGGTCGACCTCGGCCAGCCGCTCGAGCGCCGAGCCATCCTTGATCAGCACGCCGACGCGCATCAACGCCCCCGCCGCGACGATCTGTGCTGCCGGCACCGCAAGGCCAAGCGCGCAGGGACAGGTGATGATCAGCACCGCGACCGCGATCAACATGCTCTGGTGCCAGCCCGCACCCGCGATCATCCAACCAGCGAAGGCAAGCAGCGCCAGCGCGTGGACCGCGGGGGCGTAGAGCCGCGCGGCGCGGTCGGCGATGCGCACGTAACGCGACTTGCCCTGCGCCGCCTCGCCCATCAACCGCGCGATGTCGGCGATCGCCGTGTCGGCGCCTGCCGCGGTAATCTTCACCCGTACCGGTGCGTCGAGATTGAGCGTGCCGGCATGGACACGGTCATCGACACCAACCCGCTGCGGCGCACTCTCGCCAGTAAGCAATGACAGATCGATCTGGCTCGTGCCCCCAATGACAAGGCCATCGGCAGCAAGCCGTTCGCCCGCCGCGACGAGCATCACCATCCCGGGTTCCAGCGCGGATGCGTCGACCCAGCGGTTTGCGCCATTGGTTTCCATCACCATCGCGCCCGAGCCCATGTTGCGGAGCAGCGCGGTCACGCCGCCGCGTGCGCGGTCGCGCATCACGCTGTCGAGCCAGCGCCCGCAGAGCAGGAAGAAGATCAGCATCACCACGCCATCGAAATAGGCGTGCGGTCCGCTCGTCGCGGTCTCGTATAGGCTGAGCGCGGTGGTAATCGACACACCGATCGCGATCGGCACATCCATATTGGTCTGCCCGTGGCGCAGCGCACCCCATGCCGAACGGAAGAAGGGCCGCCCCGCATAAGCAACCGTCGGCAAGGCGATCAGCGCCGACAGCCAGTGAAACAGGTCGCGCGTCGCCCCGGCAGCCCCCGACCAGACTGAAACCGAGAGCAGCATGATATTCATCATCGCAAAGCCCGAGACGCCCACCGCTAGCAGCAGCTCGCGGCTGGTCGCGGCCTCGGCTTCGGCACCCTCATTGGCATCGCCGATCGGATGCGCTTCAAACCCCAGCAGCGAAAAGGCGCCGATCAAATCGGGGGTTTCGGTGTCGGGCGCGCACGACAGATGCACCCGCTTTTCGGTGAAATTGACGCGCGCCGCCGTGATCCGATGGTCGCGGACCAGTCCTTGTTCGAGCTTGGCGATGCAGCCCGCGCAGCGCATGGCGGGAACCGCAAAGTCGCGCTCGACAAGCGAGGGAACCGCGGCGGCGCTCATCGAAGGTCGATCCTATAGCGCGCTTCGTTGGCGGCATGCCGCACTGAAAGGTCGAGCCGCCAGCGCCCTGCGGGCAGCGCCTCGGCCGACCGCAGCGTCCCGTCCATACCCGCCTCGAAGCGCATCGGCCGCGACGGCGCGCGGCCGAGCGGATGGGCGATCGTCGCCGTGACATCCATGTCCTCGAGCAACCTGCCATCCTTGCGGAACACCATCCGGACATGGCGATCGCGCTCGACGCTGATCGCCCGTTCCCACCCCAGCCGGTCCTGCGCGTCAGCGCGTGCGAGCCATTCGTTATACTGCTGGCTCGCGACATAGCTGTTCTCGACGACCTTGCCGCCAAAGGTCGACATGGCGAAATGCGCCATCACGAAATTGACCGTCATCACCACCCCGAAAAAGGCGACGAGGATCGCGGTCATGTGCCAGCCGGTGAAGGCGCGGCGTGTCGGCTTGTCGATCATTGTCCTGTCTCCGGCCGGTCGAACTGGATGGTGTCGCTGTCACCGCTCTCCTTGCCGTCAAGGCCGCGTGTCGCGATGGTGAAATCCTGCCGCGCCGGCCCCTTGCCGGGAGCGGCAATGAACAAACTCACCGGCGTCACACTGTCGGGCGGCAGCGATATTTCGACCCGCTGCGCGGCCTCTTCGCGCGACCCCGCCTCCGTCCACAGCTGTGCGCCGTCGAGCCCGGTAACCGTCACTTCGACGCGCCGCGGCCGCGTTTCCATATTGCGCAGCTTCAACGTATAATTGTTGCGGATCATCCCATCGGACAGCTGGACATAGAGCGGGCTGCGCTCATGCTGGACGGCAAGGTCGAGCCGGGTGCGCTGGCCCAGCGAGAAGAGCATCGCCGCGCCGATCGCGCCCCATATCCCCAGATAGATCAGGGTACGCGGGCGCAGCAAGGTCTTGCGGATCGGCTGCGCGGTGCCGCCCGCCTTTTCGGCGGCGGCATCGTCGAGCGTGCAATAATCGATCAGCCCGCGCGGGCGCCCGACCTGCGCCATCACGCCGTCGCACGCATCGATGCACAGCGCGCAGGTGATGCAGCCGATCTGCGGCCCTTCACGAATGTCGATCCCGGTCGGGCATACCGCGACGCACTGGTTGCAGTCGATGCAGTCACCGAACGCGCCGGGATGCGCCTGCGCCTTCTTCACGCTGCCGCGCGGTTCTCCGCGCCAGTCCTTGTACGTCACCAGCAGCGACTTTTCGTCCATCATCGCGGTCTGGATGCGCGGCCAGGGGCACATATAAACGCACACCTGCTCGCGCAGGAAGCCGCCGAGGATGAAGGTCGTAGCGGTCAGCACGGCGACCGTTCCATAGGCGACGAGCGCCGCATCGCCGCTCCAGAATTCACGGGTCAGCGTCGGCGCGTCGGCGAAATACATGATCCATGCGCCGCCGGTCCAGAAAGCGATGGTCAGGTAAATCCCA
Source organism: Sphingopyxis selenitireducens (assembly GCF_051550705.1). Classification (NCBI taxonomy): domain Bacteria; kingdom Pseudomonadati; phylum Pseudomonadota; class Alphaproteobacteria; order Sphingomonadales; family Sphingopyxidaceae; genus Sphingopyxis; species Sphingopyxis selenitireducens. Next base: position 224,671 of record NZ_JBPULG010000006.1, read on the forward strand.
TATTTGATCGTCCGTCTGGCGATCTTCGTCGCCGTCCATGGCCCGTTCGCAAGCCGGATCTGCGCGTTGCGATCGCCATCGACCAGCCGGTCGACATGCTGGAACAGGTCGGTCCACACCGTCTGCGGGCAGGCATAGCCGCACCACGCACGACCGACCGCGCTCGTGACGACGAACAGGCCGACCCCCGCCATGATGAGCAGGCCCGCCACATAGTAAAATTCATGCGGCCAGATTTCGATCTGGAACATGTAGAAACGCCGGTTCGCGAGATCGACGAGCACCGCCTGATCGGGCGCATAGGGCCCGCGGTCCCAACGGATCCATGGCGTGCCATAATAGATTGCGAGCGTGATCCCCATGATCGCCCATTTGAAGCGGCGGAAGGGACCGTCGACCTTCTTGGGGTAGACGCCCTTCCGCGCTTCGTAGAGCGAAGGAGGAGGACTGGCGAGTTGATCAGTGCTGGCCATTGGCTCCCGGCTCTTTCACTTCGCTTGCCGCCGACGCTGCCACCGGCGCGGGCGCCAATTTCTCGCCGCCGCCGAGCGAATAGACATAGGCGGTCAGCATCTTGATCGTCACCGGATCGAGCCGCTCGCCCCAGCGTGGCATGACGCCATTGCGCGGCGCATCGATCGTGGCGGTCAGGCTGGCGCGATCGCCGCCATACAGCCAGATTGCGTCGCTCAGCTTCGGCGCGCCGACCTTGCGGTCACCTTGGCCGTTCGCCCCGTGGCAGACAGCACAATTGTCCGCAAAAACCGTCGCACCGCGCGTCGCCGACGCACTCGGCTTTTCCTGCCTGCTGATGACACGAATATGGCTGACGACATCGGCGATCGCTTTCGCATCGAGAATTCCGTCGCGCCCGAATGCGGGCATCAGGCTGGTCCGCGTCACCTTATGATCGGGATTTCGAATGCCATGCTCGACGGTATAGGCGATGCTGGCGAGGTCGCCGCCCCACAGCCAGTCATCGTCGGTCAGGCTGGGATAGAGTTTCGCCACGCCAGCCCCGCCCGCGCCGTGACACTGGACGCAGTGCACCTTGAACGCGGCGCTGCCGCCCTGCACCGCGGCGCGCATCAGTTCGGGCTTGGCAGTCAGATCGGCCACGGGGGTCGCGGCGATCGCGTTCACGACCGGCGCGCGGCGCACGGCGTCGGCGCGCATTTCCTTTTCCAGTTCGCCGCGACTGGTCCAGCCGAGGACGCCCGTCGTCGCGCTGTTGACCAGCGGCCACGCCGGATAGAGAATGACATAGACGAGCGCCCAGACGATGGTCGCATAGAAGCTCCACAGCCACCAGCGCGGCATCGGCGTATCGAGTTCCTCGATCCCGTCCCATTCATGCCCGACCGTGCTGGTCCCGGTCGCTTCGTCGATGCGTTTATGATCAACCATGTTCGTCGTCCTTGAAGATCATGTTCGCGGCTTCTTCGTTGCGATGCCGCGCGCCCTTGCGAAACGGCCAGATGACGAGGCCGAGGAACAGGATCGCCATGCCGAGCAGCCCCCAACTGTCGGCAAAATGCCGCAGATCATTATAGTTCATGGCGCCTTCTCCGGCTGCGCAGCGGGCGCGGCTCCCTGTTCCTGCGGCGCCGCCTTTTCGACATCGACCAGCGTTCCCAGCATCTGGAGATAGGCGATCAGCGCGTCCATTTCGGTGATCCGTGCCGGATCGCCATCGAAATCGCGCACCTGCGCCTTGGGATATCGTTTCTGAAGTTCGGCGCCGCCACCTGCGTCGGGATCGGCCTGTGCCTTCACATCGTCGTTTGCCGCCGCAATCGCAGCCTTGCTGTAAGGTACGCCCAACCGCGAAAGTGCCGTCAGGTCGTTCCGCATGTCGCCGGTCTTGAGATCGCGTTCGGCAAGGAAGGCATAGGGCGGCATGATCGATTCAGGAACGACAGCGCGCGGATCGATCAGATGCGCGCGATGCCATTCGTCCGAATAGCGACCGCCGACGCGCGCGAGGTCGGGCCCGGTGCGCTTTGACCCCCATTGGAAGGGATGATCGTACATGCTCTCGGCGGCGAGGCTGTAATGGCCATAGCGTTCGACCTCGTCGCGGAACGGACGGATCATCTGGCTGTGACAGGTATAGCAGCCCTCGCGCATATAGATGTTGCGCCCGGCAAGCTCGAGCGGGGTGTAAGGCCGCATCCCGTCGACCTTCTCCACCGTATTGTCGATCCAGAACAAGGGCGCGATCTCCACGATCCCGCCGATCGTCACCGTGATCAGCGCCAGAGCGCCGAGCAGGGTGACGTTGCGTTCGATACGCTTGTGGCTGAAGCGCTTTGCGGCTTTTTCACTGGCCATTGCCTGGCTCCTTATTCGGCGGGAACGGGCGCGAGCGGACGGTCCGCTGCGGCGTTGTAAGGCGTTTCGGTCATCGGCTTTTCGGCGCGGACACGGCCAGCGAGCGTTGCCCAGACGTTGAAGACCATGATCAGGAAGCCGGCGAGATACATTGCCCCGCCTGCCGCGCGGATCAGATACATCGGATGCATCGCCGCAACGCTTTCGACGAAGCTGTAGACGAGATAGCCGTCGGCCCCATATTCGCGCCACATCAGGCCCTGCATGATCCCCGCGACCCACATCGACGCGGCGTAGAAAACGATCCCCACAGTCGCGAGCCAGAAGTGCCAGTTGACCATCCGCAGGCTGTAGAGGCGCGGGCGCCCCCACAGACGCGGCACGAGGTAATAGACGCAGGCAAAGGTGATCATGCCGTTCCAGCCGAGCGCGCCCGAATGCACATGTCCGATCGTCCAGTCGGTATAATGCGACATGGAGTTGACCCATTTGATCGACATCATCGGGCCTTCGAAGGTGCTCATCCCATAGAAGGCGAGCGCCATCACCATCATGCGGATGATCGGATCGGTGCGGATCTTGTCCCACGCGCCGTTCAGCGTCATCAGACCGTTGATCATCCCGCCCCAGCTCGGCATCCACAGCACGATCGAAAAGACCATGCCCAGCGTCTGCGCCCAGTCGGGCAGCGCGGTGTAATGAAGATGGTGCGGTCCTGCCCAGATATAGAGGAAGATCAGCGACCAGAAGTGCAGGATCGACAGGCGATAGCTGTAGACCGGGCGTTCGGCCTGCTTGGGCACGAAATAATACATCATCGCGAGGAAGCCCGCGGTCAGGAAAAAGCCGACCGCATTATGCCCATACCACCACTGGGTCAGCGCATCCTGCACCCCGGCGAAGGCGGCATAGCTTTTCGACCCCAACAGGCTGGCGGGCAGCGCCAGATTGTTGACGATGTGGAGCATCGCGATGGTGATGATGAAGCTCAGATAGAACCAGTTGGCGACATAGATATGCGGCTCGCGACGCTTGACGATCGTGCCGACGAACACGACCAGATAGGCGACCCAGACGATCGTCAGCCACAGGTCGACATACCATTCGGGTTCGGCATATTCCTTGGCCGCGGTGACACCCATCAGATAGCCGGTCGCCGCGAGCACGATGAACAGCTGATATCCCCAGAAGACGAAGCGCGCGAGCGTCGGGAAGGCGAGCCGGGCGCGGCAGGTGCGCTGCACGACATAATAGCTGGTCGCGATCAGCGCATTGCCGCCAAAGGCGAAAATCACCGCCGAGGTGTGGAGCGGCCGCAGCCGCCCGAAGGTCGTATATTCCAGATTGAGGTTCAGCGCCGGAAAGGCGAGCTGGAGCGCGATGAACAGCCCCGCCGCCATGCCCGCGACACCCCAGAACAGCGTCGCGATGACACCCCAGCGGATCGGGTCATCGTCATAAAGTCGCTGATCAGGGGAGGATTGCAGCGCGCCCCGCGCTACCGCGCCATAATCGGCGCGCGCGAGCGAGAACCAGAGCGCAGCGAGGCAGGCGACTGCGACGATAACCATGTGCACGGCGAAAGGCGCGTCGACGGCCAGCGCAGCCGCCACCAGCGCCAGCAGGGTCAGCGCCAGCCAGCCCCCCGCCTTGAAAACCAGACCGTCGATCATCGCAATACCCCGTTTGGCGCAGCCCTTTGCTGCGTGGATGGGGTCGCCATGAGCGTTTGAACCGGCAGATACATTGACCTGGATCAACGATTTTCTTGCGTCGCATCAATGCGGCGTCCGGTGCACCGGATCAGTAGGGCTCCATCAACCAAGGAGCCAAATCATGATGCCCAAGTCTCTCCCCCTTATCGCTCTGATCGCGGCGTGTGCGCTGCCCGGACAGGTCGCCGCGAAAAGCGGTGATGTGCAGGTCAAGATACTCGCCACGCTCGTCGCCCCCGACGGCAAGCTCAAGGATGTGAAACTCGACGCGATCGGGCTACCCGCGGGCGTCCAGACCAAAGCCGACGACAATGTGATCCCTACGATCGCGATCGAATATTTTGTCGCCGACCATATCTCGATCGAAACGATCGCCGGGGTGACCCAGCATGATGTCGTCGGACGCGGCCCCCTCGCCGGCGCGGGGCTGGTATCCGATGCGAAGATTGTACCCGCGACGCTGACGCTCAAATATCATTTCGGCAAGGACGGCGGCATCCAGCCCTATATCGGCGCTGGGCCCAGCTATTTCATCTTCATCGACGAAAAGCCGGGTGCCGGGGCGGTCGCGCTCGGCGCGACGCGGCAAAAGATGAACGACACGCTCGGGCTCGCGCTCCAGGCCGGGGTCGATATCCCGGTCAATGACAAGGGGCTGTCGGTGACGCTCGACGCCAAACGCTATTTCCTGAGACCAACAGCACGCTGGTTCGCCGGAGAGACCGAGGTGCTGCGCACGCGGCACAAACTCGATCCGTGGGTGATCAGCGCGGGGGTCGGATACCGCTTCTGATTCAGCCTGCCATCACCATCATCGCCGCGCGGTCGTTGATCACGACCTCGCGGCGCGAAGGCAGATCCAGAACCCCATCGGCGCGCATTTTGGTGAGCTGGCGGCTCGTCGTCTCGATCGTCAGCCCCAAGATGTCGGCGATCTGCTGGCGGCCGAAGGGCAGTTCGAACCCCCGGTCGAGCGCCCCGGCATCGCACCCCTGCCCCGCCAATCGTTCCGACATTTCGAGCAGGAAAGACGCAACCTTCTCCGACGCCGATTTGCGTCCGAGCAGCATCATCCAGTGCCGCGCGCGGTCGAGCTCGTCGAGCGTGCGGCGCAGCAATTTCTGTTGAAGATCGGGATGCGAGCTCGCGAAAGTGTCGAAACTGTTGCGGTTGAAGATGCACACTTCGGCGTCGGTCATCGCGGTAACGCTGTAAGGACTGGTCTTGCCGAACGGGCGCCCGATGAAATCGGACGGAAACACAACCCCGACAATCTGCTCGCGGCCATCGGCCGTCGCGACGACCAGCTTCAACACCCCGTCGAGGACATTTGCGACGACCGGCGCGTCATCGCCCTCCCAAAGCAAGGTGTGTCCCGCCTTCACGCGCTGGCGGCGCCCCATCTTGCCGAGCAGCAGAAGCTCCTCGGCGTCGAGGCTGGCACAAATCGCGCGGTTTCGCACGACGCAGGAGGAACAATCGGTCACACTCGCTCTCTACAAAATCAGGGCCGCCACGCCGGACCACATCGGGCCGGGCGACGTTCCATGGCCGAAGCCGGGGCGTCTAGCATCGCATTGTGGCGCAATGATGCCAACCGCGATACGATGCTGTCAAAGGGGCGATGATCGAGCACCGGGAAACGATATGCGCGAAAGGAAAAAGGCCGACGCCAAAGCCGCAGATCCGTCGGCTGTCCAAAAGGCGGCGGAAGCAACGCCCGTTCCGCTTTGCCGCTATGAGGAATTGGCGCTTCGCGAGAACCGCTTGCGTCAGGCCGATGCCCAGCGGGACAAAGACTAGGCACGCTCCGCCCGATCGCTGCACGCTTCAGGCCCTTCGGCGGGCCGCGTCGCCGACGGGATCATCCAGGCGAAAGAAGAGCGCAAGTTGCAGGCTTTCGGCGATGCGCGCCGCCTTGGCCTGAAGCGCCACCGCGGCTGTACCGGGCATCACCTCGTCGGTGACCTCCGACCAGAGCGCAAGCCAACGCTCGAACAACGCCGGGGTGATATGCGCCTTATGCTTGAGATGCGCGGCCATCGGACTGCCCTTGTAGCGACCGGTCGTCAGCATCACCGACGACCAGAATGCGACAAGCCGCTCAAGATGCTCGGGCCAGTCGTCCACCGCGGCGTTAAAAAGCGGGCCAAGTTCGGCATCGGCCCGGACGCGATCGTAAAAGATCGGGATCAGCCGCGCGAGGGAGGCCTCATCAATATCTTTATGGTCGTTCACACCGTCATCCCATCATGTCGATACACTGCCTTTACTCCGGCTGGTCAAAACATGCAAATGAAATGCATATTATGCCCTTGATGGGACCTTCAATTGCCGCGCCAACACGCTATTGGTGCGGCGGGAAGGCCGGTCTGGATTGTTTGATTGTGAGATTGATATTGGTTGCGGGAGTAGGATTTGAACCTACGACCTTCAGGTTATGAGCCTGACGAGCTACCGGGCTGCTCCATCCCGCGCCACCAATGTTCGGATCCTGTTGCCGGAGTTGAGCCGGCAGGATCCGTTAAAACAGCAAAGGGCCGGCATTGCTGCCGGCCCTGTAACTTTGTGAATGGGTTTTTGATGATTTTGTCCGCACGTCGGCCACAATGCCTGGCGACGTCCTACTCTTCCGTTGCTTAAGCAGCAGTACCATCGGCGCTGTCAGGTTTCACGTCCGAGTTCGAGATGGGATCGGGTGGGTCACTGACGCCATGGTCACCAAGCAATGAAGCCGGCGTGGGTCAAAATCGGGTTTCAATCGATGTCCGTGCAATATTTGTCTGACTTGCAATCATCCACTTCGCAGACGATCCGACAGGCTTGTGGCCGGTCAGGATTGTCGTTGATGGTGGGACTCTTAAGTGCGAATAGAGCAATTAGTATCGGTTAGCTCCACACGTTACCGCGCTTCTACATCCGATCTATCAACGTGGTGGTCTTCCACGGCTCTAAGAAATCTTATCTTGAGGGAGGCTTCCCGCTTAGATGCTTTCAGCGGTTATCCCGTCCATACATAGCTACCCTGCTGCGCCACTGGCGTGACGACAGGTACACCAGAGGTATGTTCAACCCGGTCCTCTCGTACTAGGGTCAACTCCTCTCAAATTTCGACGCCCACGGCAGATAGGGACCAAACTGTCTCACGACGTTCTGAACCCAGCTCACGTACCACTTTAATTGGCGAACAGCCAAACCCTTGGGACCTGCTCCAGCCCCAGGATGTGATGAGCCGACATCGAGGTGCCAAACGATTCCGTCGATATGAGCTCTTGGGAATCATCAGCCTGTTATCCCCGGCGTACCTTTTATCCGTTGAGCGATGGCCCTTCCACTCGGGACCACCGGATCACTATGACCGACTTTCGTCTCTGCTCGACTCGTCAGTCTCGCAGTCAGGCAGGCTTATGCCATTGCACTCTTGCAGACGGTTTCCAACCGTCCTGAGCCTACCATCGCGCGCCTCCGTTACTCTTTAGGAGGCGACCGCCCCAGTCAAACTACCCGCCACAGAGGGTCCCTGATCCAGTTTCATGGATCGAGGTTAGACATCAGAAAACAACAGGGTGGTATTTCACCTATGGCTCCACACCGGCTGGCGCCAGTGCTTCAAAGCCTCCCACCTATGCTACACAGTTCTTTCCTAATGCCACTCTGAAGCTGCAGTAAAGGTGCACGGGGTCTTTCCGTCTAACCGCGGGTACTCCGCATCTTCACGGAGAATTCAATTTCGCTGAGCATCTCCTGGAGACAGTGGGGAAGTCGTTACGCCATTCGTGCA
>NZ_JBPULG010000006.1:237500-432500 GCF_051550705.1 Sphingopyxis selenitireducens
GATAGCGCAGCCCCACCGGCGCCCACAGTTCGGGCAGCAGGCCCGGCGGCGGCACATTGACGCTGTCGAGGAACTGCGCGGTCACCGTCAGGACTTCGCCGTCATTCTCCCACAGATGCGCCACCAAAGTGCGAATCTGGTTGAGCACCAAGCTGGCGGCGGCAATCGCGCCAAAGATCAGCAGCGCGCGCAGCGGCACCCAGCCGAACACGCCCGAAGCGATCAGCAGCGTCGACCACGCCCATGCGCCACCTTCCTGCCACGCCCATTGACGGCGGAATTCGCCTTCGGGCGGGCGCCGGCGGAACATCGGATTGATGATCATCCCGGAATAACGCTCCATCACGATCCGGCGCAGCGGCGGAATCAGGAACGACAGCGGGGTCAGCACCGCATAGCGGAAGAGCAGCGCAAGCGGCGCAAACGCCGCAGCGACGACGAACAGCGGCACCGTCCACGGCTTCATCAGCGCGAGCGGCAGATATTCGGGATCGTCGACCGTGCCATATTTGGTGCGGTTATGGTGCAGGCTGTGGATGCCTTCATACATGAAGGACGGGATCAGCATCGGCACGCCGACGAGGATGTTCCACATCAGGCGGAAACCCGGCAGCGCATTTTTGCGGATATGGGTCAGTTCATGAATGAAGCTGCCCGCGCGATAGAGGGCCAGCACCGCGACGAATGCGGCGGCCAGCATCCATGCCGTCGAGGGCGCAACAATCGCCGCCGCGACCCCGGCATAGCCGAGGAAGGTCGAGGCGAGAAAATCGGTCCAATAGATACGCGCGCTGGGCGCGGTAAGGTCGCGCGTCAGTTCCGACGCGGCGCGGATCATCGCCATATCGTCGGCGATCGCGGATTTGGGCAGCGCCGCCCCGGACGGAGCCGACAGCCGGTCGACAAGGGTGTTCATCGCTAACATAGCTTCGCTCTTCATCATGATTTCGTGGCAGCAAAATGGCCAAAAGCGGGTCGCCACGGCGGCGGCGATGCCCTAATGCGTCGAGCCGAATATAGGACGCCCATTTCAGGAAACCAGCCATGACCGCGCATTCACAAGGCCCGATCACCATCCACCCTGTCAAAAACAAGGCGGATTTGCGCGAATTTGTCGAGCTGAGCTTCCGGCTCAACCGCGGCGACCCGGCGTGGGTACCGCCGCTGAAGGGCGAGGCTTTCGCCCTGCTCACCCCCGGAAAGAATCCCTGGTTCGAGCATGGCAAGGCGCAATATTTCCTCGCGCGCCGCGACGGCCGCACCGTCGGACGCATCTCGGCCCATATCGACGAACTCGCGCTCGCCCAGCCCGCCGAACAGGGCATGGGACCGGGCACTGGCAACTGGGGGCTGCTTGAGGCCGAGGATGGCGACACGGCGAAGGCGCTGCTGGCCGCCGCCGAAGACTGGCTGCGCACGCAGGGGATGCACCGCGCGCTGGGGCCGCTGTCAATTTCGATCTGGGACGAGCCCGGCCTGCTGATCGAGGGTTTCGACACGCCGCCGACGGTGATGCTCGGCCACAACAGCCCGCTCTATCGCGCCTGGATCGAGGATGCGGGCTATCAACCCGCCAAGCAGTTGCTGAATTATACGGTCGATATCGTCGACGGCTTTCCGCCGCTGATCGATCGCATCGTGGCTGCCGGTGAGAAGAACAGCCGGATCCGCATCCGCAAGGTCGACAAGAGCCGCTTTCATGACGAAGCGCGGCTGATCATGGGAATCCTCAACAACGCCTGGTCGGAAAATTGGGGCTTTGTCCCGCTGACCGACAGCGAGATCGCCCATGTCGGCAAAAAATTGAAAACATTGGTGTTCGAGGACCTGATTCGCGTTGCGGAGGTCGATGGCGAGCCGGTCGCCTTCATGATTGTGCTGCCCAACCTCAACGAGCAGCTCATCGACATGGACGGATCGCTCCTCCCCTTCAACTGGGCGCGCCTGCTGTGGTGGCTGCGCAAACCCCGCGCCATTACGATGCGCGTGCCGCTGATGGGCGTGGTCAAAAGCCTGCAGAACAGCCGCATGGCAAGCACGCTGGCGTTCATGATGATCGAATATATCCGCCGCGACGCGGTGCGCGATTATGGCGCGAAGCGCGGGGATATCGGCTGGGTGCTCGACGACAATCAGGGGATGAACGCGGTCGCGGGAGCGATCGAGGCGAAGGTCAACCGCGTCTATCAGATTTATGACAAGGCGCTGGATCCGGACGCCACCTGATGCTGAAGGTCATCGCAGAGGATTTCATCAAGCCCGAAGCGATCGAAATCGTCCTGCCGCTCTACCGCGAGCTGGTCGAAAAGACGCGGGCCGAGCCGCTGTGCATCGCCTATGACCTGTTTGCGGATCAAAAAGATCCCGGCCATTTCATCTTTATCGAGGAATGGCCCGACCGCGCGGCGCTCGACCATCACTGCCGGACCGGACATTTCACACGACTGGTTCCGCTGATCAACGCGCATCAACGGCAGGACGGCACCTTCATCCTGATGGATGCCGTCGCCTGATCGTCAACTGAGGACGGCCCAGGTCGGGGCGTGGTCGCTCGCCTTTTCGCGGCCGCGATGATCCTTGTCGACACCGGCGTCGACCAGCCGGTCGGCAAGCGCGGGGCTGAGCAGCAGATGATCGATTCGGAAGCCATGGTCGCGCTGCCAGCCGCCCGCCTGATAGTCCCAGAAGGTCCAGATGCCGCCCGCCGGATACCGGCTGCGGATCGCGTCGGTCCAGCCGTCGCCGAGCAGACGAAACCACGCGTCGCGCGATTCGGGCTGCATCAGCGCGTCGTTCGCCATGGGGCCGCGCGGGTCCCACACGTCATCGTCGTGCGGGATGACATTATAGTCGCCGGTCAGGATCGTCGGGATTTCGGACGCCAGCAGGGTTTTGGCGCGCTCGCGCAGCCGCGCCATCCAGCGCAGCTTGTAATCGAACTTCGGTCCCGGTTGCGGATTGCCGTTGGGCAGATAGATGGACGCAACGCGGATGCCGTGGACGTCGGCCTCCAGATAGCGCGACTGTTCGTCCTCATCCTCGCCCGCCAGCCCGCGCTGGGTCTCGACCGGGTGCGCGCCCTTCGCAAGGATTGCGACGCCGTTGAAGCCCTTTTGCCCATGATAGAGAAAGCCGTAACCCGCGGCCTCAATCTCTTTCGTCGGCATGGTTTCATCGCTCGACTTCAGTTCCTGAAGGCAAGCGATGTCGGGCTGGGTCTCTTCGAGCCATTCGACGAGCCGCGGCAAACGGGCCTTGATCCCGTTGATATTGAAGGTCGCGATTTTCATGCCGCACCTATGGCAGCAAGCACGCAGCTTAGAAAGGCGTCAGATCGAGAAGCTGGACCCGCAACCGCAGCCCGAGGCCGCGTTGGGGTTTTCGACCTTGAACGAAGATCCGCCGAGCGAATCGACGAAATCGACGATGCAGCCGCGAACCAGATCGATGCTGACCGAATCGACGACCAGCTTCACCCCGTCGGTTTCCGTGACGATATCGTCATCGTCGATGCTGTCGGCGAGGCCGAAGCGATAGGAAAAGCCCGAGCAGCCACCACCATCGACGGCCAGGCGCAGCATGGCGTCGCCCCCGCCCTTGCGTTCGGCGATCCAGCGGACGCGCGCCGCAGCGGCGGGCGACAGGGTGATTTCGGAAAGCTGCGTGGCCATGGCTGCAACATAGGGGCTTTGGCGCAAATAAAAAGGGCGCCCCGGCCTTTTGACCGGAAGGCGCCCCTCCCTCTCCGACCCAGGAAAGCTATATTATTCGGGACCGCCCATCGCGAGCTTGTTGCCCGTCAGTGCAGCGATCGCCATCTGGTCCGACCGGACGAAGGGCATCGGGTTGACCGGCGCGCCTTCGATGCGGACTTCATAATGGAGGTGGTTGCCCGTCGAGCGGCCGGTCGAACCGACATAGCCGACGATTTCGCCGCGCTTCACCTGTTGGCCAGGGCGGACGATATAGGAAGACATATGGCCGTAGCGCGTCTGGATCATGTTGCCATGTTCGATCTCGACATAATTGCCGTAACCGCCAAGACGCTGCGCGCGGCCAACGATACCGTCGGCGGTCGCGTAGATCGCGGTACCGTGCGGCGCGGGAATGTCGATGCCATTGTGACGCGCGACCTTGCCGGTGATCGGGTGGACGCGCATGCCATAGGATGAGGAAAGCGACATCGCGTCGATCGGGCGGCGCGAGGGCACCGCAACGCCGATTGAGGCGGTGAGCCCGGTGTCGAGACGCTTCCATGCCTGGAAGATCGCGCGGGCTTCGCTGTCTTCGCTGGCCGAAGGCACGCCAGCGGTGAAATTATCTTCATCGGGCTCGTCGGGAACGACGATAGCGGCCGCACTGCCGGCTTCGGCGGCGTGGACGGCTGGCGTGGCCAACCCGAAACATGCTGCCGCGCAAACTATTGCGGCTTGGTGCAACTTCTGCGCCAGAAGAGTGTTAATCAAAGCGACGACCCCGCATTTGCCATGTCGCCAAAGTCTCAAAGGGCCTTGGCGCCGGTGTTTTGTTGGTTTGGATGATTGCTCATCCCCCGCGGAGCCTGTTTGCTGTTCCAATCCTTACGAAGCAATAACGGCGTAGAATTCTTGCGTTAAACCGGCGTCGTGGCGCGCTGAGTCGTTGAACGGAGGTTTCAAAGCCCCCCGGAATCGCGATTTTACGAGGCTTTGCCAGGTTGCGGTCGGCTCGAATCCCCGTTGGTCGCACAGCCAGCCGAACCATGTTGTGCCCGCGCTCACATGCCGGATTTCGTCGGTATAGATGCGCTCCAATATCCGTGCCGACGCCTCGTCGCCGCCGCTGCGAAACCGCTCGATCGTCGCGGGAGTGACGTCGAGCCCGCGCGCCTCGAGCACCATCGGGACGATCGCGAGCCGCGCAAGCGCGTCATCGGCGGTCACTTGCGCCGCCTCCCATAATCCGGCGTGCGCGGGGAGCGCGCCATAATGGCTGCCGAGTGCGCGCAGGCGCCGGTCGAGCAACGCGAAATGCATCGCCTCGTCAGCGGCGACGCCGATCCATTCGTCGACGAAGGCGGGCGGAAACTCCCCGCCGAACCGGCCGATCAGATCGACGGCAAGATCGATCGCGACAAATTCGATATGTGCGAGCGCGTGGAGCAGCGCGATGCGGCCACGCTCGGAACCGCCCTTGCCGCGCTTGGGCATTTGATTCGGTGCGAGCAATTCGGGCGCGGCGGGCCATGCCGGCTGGTCGGGCATTGGGGCGTCGCAGCGGTGAGCGAGCGCCCCCTGTCGCCATGCGCGCGCGAAACGGCGCGCCGCTTTGCGCTTGCCCTGCGGATCGGAAGTCAAAAGGACCGCGCGCGCGGCTTCACCAAGAGTTGTCATTCAAGCCATGTCCAAATCAGAAACACCGTTCGCGTCGAGCCCTTCGACTGCCCGCAGGGCGGGCGCTCAGGATAAACTTCGACTTTTGGTCGAAGTCGAGACGCCGTGCAGGACTGATGGGCGTCTCGACTTCGCTCGACGCGAACGGATGAAGTTCACGGTAGCGTTTTAAAGCGCCTTTGCGGCCTCCAGCACCGCATCGGCATGGCCCTTCACGCGGACCTTGCGCCACTCTTTCGCCAGCTTGCCATCGGCGCCGAACAGGAAGGTCGAGCGTTCGATCCCCATATAGGTGCGGCCGTAATTCTGCTTTTCGACCCAGGTGCCAAAGGCTTCACAGACGGCGCCCTCCTCATCCGAAGCAAGGCGGATGGTCAGCCCGTATTTGTCGCGAAACTTGCAGAGCTTCGCGGGCGCATCGCGCGACACCGCCAGCACCTGCGCGTTCAGATGGGCGAATTCGGGTGCGAGGCGGGTGAAGTCCTGCGCCTCGGTCGTGCAGCCCGGGGTGTCGGCCTTGGGATAGAAATAGACGACCAGCGGCGCGCCCTTCATCGCGGCAAGTTCGATCGCCGCGCCGTCGGCATCGAGAAGTTTGACCACGGGAATCGCGTCTCCGATCGAAAGGCCGCTCATATTGCTGTCTCCTGCTGGGGGAATGCGGTGAGCCGAATCGATGCCCACCAGTTGGCGATCTCCTGCCGCGCCGCATCGTGCGCGGCAAGCAGTTGCAGCCAGCCGGGTTCGCCGCACGCGCTGGCGACAAGTTGCCGCGCCGCTGCCGTCGCGGGCTCACCCTCCGGCGCTGTCAGCCGCAGCATCACGAGCATCCGCGCGAGCAATCCATGGGCTTCACGCACCTCCACCGGGACAAGCCCCACCGCCTTCATGCACGCCAGCGCGGCGGCGATATTCGGATCATGACACCGGCCACTGGCAAGCTGGGTCACCTGCATCGCAAATTCCAAGTCGACGAGTCCGCCGGGACCGCCCTTGATGTCGAGCGCGCCATTGGCGGGCTTATGCGCGGCGATCTTGTCGCGCATCTCACCAGCATCGGCCGCGAGCTTCCCGGGATCGCGCGGGATCGCGAGCAGATCGGCGACGATCCGCTCGACCTCGGCGCGCGCGCCGTCCGATCCATAGACGGGCCGTGCGCGGAGCAGCGCCATATGCTCCCACGTCCAGGCCTCTTCGCGCTGATAGCGATCGAAGCTGTCGAGGGTGACGACGAGCGGCCCCTGCGCGCCCTGCGGGCGGAGCCGCGTATCGACGTCATAGAGCTTGCCCGCCGCAGTCGGCACCGACATCGCCGCGGTCACCCGCTGCGCGAGGCGGTTATAATAGGTCGTCGCGCCGAGCGGGCGCGGCCCGTCGGATTCGGCCAGATGATCGCCGGTGAACAGATAGATGAGATCAAGGTCCGACGCATGCGTCAGCGCGCGCCCACCGAGCCGACCGAGCGCCAGCACGACGAGTTCGCTGTCAGGGATCCGCCCGTGCGCCGCGACAAATTCGGCGATGGTCGCATCGGCAAGCACGCCCAGCGCGGCCTCGGCGAGTTCGGAATAGCCGCAGGCGATGACCAGCGGATCCGTAGCCCCTGCGATCAGCTGCACGCCATAGGCGAAGCGCCGCTCGCCAACCCGGTCGCGCACGCGGTCGAGCAGGCGCTCATAGTCGAGCCCGGCGAGCCCCGGCGCCCATTCGGCGCGCAATTGCTCCTTCGTCGCCGGGGCATCGAAGGCGCGCTGGTCGATCAGTCCCTCGATCAGCTCGACCCGCGCGCCGAGCGCGTCGGCAAGCGTCGGCGCGATCGACAATATGCGCGTCGCGATCTTCGCAAGCGCGGGCTGCGCGGCGAGCAGATGGAAGAAGTTGATCGCGCTGGGAAGCCCCGCGACCAGCTTGTCGAAACGCAGCAACGCGCCCTGCGGATCGGGCGCCGCACCGAGCGCCTTCACCAGTTCGGGCAGCGCGGTTTCGAGCGCATCGAGCGCCGCCGGACTCCGCAGTGCGCGCACTTTGCCGCCGCGCCATTCGGCGATGCTGCGCAGCGCGGTGTCGGGCGGGTCGAACCCCGCCGCGCCGAGCTGGACCGCCAGTTCGCCCTCGTCGCGCGGCAGGCCGGTCGTCGCCGCGCGCTCGACGACGAGCCGGTCGTAACAGGCGCCGACATCGGTAACGACGGGCAGGAGCGCCGCGAGCAGGCCGGCGCCGTCGGCGTGTCCGTCGAGCCGCGCGACGCAATCGAGCGCCGCGGGCTGGGTCGGCAGGCTGTGCGTCTGTTGATCCTCGATCATCTGCAGCCGGTGTTCGATCCGGCGCAGCGTCGCATAATGGCCCGTCAGCCGGTCGGCGACCTCGGCCTCGATACGCCCCGCAGCCGCAAGCGCCGCGAGCGCATCGACCGTCGCCGGCGGCCGCAGCGACGGGTCGCGGCCGCCGTAGATCAGCTGATGCACCTGCGCGAAAAATTCGATCTCGCGAATACCGCCACGCCCGCGTTTCAGGTCATAGCCGGGGCCGAAGGCCTGACCCTGCGCAAAATGGTCGCGGATGCGGTCGCTCATCGCGCCGATTTCCTTGAGCTGCCGGAAATCGAGGCTGCGGCGCCAGATGAAGGGTTGAATCGCCGACAGGAAACGCTCGCCCAACAGGCGGTCCCCCGCCGAGGCGCGCGACCGGATGAACGCCGCCTGCTCCCACGCGAGCGCTTCGGACTCATAATAGGAGATGGCGGCATTCACCGGCAGCACGATCGGCGTCACTTCGGGATGCGGGCGGAGGCGCAGATCGACGCGCAGCACATGGCCGTCGCCGGTGCGCGCCGACAGAATCTCGACCATCCGCCGCGCGATCCGCACCGCCGCCTCACCCGGATCGTCGCGCGAGCGGCGCGGCAATGTTTCGGGATCGAAGATCAAAATCGGGTCGATGTCGGACGAATAGTTGAGTTCGTGACTGCCGAGCTTGCCGAGCGCGATCACCGCCAGCCCCTGCGGCACTTCGCCCGGCACGCGTTCGGCGAAAGCCGCAGCCAGCGCCGCATCGCAGGCGGCATCCGCAAATACCGTCAAGTGGCGCGTCGTCGCCGCGACATCATGTTCGCCCGACAGGTCGCCGAGCGCGAGCAGCAACGCGATCCGTCCGCGCCAGCGGCGCAGGCGAGCCATGATGTCGTCATCGACCGGTGGCGGGGTCACCGCCGCAAGCGCGGCGTCGGCGCCCTCGGCCAGAAAGCGCGTCACATCGTCTGGGTTAAGCTCGGCCAGCCGCGCGAGGAAGGGCGCGTTGGCACAGAGCCGGTCGAGCGCCGACTGGCGGCTGGGAACATCCGGTGCGGTCATCACCCTGCCCTATCACCCGCGCTGCCGCGCGTGACAAGGGTCAGTGTGACCGGAAGGCGGATCAGGCGGGAACCGTCGATTCGTCGAAGAACAGAACCTGCGAAATCGCCGCGCGCAGCGTCGCGGGCTGATAGGGCTTGGTGAGCAGGAAGGCCGGTTCGGGCCGGTCGCCGGTCAGCAACCGCTCGGGGAAAGCGGTGATGAAGATGACGGGGACGGCGAGGTCGGTCAGGATTTCCTGCACCGCCTCGATCCCCGAGCTGTTGTCGGCGAGCTGGATGTCGGCGAGTACGAGCCCCGGCTTGTGGGTCTTTGCCTCGTCAACCGCCTCGCGGTGCGTGGTCGCGACGCCGACGACGTCATGGCCGAGGTCGCGGACGATCATTTCGATATCCATCGCGATGATCGGCTCGTCTTCGATGATCAGGATGCGCGCGCGCGTCTGACGGTCGATCTCGTCGGTGGCCTCGGCGATAAGGCCGCGCACGGCATCGGCATCGCGGCCGATGATGCGGCCGGTGTCTTCGGCGCTGAAACCCTCGACCGCGGTCAACAGCAGCGCCTGCCGCGCGAGCGACGGGATGCGGCGCAAGCGGGCATCGGCGATCGCGATGTCGGCGCCGCCGGGCTCGTCACCCGCCGCCTGTTCAGAGACGAGGCCGAAATTGTCATGGACCATACGATAGAGCTGGATTCGCAGGTCGTGACCAATGTCGACCGCGTCGGGATGCGCCACCAGCGTCTCGAGCAGGCGCGCAACCAGCGCATCACCGCTCTGCTGACTCCCCGAAATCGCCCGGCCATAACGACGCAGATAGGGAAGATGCGGCGCGATCGCCTGACCCAATGACATATAATTCCTCCTCAAACAGGACCAAGCCCGCCTCGAAACCCGCAGAAAAGCGGGACAATAGCGCGTGCACATCGCCCGCGCCCGACATAATTATGCCATAGCGGAACGATTTAGCCGCAAAATAGTTTCATACCGAACGAACGAAGGCGCATTGCAGTTTGGTGTATGCGCGGTTAGCAACAGGCCATATGTCCAACGGATGCTTTGATAATGTCGTCTGAATCTGGCCCGTCGCCCAAAAAGCCGGCCGGAAACGACGCGGAAAAGAAAATCCCCAGCAAGTCGCAGGACGTGAATAGCGCCCTGCGTCGCGCTTATGAGTCTGCGGTCGACGAAGTGATCCCGCAGTCGATGCTCGACCTGCTCAACAAACTCGACTGATTAGCGTCGAGACCAGTCAGCGCTTGTAACGCGCGTCGAAATCGCTCTGGAAAGCCGCGAAGCGCCCGGCGGCGATCGCATCGCGCATTCCCTGCATCAGATCCTGATAGAAATGCAGATTATGCTGCGTCATCAGCATCGCGCCGAGCATCTCCCCCGAGCGGACGAGATGATGGAGATAGGCGCGCGACCAGGTGGTGCACACCGGGCAGGCGCATGACGCGTCGAGCGGCCCCATATCTTCGGCATGCTTCGCGTTGCGGATGTTGAGCGGGCCGTCCCAGGTAAAGGCCTGGCCGTTGCGCCCCGACCGCGTCGGCAACACGCAATCGAACATATCGACCCCGCGCGCAACCGCGCCGACCAGATCGTCGGGCTTGCCGACCCCCATCAGATAGCGCGGCTTGTCGGCAGGAAGCTGCGCGGGTGCGAAATCGAGGACGCCGAACATGGCCTCTTGCCCCTCGCCCACCGCGAGCCCGCCTATCGCATAGCCGTCGAAGCCGATATCGGTCAGCGCCGCGGCCGAACGCGCGCGCAATGTCTCGTCGAGCGATCCCTGCTGAATTCCGAACAGCGCCGACCGCTCGGCATGCTCACCGCCGGCGTCGAAACCCGCACGGCTGCGCGCCGCCCAGCGCATCGAGCGATCCATGCTCGCCTCGGCGCGCTTGGCATCGACTCCGTTCGGCGGGCATTCGTCGAACGCCATCACAATGTCGCTGCCGAGCAGCCGCTGGATTTCCATCGAGCGTTCGGGCGTGAGCATGTGGCGCGAGCCGTCGAGGTGGCTTTTGAAAGCGACGCCTTCCTCGCTCTGTTTGGTCAGCGCCGACAGGCTCATCACCTGATAACCACCGCTGTCGGTCAGGATTGGCCGGTCCCAGCCCATGAAATTGTGCAGGCCGCCCAGCCGCGCCATCCGCTCGGCGGTCGGGCGCAACATCAGATGATAGGTGTTGCCAAGGATGATGTCTGCACCGGTCGCGCGAACCTCGGCGGGCCGCATCGCCTTCACCGTCGCCGCCGTGCCGACCGGCATGAAGGCCGGGGTCCGAATCTCGCCGCGCCTCATGGTGATGGTGCCGGTGCGCGCGGCGCCATCGGTCGCAGCGATCGAGAAAGCGAATCTGTCAGTCATGGCGCGCGCCTATGGCGAGGAAAGCGCCAAAAGTCGAGGTTCAGACCGATCCTCCCTGTGGCGCAGCCATGGGGAGGTGGCAGCGCGAAGCGCTGACGGAGGGGCTTTGGCGCTCGCGTCGCCGCCCCTCCACCACGCCCTCCGGGCGCGGTCCCCCTCCCCATCGCTGCGCGACAGGGAGGATTTAATAGCTATTCCTTCGCCTCCTCGCTCGACGGCTCCTCGGCAGCGGCCTTCGCTTTCTCCTTTGGCTTTGCCTTTTCAAAGATCACCGCGAGTTCCTTTTTCTTCGCGTCCGACAGGCCTTCCTCAGCCTCCGGGAACATCTCTTCCTCTTCTTCCTCGATATGGTGGAGATAGCGGTGCTTCATTGTGCGAAAGCGCGTCAGCCAGCCGGTCGAGGCGAAATCCATCTCGTAAAGCTCGGTCAGCAGGTCGTCGATTTCCTTATGCTCCGCGACGCTGTGCTGCGCCTCGTCGCGAAGGTCCGGCTTGCCAAGCATCGTCGCATAGAGCGACATTTCCTCCGACGCCGCGTGCGCGGTCACCTCGACGCGAAACGCCTCGAACAGCTTTTCGCGTTCGGGGCTGTCGCCCTGCGTGTCGTCGATCTGCCCCAGCAATTTGCGGTGGCGGTCATGATCGGCCTTCAGCCGCGCAAAGATTTTGGTCTCGGCCATGGGTCTTCTCCTCGGGGAAAAGAACGGCTGGCGGTGACGGGAGTTCCGCCGTGCGGCCTGTCAGCGGGCGATATGCGCGTCGAACCAGCCGAGCAGGTCGTCGAGTACCGCATCCTGTTCGGGCTCGTTGTAAATTTCGTGAAACAGGCCGGGATAGATTTTGAGCGTCTTGTCGGCCGACGACACATGCTCGAACAAATAGCGCGAACCGTCGGGCGCGGTCAGGCGGTCGGCCTCGCCATGCTGGATCAGAATCGGCAGCGTGATTGTGGGCGCTCCCGCCTGCGCCGCGGCCATGGCATCCATAAACTCTTTGCCAAGCCGCGCGCCGATCTTGCCCGGATAGACGAGCGGATCGGCTTGATAGGCGGCGACCACCGCGGGATCGCGGCTCACGCCGCTGGCGTCGAGCGCCAATACGCCAAGGCGCGGAAAGAAGCGCGAGAGGAAGCGGCTGATCCAGACGGTGAAGCGCGAGGGGGGAGCAGCGGGCAGGATCGCAGGGCCCGAGAGCGCGGCTGCGACAAACGCCTGCTGCCGCTCGATCAGGAACAGGGTCGCAATCAGCCCGCCCATGCTGTGCCCGAGCAGCAGGCGCGGCGTATCGGCATGATTGACTTCGACCAGCGTCAGCAGTTCCGCCATCCCGTCGATGAAGGCCGAAAAGCGCGGAACGAAACCCGGGGTGCCGTCCGATCGGCCATGCCCCCAATGGTCGATCGCATAGAGTGCATAGCCGGCGTCGGTCAGCCGCTTCGCGACATGGTCATAGCGCCCGGCATGTTCGGCATAGCCATGCGCGAGCAGGACAATGGCGCGCGGGCGACCTGCGGGCAGCCAGTGGGTGACGTGCAGCTTTGCGCCTGCGCCCGCCGATCCCGCCGGCAGGATCACCGCGCCCGCCGCCATGCTCAGCGCACCGCCTTTTGAAGCGCGGCGCTGCGGTGGCCGGGGCCGTCGTCGCCGGCCTTGTCGATCTTCGCCAAAATCCCCTCGAGCGCGCGACTGATCGCGGTCTGGGTGCGGACCATCTCGACCTTCGGCCACGCGGTTCGTTCACCGGTGTCGATCAACTCGTCAATGTCGTCTTGCGACAGATCGGAGAGGATCTTCGTGGGCGACCAGAATTTAGGCGGGCGGATGATGTTGATGTCGCCGGTATATTCCTGGTTGATCACCGATCGCGCCATATTGGCGAGGCTGTTGAGCGGCGGCACCCATCCCAACGGCTTCTGAAAGATCACCATATTCGCGTTGAGCCACGCTTTGAACGTCGTCATCGACGCATGCTGGATGGCCTCAATCGGCGCCATCTGCTTGCGCGTGTCGGTCGCGAAAGGCAGCGCGATCGGGTTCGCCTGGCTGACGATATGATGGTTCACACCGTAAAGGCGTTCGAGCCGCTTGGTCGGGATATCGTGGGTCACCGATCCGTCGACCCAGCGCCGGTCGGGCTGGTAGGGCACGCGCGCGCCGCTGTCGTCGCGCGCCATCAGCATGACCGGCGGGAACACGCCCGGCACCGCGCACGATGCCAGCACGGCTTCGCGGATCAGCACATTGGGGGCGGTGATCGCGTTGAGCAACCGGCCGTTCTGATGCTTTTCCGCCGGGGCGACCGACACGTTGAGGTGGCGGCCGCTGATTTCATAGGCTTCCTGAAAGGTCAGGTCGGGGATCAGGTCGGCGAGCCGCTCGCGCACTTCGTCGGGCACAAGCCGCCTTTGCTCGGGATCGCGGGCCGGGTTGGCGAGGCGCTCGCTTGCAAGGAAAGCGCCGATATCGGCATTCTTGCGTGTGCAGACCACCGCGGCGACGATCGACCCGCCGCTCGCCCCGGACATGATCGCGGGCAGGACGCCTTCTTCCCACAAAGCCTTCACCGCGCCGATATGGAAGAACAGGAAGCTGCCCGAACCGGAGAGCAACAGCGCCGAGCGGCCGTAGCAATGCTGCGCGCGGCGGAAAAAATCGCGTTTTTCGTCACGGCTGATGCTGCGCGCGGCGGCGATCTTGTCGAGCGATGCGACGACCTCGGCGATATAGTCCTCGATCAGTTTTTTCGTTCCGAAGCGGGCCTTTTGATACAGCCGCTCGTGCCCCATGCCGTCGATATTGCCGTGGATGCCTTCGTTGAGCACGAAGAGCAGCCCCTTGACGTCGCCCGCCGCCGACAGCTTGCGCAGCTTTTCGAGCCGCGCGCGGATCGCCTTATAATCGAAATGCTTGCTTTCGTCGGCATCGCGCCACGCCTGCAGCCCCGATTTCTTGTCATGTTCGCGCGCCGCCTTCGACCATGCGGCATAGTCGGTGGCGGTCACCAGATCGCGGTCGGCGCTGAGCGTCGGGGTGAAGAGCATTCGGTAATCCTGCGAGAGCATCGTTATTTTTTTCGAGTCTTGCCGGTTGCGTTCGCTTTAGCAACCGGTTTCACCCTGCTCTTTGTCGCAGTCCGGGCCGCGGGTTTCGGTTTGGTCGAAGGTTTGGGGGCCGGTTTCGGTGCCGCTTTCGGCTTTGCCGTAGCGGCCTTTGGCTTTTCGGGTTTCGGTGTCGCCGCCATCAAATCGGCGAAACTTTCGTCGATGCACTCGCGAAAGAAAGCGATGTCGGGCATGATTGACCGCTCGCAAACGATCGAGAAGGCGATGCGTCCGTTATAGCTCGGCGTCGCGACGAACAGCCCCATATTGTTCGCGAGCGGCGCCATCCCGTGCTGCTGCACCAGCTGCGCGCCCGTAAGATACAGCGGCACCTGCGCCCCCGGCACGTTCGAGATGAAAAGATTGGTCCCACGCACCGCGAATCTTTCGCTGGTGACCAGCCGCGCGACCGCCGCCATCGTTGCGCCCGGAATATGCTGCGACAGGTCGGTCATGATCCGCGCGCTGACCCCCGCCTTCGCTTCCTTCGCCTCGACCGTATAGTCGCGGACCGCGGCGAGCCGTTCGAGCGGATCGGCGATGTCGGTGCGGATCGGCACGCTCATCGCCGACACCTGATTGCCTGGCTTCGACGCTTTTCCGCCTTTGCCACGCAAATTGATCGGCGCGACCGCGACCAGGCTGTCCTTCGGCAATTCCTTATGCTTCGCCAGATATTTGCGCAGCGCCCCCCCGACGGTGGTCAGCACGACATCGTTGACCGTCGCGCCGGGGACCTTCTTGCGGATCTCCGCCACATCGGTCAACGCAACGGTCGTGGCGTCGAACATCTTATGCGGGCCGATGGGGGCGTTGAAGCGCGTTTCGGGGACACCAGCGGTCATCCCGCCTTCGGATATCGACTTGCGCGCCGAGGCGATGATCGCGGGCGACATTTTCATCAGCGCATTCATGAACTTGACGGGCGACTGCATCGACGCCGACCAGGCCCGTGACAATGTTTCAGTGCTCGACGGCGCCTTGCCGAGGTCTTCGACGGGCGGCGGTTCTGCAATCGCGGGCGTGCCCTTCGCATCGATGTCGCTCATCGCGATGAAAGCATGCGCGCCCGACGCACCATCGACCGCCGCGTGGTGGACGCGGTGGAGCATCGCGAAGCTGCCTTTCGGGATGCCGGGAATGCGGTCGAGTCCCTCGATGATATAAATGTCCCAGAGCGGGCGGTTCATATCCATCGGTTTCGAGAAATAGCGCGCGACCGCGATGCAGAATTGCCGCCAGTCGCCGGGTTCGGGCAGCCGCGCGTGGCTCATATGCGCCTCGATATCGAAATGTTCGTCCTCGACCCAATAGGGATGGTCCATGTCGAACGGCAGGCGGTGAAGCCTGCGCTTGAATAGCGGCGAGGTGTCGACGCGGTTTTCGACGTGGCGGATGATATCCTTGAAGCGCACAAAACCGCCCGGCGCGGTCGAGGGGTCGTAGATATAGACCCCCATGATATGGGTCAGATTGTTTGCCGTCTGGGTGTAGAGGAACTGGGCGTCCTGCGCGCTGAGTTGCTTAAGCATCTGATCCTCCTCGGGTCGGCAAACGATCTGCCAGCGCCAGCGTCGTGAGGCGCATCGATTCCATCACATTGGCGAGGCCGCGCAGTTCAACCAGCAACGCCCGGCGCGCGATCAGGCTGTCGGGCGTCGCGGTCTCGGCGAGCCCCATGTGGCGGATCAGCGACAGCCCGTTGGCGAACAGCAATTTCCCGATCGCCGCCTCGCTGCTGATCCGGCGGAGCAGCCAGGCCT
The DNA here is from genome assembly GCF_051550705.1 of Sphingopyxis selenitireducens. Classification (NCBI taxonomy): domain Bacteria; kingdom Pseudomonadati; phylum Pseudomonadota; class Alphaproteobacteria; order Sphingomonadales; family Sphingopyxidaceae; genus Sphingopyxis; species Sphingopyxis selenitireducens. Next base: position 253,461 of record NZ_JBPULG010000006.1, read on the forward strand.
GTTTGCCCTCGGTCAGCGCCGCGTCGAGCAGCGTCTTTTCGTCGATCTCGTCACCCGGCCGCGCGCGCGCCAATATTTCGGCGACGACCGAATAGGCCTCGGCGAAGGGCAGCAATATCGCGTGACCCACAAGCGGCTGACAGCGACGGATCAGCTGCGCGACGCCGCGGTCGCCGCTAGCGAGACGCCGATCCCACACGGGGTCGATGCGTTCGAGTTCGGCCTCCAGCGCCGCCCGATGCTCGTCGCGCGGCGGATAGAAAAATTCGAATTTGAACAGATCGCGCAGCCGGTCGATCTTGGCCCAGAAGACCGCGGTCGCGTCGCGGCTGTCGGCGTCGCGCAGTTCGCACAGCGCGAGTTCGATCATCGCGCGGTCGAGGAAATGATGCGCGATGATGTTGCGATAATAGCTCGCCATCGGATGCTTCGCGGGCTCGATCGAATAGACATTTTCGCTGCCCGCCTCATAGCGCGTGAGTAGCCCGCTCGCGACGAGCGTGTCGATCGTCGCGGATAGCGCCGCCTCGCCGCCGCTTTCGAGTTCGCGGCTGAGGCGGATGCCCCGCGCCCGCGCCCAGTCGGTCACCGCGCCGATGGTGGCGAGCAATTCGGCCGCCGTGACGCCGCGCGGCGCGGTGCCGAGCAGGATCAGGCACATCACCGACGTGACGGTGAGCGGGGTCACCCGGTTCGCCTCGACCGCCACGGCAAAGGCGATCTTCTCGAGCGCGCGCTTGTCGTCGGGACCGGGAGCCTCGTCGATCACCACGGGTTCGCCGATGTCGAGCCGGATGCGGCCCGACGGTTCCCTGAGGCTCTTCATATAGCCGAGGAACCAGCTCAGCGATTCGGGTTTCTTGCTCCGCCCCGTCTGCTCGGCGGCATATTCCTCGACATCGCGGATGAGGTCGAAGCTGGTGACGAAGGGGACGAAATGCACATCGCGCGTGCCGGTGGCGTGCGCGGCGTCGAGAACATATTTCATCAGCCCGTATTTGGGCGGCATCAATTTGCCGAGCCGCGAGCGCGTGCCTTCGAACGCCCATGACAGGGGGAAACGCTTGGCGAGCAACCACGCGATATAGTGGCGCAGCACCGCCTTATAGACCGGCTGATCCTGAAAACTGCGGCGGATGAAGATCATCCCCGACCGGCGGAAAAACTCGCCCATCACCGCAAAATCAAGATTGGCGCCGCCGAAGCTGTGGAGCATCGGCAAGTCATTCTCATAGGTCAGCCGGCTGGGGGTTGCGCCATCGATATAGGTTTTGTGGGTGAAGAGGATCGCCGTCGGATGCTCGCGCAAAATCGAGCGAAGCCGCGCGAGTTCGACAGCGTCAACTTCCATTTCCGGCGCGTAACCGCCGAACATCATGCGGTCGAGGCGGGCGCGGAGGTCGAGGAAGAGCGCCGAAGGCCGCGCGATGACCTCCTTCATCAGCGGCCGCGCCTCGCGGAAGAGGTCGGCGACCGGACGGCCGGTCGCTTCAGACAGCTCGGCGAGCGCGGCGCGGAATTTGGGGCTGGTCCGCAGGCCGTCGGCGACGAAGCGCGGCACCTTGTAGCGGGTGCCGCGGATGCCGCGTTCGGCGACATCGAGCGCAAGCCCCGCCTGCCGCGCGACAAAGCCCGCATATTCGGTGCCGTCTTCGTCGCAGCCGCCGCCGGTCTGGGCAAGAAAGCGGGTCTTGAGCGTCGCCCCGGTCGCCGCCTCCCCCACCAGTATCTGCGCGCGGCGGCGGTCGCGGAGCAGGATCAACCGCGCGCGCAGCGATCCCGGCTGGCGCGGATCGCCGAAAATCAGGTGACGGAGCTTGAGAGCACGGTCGCGCTCAAAATTGGGGATGCGCCACGCGACGCGCAGCGGCACGACCGGCCGTTCCGCCCCGTCGGCGAGGCGTTCCTGCAGCTGATCGAGGTCGAGCGCATGGTCACCGTCGGCGATCGACAGGCTGACCCACAACGGTTCCTGATCGCCCGAGGTCGCGTGGATCCAGTCGAGCAGGATCCGCCGCTCGATGCGGTTGCGGGCATCGATGATGTAGAGGCGATCGGTAGTGCCGACATCTATCGCGGAGGGGATGCGGGGCGTTCCGTCAGCCATGGCTCACACCCTCTCCGTCATTGCGAGCGAAGCGAAGCAATCCAGTGTTGAGCAAGCCGCTCTGGATTGCTTCGCTTCGCTCGCAATGACGAGATGATACATGCTTTAGGCTGTCCTTCCTCTGCCCGGGGAAGATTTCTTCGCAGGCGTTTTTTTCGTCGCCGCCACTTTCTTGACCGGGGCCTTTTTCGGCGCCGGCTTTTCAGCCTTCACCTCAGGCGCCGGCTCCTTCGCTACCGATTCCGCGACCGTCTCTTCTGCCTGTCCCAGCGTGCGCAGGAACATGTTGCGGACGTCGCGGACGTGCGCGTTGATCGTCCTCGGGCTCCATTCCGACGTATCGACGGGATCGAGCACGGTGACGCGCACCGTCGCGGGGCGCATGACGAACTCATTTTTGGGCGCGACGTCGGTCGCATTGTGAATCACGATCGGGACGATCGGCACCCCCGCCTGCATCGCCAGATGGAACGCGCCTTTCTTGAACGGTTCGAGCTTCGGCGTAAGGCTGCGCGTGCCTTCGGGCGAGATGCAGATCGATTTGCCTTCTTGCCGGATCGCCTCCACGAGCGGTTCCATCGCCTTGATCGCGCTCTTGCCGTCGGCGCGGTCGACGAAGACGGTGCCGCCCCATTCCATCAGCTTGCCGAGGATGGGGATATCCTTGATCTCTTTCTTGCCCACCCCGCCCATGTCACGGCGGATGAGCTTGGCGAGGATCATCACGTCCGCTTTGCTCTGGTGATTGAAGATAAACACGCACGGGCGCGCCGCCCACAGATTCTTCTCCCCCTCTACATCGAGTTCGACCCCGGTGATCGCGGTCGCGAAATCGCCGAACAGACCGATCGAAAAATTCGCCGCCTCGCGCTGCGAGCGCGTCAGCGCCCAGATCGGCAGCCCCGCAGCAAAAGCGCCGACGAGCGAGCCGGTGGCATAAATGGTGCGCGTATAATCGACCCAGCTCGGCGTCCCGCGGCTACCGAAACGCTGCACCGGCCAGCCATTTTCCTCGGCGATAGCTTTCAGTTTGAGGTTGGGATTGAGCGGGCGCGGCTTGCCAACGCGTTCGAGCAGTTCGAGATCGTCGTCGCTGTCCGAATAGAAAAAGCTCTGGTCGAGATCGAGGCCATATTCCTCGGCGAGTTCCTCGGCGGCAAGAACCTTGCCCTCACCGAAACAGAGCGGCCGGATGATCTCGCCGGTGAAGACGCCATCCTCGATTTCATAGGCCGAGCATTTGATGTCGGAGATGCCGAGGTCGCGCGCGGTCGGTTCGATCTGGTAGATCGTCGCCGACGAGATGATCGCGACGCGGTGCCCCTTTGCCTGATGCGCCTCGATGATCGCCCGGGTTTCGGGATAGATTTTGCGCGCGATATGCTTTTTGTAGAGTTCTTCGCCGAACGCGACGAAGCTTTCCTCGTCGACGCCCTTCATGAACTTCGCCGCACCCGACATCAGCCCTGAAAAGCCGATCGTGCCAAGGCTGTGCTGGGCAATCACCTGCGCGGTTTCGGCGATTTCCTCGACCGACATTTCGCGGCGCTGGAATTTTTCGCGGAGCATCGCGGTCGCCGAATAGCCCGATATGATCGTGCCGTCGAAATCGAAGAGTGCGGCGATATGCGGTCCGGGTTCGGACGCGAGAACTTCTTCCAGATGCGGCTCGGGTCTTGGCACGCAATTCTCCCCACCAACGGCTTGTCTGCCGCCTTATGCCTGCACGATGGCAGGTAAAATGGGGTTAATCAATGCACCCAATTCACAGAAAAAGACCGTCCCGGCATTCGCCGGGACAGTGATCAGGGACGAAGCGCAGCGGCTTCCTTCGCCAAGGCCTCGATCCGCGCGGGGTCGAGTGGACCTGACGGGACAACCCAGCTGCCGCCGACGCAAAGCACCGGATCCAGCGCAAGCCATTCGGGCGCATTCGCGGCGCTGATTCCACCGGTGGGGCAGAAGCGCGCCTGACCGAAGGGGCCAGCGAGCGCTTTCAGAGCCGGAATGCCGCCGCTGGTCGCCGCGGGGAAGAATTTGAAGCGTTCGAGCCCGAGGTCGAGCCCGCGCATGATGTCGCCGGCATTGGCGATGCCGGGGAGGAAGGGAATGCCGCTGGCGACCGCCGCCCTGCCGAGATTGTCGGTGAGGCCGGGCGAGACGATGAATTCGGAGCCCGCGTCAATGGCGGCACCGAGCATCGCCGGATTGAGCACCGTGCCCGCGCCAACGACGGCGCCCTTCACGGACTTCATCGCGGCGATGGCGTCGAGCGCGGCGGGGGTGCGCAGCGTGACTTCGAGTACCGTCAGGCCGCCCGCAACCAGCGCCTCGGCCATCGGCACGGCGTCCTCGACCCGGTCGATCACGATCACGGGGATGACGGGCGCGAGGCGCATAATCTGGTCGATGCTTTTGTCGGTCATTCTTCAAATCCTTCGTCGCCCCCGCGAAGACGGGGGCCGTTATCTATATTACGCAAAGTTGCCGGCCGCCGCGTGCAGAGTCACGTGCCCCTGCACCCCTTCGCGGGGGCGACGGGCTAGATCACTTGCTCCATCGCCGCGAGCATCGCCGAACCGCCCTTTTCGGCCTCGTCGGCGTGATGACGGAAGAGCGCGAACAATTCGCGGCCCACGCCAAGCGCGGGAGGCGGCGCGACCGCAGGACTCCGCGCGGCCCATATGGCGGGATCGACCAGCGCCAGCACCTCGCCCTTGCGCGCGCAGACGCGCACGATGTCGCCGTCGGCAAGGAAGGCGAGCGGGCCGCTAACCCCGTCGGCACCGGGCAGCGCCTCCGGCGACAAATGGATCACCGCGGGCACCTTGCCGCTGGCGCCCGACATGCGGCCGTCGGTGAGCAAAGCGACGCGAAAACCCTTGTCCTGCAGGACGCCCAATGCCGGGGTGAGCTTGTGAAGTTCGGGCATGCCGTTGGCGCGCGGGCCCTGGAAGCGGACGACAACGATCACATCGCGTTCGAGTTCGCCCGCCTTGAAAGCGGTCAGCACCGCATCCTGATTGTCGAAGATGCGCGCGGGAGCCTCGATCGTCCAGCGATCCTCGGCGACCGCGCTGGTCTTGATGATCGCGCGGCCAAGATTGCCCGCGAGGAGCCGCATCCCGCCATCGGGCGAGAAAGGCGCGGTCACGGGACGCAGCATTGCGTCGTCGCGGCTGGTCGCGGGCGCCGCCTGCCACTGCAGTTCGTCGTCGACGAGTGCCGGCTCCGACACATAATCCGCCATCGTGCCGCCGACGGTGAGTATATCGCCGTGGAGCAAACCCGCTCCGAGCAGTTCCTTGACGACATAGCCGATCCCGCCCGCGGCATGGAAATGGTTCACGTCGCCCGCGCCATTCGGATAGACGCGCGCGAGCAAGGGCACCGCGTGGCTGAGTTCGTCGAAATCCTGCCAGTCGATGATGATCCCCGCCGCGCGCGCAATCGCGGGCAGATGGATCGCATGGTTGGTCGAGCCGCCAGTGGCGAGCAGGCCGATCGCGGCGTTGACGATCGCCTTTTCATCGACGCAGCGCGCCAGCGGGCGGTAATCGTCGCCGTCCCAGCCGATCGCCGCGAGCCGGTGGGTCGCGGCGCGGGTCAGGGACTGACGGAGTTTGGTGCCCGGATTGACGAAGGCGCTGCCGGGGATGTGCAGCCCCATCAGTTCCATCATCATCTGGTTGCTGTTCGCGGTGCCGTAAAAGGTGCAGGTGCCCGCGCCATGATAGCTCGCCGCCTCGGCCTCGAGCAGTTCGTCGCGGCTCGCCTTGCCCTCGGCATAAAGCTGACGGACGCGCTGTTTTTCCTTGTTGGCGAGCCCCGAGGGCATCGGCCCCGCCGGGATTAATATTTGCGGCAGATGGCCGAAACGCAGCGCGCCGATGAGCAGGCCGGGGACGATCTTGTCGCAAATGCCGAGAAGCGCGACGCTTTCGAACATCGCATGGCTGAGTGCGATCGCGGTGCCCTGCGCAATATTGTCGCGGCTGAACAGCGACAGGTCCATCCCTGCCTGCCCCTGCGTCACGCCGTCGCACATCGCGGGCACGCCGCCCGCGACCTGCGCCGTCGCGCCGACTTCACGCGCGAAGATTTTGATCTGTTCGGGGTAGCGGCCATAGGGCTGATGCGCCGACAGCATGTCGTTGTAAGCGGTAACGATCCCGATATTCATCGCCGCGCCGGTGCGGATCGCGGGCTTGTCCTCGCCCGACGCGGCGAAGGCGTGCGCGAGATTGCCGCACGACAGATTGCCGCGATTGGTCCCCGCCTCGCGCTGGCGATCCATCAGGTCGAGATAGGCGGCGCGGCGCGGCGCGCTGCGCGCGACGATGCGTTCGGTGACGGCGGCGATTGTGGGGTGGAGGTTGGTCATATTACTTCCTCGTCGCCCCCGCGAAGGCGGGGGCCGCTATCGGCGTAGCGCAAGGTCGCCAGCGGCCCCTGCCTTCGCAGGGGCGACGTGCTTTCCTCAATCATGCCAGCTCGCTCCGTCGCGTTCGATCAGCGCGATCGCGCTCGAGGGTCCCCAGCTTCCCGCCGTGTAATTTTGCGGCGCCATGTCGACCGCTGCCCAAGCGTCGCGGATCGAATCGATCCATTGCCACTGTGCCTCGACCTCGTCGCGGCGCACGAACAAAGTCTGGTCGCCCTCGATGAAATCGAGCAGCAGGCGTTCATAGGCGATACGGCGGCGTTCCCCGGCAAAGCTGTGCGACAGCGAGACGTCCATCGTCACTTCGCGCAGCTTCACCCCGTCGCGGTCGAGCCCGGGTTGCTTCGACATCACCTTGACCCGGATATTCTCCTCGGGCTGCAGGTTGATGATCATCATATTGGCATTGAGCTGCCCGCCACCGACGCCGGCAAAAATATTGTGCGGCACCGGCTTGAACTGGATCAGCACTTCGGATTTGCGCTCGGGCATTCTTTTGCCGGTGCGCAGGTAAAAGGGCACGCCCTTCCAGCGCCAATTGTCGATATAGGCCTTTAGCGCGACGAAGGTTTCGGTGTTCGACGGCTGCCCAAGCTCATCGGCATAGCCCGCGACCGGGGCGCCATTGACCGCGCCGCTGCCATACTGGCCTTTGACGCTATGCGCCTTCACATCCGCCGCGGTCATCTTGCGCAGACTGCGGAGAAGCTTGACCTTTTCGTCACGCACCGCGGTCGATGTGACGCTGGCGGGGGGTTCCATCGCGATGATCGCGAGCAGCTGGAGCATATGGTTTTGCACCATATCCTTGAGCGCCCCGACGCCGTCATAATAGGACACGCGCCCTTCAAGCCCGACGGTTTCGGCGACAGTGATCTGCACATGATCGATCGCCTGCGCGTTCCAGAGCGGTTCGAACAGCATGTTGGCAAAGCGCAGCGCGAGCAGATTCTGCACCGTTTCCTTGCCGAGATAATGATCGATGCGGAACACCCGGTCCTCGGCAAAGGCGCTGCCGACCTGCGCATTGACCTCACGCGAGGAGGCAAGGTCATGGCCGATCGGCTTTTCCATCGCGATGCGGCAGTCGGCGCAAGCGATGCCGGCGGCGGCGAGGCCCTGTGCGATCGGACCGAACATCGACGGCGGGGTCGAAAGATAGACGCCGACGGGCCGCGCACGGCGATCGCCGAGCAGCGCGGCGAGATCGTCAAAGCCGGTGCCCGCACCCGCATCGACCGGGCAATAGTCGATCCGTTCGGCGAAGGTCGAAATCGCGGCTTCATCGAGCCGGTCCTCGGGCAGATGCTCGGTCAGCGCGGCGCGGACCTGATCGTGAAAGGCCGCGCGGTCCATTTGCGAACGCCCCGACCCGATGATGGTGAGCGCGTCGGCGAGCAATCCGTCGAGATGCAGATTGTACAAGGAGGGAAAGAGCATGCGCTGCGCAAGGTCGCCCGTTGCGCCGAACAAAACCAGAGTTTCGACTTTCACGCTCACAAAAATCCCCTTGCTATCCCGATGAAGAAGTGGCGGATGCGCCGCGCGATTGCAACGCGCATACGTAGGCCGCATACGATGTCTCTCCTTGGCAAAAGCGTCGCACTTGGCCTAGGAACCGGGTCAATGAACGACGCCCCGCAACCCTATGATGTCATTGTCGTCGGCGGCGGGGTGAACGGCGCCGGGGTCGCGCGCGATGCCGCGGGGCGCGGGGCGCGCGTTCTTCTGCTCGAAGCCGGAGACCTCGCGCAGGGCACCTCGTCGGCATCGACCAAGCTGATCCACGGCGGGCTGCGCTATCTCGAGCATTATGAATTCGGCCTCGTGCGCGAGGCATTGAAGGAACGCGAAATCCTGTGGGGCATCGCCCCGCACATCATCTGGCCGCTGCGCTTCGTGCTGCCCTATCGCACCGGATTGCGCCCGCGCTGGCTGCTGCGGCTCGGCCTGTTTCTTTACGACCATATCGGCGGGCGCAGAAAATTGCCCGCCACCCGATCGATCGACCTCAAACGCCATGTTGCGGGGGCGCCGTTGCAGCCGCAATATGTGCGCGGCTTTGAATATTCGGACGGCTGGGTCGATGATGCGCGGCTGGTGGTCCTCAACGCCCGCGATGCTGCACGGCATGGCGCGAAAATCCGCACGCGCACCCGCGCCGACATGCTGCGCTGCGAAGACGGACTGTGGGTGATCGATGCGGCGGACGATCGCGGCCACAGCTATCGCTTCACCAGCCATAGCGTCGTCAATGCGGCGGGACCTGCTGTGCTCGAGCTGCTCAAGCGGGCCGATGCCGAGCCCGACCACCAGATGCGGCTGGTGCGCGGGTCGCATATCGTCGTGCGGCGGATATTCGAGCATGACCATGCCTATTTCTTCCAGCTTCCCGACGGGCGCATCTTTTTCGCCATCCCCTATGAACGCGACTTCACGCTGATCGGCACGACCGATCAGGACCATGACGGCCCCGCGAGCGAGGCACGCGCAAGCGCCGAGGAAATCGCCTATTTGTGCGAGGGCGCGAGCGAATATTTCCGCGAACCCGTCACCCCCGCCGATGTCGTCTGGACCTATTCAGGGGTCCGGCCGCTGATCGAGGACGGGTCGGGGCGGCCCGAGGCGGCGACGCGCGGTTATCGCATCGATCTCGACATGGACGAGGGCGCGCCCCTGCTCACCATCTATGGTGGCAAGATCACCAGTTACCGCCATGTCGCCGAGGCTGCGGTCGATATACTCGCCGGGCATGTGCCCGCATTGTCGGGAAAGGTCTGGACTGGCAGGGCGCCGCTCCCCGGCGGCGACTTCCCGACGAACGGGGCGGCGTCGCTGAAGGCGGAATATAAGCTCGCACATCCCTTTCTGGCGGCCGCGACGGTCGACCGGATCGTCAAAGCCTATGGCACCGATGCCCGCCAATGGCTGGGCGATGCCGACGGCTGGGGCGCGCTGGGCGGCGAAATCGGCCATGGCCTCTCCGTCGCCGAAGCCAACTGGCTCGTCGAACAGGAATGGGCGCGGACGACCGACGACATATTGTGGCGGCGAAGCAAGCTGGGACTGCACTTCACCGCTGAAGATGTGGCCCGGCTCGCGGCATGGCTGGAGACGCGGCCGGGTTAGGCTGCCGCGATACGGCCTAGGCTACGCCAAATTGCTCGGCCAGCCTGGCGCGGCGCACTTTCCAGGTTTCGGCCAGAACCGGCACCCGTTCCAGTGCGCGAAGATCGTCGTGGCGGCTTTTCGCCTCACCGCCGATCAGGAGCGCAAATAATGAGGACAGCGGCCATTCGGGATAGGGCCGATCGACGAGGGTGAGCGCGTCGCCCGCCTGCACCTGCCCCGGTTCGAGGACGCGGTAGTACCAGCCCGAGCGCCGCGTCGTGACGACGCGCGCCATCACGCCCTTCGCCTGAAAGCGGTGGTCGAGCTTCCAGCACGGCTGGCGTGCCTGACTGACCTCGACCAGTGCCGTACCGAGGCGGAAGCGGTCGCCGAGGAACACGCTGTCTTCGTCGAGATCCGAGGTCGAGATATTCTCGCCAAACGCGCCGGGTCCGCCGAGCAATGGCACCTCGCCAAGCTCGCCGCGCCAATAGGGATAGTGATCGGCCGGATAATGATGGATCGCCTTGTCGATCCCGCCATGATGAACGCGGTCGGCCTGTTCGTCGCCCGCGAGCCCGAGCGCGTCGATCGCGACGGCCCCGGCAACGGGCAACTTGCCGATCGCGCTCGGTTCGTCGTCACCGCGAAAAGCGCGGACCTTTCCGGTCAGGACTGCAAGGATTTCGGTCTTCATGGCGATCACGGCATAAGGTGCGTGGGCGCCTGTGTCGCGCCATTTTCGCCATCGGCCATTTTTGGACCGCCCGCACCCACCCTTCGTCAATCAGCTATGACGTCGATCTCGCGCTGTTGACGAATGTCCGCCGACGACGATCCGGCCATGATGCGGTAGCGGCCCGGCACGACGCGCCACTGACCGCGTTCGGCATCATATTGCGAAAAGGCCCGGGGATCGAGCGTGACCGTCACCGTCCGCCGCGCGCCGGGCGCGAGGTCGAGCTTGGCAAAGCCGCGCAACGCGATCGGCGGGTCGCCCGCCGCGGGTGCGAGGGGCGCAACATAGAGTTGCACCACTTCCTTGCCCGCGCGCTTGCCGTCGTTGCGGAGCGTGAGCTTTACCGAAAGCGCTTCGCCGCCCTTGGTGCGCGCCGGTGCCGAAAGCGCCGAATAGGCGAAGCTGGTATAGCTGAGCCCATGGCCGAAAGCGAAGAGCGGTTTCACATCGCGGGCGACATAGCTGCGATAACCGACCAGCAATCCTTCCGAATAGGGCGTCTTGGCGCCCTTGAGGTTGATGTTGTCGTCCTCGGTCCGCGCGGGAAAGGTCACGGGCAGCTTGCCCGACGGATTGACCTTGCCGGTCAGCACATTCGCGAGCGCCGCAGCGCCCCCCTCGCCCGGCAACCACATGTCGACGATCGCGGGCGCCTTGTCGGCCCAGGGCATCGTCATCGCCGCACCGGCGTTAACGATGATTGCGGTTTTCGGGTTGGCGGCGATGACCGCCTCGACCAGCCTGTTCTGATCGCCCGGCATGTCGAGCGAAGCCCGGTCATAGCCCTCGCCCTCGGTCGTCGAGGATGAGCCCACGAACACCACCGCAGCGTCGGCACCGCGCGCCGCCGCAACGGCTTCGTCGAACGACGGCAGCGGCTCGCGAATGCCGAAGCTCAGATATTCGTAGGGCGTCTGCCCGTTCACATAGTCGACACGGATCGGGTAGCCCCGCCCCGCTTCGAGTGCGACCGCCACGGTACGGCGGGGGATGGGAAAGCCGAGAACGTCGCGGTTATCGGGCTTCGATCCGCTTTCCTTCGACAGCACGACCTTGCCGTCGAGGGTAATCGTCGCATTGCCCGTGCCGCGGGTGCTGAATTCATAGGTGCCGCTTTTCTCGGGCCAGAACTGTCCTTCCCAACGGAAGGCGGCATAGCCCGTGACCTGCGGCCCGGCGATATTCCCGCTGATCCGCTTTAAAAAGCTCGTCGCGGTTTCGCGTTTCACGGGCTCGCCGCTCATGTCGGCGTTGGCGTAATAGGTGGCCGCGAGGCCCGTGACGCTGCGGTCTGGGCCGGGGCTGAACAGTTTCGGATTGGCGGCCGGCGGCGTTTCCTCATTGTCGACGCCGCGGGCATGGACAATCTGCACGCCGGGCAGCGCCGCCCTGATCGCGGCAAGCGGCGTACTCGTTTCGAAGGGCACCACGGCCGAACTGCCGCCCCCTTGAATGCGCACGACATCGGCATTGGGGCCGATGACGGCAAGCGACCTGATCGATGCCGGGAGCGGCAACACGCCGTTGTTTCTGAGCAGCACAATCGCTTCCTCGGCGGCGCTCTGCGCAAGCGCTGCATTGCGCGGCGTCTGTTCGGCGATCGGGCGCGCAGCGCCGCGTTCGATCGCGCCGCTACGCACGATCAGCCGCACCATGCGGCGGGCATTATCGTCGATCTGTGCGGTCGTGACCTTGCCCTCGTCGACGGCTTTCCTGAGCTTCGGCCCGAAATGATTGGGCGGCCCCGGCATTTCGAGGTCCATACCGGCGTTGACGGTTGTGGCGGTCGAATGGACCGCGCCCCAGTCGGACACGACAAAGCCTTTATAGCCCCACTGGGTCTTGAGCAGGTCGGTCAGCAGCCAGCGGTTCTCGGCCGCGTGCGTCCCGTTGATCTTGTTGTACGACGCCATCACCGACCAGGGATCGCCCTGTTTGATCACCGTCTCGAACGCCGGGAGATAGATTTCGTGCAGCGTGCGCGGATCGACGACCGAGTCGACGATGAAGCGGTTGGTTTCCTGATTGTTCGCGGCAAAATGCTTGAGCGACACGCCAATGCCCGCGCCCTGCGCACCTTTCACATAACCAAGCCCGATCTGCCCCGCGAGATACGGGTCTTCGGAATAGGTTTCGAAATTGCGGCCCCAGCGCGGGGTGCGGACGATGTTGACCGTCGGCGCGAGCAGCACGTCGGCGCCGTGCGCGAGGGTTTCCTTGCCGATCGCCGCGCCGACCTTTGCGGTCAGGTCGGGGTTCCACGTCGCGGCCATCGCAACGCCGACGGGAAAGACCGTCGCAGGCTTGCCGTCGGGCGAGCGCACGCCGGTCGGTCCGTCGGTCATGCGGATCGAGGGGATGCCGAGCCGTTCGATCGGGTTCAGCGTCATCGAGCTTTCGCCCGCAAGCAGCAGGATTTTTTCGTCGAGCGTCAACCGCCCCATCAGGTCATCGACGCGCGCTTCGAGCGGCGCCGATTTGTCCTTGTAGATCATCTCCTGCGCCTGTGCGCCGGACAGCGCCACTGTCGAAGACAGCAAAGTCGCCGCCAGATAGGCTGTCCGGCTTTTCATCACTTGATCTCCGCCAGATCCTTGGCCGTGGCGGCCAGCATCTCGTCGGTGATCTTGCCGTTCGAATAGGGCTGAAGCTGCGTCAGACTGATCGCCTTGAACATTTCATATTCGGGAAGCGCGATCATGCCGGGGAAATGCTTTTCAATCACCGCCTTGCCCTTTTCGTCGGCGACGATGTCCTGCAGCGGGGTGTCGAGATTATACTTGGCATCGCTCGCGGGCACGGCATCGGCGGCCGGAGCCGGCGCTGCGGGAGTGGGCGTCGGCGCGGCAGCATCCTGGGCAAAAGCGGGAGCGGCGGCCATCAGCGCCGCAACAAATATGGCAGTTTTCATTTCACATCTTCCTTTTCGAGATCTGCGACCATCGCTTCTCTAATAAGATATTTCTGAACCTTCCCCGTCACCGTGGTGGGGAATTCATCGACGATACGCACGTAGCGCGGGACTTTATAGTGGGCGATCTGGCCGCGGCAGAATGAGCGTATCGCTTCGGCATCGACGCTGGCATCGGGCTTTAACCGCACCCACGCGCACAGTTCCTCGCCCATGCGCTCGTCGGGGATGCCGACCACCGCGACATCCTCGACCGCGGGGTGGCGATAGAGATAATCCTCGACCTCGCGCGGGTAGATATTCTCGCCGCCGCGGATCACCATATCCTTGAGGCGGCCGACGATATTGCCGTAGCCCCCGGCATCGATCGTTGCGAGGTCGCCCGAATGCATCCAGCCGTCCTCGTCGATTGATTCCGCCGTACGCTGGGGCTCGTCCCAATAGCCGATCATCACCGAATAGCCGCGTGTGCACAGCTCGCCGGGTTCGCCCGATGCGACGATATGGCCGCCCTCATCGACAATCTTGCATTCGAGATGCGGCTGGACGCGACCGATCGAGCCGACACGGCGTTCGAAGGGGTCGTCGGGCGCGGTCTGGAAACTGACCGGGCTGGTTTCGGTCATGCCATAAGCGATCGTCACGTCGCGCATGTTGAGCCGCTCGACCACCTGACGCATCAGCGGCTCGGGGCAGATCGCGCCCGCCATGCAGCCGGTACGCAGCGACGATACATCGAAATCGTCGAAGCGCGGATGCGCCAGCACCGCGATGAACATCGTCGGGACGCCATAGAGCGCCGTGCAGCGTTCGGCCTCGACCGCGCGCAGCACGGCTTCGGGGTCGAAACCTTCGGACGGATAGACCATCGCCGCGCCATGTGTGATCGCAGCAAGATTGCCCATCACCATGCCGAAGCAATGATAGAGGGGCACGGGGATGCAGATACGGTCGCCCTCGGTCAGTCCCTGCGTCCGCCCGACGAAATAGCCGTTGTTGAGAATGTTGCGGTGGCTGAGTGTCGCGCCCTTCGGCAAGCCGGTGGTGCCGCTGGTGAACTGGACGTTGATCGCGTCGTTCGGGTCGAGCGTCGGGCCGATATCGGCGAGACGCTGGCGGTCGGCGTCGGTTGCGCGTCCGGCGGTGTCGTCGAACCGCAGCCAGCCGGCACGCGCATCCGCACCGATCAGGATCAGCGAGCGTAGCGTCGGCAGGCGTTTGGCACGAAGATCGCCCGGCGCACTGGCAGCGATTTCGGGCGCGAGTTCCTCGATCATCGCGGGATAATCGCTGGTCTTGAAGCTGGTCGCGGCGACGAGCGCCGAAAGCCCGACCTTGTTGACCGTATATTCGACCTCGGACAGGCGATAGGCGGGGTTGATCGTGACAAGGATCAGCCCCGCGCGCGCCGCGGCGAACTGGGTCAGCGTCCATTCGACGCAGTTGGGCGCCCAGATGCCGATCCGGTCGCCCGGGGTCAGTCCGAGCGCGAGCAGCCCGGCCGCGAAGGCATCGGATCGTTCGAGCAGTTCGGCAAAATTCCAGCGGATGCCCTGTCCGACCGAAACCAGCGCGTCGCGTTCACCCCAGCGATCGGCAGCGAGCGCGAGCGCGTCGCCGATGCTATGTTCGATCAGCGGCGGTTCGGTCGCGCCCTTGACGTGGCTCGTCATTTTCCGGGCGCCTCGCACGCGAAGCTCGCAGCCTCGTCGGTCGAGCCCTTGCCGTCCCACTTTGCGACCTTGGGGAAGGCACAGAGCGGACGCGTCCGTCCGGCCTTGGCGGGCAAGCCGATATAGGCGAACAGATCATTATCATATTTGGTCGCGATGATACGTTCGGGCGCAGGCCCGCCCTGCCGCCAGCCATCGAGCGCCGCCAGCGGATCGAAGTTGTTCGGGCCGGGTCCCGCAAGGCAATGTGACATGCCGGGCACCATGAACAGGCGCACCGAGGTCGATGCCGCCTTCGGGTTCGCCGCGACCAGACGCTCGTAATAATCGAGCGTGTTCTGCGCCGGGATCCCGGCGTCATTCCAGCCGTGATAGAGGATCAGCTTGCCACCGCGCTTGTAGAAGGCGCCAAGATCGGTGCGGTCGGCATCGAGGTCGCCGCCAACGCGCTGCTTCGCCAGCGCATAGTCGCGCTCGAGGTTGAAGTCCGCGAGCTGCCAGTCGGGGTTGGCATGCACGAAATTGCGGAAGAATTGCGTGCCGAACTTCACATGCTGCGAACCGCTGCCGGTCAGCCACTGCGACCAGGTGCCCGCCTCCGCCTCGGCGCCCGGCGCGAAACCGGGATAGAAGTTTTTGCCGTCAGCGGTCTTTGCGCCTTCGTAAAACAGCTTAGCGGTCGCCACTTCGCTGGGCGTCAGGCAGTCGGCGCCTTCACCGCTCTTGCACGCGAGCTTGGCGGGGTCGAAATGACAGGCGCGCGGATCGTCGATCACGCCGTCCTTGACGCCGTCGAGCGCGTCACATGCCCCAAGCGACGCCGACTGGAGCAGCTTGAGCTTCGCCATCGACAAATCGCCGCCGGGTTTGTTCGCAGCGATGGCATTGTTGGCAAAGGCGCTGGCCATGCGCGTCCACGGCATGGCGGGGGCGCCCGCGATGATCGCGTCATAATCGGCGGGATAGCGCTGCGCGAGGGTCAGCGCCTGCCGCCCGCCATCCGAACAGCCGTGGAAATAGCTCGCGGCGAGCGGATTTTCATAAAAGGCGGCGATCACCTGCTTGGCGGTCTCGGCGCCGACATGATTGGCGCGCCAGCCATAGTCGCGAATCTTTTCGGGTGCGTTCAGCGCCCAGCTTGCGTCGACGTCGCTTTCGCCGACATGCCCCATGTCGGTGCCGACCGCAGCATATCCCTTTTGCACAGCGCCGCGCATCAACAGCGACGGCAGCAGCATGTTCGCGCCGAAGCCGCCATTGCCCGCGCCGAGCAGCTTGCCGTTCCAGCCCGCGCGTTCGGGCAGCCACACCTCGACCTTGATCGACGATCCCGGCACCGGCGACAGCGTCGCCTGAACGCGGCAGAAGGCGGCGGGCGCGGGAAGGCCGGGCTTGCCCGCTTCGAGGTTGACCATCGCACCGCCCGCGAGCGACGTCGCAGCGTCGATCTTGCCGTCTTTCAGCGCCATGCCGGTCAAGGCTTCGCAGCTGCCGGCTTTTTGCGCGACCGGGGTGGGCGCCGGTGCGGGCTCATTCGCCGTGCAGGCGGCAAGCAGCGAGGTTCCGGCGCACAGGAGGAGCGATGCGGTCCTCATTTGCCGACCAGTCCCTGACCGCGCATCCAGTCCGCCATCGCACCGGTCCAGGCGTCGCTCGCTTTGCCGCTCTTTTTCATGCCGAAACCATGGCCTCCATTTTCATAGGTGACGATCGTGCTGCTTGCCCCGCCAGTCTTCCACGCCGCGGCAAGGCGGACGCTGTCGGCATAGGCAAGCTTGTCGTCCATCGCCGCAGCGACGAACAGCGGCGGCGCCTTTTCCGGCACGGCAATCGTATCGGGCAGCAGGCCCGGATAAATGGCAATCGCGAAGTCGGGGCGGCTTTTCGGCTTGTTCGCTGCCAGCGTCCACACCGTCACCACACCGCCCGCCGAAAAGCCCATCAGGCCGACGCGATTGGGGTTGATGCCATAGCGGCGGGCATTTTTCCGTACCCACGCAACCGCTTGCTCGCCATCGGCGGTCGCGAGCGGGCGCAGCGGTTCGACCGCAGTGCGCAAGCTGCCGAGATTGCTCATATAGCGCATCATCTGCAGCGGAAAGTCTGCGCCGGTTTCGAGGAGGCGATATTTGAGGACGAAGGCCGTCACGCCGAGGCCGTTCAGCCATTTGGCGACAGCCTCGCCCTCATTCTCGATCGACAGCATATGAAAGGCGCCGCCAGGCGCGACGATCACCGCAGTGCCGTTCGCCTTGCCCTGTTCGGGCGCATAAGCGGTCAGCGTCGCATCGGACACATTGCGCACGATCGTCCCGAAAGCCCCGGTCTCGCGCACTTCCTTCGACGTCGCGGGCACGGGGTCCGACGACAGGCGGATCGCCTCCCACGCACAGGCGGGAACCGCGACGATGGCGAGCGCGCCGGCGACGAGGGTTACAAGACGCATCGACATATCCTTCATTATTTTTCGGCGCGCGCAGCGGCGATCGCGGTCAGCGCGGGGGTGCCGGCGGCCGCCATCGCGGTCACGGCGATGCCGATCGACAGCAGTTGCGGCGCGGCGGGATCAAGCCGCGACCACAGCGGCAGCCCACCACCGTTCGGATCGCCGGCTTTCGCGAAATTGGTCCAGTAATCGCCGATCAGCTTCGCCGCGGCGCGATCGGCGGCGGCCGCATCAGGTGCGAGGTTGCCGAACTGGAAAGCGACGTCCGAGGCGTGAACCGCGCCGACGTCGGGCTTGCGCTGGGCTTCGGCGACATAGCCGAAACGATAGAGGAAGGTCGGTGCCCCCGCGCCGGCCTGCGACAGGCCGAACGCCAGCGCGGGTTCGGCGAAGATCACATCGCCGCCCATCCGCCGGTTCGCTTCATCCTCGCTGGCATAGGCCGCTTTCACGGTTGCGGCGGCGGCACCCAGCCCCTTTTCGACCGGACCGTTGATCATGGCGCGGAAGGGCGCGGGGATGAAGCCGAGTTCATCGTCGTTGCTGCCGATGATATAGGGGACGCGCGCCTGCTGACCCGCCGCGAAAATCGCGTCGGCGCCCGCCGGAACGATCGTTCCATCGGTGATCGGCCCCGAATAGCGATCCTCCTCCTTGCTCATCAGGGCGATGGTGCCCAGCACCTTGTCGGCGGGGAGGGCGCGCAGCGCTGCGGCATCGGCGGCATTGGCACGGGTGCCGAACGCCTGCCCCTTCGCCTGTGCATCGGCAAGCGTCGGCCAGTCATCGCGGCCGCCGCCCGACGCGACGATGGCGCGGGCGAACAGCCCCTTCGTCAGCGGCGAAGCCATCAGGCGCGACACCGATTCGCCGCCCGCACTTTCACCGAAGATGGTGACCTTCGCCGGATCGCCGCCAAAGGCCCCGATATTGCGCTGCAACCATTTGAGCGCCGCGATCTGATCCATCAGGCCCCAGTTGCCGTCCTTCCCCAGCGCGGGATGCGCGAAGAAGCCGAAGCGGCCAAGCCGGTAATTGAAGCTGACGATCACGACATCGCGCTTTGCGAGCAGGGTGCCATCGGTTTCGGGCAGCGTGCCCGATCCGCCGACAAAGCCGCCGCCGTGGATCCAGACCATCACCGGCAGCTTCGCGCCTTTCGCGGGCTTCGGCGTCCAGACGTTGAGGGTCAGGCAGTCCTCGCTCATCGGCCGCGATCCGGCCTGGATGCCGGGCAGCGGGTTCTGCATGCAGTCGGGGCCGTAAGCGGTCGCATCCCGCGGTGCGGTCCATGGTGCCACCGGCGCCGGAGCGCTCCAGCGCCCCGCGCCGACCGGAGGTGCGGCAAAGGGGATGCCCTTGAACGACGAGATCCCGTCAGCGGTCGCGCCCGTCACGGCGCCGCTGTCGGTCGCCACCTGCTGTGCGGCCACGGGCGCCGCCGTCATGGCAGCCAAAAGGAATATGGTGCGGATCATGGTACGCCTCCGGTGTTGAAGATGAAGCGCCCCGGTCCGGTGCGATAGACGGTATAGCCCGCCTCCGTCCGCATGACTTTTGCACCCGATGGCGCGGCAATCCCGCCGAAGCGCGTCGGCACCCAGATTTCGCCGGTGGTGTTCGGCGGCACCTCGGCGGTGAGCGTCAACTTGCTGCGTGCGCCGACCTGCCAGCCCGAAAAGGCACGGCCGTGGACGGTGTCCATCGCCGCCTCGGCGCTCGCGAGACCAGCGGGGATCGCGGGCTTGACCTGCACGACCTTATACCCGGGCGCACCGGGACGCAGGCCCGCAAGCCGCTGGCGCATCCAGTCGGAGATCGAGGCGAAATAATGATGGTCGCGCGAACGGCTGTTCAGGCTCCACGTCTCGAACATCGTCTTGTGGCCGTTGGCGATCCACCAGCCCCAGCTCGGCTCGTCGGTGCGCGTCGCGACGCGATAGGCGAGGTCGGCGTAGCCATAGTCGCTCAGGATTTCGAGCAGGTAGCGCGCACCATAGACGCCGGTACGCAGTCCCTGTTGCTCGACATCATTTGCGATGGCCCTCGCCACATCCTTCTCGCGGCCTTCCGGCACCATCCCGAACGCCAGCGGCAGGATATTCTGCACCTGCGTCGGCCGGCCGACCGCGCCCTTGCTGTCGATGGTACGATACCAGCCCATCGCGCCGTTCCAGTAGCGCGCATTATAGGCGGCACGGATATCAGCAGCGAGCTTCGCGTAGCGCGCCGCATCGTCGCCCTTGCCGATGATCGCCGATGATTTCGCCAGCAGGTCGGCCTGGTGAAAGAAATAGGCCGTCGTCACCGCGTCGATGCCGCCGCCGCGCGCATTGCTATAGTCCATCCCGCCCGCCGACGCCCATTCGGACAGGCCGGCCGAACGGTAATAATCGGGCGCCTTGATGAAGGTCGCGGTATAATCGACCAGCCGCCGCTGCATGTCGTGGTTATCGGCAAGGACGCGCGTGTCGCCATAGGTCGCGTAAAGTTCCCACGGCAGGATCATCGCGGCGGCATCCCACGGTGTCGTCGGACCCCAGATCACATTCCAGCCGGGGGTATTTTCATAGCCATAGAAAGGCGTCGTCGGCGCGATTTCGGGTACCTCGCCCTTGTCCGACTGAGCATCGCGGAAATCGGCGAGCCATTTGGCCCAGACGCGCGCAACGTCGAGACTGCGCGCGGCGGCACCCGCCGAAGCCTGTGCATCACCGCTCCAGCCGTTCTTCTCGTAAGTCGGCGTGTCGGTGACGAAACCGTGCAGATTGTTGAGGATCGTCGCAATCCCCGCCTCGTCGATCTGATTGAGCAACGGGTTCGCGCTCGTGAAGGTGCCGGTACGCGCGACGGCGGAATGAACGATGCGCGCGGTAAGGGTTTCCTCGCCCGGTGTGCCGGGAAAGCCCTGAACCTCGACATAGCGGAAACCGCGATAGCCGAAACGCGGCTCCCACTGCTCATCACCCTTACCCGCCAGCGTGTAGCGATCGGTTTGCAGCTGCGCGTCGATCAACCCCGCGGCGGGCGCGACGCGGCCGTCATCGGTAACGCGCTCGCTCGCGACCATCGACACGGTGGTACCGGCTGGGCCGCGAAGCTTCAGCACCGGCCAGCCGGCAATGATCCGGCCGAAGTCATAGACAAAAACGCCCGGTGCAATCTCTTTCATCGCGACAGGCGCGATATCTTCGACCGGCTCGATCGCTTCGGAATTGGCGGCCGACAATTGTCCGGCCGGCCCGGCGACCACCGGAGCGATCTGCCACCTGCGATCGCGAAAGCCCGCGCGATCCCAGCCCGCGGGCACCAGCCGCGCGTCATAGCGCTCGCCCCGATGCACCGAATCGCCCAGCGTCGGCCCCGAAACGGTACGCCAGCGGCCATCGGTGGCGATCGTCTCGCGCGTCCCGTCGGTATAGGTGACTTCAAGCTGCGCCTTCAGCGCCGGCTCGCCATGCCAAGGGGCGGCGTGGAAATACCATTCATTGGGGTCGGTCAGCCCGTACCAGCCGCGCCCCAATTCGGCGCCGATCACATTTTCGCCGCGGCGCAGCAGGCCAGTCACATCCTGCGCATAGGTGAGAACACGCTTGTCATAGGCTGTGTAGCCCGCCCCCAGCGACGAGCCGACGATAGTGCCGTTGACGAGAAGCCGGGGCATGCCCGCACCCGCATAATAGAGACGGGCGCTGGCAACCGGCTTGCCAAGGCGAAAGGCGCGGCGCACGAGCGGGGCCGGTGCTTCGATGGGCAGAACCATATCGACGCCCGGAACCCCGCTCGCGATGATCAGCCCGTCCTTCGACACATTGCCGCCGGTGAAGGGATTGTCGCCACCCGCAAAATCATAGGCGACAGCGGGGCTGCCGCTGCCCGAGACGTGGACCGAATGAACCGTTGCCGCCGCAGCTTCCTTGCCCGCAAAACCGATCGTGCCGTGCGTGTGTGCATCATTGTCGACCGTCGCGACGACCGCCCCGTCGATGCGCGTGACGATCCGGCCGCCCTCTGCACGAATGGACAATTTGATGCGGCGTCCCTTGATCGGCGCCGACAGCTTGACCTGTCCCAGCCGCTCCATCTTGATCGCCGAACTGGTGCCGCCGGGATAGCGACGAACCGTCTGGATCAGTTCGGGTCCATTTTTGTCGTCGGCCAGCGTCCAGACATAGGCATCGCCGTAAGTCTTGCCGTTCGGGAGCGCGCGGAACAAGATTTCCACGCTTTTTCCGGTCAATGTCAGTTCGGCATCAAGCGTCAGATCGCTCCAGTCATGGTCGCGCCGCTCCGGCCCCGAAATCCACTGCGCCTGCCAGTCGGCATCGGCGAGCAGCCCGGTTTCCCACCATGCGGGAGCGCTCCATCCGGTCGCATTGCCCGCAGCATCCCATACCTGCACCTGCCACCAGTAACGCTGGCGGGACTGCAGCGAAGGCCCTGCATATTCGACCTGGACATTGTTCGGGGATTCAACCCGCCCACTGTCCCATATCAGATCGCCGTCCGCCAGCGCCTCACGCGATCGCGCGACGCGGACCCGATAGGCCCGCTGCGCCGCCACGGGCGAATGCCAGGCCAGCCTGGGACGCGCGTCGTCCAGACCGAGCGGCTCGGTGGCATATTCCACCTTGAGCGCCCCCGGTCCGGCGGTGTCCGTCGGCTGCCCGGCGGCCGGAGCCGCAAGCAGCGCCATCATGGGCAACAGGATATGCGCAAACTTCATCGGGCCGCCGTCATGTCATGGCAGGAAATCGGAAACCGCCGGATATTCATCCATCAAAATTTCTTGCGGATGCCAAAGCTGACCAACCGCCCCAAGGTGGAGCCATTGGTATAGCTGCCCAACGTATCGATAAAGGGCGGATCCTGATCGAACACATTGTCGATATTCAGCGTCAGCATCGTGTCCTTCAACACACCCTCGTCGGCCAGCGAATAGCCGAAGAAGAGATCGACGGTCTGGAAGCTGTCGACCTTGGTCTGTTTCGGAAGGCCGAGGATCGGATAGCCGTCGCGATAGTTCAGCTTTGCCAGCGCGGTGAAATCCCCCACGCTGCCGCCAAGCGTCGCCACCAGCGCCACGCGGCCCGTACCGTTTTTGAGATCATTGCCATAGGGATTGCCCGCGATCGGCTGAGTCTTCCGGCTCAGCGTATAGGTGCCGGCAATGCTCGCATTGATCGAGCCGAAACCCGTCTGCCGTGCATAGGCAACATTGAAATCGATCCCGTCGGTCTTGATCGAGCCCAGATTGGTGCGCCGCGCGTCGATCAGAATATAGGGCGAGTTGCCGGCATAGAGCGACTGGATGCTCGGTGCGCCGTTCAACTGCAGATTTCCGACCGCCGCCAGCGCTTCGGCCAGAGTGGGGTTGGTATTGTAGAAGCTGCTGTAGCCCGCATCCGAGAACAGGACCGGCGAAAGGAAGGGCGGCACCGCAATCGCGTCGGTGAACTTCACATTATAATAGGTCGCGCTGACCACCAGACCCGGGGCCATATTGGGCTTCCAGTCGAAGCCCAGCGACCATGTCTTGGCCTTTTCGGGTTTGAGATCGGGATTGCCGCCCGCCAATATGATGGTCGGCCGGGCGGAATTCAGCTGATCGACCTGCGCGGGGGTCAGGCCGGGAATGGGTTCGGGCGGACCGCGGAACGGGCTGAACAACAGGATTTGCGCTCGCGAATCCGACGTGCTGGTGGTGTCGGCAAGGCTGGGCGCATGGAACGACGTGCCATAGTTGCCGCGGATGGTGAAATCGTCGAACGGCTTGTAGATGAAGCCGATCTTGGGATTGGTCGTGCCGCCGATGTCGTTGTAATCGTCGTAACGGATCGAGCCCGAGATGCTGAGCGCGCGAATTCCGGGGGCGCCATTGCCCTCCCCGAAAATCGGGATCAGCAGTTCGCCAAAGGCCGATTTCACATTGCGCGACGTATAGGAATTGATCGCGTTGGTGAACACGCCGCGGCGATCGAGATTGATCAGCGAATCCAGATTTTCATAATGATATTCGCCGCCGACGGCGAGACGCACGTCGCCGCCGGGAAGCGTAGCCAACGCGCCGTCTGCAATCACACGCAGTTCGGCAAGTTCCTGCACCGCGCGTCCGTAATTCTGGAAATCCTTGATCGCGGCGAGAACGGCCGGAGCGCTCGCTTTGGGATCATAGGGGTTCAACGCGGTCGCGAGCGTGGTGCCGGCCAGCGCAGCAGAAGCCGCAGCGGTATTGATCGTGTCGTCGAGAACCAGATTATAGCTTCGGCCCACATTGGCTTCGGCGCGGACCTGCCAGCCGCCGCCGGCATTGAATTTGAAACCGGGCGTGATGCCATAGGATTCAAAACGCGCCTTGCTGGTCACCGTATGGCCGAACACATCGTCAAATGCCATCGACACCGACTGGGCAGGCGAAAAGCTGAGCGGCCGGAAATAGGGATTGGCCGCCGTTACAAAGCCCGAGAATCCGGGCTGCTGGGTCAAGGTCGTCGTGTCGCGACGCGACCAATAGGCGGTGGCCGAAAATTCGAGATCGGCCGACAATTGCTGGGTCAGCGAAGCGAAAACGCTATGCCGCTCTTCCCGGGGATAGAGGTCGGTATACAGCGCGCCCTCGCACAAATTGGTGGTATTGCGCGTCATGCCGGGCAAGGCATAGGGGACGTTACCGGGCAGGAAGGGCACCAAAGGCAGTCCCGTCAACGGATTGGTGGGATTGTCGATGATGTTGCCCGGCGAACAGAGCTGGGTCCTGAAATCGCTGCCCCCGCGCGCGGTGTGATCCGCCCTTGTATAATCGCGGTCGATGTTCTGGATATTGTCGTGCCACGCATAGGAATAGGTGGCGAGAATCGAACCGCTGCCCCAGTCCTTTCCGACCGTGATGTTGCCGTCGGCAGTCTGATAATTGTCCGCGAAACCATAGCGGGCGTTGACCGCGACGCCGTCGAAGCGCTTCCGGGTGATGAAATTGATCACGCCGCCGATCGCATCCGATCCATAGACCGCCGAGCCGCCATCGGGCACGACTTCGACGCGGTCGATGATTTCGGGCGGGAAGATCGACGGATCGACGCTCGTCTGCAAAACGCCAGCCCCGACAAGGCGATGGCCGTTGAGCAGGACCAGCGTGGTCGTTCCGCCCGAGGCACCTAGGTTGCGGATATTGGGGCGAACAATCGGCAGCGCAAAACTGCCCGAACCCGAGGGCACGGTGGCGAAATTGCCGACCTGCGGAATCGAGGCAAGCAAATCATTCGCCGAGGCCGCGCCGGTGGCCACAATATCTTCGCGATCAATAGCGACGACATTGGTTCCCACCGGGGCAACGCCACGCAGCAGCGTGCCGGTCACGACAATATCGGCGTCGCTCGGGGCGTCGGAATCGGCTTCCTGTGCATAGGCGCCGCTCGCACCCAGCAGCGCACCCGCGCATGCCAGCACCGAGATACCCCGCCGCCACGCGCCCTGCCGCGCAGCAAAATCCAGACCTGTCGCCATCGCCTTCATCGCTTCCTCCCATACCCGCCTTGGCGGGTTATCCCTTTTGGCGGAGGCGCCGCGTGCGGCCATATCCATCCTCCGATGCAACACCTCGCAAGAGCGTTTTCGCATCACTGCTCATTATTTGTCTTTAACAATCACGTCAATGATCAAATTCAATCATATTGACCTGCACAGGAGGCGGTTCTGCGGCCTTCTTACAAAGATTTACGGATATTTCAGGCGATGACGACGCGGATGCTGGCGGCTTCCATCATCGCGACATGGCGCGGCTCGATCGCGGAGTCGGTGACGACGACGTCAATCTCGTCCAGCGAGCAGACGACATTACCCGACGGACCCGAAAATTTGGAACTGTCGACCAGCACGATGATCTCGTCGGCGCGCTCGATCAGGCGGCGCTCGGACGCAACGAGGATTATGTCGGCTTGCATCAGCCCGGCCGGCCCCATCGAGGCCGCGCCCATGAACAGTTTCGGCGCATGAAAGCGCGGCATCGCGTCGTCGCCCGCCGCCGACAGCACGATATTCTGCTCGCGAAACACCTGTCCCGCCGGCAACAATATGCGCGTCGTCGGCTGCGGCAGCAGCGCGCTGACGATATGCAGCGAATTGGTCAGCACCTGAAGCTCGAGGCCTTCAAGGTGCGGGCACATTTGCAGCGTCGTCGACCCGCCGTCGATCATCACGCCCTCGCCCGCGACGCACAGTTGCGCCGCCGCACGGCCGATCGCCTCCTTGGCGGCGCGGTTGCGGCCGATATTCTCGTGGAACGGAACGCCCGAAAGCCCCTCTTCGGAGGCCGGCGTCGCAGCACTGCCAGCACCCACGCGCTTGGCACCCCCGCGAACGCGGGTGATCACGCCCGCTTCTTCGAGGCGGTCGAGATCGCGGCGAATGGTCGCGGGCGACGCCGCAACGCGGCCCTCAAGGTCGCGGAACGAAACGAACCCGCTTTCGCCCAAGCTATCGAGGATCATTTTTTCGCGTTCGGCTGCGTGCATGGTGGCCCCTGTCTGGTTGCGCCTATTTGACGGGAGCTGCGCCGAGTTGCAATCGAATGATTAGACTATACCCGCAGTAGTCCCCGCCGCCTTTCGCTCCTGCGCCTTGCGCTCGCGCCAGCCGCTCGCGCGATAGGCGGCGATCGCATCGATCGCCCCGCCCGCTTCGGCGCGTGCCGCGGCAAGGATCGGTGTCACGTCGGTGCGATAGGCAGCACGCAGCGCCTGGAACGCCATCATCGTGTCATTGCCTTCCTGCGCTGCGAGCAGCGCCTCGCGGTCGACGAGCAACGCCTTCGCATAGGCCGCGACGATCGCCTCTGCCGACGAGAGCATCGATTCGATCGGGTCGGTCACATTGTGCGACTGGTCGATCATATAGGCAGGGCGGAAATCGCCGCGCGGGTTCATCTCGGCCTCGATCAGTTCGTTGAAGACGAGGAACAGCTGATGAGGGTTGATCGAGCCCGAATCGAGATCGTCGTCGCCATATTTGCTGTCGTTGAAGTGGAAACCGCCCAGCTTTCCAAAGCGATGCATCCGCGCGACGATCTGTTCGATGTTCACATTCGGCGCATGATGGCCAAGGTCGACGAGGCATTTCGCCTGATCGCCCAGTTCCTGCGCGACGAGGATCGAGCTGCCCCAGTCCGAAATGACGGTCGAGTAGAAAGCGGGCTCGAACATCTTGTGCTCGATCAGCATCCGCCAGTCGCCGGGCAGCGCCGCATAAACCTGTGCCGCCGCATCCATATAGCGGTCGAGCGAGCGGGCGAGATCCTGCTGCCCCGGAAAATTGGTGCCGTCGCCGACCCACACCGTCAGGTCGGTGACGCCAAGCTGCCGGCCGATTTCGATACATTCGATGTTATGCGCGATCGCCTGCTCGCGCACGTCGGCGCGGGTCGAGGAAAGCGAGCCGGTGGCATAGCTGACCGCCTGCCCGGGCTGGTCCTGAAACGTGTTGCTGTTGACGGCGTCGAAGCCGAGGCCGAGCGCGGCAGCCTCTTCGCGCAATGCGCGATAGTCGCTGACCTTGTCCCACGGGAAGTGCGGGCTGACGCGCGGGGTGGCGCGGCCGAGCTGCTGGATGACCGCGCAATCCGCCAGCTTTTCGTGAATATTGGTCGGCTCGCCGGGAATCGGGAACTTCGCGAAGCGCGTGCCGCCGCGCCCCGCGCCCCAGCTGGGCACTGCGACTGAAAAGCCCGCAACCTTCGCCTTCACGGCATCGATATCGATATCGCGCCGGCCGAGCTGGCGGCTGAGGCTGTCATAATCGTCAGCGAGCGCTTCAACGAGGCCCGCATTCAGACGCTCGATATCTTCCTGCGCGAGCGGCAAATCGCCGGCCATAATATTCTCCTGACCCGATATTATCGTGTAAAGGCCTGCGCGTTGCCCGCGTCGACGTTGATCATGTTGCCGGTCGACTTTGCCGACATATCGCCGCTGAGGAAATAGACGGCTTCGGCCACATCTTCCGGCAGCACGTCGCGCTTGAGCATCGAGCGGTTGCGATAATGATCCTCGAGCTCGCGCCCCGCGTCGATGCCGTGCGCGCCCGCGCGCTCGCGGCGCCAGTCGCCGTCCCAGATGCGCGATCCCTTGATCACCGCGTCGGGATTGACGGTGTTGACGCGAATGCCGAACGGCGCGCCTTCGAGCGCGAGGCAGCGCGCGAGGTGCAGCGCCGCCGCCTTCGCCGACGCATAAGCCGACGCATTGGTCGCGGCGGCAATGCCATTCTTCGACCCGATGAAGACGATCGATCCGCCATCCTGCGCCTTCATCAGCGGGAAAGCGGCGCGTGCGGTGAGGAAATAGCCCTGCGCGAGCACGTCGTAATTGCGCTGCCACAGCTCGAGCGTCGTATCCTCGATCGGTGCCGATGAGGCGATACCCGCGTTGGCGACAAGAATGTCGAGCCCTCCGAATTCGCGCGCGCACGCGGCGAAGGCGGCGGCGACCTGCGCCTCGTCGGTCACGTCGCACACCACTGAACGGATCCGGTCCCGGCCGAAGCGGCCTTCGAGTTCGTGTGCCGCCTTGGTCAGCGCATCGGCGTCGCGGTCGACGAGCATGACGCATGCATCGTCGGCCGCCAACCGCTCGGCGGTCGCGGCACCAATGCCGCCCGCGCCGCCGGTAACGAGCGCGACGCGCCCCGCGAGCAGCTTGGGCTTTGGCATGCGCTGGAGCTTCGCTTCCTCGAGCAGCCAATATTCGATGTCGAACGCTTCCTGTTCGTCGAGCCCGACATAGGAACCGATCGCCTCGGCACCGCGCATCACGTTGATCGCATTGGCATAGAATTCGCCGGCCAGCCGCGCCGTGGTTTTGTCGCCTGCAAAGGTCATGCGGCCGATGCCCGGAACAAGCACGACAACCGGATTGGGATCGCGCATCGCAGGCGAAGTTGGCCGCGCGCAACGCTGATAATAGGCGGCGTAATCCTGACGATAGGCGTCGATCCGTTCGCCGAGATAGGCGCTGTCGTCGATCCGCGCCGGATCGAGAACGAGCGGCGCGATCTTGGTGCGGAGAAAATGGTCGGGGCACGAGGTGCCGATCGCGGCGAGCCTCGCGAAGTCGCGGCTACCGGTGAATTCGAGCGTTTCGGCGTCGTCGGCGAAATGGCCGACGCGGCGCCCACCCATCAATCCGCGCAGCAACGGCATCAACTTCGCCGCGACGGCGAGACGTTCAGCAGAAGGACGCGGCACGACGATCTCGCCCCCGAACGCCGGCCCATCGGCAAGCTTCGCGTTCAGATAGGCGGCAGCGTCGGCGATCAGGGCGATCGTGTTGTCATAACAGGCCCTGGCGCTGTCGCCCCAGCAGATGATCCCATGCCCCGCGAGCATTACTCCGCGGAGGCCCGGGTGGGCGGCAACATGATCGCGCAGCGTCAACCCGAGGTCGAAGCCCGGACGCTGCCAGGGAAGCCAGCCGACCGCCCCGCCCCAGATCGCCTGCGTCGCGGCTTCACCCTCGCTCGATGCGGCGAGCGCGATGATCGCGTCGGGATGGACATGGTCGATATGCGCGAAAGGCAAATATCCGTGGAGCGGCGTGTCGATCGACGCGGCGCGCGGGTTTAGCGCGAAGGTGCAATGCGGCAGATAGCCGACCATCTCATCTTCAAATTCAAGGCCGCGATACAGGGTTTCGAGCCCCAGCAATTTGTCCAGATAAAGCGTCGAAAAACCGTCAAGCTTCATCGATCCGATGTCGCCGCCCGACCCCTTCACCCACAGCACGGAAAGGTTTGCCCCTGTCAGCGGATCGTGCCCCGCGATCTTCGCCGAGGTGTTGCCGCCGCCGAAATTGGTCACCGTCAGGTCGGAACCGAGCAGGTTCGAACGATAGAGCAGCAATTCCTCCGGGGTCATGCCCGCCGCTTCGGCATCCGACCAACGATTCGGCGGAACCGCGAAGCAAAGCGCAGCATGAGATTTCGGCGTGGCATTCAAAAGATCGGGCATGAAGGAAACTCGTTGTTTCGTTATTTGGCGGCTTGTATCGAAATCGCTGGCATGCTGCAATCAGTTTCGATAAAGTTCGATCAACTTCGGTCGAAACGAAGCAAAGGGAGAGGGATGAAGGCGCGCGCAACGATAATTCTCGATGTCGGAAAAACCTTGGCAAAGCTCAGCCTGTGGTCGCCCGACGGCGTGTTGATCGAACGCCGCGTGCGCGCCAATGCACGCGTCGCCACCAAAGCCTATCTCGCACTGGACGCTGCGGGCATCGAAGCCTGGGCGGCCGAAACATTGCGCGACTTTGCGAAGCTCGCCGATGTCGGCGCAATCATCCCGGTTGGACATGGCGCCGCAGCGGCGATCATCCGCGGCGACCGCCTCGCCTGCCCACCACTCGATTATGAAGAGACGATTCCCGCAAATCTCCGCGCGCAATACGACGCCGGGCGCGGCGCTTTTCGCGACACGGGTTCGCCGCGGCTACCGGACGGATTGAACCTCGGCGCGCAGATATTCCGGCACGAGGCGCTCGCTCCCGACCTAGCACGCGGCACGCAAATCCTGCCGTGGGCACAATATTGGAGCTGGCTGCTAAGTGGCGTTGCAGCATCGGAAGTAACAAGCCTCGGCTGTCACACCGATCTCTGGCATCCGTTGGCAGGCCGCGCATCCGACCTTGCCGAGCGGCAAGGCTGGGCGGCAAGGCTGGCGCCGCTGCGCGGTGCGGGCGAGGTGCTGGGCACGCTGACGCCGGCATGGGTGGCACGGACCGGCCTGCCCACCGATACCGAAGTTCATTGCGGCCTGCATGATTCCAATGCGGCCCTGCTCGCGGCGCGCGGCTTTGCCGAAATCGCCGACGAGGAATCGACCGTGCTGTCGACCGGTACCTGGTTCGTCGCGATGCGGTCGCCGAGGGACGCGGCGTCGATGGACATCAGCCACCTCGACGAAGCCCGCGATTGCCTGATCAACGTCGACGCGTATGGCAAACCCATTCCATCGGCCCGTTTCATGGGCGGGCGGGAGATCGAGACGCTGATCGGACTCGACACGCGGCAGATCGACATTGCACACGACCAGCCCGCGCTGCTCGCCGCGCTCCCGGACGTGCTCGCAAACGGCGCTATGGTGCTGCCGAGCTTTGCGCCGGGGTTTGGTCCCTTCCCGCACGCTTGCGGCCGATGGATCGCAAAGCCCGACGACCATAGCGCGCGCCGCGCCGCTGTGTCGCTCTATGCCGCGTTCGTCGCCGCCGCGTCGCTCGACCTGATCGGCACAAAGGAACGGCTGCTGATCGAGGGGCGCTTCGCCGAGGGCCAGGTCTTCGTGCGTGCACTGGCGGCGCTGCGTCCGGACCTTCGCGTCTATACCGGCAAGGCGCACAACGACGTCTCTTATGGCGCGCTGCGCCTGCTCGACGCCGCACTTCCCACAACCGAACCACTTGAACTGGTGACGCCGCTCGACGTCGACCTCGCGCCGTATCGCGACCGGTGGCAGCAAGAAATCGAGCGAATGGACGTGACGGCGTGAAACCGGCATCGATCGGCGATTATCGCGAAGCCGCGCGGCGTCGCCTGCCCCATTTCCTCTTCGAATATTTCGACGGCGGCTCCTACGCCGAGCGCACGCTGCGCGCCAATATCGAGGATCTGCAGGATATTTCGCTGCGCCAGCGGGTGCTGAACGATGTCTCGGCGATCGACCTGTCGACCAGATTATTCGGCCAGCAACTCGCCATGCCGGTCGCACTCGGCCCGATCGGGCTCGCCGGCATGGCGGCGCGGCGCGGTGAGGTGCAGGCTGCGCGCGCGGCCGCCGCGAAAGGCGTGCCCTTCACGCTCTCGACCGTCTCGGCCTGCTCGCTTGCCGAAGTCGCGCGGGGCTCACCGGCGCCCTTCTGGTTCCAGCTCTATATGGTACGCGACCGCGGCTTCATGCGGTCGCTGCTGGACGAAGCAAGCGCGGCGCACTGCCCGGTTCTGGTTTTCACGGTCGACATGCCGGTGCCGGGCGCGCGCTACCGCGACGTCCGCTCGGGGCTTTCGGGCGCGGCGGGCTTGAGCGGTCAGGCTCGCCGCGTCGGACAAGCGATACGGCGCCCCGGCTGGGCCTGGGATGTCGGGGTCCACGGCCGGCCGCACCAGTTGGGCAATGTTGCCCCGCTGCTCGGCCCGAAATCCGGTCTCGAGGATTTTCTGGGCTGGATGAAGGATAATTTCGACCCCGGCGTGACGTGGGCCGACCTCGATTTCGTGCGCACGCACTGGAAGGGTCCGATCGTCATCAAGGGCATTTTGGACACTGACGACGCGCGGCGCGCCGTCGAAGCCGGCGCCGATGGCATCATCGTGTCGAACCATGGCGGACGGCAGCTCGATGGCGTGCCCTCGGTGGCGCGCGCGCTGCCGCAGATCGCCGATGCGGTCGGCGACCGGCTGACTGTCCTGGCCGATGGCGGCGTGCGATCCGGGCTCGACGTCATGCGCATGCTCGCGCTCGGCGCAAAGGGCGTCATGCTCGGCCGCGCATGGGCTTTTGCGCTTGCCGCCGCAGGCGAAGACGGGGTGCGCCATATACTCGACCTGATCGAAGCCGAAATGCGCGTCGCCATGGCGCTTACCGGATTGACTATAGTGGATAAAATCGGCCCGGAGACACTGGCCGCCTGACGATGACGACATTTGGGGACGAGGGGAGAATATTATGGATGCGAACCCGCTGCTTGGCGTATTTTTTCATTGGCTGGGCGGGCTGTCGTCGGCGAGCTTTTATGTGCCGTACAAGCGCATCCGCGCCTGGTCGTGGGAGATTTTCTGGATCACCGGCGGCATCTTTTCGTGGTTGATCGCGCCGTGGCTGTTCGCGTCGCTCCAGACCCACGACCTGATCGGCGTGCTCAGCCGGACACCCGGCGACATCTGGTTCTGGTGCTGGTTCTGGGGCGCGATGTGGGGCCTTGGCGGGCTCACCTTCGGGCTTACCATGCGTTATCTCGGGCTATCGCTGGGCATGGCGGTCGCGCTCGGGCTGACGACCGTCATCGGGACGATGGGGCCGCCAATCTTTCGCGGCACATTGGGCGAGCTTGTCGACACGACGAGCGGACAAGCCGTTTTTCTCGGCATCGCGATCACCCTGATCGGAATCATCATCGTGGCGCAGGCCGGGCGACGCAAGGAGCGCGAGATGACGGACAAGGTCGCGGACCCCGACGCGTCGGAGTTCAACTTGCGCAAGGGGCTGGCCATCGCGACCTTCTCGGGCATCATGTCGGGCTGTTTCGCCTGGGGCCTCGACGCCGGCCAGCCGATCCGCACGGCGACGCTCGCCGCCGGGACCGACCCGCTGTGGCAGGGGCTGCCTGTACTCTGCGTCGTCCTGCTCGGCGGGCTCACGACGAACCTTATCTGGTGCAGCATCTTGATCGCGCGCAACCGCAGCGCGCGCCAGTTCGTCGGCGCAGCCGCGCCCGGCGCGGCCGAAAAGCCGCCGCTCGCGCTCAACTATGGCCTCGCCGCGCTCGGCGGCACGCTGTGGTATTTTCAGTTCTTCTTTTACACGATGGGCGAAAGCCAGATGGGCCGCTTCGGATTTTCAAGCTGGACGCTCCACATGGCGAGCATCATCCTGTTTTCGACGCTGTGGGGCTTTGCGCTCAAGGAATGGGCGCCGGCAGGCAAGCGGACCCGGTCTCTCGTCTGGTTCGGTATCGCGGTTCTCATGCTGTCGACGGTCGTTATCGGCTACGCCAATAGCCTGTCCTGAAGCAGAGCATCGTACCGGAACGCCAACGGGCGTATCGACAGAAATGAAATGGCGCGCCCGGCAGGATTCGAACCTGCGACCACCCGCTTAGAAGGCGGGTGCTCTATCCAGCTGAGCTACGGGCGCGCGGCACGGCTGTGTGCGTCGCGGCGAATAGCGCGGTTTGCGCTGGCCGCAAAGCGGGTTAAGCAACCATTGATGTCCGAATCCTCCCAGCCTCCCGGCCAGCCCACCGTCGTCAACGCCGCAAACATCCGGCATTTTCGCTATTACGACCTTGTGATGGCGGCTTTCGTGGCCATTTTGCTGCTGTCGAATATCATCGGCGCGTCGAAACCGAGCTATATCCCGATGCCCGACGGCACCCAGTGGGCCTTTGGCGCCGGCGTGATGTTTTTCCCGATCAGCTACATTATCGGCGATGTGCTGACAGAGGTTTATGGCTATGCCCGCGCGCGGCGGGTCATCTGGACCGGTTTCGCCGCCCTGGCCTTCATGGCTTTCATGGCGTGGGTCGTCGTCTCGCTGCCACCCGCCGATGGCTGGCCCGGCCAGGCATCTTATGAATTTGTATTCGGCAACAGCTGGCGCATCGTGATCGCGTCTATGTGCGCCTTCTGGGCGGGCGAATTTGCCAACTCCTATGTGCTGGCACGGATGAAGCTGTGGACCGGCGGCCGCTTCCTGTGGATGCGCACGATCGGATCGACGATCGTCGGACAGGGGCTGGACAGCCTGATTTTCTACCCGCTCGCCTTTTACGGGCTTGCCGGCTGGCCGCCCGAGCAGTTGATGCAAGTGGTGCTGTCACAGTGGCTGATCAAGACTTTATGGGAGGCGGCGCTGACACCTGTCACCTATCTGGTCGTAGGCACGCTGAAACGGCGCGAAGGGGTCGATGTGTTCGACGACGGCACCGACTTCAACCCCTTCGGCGCCAAGGTCTGACTTCATGACAATGATCGAGCTCGCCGCGTTGTTCGAGGAACGCAAATCCTGGCTCGTCACCACCATCGACCTCAGCAAAGACGCGCTGCACATCTATTTCGGGCTGACGCTGTTCCTGCTCGTGCGGCTAGCCTGGCGCTGGCGCGGCGGGTGGTTCGCCGCCTGGTTCGCAGTGCTCGTCATGGCGTGCGGCGGCGAGTCTCTCGACATGGCGGCCGAAGTCAGCCGGGCCGCGATCCAACCCGACGCGGCGCATTGGCACGATATCTGGAACACCATGTTCTGGCCGACAGCGCTGCTGCTCGTCGGTCGCTGGCTGCAACCGGCGGCGCGAGCGGAAACACCCGCGCCGACGCTGCTATCAGGCGAGAACGCCGAGCGCCGCCTCGAACAGGCGTAGCCCGTCGGTGCCGCCATGCGCGCGATCGATCGCGCGTTCGGGATGCGGCATCATGCCCAGCACATTGCCTGCATCGTTGAGCACGCCCGCAATGTCGCGTGCTGACCCGTTGACGCTGTCGGCGTAGCGGAACGCAACGCGCCCCTCCCCCTCGATGCGGTCGAGCGTGTCCTTGTCGGCGAAATAATTGCCGTCATGATGCGCGACCGGGATGTTGAGCATCTCGTCGGCGGCATAGGATGCCGTGAACATCGACTGGCTGTTGGCGACGGTCAGCGGCACGGTGCGGCAGACGAAATTCAGCCCCGCGTTGCGCATCAATGCGCCGGGCAGCAACTGCGCTTCAGTCAGTACCTGAAAGCCGTTGCACACGCCGAGCAAGGGCACGCCGCGCGCTGCGGCATCGGCGACCGCACGCAGGATCGGAGACCGCGCCGCCATGGCGCCCGAACGGAGGTAATCACCATAGGAGAAGCCGCCCGGCAGCGCGATGAAGTCGGTGCCATCGGGCAATTCGGTGTCGCGATGCCACACCATCGCGGGGGCACGGCCGGTGACGGTTTCGAGCGCGACCGCCATGTCGCGGTCGCAGTTGGAGCCGGGAAAGACGATGACCGCGGTCTTCATGAATATGCTCCTTCGCGCCTCAGGCGCGTTCGATCCGGTAATTTTCGATGACGGTGTTGGCGAGCAGCTTCGCACACATCGCGTCGAGATCGGCATCGCTGACGCTGTCGGCAACTTCGAGTTCGATGAAGCGGCCGGCGCGGACGTCATCGACCCCGGCAAAGCCCAGACCTTCCAATGCATGATGGATCGCCTTGCCCTGCGGGTCGAGCACGCCGGGCTTGAGCGTCACATAGACCTGAACTTTCATGGGGCGAACCTTTGCGGATGGGGGCTGTTGAGGATGGGCGCGCCTATGCCCGCGAATCACGCCGGGGGCAAGGGGGCGGGCAAGGTCAAGCGACGGCAAATTGGCCTCTCAGGACTGCGAACCAATCGCAACTTTCCTGTTGCGAATCCCTCGCACTATCCCTACATCGGTCTTGTTGAGAAGGATTCGCATATGGTCGTCTGTGTCTGCAACGCAATAAAGGAAAGCCAACTGCGCGATGTCGCGCGGAGCGGGCAATTGCGGTGCGCCAAGGCTGCGTATGCGCAATTGGGTCGCAAACCCAAGTGCGGACAATGCCTGTCATTCGCTCGCAATATCATCAGCGACGTCGCCGCGACCGCCTGATTTTTCTTGAAAATCCGCCATTTTTGACCTTGGCCTGCATGGGTTCGGGGACGTATAATGCCGCCATTCCAATTCCCCAAGAATGAATGGCAGGACGAAAATGAAGGGCGACGAAAAAGTCATCGATTTCCTGAACGAGGCGCTCAAGAATGAGCTGACCGCGATCAACCAATATTGGCTGCATTATCGCATGCTCGACAATTGGGGCGTCGCACGGCTCGCCAAGTTCGAGCGCGAAGAATCGATCGACGAGATGAAGCATGCCGATCAGCTGGCCGATCGCATCCTATTCCTGGGTGGCCTGCCCAATTTCCAGATGCTCGGACGCCTGCGCGTCGGCGAGACCGTCGAGGAAGTGCTGAAAGCCGACCTCGCACTGGAGGAAGAAGCGATTCCGCTGCTGCGCGACGCGATGGCGCATTGCGAAAGCGTGCGCGACTATGTCAGCCGCGACCTCTTCGGGCACATCCTGGAGAGCGAAGAACATCATGTCGATGAACTGGAAAAGCAGTTCGAGATGATCGAACGCATGGGAATCGAAAATTATATCCAGCTCCAGTCGAAGCCCGCCGGCGACGATTGAGGGTTTTGATCGGCGCGGCTGGTGCCGGGATAAGCCGCCAATATCTGGTCCGGCCGACGCTGGCGAACCGATGAGGATATCGCGCCGCGGCTTGCCTTGCCATATGGGCCATGCCGCCGGGATCGAAAATATGTGCAGGGCGGCGGGTGTATTCATGCACCGCCGCCCTGCACGCATTCGAGGCCCGAGCTCTCGCCGACCCATCCGGTTAACAGCATCACAATATTTGCGGGTCATGACGCACCGATGCTTCGGGGTTTCACTCAGCCAATCTGGATGGCAGCATTGCTGCTGCTCGCACTGCTCGCACTGCTCGCGCCCGCGCGTGCGGCCGCTGCCGACATGCCGGTCCCGGGCGAAATCCGGAGCGACTGCTGGGCCGCTCAAACGCGTTCGGAAGGCGAGCCCGTCGTGCCCCGGTCAGCCCGCCACTGGCGCTGCGCCGACCCGAATTATTCGCTCGACGGCGAACGGATTTTTCTTCGCTTCGACATAGGGACAAGGGCGGCTGACGACGCGCGCCCCCGCTATTTTCTTTCGAGGAGCGCCGCGCTTCAGGCCGTCCATCTGCTCGCGGTCGATTCGGATGGCTCGGTTCGCCGCGCCTCCTTCCCTGCGGCAGCCCTGCTCAACGCCCGGTCCGGCGGATATTTCAAGGCCCCCTTGCCCGAAGTCAAACCCACCACCCGCCAGATCATCGTGGCAATCGACCAACCAAGCCATCAAATGACGCTGGAACACGCGCGCCTTTCGTCCTCCGACAAAGCCGAAAAGCCGCCGCACGTCCGTGTCCTGATTCTGCTGGCGATGCTCTGCGGCATGGTCGCCATGCCAATTATCTTCAACGCGGCCTTTTATCGCATTTTGCGCGAATCCTTCGTCCTCTGGCATTCCGCGCTGGCCTTTTCGCTGGTCATGACCATCATGCTGTCATCGGGCATGGCAGCAGAGCTGTTCGACCTGCCGGCCATGACGCTGAGCTGGATGGCGACGGCGGTTTTCGGGCTGACGATCGCATCGGGCATGATGTTCACATACAGCTTTATCGAAGTGGACCGCCTGCACCCGCTGCTACGCCGCGCCCTGCCCTGGTGCGCGGCTTGGGCCATCATATCCAGCCTGCTTCATGCCGCATTTCCGTTCGTTGCCCGTCCGGTACAATCGAGCATCTATACGGCGGCCTTCGCACCGGTGATCGCGATTTTCATCTGGGCGATGATCGACGCGTTACAACGTGGAAGCCGCGCCGCCAAATTTCAGGCCATCGGATATGCGCCGATGATCCTCGTCGGGCTGATCCGCCTGGCCACCGGCATTCTGCCGTCCCTTCAAAGCAATGACGCGATGCTCCTCTTCTATCTCGGCTGCGCCTGGGAGGTATTGTTCACAACGATGGGGGTTGCCGATCGCTTCATGGCGATCAAGCATCAGCGCGACCGGGCGCGAACCGAAGCCGAATGGCTGGAGCGCCTGGCGGAAACCGACACGCTCACCGGATTGTTCAACCGGCGAGCGATCGAAAGGCATTTTGATCGTTACCGGTCCGAAGGCTTCGACACGCTGGCCGTGCTCGACCTCGACCATTTCAAAAGGATCAACGATGCCTGCGGCCACGCCGTCGGCGATGCGGTATTAAGGGCGGCGGCCGACGCGCTTCGGCATGACCGGAACATGCGCGCCTTTCGAATCGGCGGCGAGGAGTTCCTGCTCCTGCTGCGCGGCGGCGACGCTTTTGTTCGCGCCGAACACGCGCGGCGAGGGATTTCGGCAATCGTCGCGCATGCCGTTCCGGGCCTTGCCGGCCCCGTTACCGCCAGCATGGGCGTCACCCGCTTTTGGATAAACGATGCGGCCGATGATGCGTTCACGGCATTCTACGATCGCGCCGACAAGCTGCTGTACGAAGCCAAGCTTGCAGGCCGCAACCGCACAAAGACAGACATCGGACAGGAACAAGCTCCGAACCAGTCGGCTCCGGGCCAGTTCCATGCGGAGCCGGAATTTCAGCGGCAAGGGCAATTGGCACAGCGCTGACCGCGCAGCCCCCCATCGCCTCCCTTCCGATCCCCTCCGGCGGGTCGCCCCATCGCGCCGGTATTTCCAACAACGTAGAGCCGATAGCGCGGCAGAAAACAGGCTGTTTTCTCCCGCGTTGTCACGCACCTCATTTTTCGCTTGCACTTGCGAATAATTCTCAATAGCACAGTCGAGCAGTCCCCTCCTGCCGGCTGCTGCCCCGTGCGGCAGCCGGCATCTTTTTCCCAAAGCGGGCGCGGGATTGCCGCAAACCAGACCGATCCGAATCCGGGACAGAGGGGATAGATGATGCAGAGCAGCGAGTTGATCCGCCAGTTCACCGAGCAGCCGCTGATCCGCGACCTGTCGGCCGATGCAGCGCAGGCCGTCCTCGCGCTGCGTTACTGCATCCTGTGTCGCCGCAACGAGCGCGACCCGATGCCCGAGCTCGAACGGCGCTGGGGAAATATCCTCGCCGCACGGCGATATCGCCTGGTGGTCGAGGCGATCGGCCATGTCTGGCCCGATCCCTTTGCCGTCGCCCCGCCCTGCTGCCCTCGCGTCAGCTTCGACGAAGCCTTGCTCGCCGCAATGGTCGGCGCCTCAGCGCAGCGCAACCGCGCGCATTTCGACTGGCTGACCGCCGAAATGCTGGATGGCGACGCGCGCGAGATGCTGTTCGTCGCGCTGGGAAATTTCATCCGGGCGCGGGCACCGGGCCGCGTTTGAAGACATCCTCACCCAACCTTCCCCCAAAGGGAGAGGGTTTATACGTCCACCCGTTCCAGCCACAGCGACAGCCCCGGTGGTAGATCGATCGGCGGCGCCTCTGCGATATGGCGCACCGCATCGGCGCGTGCGCGGTCGAGGATTGCGGCGGGCATATCCGCCGGGTGGAAAAGATGATCGGCCTCGCCCAGCAAGCGTGCGGCGCGTAGCGTGAGGTCGTCGGGGTCAAGGCTGGTGAGGCGGATGATTTCGAGGCGCGATGGCGCAGCGTCCGTCTTGGCCGCCAGCCACATATCGACCTTGTCCGCCGCGTCGCCATCGAGCGGGTCGAGCGCACCGCCGCTCGCTAGAGCCGCATCGATCGCGCGGCGGCGGTCGGCAGCCGTCGGCCAATGCGCCTTCATCGCGGCGCGCGCCGCATAGAGCGCCGACGCGAGCGCACCGAGGCGCGCGGGCAGCAAGGCCTCGATCCGCTGGCGCACCGCTTTCGCGAGCCCCGCCGACGCGCCCCCCGTACCGATCGCGATCGTCACCGGCGCGCGGTCGACGATTGCGGGGGTGGTAAAATCACAGAGGTTCGGACGATCGACGACATTGACGAGCAGGCCCCGCGCGCGGAGCAATCCCGCGGCCGCGCGCGCCTCCTCGTCATCGGCAAGCGCGACAAAGGCGATGGTCGCGCCTTCCTCCCACGCACCGACGATATGCCCGCCCGCACGCATGATCAGCCGCGCCTTGGCGTCGGCAGCCTCCCCCTCCCCGACCAGCACGACCGTGCGGCCGCGAAGGTTGAGGAAGATAGGAAGCTGCTCCATCGTCAGTCGATCCAGTCGGGAACGCGCTCGGCGGCCATGATCGTGCCCGCCGCGATGCGGTCAGCAACGACGATATAGCGATCGCCATCGACCAGAACCTCGGGAACGAGGCTGCGGCTGTTATAGGTCGATGCCATCGTAGCGCCATAGGCGCCCGCGGTACGGAATACCGCGAGGTCGCCCGCCTCCACCTTGTCGGTCGTACGATCGCGCGCGAAGGTGTCGCCGGTTTCGCACACCGGACCGACGATCGACGCGGTCATCGTCTCGCCGTTCGGTGTCACCGCGACAAAGTCGTGATACGCATCGTACAGTGCCGGGCGCGCGAGGTCGTTCATTGCGGCGTCGACGATCACGAACGGGGTGGTCGCGCCGGGCTTGACCCAGAGCACTTCGGTCAGGAGCACACCGGTGTTGCCCGCGATGACGCGGCCGGGTTCGAACATCAAAGTGACGTCCCAATCCTTCGTCACGCGCGCAACCATCGCGCCATATTCGGCGGGACTCGGCGGGTTGTCGTCGGGCTTGTACGGCACGCCCAGCCCGCCGCCCAGATCGACATGGGTAATACTGTGTCCGGCGGCGCGCAGTTCGGCGATGAGCCGGCCGACGCGGGTGAAGGCCGCCTCGAGCGGATCGAGGCTGGTCAGCTGGCTGCCGATATGCAGCGCGATCCCGCGCAGCTGAAGCCCCGGCAACGCCGCGAGGCGGTCGAAGATTGCGGGCGCGCTGTCGATGCCGACGCCGAACTTGTTATCGGCCTTGCCGGTCGAAATCTTGGCGTGGGTGCCCGCATCGACGTCGGGATTGACGCGCAGCACCGCACGCGCGGTCATTTCCTTGCGCACCGCGATCTCTGCCAGAGCGACGCCTTCGGGTTCATGTTCGATGTTGAACTGGCCGATGCCGCGGTCGAGCCCCTGCGCCAGTTCGGCGCGCGTCTTGCCAACGCCCGAAAAGACGATGTCCTCGGGCGCCATACCCGCCGCCAGCGCACGCTCCAGTTCGCCGCCCGACACGACGTCGGCGCCATAGCCCAGCCGCGCCAGAACGCGCAGCACGCCAAGGTTCGGGTTGCACTTAATCGCAAAGGCGATGTGCTTCTTCGGTATATCCTTCAGCGCGTCGCGAAACACCTCTGCATGGCGTTCGAGCGTGGCGCGCGAATAGACATAAACGGGGGTGCCGATTTCTTCGGCGATGCGCGGCAAGGGGATGTCTTCGGCGTGGAGGACGCCGTCGCGATAGTCAAAATGATCCATTGTGAAGTCCTAAGCTCAGCCCGGAGGCGGCAAGTCAAAATCGTCGGGTTGGCGTTGTTCGGACCGTTTGAGAAGTTCGTCGCTGCGCACAGGTCGGGCCTGTGCGTCAGGCGTCGTAAGCTCCTCCGTCGTCGGGGCGCGTTTTGCACCCACGGGAATGGCGGGCGCGGGCTCGTCCGCCGGCGCCTTGAGATCAGCCTTGCTACCGCATGCGGCCAAGAGGGCCAGCAGGACAGCGCTTGCGGCGAGGTGACGTTTTGCCATCGACCTATTCCTTCGATGCGGCACGCGCCGCGGCGACGGCCTGCCTTACCCGTTCGGGCGCCGTCCCGCCATAGCTGAGGCGGCTGGCGACCGAAGCTTCGACGGTCAGCGCCGCGAGCACCTCTGGCGTGACCGCCGCGTGGATCGCGGCGGCATCGGCGGCGGGCAGCGCCGACAGCTCGACGCCTAGCTCCTCGGCGCGCTTGACGCACGAGCCGACGACATGATGCGCCTCGCGGAACGGCAGTCCCGCTTCGCGGACCAGCCAGTCGGCGAGGTCGGTCGCGGTCGAATATCCCGACGCGGCAAGAGCGCGCATGCGGTCGGTGCGGAAGGTCAGCGTTTCGACCATGCCGGTCATAGCCGCGAGCGACAGCGCGAGCGCGTCGAAGGCGCCGAAGACGGTTTCCTTGTCGTCCTGCAAATCCTTGGAATAAGTGAGCGGCAGTCCCTTCACGATCACGCTGAGGCGCTGGAAGGCGCCGAGCAGCAGACCGGCGCGCCCGCGCACCAGTTCGGCAGCATCGGGATTGCGCTTTTGCGGCATGATCGAGCTGCCGGTCGACCAGGCGTCGGGCAGGCTGATGAAGCCGAAGGGCTGGCTCGCCCAGATCACGATTTCCTCGGCGAAGCGCGAAAGATGGATCGCCGAGATCGACGCGGCGGCACAAAATTCGAGCGCGAAGTCGCGGTCGGACACGGCATCGATGCTGTTCGCCATCGGCCGCTCGAAGCCAAGCGCTGCGGCGGTCGCGTGGCGATCGACCGGAAAGCCGGTGCCCGCGAGTGCTGCCGCGCCGAGCGGCGATTCGTTGAGCCGCGCGCGTGCGTCGCGGAACCGGCCGCGGTCGCGCGCCAGCATCTCGACATAGGCGAGCAGATGATGGCCAAGCGTCACCGGCTGCGCGACCTGAAGATGGGTGAAGCCGGGCATGATGCTGTCGGCATGTTCCTCGGCGCGCGCCAGCAACGCCGCCTGCATGGCGGCGAGCCCCGCGTCGATGCGCTCGCACGCGGTGCGCGTCCACAGGCGGAAATCGGTCGCGACCTGATCGTTGCGCGAGCGCGCGGTGTGGAGCCGCCCGGCGGCTTCGCCGACCAGTTCCTTCAGCCGCGATTCGACCGTCATGTGAATATCTTCGAGCGCGAGGTCGACCGGAACGCCGTTCGCGGCAAACTCGTCTGCGATCTGCGCGAGCCCGCGATCGATCACCGCCGCATCATCGGCAGCGATAATTCCCGCGGCGCCGAGCATGGCGGCATGCGCGCGGCTCGCGGCGATATCCTCTTCCCACAGGCGTTTGTC
The DNA here is from genome assembly GCF_051550705.1 of Sphingopyxis selenitireducens. NCBI lineage: Bacteria > Pseudomonadati > Pseudomonadota > Alphaproteobacteria > Sphingomonadales > Sphingopyxidaceae > Sphingopyxis > Sphingopyxis selenitireducens. Next base: position 296,224 of record NZ_JBPULG010000006.1, read on the forward strand.
GACGGGGATGGAGGCATTTATCTCTTGCATGATCGCCGCCGGCCCGCCACCGAAGCGGCCGCCCCACATGCTGTTGCTGTCCGGAGTGTTCGTCATCCGCCGCGTTCCAAATCTCTATGCTACGATCCTCGCCATGCTCTTGGCCGGATCAATCGCGGGCTGCGATAGGGAAAAGCAGGCGGGCGGGCAAGCGGCAGGGGGCGAAGCAAATATTTCGCCGGGCCAAGCGAAGGCGAAGGGCGATCTCGGCCAGTTCGAATATCAGCTCGACCGCAGCCAAAAGAGCAAGCCGACGCCCACTGCGGTCTTTCGCGGCCCCGACGACGCAGCGGTGACGCTGGCCGATTTTCGCGGAAAACCGCTTCTCGTCAATCTCTGGGCCACATGGTGCGCGCCATGCGTCGCCGAAATGCCGACGCTCGATGCACTCGCGGGCGCCAGCGGCGAGCGCATGACGGTGATCGCGGTCGCGCAGGATCTGCAGGGCGCCGAAATCGTTGATCCCTGGTTCCAGAAGGCGGGGCTCAAAAATCTTCAGCCTTGGCTCGATCCGCAGAACGGCCTGCTCGACGCCTATAACAGCGCGCTGCCGACGAGCATTTATTACGACGCCGAAGGCCGGGAGATCTGGCGCATCATTGGCGCGATCGACTGGCAGGGTAACGAAGCGAAGGCGCTGCTCGCCGAAGCAAAATAAACCGGGAGAGATATAAAGTGCAGGATTACACCGCGATCCGCGAAGAGGTCGCCAAGCTGTGCGCCGCCTTCCCCGGCCCCTATTGGCAGGCGAAGGACCGCGCTAAAGAATATCCTTCCGAATTCGTCGCTGCACTGGGCGAGGCGGGCTATCTCGCGGCGTTGATCCCCGAGGAATATGGCGGCGCGGGCCTGCCGCTGTCGGCCGCCGCCGCGATCCTCGAGGAAATCCAGCGTCAGGGCTGCAACGGCGGCGCAGTACACGCGCAAATGTATGTCATGGGCACGGTGCTGCGCCACGGGTCGGAAGAACAGAAAGCGCGCTATTTGCCGAAGGTCGCGACCGGCGAACTCCGCCTGCAGGCCTTCGGGGTAACCGAGCCGACCAGCGGCACCGACACGCTCAGCCTCAAGACCACCGCCAAAAAGGACGGCGACCATTATATCGTCAACGGCCAGAAGCTCTGGACCAGCCGCGCCGAGCATAGCGACCTGATGATCCTGCTCGCGCGCACCACGCCGCGCGAGGAAGCCGCGAGCCGCACCGAGGGGCTTTCGGTCTTCCTCGTCGACATGAAGGAAGCGCTCGCGGCGGGGGCGCTCACGATCCGGCCGATCGACACGATGATGAACCACGCGACGACCGAGGTTTTCTTCGACAATATGCGCATCCCCGCCGCGAACCTGATCGGCGAGGAAGGCAAGGGCTTTCGCTATATCCTGTCGGGCATGAACGCCGAACGGCTGCTGATCGCCGCCGAATGCATCGGCGACGCCAAATGGTTCATCGAAAAGGCGTCAAGCTACGCCAAGGAGCGCGTGCTGTTCGGTCGCCCGATCGGACAGAATCAGGGTGTCCAGTTCCCGATTGCGCGCGCCTATGCCCAGATGCGCGCTGCCGAACTGCTCGTCCACGACGGTATCGCCAAATATGAGGCCGGTGAAAATGCCGGCGCCGAGGCCAATATGGCCAAGATGCTCGCCGCCGAAGCCAGCTGGGCCGCGGGCGAGGCGTGCATCCAGACCCACGGCGGCTTCGGCTTCGCCGCCGAATATGACATCGAACGCAAATTCCGCGAAACGCGCCTCTATCAGGTCGCGCCGATCAGCACGAACATGATCCTGTCCTATGTGGCTGAACATGTGCTGGGGATGCCGCGGAGCTACTGACGCGGCGACATGTGGGTGTGGCGAATTGGGGTGGAGAGGGATACGCAGGCTTGGTTGCGTAGCAACCTAGTCGAAGTTGGGTGAGGGGATCGCCGGCAGATTACGGAAACTGCCGGTTACGAACCTCACACACCCTCACCCAACCCTCTCCCAAAGGGAGAGGGCTTTAGCCGTGTCCCGACATACGCCTCATCCACACGCAGAAAGGGCGGGCGCCCATGACACCCGCCCTTCCCTTGCGACCCGGAGCAAGGTCCGGGCAAGCGCAAACAAGCCTATCCCCCGACGGTCACACGGCCGCTACGATAGCCTTTTTTGCGCATCTCCTTGGTGTAATCCTTGTCGGCATCGGTCACTTCGACCGTCCATTCATCCCACGCATCCCAACGATCTTCGCGGTCGGTGGCGTGACGCAAATCGCTCGTCAGCTCCTTTTCGGCCTCGAGAATATCGGCGCGATAATTATACCAGGCCTTGTTGACGACGCCCGCGATCGGGGCGGTGCGAATGTTCGGCGCGTCGAAGCCCGGCGGCATAGAGCCATAGGGAACTGCGGCGGTAACGCTGGCGGGGAGAGCCATTAAAATTGCGAGGGTGGCCCATTTTTTCATCGTCCATCTCCTGATTGAACACCCGTTGCGGGGCGTCGGAGAAGAAACGAAGCAAAGCGCCGATATATTCGCGGTTCATCGGTGAAAAAGCACGGACGATGGCGGAAATTCGGTCAGCATCTGCCAATACCGTCGTTGCGCGGAGTGAAAGCGACGCCGCAATGCCCATCCATCGCCCTTACGCGGAGCCGATGGCTGGAGAGTGTTTCGCTCCGTTCGCAATGACGATGAAAAATGGACTACCCCGGATGCGCCTCGTCCCCCACGGCCGAGCGCAGCAATCCCCGAAACACCTCCTGCGCGGTGCGTATGCCTTGGGTTACATCGAACACATCCTGCGCGATCGGCATCACGAGGCCATGTTTTTCGGCGAGCGCGATCACCGTCGGTGCGCTCTTCACCCCTTCGGCGACCATATTCATCCCCGCGATGATCTCGTCGATCTTGCGCCCCTTGCCGAGTTCGACCCCGACATGGCGGTTGCGCGACAAGGGGCTGGTGCAGGTCGCGATCAGATCGCCCATGCCCGTCAGCCCGGCAAAGGTTTCGGGCCGGCCGCCCATCGCGACCCCCAGCCGGGTGATTTCGGCGAGTCCCCGCGTCATCAGCGCCGACCTTGTATTGTCGCCCGCCCCCTGCCCGTCGCCCATACCGACCGCGATCGCGATGATATTTTTGAGCACCCCGCCCAGCTCGCAGCCCAGCCGGTCGGTGTTCGTGTAGACCCGGAACAGTCCCGAATGAAACACCGGCTGAAGCGCGCGGACGACAATCTCGTCCTCCATCGACAACACGCTCGCCGCCGCTTGGCCCGTCATGATCTCGCGCGCCAGATTGGGGCCGGTGAGGACGCCCACAGGATGGCCGGGCAGCACCTCTTCGATCAATTCGGTCATCCGCTTGCCCGACGACAGCTCGAGCCCCTTGGTCAGGCTGATCACCGGCACCCACGGCCGAAGATGTGCCCGCGCCTCCTCCAGCACGCCGCGAAAGCTGTGCGAGGGCACGCCCATGACCAGCACGTCGGCGCCCGCCACCACCTCCGCCATATCGTTCGTCGCCCGCAGCGCGGCGGGAAGCGTGATGCCGGGCAGATATTTGCGATTCTCGCGGTGCGTGTTGATATCCGAAACCGTCCCGGCATCGCGCGCCCACAATGTGATCGGCGCGTTGCGCGACACCACCGAGGCCACCGTCGTCCCCCAACTGCCCCCACCCAGCAGCCCGACCTTCAACCGCATCGCTTTCTCCCTGCCTTTTTTGGGAGACTGACGCCCGAATCGACGCTTGGCAAGAAGCCCCTTCCCTCTCTTCGTCATGCCGGACCTAATCCGGCATCCATTGCGGCGGAGGCAGGAATAAATGCGCGCAGAGGCGCAGAGGACGCAGAGATTTTGGTTCACGCGGAGCCGCGGAGACGCCAGGCAAGAGTGAAGAGATTATCGGCGGCTTCGCCGTTCTTCCCCTTCTCTGCGCCTCTGCGCGAATCTCATCCTTCTCCGCGCCTCCGCGTGAAGCTGTAATCTCTCGTCATGCCGGGCTTGACCCCACACCCGCCTTTTCCTTCAGGAAGGCAGGCCCCGGATCAAGTCCGGGGTGACGACGGACTTTGCGTCCCCAAAAAGCTCTTCATCACCGCCGCTGTCGCTTTCGGATCCTCGATCATCGGAACATGGCCGACATGTTCGAAGATATGCGATGTGCTGCCCGCAATCCCGGCTTCGAGTACCGGCACGCAGCTCACGTCGATCAGCCGGTCGTGGCGACCCCAGATGATCTGCGTCGGCGCTTTCACCTCGCCCAGCCGGCCGTTGAGCGGATGGTCGCGTCCCTCGGTCGCGATGACCCAGAAAATATGGTCTAGCTGGTCGCGATATTTGAGCGCGTCGGCATAGAAAACCGGCTTCAGCCGCGCCGGGATATGCGGCGGCTTATGGACGACCATCGCCACCAGCCGGTCGGCGTCGGCCAGATTGGCAATGACCAGCGGATTATAATCCTCATTCGCCGCCTGTTTCTGCAGGTCGCTTTCGTTGGCGCCGTTGACCCCGGCATTGTTGAGCAGGATCAGGCTGGAAAGCGCGTCCGGATAATCCATCGCATAGCGTAGCGCGATCCAGCCACCCATGCTGTTGCCGCCCAGATGCGGACGGTCGAGTCCCAGTGCATCGGCAAAGGCTTTCAGCCGCTGCGTCTGCGCCGCGATGTCATAGGCGAGCTCGGGGTTGCGCTCATTCTGGCCAAAGCCCGGCAGATCGGGGGCGATGACATGATAGTCGCGCGTCAAATAGGGCGCGATCATCGACCAATTGTCCTTATCGCCCGCAAAACCATGGACGAGCAGCAGCAATGGCTTCGCCGGATCGCCGCCTTCCAGATAGGGCCATACGCGTCCATCGACGGTGACGCTCTTCTGCACCATCCCGCCGCGCCGGCGCAGCAAGGCACGGCCCATGGCGACGAGCCGACCGGGGAAGAGGAAATAGAACAGGACCAGCGCGATCAGCGGCGCAAAGATCAGGACGAGCAGGATTTTCATATCGAACCAACTCCCATCACCTCACCCCAGCGACCCGAAATGATCGACAGAGGCATTTCTTCCACCAGTGTCCAATAGAAGAAGGTGCTTCGCCAAACTCAGCACGAACAGCATCGGAATTAAAGAGGCCGTCGACAATAATGTCTGGTGCTTGTCCGAAGGCGGACTCCAGTGGGCGAGACAAAAGGCGCTTTAGCCCGGAAGCAACAGACTGGCGTCGCCATAGCTGTAAAAGCGATACTCGCTTGCAATCGCATGGGCATAGGCCGCCTGCATCACGTCGAGCCCCATCAGCGCGCTGACCAGCATGAACAAGGTCGATTTGGGCAGGTGGAAATTGGTCATCAACCCGTCGATCGCGCGAAAACGATAGCCCGGCGTGATGAAGATCGCGGTGTCGCCCGCGAAGGGCGCGATCACGCCATCCTCGCCCGTCGCGCTCTCAAGCACACGCAGGCTGGTGGTGCCAACCGCGATCACCCGCCCGCCCTTGGCGCGCACCGCATTGAGCCGCGCGGCGGTGTCGGCGTCGATGCGGCCCCATTCGGCGTGCATCACATGATCTTCGGTATCGTCGGCCTTCACCGGCAGGAAGGTTCCCGCGCCGACGTGCAAGGTCAGCGTCTCGGTCGTGATACCTGCTTTGGCCAACGCATCGAGCAGTTCGGGGGTAAAATGCAGCGCTGCTGTCGGCGCCGCGACCGCTCCATCTTCGCGCGCGAAAATCGTCTGATAATCCGACCGGTCGTCGGCGTCGGTCGCGCGCTTGCCCGCAATATAGGGCGGCAGCGGCATCGTTCCGGCACGCTCGAGCAGTACTTCGACGGGCTCGTCGCCCGCAAAGGCGAGGATGAAGCTGCCGTCGGCGAGCCGATCCTCGGCAACCGCCGACACCCCCGCCCCGAAATCGACCGTCTCGCCGACGCGCAGCCGTTTGGCGTTGCGGATGAAAGCCTGCCAGCGGCGAAGGTCGATGCGCTTGTGGAGAGTGGCGCCGATACGGGCGTCGCCGCGTTTTCCTTCGAGCTGCGCGGGAATGACGCGGGTATCGTTGAAGACCAGACAGTCGCCGGGGCGCAGCCAGGACGGCAGGTCGCCGACCCCGGCATCGGTCATCGCGCCGCCGCCCACCACCAGCATCCGCGCACTGTCGCGCGGGCGGGCCGGGCGCAGCGCAATACGCTCGGGTGGCAGGTCAAAATCGAAGGCGTCGACGCGCATAAGGGTGCTTAACGGTTCCGGCGCGTCCCGGGCTCAGCGGATCGGCGCGTTGAGCTGATCGACCGAAATGTCGGCGGCAGGCGGTGCCGCCGGTGCTTCGGTCAGCATCGACGCAGGCGGCATCGGCTTGTTGTCGGCGGCGACCGAGACCTGCACCATGCGCGACATCACCGCGGGCGGTTCGCCCTTCTGGATCGCGTCGACATATTGCATTCCCGACACGACGCGGCCGAAGGCGGTGTAGCGATTGTCGAGCGCGAAACGCGGCTGGAGCATGATGAAGAACTGGCTGTTGGCGCTGTCCTCGCTTTCGGCACGCGCCATCGAAACCGTCCCGCGCAGATGCGGCACCGCGTTGAATTCGGCCTTGAGGTCGGGAAGCTGCGAGCCACCCTGCCCCGTCGCCGTCGGGTCGCCCGTCTGTGCCATGAAGCCGTCGATCACGCGGTGGAATTTCGCACCGTCGTAAAAGCCGGCACGCGCCAGCTGCTTGATCCGATCGACATGGTTCGGTGCGACATTCGGATAGAGCTGGATCACGACCCGGCCGCCCGTCGACAGGTCTATATTGAGCATATACTCGGGATTGTTCACAAACTGGTCGAAGGTCATCGCCGGCGGTGCAGCAGGCGTTTCCGCCGTCGCGGGCGCGGGTTGAGCCGGCGCCGACGCCGGAGCGTCAACGGGCACCGGCGGTGCTTCGGCCGGCGGCGCCGTGGTGGCTTCGGGATCGGGCGAGGGCGCGGGCGGCGCATCCTGCGCGGCGGCCGAAACCGCGAGACCGAACGCCATCGCCGTCAACATCAAGGGGCGGAAGGTGAATTTCATGCTGGATCGGCCTTTGCAATTAAATCTGGTTTGCGCCCCATTTGCCGCGACCTAGCGGGAAAAAGCTGAACGCTCAATGATTGGTGTCAACGTTCGCCCTGAAGCAGGCCGCGCTCGGCAATGCGGCCGACCACCGCGTCGCGCACGACCGGGGTCACGAATTTGCGGATATCGCCGCCGAAAATCGCGATTTCCTTGACCAGTCGCGACGCGATCGGCTGCAATCCGACATCGGCCATCAGAAAGACGGTTTCGATGCTGTCGTTGAGCTGCTGGTTCATCCCCGCCATCTGATACTCATATTCGAAATCGGCGACGGCGCGCAGCCCGCGGACGATGACGCTCGCGCCCTCGCGTGTCGCGAAATCCATCAGCAGCGAATTGAAACCGACGACGCGGATATCGCCGTCGATCGTCTCGACTTCGCTCCGCACCATCGCGATGCGTTCGTCATCGTCGAACATCGGCGATTTGGTGATGTTGGTGGTGACCCCGACGACCAGCCGGTCGACCAGCTTCGCGCCGCGGCGGATGATGTCCATATGCCCGAGCGTGATCGGATCGAACGTTCCGGGATAAACCCCAATGCGCATCAACGGTCCCTTTCCACCACATAATAAGCGATCGCGCGCAGCAGCGCCGCCTCTTCGCCATAGGCCGCCAGATGGGCGATCGCCTGATCGACCAGCATGCTCGCCTGTTCGCGCGCGCGTTCGAGCCCCATCAGGGTGACGAAGGTCGCCTTGCCCGCGGCCTCATCCTTGTGCAGCGCCTTGCCCGCCAGCGCCTCGTCGCCCTCGACGTCCATGATGTCGTCGGCGATCTGGAAGGCGAGGCCAATGTCGCGCGCATAGGCGCGCAGCGGCCGCCGGCCTTCGGCGGAAATCCGCCCGAGGATCGCGCCCGCCTCGACCGAAAAGGCGATCAGCGCCCCGGTCTTGAGCTGTTGCAGCCGCGTGACCGTCGGCAGGTCGAAATGCGATGTTTCAGCGGCAAGATCCATCATCTGGCCGCCCGCCATGCCCGCCGGTCCCGCCGCGCGTGCGAGTTCGAGCAGCAATTCGCCGCGCACAAAGGGATCGCCGTGGGTTACCGGATCGCACAGCCATTCGAACGCCAGCGCGTGGAGCGAATCGCCCGCGAGCACCGCCGTCGCCTCGCCATACGCCCGGTGCACCGTCGGCTTGCCGCGGCGCATATCGTCATCGTCCATGCACGGCAGATCGTCGTGGATCAGCGAATAAACGTGCATCGCCTCGACCGCCGCGCCGACCTGAAGCGACGAGTTGCGATCGACATGGAACAGGTCGCCCGCAGCGCGAACGAGCAGCGGGCGCAGCCGCTTTCCGCCGGCAATCGCCGCGTAGCGCATCGCTTCGTAAAGCGGTCCGCGCGGGTCGGCCGGAACCGTCAGATATTGTTCGAACAGGCGGTCGATCCCGTCCGCCACCTCAACCTGCGCAGCATCGATCAGATGCACCGACCCACTCCGATCACCATCGACGGACGCCGCCATCGGTTCAGCTCTCGCCGAAGGGCGTGGTTCCCGCCGGCCGGCCATCGGCGTTCAGGCTGACCTGTTCGATGCGTGCCTGCGCCGCGGCAAGACGCGCCTCGCAATGTGCGCGCAGCGCGTGGCCACGCTCATACAGCGTCACCGATTCCTCAAGGCTGACATCGCCGCTTTCCAGCCGCCGCACGATCGATTCGAGTTCGCCCATCGCGGCCTCGAACGACAGCGAGGCGATGGCAGGGGCGGCAGGCGTTTCGGCGGTGTCGGTCATCCCCCCGCTTTGGCCTTTTCGCCCCCTTGCGGTCAAGCTTGACGTCGCTTCGCGCCGCGATAGGCTCCGTCCATGTTCATCGGCCATTTCGCACCGGCACTGGTCGCTGCCGCGCGCCCACAAGCGGCGGGGCTCGGAACCCTGTTCGTCGCAGCCCAGCTTGTCGATATCGGCTTTGCCGCGCTGCTGATCCCGGAGGTGGAGGCGATGCGGATCGTCCCCGGCATCACCGCGATGAACCCGATGGACCTTTATCACATGCCCTATACGCACAGCCTCGCCGGGGCTTTGCTCTGGAGCCTGCTGTTCGGCGCGCTCGTCTGGGTCGCAACGCGGCGGCGCGCCGCTGCCATCGGCGCCGCACTCGTCGTCGCCTCGCACTGGTTCATCGACCTGCTCGTTCACATCCCCGACCTCACCCTGTTCGGGCCGCCGCCAAAACTGGGACTCGGGCTGTGGAATCACCCCGCGATCGCAATGCCGCTGGAAGCCGCACTCATCGGCGGCGCGCTTTTCTATTATAAAATGCGAACGCGAGCCCCTGCGGGCGACATCCGCTTCTGGATATTGGTCGCGCTGCTCGCCCTTGCTCAGGCCATCGACTGGTTCGGCCCGAAAGAGCCCGTCTATTCGCTCGCCATCCCCGCGACGATGCTCGGCGCCTATGCAGCGCTCGCACTGACGGCGGCATGGGCGGGCGCCAACCGCCAGATCATGACCGCCGCAGGCCATTGAGCGGCATCGCTTCGGCGCAATCGCGTTTCCATTTTTTGCAATTGTCGGCGCCCCATCGGCCAGTCATGTTGCACCGCACAATAACGAGAGGGCTTAAAGGCAAGTATTGTTCTCAAAACAAGGACTTGCATCATGAAAACCGCGCTTCTTCTTTCCGCAATCACCCTGTTCGCGGCCTCCCCCGCCATCGCCCAGACCGACGATACGGCGGCACGGCGCTTCGAACATGCCGGCAATATTTACAGCTACACCGTCACCCAGAGCGGAAATTCGCGCGTCATCAGCGGGATTGACGAACGCTCCGGCAAGCCGTTCCGGCTGCGCGTCGGCGAACGCCGCGTTCGCGGCACCGTGGGCACTCAACAGGTCGATTTCGCGCTGCGCGACGTCAAACCGCTCACCACCCCCGCGACGGTCCTCGCCGCACGCTGACGCCCAAAGCCGGATTCAGACCCCATATTGCCCAAAAAGGGCTTCATGGGGTCTGTTCCTATCGCGCGCACGCGGCTAAAGGCGCGCCATGACCCAAAACACATCCGCTATCACCCCCGAGATCGTCGCCGAGCACGGGCTGTCGCCCGAAGAGTATGAGCGTGTACTGCACGCCATCGGGCGCGAACCCAATCTCGTCGAACTCGGCATCTTCTCGGTGATGTGGTCGGAGCATTGCAGCTATAAAAGCTCGCGCCTCCATTTGAAGAAACTCCCCACCGAGGCGCCTTGGGTAATCTGCGGCCCCGGCGAAAATGCCGGTGTGATCGACATTGGCGAAGGCGCTGGCGGCAAGAAGCTCGCCGCGATCTTCAAGATGGAGAGCCACAACCACCCGTCGTATATCGAACCCTATCAGGGTGCAGCGACCGGGGTCGGCGGCATCTTGCGCGACGTGTTCACCATGGGCGCGCGCCCGGTCGCCAACCTCAACGCCCTGCGTTTCGGCCGCCCCGATCATCCCAAGATGAAGCATCTCATCTCGGGCGTCGTCCACGGCATCGGCGGCTATGGCAATTGCGTCGGCGTTCCGACCGTCGGCGGCGAGGTCAATTTCCACAAGGCCTATGACGGCAATATCCTCGTCAACGCGATGACCGTCGGCGTCGCCGAACAGGACAAGATTTTCTATTCGGCCGCATCGGGCATCGGCAATCCGATTGTCTATGTCGGGTCGAAGACCGGCCGCGACGGCATTCACGGCGCGACCATGGCCTCCGCGGACTTTGGCGAGGATGCCGAGGAAAAGCGCCCGACCGTGCAGGTCGGCGATCCGTTCACCGAAAAATTGCTGATCGAGGCGTGCCTCGAACTGATGGCGTCGGACGCGATCGTCGCGATCCAGGACATGGGCGCTGCGGGCCTCACCTCCTCGTCGGTCGAAATGGCGTCGAAGGGCGGCGTCGGCCTCCATCTCAAGATGGACGATGTGCCGCAGCGCGAAGCCAATATGACCACCTATGAAATGATGCTGTCCGAATCGCAGGAACGCATGCTGATGGTGCTCAAGCCCGGCAAGGAAGAGTTCGCGAAAGCGATCTTCGAGAAATGGGAACTCGACTTCGCGGTCATCGGCACCGTCACTGACACCGGCCGCATGGTGCTGGAACATCATGGCGAGATCGTCTGCGACATTCCGCTCGCTCCGCTCGCCGACGATGCGCCGCTCTATGATCGCCCGCATGTTCCGACCCCGAAGCAGCCCGAACTGACCAATGTCCCGGAGACCAGGGACGTTGCGGCGGACCTAAAGACATTGATGGGCACCCCCGATATCGCCAGCCGCCGCTGGATCTGGGAACAATATGACAGCCAGGTCGGCGGCGACACGGTGCAGATCGGCGGCGACGCCGCGCTCGTCCGCATCCACGGCACCAACCGCGCGCTCGCCATGTCGACCGACTGCACCCCGCGCTATTGCTACGCCGACCCCGTCGAGGGCGGCAAGCAGGCGGTCGCCGAAACCTGGCGCAACATCAGCGCGGTCGGCGCGACGCCGCTCGCGATCACCAACTGCCTGAACTTCGCCAATCCGCAGCGCCCGGAAATCATGGGCCAGATCACCGGTTGCCTCGACGGCATGGCGCAGGCGTGCATCGCACTCGACTATCCGATCGTGTCGGGCAACGTCAGCCTCTACAATGAATCCAAGGCGACCGGCGGCGGCAGCGCCATCCTGCCGACCCCCGCGATCGGCGGCGTCGGCGTGATCGAGGATCTGAACAAGGCGGTCGGCATCGGCTTCAAACGCACCGGCGACATCGTCCTTGCGGTCGGCGAACGCGCCGGCCATCTTGGCCAGTCGGTGTGGCTGCGCGAAATCCTCGGCCGCGAGGAAGGCCCGCCGCCGCCCGTCGACCTGAAGGCCGAACGCCGCACCGGCGATTTCATCCGCCACGCAATCAACGCGGGCTGGATCACCGCCTGTCACGACGTCTCCGACGGCGGCATCGCGGTGACCCTCGCCGAAATGGCGCTGAAGTCCGATATCGGAGTGATGGTCAGCGAAGAACAGCCCTTCGGCATCGCCGAAAGCTTCTTCGGCGAAGATCAGGGCCTGTATCTGGTCACCGTCTGCGACACCTGCCTTGCCGACTTCCTCGATGCCGCAGGCCGCGCCGACGTGCCGGTCGATCCGATTGGCCGCACGATCAAGGACCGCATCGTCTTTGAACTGCCCGAGAGCGACCATAGCGTGACGCTGGCGGAACTTCGCAGCGCGCACGAAGGCTTCTTCCCGACCCTGATGGGCGCCGACGCCGCGCTGGCTTAACGACAACCGTCATTGCGAGGAGCCGAAGGCGACGCGGCAATCCCCAGCTCTCGACCTTGGGTAAGGCCGATAGCTGGAGATTGCTTCGCTCCGCTCGCAATGACGATATTTATCCACCGCGTTCCGATCTAGAGTGCCCAGACTGACAGCAATCGTCGGGTGACACTGAAGGAGAAGAACCGATGAGCATCCATGTCGGAATCGGCGGCTGGACCTATGAGCCTTGGCGCGGCGCCTTCTACCCCGCCGGTCTCGCGCAAAAACGCGAGCTGGAATATGCCGGCCAGCATCTGACGGGCATCGAAATCAACGGCACCTATTATGGCAGCCAGAAACCCGAAACCTTCGCCAATTGGGCCGATTCCGTGCCCGACGGCTTCCAGTTCAGCGTCAAAGCTTCCCGCTTCACGACCAACCGCAAGGTGTTGAAAGAGGGCGCGGGGTCGATCGAGAAATTCCTGACGCAAGGCCTGACCCGGCTCGGCGACCGGCTCGGTCCGATCCACTGGCAATTCATGGCGACGAAGAAGTTCGATCGTGACGATTTCGCGGGCTTCCTCGACCTGCTGCCCGAGACGCAGGACGGTTTGCCGCTCCGTCATGCGATCGAGGTCCGCGATGAAAGCTTCCGCGATCACGCCTTTGTCGACATGTTGCGCGAGCGGAACATGGCAATCGTCTATGCCGACAGCGACGAATTCCCGTGCATCGACGAACAGACCGCCGATTTCACCTATGCGCGCCTGCAACGCAGTCAGGAAGATGTCGAAACCGGCTATGATGAGAAGGCGCTGGACGGCTGGGCAAAACAAGTCCGCGACTGGGCAGCGGGCGACCGCGACGCCTATATCTTCTTCATATCCGGCGCGAAGGTCCGCAATCCCGCAGCGGCGCAGGCGCTGATCGCAAAGCTGAGCTGATAAATCCTCCCCATCGCTGCGCGACGGGAAGGATCAACAATCAAGCCGCTGCGGCCTGCGAGGCGAGGAAGTTGTACGGATCGATGCCGCGGCCCCGATATGCGCGGTGCGCTTCTTCATAGAGCGTGGGCTTTGCAATCCCGAGCCGGGCGCGTGCGGCTTCGAGCGGTTCAGCGAGCAGCGAGCGAATATCCTGCTCGATGATTGCCTTCGCTGCCTTGCCGTTGCGCTGACCCTGGCGAATCGCGCCCATTACCGGCGCATCGCTCTTGATGCTGCGCTTGACCTCATAACCGCCCGCATAGGCGATGAAGAAATTGCCGTAATTGCCGGTCTGGCCATAGGTGAAGCCCAGCACGCATTGTTCGCCCAGCGCGTCGCGGCCATAGCCGGTCAGAATGTGGAACAGGTCGTGCGTGTCGCGCAGGCGATTGCCATACCATTGCAGTTGATCGTCGAACTGCGGACGGCCCATCTTGTCGCTCTCGGCGACGAGGCCCGCCGCCGACAGGCCTTCGCGGCGCATGAAGGTGACATAAGCGTGGCCGACGCTGCCCTCGGGCAGCGCGTCGATCCATGCATGATCGTCGAGCAGGTCGGGCAGATAGGGCTCGCTGGCCATCAACCGCTGGCCCATTTCGCTTTCAACAAACGCACGCGCGTCATCGAAGAAGCCCTTGCGCGGCAAATTCTCGAAGATGTGGAAGACCTGTTCGGTATCTTCCTTATCCTTGATGAGCTTGCGAAAATGCGCGATCGCCTTGAACGGGCGAAATTTCGCGGGCTTGCGATCGGGATGCGAGAAAATGGTGGGGGTCATTGGGGGGCTCCGGCGAATCACGTAATGATGACGATCTAGCATTACTGACAAAGATGTCAATAATGCTTTAATGGGCTGGACCGCATCATGCCTTCACTGTTATACCTTCACAACACAGCAAGGGACGATATGCGCGAAGATAGAGAAGTTGCGGCGCCCCGGCTCATCGCCCTCGACGCTCTGCGGGGCTTTGCCGTGATGGGCATTGTCGCGATGAACATCGTCGCCTTTGCCATGCCCGAAATGGCCTATGTCACGCCCCGGGCCTATGGCGGCGAAACGGCATCGGACATGACCGCATGGGCGCTGGGCTTCATCCTGTTCGACGGGAAGATGCGCGGGCTGTTCTCGATTCTCTTCGGGGCGAGCATGTTGCTGATCGTCGACCGCGCCCAAGCATCGGGCAAGGACCCCGCCTCGGTCCATCATCGCCGCATGGCGTGGCTCGCGATTTTTGGCCTCAGCCATTATTTCTTCATCTGGTGGGGCGACATATTGTTCCTCTATGCCGCCGTCGGCTGCGTTGCCTTTCGTTTTCGCGATTGGGAAGCGCGCCGCCTGATCCAATGGGCGATCTGCCTGTTCACGCTCGGCGTCGCCATCATGTCGCTGATCTTCGGGGCGCAACTCGCCGCAGCGCGCGCGGCCGACTCAGCATCGTCACCGACCGAGCTGGCCGAGGCCGGCCGCACGATCCGCGCCGAATATGCCAGCATGGACGAGGATGTCGCCGAGGAACTCAGCCTCTATCGCGGCGACTATCTCCCGATACTGGCCGAGCGCCTCGACCATGCGGGCAGCCCGCTCATCATGCTGGTGATGAATTTCCTCGAAACCCTGCCGCTCATGATGATCGGCATGGCGCTGTTCCGGAACGGTTTCCTAACCGGAGCCTGGGCGAGCGCCGATTATCGCCGCGCCGCGCTCCGCTGGCTGCCGCCGGGGCTGTTGCTCACGCTGTTGGTGACATGGATCCAGTGGCGTTCGGGCTTCGACAGCCTTGTCTCGATCAACGCGTTTCTCGCCTGGGCAGGACCGGGGCGGTTGATGATGACGATCGGCTATGCCGCGCTGTTCGTGCTGCTGATCCAGCGCTGCGCCAGCAGCGCATGGATGGCGCGCGTTGCAGCGGCGGGCCGTATGGCCTTTTCCAACTATATCGGCACCAGCATCGTGATGACGAGCATCTTCTACGGCTATGGCCTGGGATTGTTCGGATCGGTCGACCGGATGACGCTCTATCTGTTCGTCATCGGCGGCGCGGCGGCAATGCTGATCTGGTCGAAACCCTGGCTCGACCGCTTCCTCTATGGCCCGCTGGAATGGTTATGGCGCAGCCTCGCGCGCGGGGCGCTGCAGCCGATGCGGCGCGCGGCAGCCTAGCTGATTACGGCGCGTCCAAAACCCGTCGCGCGCCGCTGGACCAGCGGGTTCGCCTCGCGCTCCAGCGCGCCCAGTGTTTCTTCGAACAGCGGGCGCAGCGTCACGACACGCGGCAGATATTCCTCCGGGCTGGTCTGGCTTTCGATGCAATGGCGCGCAAACACCTCGATATCTTCGGCGAGCGCACCCAGCCGTTCGGCACCGAACTGGCGCGCTTCGCTTTTCAGCGTGTGCGCGGGCATGACGAGCCCGCGCGCATCACGGGCGCGCATGGCGTCCTCGATCGCGGCGACCGACTTGGTCCCGTCTTCGCGAAAATAGCCCAATATCCGCACAAATGCCGCACCCAATTGGGTGCGCGTTGCGCGAAACTCATCCCAATCGACCAGGATTTCGTCCAATGTTCCGTCCCTTGGTGTGCAATTTGGTCAGTGGTCCCCGACCACCCCTGCCCCAAAGGCGGTAAAAAAGACGTTACGCCGCTCAGCCATAGCAGCAAAATAATGCGTCATTTCGGGTCAGGCGCGGCGGACGTCCCACCGCTCCGCGCCATCGGTCACAGGCCCGGCCTCGACCCGCCAGCCATGCTCGCTTGCCAGCGCGGAAACCTCGCGCACGGCCTGGGGATCGTCGGCGATCAGCAGGACGTGCGGCGCATCGCGCATCGCGCGCGCCAGCCGAAGCGCCGGCCACGGACAGCGCATCCCGCGCGCGTCGACGACCAGAGCGCCTTCGGCCTCAGGCGTCGTCATTCGTCATAGGGGTTGCGCGAGTTGCGGAAGTTCATCCGGATCGGCACGCCCTGAAACCCCATTTCCTTGCGCAGGCCGTTGACCAGATAGCGCGTATAGCTGCCGGGCAGCGCATCGGTGCGGGTGCCGAATACGACGAAGGTCGGCGGCCGCGTGCGCGCCTGCGTGACATAGCGCAGCTTGATCCGTTTGCCGCCGGGGGCCGGCGGCGGGTTGGTTTCGACGGCATTTTCGAACCAGCGGTTGAGCCGGGCGGTCGAAACGCGGTTGTTCCAGATTTCGCGCTGTTCGAAGGCGACGCGGATCAGCGTATCGATCCCCTTCCCCGTCGCACCCGAAATGCTGAGCACCGGCACGCCCTTGACCTGGCTGAGCCCGTCTTCGAGCGCGGCGCGCACGCCGTTGAACAACGACGACGGGTCCTCCGCGATATCCCATTTGTTGAGCGCGACGATCAGCGCGCGGCCTTCCTGCAGCACGCGGTCGGCAATGTGCAGATCCTGTGCTTCAAGACCTTTGGTGGCGTCGAGCAGCAACACCACGACCTCGGCGAAATCGACCGCATGGAGCGCGTCCATCACCGACAGCTTCTCCAGCTTGTCCTGCACCTTGGCGCGCTTGCGCATCCCGGCGGTGTCGAACAGCTGGATCGGATGGATTTCGCCATCCTTTTCCCACTGCCATTCGACGCGGATCGAATCGCGGGTAATCCCCGCCTCGGGTCCGGTGATCAGCCGGTCTTCGCCGATCATGCGGTTGATCAGCGTCGATTTGCCGGCATTCGGACGGCCCACAATCGCGAGCTTCATCGGGCCGAGATTTTCCTCGTCGTCTTCGCCGCCGACGTCCTCATCCTCGACCTGGCCATCGGGTTCGACGATCGGGCGCAGGGCGTCGAACAGTTCGACCATCCCGCCGCCATGTTCGGCGCTGATCGCCACCGGATTGTCGAAACCCAGCGAGTAGGACTCCATCAGCCCGTCTTCGCCCTGCCTGCCCTCGGCCTTGTTGACGACAAGAATGATCGGCGTGTTCTCACTGCGCAGCCAGCGCGCGATTTCCTCGTCGAGCGGTGTCACGCCAGCGCGGCCGTCGATCATGAACAGCGCGGCATCGGCCTCGCGCACGGCCTTTTCCGTCTGCACGCGCATCCGGCCGGGAAGCGTCGCCGCATCCTGATCCTCGAACCCTGCGGTGTCGACGATACCAAAGGTCAGGCCGAGCAATTGCCCGTCACCTTCGCGCCGGTCGCGCGTTACGCCCGGCTGGTCGTCGACCAACGCCAGACGTTTGCCGACAAGCCGGTTGAACAAAGTCGATTTGCCGACATTCGGCCGACCGACAATGGCGATCGTCGTGGATCGCGCCATGATATTATCCCTGTGTTGCGCCGGGCCCGCCCCGGCCCGAGCGCCTTAGCGCCAGGCCGTGATGCGTCCGTCGTCTGCCAAAATATACAAAATATTGTTCGCGACCACCGGTGCCTGCGACAGCGGCGTCTTGAATTCGGTCGACCCCAACAGCGAACCATCGGTCGGCGAATATTCGGCCAGCGTACCTTCGCTATTGACCGCGATCAACCGCCCGCCAGCCAGAACGGGCCCGGTCCAGCGGATCGGATCCTTCTTTTTCTTGTCGGTTTCGATACGGAAGCGCGCAAGCTGCTGCAGCCAGCGCACCTTGCCCGAACCGCGGGCGACGCAAAGCAATTTGCCGTCGTCGGTCATCGCATAGACCCACTCACCCACCACATAGGGGGTCGAGATGCCCGCGATCGAAATTTCCCAGCTGCGCTGGCCGGTGACGAGCTCATAGCTCGCCATGCGGCCGCCCTGACCGAGCGCAAAAACGTGGCCGCGGTCGATCACCGGATCGGCATCGACGTCGGTCAGTGTCGACACCGACAGCGCCATCGAGGTGCGCGCCAGTGCATCTTCCCACAGGTCGCGGCCATTTTCATAGCGATAGGCCTGAACCTCACCCGACGAGAAACCGGCGACGATCGTTCCCTGCCCCGCGGCAGGCGACCCGGCGCCGAAGATGCTTCCGGCTTCGAGCGACGCCGTCGCCTGCCACAGCACCGCGCCATTTGCGCTGTTGAGCGCGATGATCTGATTGTCCTGGCTGACGACATAGACGCCACCAAAGGCAATCGTCGGCGCGCCGCGCAGCGGGCCCGCGGGCTTCACCTTCCAGATCACCGATCCATCGGCAACGTTCAGCGCCGCAACATCGCCCGCGCCGCTCGTTGCATAAACGACCGACCCGTCGACCCCGGCGCCGCCGCCGAACAGCGAGTCCTTATAATCCTTGCCAGTGCTGCCGATCGGCGTCCGCCACAGCGGGGCGCCGGTATCGGCGGCAAGCGCGGTCACGACGGCATCGGTGCCGACGACGAACAGACGATTGTCAGCAATCACCGGCGATGCGGCGAGCCGCTGCTTGTTGGTGCCGCCGGCGATATCCGCCTGCCATATCTGGCTGCGTGTCGCTCCGAGCGCCAAATGACCCATGGATTTCGAGGCGTTGCCGCCCGACTGCGTCCAATTGGCATTCACAACCGGTTCGGGCAGCACGACCGCAACCGATTCGGTTGCCGGGTCGACCTTGATGCTGTTGTCGTTGGACAGGATCGACACGCGTTCGCCCACCGTCGGGGTCTTGGGTCCGCCATCGCCCTTGATCACACCACAACCCGCGAGCGGCAGCGCCAGCAGCGCCGCATAAAGTCCGTAACGCGTCTTCCGCATATTAATTGGCTTCCTCAGCTTTACCGGCTGCCGCTACCTTCGGCGCAGCATTGCCCTTTTTATCCATCGCAGCGCTTTCCGACGCGCGGTCGGCAACGGCATCGACGCCCAGCATCCCCGCCATCTGCACTGTCCGCGACTGCAACGACTTCGGCACATCGGGCAATTTGGCGATACGGCCGTAAAGCGCGCCCGCCTTGTCGAACTGGCCGAGCTGATAATGTGCGATCGCCGTCAATTCGGCGGCACTGGGGAACAGGCTCGACACCGGATCCTTGGCATCGACCATCGGCTTCATGCGTGCGATGACCGTTTCGGGTTTCAGCGTGTCGAACTCCAGCGCCGTTTGGCGGATCAGCGCCAGGTCGCGCATCGCGGGGTCGAGCTTGGTGTCGGCGGCAACCCTGGCCATGATCGCGGCGGCGCCCTTCAAGTCGCCCGAAGCGGCCTTCATATTGCCTTGCTGGATCAGCGCGGAGGCGCGGTAGGTCGCATCATTGCCTGCTTCGAGTGCCTTGAGCTCGCTCGCCGCAGCGGTCGGCTGGTTCGTGGCGGCCTTTTCAAAGGCTGCCAGCAGTTCCTCCGCCTTTTCGCCCCGCACGCTTTCCTGATGGTGGCTCCAATAAAGATAGCCGCCGAACGCCAGCAACGCCGCGATGGCGGCGGCGATGATCCAGCGGCCATAGCGCTGCATGATCGTCTCGAGCCGATCCTTGCGAACCGCCTCATCGACTTCCTGCAACAACGCTGCATCGTTGGTCGGGCTCAGGGCCAATCAAACCTCCATAACTCGTTCGTGGCTCCGGGGCCGGTCGCTTCCTTAGCGACGGCGCCGAAAAAGACCAAGCGATTCACTCGATCCCCGGCGCCGACACCGCGGGCAACCGTCACCCGGCGTAGATTTGATCGACGGTCGGGAATGAACGGGACCTGACTTCGTCGGCATAGTCCTTGACCGCACCGTCCACGACGCCGGCCATGTCCTGATAGCGTTTGACGAACTTGGGAACGCGTTCGAACATGCCCAGCATATCGTCGGTCACCAGCACTTGTCCGTCGCATTGCACCGACGCGCCGATCCCGATTGTCGGGCACTCGACCTTGTTGGTGATCTCGATCGCGATCGATTCGAGCACGCCTTCGATCACGATCGAAAAGGCACCCGCCTGCGCCACCGCGACGGCATCCTCGACGATCGAACGCGCTTCGGCATCGCTTTTGCCGCGCACGCCATAGCCGCCCAATATATTGACCGCCTGCGGCGTCAAACCGACATGACCCATCACCGGGATGCCGCGCTGGGTCAGAAATTCGATCGTCGGGGCAAGGACCTTGCCGCCCTCGACCTTCACCGCCGCAGCGCCGGTTTCCTTGAGCAGGCGCGCCGCATTGTTGAACGCCTGTTCGGGGCTCATTTCATAGCTGCCGAACGGCATGTCGACGATGACCGCGGCGTGATAGCTGCCGCGCACCACCGCCGCACCGTGCAGCGCCATCATCTCCATCGTCACGCCGACCGTATGCGGCAGGCCATAGATGACCTGCGCCAGCGAATCGCCGACCAGCAGCATGTCGCAATGCGGGTCGAGCAGCTGCGCCATGCGGACGGTATAGGCCGTCAGCATCACCAGCGGTTCGCCACCTTTGCTCTGGCGGATGCGGGGCACCGTCAGGCGTTTCATCGGCTGCGGGGTCGGGTTGGCGCGGCTCGTCGACGTATCGAAGGTGAGCGTTTTGGGGAGCGTAGACATGGGGCGGGGTTTAGCCGCTAAAATGACGGGGCGAAACCGCTATTGTTGCAGCGCAGCGATTGCAGCGCAGCGATTGCGGCGCGGCGGATCAGGCCGCGCTCAAGGCCGCGAGCTGGTCGGCGCTCAGCTCCAGCGTCATGCTCCCCAGCAATTCGTCGAGCTGGGTCACCGTCGTCGCGCTGGCGATCGGCGCGGTCACGCCGGGCTGCTGCGCGACCCATGCAAGCGCGATTTGCGACAGGGTGGCGCCGGTTTCCGCCGCGATACGATCCATCACGGCAAGGACCGCAGGGCCGCGCCCTTGCATATAGGATTTCGCCTTAAAACCGCGCGGACTTTTGCCGATATCCTCGATGCTGCGATATTTGCCGGACAAATAGCCGGAGGCGAGGCTGTAATAGGGCACGACACCGATATTCTCGGCGACGCACAATTGCTGAAGCGCGCCCTCATATTGATCGCGGTCGAGCAAATTGAGTTCGGGCTGCATCGCGGTGAAGCGCGGCAACCCTTCGTCATCGGCGACACGCAGCGCTTCGCCCAGCCGTCCGGCGCCATAGTTGGATGCGCCGATCGCGCGAACCTGTCCCGCGTCGATCAGTTCGGCAAATGCACCCAGCACTTCATCGAACGGCACATCGGGATCGTCCTGATGCGCAAAATATAAATCTATCGTATCGACGCCCAGCCGGTCGCGCGATGCCTCCGCCGCAGCACGGATGCGATCGGGTTGCAGCCCGCCCGACATCATCCCGACCTTGGTCGCGATCAGCACGCGGTCGCGCGCGCCGCTGACCTTCAGCCATTCGCCGATCATATGTTCGGATTCGCCGCCCTTGTGCCCATCAGCCCATGCCGAATAGACGTCGGCGGTATCGATCATGGTCCCGCCGCCTTCGACGAAGCGGTCGAGGACGGCGAAGCTTGCCGCGCGGTCGGCGGTCCAGCCAAAGACATTGCCGCCAAGCACCAATGGCGGGATCGCGAAGCCGCTCCGGCCCAGGGCTTTGCCGGTCATTGCGATTGCCCTTTCTTTGCCGCCACGACCGCTTCGCGCGGATTGTCGCTGAACAGACCGTCGATCCCCGTTTTCAGATAGGCGGCGATTTCGGAACCAAGGTCGCCGTGCCCGGCAGGGTCGACCCCACTCTTGTCACCGAGCGGCAGGAAGAAATTTTCGCGACGAAAGGTCCAGGGATGCACTTTCAGCCCCGCCGCATGTGCATCGCGCACAAGATTCGTCGGATCGCCCAGTGCCCCCAGCGCACCGCGCGGAATGACCATCGCCTTATCGGGGCCGATGCCGTCGGCATAGGCGGCAATGGCCTTGAGCCCCGCAGGCGACGCCATGGCGGCATAGCTGGTTTCAGGCATATCCGGGGGGCCACCCACGCCCGCCATCAACTGAATCAGCGGCAGCTCGCTCTTCATACGCAGCGCCTTGAGGTTTCCGACTTCGAAGCTCTGGATGAAAACCGGTGCCGTGCGACCGCGATAGCCGAAGCGGTCGAGCAGCGTCAGCAACGACGCTTCGTGCGGCAGACCGATCGACGTGAAATAGCCGGGATGCTTGGTTTCGGGATAGACGCCGACGGGCTTGTCGCGGCCTTTGTTGGCGCGAACCAACAGGGTCAATATTTCCTCGAACGTAGGAATATCATATTGCCCGTCATGGTCGGTGCTACGCAATTTCGGTAGCCGTTCGCGCGCGCGCAGCATCTTCAACTCAGCCAGCGTAAAATCTTCGGTGAACCAGCCGGTCACCTTGACTCCATCGATCGTCTTGGTCGCTTTCCGCGTCGCGAATTCGGGACGAGCGGAGACGTCGGTCGTACCGGAAATTTCGTTCTCGTGCCGCGCCACCAGCACAGCATCCTTGGTCAGCACCAGATCCGGTTCGATGAAATCGGCGCCCTGCTCGATCGCGAGTTCATAGCTTGCCAGCGTATGTTCGGGCCGCTCGCCCGACGCGCCGCGATGCGCAATGATGATCGGCGGCTGACCGCCAAGAGTGGACTGTGCCGTCACCTCGTCAACCGCGCAGCCGGCAAGCATCAGCACCGCAAGCGGAGCAGCCAGCCAGCGGATCATGCCGCAAAACGTGCCTGCCAGTCGGCAGCCGAGAAACCGACGCTGATCCCGTCCGCCGATTCGACGACGGGGCGCCGGATCATCGCGGGTTGGTCGAGCATCAATGCGATCGCCGATGCGGCGTCGAGCCCCTGCTTCTCAGCCTCGGGCAGCTTGCGAAAGGTCGTTCCGCTTTTGTTGAGCAGCTTTTCCCAGCCAAGCGCTTCGACCCAGCTTTTAAGCCGGTCGGAGTCGAGCCCATCCTTGCGCACGTCGTGAAAATGATGCGCGACGCCTTGCTCACCGAGCCATGCGCGCGCTTTCTTCACCGTGTCGCAGTTCGAAATTCCATAGAGTGTCAGTGCCATGCGATCACAATAGCGGCGCGCGATCCGCAATGCGAGCGTTTGCGTTCGCCAATTTTCCGCGGAGCGCCCGTGCAAAGCCTTCGTGCAATGCGCCGGCAATTTCGGGGTTCGCCGCCAGATAGGCGCGCAGGCCCGCCGCAGGCACGAACCACAGCCGTGCATTGCCGACAAGCGTCACGGTTCCGGTGGCGTGTGCGCCGTCGAGCACCGTTGCCTCACCGATCAGCGCTCCGCCCGTGACCATTCCAACCTCCGCGCCGTCGCGCAGAATGACCGCCTCCCCCTCCGCCAGATAGAAAAGGCTGGGCGCCGCCTGATTCTCGCGGATCAGAACATCGCCGCGCCGCGCCGAAATCCAGTTCCCCTGATCGATCAATTGCCGCGCGGCGATGGTGCTCAAACCATCGAAGTGCTGACGGCGCAATTCCTGCTCCTCGGCCGTGAAAGCGATCTTTGCATCGCGCAGCCAGAGCCGCGCCGACAGCGCGACATTGGCGAGCAATATCGCCACGAGCAAAATCGTAAGACCGATGCTGTCCCAGTGGAAGATCGCGGCCGGCAACGCCAGCAGCGCAGCGGCTGCCAAGGCCAGCCGGACATGGTCGAGACGCGCCGCGAAGCTCGCCGCCAGCAACAGCAGCAAGGCCCCGTATCCGAACCAATGAGGATCGAAATTCGCCATAACCAGATCGTTCCGCGTCGCATGACCCCTTAGATCACTATGTGTATCTAGGCCGAGAACGTTACCGATTGCCGAACGCCTTGGACGCACACTGACGGGGCATTCCGAAAACCGTAAGAAACTAACAGTTTTCTGCCATCAAGAAAAGCATAGGTGCGCAAAACCGGCGATAATGCTAATTTTCGCGCCTTCGAACCCCGCACACATTGCTTCCACGGCGCATTCACGCCATGGCAGCGCTCGATTCGCATGAAAAGCATAGAAGACGGACAATGACGCAACCATGGCAACCGCATAGCTGGCGCTCGCACGAGGCCCGCCAGCTTCCCACCTACGCCGACGAAGCCGCGCTGGCCGCAGCCGAACGCGAGCTCGCGGGCTATCCGCCGCTGGTGTTTGCAGGCGAAGCGCGCGACCTGACGGCCGAACTCGGCCGGGTCGCCGACGGAAAGGCGTTCCTGCTTCAGGGCGGCGACTGCGCCGAAAGCTTTGCGGAATTTCATCCGAACAATATCCGCGACACCTTCCGCGTGCTGCTCCAGATGGCGGTGGTACTGACCTTCGCGTCGAAAATGCCGGTCGTGAAGCTCGGCCGCATGGCCGGCCAGTTCGCCAAGCCGCGTTCGGCCGATATGGAAGATGTCGATGGCGTGTCGCTGCCCAGCTATCGCGGCGACATCATCAACGACATCGGTTTCGAAGCCGTGGGCCGCGAGCCCGATCCCCAGCGCATGGTCAAGGCGTATAACCAGTCGGCGGCGACGCTGAACCTGCTGCGCGCTTTCGCGAACGGCGGTTATGCGAACCTGCATCAGGTCAACGCCTGGACGCACGACTTCATGGATCGCAGCCCGTGGGCGAAAAAGTATCAGGAAACCGCCGAGCGGATTTCCGAAGCGCTCGCCTTCATGGAAGCCTGCGGCGTCACCCCCGAAACGGTGCCGCAGATCAAAGGCACCAGCTTCTACACCAGCCACGAGGCGCTGCTCCTCCCCTATGAGCAGGCGCTGACGCGTCAGGACAGCCTGACCGGCGGCTGGTACGACACGTCGGGCCACATGCTGTGGGTCGGCGATCGCACCCGCTTCGAAGGCTCGGCGCACATCGAATATCTGCGCGGTATCGGCAATCCGGTGGGCATGAAGTGCGGCCCCAGCCTTGAGCCCGACGTGCTGCTGCGCCTGCTCGACACGCTGAACCCCAATCATGTCGCGGGGCGGATGACGCTGATCACCCGTTACGGCCATGACAAGATCGAGGCGCACCTGCCCAAGCTCGTCCGCGCGGTGAAGGAATCGGGCCATCCCGTCGTCTGGTCGTGCGATCCGATGCACGGCAACGTCATCAAGACCGGCAACGGCTACAAGACCCGCCCGTTCGAGCGCATCCTCGCCGAAGTGCGCGGCTTCTTCGCCGTCCACCGCGCCGAGGGCACGCATGGCGGCGGCATCCATATCGAGATGACGGGCCAGAATGTCACCGAATGCACCGGCGGCGCGATGGACGTGACCCAGATGGACCTCGCCGACCGCTATCACACCCACTGCGACCCGCGCCTGAACGCGGGTCAGTCGCTGGAACTGGCGTTCCTCCTGGCAGAAATGCTCAATCAGGAAATGACCGAGCGGGCGAAGCAGGCGGCCTGATTGGCGCCCCCCTGACCAATGTCGTCGCCCCCCGCGAAGGCGGGGGCGACGTGCATTATTTACCCGGCCATGCCTGGGTATCGGCAAACGCCCGGCCCAGCGCGACGTGCAAATCGGCATCTTCAGCCGCGCCGCCGAGCGGGATTTTGTCGGAGAAATTGTCGCCCGGCCCGTGATAGTCGCCGCCGAGAAATGCCTCCAGCAGCGGCATGTCCGAGAAACTGCCGCCGACCATCAGCGAGGTCACGCCCTTCGCGCCCAGCGCCCAGCCATCCTGCCGCTGGACAAAGGCATCAGCCTCGCCATCCTCATCCAGCTTGCGGCCGAGTTTCGTCGCAACACCGCGCACCACCGCATCATAGGCAGGTTTGCCGCGCCCGATCGTTGCGACCGGCGTACCGCGCGGCGAAATCGCGATCGTGTCGATGTTAAGCGCTACGGTGATGTCGCCCAGCGGCACGACCGGATGATCGGCGAAGTAATGCGCGCCGAGCAGCCCTTTTTCTTCCGCCGTCGTGGCGAGGAAATACATGTCGCGGTCGGGCCGCGTGCCCGTCCCCAGTCGCTTCGCCACTTCGATGAGCACCGCAATGCCGCTCGCATTATCGACCGCGCCGTTGCAGATGCGATCGGTCGCACTGTCGGGGGCGCAAATGCCCAGATGATCCCAGTGACCAAGGAACAGCACAGCCTTGCCGTCGGGCTTCGCACCCGGAAGCTTGGCGAGAATATTGTTGCTGGTGAACGCGCGGATGCTCGATGTCGTTGAGACGTCGGCCGTCAACGGAAGCGCGATACCGCGATAATTGCGCGACTTTGCCGCCTTGCGCAGCGCACCGCCATCCTGCCCCGCCTGGGCCAGCAGTGCGTTGGCCGCCTCGGCCGACAGAAAGCCGCTGACCGGCGCGCCGACAGAGGCGCTTGCCAGCCGGACGGCCTTGCTGCCCACTGCTTCGCGCAGTTGCGCCCAGGGCACGGCATCGGTCGCAATCACCAGCACGCCCGCCGCGCCCGCATCGGCCAGCATCTGTCGCCGCTCGCGATAGCCCGGCAATTTCTCGCCAAAGGGCGCATTGTCGAACAACATGATCGCCAGCTTGCCCTTGACGTCGGCATTGACCTTGCCCGCGCCATCAACGCCATAGCCGACGAAGACCGCTGGGACTTTTTCGAACCCCACCGTCGCATCGCGCCCGGTCAGAATAATGCCGTCATCGCCCAGCGCGACATCGCGCCCGTTGACCTGGAACTTCGCGGTCCCGGTCAGCGCCTGCGTCTCGACGAACGGCACCGGCTGCAGCCATGGCGTAGTACTGCCCGGTACAGCCTGAAGCCCGGCCTTTGCCCATTCGCCGACGACATAGGCAATCGTCCGATCCTCGCCGTCGCTTCCCGGCGCGCGGCCTTCAAAGGCATCGCCCGCCAATATCCTGATATGTTCGGCAAGCTGCGCCTCGGTGACCGGCGCATCGCCGTCCCTGGCAAAGGTGGCGGGGGCCGCAAAGGCCAGGGCGACGGCCGCGATCGCGGCGTGAAACTTGATCGTCTGCATGGTGCCGCCGAATGGCATGGACCTTCCAGACAGGCAAGGCGCGTTCGTCGAACGACCAACGTCGGCGGGGAAAGGACCCGGACCTAGCGTCCGGCACGCTCCAGCAATGCGCGCGCGGCGGCAACATGCATATCCTCGACCATCCGCCCCTCGTGGCGCTGCGCCCCGCCCGTCGCCGCCGCAACCAGCGCTTCGGCGGCGGCAATCTCCCGCGCCGACGGCGCGAAAGCGCGATTGCACGGATCGACTTGCGAGGGATGGATCAACGTCTTGCCATCGAACCCCAGCCGCCGCCCCTCGCCCGCTTCGGCAGCGAAGCCGGCCGCATCGTCGATCGCATTATAGACCCCGTCGAAGCACCAGACACCGCCCGCACGCGCGGCAAGGACGATCGCCTGGATCGCGTGGTTCATCGCGCCGCGATCCATCCCGTCGGGCAGCTTCAGTTCATGCGCCAGATCGTTGAGCCCTGCGATCAGTCCATGCGTCGCGGGATCGGCCGCAATGTCGCGCGCGGCATAGATGGCGACCGGGGTCTCGATCATCGCGAACAACGGCACGCCAAGGCCGCGCAACGGGTCCAGGTCGGCGGGCGCATCGACCTTGGGCAACACGATGGCATCCAGCATCAACCCCGACAGCGCGAGAATGTCGGCCGCCTGCCCGGCGCTGCCAGTGCCGTTGATCCGCACCGCGACACGCTTACCCGGGAAACCCGCCGTCACCGCCGCGCGCATCGCCGCGCGCGCATCATCCTTGCGGTCGGCAGGAACCGCATCCTCCAGATCGATGATCAACATGTCGGCCGACAAACCCTGCGCCTTTTCGAGCGCGCGCGCATTGGAACCGGGAACATAAAGCAGCGAGCGGGGGGCGAATAAGGTCATGCGCTTTTCTGTGGCGCAGCCAAACCATTGCCGCAATAAGGAAGGCGGGCTCGCGACCTGAAATTTGCGCAAGGGGATGATTGATGGAATTCGCACTCGCACTGGTGGTTTTGGCGCTGGTGTTCCTCGTCTGGGCGCTGACGCCCGTGCGGCAGGGCTTTGCTTATACGATCGAGCGTTTCGGCCGCTACACGCACACCGCGCAGCCCGGCCTCAACTTCATCATGCCGATCTTCGACCGTGTCGGGCGCAAGGTGAATATGATGGAACAGGTTCTCGATATCCCGGGGCAGGAAATCATCACCAAGGACAATGCGATGGTCGCGGTCGATGGCGTCGTCTTCTTTCAGGTGCTCGACGCCGCGCGCGCCGCCTATGAGGTCAGCGACCTGTATCTCGCGATCATGAACCTGACGACGACGA
This sequence comes from Sphingopyxis selenitireducens, assembly GCF_051550705.1. Classification (NCBI taxonomy): domain Bacteria; kingdom Pseudomonadati; phylum Pseudomonadota; class Alphaproteobacteria; order Sphingomonadales; family Sphingopyxidaceae; genus Sphingopyxis; species Sphingopyxis selenitireducens. The sequence continues at coordinate 324,576 of NZ_JBPULG010000006.1, forward strand.
ACCTGCGGACCGTGATGGGGTCGATGGACCTCGACGAGACGCTGTCGAAGCGCGATCATATCAACGCCCGCCTGCTTGTCGTCGTCGACGAGGCGACCTCGCCCTGGGGGGTCAAGATCACCCGCGTCGAGATCAAGGACATCCGCCCGCCCGCGGACATTTCGAACGCGATGGCACGGCAGATGAAGGCCGAGCGTGAAAAGCGCGCCAACATCCTCGAAGCCGAAGGCATGCGGGCATCCGAAATCCTGCGCGCCGAAGGCGAGAAGCAGGGCCAGATTTTGCAAGCCGAAGGCCGCCGCGAAGCCGCCTTCCGCGATGCTGAAGCCCGCGAGCGCGAAGCCGAAGCCGAAGCCAAGGCGACGCAGATGGTGTCCGACGCGATTGCAGGCGGCAACGCACAGGCGATCAATTATTTCATCGCGCAGAAATATGTCGAGGCGGTCGGCCAGTTCGCGACCAGCCCGAACGCCAAGACCATTCTCTTCCCGGTCGAGGCGACCCAGTTGATCGGCACATTGGGCGGGATCGGCGAACTCGCGCGCGACGCGATCGAACGCAAGGGAAGCTGACATGCCCGACTGGCTGGCCAACATGGAACCGCATTGGGCATGGCTGTCGCTCGGCGTTCTGCTCGCCGCGGCCGAAATCGTCATGCCGGGCTTTTTTCTCATCTGGCTCGGCACCGCGGCGATCGTCACCGGGGTCATCGCCTGGGTCGTCCCGCTCGCCGTCCCGGCCCAGCTCGGCATTTTCGCCGTTCTGTCCTTCATCGCGCTCTATGCGGCGCGGCGTTGGCTCCGGGCCAATCCGATCACCACCGCCGACCCGCATCTCAACCAGCGCGCCGGCCGGCTGGTCGGCGAAGTGCTGACAGTAACCCGGGCGATCGAGGATGGACGCGGCCGTGCGAAGGTCGGCGACGGCGAATGGCCGGTGCGCGGCCCCGACGTGGCCGAAGGCGCCAAGGTCCGCGTCGTCAGCGCCGACGGCGGCGTGCTGATGGTCGAGCGGGCTTAACCGCCCTTGGGCCGCGAATAGATGGCGACGACATGCCCCAGCGCATTGCTGTCGCCAATACGCCGGAAACCCAGCTTGGCCGCGACCTTCTCAGACGCCACATGGCCGGGATCGATGATGCAGCGCACCTCCGGCGCGTCGAGATTTTCGTCGGCCCAGCCGAGCGCCGCACCCATCGCCTCGGTCGCGAGGCCCGATCCCCAATGATCGGCGTCGAACGCCCAGCCCGCCTCGGGCAAGTTTTCCAGCTCGAGGATGCCGCGGCAAAAATAGGACAGGCCGCCCTGCCCGATCAGCCGGTCGGTCACCTTGTCGCCGAACACCCAATAGCCAAAACCCATCACCGGCCATAACCCGGCCGAGCTTAGAAACTTGCCCCAGCTCACATCAGGCGCACGGGGTTCGCCGCCGATAAAGCGCGTGACGCGCTCGTCGGCCCACATCGCAATATGGACCTCCTTGTCCGAAAGGAGGTGGGGCCTCAGGCGGAGCCGTTCGGTTTCGAGAATCGGGGGCGCGGTAAACATGGTTTCGACATGCCCCAGCCCCGGATGAGCGGTCAATTAGGGATCCGAAACATGCCGCGCACAAATGCCCCCGCGAAGGCGAGACCGGGGAACGGGGAGAGGGAGAGAGCCGCTCCGCGCCCCGCCTTCACGGGAACAAGGGGGTCAGGCCGCAGTGGCGGCGAGTTCGGGTTTCGACGCATAGGCGGGCATGATCGCGTCGGCATAGTCGCTTTCATATTTCTTGATCAGCGCGCGGTCGTCATGGTTCCACGGGTGGAAACCGGGCATGAAATAGCTGAGCCAGGGCAGGAAGCTTTTGCGCAACACGCCGGGCGTGCCGAGCAGATACCACCAGATGCGCGCGGTAATGCGCCAGCCGGTCAGGCCATCCTGCCGAAGTAGCGCTTTCATCCCCTTCACCCGCCGCGGCCAGAAGCGCATCGTGACGAGCATCATCATCGCCGACTTGGTCCACCAGCGTTTCCAGCGGCTCCAATCCTTCGTAGCGTGCAGCCAGGTGTCATAGGCGACGCCCTTATGCTCGATTTCCTCGATCGCGTGCCATTTCCACAGCGCCGCCCATTCGGACTCGCCGCCTTCGTACATCTTGTCGTCGCGCAGCATCACCGATGCCATCATCGCGGTATAATGTTCGAGCGCGATCGTCGCCATCAGGTTGACGATCGGCGGACGCGACTTGATGATTTCCATCACCCGGTCGATGTCGCCTTCCAGTTCCGACAAGTCATAACCCGCCTCCATCGCCTTTTTGTTGAAGACGACATGCTCGCGGCTATGGATCACCTCCTGTTGGGTGAAGGCACGGATTTCGCGGGCAAGTTTTTCATCGACCCCGTCGCGGTGCGCCTTCACCGCCTCGATGAACATCGCCTCCCCCTTCGGGAAGGTCACCGACAGGGCGGTGTGGAAAACCGATGCGATCGGATCGCCGTTCAGCCACCAGCGACCCTGTTTATCGTCGCGTCCGAAGCGCCGGTCGCGCGGGGTGATCGACAGATCCTTGGGGGTCGGGGTGTGGGAAAGGCTGGACATATGTTTCTCACCGTCGGAAAGCGGAGTTGGCGCGGGGGCGCCGTGGGGCAAGATTTAAAGGTTACTTACAGTGGTGTCAATTGCAAAGAAGCGCCTGAGCCCGGAGGAGAGCCGTGCCGTCGCGCTGGAAGCTGCGCGGCTGATTCTGATCGAGGCGGGGCCGCAGGCGGTCACGCTGAAAGCTGTCGCGGGGCGGGTCGACCGCACCCATGCCAATCTGTTGCATCATTTCGGCAGCGCCGCAGGACTGCAAAAGGCGCTCGCCGCCTATCTGGCTGAAACGGTCTGCGCGACGATCGGCAAGAAAATGACCGAATCGCCGCCGGGCGAGCGCAATGTGCGCGAAATCGTCGACCTGACCTTCGACGCCTTCAACAGCGGCGGCGCCGGTGCGCTCGCGACGTGGATGGCGGCGACGGGCAATGACGATGCGCTCGACCCGATCGTCGATGCGATCCACCGCCTGATCGACGGCATGGCGCCCGACGCGCATGAAAAGCGCCTGATGCACGAAGATACGCTGGCTCTGGTGCTGATGGCGCTCGGCGATGCCCAGCTCGGCGGACCGATGGCCGAAGCGCTCGACCTGCCGCGCGACACGTCGCGGGTGCTGGCAACCGAGCTCATCACGGGGCGGATCGCCCATTTCTGGGCCGAGCAGGGCGGGAAACCGGGGTAAGCACTGGTAATTTTGTTACGCACGGGCTAAGGGCGCCCATCCCCTCTTCCCCGTTCGTGTCGAGCGAAGTCGAGATACCCGGCGGGAGCAAGACCGATGGGCATCTCGACTTCGCTCAGTGCGAATGGAAACGGATGAGCATTCCCGAGTTTCCCCCTTCCAAGGCCCCACCATGCATTTTCTCGATCAAGCCAAGGTTTTCATCAAGTCCGGCGACGGCGGCCCCGGTGCCGTCAGTTTCCGGCGCGAGAAATATGTCGAATATGGCGGCCCCGACGGCGGCAATGGCGGCAAGGGCGGCGACATCATCTTCAAGGCGGTCGCGGGCCTCAACACGCTGATCGACTTTCGCTACACCCAGCATTTCAAGGCAAAGCGCGGCACCCCCGGCGCGGGCCGCGACCGCACCGGCGCCGGCGGGCCCGACCTTGTCATCCAGGTGCCGATCGGCACCCAGGTCCTCGCCGACGACGAAGACCGCAGCCTGCTGGCCGACCTGACCAAGGAAGGCGAAAGCTTCGTCTTCCTGCGCGGCGGAGACGGTGGTCGAGGCAATGCCAGCTACAAAACCAGCACCAACCGCGCTCCACGCCAGCACGGTCCGGGCTGGCCGGGTGAGGAAATGTGGGTGTGGTTGCGGCTGAAGCTGCTCGCGGATGCGGGCCTCGTCGGCTTGCCCAATGCCGGCAAATCGACCTTCATCAATGCGGTGAGCAATGCGCAGGCCAAGGTCGGCGCCTATGCCTTTACCACGCTGCGCCCGCAGCTCGGCGTCGTCAGCCACAAAGGGAATGAATTTGTCGTCGCCGACATCCCGGGTCTGATTGCGGGTGCCGCCGAAGGCGCCGGGGTCGGCGACCGCTTCCTCGGTCATATCGAACGTTGCCGCGTTCTGCTCCACCTCGTCGATGCGAATGACGAAGATGTCGCAACCAGCTATCGCATCGTCCGCGACGAACTCGAAGCCTATGGTGCCGATCTGGTCGACAAACAGGTGATCATCGCGCTCAACAAGGTCGACACGCTCGACGACGAGCTGATCGCAGCCCTGTCGGCCGAACTCGCCGAAGAGAGCGGTCATCCGGTGATGGCACTATCGGGTGCGAGCGGCGCCGGGGTCGAAGCCGTGCTCGACAGATTGCTCGAGGCCATCGGCATGCCCGAACCGGGCGCCGATGCCGAGGACGACGACGAAGCGTCGAGCGACTGGTCGCCGATCTGATCGCCTATCCGCGCGCTTCAAGCACCATGTTGAACGGCCCTTCGGCTGCCCGCCGCACGGTTCCGAAACCGCCCTCACGAACGATCTGCGCCAACCGGTCCTCACCCGCCTGCGCGCCCAAGGCTTCGCCAACCTCCTGATCGAGCGAGGTCGGGACGCAGATCATCGTCGACGCGTTATAATAGAGCCGGCCGACCGGGTTCATATTGTCGGCGGGTTCATCGCCCGCGATCGGCTCGACGATCATCCAGACGCCGTCCTCTGCCAATATCCGCCGCATATGCGCCGCACAGCCGCGCGGGTCGCCCATGTCGTGCAGGCAGTCATACATGGTGATGAGGTTGAATTCATCTTCGCCAATATCCTTGGCCGCCGCGACCTCGAAGCGGACGCGGTCACCATAGCCATGATCCGCCGCATGGCGCCGCGCCTCCTCGATCGACGGCGCGTGAAAGTCAAAGCCCACGAACAGGCTTTCGGGATAGGCGTCGGCCATCAGCAAGGTTGAAAAGCCGAGCCCGCAACCGACGTCGGCGACTTTCGCCCCGCTGCGCAACCTCTCCTCCACGCCGCCCAGCGCCGGAATCCAAGTTTGCACGATGTTGTTGACATAGCCGGGACGGAAAAACGCCCCCGTCGCGCAAAACAGGCAGCCGGCATGATCGCCCCAGCGCACCCCGGTGCCGCGGCGAAAACATTCCTCGACCTTGGGCTCCGCCTCGATCATCGCGGCGACCAGCTCAAATGCACCGGCGAGATAGACGGGGCTGTCGGGGTTTACGAAAACCATCGCCTGTTCGGGCGACAGGCTGAACCGGTCGGTGGCCGGATCATAGTCGACATATCCCCCCGCAGTCTGGGCCAGCGCCCATTCACGGACATAGCGCTCATGCAAATGGCCTGCCCTTGCGGCGAGTTCCGTGGCGGTTGCGGGCGCTTCGGCCAGCGCGTCGAACAGCCCCAGCCGAAACCCCAGACGCACGGTCGGAACGCTCATCGCGCCGCCCAGATCGCCCAGCATCTTTCCTACGAACGCATGCAACTTTGCTTCATCGATTACGGACGCCATCATTTTTCTCCCTGAAACAAGGTGATGTGGTCGCGACTCTCCAGAAGGCTCGATGTGGGATAATCATAGCATATTCGGCGCCCATCCGCACGAACGGCAGGCCCGACATTCGGATTGGCACCCCCGCCTGCACGCGCTATCGGCAACGCCATGACATTGTTCGCGCCCTCCGCCTGCTCGCGCCTGATCGTCAAGATCGGATCGGCGTTGCTCGTCGATCCCGACGGCGCGGTGCGACGCGACTGGCTTAAGGGTATCGCCGCCGACATTGCGGCGCGCACACGCGCGGGCCAGCAGGTCGCCGTCGTTTCTTCGGGCGCGATCGCACTCGGCGCGCGGCGGCTGGGGCTCGCCAAGGGCGGGCGCGGAAGCCTTGAGGACGCGCAGGCGGCCGCTGCAACCGGTCAGATCGCGCTGAGTCAGGTCTGGGCCGAGGTGCTGGGCGCCGAAGGACTGACGGCCGCACAGATGCTCGTCACATTGGATGATCTCGAGCACCGTCGCCGTTACCTCAACGCTGCGGCGACGCTCGACCGGCTGTTGTCGCTGGGCGTCGTGCCGGTAATCAACGAGAATGACAGCGTCGCGACAGAGGAAATCCGCTTCGGCGACAATGACCGGCTCGCCGCGCGTGTCGCGCAGGCGGCGGGCGCGGGCGGCGTCATTCTGCTGAGCGACATCGACGGGCTGTACGACCGCAATCCCGCGCAGCCGGGTGCAGTGCATATCGCGCGGGTCGAGCGGATCGATGCCGCGATCGAGGCGATGGCCGACACCGGATCGGCGTCGGGCATGGGATCGGGCGGCATGGTGTCGAAAATCGCCGCCGCGCGCATCGCCAACGCCGCGGGAGCGCATCTAGCGATCGCGTCGGGCCACATCGCGCATCCGCTGTCGACCGCAGCGCGGCACACCTTGTTTGCCGCCGAAAAGGGCGCGAGCGCGCGCAAGGCGTGGCTCGCGGGCGGGCTCACCGCCAAAGGACGGCTGAGCATCGACGCGGGCGCGGCCAAGGCGCTGCAAGGCGGCGCAAGCCTGCTCGCGGCCGGTGTCACCGCCGCAACCGGCGACTTCGCACGCGGCGACATTCTCGACATTGCAGGACCCGACGGGCGCGTCGTCGCGCGTGGGCTGGCCGAATATCCCGCCCCTGACGCCCATGCAATCCTCGGCCTCGGCCGCGATGCGCAGGAAGCGACGCTCGGCTATGCCCCGCGCGCCGCGATGGTCCACCGCGACCATATGGTGCTGCTATAACCACCCCCGTCCTCGCGATGACCGGCGCGACCGGATTCGTCGGCGGCGCGACGATGCGCGACGCGATCGCGGCGGGCTGGCACGTCCGCGCCCTCACCCGCCGCCCCCAGCCTGAGCGCGAGGGCGTGACGTGGATCGCGGGCGCGCTCGACAAGCCCGACAGCCTTGCCAAGATGGTCGCGGGCAGCCACGCCGTCATGCATATCGCGGGGGTGGTCAACGTCCCCACCCGCGCCGCATTCGAGGCAGGAAACGCCACCGCGACCAGCCATGTCGTCGACGCCGCGCGGGGCGCAGGCGTCGGCCGCTTCATCCATGTCTCGTCGCTCACCGCGCGCGAGCCCCAGGTTTCCAACTATGGCTGGTCGAAAGCCCGTGCCGAGGCCATCGTCCAGGCCAGCGGGCTCGACTGGACGATCGTGCGCCCCCCCGCGGTGTTCGGCCCCGGCGATACCGAGATGCTCGACCTGTTCCGCATGGCGCAGCGCGGCATCGCGCTGGTGCCGTCGGGGCGTTTGTCGGCGATCTATGTCGACGAACTCGCACGCCTGCTCGTGGCGCTTGCCGCCGATCGCGAGCTCAGCATCGGCGCGATCTACGAACCCGACGATGGCCGCGAGACCGGCTGGTCGCATCGCAGCTTCGCCCGCGCGGTCGGCCGGGCGGTCGGCCGCAACAGAGTCTCGGCGCTGCGCATTCCGGCGACGATACTCAAAGCGACCGGACAACTCGACAAGCTGGTGCGCCGCAACCGTGCGAAGCTGACCCCCGACCGCGCGCGCTATATCGCGCATCCCGACTGGGTGGCCACCAAAGGGGCCTGCCCGCCCCCCGGCCTCTGGCACCCCGAAATAGACACCGTCGACGCACTGGCGGAAACCGTCCGCTGGTATCGCCGTGAAAACTGGCTCTGACGTTGCCGATAGAGCGCAACCGCCCGCCCGTCGAAGCCTGCATTGCCAACGGCGGGGCGCATCCCTAGGTTTGCCACCATGACCGAAACCACCGCCGACACCCCGAACAATCCCGCCGGCCCCTGGGCGATCCCTGTACGCCGCGCGCTGCCCGGCGACGACCAGCCGAAAAACAGCACGAGCTTTCCCCGCAAGGTGTGGAACCTGCTCGTCGCAATCAAGGACGGGCTGGCGCTGATCTTCCTGCTGCTCTTCTTCGTCGCGCTGTTCGCGCTGCTTTCGGGCCGCCCCAATGCGGGCCTTCCGGTCAGCAAGGGCGCGCTGGTGATCGACCTCAACGGCGTGCTGACCGAACAGCCGGCCGAAGTCGATACGGTTTCGGCGCTGTCAGGCGGCAACCAGCTCAAGGAAATCCGTGTCCGCGACGTCGTCCATGCGCTGGAGACCGCGGCGGAGGATGACCGGGTTACGTCGGTCGTCGTCGACGTCGATCGCTTCCTCGGCGGCGGACAGGTCTCGCTCGCTGAAATCGGCACCGCGATGGACAAGGTACGCGCAAAGAAGAAGCCTGTGCTCGCCTTTGCCACCGCTTACACCACCGACAGCTATCAGATTGCCGCACATGCGAGCGAAGTCTGGGCCGACAGCATCGGCGGGGTCGCCATTGCCGGTCCCGGCGGATCGCGGCTCTATTACAAGGGGCTGATCGACCGTCTGGGCGTCACCGCAAACATCTATCGCGTCGGCACCTTCAAAAGTGCGGTCGAACCTTTCCTGCGCAGCGACCAGTCGCCCGAGGCGAAAGAAGCCAATCTCGCCTATGCCGGAGTTCTGTGGGACAATTGGCTGACCGACGTCAAAAAAGCGCGCCCGCAAGCCAAAATCGACAGCTTTATCGCCGATACTGCGGGCGCGGTGCGCGCGGCGGGCAACGACCTGTCGAAGGCATCGCTCGACGCCGGACTGGTCGACAAGCTGGGCGGCCGCATGGCGTTCAACAGCCGGGTGACCGAGATCAGCGGTGCGCTGGATGATAGCCAGCCGTGGAATTTCAACGCGATCCCGCTCGAAAACTGGGTTGCAGCCAACCCGCCGCACACAAATGGCAGCACGATTGCGGTCGTCCCTGTGGTGGGCGAAATCGTTGACGGCGAAGCGTCGACCGGGACCGCGGGCGGCGAGACCATCGCACAGCATATTCTTGATGCCACCACCGACAGCAGCGTCAAGGCGATCGTGCTGCGCGTCGACTCGCCGGGTGGATCGGTGCTCGCGTCCGAACAGATCCGCCAGGCCCTGCTCGCCGCCAAGGCGAAAAAGCTGCCGATCGTCGTTTCGATGGCCAATGTCGCGGCATCGGGTGGTTATTGGGTATCGACGCCTGCCGACCGCATCTTTGCCGAGCCCGAGACGATCACGGGGTCGATAGGCGTATTCGGTATCTTGCCCAGCTTCGACCAGGCGCTTGCCAAGGTCGGCGTCACCGCCGACGGGATCAGCACCACGCCATTGTCGGGTCAGCCCGACATTCTGGGCGGCGTGAACGCCGAATTCAACGAACTGGCGCAGGCCAGCGTCGAGGACATCTACGGCCGTTTCACAGGGCTGGTTGCCAAGAGCCGCAAACAGCCGCTCGAGAAGATTGAGCAAATCGCCGAAGGACGCGTCTGGGCCGGGGGCACTGCGCGCCAGATCGGGCTGGTCGACCAGTTCGGCGGCCTGCCCGAGGCGATGGCAGATGCCGCGAAGCGCGCGAAGATCGAGGGTGACTTCCACGCCAAATATTTCGAGGATGAGCCGAGCGAGTTTTCCAAATTGCTCGCCACGCTGACGGGCGCCGAGCAAGAGACGGCGGCGGCACCGCGCGGCTGGTTCGGGATCGCGGCGATGAACCGCCAACTCGCCGAACGGCGGCTCGCGCAGGATCTGACGCTGCTGACCCAGGCGGGGTCGGTGCAGGCGGCATGCCTCGACTGCCGTGCCTATCTGCCCGCCGTGCCGCGACCGGGAGCGGCCGAGGCGAAAGGCTTCTTCGGGGCGCTCGCGCTGTTGCTGCGCTAAGCCCACTCCCGCTTGCGGGAAGGGAGAGACGGGGAGAGACTATGCCGGGACGGCGACGTCTTTCGCATGTCCGGCGATCGCATCGGCCATCGTCTCGACCAGCGCCAGCGGCAGATCGTGGCCCATGCCCGGGATCGTCATCAGCCGCGCGCCCGAGATGTTGTCGGCGGTATCACGCCCGCCAGCAAGCGGCACCAGCGGATCATCCTCGCCGTGGATTACGAGCGTCGGCGCCCTGATGCCCTTCAGCATCGCACGCCGGTCGCCGTCGGCGACGATCGCCGCCATCTGCCGCGCAACGCCTTGCGGATACCAGCCGCGTTCGAAATCGGCGCGCACGCGGCGCTGCAGCCGGTCCTCGTCGGCGGGATAGGCGGGGCTGCCGATCACCCGCGCGGCGCGAACCGAAAAAGCGATCATATCCTCCGGCGCCCCGCTCATAGGCCGGCTGGTCAGCACCCGCATCGCCTCCTTGTCGGAGCGCGGCAGGCGCCGATTGCCAGTGGTCGACATGACCGAGGTCAGCGACAGCACCCGTTCGGGATAGCGCGCCGCGATATGCTGCGAAATCATCCCGCCCATCGACACGCCGACAATATGCGCGCGCTCGACCCCAAGATGGTCGAGCAGTGCCATGCCATCGGCGGCCATGTCGGCGAGCGTATAAGCGGACCGCACCGGCAGGCCGAGTAGCGATTTCACCACCATCCATTTGATATTCGGTACCCCCGCCGCGTCGAAGCGCGTCGACAGGCCTACATCGCGATTGTCGTAGCGAATGGTGCGAAAGCCGCGCTCGTTCAGCGCATCGACGAACTCGTCGGGCCACAGCGTCAATTGTCCGCCCAGCCCCATCACCAGCAAGATCGCCGGCGCATCGCGCGGCCCCTTGTCCTCGAAAGTGATGTCGATGCCGTTGATGGTCGCTTGCTTCGTGATCATGCTGCGGAAATCCTTTGCCGGAATCGCTGCATCATGCCCCGGCGGACGCCGACGTCAAGCAATCAAGCCTATCCGCTTTTGGTGTCGCGATAGGATGGCAGCGCCAGCGACCATCGGATCGCCGCGCCGCGCAGAAGGAAGCCGGCGGTGGCCCCGACAACCGCCGCAACGGCCGTGCCAACCCCGATCCAGAGCAGCAGCAGGAACAGCGCCGACGCGAGCGCGGCGGCGGTGACATAGATTTCGGGTCGGACGATGATCGAAGGGACGCCCGCAAGAATGTCGCGGATCGTGCCGCCGACGCAGCCGGTGATCACCCCCATCAGAAGCGCCGGCGCGGGCGGAACGCCCCAGGCCAACGCCTTGGCGGTGCCGAACACGGCATAAGCCGCGAGCCCGACCGCATCGGCCCATTCGAGCAACTGCCCCTGCCACCAGCGTTCGGGGGTCAACCAGACGATCAGCGCGATCGCAAGGCACGCCGCGGCGATCGCGCCATCCTGTACCCAGAAGACCGGGGCCCCGATCAACAGATCGCGCACGCTGCCGCCGCCGACCCCGGTCACCAGCGCAAAAAAGGCAGCCGTCACCAGCGTCTGCCTGAGCCGCACCGCCATCAATGCGCCCGACAGCGCGAACACGCTGATCCCCGCCAGGTCGAGCAGGCGGATCAACAGCGCATTGTCGATGTCGGGCATCGTCTGCGGCTATTTCGCGGCGGGACGCACGCCGCCGATGATCGACAGGGTGATCGCCGTCACCGCGTTGCGGATCGCCGGCTCAGCCTGCGGCGCAAAGAACGGAGAATGATTGGTCGGTGCGGGCTGCCCCTTCGCCTTCAGTTCGGCAAGCAATGCCGGATCATAGCCACCGATGCCGAAGAAGATCGAGGGAACACCCGCTTCGACGAATTCGGAGAAATCCTCGCTGCCCGACATCGGCGCCACGCTGGCGGGGGTAAAGACCAGATTGTCGCCAAAGACCGGCTTCAATGCTGCAGCCCCGGCGGCCGCCATCGACTCGTCGTTGAACAGGGCGCCGGTTCCGGTGAGATAGGTGATCGTCGGTTCGGGCGCATTGCCCATGAGCGCCGCCGCCTTGGCCGAACGCGCGGTGCCGGTCTTCAGCAACTCGCGCACCTCGGGGGCGTGCGAGCGCAGATTGACTTTCACCTCGGCACTGTCGGGGATGATGTTCGGCGCGCTGCCGGCATGGATCGCACCGATCGTCAGCACGCCAAAGGTCCCCGCTTCCTTTTCGCGGCTGATCACCGTCTGGACGTCGGTGACGAAGCGCGCCGCGATAGGGATCGGATCGATCGTCGCCGACGGCATCGAGCCGTGCCCGCCGCGACCATGGAAGACGATCGAATAGCTGTCGGACGCCGCCGACGACGGCCCCGCCTTGATGGCCACCTGCCCCGACGGCAAGTTGGACACATGCGCGGCAAAGCCGAAATCGGGACGCGGAAAGCGGGTCAGCAAGCCATCGGCCAGCATCGCGCGCGCGCCCTGCAATGTTTCTTCGGCGGGCTGGCCGATCAGCACGATCGTCCCCGACCAGCTGTCGCGCATCGCCGACAGCGCCTGCGCGACGCCGACCAGATAGGCGACATGGGTGTCGTGCCCGCACGCATGCATTGTGGGCACGTCCTTGCCCTCATAGGTGGCGCGCGCCTTGCTGGCCCAGGGAAGCCCGGTCTTTTCCTCCATCGGCAGCGCGTCCATGTCGGCGCGCACGAGGACCGTCGGCCCCTCGCCATTTTTCATCACGCCGACGACGCCGGTCCCGCCGACCTTTTCGGTCACGGTGAAGCCCGCCTTGCGCAGATGCTGCGCCAATATGCCCGCGGTGCGGACCTCTTGCATCCCCAGCTCGGGGTTCTGATGCAGATCCTTGTAGAGCGCATCGAGCGCCGGGTAATTTTTGTCGAGCAGCGCGGTCAGCCGGGCATTCGCCGCCGACAGGTCTGGGGCGGCCTGCGCCGCCCCTGCCGAAAAAAATGTGGCGAACGAAGCCGCCGCCAAGAGCCAGTGCTTCGTCGCCATATTTTTTCCCCCGTATTTTTCGTCAGATGTGAATCGGCTTGCCCGTCACCGCCATCGCCGCTTCCTTGATCGCTTCGCTGTGCGTAGGATGCGCGTGGCAGGTGTAGGCGATGTCTTCCGACGTCGCGCCAAATTCCATCGCCTGTGCGGCCTGCGCGATCATCGTGCCCGCGACGCTGGCGATGCACCACACACCCAGCACGCGGTCGGTCTTGGCGTCGGCGATGACCTTCACAAAGCCGTCGGGCTCGTGATTGGTCTTCGCGCGGCTGTTCGCCATCATCGGGAATTTGCCGACCTTGATCTCGCCGCGTTCTTTCGCCTGCTCTTCGGTCAGGCCGACACCCGCGATTTCGGGCATGGTATAGACGACCGACGGGATGACATCGTGGTTCACGATGCCGGTCTGACCCGCGATATTCTCGGCGCAGGCGATGCCTTCATCCTCGGCCTTGTGCGCGAGCATCGGGCCGGGAACGACGTCGCCGATCGCCCAGATTCCGGGAATCTTGGTGCGAAAATCATGGTCGGTTTCGATCTGGCCGCGCGCATTGACCGCAAGCCCTGCCTTGTCGAGACCAAGACCGTCGGTGTTCGGACGGCGCCCGATCGACACCAGCACGACATCGGCCTCCAGCGTTTCGGCGGTGCCGCCGGCTGCGGGTTCGAGCGTCAGTACGGCCTTCTTGCCCTTGACCTCGGCCGCCGTGACCTTGGTCTTCAGCTTGAATTCGACGCCCTGTTTCTTGAAAATCTTGTTCGCTTCCTTACGAACATCGCCGTCCATGCCGGGCAGGATCTGGTCGAGATATTCGACGCAAGTGACCTTGGCGCCGAGACGGCGCCATACGCTGCCAAGTTCGAGCCCGATCACGCCGCCGCCGATGACGACCATATGCCCCGGAACCTTGGCGAGTTCGAGCGCGCCGGTCGAATCGACGATAATCTGCTTGTCATTGTCGACCTCGACGCCGGGAAGCGGAGTCACCGACGATCCGGTCGCGATGATGATATTCTTCGCGCGCACGGCCTTGCCAGCGACCTCGACCGTGTCAGCCGACGTGAACTGCGCATAGCCCTTCAGCCAGTCGATCTTGTTCTTCTTGAACAGGAACTCGATCCCGCCGGTCAGGCCCTGGACCGCATCCTTGCGCTGGCCCTGCATGGTAGGCAGGTCGAGTTCGGGCTTCACCTTGATGCCCATCGCCGCCATCGCACCGCCGGCGGCGGCTTCGTAAAACTCCGATGCGTGCAGCAGCGCCTTCGACGGGATGCAGCCGACGTTGAGGCAAGTGCCGCCCAGCGTCTCGCGCCCTTCGGCGCACGCGGTCTTGAGGCCCAGCTGCGCCGCGCGGATCGCCGCGACATAGCCGCCGGGGCCTGCACCGATGACAAGGACGTCGTAGTCGTATTCAGCCATTTGTCGTTCCTTTACCCCTCGGGGGACGGGGAGAATTTCTTAGAGGTCGATCAGCAGACGCGTCGGATCCTCGATCGCTTCCTTGATGGTCTTGAGGAAGGTCACCGCCTCGCGGCCGTCGATCAGGCGGTGATCATAGCTCATCGCGATGTACATCATCGGACGGATCACGATTTCGCCGTTCCGGACGACGGGACGATCCTCGATGCGGTGGAGGCCGAGCACCGCCGACTGGGGCGGGTTGATGATCGGGGTCGACATCAGGCCGCCGAACACGCCGCCGTTCGAGATAGTGAAGGTGCCGCCGGTCATGTCGTCCATGGTCAGCGTGCCTTCCTTGGCGCGCTTGCCAAGGTCGGCGATCGCCTTTTCGATATCGGCGAAGCTCATGCTGTCGGCGTTGCGCACGACGGGCACGACCAGACCATTGGGTGCGCTGACCGCCACCGACACGTCCAGATAATCGTGATAGACGATTTCGTCGCCGTCGATCCGCGCGTTCACTGCCGGGATGTCATGCGCGGCGAGCGCGACCGCCTTGGTGAAGAAGCTCATGAAGCCGAGGCGCACACCGTGCTTCTTCTCGAAGCTTTCGCGATATTTGTCGCGCGTCGCCATCACCGCCGACATGTCGACGTCGTTGAAGGTGGTGAGCATCGCCGCAGTGTCCTGCGCCGACTTCAGCCGCTTGGCGATCGTCTGGCGCATGCGCGTCATCTTGACGCGCTCTTCGCGGCGGCCCGGAGCACCAGCGGCAACCGGAGCGGCAGCAGTGGCGGGCGCAGAAGCCGGTGCAGCGGCATCGGGCGCGGCACTCGCGGCGGCGAGCACATCTTCCTTGGTCAGGCGGCCGTCCTTGCCGCTGCCCTTGATCTTCGTCGGGTCGACGCCATGCTCGAGCACCAGACGGCGCACGGCGGGAGAGAGCGTCGTGACGCCATCGCCATTTTCTTCGGCCGTTGCGGCGGGAGCGGCAGCCGCAGCTTCGGCCTTTGCGGCGGGGGCCGCTGCCTTGCCGGCGCCAGCCTCGATCACCGCGATCACCGCGCCGACATTGACGGTATCGCCGACGGCCACGACCTGCTGGCCCATCACGCCCGCAACCGGGGAAGGAACCTCGACCGCGACCTTGTCGGTTTCGAGGCTGGCAATCGGTTCATCGACGGCAACAGCATCGCCCGGCTGCTTCAACCATTCGCCGATCGTCGCTTCGGTCACGCTTTCGCCCAGCGTAGGGACTTTGACTTCGGTGCTCATAGTTTCTTCTCTTCGTTGTTCCCCCGCGAAGGCGGGGGTCCATCATCTGACCCTGGGTGATGGCCCCCCGCCTGCGCGGGAACCATCGGTGTACACAATCCTACTTGCTCTTTGCCCGGCGGATTTCAGCGCGGACATTCAGACCCAGCGCGTCGGCGACCAGCGCCGACTGTTCGGTCTGGTGCCGGCTCATCAACCCGGTGGCGGGCGAGGCCGCCGCCGCGCGACCGGCATAGCGCGGACGCATGCCCGTCTTGCCGGCGTTGGTCAGCGCCTCCTCGATCAGCTCGTTGACGAAGAACCAGCTGCCGTTGTTGCGCGGCTCTTCCTGCGCCCAGACGACTTCCTCCAGCTTCGGCATGCGCTTGAGGCGCACGGCAAGCGGATCACCCGGGAAGGGATAGATCTGCTCGATGCGGATCACCGTCGTATCGGTCAGTTCAGCCGCATCGCGTGCTTCCATCAGATCATAGCCGACCTTGCCCGAGCAGAGGACGACGCGCTTGATGTCGCCATCGGCCGGCGGAGTGCGATCCGACATGATGCGGCGGAAATGCGCATCGCCGATGAAGTCCGAGCGCTGCGACACCGCCAGCTTGTGGCGAAGCAGCGACTTGGGCGTCATGATGATCAGCGGCTTGCGGAACGACCGCAGCATCTGGCGGCGCAGGACGTGGAAATAGTTCGACGGGGTCGAAATATTACACACCTGGATATTGTCGCCCGCGCAGAGCTGCAGGAAGCGTTCGAGACGCGCCGAGCTATGTTCGGGGCCCTGGCCTTCATAACCGTGCGGCAACAGCATCACGAGCCCGTTGGCGCGCAGCCATTTGGCTTCGCCCGATGCGATGAACTGGTCGATCATGATCTGCGCGCCGTTGGCGAAATCGCCGAACTGCGCTTCCCAGAGGACCAGCGACTTCGGATCGGCCATGGCATAGCCATATTCGAAACCAAGCACGCCATATTCGGAGAGCGGGCTGTCGAGCACCTCGAACCGGCCGTGCGGCACGGTGGTCAGCGGCACATATTTGGCTTCGGTCTTCTGGTCGACCCAGACGGCGTGACGCTGGCTGAACGTGCCGCGTCCCGAATCCTGACCCGACAGGCGAACCTGATAGCCTTCGCTCAGCAACGTCCCGAAGGCGAGGCTTTCGGCGGTCGCCCAGTCGAAGACTTCGCCGTCGCTCTTGTCGGCGAACATCGCACCGCGCGCGTCGATCACGCGGCGCAGCGTCTTGTGAACCTCGACGTCATCCGGGATCGTCGTCAGCGTGCGACCGATCGCGTCGAACAATTTGTCCGATACCCCGGTCGAGATATTGCGGCGCGAATTCTCAGGGTCCGCGGGGGCGTGAAGCCCCGACCAGCGGCCCGCAAACCAGTCGGCCTTGTTCGGCTTATAGCTTTTCGCTGCTTCAAAATCGCCTTCGAGCTGTGCGACGAACTCGGCGCGGTGGGCATCGGCCCAACCGGCATCGATCACGCCTTCCGCCTCAAGCTTCGTGGCGCACAGCTGCGACACCGGCGGATGCTGGCGAATGACACCGTACATCAACGGCTGGGTGAACGAAGGCTCGTCACCCTCATTGTGGCCAAAGCGGCGATAGCACCACATGTCGATCACCACGTCGCGCTTGAACTGCTGGCGGAAGTCGATCGCGAGCTTGCAGGCGAAGGTTACCGCTTCGGGATCGTCGCCATTGACGTGCAGGATCGGCGCCATCACGCCCTTTGCGACGTCCGACGGATAGGGCGACGAGCGCGCGAATTGCGGGCTGGTCGTAAAGCCGATCTGGTTGTTGACGATGAAATGGATGCAGCCGCCGGTATTATAGCCGCGGATGCCCGAGAAGCCGAGGCATTCCCAGACGATGCCCTGCCCCGCGAACGCCGCGTCGCCGTGGATCAGCACGGGTAGCACCTGCTCGTGCTTGGTCAGATCGTCGCGCACGACCTGCTGCGCGCGCACCTTGCCGAGCACGACCGGATCGGCCGCTTCAAGGTGCGACGGGTTGGGGACCAGCGACATATGCACCGATGCGCCGCCGAATTCACGGTCGGTCGAGGTGCCGAGGTGATATTTGACGTCGCCCGACCCGCCGACATCGTCGGGGTTCGCCGAACCGCCGGCAAATTCGTGGAAGATCACCTTGTACGGCTTTGCCATGACGTTCGCGAGCATGTTGAGGCGCCCGCGGTGCGCCATGCCATAGACGATTTCCTTGACCCCGTACTGGCCGCCATATTTGATGATGGCTTCCATCGCCGGGATCATCGATTCGCCGCCGTCGAGACCGAAACGCTTGGTCCCGACATATTTGCGGGCGAGGAATTTTTCCCACTCCTCGGCCTCGATCACCTTGTTCAGGATGGCGCGTTTGCCCTCGACCGAAAATTCGATGATCTTGTCGGCGCCTTCCATCCGCTCCTGAAGGAACTGGCGCTCCTTCAGGTCTGCGATATGCATATATTCAAGGCCGACATTGCCGCAATAATTGGCGCGCAGGATCGCAACGATTTCGCGAATGGTCGCCTTTTCCAGACCAAGCGTGCCGCCGATATAGACGGGCCGATCCTGATCGGCGCCGACGAAGCCGTGATATTCCGGCGTCAGGTCTGCGGGCAGTTCGCGCTGGTTGAGCCCGAGCGGGTCGAGATTCGCGGCCAGATGACCACGCACCCGATAGGTGCGGATCAGCATCATCGCACGGATCGAATCGTCCGCGGCGCGTTCGACTTCGGCGTTCGACAGCGGCGCGCCCGCCTTCGCAGCGGCGGCCTTTACTGCGACCTGCATCTGCTGCGGATCGAGCGCGGCGGTCAGATCGTCATTGTCGATCTGCGGCCAGTTTTTCGGCGCCCAGCTGGGGCCAGCCTGCGGTTCGTCGATGTCAAAGCTTTGTCGTTCGAGGTTCATTGTCTCTTCCATTCTCTCAAGAGAAATGGCTTCCGGGGAGGATGATCGGGAAAGGAACGCCCGCCGGCAAAACGCGTTGCCGGCGGGCAATCGCTCAGACGCGTTCCTTCAGCACTTCGGCGAGGGTCGAGCCGAGTTCCGACGGGCTCGCCGACACCTTGATGCCTGCGGCTTCCATCGCGGCGATCTTGCTTTCGGCGTCGCCCTTGCCGCCCGATACGATCGCACCGGCATGGCCCATGCGGCGTCCCGGAGGCGCGGTGCGGCCCGCGATGAAGCCGGCCATCGGCTTTTTGCGGCCGCGCTTGGCTTCGTCGATCAGGAACTGGGCGGCCTGCTCTTCTGCGTCGCCGCCGATTTCGCCGATCATGATGATCGACTTGGTCGCTTCATCAGCGAGGAAGAGCTCGAGCACATCGATGAAGTTGGTGCCGTTGACAGGGTCGCCGCCGATGCCGACTGCGGTCGTCTGGCCGAGGCCGACGTTCGTCGTCTGGAACACCGCTTCATAGGTCAGCGTACCCGAACGCGACACGACGCCGACGCTGCCCTTCGAGAAGATGCTGCCGGGCATGATGCCGATCTTGCATTCGCCGGGGGTCAGAACGCCGGGGCAGTTCGGGCCGATCAGGCGCGACTTCGAACCCGACAGCGCGCGCTTCACCTTGACCATGTCGAGCACCGGAATGCCTTCGGTGATGCACACGATCAGTTCCATCTCGGCATCGATCGCCTCGAGGATCGAATCGGCGGCGAACGGCGGCGGCACGTAAATGCAGCTTGCGGTTGCGCCGGTCACGGCACGGGCTTCGGCAACGGTGTTGAAGTTCGGCAGGCCGATGTGGGTCGTGCCGCCCTTGCCCGGCGTCACGCCGCCGACCATCTGCGTGCCATAGGCCAGCGCCTGTTCGGTGTGGAAGGTGCCGGTCGCGCCGGTCATCCCCTGCGTGATGACCTTGGTATTCTTGTCGATCAGGATGGACATATTCAAATCTCCTGGGGAGGGTCAGAAAGCTCTTTGGCTCGAACCTGACACGCTAATACGGGATTGCAACCCGCCCGGCATGGCGCCGGACGGGTGGCTGTCATCAAGCCAGGCTGGGATCCAGCGTCTTGCAAGCGTCCAGCAGTTCCTTGACCGCATCGACCGAGACCTGCAGGCCCGCCTTGTCGTCGGCATCGAGTTCGATCTCGACGACCTTTTCGACGCCGCCGGCACCGATCAGCACCGGAACGCCGACGTACAGGCCGTCGAGGCCGTACTGGCCATCGACATAGGCGGCGCAGGGCAGGATGCGCTTCTGGTCACCCAGATAGGCTTCGGCCATCGCGATACCCGACGCGGCCGGGGCATAGAAAGCCGAGCCGGTGCCGAGCAGCGCGACGATTTCGCCGCCACCGCCGCGGGTGCGCTTGACGATCGCGTCGATCTTTTCCTGGCTCGACAGGCCCATTTTGACGAGATCGGGAACGGGGATGCCGTTGACGGTCGAATAACGCGTCACGGGGACCATCGTGTCGCCGTGGCCGCCGAGGACGAAGGTGTTCACATCCTTGACCGACACATCGAATTCGTCGGCGATGAAGTGGCTGAAGCGCGCCGAGTCGAGTACACCGGCCATGCCGACGACCTTGTTGTGCGGGAGCCCTGAGAATTCGCGCAGCGCCCAGACCATGGCGTCGAGCGGATTGGTGATGCAGATGACGAAGGCGTCGGGAGCGTTGGCCTTGATGCCTTCGCCGACGGCCTTCATGACCTTCAGGTTGATGCCGAGCAGGTCGTCGCGGCTCATGCCCGGCTTGCGGGCGACACCGGCGGTGACGATGATGACGTCGGCGCCCGCAATATCGGCATAATCGTTCGTGCCGGTGATCTTCGCGTCAAAGCCCTGAACCGGACCCACCTGCGACAGATCGAGCGCCTTGCCCTGCGGCACGCCTTCGACCACGTCGAACAGGACGACGTCGCCGAGTTCCTTCTGCGCGGCAAGGAGCGCCAGCGTTCCGCCGATATTCCCGGCTCCGATCAAAGCGATTTTCTTGCGTCCCATAGCGCGCGGCACTCCCTTCCTGGCAAGCCCGGCAATGCTTCACAGACCGACGGGGGCACGGGCTTAAACCCCTTGCCGGTCCCAATGATGGGCTCGCCCCTACGCCGATTCCGTTAAGGAAACAACAGCGAAAAGGTAGGAAAACTGCCTTTTTTTGATAATAGTTCGCAATAACAATAAGTGGCAATTGCGAGTCCATCAGATGGGCGCGGCGATCGGCGTCGGCAAGGGTAAGAAACTCCGATCGCCACAGCGGAAAGTTAACCCGCCCTTATCCCAGGACGGCTAGAGTAGCGAGGATGACGCGCGCGATCATAAGCTTTGATACGGAATTGTCGGCCGGCCTGTATCAACGGGGCGCCGATGCGCGCGCCAATTTCGAAAGCTCGATTCTCGGCCGCTGCCGCGACGGCGACTATGGCATCCATTTCCAGATGGATATGCTCGAACGCTTTGGGCTCAGCGGCGTGTTCTTCGTCGATCCGATGCCGGCGCTCGTCTATGGGCCGGCTGTCATCGACATGATCGTTCAACCGATCGTCGCGCGCGGACACGAAGTGCAATTACACATCCACACCGAATGGCTTGCTTTCGCGCGGTTCAATCCGGCCGGCCGCCTGACCGGGCGCAATATCGGCGATTTTCCATTGCCCAAGCAAAAGAAGCTGCTCGCGCTTGCGCGCGACATATTGGTCGGGGCCGGCGCGCCGACACCGACCGCATTTCGCGCCGGCAATTTCGGCGCTAATGACGACACGCTACGCGCCCTCGCAGCCCTCGACTTTCGTTTCGACAGCAGCTTCAACGCCGCGTATCTCGGCCACGGCTGCGCGATCTCGCTCGATCCCGACGACCTTGGTATGCGGCAACATCAGGGCATATGCGAAGTGCCTGTCAGCGGGGTAATGGACCGCGCCGACCGCTTTCGCCCCGCCCAGCTGTGCGCGATGTCGGAGGAAGAAATGCGCGACGCGCTGAGTCACAGCGCCGCGAGCGGCGCGATCCAGTTTTCGGCTTTCAGTCACAGTTTCGAACTGCTCAGCCGCGACCGCGAGGTTCCGAACCATCTCGCCATCGGGCGGATGGAAGCATTGTGCCGCGCCATCGCCGACGATCCGCGCATCGAGTGCGGCGGCTTCGTCACCCTTCCCGCTCCGCCTGCGCAGCCACGACGAATCGCTGCTGCCGCTCCGCGCCCGCTGCGCACCCTGCGGCGCACGATAGAACAGGGGATCGGCCATCTTGCGCATGAGGTGCGTTACGTCCGCGATCTCATCGCCGTGGCGGTCCATTCATCGCGCTGGGGAAAGATCGCTAGCGGCCTCCTGCTTGTGGTGGCTTAGGCTACCGGCACCCCGTCAGCGGGGCCGTGCCCCAGCGCCAGATAATCGTCCGACTGCATCTCGGCGAGGCGACTCGCGGTCCGCTCGAACTCGAACGCTCCGTCACCCGCGACATACAGCGCGTCGGGCATCGCCGCCGCGCTTGCCAGCAGCTTGACCCGATATTCGTAAAGTGCGTCGATCAGCGTCACAAAGCGCGCCGCCTCGTTGCGATTGTCGGGGCCCATTTTCGGGATGCCGACGATGATCACCGTGTGGAAATGGCGCGCGATCGCGAGATAATCCGACGCGCCGCGCGCTTCGGCACACAGCCGCTTGAACGAGAATACCGCAACGCCCTTCAGCGCCTTGGGAACATGCAGCATGCGCCCGCCCCCGACGTCGAGCTCAAGCGTCGGAACATGCGCGCGATCCTCGGGCGGGTAGTCGGTCAGGCGAAAGAAGGCGGCTGAGAGCGCCGCGCTCGCCGCATCGTCGGCGGGCACGAACCAGCGCGCACCATCGCCAAGCCGGTCACGGCGATAATCGGTCGGACCATTGAGCCCCATCACGTCGAGCTTTTGCTCGACCAGCGCGATGAAGGGCAGGAAATGCTCACGATTGAGCCCGTCCTTATAAAGATCCTTGGGCGGCCGGTTCGACGTCGCGACCACCGTCACCCCGCGCTCGATCAGCGCGGTGAACAGCCGCGAGAGGATCATCGCGTCGGCGCTGTTGTTTACCACCATCTCGTCGAAAGCGAGACAGCGGACATCGGCGACCAGCGCGTCGGCGACCAACGGGATCGGGTCGCCGCTCTCGCTTTTACGCACCTCGCGCATGCGCGCATGAACGTCGAGCATGAAGGCGTGGAAATGGACGCGCCGTTTGCGCTGGATGTGCAGCGCATCGTAAAACAGGTCCATCAGCATCGACTTGCCGCGCCCGACCGCGCCCCACAGATAGACGCCGCGCGGCGCTTCGGGTTTGCGGCCGGTGATCCGCCACAGCAGGCTGCCGCGCGGCGGTGCCGCTTCCAGTTCCGCCTGCAGGCGACTCAACCGCTCGGCGGCGGCGCGCTGTTCGGGATCGGGGCGCAGCTCGCCGCCGGCCACCAACGCATCATAAGCGACAAGCACCGACATCAGCCGCGATCCTTGCTCGCCTTGCGAATCGTTCCGGCGAAGGTGAGGACGATATGCTCGTCATCCGGACCCTGGACGACAAGGCCGCGCAGGAAAATCAGCCGGCCGGTTTCGCGCACCAGTTCAACCACGGCGTCGAGCGGCTCGCCGACGCGCCCGGCCCCCACAAATTGTGTCGAAAGATCAAGCGTCACCGAATGACCGGCGTTGAGCGAACCGAACTGATGCGATGCCGCGAACAATGCGATGTCGACCAGCGCCAGCGTCACCGCGCCATGGACATTGTCGCCCAGATTGCTGTGCTTGCGCGTCGGAAGCATACGGACCCGCGCGCACGGCCGGCCGTCGGAGGTCGCAGGCTCGGCGCGTACCGACAGTGGCTCGATGAAGCTGTTGAAACGGCTGGGATCCCTGAGGTTCCAGCTGAGCCAGCCGTCTTCCAGCGTTTCGGCGCTGAAATGGTCGCGGCGCTTCGGTTCCTCGATCCCGTCGTTCACACCTGCCGCTCGGCCACCAGTTTCTTGACTTCGGCAATGGCGCGCGCCGGGTTGAGCCCCTTGGGGCAGGCATTGGCGCAGTTCATGATCGTGTGGCAGCGATAGAGGCGGAAGGGATCTTCCAGCTCATCGAGCCGCTCGCCGGTCATTTCATCGCGGCTGTCGGCGAGCCAGCGATAAGCCTGCAGCAGGATTGCGGGGCCGAGGAACTTGTCGCTGTTCCACCAATAGCTGGGGCAGCTGGTCGAGCAGCAGGCGCACAGGATGCACTCGTACAACCCGTCGAGCTTTTCGCGTTCGGCGGGCGACTGCAGCCGCTCCTTGCCGCTCGGCGTCGTCGTCTTGGTCTTCAGCCAGGGCTCGATCGAGCTGTACTGCGCATAAAAATGGGTAAAATCGGGTACGAGGTCCTTGATCACGTCCATCGCCGGCAGCGGGGTGATCGTGATGTCGCCCTTCAGATCTTCGATCGCGGTGGTGCAGGCGAGGCCGTTCTTGCCGTTCATGTTCATCGAACAGCTGCCGCAAATACCCTCGCGGCACGAGCGGCGGAACGTCAGCGAGCTGTCCTGCTCGCTCTTCATCTTGATCAGCGCGTCGAGCACCATCGGGCCGCATTTTTCGGTGTCGATCTCGAACGTGTCGAACCGGGGATTCTCGCCGCTGTCGGGGTCGTAACGATAGACTTTGAATTTCTTGACCGCAGCCGCGCCCTCCGCCTTGTGGACTTTTCCGCTCTTTTGCGGACGGCTGTTCTTGGGCAGGCGAAATTCGGCCATATGAAGGGCTCCCTGATGCAATTGCGGGTCGGACTAGACCCGATTAACCGCAACGACAAGGGGGTGAAGGACGCAAAAGCGCGAAAGCCGCTGGCGGGGCCGCGGGCAAGCGGCTAGGTGCGCAGGGAATGAGCGAAGACGCCGCCGCCCAACCCGCCGTAACGAGCCGCAGCGTCGCGCGCGGGCTGGGCACGACCGTGCTCGCCCGGTTGGGCGCGGTGGTCGAGATTGTCGCGCAGCCGCTGTACGTGCTGATGTTCGGGCTTGCAGGCTATGGCCTCTACGCCGTGCTGTGGGCCGCGATCAATCTGCTCGAAAATATCTTCAACTGCGGCATGACCAGCGCGATGCAGCGCACCGTGCCGCAATCGGCAAGCGACGCCGAGGCGGCCGCCGCGCTGCGCACCGCGATCATCTTTGGCGTCGGGCCGTGCATCGTCGTCGCGATACTGGTTGCGATATTCGCCGCCGATCTCGCGCCGCTGCTCAACGTCGCGGACAAGGATATACCGCTCGTCGCGCCGGCGATCCGGCTGTTCATCTGGGCGCTTCCGCTCTGGGCCTTTGTCGAGATCGCGACCTCTGCGATGCGCGCGCGCATGGTGTTTGGCGCAGAAATTCGCCTGCGCATTATATGGGAACAGATTTTGCGGCTGGTGTTCGCCGGATTATTCTTCGCCGGAGGCTGGGGCCTCAAGGGCCTGTTCATCGCGCATAGCTGCTCGCTCGCCGTGACCGCTATCCTCAGCCTCCGCCTGCTCGCGCGCTATTACAGCTTTGCCGATCTGTGGCGCGGCGCGTGGGTAACCACGACGGCGCGCAGCACCTTTTGGGCCGGGCTCTCGATGCTGCCCTCGAATATCATCGGCCGCCTGTTCGGCGATGCTCCCGCGCTGATCCTCAACCTGCTGCTTCCCGGCGCCGCAGGCGCAGCCGCGGCGGGGCTGTTCACCATCGCGCGCAAGCTGTCGAGCGTCGTCCAGTTGGTCCGGGTCGCCTTCGTCTATGTGATGGCGCCGCTCGCCGCCAGCGCCGAGCGGTCTGACCGGGCACAGGTCGCCGACATATATGCCTATGCGACGCGCCTGATCCTGGCGATCGCGCTCCCACTCGCTGCCGTGCTCGCAGCGGGCAGCTCGTCGCTGCTCAGCCTGTTCGGCGATCAGGCGCAGGTCGCTCAGGCCGCACTCATTATCCTGCTCTTTGCCCGCGCGGCGGAGGCGATCTTCGGCATCTCGCAGCCGGTGCTGCAGGTCGTCGCGGCCTTTCGCGACCAGTTGACCGCGAGTGTGGTCGGGATGATCGTGTCCGTCGGCGCCGGCTGGCTGATCGTCGGCCATATGGGTGCGCTGACCGGGGTCACGCTCGCCATGTCGATCGGACTGATCGTGATGGCGGGCACCCCGATGCTGCAACTGGCGTTCAACGAAAAGTTGCATCCCTTCGACCAGCAGTTTCCTCGCGTCGCACTACGCGGGATCGGCATCACCCTGATCGCGGGTATTGCCGCCCTGCTCGCCGGTCGCCTGCCCGATGCGATCGCATTGCCGCTGATCGCCATCATCGCCGCCGCCGGGATATGGGCGTCGATGCGTTTTGCGCTACCGCTCGCCGACCGTGCCTCGCTCGGCAAGACCGGACGGACGTTGCGGCTTAGCTGACCGCGCTCCGGCGCGCCGCGATAATCCGCTCGATCAGTTCGATATCGACGGGCTTGTCGGCGTCGATGCACGCCTCGCCCTCCGACATCGGCACCACTTTCGCTTTCAGCCCGAAACGCAGGCCCGCGCGCGCGATCCCCTGCTGGATGGTAAAGAGGCGCAGCAGGGCGCCGATAAGAAGCCACGGTCCAAAGGCTGCGATGATCTTCAGCCCCTTCTTGCGGTCGCGTTCGATCCGCCCCCAGAAATCGAGCAGCGGCAAGACGCGGCGCCCGCGCAGCCGGAACATATTCGCCCCCGACCACCAGCCACCGCGAAACTTCAGCCACGTCCGCTGCGATTGCGGATAACGCGCCAGCAGCACGTCGCGCTCGACCATCGCGACCGCGACGTCGCTGTCCCAGGCGCCGTTCAGAAATTCTGCGATCATGGCGGGGGTCAGCAACACATGATCGGCGGTGGTCACCATTACCGGGTCGTCGCCGGGCGGCAGCGCAGCGGCGAGCGAGGCGCTGATCCCCTGCCCCGAATCCTGAAACCGCACGTCACCGGGAATATTCGCAAGCGCGGGGTCGGCGGCGAGTGCCGCGCTATTCTGCGCGAGAATCGTGATCGTCCCGACCAGCGGCGACGCGGCCAGCGCACGCACGACATGGACGAGCATCGCATCGCCTGCGATCGGCAGCAGCGCCTTGGTCGAAACGCCGCTGCCGTCGAGCAGCGGATCGGGGCCAGGACGGCTTCCGGCAAGGACGATGGCGGGGGTGCGGCCGGTCATTTCGCTGCGGCCTCCCCGGCTGGCGCGAGACGACGCCCGGTGACGCCGCGCAGGAAATCGCTCGCCTCGTCCAGCACCGGCCCCTTGCCGCGAAACGGCTGCGCCAGCGCCATCACGATGCCGGTATGGCCCATGCCGGGGTAGATGCGCAGCACCGCCGACCCGCCCGCCTTTTCGATCGCGGCGGCCAGATTCTGGCTGTTGCGCGGCCGCACGACATCATCCTCGTCGCCATGCGCCAGCCACATCGGCGGCGCATCGCGGCGCGCGAAGGCGATCGGCTGGGTCTTTTCGATCGGACGCACCTTGCCCATCGCCTTTTCGGCGCGACCGCCCTTTTCGAGCGGCAGGAAATCATAGGGACCGGCCATGCCCGCGACGCCGCGGATCACCGACGGATCGCTCCCCGCGCCGCGCAGCCATTGCGGGTCGAGCGCCAGCATCGCGGCGTTATAGGCGCCCGCCGAATGGCCCATCAGCGCGATCCGGTCGGGATCGCCGCCCAATGTGCCGATATATTGATGCACCCACGCGACCGCCGCCGCGCTATCGTTCAGAAAATCGGGCCAATGCGCCTTGGGCACCAGCCGGTAATCGGGAATGACGACGACGAAGCCCTGGCTCGCCAGCGCGCGACCGGCAAAGCCGTAGCTCTCGCGATCCCCGCTGTCCCAGCCGCCGCCATAGAAAAAGACGATGACCGGCAGACGGTCGCCATCCTGTGCGCCTTCGGGAACCCAGATATCGAGCGACTGGCGCGGCCCGCGCCCATAGAGCTGACCGCCCAGCAGCAGCCGCGCACCATCACCCTGACCAAGCAAGCGGTCGGCCATATTCAGCGACTTTGCGCCGCCTGCGACGACCAGCTTCGCCCCGCCGCCGAACAGCAGGATGAGCAGCGCCACCACGATGATGAATTTGATCAACCGCCGCCCCTTTGGTTTCGGCCTTGCCGTGAAGCGCGCGTCCTACAGGGCGGCGCGGCGGCGAACAAGCGGCGAGCGATGAGATGTCACCAGCCTGCCCCTCCTCTGCCCGCAAACCCGTGACCTTTTCCGTCCTCATGCGTAGAAAAGCGCATGACCGCAAAATTCAGCCGCCCCGCTCTGATCTGCAACAGCCAAAGCGGCAGCCATGACGAAGCCATTCTCGAACATATTGCCGAGGCATGCAGCGCGCACGGCGCGCCGCTCGCGGCGACCTTTGCGTTGCCCGACGGCGATATTCCCGATGCCGACGCGCTGCGGGCGCAGAATATCGACCTGCTGCTCGTGTGGACCGGTGACGGCACGATCAACGCCGCCGCAACGCGTGTCGGGGGATGGGACGGCGCGATCCTGCCGCTGCCTGGCGGAACGCTGAACCTGTTGTCGAAGGAGCTGCACGGCGACCGGCCCGCGCCCGACATTCTTGTCGACGTGCTCACCGGCAAGGGACGGCGCCGCCCCATCCCGATCGTCCGCAGCGACGCAGGCGACGCCTTCATTACCATTATCGCGGGCCCCGCGACGCGCTGGGCCGAGGTGCGCGAGACGATGCGGCAGGACGGGCTACTCGAAGCGAGCCGCGCCGCCCCCGATGCGCTCGATACCATGCTGAACGCCCCCGGCGTTCGGGTGGCCGGGCAGACGCAGGCTTATCCCGCGATCATCCTGACCCCGACCGATGCGGGCCTCCGCGCCGATGGCATTCTGACCGAAGGCACGGGCGATGTGCTGCGCCATGGCCTTGCCTGGCTCGGCGGCGACTTCCGTGATGGACCGAGCGAGGCGATCACAACCGGGGAGACGATCATCCTCGAAAGCGACGACGCCATCAGCCTCGAGCATGACGGCGAGCTTGGCGAAATGGCTTCGCCCGCGCGCTTTGCCATCGGGACTAGCGCGGTGGACTTCATCGCCACGGAATGACGCTTCTCTATCACATCAGCGACCTGCATTTCGGACTCGAGGACTCGGCCGCCCTCGCCTGGTTCGCCGATATTGTGCGCCGCGAACCGCCCGACGCGGTGTTGATCACCGGCGACCTGACGATGCGCGCGCGATCGCGCGAATTCGCCGCGGCTTGCGACTGGATCGGCGCGCTCGGCGCGCCGGTGACGGTCGAGGTCGGCAATCATGACCTGCCCTATTTCAACCCGGTCGCGCGCTTCCTTTATCCCTATCGCCGCATTCTCGGAATCGAGGCGCTGATCGAACGCGAGATCGACCTGCCCGGGCTTGCGGTCGTGCCGCTCAAAACGACCGCGCGCGCGCAGTGGCGGCTGGACTGGTCGAAGGGCTGGGTGACGCGCAAAGCGCTGGCGAAGACCCTTTCCGCGATCGACGCGCTACCGCCCCGCACCCAGACGCTGGTCACCGCGCACCATCCGCTGGTCGAGGCCGGAACGCGCGGCCGCGCGCTGACCCGCGGCGGATCGCGCGCACTTCGCGAACTCGCCGCGCGCGGAGTGACTGCGGTCTTGTCCGGCCATGTCCATGACGCGTTCGATCTGGTCGCCGATACCGACGCCGGCCCGATTCGCATGATCGGCGCCGGAACGCTGTCGCAGCGCATCCGGTCGACCCCGCCAAGCTTCAACGAATTGCGGATCGCGGGTGAGGAGCTGACCGTGCTGGTCCGCAATGTCGAGGCGGTGCCGACCCCCGATATGCAGATCGGCGATATCCCGCCCGACGCCCTGCCGCCGCGCGAGCCGGGCGAGCCCGTCGCCCCGATCGACGCCGTCCCGCCGGTCGATCCGCCGGTGCATTGACAGCAGCCCTCATCTCCTTAGGTTGCAAAGAAAAACGGGATGAGAGATGATGCTGACCAAGGGCGACGATTTTCCATTGCACCAGACGAGCGAGCCGATCGCC
Source organism: Sphingopyxis selenitireducens (assembly GCF_051550705.1). NCBI lineage: Bacteria > Pseudomonadati > Pseudomonadota > Alphaproteobacteria > Sphingomonadales > Sphingopyxidaceae > Sphingopyxis > Sphingopyxis selenitireducens. The sequence continues at coordinate 354,038 of NZ_JBPULG010000006.1, forward strand.
TTCGCGGGCACCGACCGCAATTTCTATGACCGCTATTTCTTCAACGGCTATGCGCCGGACGGATCGGTATTTTTCGCCGCCGCCATGGGTTTTTACCCGCAACTCGGGATCGTCGACGCCAGCTTCTGCGTCATACGGGACGGGGTGCAATATAACCTCCGCGCCAGTCGCCGCTCGGGCGGCGAACGCTTAGACCTCAGCGTCGGGCCGATATCGATCGCGATCGATATCCCGCTACAGCAGGTCACGCTGCGCATCGCGGCGAACGATGGATTGCTCGCGGGCGAACTCTGCTTCAGCGGGCGCCATTTCCCGATCGAGGAACCGCGCTTCATCCGCCGCAACGGCACGCGCCTGTTCATGGACTATACGCGGATGACGCAAAATGGCCGCTGGTCGGGCTGGCTGTCGGTGGGCGGCCAGCGCGTCGAGGTGGGCAGCGACTGGGCGGGGACGCGCGACCGCAGCTGGGGCGTCCGTCCCGTCGGCGCCAGCGAACCGCAACCGCCGCCCGAGGGCAATTTCAACCAGTTCTTCTGGCTGTGGACGCCCTGCAATTTCGATGACCGATCGCTGTTCTTCCACAGCAATGACGATGGCGTCGGCGCGCCATGGAACCGCCGCGCGGTGATCATTACGGATGGCGGCGCAGAACAGCATTTCGACGCCGCAGGCTTCGAGATCGGCTGGCAGGCGGGAACGCGGCGCATCGCGAAAATGCGATGCGATCTGGGTGCGGGCCGCTCGCTCGCGCTCGTACCATCGGGGCCGGTGTTTGCGATGAGCGGCCTTGGCTATACCCATCCGATCTGGGCGCATGGGCGCGATCAGGGCGCCGAGGTCGCGGTCGCACACGACAGCCTGACCGAAGCCGAGCGCGGCTGGGGCAATCCGCTCGCTATGCACATCCAGGCCTTCACCACCGCCGAACTCACCGATGGCGACACGGTGCATCGCGGCGTCGGCATGCTCGAACAATTGTTCGTCGGGCCGCATCTGCCCAGCGGGCTCACGGGCCTGATGGACCCTGCCGCATGAGCTTTCCGACCTCGCCCCCCGCGATGACCCCGGCGTGGCTCGCGGCGGCGCTGGGACAGGAAGCGGACGCGCTTCGCGGCTTCACCGCCGCCAAAGTCGGCACCGGGCAAATGTGCGACAGCTTTCGCCTGACGCTCGACTGGGCGGGCGGCGTCGAGGCGCCCGCCAGCGTGATCGCCAAATGCCCAAGCCACGACGAGGCAAGCCGCAACATCGCCAAGCTCGTCGGCACCTATATCAAGGAAGTCAGCTGGTACCGCGAACTGGCGGCAAACAGCGGCGTTCCCGGCCCGCATTGCCATTTCGCCGATATCGCGGCGGATGAGGTCGATTTCATCCTGATTCTCTCCGACCTCGCGCCTGCGCGCGCGGGCGACCAGCTCGCCGGGTTGGGGCTCATGGGATTGAAGCCGTGCATCGACGCCGCGGCGCGGCTGCACGCGCTGTTATGGGACGATGCGCAGCTTGCCGAATTGCCGTGGCTGTCGCGCGACAATAGCACGCTGGTCCGCGCGCTCTTTCCGCAGCTCTATCTGGGATTTCGCGAACGCTATGCCGACCGCCTTGCCCCCGAACTGCTCGATGTCGGCGCGGGGCTGGTCGAGCGGCTCGACGCCTTCATGGGCCGCGAGCCTGCCGCGCGGACGATCGTTCACGGCGATTTGCGCATCGACAATATCCTGTTCGCGCCCGACGGCGACAAATGCTGGCTCGTCGACTGGCAAACGCTGGCCCGCGGCAGCCCCGCCGCTGACCTCGCCTATCTGATCGGGACCAGCATCGCCGACCCTGACGAGCGCGCCGCTGCCGACCGGCCGGCGTTCGACCACTGGATCTCGGCACTGACCGGCGCGGGCGTTGCGCCCGATGCGGAGGCACTGTGGACCGACTATCGCGTCGGCGCGCTCAGCGGCTATTTCATGGCGATTTTCGCATCCATGAGCGTCGAACGCACGGAACGCGGCGACGAAATGTTTGCAGTGATGGCCGAACGCCCGGCGCGGCAGGCACTCGCGCTCGGGAGCCTCGATTTGCTTTAGCCGAGCCGGTGCGGCGTCGGATCGCCGAGTTCACCGACAAGCTGGCGGTAAGCCTCGGCACGGCATTTGGCGTAATGATGGCCAAGGTCTTCGCGCGACATCGGCAGGTCATTCGCGAGCGCGTCGAGAATTGCCGGATCATCGTGCAGCGCGATTTCGCGAACAAGCGCGCCGGGGTCGATATCGAGCACGACAGCGAGCAAGCGAAAGCTCCGCGCGCGCTGGCGGAACTCAAAATCCATCAGCCGGGCAGAATCCTTTTCCTCCTTGGCGAGGAGAGCTCTGCGAAGGTCAAAAACCATGGCGCCAATCTATGGCGCCCGACCCGTTTCTTCAACGCACAACGAAAAAGGCGGCCCGTTGCCGGACCGCCCTTCCCTTGTCCGTCCGTCGACGGAAAACTTTTTAGCGCTTCGAGAATTGGAAGCTACGACGGGCCTTCGCCTTGCCGTACTTCTTACGCTCGACGGCGCGGCTGTCGCGGGTCAGGAAGCCAGCCGTCTTGACGACACCGCGCAGAGCGGGTTCGAAACGGGTCAGCGCCTGCGCGATACCGTGAAGCACGGCACCCGCCTGGCCCGACAGACCACCGCCCTTGACGGTTGCGATCACGTCATACTGGCCAACGCGCTCGGTCAGACCGAAGGGCTGGTTGATGACGAGGCGCAGCGTCGGACGTGCGAAATAGACTTCCTGGTCGCGGCCGTTGATCGTGATCTTGCCCGTGCCGGGCTTGACCCACACGCGGGCAACGGCGTCCTTACGACGGCCGGTCGCATAGGAGCGACCCTGCTTGTCGACGATCTTTTCGCGCAGCGGCGCGTTCGAGACCGGAGCAGCGACGGTGCCTTCGACGGCGCCGGCGAGATCCTTGAGATCGGTCATGGTCTGTTCGTCAGCCATTATGCACCCACCTTATTCTTGCGGTTCATCGACGCGACGTCGATCACTTCGGGGCTCTGCCCTTCGTGCGGATGTTCGCTGCCGGCGAAAACGCGCAGGTTGCGCATCTGCTGGCGGCCAAGCGGGCCACGCGGGATCATGCGTTCGATGGCCTTTTCAAGCACACGCTCGGGGAAACGGCCTTCTAGGATCTTGGCCGGGCTGGTTTCCTTGATGCCGCCGGCATAGCCGGTGTGCTTGTAATAACGCTTGTCCTGCAGCTTCTTGCCGGTGAACGCTACCTTTTCCGCGTTGATGACGATGACATTGTCACCGCAATCGACGTGGGGGGTAAAGCTCGGCTTATGCTTGCCGCGCAGGATGTTGGCGATGATCGATGCAACGCGGCCCACAACGAGACCCTCGGCGTCGATCAGCACCCATTTCTTTTCGACCGTACCGGCATTGGCCGACGCGGTCGTCTTGGTCAGCGCCTTCATCATGGCACGCTCCTTGACAGATATGGACTGGGGCGACCGGCACGATGCCTGTAGCCCGAAACAAACCGCGCCGCCCGTCCAGCAAGGACATAGCGGCGCTTCGGAGCGGGCCAATGGAGCCAGATGAGCGGAAAGTCAAGCGCAGCGCGGCTTTGCTGACGGGTATTATGATACCTTCATCTATTCCGGCAGGCTGCGGCACGCTTGTCCGTTCCCGGACCAGCGCCCCTACCGCCGACGATTATCGCGCGACGTTCCGCCCCAGTCGGTGGACCGCCCCCGCCGCAATGGCGACCAGCAGCCCGCCGACCACCTGATGCGCCACCGCGATCCACATCGAAACCCCGGTCACGACCGTCAATATGCCCAGCGCCATCTGGGCGGCGACGACGATCACCAGCAACCTCGTCTCGACCGAGGCGCCGCGCCGCGACAATGTCCGCGCCAATAACAGCAGCACGAGCGCGGCGACCCACGACCACCAGCGGTGCAGGAAGTGGATCAGGAAGGGATCGTTAGTCAACGCCATCCATGCGCCGGCCGACCAGTCGATGCCTTCGGGCACGAAGTGGCCGTTCATCGACGGCCATGTGCTCGCGACATAGCCTGCGTTGAGCCCGGCCACCCATGCACCGAGCAGCAATTGGACGAAGAGGACCGCAATCACACCGACGCCGAAGCCCGTCAACCGCGCAGGTCGCGCGCGCTTATCCTTGGCCAGAAGCCGCAAATCGAGCGCCGTCCATACGAGCCCGGCGAGCAGGAACAGCGCGGTCAGCAAATGCGTGGCGAGGCGGAAATGGCTGACGTCGGTACGATATTCGAGCCCCGATGCGACCATCCACCAGCCAATCGCACCCTGCATCCCGACGAGCGCCGCAAGCGCCAGCAAGCGTGGGCCATAGCCCGCCGGGATCGCCCGCCGCCACGCGTACCAGACAAGCGGAACGACAAGCGCCATACCGACGAGCCGTCCCAATATGCGGTGCAGCCACTCCCAGAAAAAGATCGCCTTGAACCCCGCGAGCGACATGCCAAGGTTGATCTCCTTATATTCGGGGATCTGCTTGTATTTTTCGAATTCGGCGACCCAATCGGCTTCGTTGAGCGGCGGCAGAACGCCCGAAACCGGGCGCCATTCGGTGATCGACAGCCCCGATTCGGTCAGCCGAGTGATCCCGCCGACGGCAATCACCCATATCACCAGCAGGGCGACCGCCCACAGCCAGCGCGCCAGAGCAGCGGGGCGCGGGTTCAAAGCACGGGCATTTGTCGGAAATTTCGTCATCGCCGCCCTATCGCCCCTCCCCCGGCGATAGGCAAGAGGCCGAAAGCCGGGCCTTTCGGGAATATTCATGGCCGCGACAGCCCGTAGTTGATAAGCCGCGCCGATGTCGCGTCCCGTCCGGTCCCTGTTTGCCGTTCTGTCAGTCCTCGCCGCTACGCCAGCGCTCGCCGCCGCGCCGGCCGCGTCGGCACCCTATGCCACGCTTGCCGCGCTCGAAGCGCGCGTCGCGGCGATCAGCTTCCGCCTGACCACCGCCAATGCCGGCTGGTGCCCGGCCGTTCAGCCGCAGTTCGGCTGGCTGTGGGGCGACCTTCGCCTTTATGGCGAGCGCGACCGCGCCGCCGCCAGCACCACCTATCGGGTCGGCGACGCCGATGCGCCCTTCATCGCGGCCATTGCCCCGGGGTCGCCCGCTGCCGCCGCCGGGCTGGACGTGGGCGCTCCGATCCTCGCGATCAATGGTGCTCCACTGCCTGCACAGCCGGGCGACGATCCCTTTGCGCGCATCACTGCATTGGAAATCCAGCTCGCCGCCCTTCCTCCCGAAACTCCGGTCAACATCACGACAGGCGATAACCAGACCGTGCGCGTCGTTCCCGTCGCGGGATGCGCCAGCGACTTTCGCGTCGAGGACCGCAAGCAGGTCGCAGGCGCCGCCGATGGACGGCTGGTCCTGACCAACGCCGGGCTCGCGGGCTTTGCCGACGACGACAACGAACTCGCCGCCGCGGTCGCCCACGAACTGGCCCATAATATCCTGCAGCACCGCGCGCGGCTCGATGCGGCGGGGGTCGATCGCGGGCTCGGCAAGCAATTCGGACGCAGCGCGAGGCTTTTTCGCCAGACCGAGGTCGAGGCCGACCGGTTGTCGGTATGGCTGATGCAGGGCGCGGGCTATGACATCGACGCTGCGGTGCGCTTCTGGCGCGCCTATGGCAAGCAGGGCGGGCCGGTGCTGTTTCAGGCCGGAACCCATCCGCGCTGGAAGGCGCGGGTCGAATCGGTCGAGACGGAAATCGCCGCGATCCGAAGCGCCCAGGCGGCCGGGACGCCCCTGACCCCGCCCCTGATCGGCGCGCCGCCGCCCTTGGAATAACCGCACGCGCATCCTATCTGGGGGGCATCCCTCCCCTTCCCGATCAAGGACTGCCGCCATGACCCGAGAGACCGCCATTTTTGCCGGAGGCTGCTTCTGGTGCACCGAAGCCGTGTTCCAGTCGCTTCGCGGGGTCGAAGCGGTCGAAAGCGGCTATATCGGCGGCGCGGTGCCAAATCCGACCTACAAGCAGGTTTGCAGCGGCGATACCGGCCATGCCGAGGCGATCCGCATCACCTATGACCCCGCCGAAATCGGCTATGCCGATCTGCTCGACGTCCATTTCGCGACGCATGATCCGACCCAGCTCAACCGTCAGGGCAATGACGTCGGTACCCAATATCGCAGCGCGATCTTCCCGCTCGACACCGCACAGGAAGACGCCGTGCGCGACGGAATAGCGCGCGCGCAGGCCGACTGGCCGGCACCGATCGTCACCACGGTCGAGCCGCTGTCCGACTGGTATCCGGCCGAGGATTATCACCAGTCCTATTGGGACGGCGAAGGCCAGCGCAACCCCTATTGCCTGGCCGTTATCCCGCCCAAGATCGCCAAACTACGCAAGGGGTTCGGCGATCGGTTGCGCGCGGACTAAAGACCGGGCCCGCCCTAACGACCTGTTGCATTATGGTCGCATGACGTCAGTTTTCATTGACTTTCCGGTAGTTTTGGCTAGCGGACCCCCGCGCACCGGGGCAGGATGGGTTCAGGGCGCAGTTGGGGACCGCGAAAGTGCTGGCATCACTATTTCTGATCGGCACGTTGTTCGCGACGCCACAGATGTCGATCCAGGCGGCCAGCCAGACGATCGTCGAGGATAGCGCCGACGGCCGGGCCCGCGCGGTCAACCGCATGCTCGGCGGCATCATCAGCTATGCCCGCTGGCCCGGCAAGCAAGCGAACATGCCGCGTTCGATGTGCATCGTCGGCGCGCCGCAGATGACCAATCGCATTGCCCCCGGGGCCCCGACTGTAACGGTGCGCCGCATGACCGTCGCCGGCATCACCGACGATGGCGGCTGCGACATCATCTTCATGGGCCGAATGCCTGCCGCCGACCGCCTGCGCCTGATCGGCTGGGTCCGCAGCCGCCCGGTGTTGACCGTCACCGACGACGACGCGGCCTGCGTCCATGGCGCGATGTTCTGCCTCGACGGCCGGCGGACCAGCCTCAGCTTTTCGGTCAACCTCGATTCCATCGGGCGCGGGCCGCTGCGCATCGACCCGCGCGTGTTGAAGATCGGCGGCAGCGAATGACCGAGCTTCCCGTCGAACGCCCCGCGCCCGAAAAAACGTCCGAAAGAACGGGGCCACGCACGACACTGCAAAAGCTGCTGTCGCGTTTTCATTTCGGCATCACCCTATTCGCCGTCGCGCTGTCTGGGCTCACCATTCTGCTCGCGGGAGTCACAGCGCTGCTCGGCTCGGCCGACCGCAATCTGGAACTCGCCGCGCAACTCGGTGCCTATGGCGCCGAACCGGCGCTGGTGTTCGCCGACCCGCAGGCGGCGCGAGAGGGGATTGCACCGCTGACCCGCATTCCGGGCATCGCCCGGCTGCGCGTCCTCGACGACCGGGGCAAACCGCTGACCGAATGGACGTCCCCTGCCAAGGACCCCATCCCGCTGCTGACAGGCATCTTCTTTCCCAAGCCTGCATCGGTCGATGTGCGGCGCAATGGTTCGGTCATCGGTACGATCGAAGTGTGGGGCGATTCGTCGACGCTCACCGACTATGTCCGGATCGGAATGCTAGCCGGCCTCGTCTGCCTGTTGATCACGGCGCTGGGAACCATTTTTCTGGCGCGGCGGTTCGAATATGAGCTGGTCAAACCGCTCAACGAAATTGCAACCGTGGCCCATGACGTGCGCCTGCACCGTCGCTTCGACAAACGCGTGACGCCGTTGGGCATCGCCGAACTCGACCGGCTGGGCGGCGACATCAATGCGCTGCTCGACGAATTGCAGGGCTGGCAGGGCACGATGGAAAGCGAAAATAAGATCCTCGCCCATCGCGCCTCGCACGACACGCTGACCGCCATGCCGAACCGGGCCGCCTTCGACGAGCAGCTGGCGCTGCGCATCCAGTCGGCGCAAAGCCGGAACGACCGCTTCGCCCTGCTGTTCATCGACGCCGACAACTTCAAGGCGGCGAATGATAATTTTGGCCATTCGGCGGGTGACGCCGTGCTGGTCGCCCTCTCGGGCCGGATCAAGGACACGTTGCGCAAAGGCGATTTCGCGGCACGGATCGGCGGCGACGAATTTATCGTGATCATTGATCCGTTGGGCAGTGACGCCAGTCCCGATGATCTGGCGAGCCGCGTTCGCGCGGGCGTCGCCCGGCCGATCAACCTGCCCGGCGGTGACAGCTATGCCATATCGGTGAGCGTCGGCGTCGCCGTCTATCCCGACGACGGCACGGACCCGACCGCGCTGCTCACTGCGGCCGACGCCGCGATGTACACCGACAAGCTGACCAGTCGTTCGTGATCTGCCACCCCCAGCGGAGTTACCCCATGACCTATGCCCTCCCCCCCCCATTCCGTCTTATGATCGTCACGGCGTTCGCCGCCTTGCTCGCCGCATGCCAGAGCGCGCCGCCGGCCCGTGGCTTCACCCCGGCACAAATCGTGGTGCTGAAGGCCGAAGGATTTATCGAAACCGAGAGTGAGGCCGACGACAGCTGGCAACTGACCCTGACCGAACGCCTGCTCTTTCCGTCGAACGAAAGCGCTCTCCAGCCGGGGCAGGCCGACCGCATCACCACGCTTGCACGCAACCTGCTGTCGGTCGGCATCGTCAGCGCGCGCGTCGAGGGACACAGCGATTCGACCGGAGCGAGTGCGTATAATCTGGCGCTGTCAAAGGCGCGCGCAGAGGCGGTGGCCGCACCTTTGACGGCCGGCGGTATGCGCTTCACCCCCCAGCAGATCGTCGGGCGCGGCGAAACGCTGCCCTTGTCGAGCAATGCGACGCCCGAAGGACGGCAGGACAATCGGCGCGTCGTCGTGATCGTGTCGCCCGAATAAGCCATCGGGTCGGCGGCACCGGCCCGGCTTCGCTTTCCTTGCTTCGCCCTCATCGCTATGGCCCGATCCATGAAACCGATCCGCAAAGCCGTCTTTCCCGTCGCAGGCCTCGGCACCCGCTTTCTTCCCGCAACCAAAGCCATTCCGAAGGAGATGCTGCCGGTCGTCGACCGGCCGCTGATCCAATATGCGGTCGACGAGGCGCGCGAGGCGGGGATCGAGCAGATGATCTTCATCACCGGCCGCGGCAAGGGCGCGATCGAGGATCATTTCGACATCGCGTTCGAACTGGAAAAGACGATGTCGGAACGCGGAAAGGACCTCTCGGTCCTCGAACCGACGCGCCTTGGGCCCGGCAATTGCGCCTATGTCCGCCAGCAGGAACCGATGGGTCTGGGCCATGCGATCTGGTGTGCGCGCGACATTGTCGGCGACGAACCCTTCGCCATCTTCCTGCCCGATGAGTTCATGCACGGCTCGCCCGGATGCATGAAGCAGATGGTCGATGCCTACACCCAAGTCGGCGGCAATCTGATCTCGGTCCTCGAAGTGCCGCGAAGCCAGGTATCAAGCTATGGCGTGATCGCGCCGGGCCGAAGCGACGGCACCTTGACCGAGGTCATGGGCCTTGTTGAAAAGCCCGCCGTCGCCGACGCGCCGTCGAACCTGATCATTTCGGGCCGGTATATCCTGCAACCCGAAGTGATGCGGGTGCTGGAAAAGCAGGAAAAGGGCGCGGGCGGCGAAATCCAGCTCACCGACGCCATGGCGACGATGATCGGCAATCAGCCGTTCCACGCGGTAACCTTTGACGGCGCGCGCTATGACTGCGGATCGAAGGCCGGATATATTCAGGCCAATCTGGCGGTCGCGCTCGAACGGCCCGACATGGCGGACGAAGTTCGCGCCTTCGCGATCGACCTGCTCAAATAGGATGCGGCACCGGCGGGATCATCCCGCCGGTGCACAGCCCTTATTCGCCCTTGATGTCGGGCTTGGCGACGCTGTCGGCGCCGATCGTGCGGTACAGCCAGCCGCCGACGAGACCGCCGACGAGCGGAGCCAGCCAGAACAACCACAATTGCTGCAGCGCCAACCCGCCGACGACAAGCGCCGGGCCGGTGCTGCGCGCCGGATTGACCGAGGTGTTGGTCACGGGGATCGAGATCAGGTGGATCAGCGTCAGCGCAAGGCCGATGGCAATCGGTGCGAAACCCGCTGGCGCGCGGCCATCGGTCGACCCCATGATCACCCACAGGAAGACCGCGGTCAGCAGGATTTCGATCGTGACCCCGGCGATCAGATCATAGCCGCCGGGCGATCCTGCACCGACGCCATTGGCCGCGAGGCCGTTGGTGGCGAGGTCATAGGCGGGATTGCCGCTCGCGACATAGAATAGCAGGAAGGCCGCGACGATGGCGCCCGCGACCTGAGCGGCGACATAGAGCGGAATGTCGCGCGCCTCGAAACGACCGCCTGCCCACAGGCCGACCGTCACGGCGGGATTGAGGTGGCATCCCGAGATATGGCCGATCGCATAGGCCATCGTCACGACCGTCAGGCCGAAAGCCAGCGCAACGCCCAGAAAACCAATTCCAAGTTCAGGAAAACCGGCCGCGAATACCGCGCTGCCGCAACCGCCAAAGACAAGCCAGAATGTGCCGATAAACTCGGCCAGACCCTTTTGCATATTGGTCATGTGACCCTCCTCCCCGCCGGCGGCCATGCGCCGCTGGCGCGGGGGTATCCTAACAGCGCGGCGCCGCGCAGCAAGTGTTTGCGGACACCCGCAAAATCAGGCGGCGGCCACCGCTTCGACGAAGTGGCGCGCGCGCTGGTGCAGCGACAAGGCCGCCTGCGTGAGCCCCGAGGACAATTGCCCCAGCGCCGTCGCACCGTCGCCCACCGCCCCCGCGCCATGACCGATTTCCTGAATCCGGCCGTCGATTTCGCGGCCCGCCGAAACGGCCTGCTCGACATAGCTCGCGATCATCCATGTCGTCGCGCTTTGCCCGTCGACGGCCCGGTCGATCGCGTCGGAAAAGACATTATTCTCGTCGATCGCCTTTTCCACTTCGACGACACCCGCCGTCACCTGACCGACGATATCGCGGATATGATCGACATAGCGGGTGATATCGCCCGCGGCGGACCGCGTCTGGCTGGCGAGCGTCTTGACCTCGGACGCGACGACGGCAAAGCCGCGCCCGGCGTCACCCGCGTGCGCCGCCTCGATCCCCGCGTTGAGCGCCAGCATATTCGTGCGGCTCGCCATGTCGATAATCAGCGCCAGCATCTGTTCGATCGACTGGCTGGCCGCCTGCAGCGCCAGGGCCCGTTCGCCCGCCTGCTTGACCTTTCGCTGCGCGTCCTGCCGGACCGCGCGCGCGCGCGACCCGTCGTCGACAATTTTCGCCATCGTCGCGGCGAGCGTATGGCCGCGGTCGCCCAGTTCGCGCAGCCCCGCCAAAGTCTGCGCCGATGCACCGGCGACGGTCACGGCATCGCCCCCGGTTTGCCGGGCGCGATCGGACAATCGCTCCGCAACAGTTTCGACCTCGCGCGCCATGTCCGAAAGCGTCGCCGACAGGGCGGCGATATCCTGCTGGAACCGGCGGCCCGCGTCATCGATCCCGGCCGCACGTGCGGTGTGTTCCTGTGCGATCTCCACCTCGCGCAGCATCGCCAGTCTGGCGAGTTGGCCGCTGTCGAGCGTCTCGACGAACCGGCCGCGATCGACAAGGACCAGATTGTCATGGCCTTGCGACCGCGACATCAGGCGCAGCAGATCGGCCGTCGATTGCGCCACATCGGCGGTCAGGCACGGCTCGATCATCGTGGCAATGGATCCGCCGATCGTCGGGTTCTGCATCAACGAGAACCAATAGGGGCAAAAGAGCAGTTCGCGCACCCGCTGTTCGCGGATGACACCGACCGGCTTACCGGCTCCGTCGAGCACCGCCAACACGTGCAATTGGGGATCGCCGCGGAACAGGTCGATCACCTGCGACAGATGCGCGTCGCCTTCGATCGCGACCGTATGGCCGATCGACGGGGCAAGGGCGATGTCCATGGTATTTTTTCTTCCTGTTTCGGTCCTGTTACGCCGCCGGGACCTAGAACATGCTGGTAAACACGGTTTTAACCATTTGTTTCAGTGATATGACAGGCCGCCGCAAGAACAGGGTGTCTGCCGCAATCATCTGTTCAGATCGCGGCGGTTATGCGATGAAGCCGCATCGCCGGGAGAGTGAAAATGCGCGTCGTGATTATCGCACTATTGTCAGCGCCGCTGCTCACCGGCTGCTTCAGCGCCGTGAAGACAGTCGTCACCGCACCGGTAAAGGCCGTCGGACAGGTTGCCGACTGGACGACCACCAGCCAAGACGAATCCGACCGCAACCGCGGCCGCGAAATGCGCAAGCGCGAGGAACAGGTCGGCAAGCTGTCGCGCCAGCGCGACAAAGCGGCGGAAAAATGCCAGCGTGGCAACGCCGAACAATGCCAGCGCGCCGAGGTGCTGGAGCATGAGATCGAAGCCGCAATGGCCGCCCCGCTCTGATCCATCGCCGCACCCGGCCGCTCCCCCGCCGTCAGGCAAAGAGAATCAACGCACCCGCCGCCCGGTCCACACAACCCGGCCGACAAGCTGAACCGCCGCCATCGGCAGGTCGTCCCAGCTTTTATAATGCGCATTGTCACTGATTACCGAGACGCGCCCCGGCCCCGGCGCGCGCGCGACGCGCTTCACCATCAGCACATCGTCCATGCGCAGAACATAGATGCCGTCGCGCAACCGCGCCGCCGCGTCGCCGCCATCGACCATGATGTCGTCGCCGTCGTTCAGCGTCGGCGCCATCGAATCGCCCTCGACCCGGATGATGCTGAGCGCACGCGGATCGGCGCCCAGCCCGCGAAGCCATTTGGGGTCGAACGCAACCTCACCCTCGACCGCTTCCCCGTCGACACTCGCCCCCGGCCCCGCCGAGGCGCCGATCGCAAGCTTCGGCACCAGGATCATGCCGGGACCACGAACCCGCGCCGGCGCAGCGATGCGCTGAACCGGGCCACCCAGCATCGCCTCGGACACCCCCAAATAGGCGGCGATGCGCGCGCGATCCTGTTCGGCCAGCCGTCGCGGGGACCCGCGCTTGATATATTGCTGGATATAAGCGGGGTTGCGCCCGATCTTCGCCGACAGATGGGCATAGTCGATGCCCTTGTCCTGAAGCAGACGGTCGAGCGCTGCGCGCGGATCCTGAAAATTATCGGACAAAGACCGGTCCTTTCCATTTCCTCCTAGCAAGAGGATTTTTCCTAGACAAGTAGGAAATCATACTCTTTGATAGGAAATATCCTATTGGGCGATTCGCCCGGTCGGCGTTGGATGGGGAGTAGAAAATGGAACGCAGCCTGCTGCAACGAATCGAGGCCTTCATGAAAGAATCGGCGATGCCGCCCAGCGTCTTCGGCCGCGCCGCAGCGTCCGATCCGCGGCTCGTCAGCGACCTGCGCGGAGGTCGCGAACCAGGCCGTCGCCTGATATGCCGACTGGAACATTTCATGAACAAATGGCGCGCGGAGCATCGTGCCGGGCGTGTCAAACCGGTGGGCGACCGCCGCGTGCGCGGGGCGCGGGGTGCCATGGGAGTGGAGGCATGATGCGCTGGTCGCCCGCACCGCCGCCGCGCCCCGGCTGCCCGCACCGCCGGCTACGCCGCCTGCTTGAGCGCGAACTTCCATCCGGGCTCATGCTGGGATTTTCAACGCTGCGCCCGTGGGCGAGCGCCAATTTCGTCGGCGCACGCCACTTGTTCGACTGTTCCTATGCCGTGGACGAAGCGGCACCGCTGCGCTGCGCGCTAAAGGATCGGCTCGACGCGGTCCTGTGGAAACTGCCGGGGCATATCGTCGCCGACGTCGCGGTCGAGGCAAGCGATGGTCCGGGGATGATGCGAATCGAAATGCTGACCGTCGAGGATTGAACGGCGTCAGCCCGCGGCGTGGCGCGTCATCCGTTGCAACGTGCCAAGCGCGGCCTCGAGCGCGAAATCGACATCCGGCGCGCTCGGCGCAGGAATCTCCGAATCGGGCATTTCCGCGACGGGAGCCACTGCGGGGTTGAGCGCGGCGGACTCCGCCTCGCGGCGGCGTGCCAGCCCCGCCTCGAGCCGCGCGACCAGCGCGCCAAGGCTGTTATCGACAGGGTCGGGCGTCACGGGTGCCGGCGCCGTCGCCATTTCGGCGGGCTGCAACCAGGGCTCGTCGCCCGTCGGTGCGGGCTCGGCGGGCGCAAGATCGCCCAGCACCAGTTCGTCGCCATAATCATATTCGTCGGCCGGTTCGGCGAAAGCGATGCCCGCGTCATCATAAGCTTCGTCGGCGAGGGGCATGATCAGCGGCCCCAGCCCTTCGGCGGGCAGGTCGCGCCCGGCCCGAATCGGCGGGCGCGGCGGATCGTCGGGGTGAAGGTCGGCGCGGCGGCGCGGCAAGGCTTCGTCATCGGCCGCGTCGCGCTCGTCCTGGCGGCGCATCCGGCGGCGCAGCGCCGAAAATCCGGCTTCATCGGGCCTGGCGATGACCAGCGCGACAATGCCGGCGATCAGCGCGGCAACCGCCGCCATGCCAAGCGCCATCGCGAGTCGCCCACCATTGCCGATCGGCTGCACAAACAGGTCCGACAAACGATCGAGATAAAGATTCCAGCTGATCCCCGCGACCCACGAAAAGGGCATTATGGCGGCGAACAAAAAGACCAGCGCGCCCGCGCCGATCACCGCAGGAATGGCTGGCCGCAGGCCGCTCAGCACCGTCTTCCACATCGGAGTGGCGGAATTTTCGCTGGCATATTCCATATCGTTCCAAATCCGTCGGCGCCGCAGGAACGCCTTGCTTCTATTTCGTCAGGTCGCGCTGCCGCGCAGCAATTGCTGGTAAACAGGCTCGTAACGCAAAATGTTTGACGACCAGTTACGATCGGCTTCGACAAAAATCCGGGCGGTGCGGCGACGCGCCTCCCACATGCCGCGATCGGCCAGCAGCGCCGCCAGCGTTGCGGCGATCGCCGCCGGATCGTCGGGCGCGAACAGGCTGCCCGTCGCACCATCCTCGATCAATTCGCGGTGGCCCCCGACGTCGGATGCCGCGACCAGCTTGCCCTGCGCCATGGCCTCCAATGGCTTGAGAGGGGTGACAAGGTCGGTAAGCCGCATTTTCTTGCGCGGATAGGCGAGGATATCGATCAGCGAATAATAGCGTTCGACCTGTTCATGCGGGACGCGGCCGACAAAATGGATATGCGCCGCGACCGGCGATGCCGCCGCCTGCCGTTTCAGCGCCGTCTCCATCGGCCCGCCGCCGACGAGCAGCAACTGCGCCGCCGGCTGCGCCGCGACCAGCGCCGGCATGGCCGCGATCAGGTCGTCGATACCCTCATAATCGTAAAAACTGCCGATAAAGCCGATCACGGCATCGGTCGCAGCCAGCCCCAATTGCCCCGCAAGCCCAGCGGCGCGCGGCGGCGGGTCGCCGAACAGTTCCAGATCGACGCCATTCGGCGACACGGTGATTTTCGCCGGATCGATCCCGCGCGCGATCAGGTCGCCGCGCAGCCCCTCGCAAATCACCGCTACCGCATCGGCCGATTTCACCGCGCGCGTCTCCAGCCAGCGGGTCAAATGATAGCGCGCGCTGCGCTCGGTCCCGGTGCCATTGCCGACCGCCGCATCCTCCCAGAATGCGCGAATCTCATAGATCACCGGAATGCCGAGCCGCTTGCCGACCCGCAGCGCAGCCATGGCGTCCAGCACCGGCGAATGCGCGTGGAGCACATCGGGCCGCCATTCGCGGGCCAAAGCCTCGATCCGGTCCGCAAAGGCGCCGATCTCGCGCCATTCGCGAATGGGCGAGCGCATGGGTGCGATCGGCGGGGTGCGGTAAAAGGTCAGCCCGTCGACCGTTTCGCCATCGGGGCCGGGTTCGGGATGACGCACGCCGGTGACGCCCGCGACCTCCCACCCCTTCGCCACCTGCGCCTTCATCAGCGCGCGCGTGCGAAACGTGTAGCCGCTGTGCGCGGGCAGACTATGGTCGAGGACATGTAAAATGCGTGTCATGGGCTAGCTGCCCTGACATAGAAGGCTTAACGCCGCGTCAACCCCATTCGATTAAAGCCGCTGCGGCGATCATATAGTTCGCGAAAGAAAGCAAGGCGTTACCGGACCGATGGTCGACAATCTTTCCATTGCCCTGACCCATGTGCTGATGGCGATCGCGCTCTGGCGCCTGCTCCACCGCGACGATCTCGATCAGGAGGTCAGCCCGCGCAAGCTGTGGGAACAACGCCGCGACGCCGACATGACCGGCCGGGACACGCCTCGCGATGCGTGACATTGCCTTCATCGCCTTTTTGTTCGCCTTCATCGGACTCGGCTTTCGCCGACCGTTCCTGTTCGTCCTGTGCTTTTGCTACATCGACATCGTCGCGCCGCAACGCCTCAGCTATTTCCTGATCAACTCGATCCCGATCTCGCTGATCGTCTTTGGCCTCGCGATCGGCGGCTGGCTGTTTGCCGATGACAAGCGCGACACGCGCTGGTCAGGACGGCAATCGCTGCTCGTCATGCTGCTCGGCTATTGCTGGATGACGACGACGATGGCCGATTTCCCGGTCGAGGCGCAGGATAAATGGAGCTGGGTGTGGAAGGCGCTCGTCTGGGCGATCTTCCTGCCGCTGACGCTCCGCACCAAGCTGCGGATCGAGGCGCTGGCGCTGATCATGCTGTTGTCGGCGGCTTCGATCGCGATCGCCGGCGGACTCAAGACAGCGGGCGGCGGCGGCGGCTATGGTCAGCTGCAACTGCTGCTCAACGAAAATTACGGCCTTTACGAAGGCAGCACCATGTCGACGGTTGCCATCTCGATCATCCCGCTGATCCTCTGGTATCGCCGCCACGGCACGATTTTCCCACCCGACTGGCGGGTGTCCCTGTTCTGCTTTGCCCTCGCCTTCGCCTGCATGCTGCTGCCGATCGGGACGCAGGCGCGCACCGGCCTCGTCTGCCTTGCGGTCCTCGCGGTCCTGTCGCTCCGCGCGGTCAGGCACCGCCTGCTCTACATCGCCGGCGCCGGCCTTCTCGTCGCCGCCGCCATCCCGCTCCTGCCGCAAAGCTATACACAGCGGATGGAAACAATTCAGGGCTATAAGGCCGACCAGTCGGCTTCGACCCGCGTCGCAGTGTGGAAATGGACCTGGGACTATGTGAAGGAAAATCCGCTCGGCGGCGGGTTCAACGCCTATCTTCAGAATCATGTCCGCGTCGAAAAGGCGGCGGGCCCCGGAAACGCACCGGATGCCGAAGCCGGCGCCTATGAGGAACGCGCGCGCGCCTATCACAGCGGCTATTTCGAAATGCTGGGCGAACAAGGCTTTCCGGGCTTGGCCCTCTGGTTGTTGCTGCACTTCGCCGGGCTGGTGCAGATGGAACGGACGCGGCGACGCTACCTCAAGACGCGACGTGCGGAAGAGGAATGGATCGCGCCCTTTGCCACCGCGCTCCAGCACGGTCACATCGTCTATCTCGTCGGGTCGCTGTTCGTCGGCATCGCCTTCCAGCCGTTCATCTATATGATGCTGGCACTCGAAATCGGGCTTTCAACCTATTGCCGCCGCCGCGAACGCGAAGCGGGCTGGCGGCCGCAGATGCAACCCCGGGGCTTCGCCAGAACATGACGGCCACCACGCCGAAAATCTTGCTGCCCACCCTGACCGGGCTGCGCGGGATCGCGGCGCTTGCGGTGCTGTTTTACCATATTCGCGGGGGCATGAGCGGATTCCTGTCCGATCATGTCATCGCCTGGCTCGCTCAAGGCTATCTGGCGGTCGACCTGTTCTTCGTGCTGTCGGGCTTCGTGCTCTGGTGGAATTATGGCGCGCAATTTCGCGACCAGGGCGCCCGCGCCGCGCCGCGCTTCATCGTGCGGCGCTTCGCCCGCATCTTTCCGCTCCATCTCGCCATTCTGTCGGCGATGGCGCTGTTCGCGCTCGCGCTGCTGGCCAGCGGGCGCGATCCCGGCGACCATTATGCCTTCGCGCAATTGCCCGCTCATTTCCTGCTAATCCAGAATTGGGGCTTTGGCGATCAACTGCGATGGAATGACCCCGCCTGGTCGATCTCGACCGAATGGGCGGCCTATCTGCTGCTCGCCATGGCGGGGGGGTGGCTAGCGCGGCGGACGGTCGGGCCATGGTCCTTTCCAGGCCTTGTCCTCGCGCTATCGGCCGGGCTCGGCCTCTGGTTTGCCGCGACCGGCCGAACCGGCATCGGCGACGACATCCCCGTCACCGGCCTTGCGCGCTGCCTGATCGAATTCACCATGGGAATCCTGCTGTGCCAATGGTGGAGCGTACAGCGAAACCGGAAACAGGGCGCCGCCATCATCCATGCCACGCTGGCGGGACTGGCGGCCGTTGCCGGAATTTTGCTGGTGACGGGCCTGTCACAACCGGCCGCCGTGCCGATCGCCATGGTCGCGATCGTCGGCCTCGCACTTCAGGTCTCGCAGCTGTCGCGGCCACCGCTCTCGGGCAAGCTCGCGCAATGGCTGGGCGACATCAGCTATGCGGTCTATCTGTCGCACTTCTTCCTGTGGATACTCTTCAAACTCTTCTTCGTCGCTGATCCGCTCCGCGTCGCGCCCGTTGCGATCATCGCCTTTGTCGCGCTGACGCTGGCGGTATCGCACCTCCTCCATATCGGCCTGGAGGTGCCGGCCCGCCGCATTGCGCAAAATGCGGGCGACAACCTCTTGCGCGCGGCCACGGCGCGGCGCAATCGCGCGGACAGCATCGAAAACTGACCGCGCCCAGCCGGACACTTCCCTTCGCCGGCGGGAACCTCCGCCACCGCGACACGTTGGTCGAGGCAACCGCACGGGGCACGCCCCCTTCACCGCATCGGCACGCGAGGGACGTTGAATTCCGCATTGCAAATGCGCCAGCCAGCCCTAGCTTGCCGATCCCGGCCCAACCACCTCTCACCCCCGAAAGAACCGACGTGACCTTGCATTTCCTTGCCGCTGCGACCGCTCGACCCGATGCCCAGCTCCGCCTGTGGTGGGACAGCAGCGTCGCGTGGGTCGATTCGCATTGGCTGCAGATCGCGATTGCCGTGGGGGCGGGCCTTGCCATCTATTTCCTGCTGTCGATGACCCGCGGTTTTGCGCTCAGGCGCGCGCAGGCGGCCCCCGGCCAGTTCACGCTGACGGACATTGTCGGGCGCGTCCTTCACAAGACCAAATCGGCTGTCCTCGCCATCGTCGCGATCCGGATGGTCGCGGGCTACGCTCAGCCACCCGCGATCATCATGGCCACGATCAATTTCGTCTTCACCGTCGCGGTGGTGTTGCAGGTCGCGATCTGGGCGCGCGAGATCATTATCGGCCTGATCCAGCGCCGCGCCTCCGACGGGCATAATGAAACATTGTCCAATGCGATGGGGATCATCCGCCTGCTGATCAGCGTCGCGCTGTTCGCGATCGCCGCGATCGTCATCCTCGACAATATGGGGGTCAATGTCACCGGGCTGGTCGCTGGCCTCGGCATCGGCGGAATCGCGATCGGCCTTGCCGCGCAGGGGATTTTTTCCGACCTGTTCGCGTCGCTATCGATCATCTTCGACCGCCCGTTCCGCGTCGGCGAGACGATCAAATATGACACGAGCACCGCGACGGTCGAACGCATCGGGCTGAAAAGCACGCGGCTGCGATCGCTCAATGGCGAACTTCTGGTCATTTCAAACACCAATTTGCTGGGCAAGGAAATCACCAATTTCGCCAACCTCCACCGCCGCCGCATCACCTTCCGGATCGGCGTCATCTATCAGACGACCCCCGCGATGCTGCGCGATCTGCCCGCCTTGCTTCAGGCGCAGGTCGAGGCCGGGGCGCATGAGTTCATCCGCTCCAGCTTCCTGACCTTCGGCCCGTCGAGCCTCGATTTCGAATTGCTCTTCGATGTGTTCAGCGACGATTTCGACGTCGTCGCGGCGGCGCGGACCGACATCGGCATCCGCCTGTTCGAGGCGATGGCGGCGGCGGGATATGAATTCGCCTATCCGACGCAGACGACCTTCACCGCCGCGCCCGACGGCACGATGATCATGCCCTATGCCGAGTCTTCCCGGGCCAAAGCGGGCGCCGCAAAGGCCGCCAAGCCCGCCTGACGCTACGGCGCTGCGGCGCAAAAGCTTGGCCCTTGTGCTTTGGCGCCCGACCGGCCTAGAAACCCCGCCTCACAAGATAGGATAGGGGAAGATCGATGGGCGGAATCACGCCACAGGAACTGCAGGCCAAGGTCGGCGAGCATCTCGGCACCTCGGATTGGGTGCTGGTGGATCAGGAGATGATCAACAAATTCGCCGACGCGACCGGCGATCATCAGTTCATCCATATCGACGTCGAAAAGGCGAAGCTGACTCCGTTCGGCGGCACCATCGCCCATGGTTTCCTGACCCTGTCGCTGATCCCGATGCTCGGCGCCAGCACCGACGGCCCCAAGGTCGCCGATGTCAAAATGGGCGTCAACTACGGCGGCAACAAAGTCCGCTTCCTCGCGCCCGTCCGCTCGGGCAAGCGCGTGCGCAGCCACATCAAATTGCTCGAGCTCGACGAAAAGCGTCCGGGCCAGTGGCAGCAGACCAACGAAATCACGATCGAGATCGAAGGCGAGGAAAAGCCCGCGCTGATCGCCGAATGGATCACGCAGTTTTTCGTCTGATCCTGCCCTCCCCGGCAAAGACCTGTTCAGATTGACCAAGAAGGAAGTTCATCATGCGTGACGCCGTCATCGTTTCCACCGCCCGCACCCCGCTGACCAAGGCGGGCCGCGGCTCGTTCAACAACACCCTCGCGCCGACGCTGGGCGCCTATTCGGTCCGCGCTGCAGTAGAGCGCGCCGGCCTCGAAGGCGGCGAAATCGATGACGTCGTATTCGGCGCCGCGATGCAGCAGGGTTCGCAGACGATGAACGTCGCGCGCCTGATCGGCCTGCGCGCCGGCCTGCCCGTCACCGTCCCCGGCATGTCGATCGACCGCCAATGCTCGTCGGGCCTGATGACCATCGCCACCGCCGCGAAGCAGATCATCGTCGACCGTCAGGACATTTGCGTCGCTGGCGGCGTCGAAAGCATCTCGAAGGTCAGCGGCAGCGGCAAAGTGTTTATCGAAACCGACGCCGAACTGCTCGCGATGCACAAGGACACCTATATGCCGATGATCGGCACGGCAGAGGTCGTCGCCAAGCGTTATAACATCAGCCGCGAAGCGCAGGACGAATATTCGTTCCAGTCGCAGCAGCGCACTGCCGCTGCGCAGGCTGCGGGCAAATATGCTGACGAGATCGTCGCCTGCAAGGCGACGATGGGCGTGATGGACAAGGAAACGAAGGAAATTTCGTTCCATGAAGTCGTCGCCGACAAGGACGAGTGCAACCGTCCCGACACCACTCTCGAAGGACTGCTCAGCCTGAAGCCGGTGATGGGCGAAGGCCACACGATCACCGCAGGCAACGCCAGCCAGCTCGCCGACGGTTCGTCGGCCGTCGTCGTGATGGAAGCCAAGGTAGCGGAAAAGCGCGGCCTGAACCCGCTCGGCCGCTATGTCGGCATGGCGGTTGCGGGCACCGAGCCCGACGAAATGGGCATCGGCCCCGTTTTCGCGATCCCGAAGCTGCTCGAACGCTTCAACCTCAAAATGGACGATATCGGCCTCTGGGAACTCAACGAAGCCTTTGCCGTGCAGGTTCTCTACTGCCGCGACACGCTGGGCATCCCCAATGAGCTGCTCAACGTCAACGGCGGCTCGATCTCGATCGGCCACCCCTTCGGCATGACCGGCGCGCGCTGCACCGGCCACGCGCTGATCGAAGGCAAGCGCCGCGGCGCCAAATATGCCGTCGTCACCATGTGCATCGGTGGCGGTCAGGGCGCGGCGGGTCTGTTCGAGATCTTCTGATGCGTCTCGACGCTCCGCGTATCGAGCCGGTCGATCTGGACCGGCTCGATGCCGACCAGCGTTCCGCACTCGAACCCTTCCTGGCTACCGATGGTGGCCGGGTCGGGGGCGGGCGGATCCTCAATATTTTCCGTACCCTCGCCCACGCCCCCAAGGCGCTGACCGCCTTCCTCGGCTGGGGCAATTATATCCTGTCGAAGCGCAGCGCACTTTCGCCCCGCGACCGCGAACTCGTCATCCTGCGCACCGGCTATAACTGCCGTTCGGGATATGAGTGGACGCAGCACAAGCGCATCGGCCTCGACTGTGGCCTCACCGAAGACGAAATCGCCCGCATCAAGGCGGGGCCCGACGCCCCCGGCTGGAGCGACCTCGACCGCGCGATGCTCCGCGCGATCGACGAACTGAACGGCGATCATCATATCAGCGATGCGAGCTGGGCCGCGCTCGCGTCGCTTGGCGACAAGGGCCGCATGGACCTTGTCATGACCGTCGGCCAATACACCCAGGTTTCGATGATATTGAACAGCTTCGGCGTGCAGGTCGAGGACGGCTGGACCGTCGATCCCGATCTGAAGCCCTGACATCAGGAGAGTGTGATGAGTGGAATTGGAGTAATCGCAACGCTGCGCGTCCAACCCGGCAAGGAGGGCGAATTCGAAGCCGTCTTCGCCGAACTCGCCCCTGCGGTGCGCGCGAACGAGCCCGGCAACAGCTATTACAAGCTATTCCGCACCAGCGAGACCGGCATTTACAAGGTGCTCGAATGCTATGACGACGATGCGGCGGTCGAAGCGCACCGCGCCTCCGACCATTTCCGCACCCTCGGCGCCAGACTCGGTCCGTGCCTCGCCAGCGCTCCCGAAATCGAACGGCTTCCGGCGGTCTGACCAGCGTTCCTGCGACGGAATGAAGATCGGCTGGCGGCCGAAACGCCCCGCCCCCGGTGACTAAAGCCCTCTCCCTTTGGGAGAGGGTTGGGTGAGGGTGTGTGAGGTTCCGCAACCGGCAGTTCCGTAATCTACCGGCGATCCCCTCACCCAACTTCGGCTAGGTTGCTCCGCAACCAACCCTGCGTATCCCTCTCCCGACGGGAGAGGGAAATGACAGATTTACCCCACCCCAAAGCCGCGGTCCTCAGCGCACGCGGTTAAAGTGGTTCGTCCGCATCGCGGGCACGCCCCCGGATTGGAAATAGACAACCGTCTCGGTCATCGCATCCCCGTCGGCGGAAACGGTGTAGGTGCGCATCGACCCGGGAATGCCGCCGCGCGCGAGCGCGGTTACCATCACACCGGGCTCGGGCAATCGTGTCGCCGCCATATCGGCCTCGAAATTCCCTTCGACGGGGACGACGCTGCCGTCGGGAACATAGGTTGAGGTCGCCTGCACGACCTTGCCGTCCGGCAGGACGACTTCGACTTTCGTTTTCCATTTGCCGCCACCGGCATCGCTATAGGTGATAGTGACGCTTTTCGGCCGCGCTTCGGCCGGCACCGTCAGGCGGGCGGTGTCGACCGCCCAGCTGCCGATCAGCGGCGATGGCGGCGCCTCGGCGGCGGCGGGCGCTCCGTGCATCGCGGCGGCGGCGAGCAGGATCGGATAGAATAGTTTCACCATGGGGCCTCTCCGGAGGAACGCCGATTACCGGCTGATATGATGGCATAACATCCGATTTCCCGGCCTGTCGAGCGCGGGCCGGTCCCGTATCAACCGACCTCCGCAATCTCCATCGCGCGATCGCCGAGCAGATAGCGCGGCCCGGCGCCGCACTGCGCCGCCTTGTCCTCGCGGTTATAAAGCCCGCAATTTTTCAGGCTGAGGCAACCGCAACCGATGCAATTGTCGAGCAGCTCGCGCGTCCGCGCGAGCGCGACGATCTGGGCATCGATCCGCGCACGCAGCCCGGTGCTGATCCGCGTCCAGTCGGCGGCGTTGGGTGTCCGCCCTGCGGGCAGACGCTTAAGCTCGGCGGCGATCCCCTCAAGGCTCAGCCCCAGTTGCTGTGCGATCAGAATGAAGGATACGCGGCGAATATCCGCGCGCAGGAAACGCCGCTGGCCTCCGCCGGTGCGCAGCGCCTCGATCAACCCCTTCGCTTCGTAAAAACGGATCGCCGACACCGCGACCCCCGTTCGCGTCGCCAGTTCACCAATGGGTATCAGATCGCGCCGGTGCATGCTCGCCTCCTGTCGGTCCAAAGGTCTTGCCGAATATCTCTTGACCTAAACCTCACTTGAGCTTGCAAAAGATCTGCGTCAACCCGAATCAGGAGCGAGCAATATGACGCACCCCTTTATCGAACATGTGAACCTGACCGTCAGCGACCCGGCGCGCACCGCCTCGATCATGATCGCCATCTTCGGCTGGCACGAACGCTGGAGCGGCCCCGCGCGCGACGGCGGTCATACGATCCATGTCGGCAGCGACCGCGCCTATATCGCGCTCTACACCGGCCCCGACGGCGAACATGCAAACAGCCGCTATCCCAAGGGCGAACCGCTCAATCATGTCGGAGTGCAGGTCGACGATCTCGACGCGATCGAGGCGCGGGTGAAGGCGGTCGGCCTCATCCCCTTCAACCACGGCGACTACGAACCCGGCCGCCGCTTCTATTTCTTCGACCCCGACGGCATCGAATATGAAATCGTCAGCTACAAAGAGCCTGTGCCGCGCTGAAGCGGGCAACATCGGCGGCGCCCACGCGTTGATCGCTCATCGAGGGAAAGAAAGGACTTTCCGATGAGCGACGACATCAAAAAACATTTCTGGAAGGCACTGGCCGACAGCCCCTATCTGATGGTCGGCCAGACCGGCGAGCGCGAGCATAGCATTCCGATGAACGCACAGCTCGACAAGGATGCGCATGGCGCATTCTGGTTTTTCACCGCCACCGACAACCGGCTCTCGGGCGGCGGTCCCGCGATGGCGCAGTTCGCGTCAAAGGGGCACGACCTGTTCGCCTGTATTTCGGGAACGCTGCGCCGCGAGACCGATCGCGCGGTGCTCGACAAGCTGTGGAACAACGGAATTGCCGCTTGGTATCCCGGCGGCAAGGAAGACCCCAAACTGGTCCTGCTCCGCTTCGATCTCGACGATGCCGAAATCTGGACCGCCGATCCGGGTATCAAGGGCATGTTCAAGCTCGCGACCGGCATGACGATGAAAGAAGGCGAACTCGGCGAACACGCCAAAGTCGCGCTCTAAACCATAGGATTCGTTTGCATCGAGCGAAGTCGAGATACCCATCGGGAGCGCCCGCTCTATCGGTGTCTCGACTTACCTCGATACGAACGGGGCTCGACGCGAACGGGCTAAAGAAACGGCCCGATCCTCCCCTCGCGAAACTCGAACCCACCCTCGCGGTCGCGCTCCAGCAGCGCCGGGCCGTCCAGATCGACCCAGCGCGCGCGCTGCGCCAGCACGAAGGCTGGCCCAATCGCGAGGCTGGTCGACAACATGCACCCGACCATGATCGATAGCCCTGCGGCGTCGGCGGCATCGGCCAGCCGCAGCGCCTCGGTCAGCCCGCCCGCCTTGTCGAGCTTGATATTCACCCCGTCGTAAAAGGCGCCGATCCGCGCGACGTCGGCGGCGGTGTGACAGCTTTCGTCGGCGACAAAGGGCAGCGGCGCATAAATCGGATCGAGCAGCGCGTCGGCACCGACCGGCACCGGCTGCTCGATCATCTCGACCCCCATGTCGGCCAGCGCCTCCGCCTCGCTTAAAATATCGATCTCGCCCCAGCTTTCATTGGCATCGACGATCAGCCGCGCTTCGGGGGCGCCCTTTCGCACCGCCGCAACGCGCAGGCGGTCCTCTTCACCGGTCAGCTTGAGCTTGAGCAGGCGATATCCGTCGGCCGCCGCCGTCGCCGCGCGTTCGGCCATCGCGCCGGGCGTACCCAGCGAGATGGTGAAGGCGGTGACCCGCGCGGTCGGCGCCGCGTCGAGGCCGGCGATCTGCCACAGCCGAAGCCCCCGCTGCCGCGCCTCCAAATCCCACAAGGCACAATCGAGCGCATTGCGCGCCGCGCCCGGTGCCATCAGTTCCTGAACCGCCGCGCGCGCCTCTGCGGCGCCCATGTCGGCGATATGCGGCGCGGCGCGCAGCAACTGATCGCGGCACCCCGCCGCATCCTCCCCCAGATAATAGATTGGCGTTCCCTCGCCCCGCCCGACGGCGCCCTCTCCCTCAATCTCGGCGACGACGACATCGACATGCGTCTTGGCGCCGCGGCTGATCACGAACTCGCCCGCGACGGGCCAGCGTTCGACACGCGCGCTTTTCAGTTGGATAGCCATGGAACGACAGTAAGGATGTGTGCGATGACCGGCAAATCCTTATCCGAACGCATCGGCGATCTGGGCCACCGCCTCGCCGTCGAAGCGCACGCCGCCTGGCTCGCCGCGCGCGACCCGCGCGTGCCTTGGCTCGCGCGCTTTCTCGCCGTAGCCGTCGCCGCCTATGCGCTCTCGCCGATCGACCTCATTCCCGATTTCATTCCCGTTCTGGGCTGGCTCGACGATCTCATCATCGTGCCATTGGGATTATGGACGGTCCGCCGCCTGATCGCCGCCCCGCTATGGGCCGAACTCCACGCTGCCGCCGAGGCCGCCAGCGAGCGCCCGTCGAGCCGCACCGGCATGATCTTCATCCTGCTGCTGTGGGCCGGGCTGCTCTATCTCGTCTATTGGAGCGTGCGGATCTCGCCCTGGCATTAGGGGCAGATCAAAGCCGACGGACCGTCTGACATGGGGTGGGAAGCGGACGTTAGAAGCCTCCCTGTCGCGTAGCGATGGGGAGGGGGACCGCGCCCAAAGGGCGTGGCGGAGGAGCCGGAACACCCGCGCCATCGCCCCCCCATCAGCACTCCGCGCTGCCACCTCCCCATGACTTCGCCACCGGGAGGATCAGAACGTCCACAACTGGTCGGTTAGCTGACATGCCCAAACTCGTCATCCCGGACTTGATCCGGGGTCCATGCGGCGAGCGTGGCAATGGATGCCGGATCAAGTCCGGCATGACGAGGAGAGAGGTCAGTTTTCGATCATTAGCCAACCAGCCTCACCCGCCGTTGCTGCGAATCCATTTCTCGACCGCCGGCGCAATCTCGTCACGCCATTTCCGGCCGTTGAAGATCCCGTAATGGCCGACGCCACCAGCCATCAGATATTTCTTCTTCGCCGCCGGCAGCGACTTCGCCAGCGTCAGCGCCGCCTTGGTCTGGCCCAGCCCTGAAATATCGTCGCGCTCGCCCTCGATCGCAAGGATCGCAATATCCTCGATCGCCTTCAGGTCGACGGGCTTGCCACGGTGCAGCATCTCTCCCTTCGGCAGCAAATGACGCTGAAACACGACATCGACCGTCTGGAGATAGAATTCGGACGTCATGTCGCACACCGCACGATATTCGTCGTAAAACTCCTTGGTCTTGTCGGCGCTTTCGCCGTCGCCCTCGACCAGATGTTTGAACATCTCCCAATGGCTCATCATATGGTTGCCAAGGTTCATCGACATGAAGCCCGCAAGCTGCAGGAAGCCCGGATAAACGCGGCGTCCGGCACCCGGATAATAGGCGGGAACCGTCGCGATGACATTTTCCTGGAACCAGGCATAGGGCCGGTTCGTCGCATGCGCGTTGACGGCTGTCGGCGCCTCGCGCGTGTCGATCGGCCCGCCCATCATCGTCAGCGTCGCGGGGCGGCACTTATGCTTGTCGGCCGCCATGATCGCCGCGGCGGCAAGGCTCGGCACCGACGGCTGGCACACCGCCAGCACATGCGCGCCGGGACCGATATGCTCGAGCCAGCCGATCAGATAATCGACATAATCGTCCAGATCGAACCGGCCCGCTTCCAGCGGCACGTTGCGCGCGTCGCGCCAGTCGGTGATCCACACGTCGTGGCCGGGCAGCATCCGCTCGACCGTGCCGCGCAGCAGCGTCGCATAATGGCCCGACATCGGTGCGACGATCAGCAGCCGGGGGGCGCCCTTCGTACCCTTGTGCTTGAAATGCTTGAGCTGTCCGAACGGCCGCCGCGCTTCAATCGCCTCGGTCACCCGCACCGTCTCGCCATCGACGATGGTTTCGAAGAGGTCGAACCCGGGCTTGCCGCGCGGAGCGGCAGCATGGGCAAAAACCTCCAGCGCCGATGCGAACATCGGGCTGCCGCCGAAATAGCCCAGCGGATTTGCGGGATGTTGCATCGCCTGCGCCCCGGCGGTCGCGAGCGCGCTGGCGCCGGCCAGCCAGTTCTTCTGCATTTCAAAGGCGTGATAGAGCATATTCATTCCTTGCGTTGCCCCCAGCGGCGCTCTTTTGGCGCCTGCTTGTTGGCGCCAGTCTAGGGCTTCGGCTCTATTGTGCAATGCATCATAATCGTTGCAGCCGCGATATCTTGGGCGCAGTGCGCGCCCAGCTCGACAACCGCTGATGCATAAAGGGGAGCGCGATCATCGCGCTCCCCTTCACACTCTTTGAAGCCCGGCTCCATTCTGCGACGTTGAGCCGCGCCATCGCGGCTGCTAGGGCGATCGCAATGGCGACAATATCAGAACCATCCGCCCTTCCCGCAGCGAGCGAAGCGCCGGAACCGCGCCGCCGCAAGCTCGGCAGCCTCCGCATGATCTGGCATTATGCCAGCCGCTATCCGCTGCAGGTGATGATCGCAGCGGTCGCACTATGCGTCGCCGCGCTCGCGACGCTCGCCATTCCCTGGCAGTTCAAGGAAATGATCGACAGCGGCTTCGTCGCCGGCGGCGGCGATGTCGCCCCGCATTTCCGGCTATTCTATGTCATCGTGCTGCTCCTCGCCGCCGCCACCGCGCTCCGCTTTTACTTCGTCAGCTGGCTGGGCGAGCGCACCGTCGCCGATATCCGTCAGGCGGTTCAGCGCAATCTGCTCAGCCTCGCCCCGGGATTCTTCGAGGAAAACCGCCCCTCCGAAATCGCCTCGCGGATGACGTCGGACACCTCGATCATCGAACAGGTCGTCGGCACCACCGTCTCGGTCGCGCTGCGCAATCTGGTGATGGGGGTCGGCGGGATCGCCTATCTCTTCTCGCTCTCGCCCAAGCTGACCGGCGGCATATTGCTCGGCATTCCGGTGATCATCATGCCGATCGTCTTGCTCGGGCGAAAGCTGCAGAATGTCTCGCGGTCGAGCCAGGACCGCGTCGCCGACATCGGCGCCACCACCGCCGAACAATTGGGCGCGATGAAGATCGTTCAGGCTTTCGGGCAAGAGGCGCGCGAAGCGGCACGCTTCGCCGCCACGGTTGAATCGACCTTCGAGACGGCGAAGCGCCGCATCCGCCTGCGCGCGATGATGACCGCGATCGTCATCGGCCTGCTGTTCGGCGCGATCACGACGCTGCTTTGGTACGGCGCCGCGGGTGTTGCCGCGGGGACGATCAGCGGCGGCACGATCGCCGCCTTCGTCCTCACCGGCGGTCTTGTCGCGGGTGCTTTCGGCGCGCTCACCGAAGTCTATGGCGACCTGCTCCGCGCGGCCGGCGCCGCCGAGCGTTTGAGCGAGCTCCTCAACGCCGAACCCGGCATCGCACCGCCCGCAAACCCGCGCGCTTTCCCCGAACCCGCCGTCGGCACGCTCGAATTTCGCCATGTCGAATTTCATTATCCGACCCGCCCCGACGCCCCGGCGCTTCACGATTTCTCGCTCGCCATTCAACCGCGCGAGACGATCGCGATCGTCGGCCCCTCGGGCGCGGGCAAGTCGACCCTGTTCCAGCTCGCCGAGCGCTTCTACGATCCGCAAGGGGGCCAGATCCTGCTCGACGGCGTGCCGCTGACAGAGGCCGATCCCGCCGACATCCGCGCCCGTATCGCGATGGTGCCGCAGGAAACCGTGATCTTCGCCGCCTCGGCACGCGACAATCTGCGCTATGGCAATTGGGACGCCAGCGACGATGAGCTGTGGGCCGCCGCCCGCGCCGCCAATGCCGAGGAGTTTTTGCGCAAGCTGCCGCAGGGCCTCGACACCTTCATGGGCGAGGGCGGCGCCCGCTTGTCGGGCGGCCAGCGCCAGCGCGTCGCGATCGCGCGCGCTCTGCTCCGCCGCGCCCCGCTGCTGCTTCTCGACGAAGCCACCTCGGCGCTCGACGCCGAATCCGAAAAACTGGTGCAGGATGCGCTCGAAACGCTGATGCACGACCGCACGACGATCGTCATCGCCCACCGCCTCGCGACCGTGCGCGCCGCCGACCGTATCATCGTGATGGACGACGGCCGCATCGTCGAAGAGGGCAAGCATGACGCGCTCGTCGCGGCCGACGGCCTCTACGCCCGCCTCGCGCGGCTCCAGTTCCAGGACAATCTCGCCGCCGCCTGACGCACACCCCTTCGAAGGATGTAACATGACGACGCTCTATGATCTTTCCGTGCCCGCCTATGCCAACGGCCTCAGCGCCCTGTCGGGCCAGCTCGACAAGGCGCTCGCCTGGGGGGCGGAAAATGGCGTCGGCGAGCTGCAGTTCGTCGCCGCACGCCTCGCGCCAGACATGTTCCCGCTGGCCTCACAGGTCCGCTTCACCTGCGCACAGGCGATGCAGCCGGCAACGCGGCTCGGCGCCGCCGGAGCCCCCGCTTTCGCCGACGATGCCAGCGATTTTGCGGGACTTCAGAACCAGATTGCAACGACGCTCGCCTGGCTCGACACCGTCGATGCGGCGACCTTCGATGGCGATCCCGGCCGCCCTGTCGGTTTCGACCTGCCGAACGGCATGGCCTTCGACATGACCGCGCTCACCTATGTTCGCGACTGGGCGCAGCCCCAATATTATTTTCACCTCGTCGCGGCTTACTCGATCCTCCGCCACATGGGCGTCCCGCTCGGCAAGGCCGACTATGTCAGCTATATGATGTCCTATCTGCGCCCGGGAACCGCCCCCGCCGCGTGAAACGACCCGGCGACGCATAGGCGAATCTTTCAGCCCTCGAAGCAGGAGGGTCCGCGCCATCCTCATCGTGCCAGCCGACGATCGTCAGCGCCGGCCAGCAGCCGTGCCAGCGCCGCACCTTTCTCTCATAAATATCCTGTGTAATCTGGGTCCTGTTCGCCCTGACGATGCCCCCGAACATATCCGCCAGCCCAAAAGGCGCAAAGATTTCAAGATAGTCGGCCCCGGGCCGGATCGCCACCGAACTTGCCGTCGTGGGGAAGGTCGTGATCGCATGTTCAATCGAACGATAGGGCGGAATCGGATAACCGAACTTGCCTTCGTACCACAGGTGAACACGCGCCTCATTCTTGATGTCGATCGCTAGCGGCAGGTCGGGAAACAGGCCGCGCACCCGTTCGGCTTCTCGCATTTCGCGACGCTCGGACATGTCTGCAGCGTCGAAATAGACCAGGTCGATATCGGCCAGCCCATGATCGGGCGGAAAACCGAAAGCGGCGTTCCACACCGTCTGGGCGATCGCACTTCCCGACACCCAGCAGCCGGGAAGTGCGATGGCGTCCCAGCGATCCCATATTGCGCGGAAAAGCGGGCTGGCCGCCACAATCGCGCGCAAACGCGCGTCCAGCGCCGCCTCGGCGCCCAAAACCCTATCGGGTCGCTGCTGGTTCGACACGCGCACTCTCCTCGCTCGGACCGATATTCAGACGATGCCTGCGATACGGCAAACGGACAAGAAGACCGGGGACCAGCGTCTCGCAGAGGGCACCGACCGAATGCGACATAGGACCGGCCCGTGCGTTCTTTCAGCACGGGCCGGGCCGCTCAGATCAGATCAGATCCCGATAATTGTGGATGCCCGGAAAGCCGAGCTTTTCGCCGCCGTTGCGCCGGATCGCGCCGATCGCCTGATCGACGCGCAGGTAACGCGCGCGTGCATCGGGTTCCAGCAGGATCGTTGCGGGCTCGGCGCGCTCGGACGCTTCCTTCACCAGTGCCCCCAATTGGGCGAGATCAATCGCTTCCGCATTCCAGCGAATGACGTCGGCGGTATCGATCGTCACGCGATTTTCGTCGCTTACCTCAACGTCGCCCGTCCCGGTCGGCAAGGTCACATCGACGCTGTGCGTCGGCGGCGGGATGGTGATGATGAACATGACCAGCATGACCAGCATGACGTCGATCAGCGGCGTCGTGTTGATGTCGGGGTCGCCATTCGGGTCGGCACGGAAAATGCTGCGGCGTCGGCGCATAATCTCTCTCCCGGTTCGGGGGCGGATCCACGCGCTTCGATCGGCGGCCAGCCCCTCGTCGAGGCACAAGACCATCCCCATGCCCTTATGTCATGGTATATCATAATTCCACAAAGGCAAGTCGCGATAGCGCCCTCGCCGCGAGCGCGCTGCGCGACGAAGCCGCCTGTTTCCGCACCGCTGAAATTCAGGACGGAAAGGCGGCGGCCGGCGAAGCGATGCAGCCGGGCGGCAGGGTCGCCGCGGGCAGCGTCCACCGCTAGAGCGACGGCCTGACCATCCGTTTCTTCGCGACTCACGGCACGGCGTCGGTACCGGTCGAATAACGGCGCAAAACTACCAAACGCCCATAAAGAAAGGGCGGCGCCTTGCGGCACCGCCCCTCTTTTTCGTCCCATTCCATCGGAATGGAAACCGGTCTTACATGCCCGAGTTCGGACCGTAAGTGATTTCCACGCGACGGTTCTGGTCGTTGCGGACGCCATCGGCGGTTGCAACGGCCGGGCGGGTTTCGCCGAACGCTTCTGCGCTGATCGAGCCGTCCGAGATACCGCGAGCGGTCAGATAGCTGCGAACCGCGTCGTTGCGACGCTGCGACAGGCCGACGTTGTACTTGGCCGAACCCGAACGGTCAGCGTGACCGGCGAGCATGACCTGCGTACCCGTGCAACCACGGTTGTATGCGCTGATCGCGTTGTCGAGCGTCGAAGCCGCTTCCGGCGTGATGTTCGACTGATCCCAGTCGAAGTACACGATATACGGTCCGGGCTCACACACCACCGGCGGAGGCGGCGGCGGGGGAGGCGGCGGGGGCGGCGGGGGCGGCGGGGGCGGCGGAGGTGCCACGACCGGAGCCGCTTCAGCGCCACCGAAGTTGTAGGTCAGCGTGCCCAGGATCGAGTGCGAACGGAAGCGCGTCGAAACGTCGCGGCCGCCCTGATCGACCAGATCAAGATTGTCGGCGTTGAAGAAACGATACTTCAGGCCGGCATCCCAGTTGCGGGTCAGCGGAGCGCGGATGCCCGCGATCGCCTGCCAGGCAAAGCCCGTGTCCGAATCGTCAAGGAACGCACCGGCGAAGACCGGCTCGACCGAGACGCGAGCGACACCGGCGCCACCGCCGACGAAGCCCTGCAGCCCGTCATCGTCACCGAAGTCGAGCATGCCGTTGACCATGAAGCTGAGGACGTTGGAGTCGCCATTCAGCGGCGTCGTGCCGGTGAACGCGCCACCACCGTTCGGAACCGACGGAATGCCGGGTGCACCAAAGGTGCCGCCCTTGATGTCGGCTTCGCGATAGCCGACTTCGACTTCTGCGCGGAAACCGCCGAAGTCATAACCGACGGTACCTTCGAAGTCATAACCCTTACGGTGATCGAGAGTGCCTGCGTTCTGGACGGTGCCGATGTCGAGGTCCATGTCCTCAACGATCATCACACCACCACCAACACCAACATACCATGAGTTGTCGCGTGCCAGAGCAGGCGACGCCAGGGCAGTGGAGGCCAACGCCACGGCGACGGCTAGCTTCCTCATAATAAATTCCCCTTTCAATTGAGCTTTACGTCTCGTCAGACGTCCTACTCGCGCCTTTGGTTCCGCGCAACCCAACAAATCGCCAATATGTTGCCCAAAAGTCGCACTTAGCCCGCGAATAGGTGCAAAATTAGCCCGAAATCAGAAGGCCCTGCGCGCCGAGGTGCAGAATCAATGCCATGATGGCGGATCGCGCCTCGGAATCCACGGTAATACCGCCTGCGGGGGCCGCTATTGTTGCCGGCTCGACCCACCCGCCACCGTTGCACCGCAGCCACGCATCGTCGGTCAGTCGCACGGCGCGCATTCCGGCGCGGGGCGGGGCAAAGCGCCATCCTCCGGCGGACCATATGGCCACAGCGCCCGCCTCGCCTGCCCAGACACCCGTCGGGGCGGCACCGACCAGCCAGCATTGCCCTTCCAGCGGCGCGGTCGGCGGATCGTTCCACGGACCATCCTCGACCGCCATATGGGTCAGCGCATCGAGCAGGGTCAGCGCTTCATTGTGCGTCACCTCTTTCTGCGCCTGCGCCATCGCCAGCAGCGGGAGGGCAAAGCGCGGGGTCGTGGGAGTATCGGCCATGCTGTCATCCTTTCATAGGAGCGTTAGAGTAAGGGGAAGCGACAGTGCGAAATCGCCGATCTGGCGAATTTCGACCGCTTGCCCCGGCGGCACGGACGCCAGAACAGCCCCCGGGATATGAAGCTCGGGCGTCAGGCATTCCCAGGGCCCGACGCCGGCAACGGAAGGAACCACCGCTACGCGCCAGGCAGCGCGGCTTTCTCCCACCGCCAGGTCGACATGGTCGCGCCATCCCGAATCGACGCGGCTGCGCCGCACCCATCCGATGTGGACGCCGCCCGCCCCGTCGCTCCGGATCCGCCCATGGACCGGCGCCAGCGGCCGGAGCGCCAGCGCATCGCCGGGCACAAGAACTTCGGTCAGCGTCACTCCATTTCGCGGCGCCCATTGCAGCGTCGCTCCGGTGCCTTCGGCCGCACCGGCAAGCTCATCGGGCAGCATCAGCGCGGCCGGGTCGCCCAGCAGCACGAAGGGTGCACCCGCGCCATGCACCATCGCATCTTCGGTGCCGCCGCGCCCGCGCAGCAGCCGCGACAAGCGCCAGACCCCGGGGGCCACCGCTTCGGCGTGCCCGAATTGCATCAACTCGCCGCCAATCATCGCCCGGTGTGCGCCGCCCAGCAGCCGCGCGTCGTCGATCGATTCCAATGTCATCGCCGGATTGACCAGCGTGACCAGCGCACGGCTGACACCGTCGAACAAGGCAAGGCTTCCCGCCCCCAGTGGCTCGGCCAGCATCCCCAGCGCCGCTGCCGGGCGCAAGGCACCGACGGCGACCGGCGCCGATCCAGACGCCGCGACGAACCAGCAGTCGGCGCCGCGCCAGCCGTCGTTGCTTCCCGCGCCCGCCACCAGCAACCGCGGTGCATTCGCCGCCGGGCTGCCGATATTGGGCAGGTCGAAGATTTGCACCGTGCCGACGGCATCGGGCCAGTCGGGCGCGATGACCGGCGTGCCCGGATCGGCGCCAGCGCCATCGACCGGCAAGGGCTGGTGGCGGCGCAGTTCGAGGAGGATATCGCGATCGCGCACCGTCCGCCCCGCAAGCCGCCAGGCGCCGCCATCGGCCAAAGTCACCACCCCGCCGACCGGCAGCGCGAGCGCGCCCAGGTCAGCGCGCCACACCAGCGCCTCGCGGCCGTCGGCCACTGCGCCAGCCATCTGCCGCGCCAGCGCCCGCGCCAACCCGGCGGACAGCACCGCGGGCAGATCGATCCGCTCCTCGCGCACCCCGCCGCCCGCGACGATGCTCGTCTGCTGCCCCAGCTGATAGTCGCGCCCGGGTTCATAATGACGCAGCCGGATCACCCCCGGCAGCGCATCCATCGGCGCGCGCCGCCGCTCGGCACAATCACCCACAGCCTCACTCCGCCGCGCCTCGCCGAAATCCGCCAGCGCGACCGGCGCGCCGGCCAGCACCGCAGGTGCCAGCCGCCATCCGTCGGGCCGGCTCACCAGCCGCACCGCATCGACTTCGAACAAGGGCGCCAGCGCCTCGCGCGCCCGGTCGCCCGACGCAGCATAGCCTGCAAAAGGCCAGCGCCCGGTGCAGCGCCCCGGCTCGCCCAGCAAGGCATCGCCCACCATCCCCGCATCGATATCGCCCGCATCGGCCTCGACCTCAAAGGTCAGCGACGGGATGCGATTGCCGAAGCTCGCCAGCTCCAGCTCCTCGAACACCGCATAGGACAGCCCGCGAAATGCGCTGGCCGACGCCATGCCGACCGCCGACGCGATCAGCGGATCGACCGGCTGATCCTCGCTGCCGTCGTGCCAGCGAAAGACGCAGCGCTCCTGAAACGTCCCGCTCGTCCCGCGCAGCAGATTGCCGTCGGCCCAGATGCGCTTGATCGCCCGGACCGGCCGCGACGACACCGCCACCGCCAGCGAGGCGGCATAGCTATATTCGGTCACCGACGGCCGCCCCTTGCCGCCGCCGCGCTTGCTGCGCCGCTCGATCAGATCGGTCGCCCAGATGACGCTCCCCGCGACGCGCATCGTCCCGAACATTTGCGGGATCTGCTGGCCATAGGTCGATGCCTGCACTTTCAGATCGGCCAGCCGTGGCCCCTCGCGCCCTTTCGGCTTGAAGATCGCGGCGTCGATCTGCTGGCCGACGGCGGCCCCGATCGCCGCCCCGACCGGACCGCCCACGATCCCGCCAACCACCGTCAGCACCAATGTCGCCATGATCATAAACTCCCTAAGCGCCACAGCGCCGCGCCCTCTGCCTTTGAATCAAACGGAGTCTCGACCACCCGCCGCAGCCCCGCATGCGCGTGGACCAGACTCCCCGGCCCGATCAGCCCCAGATGAAATTGCCCCGCCGCAAAAGCGATCAACGCGACGTCCCCGTCGCGCACATCCGCATCGATCGCCACGAAACCGGCCGCCGCCAGCGCCGCCTCCACGCGCGCCCGCGCCCACCCGCGAAGGGGGTAGTCTCGCGGCCTCACCAGCCGCAGCCCCGCCGCCGCATAGGCCGCCCACACCAGCCCGACGCAGTCGACCCCCGTCGCCGGATCGCATCCCTGCGCCCGGAATGGTGCCCCGGCCATCGCCCGCGCCGCCGCAAAAGCGTGCGCGCCGACCTCATCCACCGGGATAACGCGTCAGCAGGTCATTGCCAGGCAGGTGAGCTTCTCCGCGAAAATTCACCGCATTGGCAAAACGCGTCCGACAGGTCGCCAGCTGCTTGTCGCACCCTTCGATCAGCCGCACGCGCAGCGGCAGCACCGCGGTCAGCGGCGGCCCCTCCGCCAGATGCAGCGCCGTACCCTCGGCGGCGATCACCGGCGACGCCAGCCCGCAATTGGCGCCCTCGATCCACATCAGCTCGCCAAAGGCCATGGCGTCTACCGCGCTGTCGAGCGTCACGATCCGCCCCGCGACCGCGATCGCCCGCCGGAAATGCGTGCGCGGCGCCAGGTCGACCCGGCACGCCCGGTCGCCCAGATTGGCGCGGCAACTCGGCGAAGTCGCCGGGCACACCGGCCGGTCGAGCATCCGCGTCACCCCCTGCAATTCGGCCGTGAAGGCCGCCCCGCGCCGCTCGACCGCGCCCAGCGACCCACGCGCCACCGTCACCGGCGCCGCATCCGCCGCGGTCCAGTCGGTGACGAACAGCGTCAGTTCGGCGCCGTCCCAGCGCCCGGCATCCAGATCGTCCGCAGCGATCGCATCGCTCGCCAGCCCGCCCTCCAGATCGAGCGTCTCCATGTCCAGACTGTCGCTCGTCTCCAGCGCCGATGGCTTCATCCCCGGCGCGGCGCGATAGGCCAGCCCCCCGACCATCAGGTCGCGGTCATGCGAGGTCAGCCCGATCAGCACCCCGTCGCGGCGCGACAACCGCCAGCACCAGGCGAGCGTCACCAGCTCTTCACGCAGCCAGCCGGGCGCCGCGCTCAACGTTTCCGGCATCACCATGGCGCCCGCACCTCGATCAGCGGTACATTCGCGATCTCGCCCGCCAGAAAGGTCGCGCGGCTGACCTCCAGCCGGTCTTCGGCAAAGCGCACCGCAACGTCGAACAGAAAGCCCGCGCGCACCATCGTCCCCGGCGCAGGCGCGGCATCGAACAGCAATTCGCCCGCCCCCGTCATGGAAAAACCCGCCGTCTCCACCCCATCGAGCGACGCGCGCACGCTGTCCGCGACCGGCAGGCGGATCGTGCGCATCTGCACCGCATCGCCGCCGCCATATTGCTTCACCAGCATAAACTGCCGCCGGCTGCCGTCGCCGATTCCCAGCAACTGGTCGTTCGCCCCCGGCATCGCACCATCGGCGGCCGAGCTGGCATCGAACGGGTCGCGAAAGCGAAACCCCCGCGCCGCCCCACGCCGGGCGCGGAAAAAATCGGCCAGCGTCCGGACATCGGCTTCGGACCGCACCCCCGGCCCCGCATCATAGCGCATCCGCGCCTCGACCCATTCGCTCGCGCGCTGCTCATGCCCCGACGGCGATGCGATGATTTGGGTCGAAAATTCGGTCACCACCATCGCCTCGCGGCCGATCGCCAGCGGGAAATCCACCGCATCAAAGGCTTGCACATCATCCTCCCCGTCAAAGGTCACGAAACCGTCGCGTGCGACCTGCGGCAGCGCCCAGACGAACACCCGCGCCACCCCTGCACGCCGCGCTTCATCGGCGGCATCGGCGATCGGTCCCCATTGCGCGCGATCTTCGGCGTTCAGCACAAAGCCCGAAAAATAATGCTGCTCGTCCACCGGATAGCCCAGCCGCTCGACCATCGCCGCAACACCGCCCGCCGTCTCGGCGCCGCGTCCGCTCGTGACCCAGTCATAATCCTCCAGCTGCAGCACATCGAACGCCGACGCCGCCCAGCCGATCGGCACATTGGCGCGCCGCACCTCGGGGGCCGCGGCATCGAGGACGGTGGGCAGAAAGACCAGCAAATGGCTGACCAGCCCCGCCGTCCCGGCCTCATCGCGCGCCGCTGCGACCAGCGCCGCGGTCGACGTCGCGAGCAGCGCACCCAGCGCATCGAGCATCGCCCGCTGCCCCGCATCCAGCGCGCCCCGCACATCGGCCATCGCCACGCTCGCCGAACCCAGCGCCGCCGTCGTCGCATCGTCATAGGCGCAAAGGCGGCCGCCGCTCGCGATCCACCACCATGGCTCGCCGACCTGGAATTTCAGCGGCAGTCCCGCGCCGCGTCCGATCGCGACGAACGCCCGCGCGACCAGCTGCAAATATCCCATCGCCGCCGCATTGGCGGGCGACAACAGCGTCGACGGCGGTTCCCAGCCGGTCAGCGCCGGGGACCCG
Source organism: Sphingopyxis selenitireducens (assembly GCF_051550705.1). NCBI lineage: Bacteria > Pseudomonadati > Pseudomonadota > Alphaproteobacteria > Sphingomonadales > Sphingopyxidaceae > Sphingopyxis > Sphingopyxis selenitireducens. The sequence goes on from NZ_JBPULG010000006.1 coordinate 393,006, forward strand.
TCGGCCGCGCGCTGCTTCCAGTCGTTCCAGCAATAGGCGTCGAAATATTCATAGGATAGCGACCAGATCAGACCCAGCCCCGCCGCCTTGCACGCCCCCGCGAACCCCGCGTGCCACGCCGTGCAAGGCGCATTGAGCACCCCGCCCGCGAGGCTGGCGTAAAGGCCGCCGCCCAGCGCCTCGAGCCGCATATAATGGCTCATCCCGACATAATGGACGACATCGCCGCGATAACCCAGCTGGACGATCTGCCGTACCAGCCGCGCCGGGGTCAGATGATAGCTGTCGTCATATCCGCTCGCGATCCCCAGACGATGCTCGGGCATCGTCACATCGCCGATCGCCAGCACCGATCCCGACCCCGAACAGACGATCTCGCTCATTTCGGCCCAGCCCTCGGCCGGAGCGGACAGCACGCCGTCGCTGCCATCGAAGGACGGGGGCACCAGCGAAATGAACATCCGGTCGATGTCGCCCGCCCACACGGGATCAGCCTCGTCCGGCAACAGAAATCCGCCTACCAGCGCATCGAAATCAAGACTCACGAGCGCATCCTCGGCCGTTCCGGCCGCATAATTCCACAGCCGCACATACCAGGCGCGCGGGTTCCCCGCGGCATCGCGCCCCTCGATCGTCAAGGTCGGCCCGTGCAGCGCGTCGAGCGGCTTCATTCCGCCCGACCGCCACCGAAATTTCAGCTGCGTGCGGCGAAAATCGCGCCGCGTCTCATAGGCGAGCAAAGGATGATCCCAGCGGTCTTCGCTCTCCCAGATCAGCCCCGCCAAATCCTGCTTCCGATAAAAAAGCGCCTCGACGCGCAGCATCCCCGGCGTTTCGCTCACGACGCTCGCCATCATCGGCCGCGCAAAATCTACCGTCCAGTAACGCGGGTCAAAGCGTTTCAGCCACCCCTTGCGATGATGCGGCTCGGCCGCCGCCAACGCCCAGCCCATCACTCCTCTCCGGCAGCGACCGCACGCCGCACCGCGCGCGCCAGCTGCCGCCCCGTCTGTGCCAGCCGCTGCGGGTCGCTTCCCGTCTCACCGCGCACATTCACCGTGATCGCGATGTTGCGCACCGTCCCGCCTGCGGCCTCGATCCGCCCGCTCGCGGTCGGCACGAACAGTTCGGGCCCGCGCTCGCCGACGCGATAGGCGCGCCCCGCGCTCACCGGCCCGCCCGTCGCGCGTCCGGGCGCGCCGAACAGCGCCGTCGCCAGGCTCATCCCCAGCTGCAGCAATCCACCGCCGCCGCCCGATCCGCCGCTTCCCCCCATCGCCGCGCCGATCCCGTTCGAAATCGCCGCGCGCGCAATATCGGCCATCACCGACAGCGCGATCCGCTTCAGATCCTCGAACCCCAGCTTCCCGGAGACGATCGCGCGGTTGAGCGCCCGCTCGATCCCGCGCCCCGCCGCATCGGCGGCGGTCGTCAGCCCGCCGCCCAGTTCGGCGCGCAATACTGCAATGTCGCGGCGAAACGCCCCGGTGTCGGCGCGGACCGCCACCACCATCTCGTCGATCTCATCCATCGGGAAATGCCTCCATCATCGCCGCCAGCCCGCTCCGGCCCAACGGCGCTTCGCCGTCCTCAACGACCCGGCCCGCCAGCACCGCCGCCACATCGGCTGGCGTCGCCGCCCAAAATTCCGTCGGCCGCCACCCCGCGACCCGCGCCATCAGGCCGAGCAAAGGCAGCGCCGCAGCGCCAAAAAGCCCCGCCTCGCCCCCATCCATCCTCCCTGTCGCGCAGCGATGGGGAGGTGGCAGGGGCACAGCCCCTGACGGAGGGGCCTTTGGCGCCGTCGTAGCGGCCCCTCCACCGCCGTCGGCGGCCCCCCTCCCCATGCCTGCGGCACAGGGAGGATCGGCTTGCGGGAACGCCACCTCACCGCCCCTGCAAAATCTGCCCCAGCAGCACGCGCAGCGCCGGGGTCACCGCCGCCAGTCCCGCCGCGACCACCGCCTCGCCCACCGCTTCTCGCGTCAGCCCCTCCGCGCGGTCGCGGACACAATGCCAGAACAGGCAGGTCATCTCGCCCAGCTCCAGCCGCCCATCGGCGGCGCGCTCGACCAGCGCGAACAACGGCCCCAGCTCCGCTTCCGCCGCGACCAGCGCGGCAAAGCTCGGGCGCAGCACCAGCACCGCCCCTCCGACGCGCAGTTCGGCCTCCCCGCGCAAGCCGTTGGCCCCGCTCACAGGCTGACCACCGCGCCGCTCGATTCCAGGTTCAGCGTGTAGTTGCGCTCACCATTATAATCGCCGGCATAATCGAGCCGCGTGACCAGGAACCGCCCCTGCATCCGCTCGCCGCTTTCGAAACTCAGCTCATAGGCGTCGATCGCGCCCGCCAGCGCATGACCACGCAGCCGCACTTCGGCATCGGACCCGGTAAAAATGCCCGCTGCGCTCACCGAAACCGAACGCACCCCGGCGCCTGACAACAGCTCGCGCCAGCCGCCCGAATCCTTGGTCGTGACATTGACCGCCTCGCCATTGACCGACAATTGGGTCGTGCGCAGCCCCGCAACGGTGCGATAGGCAGGCGGCACCGCGCCATCACCGATTTTGAGCAGAAAAGCGCTCCCATTTTCAATCGCCATCGTCTATTCTCCTCACCTGAAAAATCATGCGTTAACGGGGAGTCGCAGGATGCTGATCACGACAATATTGCTGGCCGCCATGGCGCCCGCGCCGACCGCAACGGTCGACACGACGCGCGCCGCCTTCACCAAGTGCCTCCGCGACAATGTGAAGAAGTCGCTGGAGGCCAAAATGCCGGCCGGCGAATTCGAAGTGGCGGTCAAATCGATCTGCAACGACGAACGCGCCGCCTTTCGGGGCGCGGTGATCGCGTTCAGCCGCTCGGGCGGCGATTCCGAAAAGGTCGCATCCGAGGATGCCGACATGCAGGTTGACGATTATCACGCCAATTTCGTCGACAAATATAAGGATTACGCCGACACCAACACGATGCCTGGCGACTGATCGCCGCCGGCGTCCTTCCCGTTCCCTCTATGGCTCCCCGGCGAAAGCCGGGGCTTGGGACGGGTTGCAACCGGCGCTTGTGCACACTGCACGCGACCGAAAAACCTCACGCCATCAGACAGCGGCAGCGCCAGATGGTTTCGTGCCGCCAGCCGCCATCGCGCCCGAAGGCGAAGCGCGTCCGGATCACCCGCGCGCTCACGACCGACCAGCCATCGGCGGCCCCTCGCATCATCGGCGCCACCGCCGCAATACGCGCGGACGCCCGATCGTCGACCGCGCCCCCCACGCCCGTCAGTGTCAGCGTCAGGCGGACCTCGCGTCCGGTCCGGTCCTTGGTTCCCCAATCAACCCCTTCGGCGGCCCCCACCGCCACATAGGGCGCGCTCGCCCGCGCCGGGACGCCGTCGAAGACGCCATGAACCAGCCCGGCCAGCGCGCCATCGGCCGCCAGCAATGCCAACGCCCTGCCGCGCACCGCCTGTTCGGCGCCGGTCATCGCGCGCCTCCCAGCGTGATCTGCCGCCAGGGGTGCCAGAGCGCCGCGATCGCGGCCGGCGGCGGCGCGCCCTCCCCGTCGCGCGCATCGTGCAGATGCCGGACCATGCGCAGAATGCCGTGGCGGATGGCTTCGGGGACGGCGCCCGCATCCTCGGCGATCCCGGCGCGATAGGCGACGCGCAGCTGCGCGCCGTCCCCGGCCCGATCGATCGCCAGCCGCCCTGTGCCGTCGCGATCGCGGCGCAGGCAATACGCGCCCGCCTCCACCACCGTCGCCATCTCCTCCGGTCCCGGCAGGGTGACGGTCCCGATCGTCACCACCGGACGCGCGCTCAGCCGCACGCTCCCGCCCCGCAGCGTCAGCACCTCTTCGACGTCCCGGATCATCAGCCACGCGCCGACAAAGGCTTCGCAAATGCCGGTCGCCGCGAGGATCAATCCCGTGACGATCGCATCGTCGGTCGCCGCCCCCATGCGCAACCAGTCGCGCGCTTCGTTCAGGCTCACCGGGGCATCGCCCGGCAACAGGCTTGTCGCCCCCATCGCCCATCCTTTCGTTTTCCGATTTATGTCCGCCGCCTCTCCCTCTTCGCGAAAGGGGGCGCGCGTTATGACCGATCTGCTGGCTGGATCGGCGGCCGGCCCCCGCTACCGAAAGGGATAGAGGAACAGGGACCGGGCGCCCATCGCACGCCAGCGCCGTGTCAGCTGGCGGCGAATTTCATCAGCTTGATGGCCTGCGAGTCGATCACCGCGCCGCCGACCCTTTTTGTAGCATAGAAATGCACGAAGGGCTTGTTGCTGAACGGGTCGCGCAGGATGCGCGTCTCGCCGCGGTCGGCAACCAGATAGCCGGCGCGGAAGTTGCCGAAGGCGATCGACAGGCTGTTCGCCGCCACATCGGGCATGTCCTCGGCCTCGACCACCGGATAGCCCAGCAGGCTCGCCGCCTGCCCCTCGACCAGCCCCGGCTGCCACAGAAGCGCCCCGTCAGTCGTCTTGAACTTGCGGATGCGCGCCAGCGTATCGCTGTTCATCACCCACACCGCGCCCTGACGATAGGGCGCGCGCAGGCTGTGGACCAGCTCGACCAGCTTGTCCTGCGGGTTCGCCGCCGGAAAGGCCCCCGCCGTCCCCGACGCCAGATGCTGCAACGTCCCGAACGCGCGCACGCTGTCGACCTCATTCGTCGTCGCATAGGACAAGATGCCCTTCGGCCGGTTCGTGCCATTGCCGCTCACGAACGCCGTCCCCTCGGCGACCGCAAATTCGCGCGCCAGCTCGTCGGCCAGCCAGTCCTCGACGTTGAACATCGCATCGTCCAGCATCGCCTGGCTCGCCGCCGGATTGGCGTAAAGCTCGCCCGACGGCGGCACGATCTCGGCAAAGCTGCGCGTCGCCGTCTCGGGCCGCGCCGCGGTCTCGCCGACCCAGCCCGCGCCCATCGCACCCGTCGCGATCAGCTTGCGATAGCCGCTCGACCCCGTCTGCACGACGGTTGCGATCGACCGGATCGGCGACAGCGATTTCAGCGTCGCCGCGATCGTCCCGTCGATCTCGCGCGGCACCGCATAGCCGCCCTCGCCGCCGCTAGCCCCCGACAGGCTCTTCATCTCCGTGCCCGCATCGACCCCGCGCCGCAGGTAACGCTCGACAAAGGCATCGCGCGCCGGATCGGCCGCCTTCGCTCCGTCCAGCGGCAGCCGCGACGCCGCCACCGTCTGCGCATCGACCTGCGCCTTCAGCGCCGCCACCGACGCCTTGAGCTCATCGACCGCCTCGGCCGCCAGCACCGCATCGAACGCCCCGTCGAGCGCATCCGCTTTCACTTCCACATCAAATTCCATTCCCGTCACTCCTGCTCAAAAATCTACAGCAATCACCCGCGCCAGCGGCTGCATCGGCATCGCCACCAGACTCACCTCGGCCAGATCGAGCGCCAGCAACTCGCGCGGATTGCTCCCCCGCGCCGCCGTCACCCGATAACCAAAGCTCAATCCCGTCAGCGCCCCGCGCGCGACCAGCCCCGCCGCGACGCCATCCGTCACCCGCGCCACGACGCGCAGCCCGCGCGCATCCTCCGCCAATGTCTCGATCGTCCCGATCACCGCGCCCGGCCGGTGCTGCCACAACAGGGGCACCGCGCGGCGCCCACGCAAACTCGCGGCAAATGCCCCCGCGCGCACCACATCGCCCCCGCGATCGACCCGGTCGAACACCGAAGCATAGCCCGCAAAGCGAACGCCCCCGGCGCGCGGCGCGGCGAGCGCCGCCGCCCTCACCGCAGCAACCCCGGCAACCCCAGCTTCACCGCCAGCCCGACGACCAGCAACGCCAGCATCCCGCGCACCGCCCAGTCGACCGCCGCCTTCCACGCGCTCGTCTTCGCATCGCGCCAGGCGCCGAGCAGCTGGCGCAGATCCACCATGTCATCACGCGCCGCCTCGTCGGCCAGCCCCAGCCGCGCCAAAGCCCGCCGCGCCCCCAGCTCGCTCGCCTCCTCGACCACCGCCCGCAGCAGCGCCGCATCGAGCGCGCCGGAAACTCCGGCCGCACCCGTCCCCGCCAGCGCGATCAACCGCGCGAGCGCCTCTTCCTCATCCATCGAGATTCTCCAATATTCGTCATCCCGGACTTGATCCGGGATCCACAGCAGCGCCGCAGTCATGGACCCCGGATCAAGTCCGGGGTGACGGGGGTGGCTAATCCACCCCCAACAGCGCCTTCTTCTCATCCGCCGTCAGCCAGTCCGCCGCCGACACCTCGCGCCACAACGCCATCCGGTCCTCGGCCAGCGCCGGCACCTTATCCAGATCGACGCGCAATTCGGCGCCCGCGAACCAGCCCGAAAGCCCCTGCGCCACCGCCCCCAATATCTTCGCGCACAAAGGCAACACCGTCAGCCGCCACAGCGCGCGGTTGGCCTCGCGATAATTGGCATAGGTCGCATCACCGGGCAGCCCGAGCAGCATCGGCGGCACCCCGAACGCCATCGCAATCTCGCGCGCGCTCGAATCCTTCAGCGCCAGGAAATCCATCTCGGCGGGCGACAGCGACAAGGCCTGCCACCGCAGCCCCCCTTCCAGCAACAACGGCCGCCCCGCATTTGCCCCGCCCGCGAAACTCTCCGCCAATTCCTCGCGCAGCCGATCCACTTGTTCCGCCGACAAAGGCATGCCCTTGTCCCCCGGATCATGCACCAGCGCCCCCGAAGGCCGCGCCGCATTGTCGAGCAGAGCGCGGTTCCACACCGCCGCCGCATTATGCGCCGCGATCGCCGCCGACGCCGCGCCCAGACAGCCCGCGCCATAATGATCGTCCAAGGGATGCAGCGCCTTCACATGCACCACCGCCGTCCGCCCCGCGCCATCCTCGGCGGGAAGCACCACCCCCGCGCCGCCAGCCTTGTACCGATAGGCGACCGGCCACCCGCGCGCATCGGCCTCGACCGTCACCCGCTCGGGCCGCAACGCGAACAGTTCGGCGGGCGCGCCCGCGCCATCGGCCAAAATCTGCACATAGCCATTGCCGTGGAGCAGCAATTGCGACACCAGCGTCTCGACCAGCCCCTGCCCGCCCGACGCCCCCGACACCAGCGCCGCCAAAGCCGGATCGCTCGCGACCAGCGGCGCGCTGCCCGCCGCCTCGGCGACCAGCCGCACCGCCCTCTGGACGATCGCATTGCCCATATATCCCTCACGCAGCTGCGCTTCATAAGAGAGCGGCGCTGGCGAAGCCCACGTCCCATACACCCGCGACAAAGCAGGCCGCGCAGACGACTGCGCAGCCTTCCGGCCAAACCAGTTCATGATGTTCTCCGATTTCAACATGGACACGCTTGAGCAAGCGGCCCCTGTAATTCAAATTTATGCCCAAGATTCGAGATCAATGGCTGGAAATGGCCACTGTTCATGGTTGGCTATTTGTTCTCACTCGATTATGAACGTTTTCGGCAGCCGTCCTATTCGGCTTTCTGACCGGAACCGTCGCCTCTGATCGGCGCGGAGGCGTGGGCCTTCCGGAGCGCGGGCTCAACCCTGCATTCAGAAAGGCGGTGGCTTATGGGTCGCGTATTTGTACGTGCTTATAGGCGCTGGCGGCTTGGCCGAGTGGAGCATGTGCGTGCTCACACTCGGCGCTGGCCTTGCCAGTATTCGTTCGACTTCTAACCCGGAGTGAACGGTAGGGCGGCTGCCACCCTTACGGAATAACTTCCGCGTTTTAGGAATCGCATATGCCGCCGCCGGCGGCAAGAGCAATTATCCTATCAGGACAATTTCAAACCCGCCGCACCCCCGGCGCCCGCTCTTTGCGCAGCCCCTCCAGCAACTCCGCCAGCGCCCAAACACAAGCGTCCGCCCGATCGGGAGATCGGCCCGGCCCGGCATAACCGCCGCCCAGCTGAAACCCGCAAAGCTGGTCCTCCAGCGCCGCAAACGCCCCCGCATGCACCACCTGTCCGCGCTCATAGGCGAGCGCGACCGGCTCGGCGCGCCGCGCCTTGCCGACGCTCGCATGGACCGCCTTCACCGGCAGCGCGATATTCGCCTGCGCCAACACCGCGCCGACCATTTCGCCGCCCATATTGCTTTCGGCGACCACCCGGTCGGCGCCCCAGCGCGCCGCCGCCGCCGCGACCGCATGCGCCCACACCCCCGGCAAGGCATGTTCGACGCTCGCATCCTCGACGACCGCCAGCCGCCCGTCGCGAAGTTGCGCGGCGACCACGATCCCGCACGCGTCGCCATGCGACGTCGCCGGCGGATCGACCCCGATCACCACGCGCGCCAGCTTGCCGACGTCATCTTCGGCGATCCGGCACCGCTCGATCAGCGCGCGCGGCCACAGCGCGCCCTCGACATCCTCCAGCATTTCGCCGTCCAGTTCCTGCCGGCCCAGCCGCGTCCCGCCATATTGCGCGATCATGTGGGTCACGAAACTCGGCGGCAGATGGGGATTCCCGGCCGTCCGCCCCCATGTCATCACATGCCCCGGAATTTTCTCGATCTTCGCCATCAGCGGCACCGGGCGCGGGGTGGTCGTCACCAGAACGCGCGGTTTTTCGCCCAGCCGCATCCCCATCATCAGATTGTCCCACGCCGTATCGCCATGACGCCATTTCGCCAGCTCGTCGCACCAGGCGGCATGATGTTCAGGGCCGCGCAGATTCTCACCGGCCTGCGCAGAGAAGAGCGTCGCGACCGCACCGCTGTCGAAATGCAGTTCGCGCAGCCGATATCGCCAGCGCGGATTTTCATCGGCGCGGGCGACCGCAATCAGTCCGCTCGGCCCCTCGATCATCACGCGCAATCCGTCGCCCTCATTCGCCGCGACCAGCGCGATCCGGGCGCCCGGCATCCGCCGCGCAACCTCGCTCACCCATTCGGCCCCGGCACGGGTCTTGCCGAAACCGCGCCCGGCGCGGATCAGCCACACCGGCCAGTCGCCCGGCGGCTCGCGCTGCCCGTCATGCGCCCAGGTGTACCAACGCTCCTCCAGCTCCTGCACATATTTACGCGGCATCTCGCGGATCAGCCGCTCGCGCTCCTCAAGCGACAACGACAGAATGCGGTCGAGGATGGTTTCATCGGCGCCCAGCTTCAGCTGGTCGATCCAGCGCGCCATTAATCGCCTTCCTGCGCGGCCGGTTTCACGCGCTGCCGCTCGATCACCGCGATCCGCCGCAGGATTTCGGCGTCGGTTTCCTCCGCCGTCGGCCGCTGGCGCGCGTTCAATCGCACGCGCTTCGCTCGCCCGCCCTCGATGCTCGCGCGATGCTTGTTCATCAGGTCGATCGCCTGCGCCACCGTCATGGCGCCGACGACAGGCGACGCATCGGGCGCATCGTCCCGCGACGTTTCGATCGTCAGGATCGCACGCTCGACCAGCGCCGTTTCCAGCCGCACATAGCCGGTTTCGATCGCCGCCTGCCACGCGGCGGCAAAGCCCGTATCGCGCTGGCGGATCTTGTACGCCGTCGACGGCGCAAAGCCCGCCTCGACCGCCGCCTGCCGCACATTGCAACTGCCCGCCAGCGCGTCGAGAAACAGCTGCCGCTGTTCGTCGGTCACATTTTTATCCTGCGGCTGCCGCGCCATCACCGTGCGACCGCATCCGCCCTGAATCACCGGATCGTCCATATCGCCTCACCCCAAAACGCAATCGGGCCGGAACACCCCCGGATCAGGGGGCGCCGGCCCGACTCGCAATTCTTCATGATGTGACACTTGTGCCATATCAGCGTTACGATGTCAATAGAAAATAACCCATATGGTTATCACTATCTCCGCCCTCCCCGCGGAGCGGCGGCGGAACCCGCCGCGACATGGGCCAGCCCCACGGCCAGCCCCGTCAAATCCTGCATGCCACCTTTGCACCCCGTCATTCCCGCGAAAGCGGGAATCCAGCTTCTCTCTTCTTCGTGCCTTTGCGCCTTCGCGTGAGATTTCCTTTTTTCATACAAAGACACAAAGGCACAAAGATTCGCCGCCATCCCAAACGGGACGAAAAGCTCCGCCGGCTCAACGGGCACAAAAAGCTGGGTTCCCGCTTGTGCGGGACTGACGATATCTTGCCATCGGTCGAAATGCGCCGCTTCGGCGCCCGATCATTTCGCCAAACCCCGCCCCGCCATGCTAGAAGGCTCCCGATCAACCGGGAGCTTACACCTCATGTCCTCGCGCCTCACCGCCGCCCTCCTCCTCGCGTCCCTCGCGGCACCCGCCGCCGCACAAAGCCCATCGGCCCCGGCCCCCGCCATCGACCCCGCCAACCTCACCACCACCGTCCGCACCCTCGCCTCCGACCTGTTCGAGGGACGTGCGCCGGGCACGGCGGGGGAGGACCGGACGATCGGCTATCTGATCGGCAAGTTCGAATCGCTGGGGCTCGAACCCGGCGGCACCGACGGCGGCTGGACCCAGCCCGTCCCGCTGCTCCACACTCGCCTCGGCGAACCGACGACGCTGCAATTCGAACGCGCGGGCACGGCGCAGCCGCTGACGCAGGGCGAGGATATTTATGTCTCGACGCTCCAGCCCGTCGATATCGCCGCCGTCGCCAAGGCGCCGCTGGTCTTCGTAGGCTATGGCGTCACCGCCCCCGAACGCGGCTGGGACGATTTCAAGGGACAGGATCTGAAGGGCAAGGTCGCGGTCTTCCTGATCAACGATCCCGATTTCTCGGCGATCAAGGGCGAGCCCGTCGCGGACAAATTCGGCGGCCGGACGATGACCTATTATGGCCGCTGGACCTACAAGTTCGAGGAAGCCTCACGGCGCGGGGCGATTGCGGCGCTGATCGTCCATGATACCGACGGCGTCGGCTATGGCTGGAATGTCATCAAAAGCGGCGGCGGCGAAAATTTCGACATCGTCCGCGCGCCCGGCAAAGTGACCAGCCTCGCGCTGCAGGGCTGGTTATCGGGCGACATGGCGACGCGGCTGTTCACCGGCGCCGGGCTCGATCTCGCCAAATTGCGGGTCGCCGCGCGCCGCGCCGACTTCCGCCCGGTGCCGCTTCCCGGTGTCGCTTTCGACGCCGCGATCCCGGTGCAGCACAATGTCGTGCAAAGCCGCAATCTGCTCGCCAAGATCCCAGGCGCCAAACGCCCCGACGAGGTGGTGATGTTCGGCGCGCATTGGGACGCCTATGGCGAAGGCCCGCCCGACGCGGCGGGACGCATCTATCGCGCCGGCGCCAATGACGATGCGCTCGGCACCGCGGGGCTTCTCGAAATCGCGCGGCTGTTCAAGGCGGGCCCGGCGCCCGACCGCAGCCTCGTCTTCGCGCTCTGGTCGGCGGAGGAACGCGGGCTGCTCGGTTCCGAAACCTATGCCAATGCTCCGCTTTATCCGCTCGAAAAGACCGTCGCCAACCTGACGCTCGACATTCTCCAGACCGCCGGAAAGGCCAAAGACGTCATTCTCGTCGGCAAGGGGCAGAGCAGTCTGGAGGATGATCTGGCCCGCCACGCAGCGCTACAGGGCCGCACCGTCAGCGTCGAAAGCCTCCCCGAACGCGGTCTCTTCTACCGCGCCGACCATTTCAGCCTCGCCAAGCGCGGCGTCCCCGTCCTCCTCCTGATGGGCATCGCGGGCGCCTCCGACCTCGCAAAGGGCGGCCGCCCGGCGGGACAGGCGTGGGTCGATGCCTATACCGGCCAATGCTATCATCAGGCCTGCGACGCATGGGACAGCAATTGGGACCTCACCGGCGCGGTCGAGGATATCGCGGTCACCTATAGCATCGGCAAGGAACTGGCGAATTCGGCGCGGTGGCCGAACTGGAAAGACCGCTCCGAATTCAAGGCCATCCGCGACCAGAGCGCCGCGACGCGGAAATAGCACCCTACTCCTCACCCCGCGTCGTGGAAAATCACCCCCAGCGTGTGCCGCGACCCCGACCGCAGCTCGCTCACCCCGTGCCGCATCATCACCCGATAATCGCCGCGCGCGCCCTTCACCGGGCGCGCATTCACCGCGAACAGCACCGCGTCGCCCTTGCCCAGCGGCACCACCGCCGCGCGCGACTGCATCCGCGGCCGCTGCTCGGTCAGCACAAACTCGCCGCCGCTGAAATCATCGCCGGGCGCTGACAGCAGGACCGCCGCCTGCAGTGGAAACACATGCTCGCCGTACAGATCCTGATGCAGGCAGTTATAATCACCCGGTCCATATTTCAGCAGCAGGGGCGTCGGCCGCGCCTGTCCCGCCGCATGGCAGCGCGCCAGAAATTCATCATGATCGGCCGGGAAACGGACATCCATCCCCATCCGCGCGTGCCAGCGGTTCGCGACGGGCGCCAGCCGCGGGTAAAGCTCGCCCCGAAGCGCGCCGATCAGCGGCGGCAGCGGATAGGCGAAATACCGGTATTCGCCGCGCCCGAAGCCGTGCCGCGCCATATGCACCCGGCTGCGAAACAGATCGTCGCGGTCATAGAGGGCCGCAGCCACATCGCATTCCGCGCCGCTCAGCAACCCGGGCAGCACCGCCCAGCCCTCGCGGTCGAGCCCCGCCGCCACCGCGTCCCAGTCCAGCGCCGCGATCCGCGCGCTCATGTCGTGTGTCTTTGTCATGCCCGCGCCCTGCCAGCCGCCGCGGCCGCCTGCGCCCCGTTTCTTGCGCTCAAATTCGCTGCATCGCGATCAGCAGCCGGGCGTTGCCTTCATCGCCGCCGGCCAGCGCAATTCATAGGTGACCAGAAAGCCGTCATGGTCGGACAATTGCGGCCCGCTCGGTCCGCCGTCGAACATCGCCTCGACCTTGACCGGCCGCACCGTCAGCCGCTCGCCGTCGGCGAAAAACTGCAGGTCCTGCGTGTCCATCCACGGCTCATCGCCGTCCCACGACATTTTGACGTCGCACCCCGCCTTGGGATCGACGCACACCTCATGCACCAAAGTCAGCGGGTGATAGGCCGAGAATTCCTCCCACCGCGCCTCCGAATGGCGCATGTTGAAATCGCCGCCAAAGATCAGCGGAAAGGCCAGATCCTGCGTCCGCGCGATAAATTCGGACGCCGCCACCGCCTGCCGCCCATGCGCCTCGCGGTTGCGCGGCTCGGCCACGCCCGACGCGCCGCGCGAATTCATGTGGGTGTTATAGATATCGACCGGCGTCGGCACCCCGGGCATCGCGATCCGCGCCAGCATCACCCCCTTGTTGGCCAGGCAGTCGAGCCCGGCGCAGGCGCGCAGGCCATAGGCATCGAGCGCGGTGTCGACGATCGGATATCGCGACGCGATCGCCAGCCCGCCGCCCAGCAGCCGGATCCCCGCCTCGCCCTTCAGCAGCTTGGCCTTGCCCGCCAGCTTCGCCTGCCCCGGCAGCGAGGACGGCGTCGTCCGCCGCGGTCCCGGCGCGATCGCCGGATAGCCGCTCGCCGCGACCGCCCGCTTCGCCGCGCTGCTGAACATCTCCTGGAACAGGACGACATCGGGCGCGGTCCCCGCCGCATGCATCGCCGCCAGCCGTTCGCCGATCGCCTTCAACTCGCGCGCCCGTCCGTTGCGCGCCGGCCAGCCCAGCCCCTCCAGATTATAGGTCAGCACCGACAGCGTCGCCGTCGCGGCTTCCCCGTCGGCGGACAATGTCACCGGCGCCGGGGGCGCGGCCTCGCACGCCATCACGCGCAGCGGCGGTTTTGGTCCGCAAGCGGTCAGTGCCAGCGCGGACAGAGCCCATATCGCCGTTCGAGTCATCCGCACCCGCGCCCTTTCACCGCCGCCCGCGACGCCCTATGCCGGTCCGCATGAGCGACGAAAAAATCTATATCAGCGCGAACGACCTCCTTGCCGATTCGCTCCGCCTTGGCATGCAGGTCCTCGACAGCGGGTTCAAGCCCACGCACCTCGTCGGCATCTGGCGCGGCGGCGCGCCGGTCGGCATCGCGGTGCAGGAATTGCTCGATTATCATGAGGTTCACTGCGACCATATCGCGATCCGCACCTCTTCCTATCACGGCATCGACCGCCAGGATCCAGAGGTGAAGGTGTTCGCCCTCGGCTATCTGATCGACACGCTCGACCCCGAAGACCGCCTGCTGATCATCGACGATGTCTTCGATTCGGGGCGCAGCATCCGCGCCTTCATCGCCGAACTGCGCGCGCGCTGCCGCCACAATATGCCGCGCGACATCCGTATCGCCACGGTCTGGTTCAAACCGCGCCGCAACGTCACCGACCTCCGCCCCGATTTCTTCGTCCACGAAACCGATCGCTGGCTGATCTTCCCGCACGAAATCAAGGGGCTGACGGCCGAGGAAATCCGGCGGCACAAGCCGGAAGCGGCGATCGTCCTGCGCGGGGAAGAGCCGGGCGACGGCTGATCCGCCGCCCGGCAATCAGCCCGTCAGCAGGACGCCACGGTACGCAGGCTCTTCAAAGGCGCGCCCGGCGCCCATCGCGACGCAGATCAGCGCATCGTCGGACACACGGACGTCCAGCCCCGTCGCCAGCGCGATCGCGCTGTCCATGCGGCGCAGCAACGCCCCGCCGCCGGTCAGCGTAATGCCCTCGTCGATGATGTCGGCCGACAATTCGGGCGGCGTATGCTCCAGTGCGGCGCGCACCGCGCTGATGATATTTCCGACGGGCTCGGCCAGCGCCTCGGCGATCTCGGCCTCGGACACCTGGACCTCGGCCGGCCGGCCATTGACCAGATCGCGGCCCTTGACCGACATCACCATGCCCTCGCCCTCGGGCGCGGTGGCGCAACCGATGGCCAGCTTGACGCGCTCGGCGGTCATTTCGCCGATCATCAGATTATGTTTGCGGCGAATATAGGAGGAGATCATCTCGTCCATCTTGTCGCCGCCGACGCGCACCGAATTGCTGTACGCGACTCCGCTCAGCGACAGGACCGCGACTTCGCTCGTCCCGCCGCCGATATCGACGACCATCGCGCCGACGGGCTCGGCGACCTCCAGCCCGGCGCCGATCGCCGCCGCCAGCGCCTCTTCGATCAGCCGGACCGTAACCGCCCCGGCATTGGAGGCGGCGTCGCGGATCGCGCGGCGCTCGACCATCGTCGATCCCGACGGCACGCAAATCACGACATTGCTGCGCTGGCGGAAACAGCTCGGCCCGCCCAGCGCCTTGTCGATGAAATATTTCAGCATCTGCTCGGCCACGTCGATGTCGGCGATCACCCCGTCGCGAAGCGGACGGATCGCCTCGATATTGCCAGGGGTCTTGCCCATCATCAGCTTGGCTTCATTCCCGACGACCTTGACGCGGCGAACGCCGTCGCGCGTCTCGAGCGCAACGACCGAAGGTTCGTTGAGGACGATGCCGCGGTCGCGGACATAGACGACCGTGTTCACGGTCCCAAGGTCGATAGCCAGATCGTGCGCGGACGATGCAAACCGGTTGAAAAACTTCATATGGGGCCAGGGCCTTCAGCAATAGGCGGGGAGAATCAGGCGCGGCTGGCCGTTGGGCGCCTTCGACGTCTGTGACATCCCGCCTGCGGCGGCGGCGCGATTGCGTCAACCACCGATGCGGCCAAAGCGGTATTTTCTTCGGTCCGAATGATCATAAGGTCGCAAAATCCCCAATCGGGCCCCATTCTTCCTCAACCCTCTTCGCCGGCCCAGGGCGTCACCCTGATCATCGCCCGCTCGAACAGATCCGACCCGACGAGTCCCGCCAGCCAGTCCTGCACCCGCCGCGGCGCATGGTCCGCAAACCACCCCGGATCGGTCCCGGCAAATTGCCGCACGAACGGAAAGATCGCGACATCGCCAAAGCCGCGTGCCGCGCCGTCCAGATAATCCCGCTCCGCCAGCCGGACGCCCAGCCGCTCCGCCAGCATCGCCAGCCCCGCCGCGCGATGCGCCAGCGGGTCGGCATCATATCGCCCGGCATATTTATAACGGTCGAGATGATGTTTGAAGGCGCCGTCAAACTCCGCAACCAGCGCCGCATCGCCCCGCGCCAGCCAGTCCTCGGGATCGTTCCGCCCCAACGCCCAGCGCATGATGTCGATGCTCTCGTCGATCACCGCCCCGTCCGCCAGCACCAGCACGGGCACTGTCCCCTTGGGCGACGCCGCCAGCATCGCGGCCGGCTTGCTGCGCAGAACCACCTCGCGATGGACATAGGCGGCGCCGCTCACCAGCAACGCCAGCCGGGCGCGCATGGCATAGGGACAGCGGCGAAAGCTGTAGAGGATGGGCAGGTCATGCATCGCCCGCGCCATAGCCGATGACCGGCGCTCCGCAAAACCACCGCGTCACGCCCTTTCTTCCACCATCCGGCCGAACAGGCTCATGTGGCAATAAACGCCCGCACCGCTATAGGGGACAGCGCCAGTTCCGGCAGTTCAGGTAGACGCATGGCCCGCAAACATTCGAAATATGATCCTTATGGTGATGCGCACCGCGAGGAAGAAGCGCCCGTGGTCGTCCCGCCCTGCTGGCTCTGCGCCCGGCCGACCGGCAAGACCATCGTCTGGCACCACCCCATACCCAAGAGCCGGGGGGGCCGCGATGTCGTGCCCATGCACCCGATTTGCCAGCAGACGCTGATGGCCAATTTCACCAACAGCGAGTTGCAGCGGCACGGGATGGATGTGGAGGGCCTGCTGGCCCATCCCAATATCCGCAAATTTGTCGATTGGGTGGCCAAAAAAGACCCTGATTTCAACGCGACGACCGCCAAGAAGCAACGCTGAGCGCGCGGCCATTCCTCCCGTGCGGACCCGCCTCGGCATTTGCGCAAAGAAGCGCTCCTACGGATCGGAAGAGGAGGCGCTGGTTGCCGCCCGCAACGCCGAAATCGATCTGCGGACATATCGCTGCGACCGCTGCCGGCAGTTCCACCTGACGAGCCGGACAAAGGGCAAGCGTTCACCGCGGCGAGCGCAAAACGCGCTCCCGAATCCCCCGGCCCGATAACCCCTCGTTTTCTTAGAAACGCATGTCCGGCTTCGGATCGGCATCGCCGCCGCCGCCCGCCAGCGGATGCTGGCTTTCGGCGGGCGCCAGCGGATGCTGGCTTTCAACCGGCGCCAGCGCAGGCTGGCTCTCGACCGGCCGCGCGCCGGTTTCCGGCGCTTCACCGGCAACGGGATTCGCGGGAACAGCCGTGGCTTCGTTCGGGATGTCGGCCGGCACCTCGATCGCGGATTCGGCCGGACGGACCGCAATTCCGGTCCGGGGATGGGTGGCGGCGTAAGGGATTTTGCCCCTCAACGCGTCGATTTCGCGCTGGCGCATTTCCAGATAAAGGCTGCGCGTCTCGACATAGGGGTCGAGGCTTTCTTCCTGCAGGCGTTCGATCTCGGCATCATTGTCGATGCGATCGTTCAACTGCTTGATCACCGTTGTCGGCACCGCATAGGCCGTGCGGTTGAAAGGCGCACCGACGGCGGTCGGGATGACCAACAGGTCGATGCTGTTGCCCACCATGTCGCGCAACGTCGTCGGCCCGACGAGCGGAAGATAGAAATAGGGGCCGGGCTCGACGCCATAAAAACCCAATGTGTTGGCAAAGCCGTTGCGGCGATACGGCAGGTCGAACGGCTTCGTCTTGGCGACATCGAACAGCCCCCCGACGCCAAAGGTCGTATTGACGACGAAGCGACCCAGCGTCTCGGCGGCCTTGCCGATCTTGAACTGCAACAGAAAATTCAGGAAATTGACGGGTTCGGTCAGGTTGCGCAGCGCATTGCCGATCCCGTCGCGAACCGGCTCGGGAACAATGCCCTGATACCCGGTGGCGACCGGGGCCACCAGCGCCTTGTCGACCGACTGGATCGCCCGATACGACGTGATGTTAACCTCTTGCAGCGGGTCGCCCGGCGGCGGCGCGCCGCGCGCGGTCACCACGATATCGTCGGGCGACGACGACATGTCGGCCGGCGGCGCGTCGGCGGGCGGCGCCTCGGCCGGGGCTTGGGGGCCTGCCGGCGCGTCCGGCGAAACCGGGACAGCAGGCGGAACGATGGAGATCGTCGGGACGACCACCGGCGGCTCCGGCGGAGCCGCGGCGTCGCCGGGTCGCGGCTGCTCGATCGTCGTCGGATTTTCGGGCGGGACCTCGGCGGGTGCGAGCGCTGTCCCGGACAGCAGCAGGGCGGCAACCGTCGAAAGACTCATTGCGCGTGCGATCCCGCTGTCATGAAACGGATGGGCAACGCGCGCATATCAAAACTCCTGCTCGGGATATCAGCCCGAAACTGTGATCAAAGGACACCCCTCCCTTCATCCAACGTCGCCTGCGCCCGCAATCGCGGGCGAGACAGCTTAGCCGTCCCTCATCAGGAGGGAAGGAAAAAAGTCAACTCGGCGAACGCATTGCAGAGACAGGGCGGCCACAGGGTGACCGGAAACCGCGCTGCGCGGGCAGCGTCGCCCGCGAAGCTGCCCGCGAAACCAACCTCGCGGCAGGCCGCCCCGAAAGCTCGCCGAACCGATCCCGGCGGGGGTTTGGGGGCGGCGGCAGTTCAGCCAAGCGCCATCTTTGCTTTTCTAATTTGATCGCAGGGGACCAAGACGGAGAAAATATATGTTCCTGCTCAAGAAACTTGCGCTCACCGCGCTGATCGGCGCCAGCACCTTTGCGGCGCTGCCCGTCGAGGCAGAGGCCCGCGACCGGCACCATCGCCATTCCTATTATGGCCACCGCGACAATGATCGTTATCGCGATTATCGCCGGGACTACCGGCGCGATGACCGCCGCGACTATCGCCGCAATCATTACCGCGACCGCCGCTATTATAATTGCCGCCGCGGCAGCGGAACGACGGGGCTGATCGTTGGCGGCGCCGCCGGCGCCCTGCTCGGCCGCGAGGTCGATCGCTATGGCGACCGGGTGCCCGGCACGATTATCGGCGGTGCCGCAGGCGCGCTGCTCGGACGCGAGGTCGATCGCGGCGGTCGCCGCTGCTAAACCGGAAACGACCGGGGCCGCCGCTTGCGTCCGCGCGAGCGGCCGTCCCGGGCATTCAGTTCACATCGCCCGTCCCCGCTGGCACTCTGGTCCCATCTTCAGCGACAGAATCATGCTTCTAGTCGCGCGGAAGGGACGGAACTGAGTGCTGAGACATATGAACAGCGACCCCGATGCCCCGCACCCCCATGTCGCAGCTGCCAACGTCGGGGCCCAAAATAGCCATGGGGGCTGCGCCGGGTAGATTTCGAAATCGAGAGTAAAGCCGCGCTGGCGCTCGATCACATAGGTGCGCAATTCCTTTTCCAGACCACCACCCCGGACTTGATACGGCCCGCACTTTTCTGTGGTTAGCATTAATCGGCGGCACGTCGCCCGAAAAACTCGGAACTATTTATGTGGTACCGACGAGAGATTCGCCAACCAACTAGCGGATAGAAACACACGAAGCTCCGTTTATGAATATACAAAAACACTTCTATTTTCCATAATAAGTTTTATCATCAATATCTTACTTGGAATACACCCTCACACTCGCTACTATTGGATAACGCGAACATGGGACAGAAAGCGAAAGCATGGAATGGGAAAAGCTGCTCTGCAGCGAACGTCTTCGTGACAAGCAATATGCGGCCAGACCGAACCGATCGATCTTCGTTCAGGACAATGATCGGATCGTCTTCTCCGCTCCCTTCCGTCGCTTGGCTAACAAAACCCAAGTGCAACCGTTGTATGAACACGACCACGTCCACCATCGCCTGATCCATTCGATTGAGGTCAGTAGCGTCGGGCGATCGCTCGCGATGCGGATTGGAAGCTGGCTTGAGGAAAATGAACTGATCGCTGCCGGGGAATCAAACAACCTCGCAAGCATCGTACAGGCGGCGTGCACGGCGCATGACATAGGCAACCCTCCATTCGGCCACTCGGGTGAAATGGCCATGGGCGATTGGTTTGCCGAAAGGTTCAACGACGCCAAAGGAGTTATGGCAGAGATTGAACCTCGGCACCGGACTGAGTTCACGAATTTCGAAGGCAATGCGCAAGGGTTCCGCATCATCTCTCGCTTGGAGATGTACCGCAATGACGGTGGGATGCGCCTGTCCAAAGCAATGCTCGGGGCCTTCACAAAATACCCCGTTACATCCACGGTTCGCGATGCGATCGCAGAAACGGGCCCGGCTCCATATGTCGGCTTGAAAAAATTCGGTGTATTCCGATCGGAACTTGATCTGTTCAAGGAGGTAGCGACGGCACTAGAACTGCCTCATGAGCTTCATGATGCCGGGAACTGGTGGCGGCGTCACCCCCTTGTCTTCATTGTCGAAGCTGCGGACGATATTTGTTACAATATCGTCGACTTGGAAGATGCCTTCACCACCGGCGAGCTGCCCTTCGACACCGTCAAAAGCCTGCTTCACAAAGCCGCCTGCAAGCCGAACCGCGACGTTTCCGATCTCAGCCAAGCTGAGCATATAGCTCTCCTGAGAGCGCTAAGCATTGGCGCTGCCGTGGAGAGCTGCTTCGATGCCTTCAAGGCAAATTACGAAGCTATCATGGCCGGCACATACTCAAACTCCTTGGCCGACGACGGGCCGATGGCTTCCGTCTTCGATGAGATGAAGCGACTCTCCCGGGATCAGGTTTTCACCGCCCGCAGAAAGACCGAACTGGAAGTGTCCGGTCGACGCGTGATCTCCAACGTCATGTCAGGCGTGCTACCCGTCTTCGAGAATCTCGCGACAGTAGACTGGAAGCGAGATAGGCTTACGGCCTATAATGAGCAGCTCGTCCGAGCCTTGGATCTGGACGTCCGCCATGTCACCAACGCCGAGCAGGCTCTGCATGCGCTTGCTGATTTCACGTCGGGGATGACAGATAGATACGCGGTCCGGATCGCGCAGATGCTCACCGGCATCTGATTAAACCATTTGCCGTTCGCTGCGAATGTATCCTCGCCTTCAAACATTTCGCTATCTTCGCTAGCGCTCGAAGTACGCGGAATATCGTGGCAGGTAAGACGCGCTTTTGCGCTTCCATACTTAGCGCATTTGAGACCCTGCCAAGACGGGGAGGACACGAAGAACAGTGGCCCCCGCTTATCTCACCGGGACCAGAAATTTCAGCCCTTGCAGCCGCGCGACCCGGCCGCTGATGCACTGCGGCGCCGCGATCAGGCGCATCCAGCGGCGCGCGCCTTGCGCGGGCAGGATTTCGACATCGAGGGTGAAGCCGCGCCCGTGCCGGATCGCATAGGCGCGCAATTTCTCCATCGCCGCGCGCGACCCTTCGCCATAGAGGGCGGCGGTTTCGTCGCGCACGAGCGCCGCGCCGCGCGGGATGCCGAAAATATCATAGACCTCGCCCGACCAGCTCAACCGGTTGCCCTGGTCGAGGTCGCATTCCCAGTATCCCGGCCGCGCGCGCATCAAAACCCCGTCGCCGACGAAGCGGCTCGCGTCGGGCAGCGAATCGAGCGTGTCATAGCCATGGACCTGTCCCAGTTCGAAATGACGCTCGCGCTCATAGAGCGCCCAGCTATGGTGAACGGGCAAGGGGTGGGTCGGTTTCAACGTGCTGGCCTGTCGTTGTGTCGCCCGCATATTGGGGCGACTGGCGCTTAACGGCTGATCGGCCGATTTTCCAGTGCCCGCATTTCCAATTCCCGCGTCGCCGCGCGCTCCAGCGCGATTCCCGCCAGATTTTGCGCGCGCCCGACATGGCGGATGCGAGGGCGGGGACCGGGACCGGCGAGTTCGCGGAATGCCGCCAGATGACGGGCATGGCCGCCGCGGCACGGCACCCGCCCCATCGCCTGCTCGATCACCGCCAGCGCATCGCCCATCAGGACGAAATCGCTCAGTCCGCGCACCCGCGCCAGCCGCAGCGCCGCGATCAGCGCCAGCCATTCGGCCTCCATCGCGCTCCCCTCGCCCGCATCCTCATCGATCAGCGCGGTTCCGGCGATCACCACGGCGGTCGCCATCCGCCCCGGATTGGGCCGGCATCCGCCATCGAAATAGATTTTCACGCGCGCGCCGATCATCGGGGCATCATAGGATGAACGCCGCCGCGCGTCACTTCTTCCCCTGCCGCGCGCTCCCGCCTATGACCGGCCGGTTATCCGTCCGCGTCAGGAGCCTTGCGTCGATGCCCATCATGGCCGCCCGCCTTTATCATGACGGCAAGCTGGTCCGCGACATCGGCCCGGAAGAGGCGATTCCGGAGGAATGCGCCGACGGCGATTTCTTCTGGCTCGGCCTGTACGAACCCACAAGGGACGAACTGGCGGGGATCGCCCGGCGCTTCGGGCTCCACCCGCTCGCGGTCGACGATGCGCTGAAGGCGAACCAGTTGCCGAAGGTCGAGGTTTATGGCGACCAGCTGTTCGTCATCGCGCGCACCGCCAATCTCGACGGCGACACGATCCAGCCCGGCGAGACCGCCTTCTTCCTCGGCCCGCATTTCTTCGTCAGCGTCCGCCACGGGTCGGCGCGCACCCATACCGAGGTCCGGGCGCGGCTCGAAACGCTGCCGGCAAAGCTCGCGCACGGTCCCGACTATGTGCTCCACGCGGTGCTGGACTTCATCGTCGACGGCTACTTCCCCGTCATCGACGCGATCGAGGACCGGCTGCTGGGGGTGGAGGAAAGCGTGATGGACACCCCGCTCGACGCCGACGAGATCCGCCACCTCTATGCCCAGCGGCACGAGGTCATCCGTTTCCAGCGGCTCGCGGGGATGATGAAGGAGGTCGCGGGACGGCTCGCCGCCGACGACGACCTGCCCAATATCGACCAGGCGGTGCGCCCCTTCTTCCGCGACGTCTTCGACCATGTCCAGCGCGCCGAATTCCGCCTCACCGGCCTCCGCGACATCGCCGCCTCGGTCATCGAAACCAACGGCATGCTAGAACAACAACGCCAGGGCGTCATAACCCGCCAGCTCGCCGCTTGGGCCGCAATCCTCGCGGTTCCGACTGCGATCGCTGGGATTTACGGAATGAATTTCAAGTTCATGCCGGAATTGGATTGGCCCCTCGGCTATCCCTTCGCACTCGGCCTGATCTTCGGCGTATCCAGCCTGCTCTTCTACCGCTTTAAAAGCATCGGCTGGCTTTGACCGTCTCCCTGCATTCCTGGCCCAGTGGACCCCACCAATGAACATCCATGTCGAAGTGATCGTGAACGATCGCATGCAACAAGTCTATCGTTATAAGCGCACGGCCCCGATAGGAAGCGCATTCGATCCCGGATTCGCCCCCGAATTGACACCAGCCGCCATGCTGAGCCTCGGCGTTTTCTGCGGAAAGTATATGACAGATTGTATCGCCGAGTTTCCAGCGAGCTGGTTCGAAAATGCAAAACTGGCCAGAGATCGTCCCGACTGCTCGTTAAATTATTTCGGCGTGCGGGCGAGCGTGCCTCTGCGCGTCTGGGTCGAAAAGGGATGGATCCACCCCGACGATCCACGCGGATGGTTCCAATGGTATTGCCGATATTATTCCGGTCGGCGGATACTAGTCGAAGATCGCCGCCAGATCGCGCGCTGGCGCGCTTTTCGGCGCCACGCCGCGCAGATTGTGAAGAACTGCAATCCGGGGGACCCCTTTTGCCGGCCAAGGCAAAGACAAGCTCTACTGCAATGGGCTTATGACAGCCGAATACTTTGACAGCGGCCTTTCGAATCGGCGCAATCATTCTAAACGCACTAAACCCAGCACCGGACTTGCGCCGCGTCGATCGCCCCCCTAGATTTGCGTCTCATCGCAACGGGAGAATCCGCCATGAGCCACAACCTGTCCGCAACGCCCCGCCTTGCCGCCAGGAAAGTTCAAGTTCATGCCCTCCATCACGCTCTCGCAAATCAGCTGGTCCACGCCTGACGGCCGCGCCGTCCTTTCGGATCTCGATCTCCAGTTCCAGCCCGAACGCACGGGCATTATCGGTCGAAATGGTGTCGGAAAATCGACACTTTTGCGCCTGCTTACCGGCCAATTGACGCCCACCGCCGGGCATATTGCAATCGACGGTAGAATCGCGATGTTGCGGCAGATCGTGCAGGTTGATGCCAGTGAGAGCATCCCCGACCTGTTCGACGCCGCCGCCGACCTCGCGCTGCTTCGCAAGGCGGAAGCCGGCGAAGCTTCAGCCGACGAAATCGCCGACACCGACTGGACGCTCGAAGCCCGGATCGACGCAGCTCTCGCCGGCGTCGGCCTGTCCGTGTCGCCCGAAACTCCATTAGCCATGCTCTCGGGCGGCCAGCGCACGCGCGCGGCCCTCGCCGGTGCGATGTTCGCTGCGCCCGACTTCCTGTTGCTCGACGAGCCAACCAATAATCTCGACCGTGCAGGGCGCGAAGCCGTGCACAGCCTGCTACGCGGCTGGCGGGGCGGGGCGATCATCGTCAGCCACGACCGCGAACTGCTCGAGGAGATGGACGCAATCATCGAACTCACCGGCTTTGGCGCAGTGCGCTACAGCGGCGGCTGGAGCGCGTATCGCGCGCGCAAAGAAATCGAACAGGCCGCAGTGGAGGCCGAACTCGCGGGCGCCGAAAAAGAGCTTGGCCGCGTCCGCCGCCAAACGCAAGTCACCACCGAACGGCAAGCGCGACGCGACGCCGGCGGTCGACGCAAAGCGGAGCGTGGCGACGAGCCGGCGATCCTGCTCGGTACGCTCAAGCAGCGCGCCGAGGAAAGCGTCGGCGCCAATCGCCGCCTCGCCGAGCGCCAGCAGCGCGAAGCCGAAGAATTGCTCGCCTCCGCGCGCGCGAAGATCGAGATCGTCGATCCGCTCTCGGTTGGCTTGGCTTCCACCGGTCTGCCATCGTCGCGCACCATCCTTTCAATCGACCATGTCACCGCCGGCTACGTCGAGGAGCAGCCCATCCTCCGCGACATCTCGCTCACCATGACCGGCCCCGAACGCGTCGCGCTAGTCGGGCCCAATGGCTCGGGAAAATCAACGTTGCTCGCTCTCCTCGCTGGAACGCTCAAACCATGGACAGGACAAGTCCGCGTCAGCGTTCCTTTCGCGCTATTCGACCAACGCGTCAGCCTGCTTGATCCGGCGTTATCGGTTGCCGACAATTTCCTCGCGCAGAATCCGGGAACAACGAACAACCAGTGCCGAGCTGCCCTCGCGCGCTTTCGTTTCCGCGCTGCGGCGGCCGACCGCATCGTCGGCACATTGAGCGGCGGGCAGGCCTTACGCACTGGCCTGGCGTGCGTCCTCGGCGCGCCCCGTCCGCCCCAACTTCTAATTCTCGACGAACCCGGCAACCATCTCGACATCGATTCGCTAGCCGCAGTCGAAACAGGACTCGCCGCCTATGACGGCGCGTTAATAGTCGTCAGCCACGACACAGCCTTTCTGGACGCGATCGGGATCACGCGGACAATTGAGTTAGCGTGATCGCCGGCGATGAAGTTTAGGCATCAATCCACTTGAGCTTTGCGCTGACGATCGGCCTTTTCGCGCTCGCGCTAACCTTCTTTTAACCAGCGAACTCCAACAACCGCCTATGCCTATCTACGGACATTTTCTTCCAGCAGCGCCCGGCGCGGAAAAACGTCACGACGTGCGGCGGAAATTGAGCCTTCTCGCATCGGGTTTGCTTCATGACGGCACCGGGATCGAAGTTCAGATCCACAATATCTCCGGAACGGGCCTGCTACTCGAAAGCGATGTCAAACTGACGATTGGCGACCGAATAGAAATCGAACTTCCGCATGCCGGCGACATAACGGCGGTAGTCATGTGGGCAAACGGGCGGCACTTCGGATGCCAATTTGAAGGTCCAGTATCTCCGGCGATGCTGAGCGCCGTGGAACTCAAGAGCGCCATCAGCCCCCCGCCCGAACTGATGGATACTGCAGGCCCTGCGCTCGACGATCACGTCGCACCGGAGATCGACGGCGCTACCCCGGCAGGAGTGCAGGAAGTAATCGACCGCAGCCGCAAGGAGATCGCGAGCGCTGTCGGTATCGATGTCGACAGGATCCGGATCTTCGTTGAATATTAGTTTGAAAGCTACGCGGTCATCACCTTCGCCATCAGCCGCTCTTCCTTTTCGATCCACGGCGCGAGGCTTGGCCGCGACAGGATCGCCTCACTCCAAACCGCGATTTTCGGATGTACCGCGGGGTCGATGCGCGCGCCGCAGTGTCGAAAATTCATCAGCGGCGATGCCACTGCAAGGTCGGCGAGCGTCAACCGGTTGCCGACCAAAAAACCCGAATCAGGGATCGCACTTTCCAGATAAGCGAGCAATTTCGGCAGTTCCTCTGCCTCCGCCGACGCGGCTGCCGCCAGATCGCCAGGACGCCCCATAAATTTGGGCGCGACGATGCGATTGAAAAACATCTTCCCGCTGCAAGCCGCGAACACTGTATCGCCAAACTCCTCCCACCAGATGACACGCCCGCGCTCCTTGGCGTCTGCCGGGATCAGCGCAGGTTCGGGGTGCTTGGCCTCCAGATACTGGATAATCGCGCTCGAATCAGCGAGGGAAAAGTCACCGTCCACCATCGCCGGCATCTTTCCAAGCGGCGACGCGGCGCGAAACCCGGGATCAGGGTCGCCCACCCCAACTCCTTTCAGTTCGAAATCAATCCCCTTCTCACCCAGATAGCCCAGCAACTTCCGGACGAAAGGAGACACCACCGATCCGTAAATAATCATCCCTCATCTCCCGACTGATCGGGCGACAGCATAAGCGAAAGGGTGTGTACAGCAACCCGGCGCGGCGCACTCTGCGCCAGTGAAATAATCTTGCCATCAGCTAGGCCACATGGAACAATCTCCACCAGAAGGGGCGCTGCCGCGGCGGCTATCATTCAGGAAACCAGGCAATGCGTTCCCTTTGGGCTGACCGGCTAATGGCGCTGCTCGTCCGCTTCGTCGGACTGGTCATTCTGCTCGCGACGATCGCCGCAGCCTCAGCGAGCTTTTTCTATAACGAGGCGCAGGAAGCCGACCAAGCGAGCCGGGTCGCACTTCAGGCCAATGTCCGGCTACGCGACCATGTCGCGGTTCTCGAAGGCGTACGGGCGCTTTATCAATCCGACCCAGAGTCCACCGGGCCAGGCATTCGAGCCTATCTGGCCGCGCTGCAACCGCAAATCCATACGCCGGGCATGGAAGGCGTGGGGATCGCCATCGCGATGCGCCCAGGATTTCCCGCCGCCGCCGAGGCGCGACTGCAGGCCAACTATGGTAAACCCATTGCCGTCTGGCCCGCTTCCGATCAATCGATCGGCTTCCCGATTGTTCTGGTCGAACCCGACACCCCGCGCCGCCACAATGCGCTGGGCTATGATATGTACAGCGACCCCATACGTCGCGAGGCGATGCGCCGCGCCTGGCAGACCGGCCGACCGGCGGTCAGCGGGATTGTCCAGCTTGTTCAGGAAAAAGGACTGAGCAACAAACAGCCCGGCTTCCTCATCTATGTACCCGTCTACACCAGACTGTCCGCCACAACCGCCACTCCAACCGGTGATTTGCACGAAGCTTCCGGGGCTGCGCATCCCGGCCGTGCCCGGGAGATCGAGGCGTTCGTCTATGCCCCGTTTCGTACCAATGACCTGATGAAGGCCCTTCTAGGATCGCAAATCGATGCGATAGAAGGATTGGAAATCTACGCTGGCGATGGTCCGACGGCACCGTTGGCATTCCGCCACGGCAAGCTCGGCTGGGACGCGCATGTGCAACGGCTGCGAGTCGCCGATCATCAATGGACGATGCGTATTTCTTATGGCCGTTTCCTCGATCGGCTCGGACGCCCCCTCGGGATATTTCTTTTCGGCGCTGCACTGGCGCTGTTCGCGACCCAGCTTCACCGCGTCCAGCGCCGTCGGATCGACGCATTCCAGGCTCTCGCCGAAGAAAGGGCGCGCCATGCCGAGGATCGCGAATTGATGATTGGCGAGATGGCCCACCGGATGAAAAACGCCTTCGCCCGCATCGGCGCGCTAGCGCGCATCACGGTGCGTGAAGCGAAGGATCTCGATGATTTCGAAGTGAAGTTCGACGGCCGGCTCAGCGCGCTGTCCGACGCGAAGCAAATGCTCGTCACAGGTGCGATCGACACCGTCGATCTCCGTCAGATCATCGATCGCGAGCTTGTGATCGCGGGCTGGTCATCCGACCAGTTGGCGGGAGTCGGCGGGCCGGAGGTTCGCCTCAATGACGATGGCGCTCAGGCGCTGGCGCTCACCGTGCATGAACTGGTGACGAACAGCGTCAAATATGGCGCACTGGCGGGGCGGGGCGATCTTGCGGTAAAGTGGCGCCACGACGGCGGCGATGTCATATTGTCCTGGATTGAGAGCGGTCTCGCCGAAACGCCGCAGATCGAACATGAAAGTTTCGGCACCCATTTCATCGGCTCACTGATCGAGCGCCAATTAAAGGGCGGTTGGGACCGCAGCACTTCCGATCATGGCCTGACGATCACCATCCGCTGGCCTGACATCGGCGGCCGAAGAACCCCGCTCGATTGACAAGCCGCCGCACCGGCGCAAGAGACAGCGCAGCAAAAGGATGGAATGTGACCGGCAAGCAATTGCGCCCGACATCGTTTGACGTCGCCGAGCGCGCCGGCGTGTCGCAATCGACCGTTTCGCGCGCGCTGCGCGGCAGTCCTGGAGTCAATGCCGAAACGCGCGCGCGCGTCGCCGCCGCCGCGCGCGAAATGGGCTATGTCGTCGATCGCCACGCTTCGTCGCTGCGCCTCAAAAGCAGCGAGACGATCGCACTCGTCACGATTTGCCGTCCCGGCGAAGACCGCAGCGCTATCAACCCCTTTTACTTTGCGTTGCTCGGCAGCATCGCTGCCGCGACCTCGGCGCGCGGTTTCAACTTGCTTGTCTCCTTTCAGGAAAGCGCCGATAACTTCCGCGCCGATTTCGTGGCCTCAGGCCTCGCCGACGCGATGATCGTCATCGGCACGACCAGCAACCGCCCAGCTTGGCAATATTTCGCCGATGCGCAGGCGTCTGGCCTCGATTTCGTCTGTTGGGGCAGCCCCGGCAGCCCTTTTCACTGGATGCGCAGCGAAAATGATGCCGGCGGCCAGATAGCCGCCGAACATTTCGTCGCGCAGGGCCGCAGGCGGATTGCTTTTGTTGGGCCGCAGCAATCGTCTCCACGACAGTTCGACGAGCGCCGGGACGGTTTTGTCGCCGCATTGGCAGCGCACGGGATGACCCCGATCCTTGCCGAACCGCCCGCCGCAGCCGACCGCCACGCACAGGGTGTCGCGGCCGTTCGCGACCTGCTGGCACGCCATCCCGAAACCGACGCGATCTTTGCCGCGAGCGACCTGCTCGCCCTCGGCGTACTCCAGGGCCTGAAGGATGCCGGCCGCCGCGTGCCCGAGGATGTCGCGCTGATCGGTTTCGACGGCATCCGGGCGGGCACGCTCGCCGATCCGGCGCTGACGACGCTGGAACCCGACCTCGACGCCGCTGGAGAAGCACTGGTCGCGATGGCGCTCGAGGATGACGAACATACGCGCAGCGGTACGCGCATCCCGGTACGACTGGTCGCCCGCGGCACGGCCTGAGCAGAAAGCAAGGGACTCCCCTTCGGTCGCACGATCGGGTAACCTCTTGTTATTCGTGTCGCAATAATATGCTTCATGGATCGCAGGAAGCCGCATTGACCGGACAATTTTTCATCTCGTTGCTGAACCCGGCCATCGGCCTGTTGTTCGCGGCCGCCTTCTTCATGATGTGGATGAACCGCCGCGAAACCTATATCGCCTATGCGTCCGGCGCCTATGTCGCGACGGCATTCGCCTTCCTGATGCAGGACGTCGCGCCGGTGATGCCGATGGAACTCCAGCGCCTGCCCGCAAATATGGCGTTTCTGCTCACCGGCGCGCTGTTCGCGGCGGCGATTATCAAACGATATGGCCTCCCCGTCCCATGGCGCGAAATAGCGGTGGCAATGGCGGTATCGCTCGCCGTCTTCCTCTGGTTTCTGCTCGGCCAGCCCGACATCGCGGCGCGCATCTATGCGATCAGTATCGGCGCGGGCGCGATCGCTCTGATGGTCGTTCGCGCACTCTGGCCGCTCGACAAGCCCCATCTGATCGACAGGGTGCTATTCTGGGTCGCAGCGCTGGCCGCCATCAATCTGATCGTGCGTCCGGTCGTTTTACTGACGCTCACCGGCGGCTTCGCCAATTATGACGGATTTCAGCAGTCGATTTACTGGACGACGGTTCAATTCAGCCAGGCGATGGTGTCGGTCGCAGCGGCGATCAGCCTGATGGTCGCGATCGCGATCGACATGGTCACCGAACTGCGCGCGCAGGCGGCCGGCGATACATTGTCGGGCCTGCTGAACCGCCGCGGCTTCGAAACGGAGGCCAGCGCCGCGATGCGCCGCAGCACCGCCGGGGAAGCTCCCGCCGCGCTGCTGATCGCGGACCTCGATCACTTCAAGGCCGTCAACGACACCTATGGGCATGCAGTCGGCGACGCGATCATCGCAGCCTTTGGCGCGCACGTCCGCGCGATCGGTCCGGCCGGCATGATCGCAGGCCGCATCGGCGGCGAGGAATTCGCCATTCTGGTGCCCGGTGCAGGAATCGAAGCCGGCCGCCAACTCGCGGAAGCGATCCGGGGCGGGCTTCACGCCGCCTGCGCAGACCGCATACCCACCGCACTTTGTCCCACGACCTGTATAGGCATCAGCGTCGGCACGGGCAGAACCACGCTATCGCAGTTGATGCAGCAGGCCGATCAGGCACTTTACGATGCCAAGCGAACCGGGCGCGACTGCGTCCGTAGCTTTACGCCGACGGTGATCCGGGTTGCCCGCGCCTGACCACATCGGGTGACGAAATTTCATGGAAAAGCATGAAGTTGATTGCCATAATAATCCATCCCCTGTGACATCCGTCACCCTCGCTCCACCAGACGCGGGGCATAGCATGCTCGAACCGACCAATCCCGGCGCCATGGCCGCGATCGGCCGCCTGGGTAAAATGGAGACTATCGTGCAGAAATCGCTGGCCGCCGCAGCTCTTGTTGCGATGACGATCACCCCCCCGCTGATGCCCGCCGCCCTCGCCGCTGATGACGCCCCCGTGGCGGTGGTCGCAACCGAATTCACACCGCTCGACGAGATCGACCGGGTACGCAAATCGGGCTGCGGCATTGATGATTTCGAAGAATTTCTGTCTTGGTATGTCAGTTCCACCAAATCGGGCGGTTGGCTGGAACAGGTGATCTGGACCAATTATATGGTGAAGGTCGGCAAGCTCGCCGATCCCAAGGCGCCCGGCAACTGGATCCATCGCCAAGATTATCTGGGCCAGTTCCGGATCACCTCGACCGACTATCGCTTCAGTCGTCAGACCCCGGCCGCGCTGCCCAATGACGAATTCCGGAAAGTCGTGCTGACCCGTCTCGGCGAAAAGCAATATCGCGTCGATTGGCGCGGGGGCCGGCCTTTTGCCGGGGTCGAAGGCCCCGATCGGGACGCTCAGGCCGGTGCCTATATTTTCGAGCATAAGAAGGACTGCTGGTATCTGACCGACGACTTGCGCTGATCGAGATTCAGACGAATGCGAGCCGATCGCGGCCCCGCCAGCATGTTACCCTATGCCGGCAAATGCCCTTCTTCCGCCGAAAATAACCCGGCCGCCAAAATCGCGGCCCGGTGAAGCCAATGAAGTAAATCATATCTGTTCGATACCGCAATCTCTCGATACAGAGAGACAAACAGCAACGACAGGAGTTTTTGTGCGCGTAACTTCACTGCATTGGACATCACTTGTTGCCGCCGGCCTCACCCTGGCCGCTCCGGCATCGGCCGCAGCCGAACAGCCGGCCGCGACGCAAGCCAGTTCGACGCAGGGAACCGCGTGGCTCAACCGCCAGATGGCGGCGCTCGCCGAACGTCACGGTGGCGCCGGCTGGACAACCACCGCCAGCGGGCTGCGCTGGCGCCGGGTCGCGGGCGACGGCAGCGGCGCCCGGCCCGGCCCGACCGACCCCGTTACCGTTCATTATGTCGGCACCTTCGTCGATGGCAGCGAATTTGACAGCTCGGTACGGCGCGGCGAGCCCGCGACCTTTCCGCTCAATGCGGTCATTGGGGGCTGGCAGGAAGGCGTGACGCTGATGGGCGTCGGCGACAAGTTCGAATTCGCCATCCCTTATCAGCTGGCCTATGGCCCCGCTGGCAGGGGCCCGATCCCGGGCTATGCGACGCTTTTGTTCACGGTCGAACTGCTGAACATCGAGTCCGCTGGCATCTGACCAGCCGCAGAACAGCATCGTCGGCAGGAACGCGGATCGACCGATGCCGTAACGGGAGCGCATAGCCATGGATTTTTCGCGACTGCAGCACACGAGCAAGATCGGCGATGGCTGGGTCTATCCCGCTGCGACCCCGCTGCGCAGCGGCCACCTCGCCGTCGATGCCGATCCGGCGCACCGCATTTACTGGGAGGAATATGGCGCGCCCGACGGCGAGCCTGTCATGTTCCTCCACGGCGGCCCCGGCGGCGCCTGTTCGCCGGAAATGGCACGCTTCTTCGATCCCGCGCGCTACCGCGTCATCCTGTTCGACCAGCGCGGATGCGGCAAAAGCGAGCCCAATGTGGCGGCAGCGGGACCGGCGGTCGCGCTTCGCCGCAACACCACTGCCGACCTGATTGGCGACATCAACAAGCTCCGCGAAGCGCTGGCTATCGATGGCCCGATGCATGTCTTCGGCGGCAGTTGGGGCAGCACCCTCGCCATGGCCTATGCCATCGCTTGCCCGCAGCATTGCGCCAGCCTGATCCTGCGCGGCATTTTCCTGGGGGCGCCCGAGGATCTCGACTATCTTTATCAAGGCAATGCCGCGACTTTCGAAGAGGCACCCTATGCCCTCACGGCGCCCGGCGCCTATATTCACTACCCCGACGAATGGCGCGCACTGCTCACGGTGCTGACCCCCGCCGAACGCGGCGACGTGATGGCGTCGTACAAGGCGATCTTCGACATGGTTCCGGCGAACGACGCCGAACGCGAACGCCAACAGGCGGCCGCCCTCACCTGGTCGTTGTGGGAAGGCACCATTTCCAACATGATCCCCGAATCCGGCGCGACGGGGAAGTTCGGGGACGCCGATTTCGCCCTCTGCTTCGCGCAGATCGAGGCGCATTATTTTGCGAACAGCCTGTTCCTCGAACCCGGCCATTTTTTCGACAATGCCGATATCCTCGCCGCGATCCCGATCCATATCGTCCACGGCCGTTTCGACGAGGTCTGCCCGCTGACGCAGGCGTCGCGGCTGGTCGAAGCGCTGCGCGGCGCTGGCGCCGAGCCCGCGACCTATGTCGTCACCAATGCAGGGCACAGCGCGATGGAGCGCGAAAATGCGCTCGCGCTCACAGCTATCATGGACGGATTGGCCCCGCTGTAGCCGAAAGCCTGCCCCCAACCCCTTGCATTTCCCCACCCCCGGCGTAAGGCGGCGCCAACAATCACCGCGCGTGCGACTCCCGTTGGCCCCGCTCTCCTGGCCGGGCACCGGATGGTCATTCCCCGCCGCGCCAACATGGGGACTGCAATCCTATGACGACCACCGGTAACGACACGCTCGGTACCCGCTCGACACTCGACGTCGGCGGCAAGACATACGCCTATTATTCGCTCGACAAGGCTGCGGCAAAGCTGGGCGACGTGTCGCGGTTGCCGTTCAGCATGAAGGTGCTGCTCGAGAATCTGCTGCGTTTCGAGGATGGCGGCTTCACCGTGTCGACCGACGACGTCAAGGCGATCGTCGACTGGCAGAAGGATCCGCATTCGAACCAGGAAATCCAGTATCGCCCCGCGCGCGTGCTGCTTCAGGATTTCACCGGCGTTCCCTGCGTCGTCGATCTGGCCGCGATGCGCGATGCGATCGCCAAGCTCGGCGGCGACACGACCAAGATCAACCCGCTGGTCCCCGTCCACCTCGTCATCGACCACAGTGTCATGGTCGACGAATTCGGGCACCCCAAGGCGTTCGAACAGAATGTCGAAATCGAATATTATCGCAACGGCGAACGCTATGACTTCCTGAAATGGGGGTCGAAGTCGCTCGACAATTTCAAGGCGGTGCCCCCGGGCACCGGCATCTGCCACCAGGTGAACCTTGAACATATCGCGCAGGCGGTGTGGTCGAGCGAGGATGGATCGGGTGAGACCGTGGCCTATCCCGACACCTGCGTCGGCACCGACAGCCACACGACGATGATCAACGGCCTGGGCGTGCTGGGCTGGGGCGTCGGCGGGATCGAGGCCGAGGCCGCGATGCTCGGCCAGCCCGTGTCGATGCTCATCCCCGAAGTTGTCGGCTTCAAATTCACCGGCAAGCTGAAGGAAGGCGTCACCGCGACCGACCTCGTGCTCACCGCGACGCAGATGCTGCGCGCCAAGGGCGTCGTCGGCCGCTTCGTCGAATATTTCGGCCCCGGCCTCGCCTCGCTGTCGCTTGCCGACCGCGCGACGCTCGCCAATATGGCGCCCGAATATGGCGCGACGTGCGGCTTCTTCGGCGTCGACGACAAGACGCTCGATTATATGCGCCTGACCGGGCGTAGTGACGAGAATATCGCGCTGGTCGAGGCCTATGCCAAGGCGCAGGGTTTGTGGATCGTCGAAGGCGCGGCGGACCCTGTGTTCACCGACACGCTCGAACTCGACCTTTCCACCGTCGTCCCGTCGCTCGCCGGGCCGAAGCGTCCGCAGGACCGCGTCTCGCTTCCTGACGTCGACGATGTGTTCAACGCCGACATGGCGAAGGTCTATAACAAGACGCAGGCGCGCGTGCCGGTCGAGGGCAAGGATTTCGACATCGGCGACGGCGACGTCACCATCGCCGCGATCACCAGCTGCACCAACACGTCGAACCCCGGCGTGCTCGTCGCCGCGGGCCTCGTCGCGAAAAAGGCCGACGCGCTGGGCTTGAAGCCCAAGCCGTGGGTCAAGACCTCGCTCGCCCCCGGGTCGCAGGTCGTCACCGACTATCTGGAGAAGGCCGGGCTGCAGAAGCATCTCGACAATATCGGCTTCAACCTCGTCGGCTATGGCTGCACGACCTGCATCGGCAATTCGGGCCCGCTGGCCGAGCCGATTTCGAAGGCGATCAACGAGAATGGCCTCGTCGCCGCGGCCGTCATCTCGGGCAACCGCAACTTCGAAGGCCGTGTGTCGCCCGACGTGCGCGCGAACTTCCTCGCCTCGCCGCCGCTCGTCGTCGCCTATGCGCTGAAGGGCACGGTGATCGAGGATTTCACCACCACGCCGATCGGGCAGGACCAGTCGGGCAACGACGTGTTCCTCGCCGACATCTGGCCGACCAATCTGGAAGTCGCCGATGCGGTGGCGGGCGCGGTCGACCGCGACATGTTCGTCGCGCGCTACGCCCATGTCTATAAGGGCGACGAGCATTGGCAGAAGATCGAGGTCGAGGGCTCGGACACCTATCAGTGGCGCGCGGGCTCGACGTATGTCGCCAACCCGCCCTATTTCGAGGGCATGACGATGACCCCGGCGCCGGTGAGCGACATCATCGATGCCAAGCCGCTCGCGATCCTCGGCGATTCGATCACCACCGATCACATCTCGCCCGCAGGTTCGATCAAGGCCGACTCACCCGCCGGCAAGTGGTTGATGGAGCATCAGGTCAACAAGGCCGACTTCAACAGCTATGGCGCGCGCCGCGGCCACCACGACGTCATGATGCGCGGCACCTTTGCCAACATCCGCATCAAGAATGAAATGGTCCCCGGGATCGAAGGCGGCATGTCACGCTATGGCGCCGACGTGATGCCGATCTATGACGCCGCGATGCGTCACAAGGCCGATGGGACCCCGCTCGTCGTCATCGCCGGCAAGGAATATGGCACCGGCTCGTCGCGCGACTGGGCGGCGAAGGGCACCAACCTGCTCGGCGTCCGCACGGTGATCGTCGAAAGCTTCGAGCGTATCCACCGCTCGAACCTCGTCGGCATGGGCGTGCTGCCGCTGCAGTTCCTCGAAGGCCAGAGCCGCGAGACGCTGGGCCTGACCGGCGACGACCAGTTCACCATCACCGGCGTTGCGGACCTGAAGCCGCGCCAGACGGTCACCGTGAACGTCACCCGCGCCGACGGATCGACCTTCAGCTTCGACACGCTTTGCCGGATCGATACCGCGAACGAAGTCGAATATTATATGAACGGCGGCATCCTGCATTACGTGCTGCGCAAACTCGCAGCTTGATGCTAAACGAGGGCGATGAGCGGACTTCTTCTCTTCGCCCTCGGTTTTCTTTGCGGGGCCGGTCTGATGCTGGCCCTGCGCCGCGGCGGCGATGCGCGCGACCTGACCGGTCCACCGCGCATCGCCCCCCGCCCGGCCATTCGCCCCCCGGGCCGGACGCACGCTGATACGTCGCAGGCGACCATCCATATCGACAGCGAAACGATCGAGGACGGCGAGATTCTCGACATGATCCGCCGCGGCCGCAAGATCGAGGCGATCAAGCGGATGCGCGACTTGACCGGGATGGGCCTCGCCGACGCCAAGGACACGGTCGAGGCGATCGCACGAACGCTGCGCTGATCGCGCGAGCCCCTATGCGATGACAGGAGCGAGCCCGATGCCATCGACGCCAAGCCAGAGCGAACCCACGCACGAAACAGCAGGAGGCGCGCGCGGATGGCGCTGGTCGCTGCTCCGCCGCATCGTCCACTTCCGGCAGAATTGGGCCGTCGAAGTGGCAAATATCGATCAGGCAGCGGTGATTGCCAAGATTCGCCCCGACGGTGCATGGTCGCCGCGCTTCGCTTTCATGTCGAGCATGGCGGCGGGGATTGCGATCCTTGGCCTGCTTCAGAACAGCGTCGCGGTGATCATCGGCGCGATGCTGATCGCCCCGCTGATGGGACCGATCATGGCGCTGGGTTTCGCGATCGCGACGGGCGACTTCGCGTGGATGAAGGAAAGCGTGCGGACCCTGCTCGGCGGCGTCCTGCTCGCGCTGCTGCTCTGCGTCATCATCGTCAAAATCTCGCCGATCCAGGCGGTGACGAGCGAGATAGCCGCACGCACCCAGCCGACGCTCTTCGACCTTGGCGTCGCGCTCTTCTCCGCCCTCGCGGGAGCCTATGCCGTGGTGCGCGGGCGCGAAGGGACGATTATCGGCGTGGCCATCGCCACTGCGCTGATGCCGCCGCTTGCAGTGGTCAGCTTCGGGCTCGCCACGGGCCAATGGAGCATCTTCGGCGGCGCGCTGATGCTGTTTTTCACCAACTTCATGACGATCGCGCTGTCGGCCGCGATCGTCGCGCGCGCCTATGGCTTTTCGGCCAGCCTGTCGCCCGATCAAACGCGCAGACAGACGCTGATGATCGTTGCCGCTTTCCTCGTCCTCGCGGTGCCGCTCGGGCTGTCGCTGCGCCAGATTGCCTGGGAAGCGACGGTCCAGACGCAGGCGCGTGCTGCGGTCGCCGATGTCTTTCCCGCCTCCGCGCGGATCACCGACCTCAACGTCGATGCGACGGCGACGCCGGTGATCGTCCAGGCCGCGATCCTCGCCCGTGCGGCCCAGCCCGGCGCCGACGCAAAGGTTGAGGCCGCACTCGAACGCCGGTTGAAGCGCGATGCACGGGTGACGCTCGACCAGTATCTTATCGGCTCGTCGGTCGATCTTGCCGCAGCGCGGAACGACATGGCACGCCTCCGCGACGTCGCGGCACGCGCCGAACGCGACAATGCCGACATCAGCCGAGACCTCGCGCTGCTCGCCGGCGTCAACACGAAAGCGGTCACGGTCGACAATGAAAAGAAGCGCGCAACGGTGCGGGCGGTGCGCCTGCCCGACGCAGGCCTTGGCGCCTACCGTGCGCTCGAGGAACGGATGCGTACCCTCTGGCCTGGCTGGACCATCGAACTGGTCCCGCCGACGCTATCCTTGCCTTCGGTGACGGTCACAAATGGTGCGGTCGCCGACACAGCGGCAGCCAATTACCAGTTGCTACGCTGGGCCGCGCGGCGCGGTCCGTTGCCGATCAGCCTCAGCGGCGTGGGCGCAGCAACGGTGCAAGAGGCTCTGGCCGCCGATGGCGTCACCGCAAATCTGATGGAAAAGGCCGGTGCGGGCGACGGCATCGTCACCGCCGCATGGCAACTTCCCGATGGTGGGCGCTGACGGGCTCGAACCGCCGACCCTCTCGGTGTAAACGAGATGCTCTACCAACTGAGCTAAGCGCCCCCTTTGGGGAAGCGCGCCACTGCCACAGCTTGGCCCGGCTGGCAAGCCGGACGTGCGAACATGTCGGGTACTGATGTCGGGATGAGGCCAAGCCAAGTCGGCCTGCGCGTTTCAATCATACAGGGCTAAGCTGACGCGCCCCACCGCCATGCGGGAAAAGAGCTCTGATTGCGTGCCGCATGGCAAATGGCAGAAAGCGGCCAGCTGCTGATATTGGGCAGGCATCAAAGAGGGGAGGATTACCCTGCATCGCGCGCTCCACCCGCCCGATCGTCAAGTGGCGGGAGCGATGTGTTCCACCTGCGACCGAGCCTATGTGCATTTTGGATACAAAAAAGCCTCCTGCGGGGGTTCCCGAGGAGGCATTTGCGAACTGATTTGGTTGCGGGAGTAGGATTTGAACCTACGACCTTCAGGTTATGAGCCTGACGAGCTACCGGGCTGCTCCATCCCGCGCCACCAATGTTCGGATCCTGTTGCCGGAGTTGAGCCGGCAGGATCCGTTAAAACAGCAAAGGGCCGGCATTGCTGCCGGCCCTGTAACTTTGTGAATGGGTTTTTGATGATTTTGTCCGCACGTCGGCCACAATGCCTGGCGACGTCCTACTCTTCCGTTGCTTAAGCAGCAGTACCATCGGCGCTGTCAGGTTTCACGTCCGAGTTCGAGATGGGATCGGGTGGGTCACTGACGCCATGGTCACCAAGCAATGAAGCCGGCGTGGGTCAAAATCGGGTTTCAATCGATGTCCGTGCAATATTTGTCTGACTTGCAATCATCCACTTCGCAGACGATCCGACAGGCTTGTGGCCGGTCAGGATTGTCGTTGATGGTGGGACTCTTAAGTGCGAATAGAGCAATTAGTATCGGTTAGCTCCACACGTTACCGCGCTTCTACATCCGATCTATCAACGTGGTGGTCTTCCACGGCTCTAAGAAATCTTATCTTGAGGGAGGCTTCCCGCTTAGATGCTTTCAGCGGTTATCCCGTCCATACATAGCTACCCTGCTGCGCCACTGGCGTGACGACAGGTACACCAGAGGTATGTTCAACCCGGTCCTCTCGTACTAGGGTCAACTCCTCTCAAATTTCGACGCCCACGGCAGATAGGGACCAAACTGTCTCACGACGTTCTGAACCCAGCTCACGTACCACTTTAATTGGCGAACAGCCAAACCCTTGGGACCTGCTCCAGCCCCAGGATGTGATGAGCCGACATCGAGGTGCCAAACGATTCCGTCGATATGAGCTCTTGGGAATCATCAGCCTGTTATCCCCGGCGTACCTTTTATCCGTTGAGCGATGGCCCTTCCACTCGGGACCACCGGATCACTATGACCGACTTTCGTCTCTGCTC
>NZ_JBPULG010000006.1:437500-508747 GCF_051550705.1 Sphingopyxis selenitireducens
AAAGGTGGAAATATTTGATTCGAAACGGCCCTAAGCGCCAGTTTGGCATGCTAATTTCCGTTAGATTCGTCAAAAATTAGGCGAAGCATGTTAGGAGGCGGGCGATGAGCAACCACGACCCCCTCCCCATCCCGCATATATCGGTCATCGTGCCCGCCTACGGTGTCGCCCACCTCGTGGCCGAAGCACTCGACTCGCTGCTAGCCCAGAGCCTCACGCAATGGGAGGCGATCGTGATCGACGATGGAGCGCCCGACGATGTGGCGGGCGCCGTCGCACCTTATCTGGCCGATCCCCGGTTCCGCTTTCTTGCCACCGCGAATCATGGTGTTGCGACTGCGCGCAATCGGGCGATCGCCGAAAGCCGGGCGCCGCTGATCGCTTTGCTCGACGGCGACGACCTGCTGCGCCCCGAATATCTGTCGATGATGGTCGCGGCGATGCAGGAAGATCCGGGCACCGCGATTGCGACATGCAACGCCCGCGTTTTTGGAGCCGTCGCGCGCGAGGATGTCGTTGTTGGCGACGATCAGAATCGCGGTGGGACCGGCACCTTGTCCGATGTGCTCGAGCGCCGGTTCAATATATATATAGGGTCGACCTTCCGCCGCGCCGACTTCGACCGCATTGGCGGCTTCGACACCACGATGACGAATTCGGAAGATTTCGACCTGTGGGTGAGACTGTTGATCGGTGGGGGACGTGTGCGTTACCTCGACGCGGTGCTGGCCGATTACCGGGTTCGGCCCGGCTCGGCCTCCGTCCATCTGCTCCGCAATATTCACGGCAATATCCGTGTATGTGAGAAGGTGATCGCCGCGCTGCCCGGCAGCCACGAAGCACAAATCGCCGCAGCACGGCGCGAGAGCGAGCTCGAACGGGCGAAGGTGGAGGAAGCGCTGGCCGCGGTCATCGCCGGCGACACCCGCAACGGGCTGAAAGCGCTGCAGGCGCAACGCCATTATCTGGGCAACCCCTTATGGTCGGCCGCCTTTGCATTATGGCGCGTCTTTCCCGGGCTCGCTCCGCCGATGCTCGCCTGGCGGAAGCGGCGTCATGAGGGATCGTCCCGGCGCCGGCCGCTTCGCACCCCATCCGGGGCGTAACGGAATATGTCGGTTCGCAAGGCCGTCGCGTGGGCCAGCGCCAGCAGGCTGCTGAGTTTCAGCATCGCCTTTGCGAGCAGCATCGTCATTGCGCGCTATTATCTGTCGCCGGCCGAGGTGGGTCTGTTCTCGATCGCCTTTGCCGCGACCGCGCTGATCGCGGTGATGCAGGAATTCGGCCTCAACCGCTATATCGTCGGCGAAGCCGAGCTTGGCGAAGAGAAGCTGCGCACCGCTTTTTCGGTTTCACTGGTCGTCGCGTGGGGCATCGCACTGCTGATCCTCGCCGCCGCCAAACCCTTGTCGTGGCTCTATGGCGACGCGCGCCTGTTGCCGCTGATGCTGGTGATCGGCACCTCCTATCTCTTCGTCCCGCTCGCCATCGTGCCGACGGCGCTGCGCCAGCGCGCAATGGATTTCCGTTCCGACTTCATGATCGAGGTCGGCGCGGCGATCACCAACGCCGCGGTGTCGGTCGCGCTCGCCGCTGCCGGCCATGGCGCGATGGCGCTGGCGTGGGGAGCGCTCGCGCAACAGATCGCGCGCGCGCTGGTCAGCCAGTGGCGCAATGGATGGATATTCCCGTGGCCGATGCGATTCGGCGACGCCGCGCATGTGATGCGTTTCGGCGGCGGATCGACGCTGCTGCTGATTTTCGATTCGATCACCGCGCGCGCGCCCGACCTGATCGTCGGCGGCGTCATTGGCAATTATGCCGTGGGCATTTATTCGCGCGCCAGCGGCCTCGCGGTGCAATTGATGATCCTGCTGACCGGTGCCGTGAACAGCGTCTTC
Organism: Sphingopyxis selenitireducens; assembly: GCF_051550705.1. NCBI lineage: Bacteria > Pseudomonadati > Pseudomonadota > Alphaproteobacteria > Sphingomonadales > Sphingopyxidaceae > Sphingopyxis > Sphingopyxis selenitireducens. Next base: position 439,402 of record NZ_JBPULG010000006.1, read on the forward strand.
TATCCCGCGCTCGCACGGCTGCGCGATGAGGGGCGTTCGCTCGGCGAGCCCTATTTGCGACTGGTCGCAGGCTATACCGGGATCGTCTGGCCAGCGATGGCGGGGCTCGCCGCCGCATCCTATCCTCTGGTCAACGCGCTCTATGGTCCGCGCTGGATCGCGGTCGCACCGATATTGTCGGCGCTGGCGGTCGCACAGATGATCTTCGTCGCGCTGCCGATGAGCATCCAGGTCCCGATCCTGCTCGGCGAATTGAAGGGCGTGCTGCGCCGCAATGGCGTGACGACCTTGATCGCACTGGCCTTGCTGGGCATCGGAGCATCGCGCGGGGTCGAATCGGCGGCGGCGGCCTATGTTGCCTATGCCTGCATCTGGTTCTTGATCTATTTCTTCTTCCTCCGTCGGCTCACGGGCTTTGACTGGCGCGGCCTCGGCGCCATTTATGCGCGCAGCCTGTTCGGCGCCTCGGCGGCGGTCGCGCCGCTGCTCACCTGCTACGTCTGGCTGATCCCGCCGACAGCGATGAGTTTTATCGAGATGCTCCCCCCGGTGATCGCCGGCGTACTGCTGTGGATCGGGGCGCTATTCCTGTGCCGCCATCCGATCACTCCCGATCTTGTCCGGCTCGCCCCGTCGCCGATCGCCAAGCTGTGGCGACGCGACGCCTACCCGACCGGGAACAATTAATGGCCGCTACAGGGGATATCGCGGTAGTCATCGCGACCTATCGCCGCCCGCATCTGATCGTGCGCGCGCTCGACAGCATCGCACATCAGACGCTGCGTCCGCGTGAAATCATCGTCGTCGATGACGCTTCAGACGACAACACAGGCGAGGTCGTGCAGGAGTGGGCGCGGCGCCACCCGATTGATGTCCGCTTTATCGTGGCGAGCGAGAATGGCGGCGCCGGCGTGGCGCGTAATCTGGCGATGACGGCGACGACCTGCCCGCTAATCGCCTTTCTCGATTCGGACGACGAATATGCGCCCGATGCGCTCGAACGGCTGGCTGCGCCGCTCGCCGCACACCCGGAAGCCGTCGTCAGTTTCGCCGACGCACTGCAGTTATGGAATGACGGTACCCCCAGTGTGCCAATGATGCGGCGCTGCCTGACCCCCGGCCTCGATACGCAGCCGATCTCCCCCGGCCTGCACCGGCTGAACGATCCGCAATCGGCCCTGCTGCTGACCAGCATGATCCCGACTTGCGCGGCGATGTTCCGGCGCGACGCCGCCGAAGCGGTGGGACGGATGCCCGCCTATCGTCACGGCGAGGATTGGATCTTCTGGCTCAAGCTCAGCAGCCGGGGCGATTTCCTTTGCCAGTTCGTCGAGGTCGCGACGGTGCATCGCCAAGGGGATAATCAGACCGGCGCCGAACATGACGCGCGCAACGCACAACTGACGCTCAATGCCTTTCTGAAATTGCGCGACGGCCATTTCGGCGTAACGCTGACTCAAGCGAATCTGACGCGGTTGTCCATGGCAATCGAGGAAAAGGTCGGCCACTTGCGCTATCACGCGTCGCGCCGCGGCCTTTTCGCATATTGGCGCGCAATCGGATCGACAGAAGCGCGCGCCACCGGCCGTCTCTGGCACCATCTGCGCGACGATCCGAAAAGCCTGCTCCGCGCGTTGCGCTTCAGCCTGCCCGCCGGTTCCGCGCGCCGAGACGCCAGTATCTAGGCGGCCCCGGTAATATAGTCGCGCATCGCAGCGGCTTCGGCCTCGATCCGGTCGATGCGATATTTGACCAGATCGCCGATCGATATGAAGCCGACGAGCCGGCCATTGTCGACAACGGGCAAGTGGCGGATGCGCTTTTGCGTCATCTGCGACAATGCACCGATCACGGCCATCTGCGAATCGCACGTCACCGGCGATTTGGTCATCACCTCATCAAGGGTGTGATCGAGTGCGTCGGGACCATAGGAAGACATCAGCCGGACCAGATCGCGTTCGGAAAAAATGCCGATGATCATGTCATTTTCCAGCACCGGCACCGCGCCGATCCGGTTCTGAGCCAGCAAATCGACCACCGTGCGCACAAGATCTTCCTTCCGCGCCGAAATCACCGGGCCCGTCCGCCCGCGCAGTATCGCTCCGATCGTCATTCCGTGCCGCTCCCCATGTCGATTCTCTGGAAATCAAAGCCTATCATGATTCGGCGCCAAGCCAAAAGGGGCGCGGCAGGACGGTCGGCTTTCGCGCTTGGCCTCGGCGGCGGGTTGGTTCATGGGTGCCGCCATGGTCAAACGATCCCCACTCGACAATCGCGACACCGCCGAAGTCGCCTGGACGCGCTATCGTAAATTGATGCGCGGAATGGCGCTGGTATCGATCGGCGCCGTCATTCTCGCGCTCGGCTGGTTGCGCCTGTCGATGGGCGAGGCGCTGACCCTGCATATGATGATCGCCGCCGCCGCCGGTGTCGGCCTGTCCGTCATGCTGGGCGCCGCGCTGATGGGGCTCGTTTTCCTGTCGAGCGGCAGCGGCCATGACGAGGCGATCGAAGACCCTTTTGAAGATGATCCGGATTTGAAACCATGACCGACAAAGCAGACTGCCCGCGCGACCCGATTTTGCGCGTCGTTCCGCGCCCCGCCGACATCAACGCCAACGGCCATATTTTCGGCGGCTGGGTGCTGAGCCAGATGGACATCGCGGGGGGCATCGTCGCCGGGCGCGCGGCGCAGGGCGCGGTTGCAACGGTCGCGATCGAGACGATGGAATTTATCGCGCCCATCCTGCTGCGCGACATCATCTCGATCTATGCGCATATCGAACGGCGTGGCCGCACGTCGCTGGCGATCCGGCTGGAGGTCATCGCGACCCGCGATAGCGGTGAGAATGAAGTGAAGGTGACTGAAGGTGTCTTCACCTTTGTCGCGCTTGACGAAAATCACCGGCCGCGCCCGTTGCCGCCAGGCTGAGGGGCGAATCAGTCGCCCTTCAGTTTCTGCCGGAACACCTGCTCCAGCTTGTCGTTTGCGGGCACGCGCACGCGCCACACCCAGTTGCTTCCCCGCCGCTCCCAATCCACGGGCGCGGGATCGAGCGCGAAGGGGATCAGTATTTCAACCTCGGCATCAAAGGGCCGCGCGTTGGTCAGCGTCACATACCATGTCTGGAACTCGCCCTTCGCATCGCGATCCCTGATCACCGCCTGAGCCTGCACCGCCGGACTTTGGCCGATGTCATAATCGACGCGCTCATCCTTCGCCTTGTCACCGATCGACGCTTCCCCGACGAGAAGCCGCTGGCCGCCGACGCTCTCGAACACTGCGGCCGTACCTGCGGGAAGCGCCAGCCCCAATCCGTCCGATTCGCGATTCTGGACGCGCAGGCGCATCACCAGCGGCCGCGGAGACCCGTTGGCGTATAAGGTGCCTGCGTAAAGCTGCTCGACGGCGACCTTATCCTTCGCGAGCAAGGCAACCTGCTTCTGCCCCTTCGCCGACACATCGACACGGAACGGAATGCGATAGAATTTGAGGTCGCCCAGATCTTCGGCGGGCGGTGGCGGGGGTGCGGGCGGCGGCGGCGGAGGGGGCGGAGGCGGTGCCATCGCGCGCGCGCGCCGATCGACGCGGTTCGCGGTCAGCACAATTTCCTCGGCCATGGCGCCATCATAATTTCGCTCGAACTCGATAATCGGCGGCAATTCCCACAAGGGATGCGTGCTCGTGATATCCATCGGCCAGCATTTGAGATTGAGCGACCCCGGTGCGCTGCGCGGCAGCGGCGGGCTGTAATTCTTGTTCAGCCGCCCCGCGATGACATTGAGCTGCGCGCCCGGAAAACTCGTCACCCCGCCATTGGCGACGGTGATCCACCCGGTCAGGCCCAGCGTCTTTCCGTCGGCGCCGCGGTCGGCGACATAGTTGGCGGCCCAGTCGAAGCCCTCGGCCAGATAGAGAAGCTGAATTTTTACCGTCCGCGCGACTTTGCTTTCGACGAGCACCGACAGCGTGGGCTTCGCCGACAAATCCTTGGGCACCTCGCGATAAAGCATGCGCTCGGGCAGTCCCGAGCAGGCGAGCGCTTCGACGCCGGCTGCGGTCTGGAGGATCACCCCCCCATTCGGGCCCGACTGGATGACCGCTTCCTGCTCCACGATTTTGCCGGTCGCGATATTGGTCCGGCGCAGCGTCACGCTGCGCTTCAGATAGGCATCGACCAGCCCCGCCGGCGACAGCAACCGCGCATCGCGATTCTTTTCGATCACCCCGTCGGGCAGACCGCTGACCACCGCCGTTTCGGGCAACAGCCCCTCGGCAACGCCTTCGAAACGCAGCACCGAAGTGCCGGCAGGCAGGGTGACGGTCCGCGTTTCGGTGATGAAGGCGAAACCCTGCGGCCAATGGGGGTTGATCGGCCCGCCGCCGCGCGAAGGAGCGCGATAGACGGTAACCGCGGCGTCATCGATTTTGGCCGAGACGGCGATCTGTGGCGCGGCTTGCGCAAGCGCAGGCAGTGGCGCCAGCAGCGCCGCGCTCCACAGCACAAATGGCCAGACGCGCGCCACGCGGCCAGCCTTAATAGCGCGTGTCGAAAGTGACGGTGACCTCGGCCTTGCCGTTGGCGGGCACGGGCACCTGCCATTCGACACGATCTGCCGACACGCGTTCGCCCTTCAGGCTTTCGTCGCTGATGCGGACGTCACCATAAAGGCCGTCCTGCGCAACGAGTACTGTTACCGCTTCGGGCCGCGCATTGGTGACGGCATATTTCATTTTGGTGATCCAGCGCGAATCGCTCTTGCGCGTCCGCTGGACGACCGTCGTCTGCACCTTCACGTCAAAGGCATCGCCGGTGCGCAGCGACATGGCGGAACCCATCGGCGTGTGCCCGATGCTGTTTTCGCCGATGAACTGCGGGTCGCCGCGCGCGTCGCGCATATAGACGCGGATCGTTCCCGCAGGGAGCTGGTCGCCGAGACCGCCCTGACGCGAGGTCGAAAAACGCAGCACGCTGGCCGTGCTCGCCGGCTCGGTACTGCTGCCCATCCAGCGATTGACGAACTCATAGGTCGAGCGCGCGGGCGCACCCTTCACGTCGAGGAAGCTCACCTGCTTTTGCTGGGCGTTGGCGATCGTCGTGCGCGCGGCGAGCGGGTAGAGATAATAGTCGCCGAGCCGTTCGCGACCGTTCGATTCGGTCCCGGCCGTATCCATGGCGCTGTCCATCTGGCGGAAGCCCCCGCCTCCCCCCGGATTGCCGGCGACGAGCAAGGTGCGGGCGTTGTTGAAGGTCGTGCCGGTGCTGTTGGTCAGCGTCACCCAGCCCTGAATATCCATCGCGCCTTTCGCGGCGTCGAACAGCGCAACATAGTCTGCCGTCCAGCCCAGATTGGGGGTCAGATAGGACAGCCTGGCGGGGACCGTTCCGGCATTCGCGGCGTCGACCGTCACCGACAGCGTAGGACGCGCGCGCAAATTGGGCGGCAGGCGATCGAACACGGCGCGGACCGGAAGACCGTCGTCGCGCAGCACCTCGATCCGTTCGCCGATCTGAAGCACGATGCCGCCGTTCGCGGCGAGCACCTTGGCACGTTCGGTGCGTTCGGCGCCGGTCGCGGGATTGGTGCGGATGAGGGTGATCGACTGACCGACCGCTTTGTCCATCAGCTTGTCCGGGGTCAGCAGGTCGAAGTCGAAATTCTGTTCGACAATGCCAATGCCCGGACCCGAAAGGGTTACGGTTTCGGGGCGGATACGTGCCGATACGTCGGGAAATTCGATGCGGTTGCGCCCGGCGCTGACGCTGAGCTGGCGGTCGTCCTGCACCAGCGACTGACCATTATTATAGATGGTGACCGCAACATCGCCCTGCGCATTGGCGGCCGCAGGGTCCTGCGCCATCGCAAGAGGCGCCGCCCCGATCATGACAACCGGAACGCAAGCCATTGTCAAAGCGCGCATAAAAAAGCCTCCCCGCAAATATCTCGCGGGGAGGCTATGTCATGTCCGGTCCAAAGACCAGCGTGAAATGTGGTACTTACTCGGCGGCTTCCACGTCGGTGGTGCGCGTCGCAAGCGTGCGGCGGGTACGGCGCGGCTTGGGTGCCGGTGCCTCCTCGTCTGCCTCGGCTTCCACACTGCGTTCGGGACGACCGATTGCGGGCGGCAGCACGGCAGTATCGATGCCGGCATTGTCATCGGCATCGACCGGACGCGTGCGGCGTGGGGCGCGGCGTGCGGGACGCGGCGCGGGCGCTGCTTCCTCGGCCGCTTCATTCGCTTCAGCAGCGTCGCTCACCACCGGCGCGTCGCTACGGCCTTCATCGCGGTCGCGGCGGGGCGCGCGGCTCTGCGGCTGGCGATTGCCGCGATTGTCGTCGTCGTCACGGCGGTCGCGGTTGCCGCGCTGCTCGTTACGATCGCTACGATCGTTGCGATCGGCGCGTTGTTCGTTGCGATCGCCGCGGTCGCCGCGGTCGCCGCGGTCGCGCTGGCCACCGTCGCTATCGTCGTTGCCGCGATCATTTTCGATGTCGAGATCGCTGTCGTCATGGCCGTCGAAATCCTCGACGCCGCGAATTTCGCGGCTGCGGTCGTGGCTGCGTTCCTGGCCGTTCTGCGCGTTCTTTTCTTCCTGCCGGATGCGGAAATCGCTCACGACGCGGAAATAATGGTCAGCGAACTGCAGATAATATTCGGTCTGGACCCGATCGCCCGCCAATTGCGCGTCGCGCGCAAGATTGCGGTACTTCTCGATCATCTGGGCGCCATTGCCACGTGCGCGGCTGTCGATGCGGTTCGCCTGATCGACACCACCGCGCCCGCCGGACTGCGGCCGATTGTTATTGTTGTTGCTGTTATTGTTGCGGCCGCGACGGCGACCGCTCTGCCGGTTGTTCATGTTCAACTGAAACATCCTGTCGAATAAGCTAATAAGCTACGCCAACCCCTTATGGCGGACCGCGCCAACTGCGCGTCGCGCCCGCGCTTCAAGCGCGGTTCTTGCCCTTTACCGCCTGCACCGGACCCCACGGTCCCGCACCAGCATCGTAAGTGGGAAACAGACCAGCCGGACCTTCGAGGGACCCCGGTCGGGTCTGTGAGCCGCCCCTACCGCGCTTTGGACGCGAAACCAAGCGAATTCTTGCGCGGGTGTCAGGTGCGGGTCAGCAAAAGCGCCCTGTCGCGACCGCCGAGATCCTGTCTGCAGGCGACCGCAAATCCCGCCGCTTCGGCGAGCTCGCGAACCGAGATATGCTGCGTGTGGCCGATTTCAAGGATCGCGATGCCGCCGGGCGCCAATATCCGTGGCAGATCCGGGATGATGCGGCGATAATCGTCCAGCCCGTCAGCACCGGCGAAGAGCGCCTCGGCCGGCTCGTAAGCGGCGACATCGGGCATCAAGGCTTCGCTGTCGGCAATATACGGCGGGTTACAGAGAATGAGGTCGAATGGGCCGTCCAGCCCGGCTGTCCAGTCACCGACCCGGAATTGCGCGCGATCGCCCATCGCCAGATCGTCGGCATTCCGTTCGGCGCAGTCGACGACCTTTCTGGATTCATCGATACCGAGGCCGTGCGCCTCTGGCCATTCGGCCAGCGCGGCGAGGAGCAGCGTTCCGGGCCCGCTTCCCAGATCGAGAATACGGCGCGGCCCATAGGCGCCAAAATATTCGACGGCCGCCTCGATCAGCGTTTCGCTGTCCGGGCGCGGGATCAGCATCCCGGGACCAACGGAGAGCCGGATCGTCCAGAAGTCGCGGTAACCGACGATATAGGCGACAGGCTCGTGCGCCATGCGCCGGTCGACCAGCGCGCCGAAATCCGCCGGTACGCCATAACGCGCCGGATCGAGCAGCACCGCCTGCCGCTCGACGCCGAGCGCATGCGCCATCAGCAGCTCTGCATCGAGGCGCGGGGTATCCGACACCGCCGCCAACCGCTGCGCCGCGTGGCGCAGCGCGGAGGAAACGTCAGTCACCCAGTCCCGCCAGCCGCTGCGCCTGATCCTCGGCGATCAGCGCGTCGATCAGTTCGTCCATCTGCCCTTCCAATATTTCGGGCAGGCGGTGGAGGGTCAGGTTGATGCGGTGATCGGTCACACGGCCTTGCGGGAAATTATAGGTGCGGATGCGTTCGGAGCGGTCGCCCGACCCGACCATCGACTTGCGCGCCGATGCTTCGGCGCTGTGGATCTTCTCGCGCTCGAGATCGTAAAGCCGCGCGCGCAGCACCTGCATCGCCTTGGCGCGGTTCTTGTGCTGGCTGCGCTGATCCTGCTGGATCACGACAAGGCCCGACGGGATATGGGTGATGCGAATCGCGCTGTCGGTCGTGTTGACGTGCTGACCACCGGCACCCGACGCGCGGTAAATATCGATCTTGAGGTCGCTGTCGTTGATCGCGACATCGACTTCCTCGGCCTCGGGCAGTACCGCGACGGTCGCGGCGCTGGTGTGGATGCGGCCCTGGCTTTCGGTCGCGGGGACCCGCTGGACACGGTGAACCCCGCTTTCGAACTTCAATTTGGCGAACACGCCCTGCCCCGACACCGACGCGACGACTTCCCTGTAGCCGCCGCCATCGGTCTCGTTCGCCGAGATAAGTTCGACCTTCCAGCCCTGTCCGTCGGCATAGCGGCTGTACATGCGCAGCAGGTCGCCAGCGAACAGCGCCGCTTCGTCGCCGCCGGTTCCGGCGCGAATTTCAAGCATCGCGGCGCGCGCATCGGCGACATCCTTGGGGAGCAGCCTGATCGCCAGATCATGCTCGGCAGCGGGCAGCGCCTCCTCGACCGCCGAGATTTCCTCGGCCGCCATCGCCTTCATCTCAGGGTCGGTGAGCATTTCGGTCAGCGAGGCGAGTTCGCCGCGCAGCCGCACCACTTCGCGCGCCGCGGTCGCGACGGGTTCCAGCTCGGCAAATTCCTTCGATGCCGCCACGAAATCGGCGGGCGCCATATCGCCCGTCGCCATGCGCGCCTGCAGCGCGGCATGGCGCTCGATGATCGCGTCGATCTGTTTGGCGGAAACACTGGCCATCAGAGCGCGCGGACGATCTCTTCGGCTGCCTTCGCCCGTTCGCCGTCGCCTCGCACGTTAATGTGCAGCGCATCGTCGCGCACGCCGATCGAAATCAGCGCGTGCGCCGGGATTTTCGCGGCCTTGTCGAAGCGCTTGCGCGGTGATCCGCTGGTGACGATTTCGGCCGAAAAGCCGCCCGCCCGCAACCGCGTCAGCGCCTTCATCGCGAATATAAGCTGACTATCGTCCTCGACCGCAATGACCACATCCAGGCGATTGTCGATGACGTCGTCGGCGAGCAACATAGCCAGCCGCTCGATCCCGGCCGCCCAGCCGACCGCCGCCGTCGGCGGGCCGCCAAGGGCTTCGATCAACCCGTCATAGCGTCCGCCGCCAAGGACTGTGCCCTGCGCGCCCAAGCGGTCGGTGACGAATTCGAACGCGGTGTGACGATAATAGTCGAGCCCACGCACCAGCCGCGAATTGCGTTCCCACGCGACGCCTGCAGCGTCGAGCCCCGCGGTCACCGCACTGAAGAAATCCTGCGCCTCGCTGGTCAGATAGGCGTCGATATCGGGGGCGCTGTCGGCGACCGGCCGGTCCTTCGGATCCTTGCTGTCGAGGATGCGGAGCGGATTCTTGTCGAGCCTTGCGAGGCTGTCTTCGCTGAGATCGCCGCGATGGGCTTCGAAATACTCGACCAGCGCGGCGCGCCAGGCATCGCGGCTAGCCGCATCGCCGAGCGTGTTGAGCGTCAGCGTCACGCCCTCCGATATGCCGAGTTCCTTGAGAATCTGGTCGGCGAAGACGAGCAATTCGGCATCGGCGAGTGGGCTGTCGCTGCCGATCACTTCGGCGTCGAGCTGGTGGAACTGGCGATAGCGGCCCTTTTGCGGGCGCTCGTAACGGAACAGCGCGCCATGGGTCGCGACCTTGAGCGGCGCGAACTGTTGCCAGCCGTTGCTGATATAGGCGCGGGCGATCCCGGCGGTGAATTCGGGGCGCAGCGTGATCGATTCGCCGCCGCGATCCTCGAAGCTATACATTTCCTTCGAAACGACATCGGTCGTTTCGCCGAGCGAGCGGGCGAACACGGCGGTCGGCTCGATTACCGGCACCTCGATGCGCTTGTAGCCATAAAGGCGCCGCACCCGGTCGAAGGTGTCGACGACATGCGCGAAACGGTCGGCGAAATCGCCGAGCATGTCTTGGGTGCCACGCACGGGCTGCGGGGTCGGAATCTTCGCGGATTTGTCCTTGCTCATGGCGGGCGCGTCTAATGCTTTTTCGCCGAAACGCAAAGTGGGCTTGCAGACCGGCGACTGGACCTCGCGGCGATTTGTGGGCAGATAATTATACCATGAAAATTGCACTGCTCGCCGCAGCGGCCCTGATCGCCGCCCCCGCCGCTCATGCACAGGATGGCAACAGCCGCCCGCAGCCGGTCGTCCAGCCGCTCACCATCCCCCTGCCCGCCGACAAGCCTTACCCCGGCATGATGCAGCTCAAGGTCGATGCGCGCGATTTCACCCGCGGGATTTTCCGCGTTCGGCAAACGATCCCGGTCGCGAAGAATGGCAAGCTGACCCTGCTCTATCCAGAATGGCTGCCCGGCAAGCACGCTCCGCGCGGCGCAATCGCCGAAGTGGCGGCGTTTCAGGCAAGCGCGGGCGGCAAGCCGATCAGCTGGACGCGCCAGCCGACCGACGTCTACGCCTTTGACATTGACGTGCCCGCCGGGGTGAAAAGCATCGAGGTCGCTTTCGACTTCCTGTCGCCGACGCGGGCGAGCGAGGGCCGGGTGGTCGCGACCCCGGCGATGATGAACCTGCAATGGGAGCAGGTCAGCCTCTATCCCGCCGGTTATTTCACCCGCCAGATTCCGGTGCAGCTTGAAGTGGCTTTGCCCGACGGCTGGACCGGCGCGGCAGCGCTCGACGGGCTCAAAATCTCCGGCAATCGCTACAGCTATGCGCCCACCAATTATGAGGTGCTGGTCGACAGCCCGATGTTCGCCGGCAAATATTTCCGCAAATGGGACCTTGGTCAGAAGGTGACGCTGAATGTCGTCGCCGACGATGCCAGATATCTGGAAGCGAGCCCCGACCATATCGCGCGCCACGCCGCGCTGGTGTCCGAGGCGGTCGCCCTGTTCGGCACCCGCCATTTCGATCGCTATGAATTTCTGCTCGCGCTGACCGACGAACTCGGCGGCATCGGGCTCGAACATCACCGGTCGAGCGAGAACAGCCGCAGCCCCGATTATTTCACCAAATGGAACGATAATGACAGCGAACGCGGGCTGTTGCCGCACGAGCTGATCCACAGCTGGAACGGCAAATATCGCCGGCCGGATAAGCTGTGGACCCCCGATTTCCGGACGCCGATGCAGGGCAATCTGCTGTGGGTTTATGAAGGGCAGACAAGCTATTGGGACCTCGTCCTCGCGGGCAGGTCGGGGATGCAGTCAAAGGAGATGGTCCTCGCCGAATGGGCGACCAACGCCGGTTTCTACAGCGCGCAGGCCGGGCGCGACTGGCGATCGGTCGAAGATACGACGCTCGATCCGGTGATTGCGGGGCGTAAAGCGCGCGCCTTCCCCAGCGCCACGCGGACCGAGGATTATTATAACGAAGGGTCGCTGATGTGGCTGGAGGCGGACATGCTGATCCGGGGAGCGACCCGCGATGCGAAGAGCCTCGACGATTTCGCGCGGGCCTTTTTCGGCGGGCGCGAGGGCGACTGGGGTCAGGACACCTATGATTTCGACGATGTCGTCGCGGCGCTCAACGCCGTCTACCCCCATGACTGGGCGAAATTCCTGCGCGAGCGGATGCAGACGCCCGGCCGCCCGGCACCCGTCGGCGGAATCGAGGCCGCCGGATACCGCCTCGTCTGGCGCGACGCCCCCAATGCCTATGACCGCGACCGCATGGCGCAGGCGAAAAATGCCGACCTCACCCATTCGCTGGGGATGACGATCGACAAGGAGGGCGTCGCAGGCAACATCTTGTGGAACGGTCCCGCCTTTCTCGCCGATATCATCAATGGGACGAAAATCGTCGCGGTCGATGGCGTCAGCTATAGCCGCGAGCGCATCGAAGCCGCGGTCCGCGCCGCAACCGACGGCAAAACGCCGGTCAGGCTGATCGTCGAACGCGGCGGACGCTATCGCAACATCGACATCGGCTATCACGGGGGGCTGCGCTGGCCGCACCTAGAGAAAACGGGCAGTGGCCCCGACTGGTTCGATCGGCTATTGGCCCCGCGCCGGGCACTTTAGGCACCGCTCATCGGTTCGCGTCTCGACTTCGCGCGATGCGAGCGGCTAAGGGGCGTCCGATTCAAAAACCAAAGGATTCTCTCCCATGCGTATCGACCTGATTCCCGCCGGTGACAGCCCCCCCGACAGCCTGAACGTGCTGATCGAAGTGCCGATCGGCGGCGAGCCGGTGAAATATGAATTCGACAAGGCCTCGGGCGCGCTGTTCGTCGATCGCTTCCTGCACACGCCGATGCGCTACCCCGCCAACTATGGTTTCGTCCCGCACACGCTGGGCGAGGATGGCGACCCGCTCGACGCGCTGGTCGTTGCACGCTCGCCGATCATCGCCGGTGCGGTGGTCAAGTGCCGCCCGATCGGCGTGCTGCTTATGGAAGACGACGCCGGCGGTGACGAGAAGTTGCTCTGCGTTCCCGTCAACAAGACCTTCCCCTATTATTCGGAAGTGACGAGCTACACCGACATGCCGCCGATCGTGATGCAGCAGATCGAGCATTTCTTCACCCACTATAAGGATCTTGAGCCCGGCAAATGGGCCAAGCTCAACGGCTGGGGCGATGTCGACGAAGCCAAGCGCATCATCGTCGAGTGCATCGAGCGCGCAAAGAAGATCGGCTTCTAATCTGACTTTCGGGGCGCTGCGACTTCGTCCGGCGCCCCGACCAACCGCACATCCTGTCGCGGATAGGGAATGACGATCCCTGCATCCTGGAACCTGTCCCAGATGCCCAGAAACACGTCGCCCTGAATATTGCCGAGACCCGCTTCGGGATCCGAAATCCAGTATCGCAGCTCATGCTCGACCGCGCGTTCGCCGAATGCCGTGATCCACACCACAGGTTCGGGGTCGGCAAGAATGCGTGGATTGGTCTTGGCGGTTTCCACCATCAATTTCTGCGCGAGCCGAAGATCACTTTCATAGGCGACCGGAACGCGCATCCGCACCCGGACCTCCCGGCTCGAATAGCTCCAGTTCTCGACAGGCTGGGTCATCAGCAATTCGTTCGGGATCAGATGCTTTTTGCCGTCGCGTGTCACGACGCTGACCGCACGCACCCCGATCTTGGCGACGCGGCCGACGTTCGGGATGCCATTGAGCGCCGCCGAACCGCCCATGCTGCTGCCGTCACCGACGACGATCACGTCGCCGGGCTTGATCGAGCGATCCATCAACAGGATGATGCCCGCGATCAGATTGCCGACCGTCTTTTGCAGCCCGAAGCCGATGGCGAGGCCTGCGGCGCCCGAAAAGACCGCGAGTGCGGTGAGGTCGATGCCAAGCAGGTCGATGCCAAAGAGCAGTGCAAAGACGAACAGCGCGATCGCGATCAGCTTCTCGGTCAGCAACCGTTGGGTATCGTCGATCTGGGTGTTCCGGCGGAGCAGCCATTTGATCGCACGCATCGTCAGCTTCACGGCAAGATACAGCAGCACCGCGACGATGACGGCCGAAAATAGCCCATAGAGCGACAGCCGCGACGAGCCGACGTCGAGCCCGATCGTCTGCATCGCCTCAATCGTCCGCGTGATTCCTCCGCGCAGGTCGACCGAAATACTCATCCCGCCATCGCCGCAAATCCGCGTTCGAGGTCGGCGATCAGATCCGCCGGATCCTCGAGCCCGATCGACAGGCGGACGAGCGGATCGGGGTCGGTCCACGCCGTCGCGGTGCGGATGTTCGCCGGGTCGCTCGGCACCACCAGGCTTTCATAGCCGCCCCAGCTGAAGCCGATGCCGAAATGATGCAATGCGTCGATGAAGCGCGTTCGCGCGCCCTCGTCGACCCCCTTCAGCGTGAAGCCGAATAAGCCGCTGGTGCCGAGAAAATCCCGGGCCCAGATCGCGTGACCGGCATCGCCGGGCAGTGCGGGATGGAGGACGCGAGCGACCTCTGCTCTGCCCGCGAGCCAGTTTGCGACCTTCAGCCCATTTTCGCCGTGCCGCGCCATTCGCACGTCGAGCGTGCGCAGACCGCGCAGCATCAGCGCGCAATCGTCGGGTGAGACCGCATGGCCCAGCTGATAGGTCGCCTGCCGGAGACGCGGCCAGGCCGCTTTGTTCGCGGTCAGCGAACCCATCATCGCGTCCGAATGGCCGCCGACATATTTGGTCAGGCTCATCATCGTCACATCGATGCCCTGCGCCATCGCGGGAAAGAGCAAGGGCGTCGCCCATGTGTTGTCGAGCATCGTCAGCACGCCGCGCGCGCGCGCCGCCGCGACGATGGCAGGAATATCCTGCACCTCGAAGGTCAGGCTGCCCGGTGATTCGAGAAAGATCAACTTCGTTGCGGGAGTAATCAGGTCGGCGATGCCCGCGCCGATCAGCGGATCATAATAGGTGGTCGTGACGCCCATCCGCGCGAGCATGCCGTTGCAGAAGGATCGCGTCGGTTCATAGGCGCTGTCGACCATCAACAGATGATCGCCCGGCGACAACAGGGCGAGCAGACCGGCCGTGATCGCCGCAACCCCGGACGGATAGAGCAATGTCCCTTCCGCCCCCGGCTCCATCCCGGTCAGCGCGTCGGCCAGCGCCCACACCGTCGGCGTTCCGCGCCGGCCGTAATAGAGCTGGTCATGGGTCGCATGGCCTCGCGCCTTCATGTCGGCGATATTGTCGTAAAGGATCGTCGATGCGCGCCACACCGGCGGGTTGACGACCCCGCCGCCGAGGCGCGGGTCGCCGGTCCATTCGGGCCGGCGGCCGCCCTGAACCAGCTGCGTCGCAGGGCGGAGCGGATCGTCGCTATGCTTGTCTTTGCTCATAAGCCCCTGTTAGCGTGGGGTCAGACAAAATCCAGCAGCAAGCCCACCCCGGCGCAAAGCGCCAGCATCGGGATGATCCCCCAGCGAAAGCGGAAGAGCAACACCGCGGCGAGGAGAGTAAGCCCCAGCGCATCCCATTGCACGCTTGCCAGCACCGGCATCTGCACCGCGACCGGTCCCCATTCGACCACGACCAGCCGCCCGAACAGCACGTGCAGCGCGAACCACAAGGACAGGTTGGCGATCACCCCGACGACGGCGGCGGTCACCGCCGCGAGCGCGCCCTTAAGCCCGGCGGCACGCTCCATGCGATCGATCCACGGCGCAAAGGTGAAAATCCACAGAAAACAGGGGGCAAAGGTGACCCACAAAGTAACTCCTGCGCCAAGCAGCCCGGCGACGAGCGGGGTGAAGGGCGCGGCCTCGCGGTACGCGGCGAGAAAGCCGACGAATTGCGTGACGAGGATCAGCGGCCCCGGGGTCGTTTCGGCGAGCCCCAGCCCGTCGGCCATCTCGCCCGCCGAAAGCCAGCCAAAGCCGGTCACCGCCTCCTGCGCCATATAGGCGAGTACGGCATAGGCGCCGCCGAAGGTCACCATCGCGAGCTGCGAGAAGAACAGGCCAATGTCCCAAAGGACATGTCCGCGCCCCAGCGTAACGAAGATCAGCACCAGCGGCACCGCCCAGATTGCGCTCCACTGGACGATTGCCTTGACGCTGTAACGCCACGGAGCCGGCCCGGGCGATGCGCTGCCAGACAGGGCACCCGCGCTGAGCCCGATCCACGCCAGACGCCAGCGCGCCGCCGCATAGCCGGTGAGCAGCGCCGCGAGGATCACCAGCGGAAAAGGCAAGGCCAGCACTGCGATGCCAATCAGCGCCACGACGGCAATCGCGCGTTTGAGCGGCGTCGTCAGCGCCCGCCCGCCGATGCGCAGCAGCGCCTGAACGACGATCGCCAGCACCGCAGCCTTGATCCCGAGAAAGATGGCGGCGAACCAGTCGAGGTTCGCTGCGACGACATACAGCATCGCGAGCAGCGCCATCACCAGCGCCCCGGGCAGGATGAACAGCAGCCCCGCGACGATCCCGCCGCGTGTCCCGTGCAATTTCCACCCGATCCAGGTCGCAAGTTGCTGCGCTTCGGGGCCCGGTAGCAGGTGACAGAAGTTCAGCGCGTGGAGGAATTGATCCTCCTCGACCCAGCGCAGCTCATCGACGAACTCACGGTGCATCAGCGCAATCTGTCCCGCCGGACCACCAAAGCTGAGGCAGCCGATGCGGGCATAGGCACGCACCGCTTCGGCGAAGGTTGGGCAGGAAAGAGAAGGGATTTCGTCAGGCAAGCCGGTCATGTGCAACACTTTCCCATCCGGCGAAGCCGGGTGAAAAAGCAACGCTTGGGCGCTGACGCCTGACCGGGAGGTTGCCTTGCCCCGATGCGACACGCCTAACGCGGTGCACCGGGGCGGAGCAAGAAAGAAAAAACGCGCAGCCGGGAAAGTGCGCTGTCGGCGTCAGGCGGCGCCCGTCGCCTTCGGCGTTGCCGGATCGGCGCCCCATTCGGTCCAGCTGCCGTCATATACCGCGACATCTTCCTTGCCGAGCAAATGCGCACCAAAGGCAACCACGGTTGCAGTCATCCCGCTGCCACAGGTAGTGACGAGCGGCTTGTCGAGGTCGACCCCGGCGGCATCAAATGCAGCCTTCAACTCATCGCCTTGCTTCCATGTGCCGTCGGCGTTGAACAAGCTGCTGTGCGGCAGGCTGCGCGAGCCCGGGATATGACCGGGCGCCATGCCCGGACGCGGGTCGCGCTCTTCACCGGAGAAACGCGCGGCGGGACGTGCATCGACGACCTGTTCGGTGCCGCTCGCGACATTGGCCAGCATTTCGTCCTTCGTGCGCACCGCCTTGGCATCGCGCCAGACGGTAAAGTGGCGGTGGCGCAGCGTCTGCTTGCCCATTTCAAGCGCGCGGCCTTCGGCTTTCCACTTGGCGAGGCCGCCGTCGAGCAGCGCGACGTCGTGCGCGCCGAACAATTTGAGCAGCCACCAGGCGCGCGCCGCGCTCTTGAGCGGGCTATCGTCGTAAATCACAATGCGGCTGCCGTCACCGAGGCCGAGCGACTGCATACGGCTGGCGAATTTTTCGGCGGGCGGTGCCATATTCTCGACGCCGGCGTTGGCGTCGGCGAGTTCGGCCAGATCCATGAATACGGCGCCGGGGATGTGCCCCGCTTCATATTCGGCGCGGGCGTCGCGCCCGGCATCGGCCATGAATTTCGTCGCATCAACGACCCGCAGGTCCGATGCCCCCAGTTCGCGTTCCAGCCAGTCGGTAGAGACCAAGGCGTCCATGTCATGCTCCTGTTTCGATCCGACGGCGGAACCCGGCCTCTTCCTGTTCCCGCCCGTCGGCCATCCTGCTGTGGCTTTGGGGTTCGTCCCCCGCTCTTTTTGCGGGGGAAGTTGCCAGCCTATGCCCCGCCTCGCCCTTTTTCAAGCGCAGCAACGCTCTGCCTCAGCCGATGCTGCACCGCAACACAAAAGCTATTGGCGCCGCCGGATTGCGGTCGGGCGTGCACCGGGCAGGTCGATAGTCCAGGAAGGCCGGTCGAGCGGCAGCGGCGCCAGCTTGTCGCCCGCCCCGGGGGCCGGCGCGCGGCCGAGTACGAAACTCGCCGCGGACTGGCCGAAGGCATCGCCCGTCCCCTCCCAATGATAGGTTACGTCGAACGCCAGCACGGGGATCAGCATCGGCTTGCCACCAATCATCAGCGGGTCGATCGCGGCGCGGGACAACAAGACGTCGCTCGACACCCGATCGCTTTCCCCAGGCGCAAGCATGATATCATCGCGCAAGACGCTGCCGCCCGCGCCGTCAAAGAAGCGCGCGAGCACCGCTTCGGGCATCGCCGATCCCTGCCCCAGCGCGATACGGATCATCAGGCCGGTCGCAGCAACGGCCCCCTCGTTGGTCAGGTCGAGCGTGAAGCTGACCGCAACCTGTTCGGCGGTGAGGCGAATCGCGTGGATCTGGAGCGACATCGCCACCATCGCGCGCTGTTCGTCCACCGGCCGGGTGACGAGCGGTGCCGGGGTCGACGGCATGGACGTCGATGGCACAGATGGCGCCTGAACAGCCGGGGTCGCCGGACGCGGTGGTGCCGGACGCGGTGGGGCCGGGGTTGCGGGCCGCGGCTGAACCGGAGTGACTGCCCGCGCGGCGGGGCGCGGCGCTACAGGCGCCGGTGCCTCAAACTCTTCAGGAGAGACTGCATCCACGGGCACCGGACGACGGCGCCAGTACCAGATAGCTGCGCCGATCGCGGCCAGTCCCGCGAGCAACCAGACCCAAAATGGCGTGCCGCCCTCTCCGCTCGCGGGAGCCGATACGGGCGCGCTATCGTCCGACGGGGGCGGCGACGGCAAAGCCGTGGCGGGGGGAGCTATATTATCGACCGGCGCCGCTTCCGCGCCGCCGGTCGCGGGCGGAGGAGCCGCGCTATCCGCGGCGGGAGCGGGTGCCGCGCGCTGGGCCGGAGCCGTCGGCGCCGGGGCTTCGCGGCGCGTCGGCGCGGGCGTCGCCGTAGAAGGCGCCGGCTGAGTCGGGGCGACTCGGGGCGGTGCAATCTGCGGAGCCGGGGCGGGTGCCGGAGTCGGCTGGCCACGCCGCTCGCCGGGCGCAAGCGGTGGCAGGCCGTTATCCGACGGACCCTGTACGCCCGTCGAGCGACCATCGTCGGCGGGGGGCAGACGGAAATCCATCGGGCGGCTGGATGGCCGCGTAGGCGCCTGCGTCTCGCTGTCTTGCGCCCATGCCGGAACAGCGCCCGCCAGCGACAACGCCAGCGCAGCCAGCGACACCCCGGCCACCCTGCTTCCCTGCGCCCAATGCCTGTGTGTCATTCTTCGTCCGCGATCCCGAATTGTCTCAACTGGGCCGGCGCCAATGAATTGGCACTGAACCCGCCCCGATGTCCGTCGATCATCTTGACGATGACATTGGCCGCGCTGGGCACTAGACGAAAGCCATGAGTGATTCCAGCCATCCCCCGCTCGCGCCCAAGCATTTGGGCCGATCCAGCGACCTTCCCGCCTCGCCCGAGGTCGCCGTCCTTGATTATGTACCCAATCCGCGGGCCGGCGAGCTGTATCTGGTACGCTTTGCAGCGCCCGAATTCACCTCGCTCTGCCCGGTAACCGGCCAGCCCGATTTTGCACATCTCGTCATCGATTATGCCCCCGGCAAAACGATCGTCGAATCGAAAAGCCTCAAGCTGTTCCTCGGCAGTTTCCGCAACCATGCGGGCTTTCATGAAGATTGCACGGTCGGCATCGGTCGCCGCCTGTTCGACGAGATGCAGCCGCGATGGCTGCGAATCGGCGGTTACTGGTATCCGCGCGGCGGCATACCGATCGACGTTTTCTGGCAGTCGGGCGCGCCGCCCGAGGCTTTGTGGCTTCCCGATCAGGGCGTCGCTTCCTATCGCGGGCGCGGATAAGGCGTGATTCCAACAAAATTTGTTGAATTTCATCTTTCCGTCATCATATGTTGACACTAGTGTCAACATTATGAGCAGCGTTTCCCTTCCGCACGACCATGCGATCGCCGTTGGCGCCGACCAGATCGATTTCATGGGGCATGTGAACAATGCCCATTATCTGAGCTGGGTGCAGGAAGCCGTGCTTGCCCACTGGCGCCACATCGCACCGCCCGACGCGGTCGCGGCACATCTGTGGGTCGCGTTGAAGCACGAGATCACCTATCGCCGCCCCGCCTTCCTCGACGATCAGGTCATCGCGACAGTGATCCTCGAAAAGGTGCAGGGCGCGCGCGCTTTTTACGAAACGATTATCCGGCGCGGCGAGGATGTACTGGCCGAGGTCAAATCGAGCTGGTGCTGCATCGACGCCGAAACATTGCGCCCTGCGCGGCTGGCCAGCGACGTGATCGCGCGCTTCTTCCCGGCCGAGAAGGTTTAGGCGACCGCGGCGCCCGCTTTGGGGTCGGAAACGGACGTTGATTCACCCTCAATTCGTCACCCCGGACTTGATCCGGGGTCCGTGACCTCAGCGTTGCTGTGGATCCCGGATCAAGTCCGGGATGACGAGGGGGCCGGGATGATGAGGGAGCAAAATCGACTTCGATAGAAAATGGTCGTCATGCCACCTCAAAACGGATCGGCAGGCGCTTCAGCCCCCCGACGAAGACCGATTCGACCCGCGCAGGTTCGCCGGCCAGCTCGATGCTCTTCAGGCGCGGCAGCAATTCCTCCATCAATATGCGCATCTCCATCCGCGCGAGATGCTGACCCAGGCACACATGCGCGCCGAAACCGAAGGCGATTTGCTGGTTCTTCTCGCGGTCGGGATCGAAGGCAAAGGGATCGGCGAACACCGCCTCGTCACGGTTGGCCGAGACATAGTTCAGCATCAGCCAGTCGCCTTCGCGAATCACCTGCCCGCCGATCTCGACATCGGCCTTGGCGCTGCGCATGAAATGCTGCACGGGGGTGGCCCAGCGGATCGCTTCCTCGATCAACCCCGACTTGTCGCTGTCGGCATCACGGAAACGCGCGAACAACTCGTGATTTTTCGCGAGCTCCATGATCGCGCCCGCGGTTGAGGCGCTTGTCGTGTCGTGCCCTGCGGTGGCGACGATCATGTAATAGCCCGACATTTCGCGATCGGGGATCTGTTCGCCATTGATCGTCGCATTGGCGATCACCGTTGCAATATCTTCGCGCGGGTTGGCGCGGCGGTCGGCGGTCAGTGCGGCGAAATATTGGGTGAAGTCGGCGATGACATAGTCGAGCATCGCGATCGCCTGTTCGGCGCTGGTGATCGCTTCGCGGCTGCGGTTGAGTTCGGGGTCGGTCGATCCGAAGAGTTGCTGCGTCAGCATCAGCATGCGTGGTTCGTCCTCAGGCGGCACCCCGAGGATATCCATGACGACGCGAAGCGGATAATGCGCCGCGACATCGCGGGCGAAATCGCATTCCCCGCCCAGCGACAGCATATGCTCGACCGTGTCGCGCGCAATTTGCCGGACGCGCTCTTCGACGATCTTCAGATTCTTCGGCATGAACCAGCTTTGGGTCAGCAGCCGGTACTTCATATGATCGGGTGCATCCATCTGGACCAGCGAGCGGATCAGATGGCCGTCGTTGTTCGGCGTCGCCGCGCGCGCCAGCGCCTCACCGTCGCGATTGGTCAGCACCGTCGGGCGGATGCCGTTGGCGAAATTCTGGGGATCGCGGCTGATGGCCATGATGTCGGCATGCCGCGTCACGAGCCAGAAGGGGTCGTGATCCGGATTCTCGGCGACCGCGAGCGGGGCGTTGGCGCGCGCCCAGGCCAAGTGTTCGTGCAGCGGATCCCAGTTGCCGTATGCGGCGGGATTGACGACGGCGGCGGCTACCTCTCCAGGCAATACAGGTTTTATCATGCAACGAAACTGCCGCAATTCGCGAGCGGAGTCGAGCCATCGGAAATGGCAGGTCAGCCGGCGGTCACCGGGTCTGGCAGCGCGGCCTGCCATTCGGCGCGGGCGCGTCGAATCATCGCCTTCAGTTCGTCGGCATGGCGTTGCCATGCAGCGGCGCAATCGGTGCTCCACGCCGCGCCGGCCGCGTGGCCCGTTTCGGCGACCGTCATGTCGATGAAGGCGTCATATTCGCCGATTGGCAGCGGGCCATAGCTGCGGTGGGTGAAGACAAGTTCGGTCACCAGCGGCCACACCCAGCCCTCTCCCTTCGCGAGGCCGAACATCATTTGCAGCGTTTCGTCGGTCATCCGCCGCGACGACGCATCGACGACCATGAAGCTCGCGCGGCGTTCGGGGAAGGCGGCAAAGAAGCGGTCGAACAAAGCGTGGCGAATGTCGATGCCGGCCTCGGCGACGGCCGTCAGGCTCGCCTCCATCAGCGCGGCATCGGCTTCGCTCACTTGAACAGGCTGCCCAAAATCCCGCGCATCAGCTGGCCGCCGAACTTGCCCGCAACCTGCCGGCCGAGGCTCGTCGCGGCGGATCGCGCCGCCGACTGCACCATCTTCTCGGTCATCGAGGGCTTGGCTGCCTCGCGCGCCGCCGCCTTTTCGAGCCGCAGACGCTCCTTCTCTTCGGCGACCTTCAGCTTGGCCTCTTCCTTGGCGGCGATCGCAGCCTGCTTGTCGGCCTCGACCTGCGCCTTGGCTTCGACGGCCGCGGCCTGCGCCTGCTCGGCCTTTGCGGCGAGCAACTCTTCGGCGCTTTCGCGGTTGACGGGGGTGTCATATTTGCCCTCGACGGGCGAGATCGATTTGATGATCGCGCGCTCCTTGGCGTCCAGCGGTCCGGCGCGCGAGCAAGGCGGCTTGATCAGCGTGCGCTCGACCGGCGACGGCGCCCCGTCGGCCATCAGCAGCGAGACGAGCGCCTCACCGACCTTGAGCTCGGTGATTTCGCGCGCCACATCGACTTTGGGGTTGGGACGGAAGGTCTCGGCGGCGGCCTTGACCGCCTTCTGGTCGCGTGGTGTGAAAGCGCGCAGCGCATGCTGAACGCGATTGCCCAGCTGGCCCGCGACGTCTTCGGGAATGTCGATCGGGTTTTGCGTAACGAAATAGACCCCGACACCCTTCGACCGAATGAGGCGCACCACCTGTTCGATCTTGTCGGTCAGCGCGGGCGGCGCATCGTCGAACAGCAGATGCGCTTCATCGAAGAAGAAGACGAGCTTCGGCTTGTCGGGATCGCCAACCTCGGGAAGCGTCTCGAACATTTCGGACAGCAGCCAGAGCAGGAAGGTCGCGTAAAGCTTCGGGCTCGCCATCAGCTTGTCGGCGGCGAGGATGTTCACATAGCCCCGCCCGCTTTCATCGGTGCGGATCATGTCCTGAATGTCGAGGGCGGGCTCGCCAAAGAAGTTGGCGCCACCCTGGCTTTCGAGTGTCAGCAACTGGCGCTGGATCGTCCCCACGGTCGCCTTCGACACATTGCCATATTTGGTCGTCAGTTCGTCCGCATTGCTTGCGCACCAGGCAAGCATCGCCTGCAGATCCCCAAGATCGAGAAGAAGCAAATTCTGTTCGTCAGCCACACGGAAGGCGATCGCGAGCACGCCTTCCTGCACCTCGTTGAGCCCCATCAGCCGCGCGAGGAGCAGCGGCCCCATTTCGGAGATCGTCGTGCGGACGGGGTGCCCCTGTTCGCCGAACAGGTCCCAGAAGATGACCGGATTGTCACGATAGGCCCAGTCGCTGTCGCCGATTTCGGCGGCGCGCGCGGCGAAAATCTCGTGCGTCTTCGCGGTCGGGCTGCCCGCCATTGCCATGCCGGCAAGGTCGCCCTTCACGTCGGCAACGAACACCGGGACCCCGACCGCCGAAAAGCCTTCGGCGAGGCCCTGGAGCGTCACCGTCTTGCCGGTGCCGGTCGCCCCGGCGATCAGCCCGTGACGGTTCGCGCGTTTCAGCACGAGCGATTGGCGCGGCCCCTCGGTTGCCCCGCCGCCGCCCAGACCGATATAAATCTCGCTTGCCGTGCTGACGTCGCTCACCCGCTATCCTCCGCTCTGAAACCTGTCCTCAAGGTCTAGAGCGGAGGGGCAGGAAATCAAGCGACCGCGCTCAACCCATGATGAAGGCGTTGAGCTTGTTGCCGTCGAGGTCGCGGAAATAGCCGGCGTAAAAACCTTCGCCGCGCGGTCCCGGAGGGCCTTCACACGTCCCGCCATGCGCAAGCGCGATGTCGTAAAGCCGCTGGACCTGTTCCTTGTCCTTTGCTGCGAGCGCGACCATCACGCCATTGCCGACGCTCGCTGCATTGCCATCGAACGGTTTCGTCAGCCCGATCCCCGCGCCGCCGTCAGCTTTGCCCCAGGCGATGAAGCCGTCATAGTCCATCATCCGCAGCACCCCTAGTTCGGCGGCGAGCGCATCATAGAAGGGCGCGGCCTTGGCCAGATCATTGGTGCCCAGCGTGACATATCCGATCATCCTGTTTCTCCCGACTCGTGTGGATGGAACATAATAGGAACAACGCGTGCCCAGCGCAAAGAAAAAGGCGCCGGACCCGATGGTCGCGGCGCCCCTTTCCAAGGCACGAAACGCAGGCGCTTATTTCTTGACGCGCACCGCGATGAAGGCCGACGGACCACCGCGGCGCAGGATTTCGAGCAGCACCGCATCACGGCCGGCCTTTTTGGCGTCGGTGACGATCTTCGCAAGCGCATCGCTCGACGTCACCGGCGTGCGGTTGGCGCTGAGAATCACGTCGCCGCGGCGCAGCCCCTTGCGACCCGCATCGCTGCTGGCCACAGCCGCACCGATCACCAGTCCCTTGGCCCCGGCATCGACACCGATCGAGCGCGCGATGTCCGAGGTCAGCGGCTGCACGACCAAGCCCAGCTCGTCCTGAAGAATCTTGTCCGCCGCGCCGGTCGGATCTTCCGGCATCGTCTGTTCTTCTTCGGGATCGAAGTTGTTGCCGGCCAGCTCTTCTTCGGGCGGACGCGTGCCGACCACGGCATAGAGCGTCATCGTCTTGCCGTCGCGGATCACCTCGAGCGGAATTCGCGAACCCGGTTTGGTGTTCGAGACGATGTACGACAGCGTCTGCTGCGGCGTGACATCCTTGCCATTGACCTTGGTCACGACGTCGCCGCGCTTCAGCCCGGCCTTTGCCGCCGCCTGATTATCCTCGACGCGCTGGACGAACTCGCCGCGATCCTTGGCGAGGCCAAGCGCCGCCGCCAGATCTTCATCGACCGGTGCAATACCGATGCCCAGATAGCCGCGCTGAATTTTCTCGCCGCTGCGCAGCGCCTCGATGACGGGGATCGCCGCGTCGGCGGGAATTGCAAAGTTGACGCCGATGTTCGCGCCGACGGGTGAGATCAGCATATTGTTGATGCCGACGACATTGCCCTGAAGATCGAAGAGCGGACCGCCCGAATTGCCGCGGTTGATCGCGGTATCGGTCTGAATATAGCGGTCGTAAGCGCCGCCCTGCCCCAGATTGCGCTGAACCGCAGAGATGATCCCTGCGGTCACCGTCGAGCCGAGGCCGAGCGGATTGCCGATCGCGACGACCCAGTCGCCGACGCGTGCGGTACTGCTGTCGGCGAATTTGACGAACGGCAGGCCCTTCGCGTCGATCTTGAGCAGCGCCAGATCCGATGCCGCATCGCGGCCGACGATCGTCGCGCGATATTCCTTCTGGTTGGTGAGCGTGACCGTAACCTGATTCACCGCCTCGCCGCGCGGACCGCCCGAGATGACGTGATTGTTGGTGACGATATAGCCGTCGGTCGAGATCAGAAAGCCCGATCCGCCGCCCTGCTGTTCCTGCGTGATCGGCTCACGCGTCCCGGCAAAGGGGTTCAGCCGGACGCCCAGCGTGACTTCCTGCTTGGTCGAAATATTGACCACGGCAGGCTGAAGCTGCTCGACCAGATCGGCAAAGCTTTCAGGCGCGCCAGAGCGCGGAACAACCTTGGCGATCTCGCTCTTCTCATTCTGCGCGACCTGCGCGCCGACCGGCGACTGGGTGACGAGCGCGAGTGCGGTGCCACCCACCAGCAAGGCCGAAGTGATGCCATAAACATAACGCACGATCGCAAATCCTTTTCTCTTACGAAAACCTCACGGCCCCGGCGGCGGTTTTCTGCTGGTCCGATGCTGAACGGCGATTGAACATGAACGGCGGCCGTCCAACTTGTTCATTCGCCGTTCGGTGGTCAATTGCCCTTGAAACGCTTCAGATACTCATTGTCGGCCGACATGATGATCGACGTTCCGCCCTGGTTATTCTCACCCAGGAAGGTCTGACGATAGCTCTGCATCGCGCGGTAGAAGTCATAGAAATCGGGGTCTTTACCGAAACTGGCGGCATAGATACGCGCCGCTTCGCCGTCGGCCCCGCCGCGGATGATCTGTGCTTCCTTCTGCCCTTCGGCGCGGATCGAGATGGCTTCCTGCTGGCGCGCGGTCCGCATGCGGTTGTACGCCGCCTCGAGCGTCGCGCCTTCGGGAAGGTCGGCGCGCTTGATCCGCACGTCGATGATCTCGGCACCATATTTTTGTGCCTCGCGGTTCAGCGCGATCTGGATATTGTCCATCACCGCGCCGCGTTCGGGCGACAGCAAAGTCGCAAAGGTGCGCTTGCCGAGTTCGTTGCGCAGCGACGAACCCAGGATCGTCGCAAGCTGGGCCTGCAACTTATCTTCGGTGCGGATCGCGGTGTACATGCGCACCGGATTGGTGATGCGGAAGCGCGCGAAGGCATCGACCTGCAAACGCTGCTGGTCGGTCGAGAGCACCTGCTGGCGCTCCATGTTCACGCCCAAGATGCGCTTGTCGATAAACTGGATATTATCGACGAAGGGCATGCGCATGACGAGCCCGGCGCCGGATTCGCCGAACTGCTCGCCCTTTTTGTACATGTTGACCGTGCCCTTGATCTCACCGAAGCGCAGGATCAGCGCCTGCTTGTCTTCGGGGACGATCGCGAGGGTTGACGAAAGGATGACGAGCAGCGCGACGAACGCGAAAAGCAGCCGCATCGGGTGGCGGATAAGCGACTGGAACATCACTGGCCTCCCTTCGTTGCTTCGGTGGGTGCGGCAACGCGCTTCTGCACTTCATTAAGCGGCAGATAGGGGGTCACCCCGCGCGCCTCGACGATCGTCTTGTCGACGTTCGACAATACATTCTCCATCGTTTCATAATAAAGCCGCTGCTTGGTCACGCCGGGCGCGAGCTTATATTGTTCGTAAATCTTGTCGAAGGCCGACGTGTCGCCGCGGGCGCGTTCGAGCACCTGCTGTTCATAGGCGCGCGCGAGGTTGATCGCCGATTCGCGTTCCTGACGCGCCGCAGTGACTTCCTTGAACGCTTCGTCGACCTGCTTGGGTGGATCGACCTGACGGATCGCGATGCCCTGAATCATCACGCCGGCGCGATACTGGTTGAGCAGTTCCTGCATCCGGGTCTGAACCTGT
The DNA here is from genome assembly GCF_051550705.1 of Sphingopyxis selenitireducens. Taxonomy (NCBI): domain Bacteria; kingdom Pseudomonadati; phylum Pseudomonadota; class Alphaproteobacteria; order Sphingomonadales; family Sphingopyxidaceae; genus Sphingopyxis; species Sphingopyxis selenitireducens. The sequence continues at coordinate 466,426 of NZ_JBPULG010000006.1, forward strand.
GCCTCGATCTCGACGCGGCCCGGGCCGATCGCCTGGACGAGGTCGAAGTTCGCCACCGTCGCGCGCATGGCGCTTTCGGCGACTTCGCGGATGGTTCCTTCGGGATCGGCGAGCTGGAAGAAGAACAACTCGGGATCGCGGACCGACCAGCGAACCTCATAGGCGAGATCGACGATGCTCTGGTCACGGGTCAGCACGAAATTCTCGTCGGTCGCATTGGGCGAGCCGATCGCCATGGTGCGGATGGCGCGAACGTCCTCAAGACGGATGCGCTCGAGCGGAGCGGGCAAGGTCAGTTTCACACCCGGGCCCACGGTACGCGAATAGCTGCCCAGGCGGGTGACGACGCCTTCCTTTTCAGGCGGCACGATGTGGAAAGACGAAAACAGCACCCAGATAACGACCGCCGCGAGGACGCCCCATTTCCAGAGCCGGGCCGATTCGGGAAGATTCAGTCCGTCACCGCCGCTGCCGCCCGAACCGCCGCCGCCGAAACCGCCGCGCCCTTTACGCAGCAACTCGTCGAGCGCCGAAGGGCCGCGCGGCTTGCGCCCGCGATTGATATCGATGGGATCGGGAGTCACCCACGGGTTGCGCGGACCGGGGCGCTTGTCGCCGCCGTCACCATCGCCGCCGCCCTGACCGCCGCCCTTGCCGGGGCCGCTGCCCCACGGGCTGTTCGCCATCGGACTCATCATCCCGAAAAATCGCCGCAATCCCCCCGGGGCGCGGCGTCCCATGCTGCCTTCACTTTTATTGCTCATGGATGCTTTTATAGGGTCGGCGAGCGCGATTAACAGGGGGGCACGCGAAAATGGCTGGCAATAGCCCCCGCGATGCCTATCTGCGCTGGGGATGACCAATATCAGCGCAGATATCGCCCGCCTGACCACCGCCGCCGCCGCGCTCAGCGACGGTCGCGCCTCGGGACTTCGCCTGCTCGACGACGCCGGCACGCTTGCCGTCATCCTCGACGTCACCGGCATCGCCGCTGAGGATCGGGGGCCGCTCGAAGACAAGCTGCGTGCCGGCCTGCTTGCCGAAAAGGGCGTCAGCGAAGTCCGCATCGCGATGACTGCCGAGAAGAAGACAATGACCCTCATTGCAGTGGGCAGCGGCAAGGGCGGGGTTGGCAAGTCGACCCTCGCCGCCAATCTGGCCGTTGCATTGCGGCGTCAGGGCGTGAAGGTCGGGCTGGTCGATGCCGATATTTATGGCCCCTCGCAGCCGAGGCTGATGGACAGCGAAGGCGTGAAGCCCGAAGCGCGCGGATCGAAACTCGCCCCCGTCCCCAATGCTTACGGCGTCCCGATGCTCTCGACGGGCCAGATTGCCGCGCCCGGACAGGCGATCGCATGGCGCGGCCCGATGGCGGGCAAGGCGCTCGAGCAGCTCGTCGATGCAAGCTGGGGTGACATCGACACGCTGGTCGTCGACCTGCCCCCCGGCACCGGCGACGTCCAGCTGACGATGATCCAGAAGCACAAGCCTGCTGGCGCGGTGATCGTATCGACCCCGCAGGACCTTGCGCTGATGGACGCGACGCGCGCGATCAGCCTGTTCGATCAGGCCGGTGTGCCGATCATCGGCCTCGTCGAGAATATGGCGGGCTATGCCTGCCCGCATTGCGGCGAGGTCAGCGACCCGTTCGGGAGCGGCGGCGCCGAGGCGGCGGCAAAGACGATGAAGCTCGACTTCCTTGGCCGCGTCCCGCTGTCGATGGGTATCCGTCTCGCGAGCGATGGCGGCGTACCGCCCGCCGCCGGAACCGACCCGGCGGGCGAGCCGTTTCATGCCATAGCGGCGAAGGTCGCCGACTGGCTCAAGGTACGCAAACAGGGGAAATAGCATGGCGATCAACGACGAAGGCGAGATCCGCGATCTGCTGGGAAGCCCGCGCCGCATCGCCGTCATCGGCGCTTCGCCCAATCCGGCCCGCGCCTCGAACGAGGTACTCGGCTTCCTCGTCGCCCAAGGCCATGACGTGATCGCGGTCAACCCCGGCCACGCCGGCAAGACGATCCACGGCGCGCCCGTCGTCGCGACCCTCGCGGATGTCGAGCCGCCCGCCGAACTGGTCGATATTTTCCGCAACAGCGACGATGCCGCCGCCGCAGTCGACGAAGCGATCGTTCATGGCGCCAAGGCGGTGTGGATGCAGATGGGTGTCATCAACGACGCCGCCGCGAAGCGCGCCGATGCGGCCGGGTTGATGGTCGTCATGGACCGCTGTCCGATGGTCGAAATTCCGCGGCTGGGATTGCTCCGGTGAAAACCGCCCTCGCCCTGCTTGCCGCGACAATGCTCGCGGGCTGCGCTGCCACGCCCGCCGCCGCCAACCCGCAGGACGCCTTTTTCGCTGCGCTATCGGCGCGTTGCGGGCAGGCCTATACCGGCACCCTCGCGAGCGATCAGGAAGCCGACGCCGAGATGCGCGGCAAGGCGATGGTGATGCACATCCGCCATTGCACCGCCGACCGCATCGAAATCCCCTTTCACATCGACGGGCTCGGCCCCGATGGGGGCTGGGACCGATCGCGCACCTGGATCATCACCCGGACGCCAACCGGGTTGCGGTTGAAGCACGATCATCGCCACGCCGACGGCAGCGCCGATGCGGTGACGCTTTATGGCGGCGATACCGCTGAAGCGGGCAGCGCCACCCGCCAGAGCTTTCCCGTCGATGCCGAATCGATCGCGATGTTCACCGCGACAGGGCGCAGCGTTTCCAACAGCAATATCTGGTCGGTCGAAACCACCGCCGACAGCTTCACCTATGGCCTGAACCGCGAAGGCCGGCACTTCCGCGTCGCCTTCGACTATGGCCATCCGGTCGCACCACCGCCCGCGCCATGGGGGTGGTAACGAAACCCTTCGTTCCCCGCGTGCGCTAGCACGGGGCCAACGGGAGAAGAGACATGCGCTTCCAGACTCTGATACTGTTTCCCCTGCTCGCACTCGGTGGGTGCAGCGACAAGGCAACCGATCCGCGCGGTGTCGACTATGACGAAACCCTGCTGTCGGTATCCGCCACGGGCCGGTCCGAAACAAAACCCGACGAAGCGCGCTTTACAGCGGGGGTCAGCACAATCGCCCAATCGGGCGAGGATGCGACGCGGCGCAATAATGAAACCATGGCCAAGGTGACGGAGGCTCTGAAAGCATTTGGCGTCGCCGACAAGGACCTCCAGACCCGGCAATTAACGGTGAACCGGATCGACTGGGGTGCCAACAAGGGCAAGTTTGAGGCGGTGAACCAGGTCGAAGTGCGGGTACGCGCGATCGACAAGGCAGGCGAAGCCGTCGGGGCGACAACGCAGGCCGGGGCGAATATCCTGTCGGGGCCGACGCTTCGCGTGTCTGATCGTGAAGCCGCGACAAAATCGGCCTATGCCGCCGCCTATCGCGCCGCGCGAGCGCGCGCCGACGCTTATGCCGGGGCAGCAGGGCTCAAGATCGATCGCATCCTGATCATCCGCGATGGCGGCGACACCCCGCCCCCGATGCCCTATTATGCCGAGGCGGACGCCGCCAATGCCACCGTGCAACAATCGGCGACGGCACCCTTCAATCCGGGGGTCAGCGAATCGCAGGTATCGGTGCGCGTCGATTTCGCGTTGTCGAAGACATAGGGGCAACTCAATCCATCCACGCGAACGGGCGATTTTCTTTGCGCCGATTCGTCCCGCTGACTATCAGCAGCCCGCATGGCGGGCATTCGCGACACTGTGGGGAGAAGCAAATCGCGCCTGCCGCATGTCAGCCGCCGTTCCCTGTTGGTGGGCGCAACGGCCGCCGGCGGCCTTGCGCTGGCATGGAGCGTATGGCCGCGCGACTATCGGCCCAATCTGACCGCCGCGTCCGACGAGCATATTTTCAACGCCTTTCTGAAAATCGGTGACGACGGCCATATCAGCGTGATCGTCCCGCAATGCGAAATGGGTCAGGGCGTCACGACGTTATTGCCCCAGATCATGGCCGATGAACTCGGCGCCGACTGGCGGACGATCGCGGTCGAAACCGCGCCGATCAGCCCGCTCTATACCAACATCTTGCTCGTCGACGCGGATAGCGCGACCTTCACCCCGCGCAGCGGCGTCCCCGATTTTGTGTCGGACGTGCGCGGCTGGGCGCGACGCGAATGGGCGATACGCAATGCGGTGATGCTCACCGCGAACGGTTCGTCGGTGCAGATGTTCGAAGAGCCATGCCGTGCCGCGGCCGCCCAGGCGCGCGCCTTGTTGATGATGGCGGCGGCCAGACGCTGGGACGCCAATTGGGAAGACTGCGACACGCAGGATGGTTTCGTCACCTTCGGCGCCAAAAAGCTGCGCTTCGCCGACGTTGCGGCGGCGGCGGCATTGCTGGAACCGCCCGCCGAGCCCGTCTATCGATCGAACAGCGCCGACCCGCTTTACGGCAAGGAACTGACGCGGCTCGACCTCCCGGCCAAGATCGACGGGTCGGCCAATTATGCCGGCGACATCCGCCTTCCCGACATGGTCTTCGCCGCGATCCGCCAGGGCCCACTCGGCGCAACGCGACTGAAGAGCATCGACAGCAAGGCCGGAATGCAATCCCCCGGCCTGCTGCACGTCGTCCGGCACGAACGCTGGGTAGCGACGGTCGCGCGCAACTGGTGGGCGGCGAACCGCGCGCTCGACCGCTTCGCGCCCGTTTTCGAAACCGCGGGCGCGCCGATTTCCAGCGACAGCATCGACAAGGCGCTCAAGGCCGCGCTGAAGGAAGATGGCTGGCGCATCGTCAGCGAAGGCGATGTCGCCGATGCGATGGAAGGGCGCACGAAGATCGCGGCCGAATATGCCGTCGCCCCCGCACTTCATGCACCGATCGAAACACGCACGGCCACCGCCGCGCTCGATGGCGATCGCGTCCGGGTCTGGGTCGCAACGCAAGCCCCCGCGCAGTGCCGCGCCGCGATCGCGCGCGCGACCGGACTGTCCGAATCGATGGTGACTTTGTTCCCGATGATGGCGGGCGGCTCGTTCGACGCGTGCCTCGACCACAGCGTTGCCGTGCAGGCGGCGATCATTGCGCGGCAGGTGAAGCGCCCCGTCCAGCTCGCATGGTCACGCGCCGAAGAAATTATGCGCGACCTGCCCCGCGCCCCGGCACGCGCGCGGATGACCGCGACGCTCTACGCGGCGGGCGGGATTGATGCGCTGGTCGCGCGCATCGCCGTGCCATCGACCAATCATGAGTTTCGCGACCGTCTTTTCGACAACACGCCCGCCGATGTCGCCCAGCGCGCCGCGGCGGGCAAGGCCGACGCCGCCGCAGTCGAGGGCGCAGCGAATAACTACGCCATACCGCATGTCGCGGTCGATCATTGTCCGGCCGACATCGGCCTGCCGACGGCCCGCTGGCGCGGCAATGCCGACAGCTATACCGCCTTTTTCACCGAATGCTTCGTCGACGAAATGGCGGCGCGCGCCGGATCCGACGCATTATCCTATCGCATGGCGATGCTCGGCAAGGCGCCTTTGCTCGCGCGCTGCCTGCTCACCGCGACCAGCCTCGGCGGCTGGGAGGGCGGGTTGTCGGGCACCGCACAGGGACTCGCCTGCCACTCGATGCGCGGCAGCCATATCGCGCTGATGGCAACGGCGCGGCAGAGCGACAAGGGGCTACAGGTTGAACAGCTTGTCGCGGTCGTCGATGCCGGACGCCTCGTGAATCCCGCGATCGCGCGGCAACAGATCGAAGGCGGGCTGATCTTTGGCCTGGCCGCCGCAGTCGGCGCAACGACCGATTATGAAGGCGGCGTAGCAACCGCCCGCAAGCTTGGACAACTCGGGCTGCCGCGCCTTTCGCAATCCCCGCAGATCCTGATCGAATTTATCGACAGCGACCGCGATCCCGGCGCAATCGGCGAGATCGGGGTGCCCGTCGTCGCGCCCGCAATCGCCAATGCGATGTTTGCCGCGACCGGCCGCCGCATCCGCCGCATCCCGCTATCCGGACATCCGCTATGACCCTCCCTCCCCCCTCGCATCCGCCGGTGGCGACGCCGCACATCGGCGTACTGCTCGTCAATCTGGGCACCCCCGACGCGCCCGATGCGCGGTCGGTGCGTAAATATCTCGCCGAATTTCTGTCCGATCGCCGCGTCGTCGAAATCCCGCGAATCCTGTGGCAGCCGATATTGCGCGGGATCATCCTGACCACCCGGCCGAAAAAATCGGCGCACGCCTATCAGCAAGTCTGGACCGAGGCCGGATCGCCGCTCGCGGTCATCACCCGCGCCCAGGCCGACGCGTTGCAAGCGGCATTCGGCGATGGCGTGATGGTCGCGCATGCGATGCGCTATGGCGAGCCCGCGATCGGCCGGACACTCGACGCGATGATCGCAGCAGGATGCCAGCGCATCCTCGTCGCGCCGCTTTATCCGCAATATTGCGGCGCAACGACCGCGACCGTTGTCGATGCGGTGAACACCCATTTCGCATCGCTGCGCTGGCAACCGGCGCTACGTTCCGTGCCGCCCTATCATGACGATGCCGCCTATATCGGCGCATTGAAGACATCGATCGAAACGAGCCTCGCCGCGCTCGATTTCATCCCCGACATATTGCTCGCCAGCTTTCACGGCATGCCCGAACGCACGCTACATCTTGGCGATCCCTATCATTGCCAGTGCCGCAAGACGGCCCGCCTGCTCGCCGACGCGCTCGGACGGCCGGTCGAGGTCGCCTTCCAGTCACGCTTTGGACGCGCCAAATGGCTCGAGCCTGCGACCGACAATGTGCTGGCGGACCTTGGCAGGACAGGCAAAAGCGTCGCGATCTTCGCGCCGGGCTTTGCCGCCGACTGCCTCGAAACGCTTGAGGAACTGGCGATTCGCGGCAAGGAACAATATGCTGGCGCGGGCGGCACCCGGTTCGCCTATTTGCCCTGCCTGAACGACAGCACGCCGGGCCAAGCGATGATCGAAACGCTGATCCGCCGCGAACTGGGCGGATGGCTTTGATCCCCCGGCGGTTACGTCCTGTTTAGGAGCTTTGTTTAGACTGTCCGCGCGCGGGTATGCCAAGGGGCGCCCGCAAGGTGGAGGAGTCGCAATGAGCCAGATCCAGTCGGCAGCCCTGTCGCTCGCCGGGGTGACGCTCGCCTTCCTGCTTGTCGTCTTTCTGGTGGCGCGATGGCGCCGCAATGCCAGCCAGCCCAAGCGCCCCGGCACATCCCGCCTGCCTCGCGAAATCGGCCTGCCGCGCCGGAATCGCGCAATGGAAGCACCGGTGGAAATCTCACCCGCACGCCTTGCCCGTATCAGCGGCAAAGCGCCGCTCCCCAGCCCCACCGAAGCCGCGCCCGGAGCTGACGCCGACCTCCTCGTCGCCGAACGACCCCAACCGAGCGCGCCGCGTGAGGCCTCGCAGGCCGATGTCGAGCACATGCTCGAAGCGATCGTCACACAGGTCGAGGAAGAGGCTGGCCGGATCGAGCCCGGCGATACGGGGACGGTCGCGGTTCGACTCGTTCTGCAAGTTCCGCCGCGCAATGCTGCACATCCGACAAGCTGGCTCGGCGGGCGCCCGCGCCTCGACCACGGCACGACCTGGCCCGAGATTCGCGAAATTCCGGCGGCCTTTATCGCCCAGATCAGCTTCGGCGACCTGCCCCGCGATCTGTGGGATGGTCTGGGCCCGCGTGACGGTGCTTTTGCCGTCTTCACCCACCCACGCGACGGCGATATGGCGATCATCCCTGTCGCCGATCCGGGCGAGCCCATCGATCCGCCGCGCGCGCAGGACGATGCCGAACAATGGTTCACCCCGCGCGATGCCCTGCATTTCGGCGATCTCAAGCCTTTCTGCCGATCGGGCACCCCCGCATGGCCGGTCGATCTGATCGCGGTACGCCCCGGCGACAGCGACCCGGTCGAGACCGGGACCACGAACGATGCCCCCGGCGACCGCTTCTACCGCGCCGGCTTTGACATCGCCGACCCCGCTTTCCATCCCTTTGACTGGGACCTGATGGTCGCGCTGGCCGAGATACTGGCCATGCGCATCGAACGCTTCTGGCGCTACGTCGATGGCCCGTCGCCGCTCGCTACACAGGTCGCGCATGTCGAAGGCCGCCTCGCCGCGCTCGATGCCGGCGGCAACGATCCGGCGGCCCGCGAAGAACTCGAAAATATGCGCGCTTCGCTCGGCGAACTCGTCGACGCAACCGACGCCGCGGCGGCGACAAACCGCGACGCCCGTATCCGCGCCGAGGAAATTATCGCGATCATCCGCGACAGTGCGCACAAGGCCGCCTTCTCGACCGGCGACGCGGCTGCGGTCATGGAGGCGATCCGCGCAATCTGCTGGACAAAGATTCATCGGCACCCCGATCCCGAAGGCCGCCCCGGTGCCGAGCGGATCGAAAGCCAGACCCTTGCATTAACTCAGCATCATCCCGGTGCCCCGTTGTGGGTCCATGACTATTTCAGTGTCTGGTTCGACCATGCGCGGCGCGCCTATACCACCGATCCGGACGCGCTTTCCGACGCTGTACGCGCGATCATCGACCCATGGTGCCGTGAGCTCGCCGCGCATGAGGCAGGCAGCATCGGCAATCCACCAGACACCCACCCGGAGGCGAACGCGACTTTGCTCGACCTGCCGTCGAGCACGCTCATGGGATGGGTCTTCGGCAACGAACATCGCCTTGTCCTCGCGCTGCGCAAGGCGGATCTCGCGATGGGCCGTTTCGACCGGCCTGTCGCCCAGCCCGGCTTTTGATCCGAGCTGCCTGAATAGCTTTGCGATTGACGTTCCGGTCAACTTGCGGCTCCCGGCGACGCACCCTAGTCTGAACGCGAAAACTCTGTGGGAGAGCTTAATTTATGACACGCGTTGCAATCGTTACTGGCGGAACTCGCGGCATCGGGGAGGCAATCAGCCTCAAATTGCAGGAAGCCGGAATCACCGTCGTCGCCAATTATGGCGGCAATGACGACAAGGCGCGGGCCTTCACCGAACGCACCGGCATCGCCGCCTATAAGTGGGACGTGGGCGACCACGCGGCCTGCATCGAAGGCTGCGCACGCGTCGCCGCCGAAGTCGGCGAAGTTGACATTGTGGTCAACAACGCCGGCATAACCCGCGACGGCACCCTCTCCCGCATGAGCTATGACGATTGGCACGATGTGATGCGTATCAATCTGGGAGGCTGCTTCAACATGGCAAAAGCAACCTTCGGCGGCATGGTCGAGCGCGGCTGGGGCCGGATCGTCAATATCGGGTCAATCAACGGTCAGGCGGGCCAATATGGTCAGGTCAATTACGCCGCCGCCAAGTCGGGAATTCACGGCTTTACCAAGGCGCTGGCACAGGAAGGCGCCAAAAAGGGCGTGACAGTCAACGCGATCGCGCCGGGCTATATCGACACCGACATGGTCGCCGCAGTGCCCCCGCAGGTCCTCGAGAAGATCGTGGCGAAGATTCCGGTCGGGCGCTTGGGTCAGGCCGACGAAATCGCGCGCGGCGTCGCATTTTTGTGCAGCGAGAATGCAGGATTTGTTACCGGATCGACGATGTCGATCAACGGCGGACAGCATATGTATTGACGGTGTCGACGGCGCCCTTCCGCGTGGAAGGGCGCCTCCTTTGCCTTCACTCGATCGTGTAGCCGACGACCCTCCAGCTTTCATTTTCGCGGGCAAGCGAGAGGGTTTCGATCGCATCGGCCTTGTGCGCAAAACTGGTTCTGAATTTCACGACCTGATAGCCATAGGGCGGCGCGGGGACATTTTCTTCGCCGATCAGCGCGCGTGATACGACCGCGCCGAGCGGGGTGCGGACCGACTGCGACACCTCCGCCCAAGTGTCGCTCGTGTTGAGCGACTTGAACGACTGACCGGTCGCATTCCAGCTTCCGTCCCAGTCCCCGGCATCGACGAGGGCGAACCACGAACGCACTGACCGGACTGTCGCGGTTTCGGCCGCAGGTACCGCAGACTGCGGCGCGGTGGGCGCTTGCCCGGTCCCGGACAGGGATGAAAGGGCGAGCAAGGCAAGACTGAACGACATAAAAACTCCTCCGACGATCCAGCCGTAGCGGCGCAACAGGCGCGGCGCTGGAGCTGGTGCCTGAAGCTCTTTCATGCCGATAGCGGCCTCAGCATCCCCCAAAGGCGTGGGCCCCAGAAATTCGGGGTTCGGATATTCGATCTCGCGCAGCTGCCGGGCCGCCTCGCGGCTGCTCGAAACCGCCATCTTGCGCCGCGCGTCGCGAAGCCGCTCATTGATGGTGTGAACCGAACGCCCCAGATGCCGGGCCATGGATTTCGCATCATAGCCCTGAACCAACAGGCGCAGCGCTTCCTTTTCCTTTTCGGTGAGGGCCTGAAATCCTTGTGTCATTACCTTCTCGCACCCGATCTTCTCGCCTGTTTACGGATGAGAAAAATTGCGATCTACCCCAAATAAATCGTACCTCCATTGCCATCGCAGGCCGTAGACTGTCCCGATGCCGTCAATCTATCATCCCCCGATAAAACGATCGGTGACGATCGCGGGCCATCCGACATCGATCAGCCTGGAACCGATGTTCTGGGCCGCGCTGGAGGCCGAAGCGGCGCGGCAGGCACTGCCGGTCAACGCCCTCGTCGCACGGATCGACGTCGAGCGGATGGAGGCGGATGATCCACCGAACCTGACCTCGGCGATCAGGCAGTGGTTGTGGCGGAGCCGCGGCGACTAGATGGCAGCATAAACCGCATGGCCGAACGCTGCACCCTTGTCGGGCGCGTGATGCAGGAACAATGACGGCTCGATCAGTTCGAGTTCCATGATGTGGAGTTTGCCCGCCGCGTCGCCGACCATGTCGACGCGCGCATAGACGGGCGGCGCCGGGGCGGCCGCGAGGGCCGCCGTCGCCAGCTGACGCGCGGCCTCGTTCGCGTCCCATGCCGTCTCGCGCCCACCATATTGTTCCTGCACGCGAAAATCGCCCGACGCGGGACGCTTGACGATCGCGTGGCTGAACTTGTCGGCGAAGAAAAAGAGCGAATATTCGCCCTCGGTCAAAATGCCCGGCATCAGCGGCTGTACGAGTCGTCGCTGGCCTTGCGCGTCGGTGGGAATCGCGTCGCCCCCCGCGATACGATGCGTACCGTCGGCGCCGCCCGAAATGGCGGGTTTGATGACGACCTCTTCGGCGCCGAGCTGCGCCCGCGCTGCCGCCAGAGCCGTATCGTCGAGCGTGGCGATTTCGACCGTCGGCACGACCGCAACCCCCTTGGCGCCAAGTTCCGCAAGATATGCCTTGTCGCTGTTCCACCGCAGCACCGGCACCGGATTGGCGACAGGCAAGGCCTCTGCCTCCAGCCGGTCGAGCAGCGCGTACCAGCGCGAAACATCGCGCTGATAGCCCCATGCGAAAAGCGGGAGGATCAGGTCATAACCCATAAGGTCGCCGGGGTCGGTCCACGGCCTTTGTTCGACGACCAAACCGGCCGCGGTCAGCGCGGCCGCCTTGCGCGCGAAGGCGGGTTGCCACTTCTCGAAATAGTCAGGCGCGGGGACGAGAATCGCGACGCGAGGTTGAAACGGCATGGACTTTGATCGCTTTCCTTAAATGGTCATTGCGAGGAGCCAAGGGCGACGCGGCAATCCCCGACTATCGATCTGGCTCAAGGCCGATAGCTGGAGATTGCTTCGCTTCGCTCGCAATGACAGCGGCTGTTACCGCCCCAGCAATCCGCGTGCCTGCCCGGCGATATGCGAGAGCATCGCGCCATTGGGATTCGGGATCGTGCGGGCCCGCTCGACCGTCGCGCGGAATTGCGCGACGCGCGGGGTGTGCTCGGCGAGCCATTTGGTCACCGCAGCGTCGAGGTCGCCCTTTGGAAGTTGGCCAAGGAAGCCCAGCCGCATCTGCTGAAAATCGCGGGCGAGGCTGTTGACCAGCAGGCGTTCCCAGGGATCGGCGGGGCTCATATGCGCCGCCAGCGTCTGCGCCCAATCAAGCCCCAGCGCCTCGCCCAAATGGGTGAAGGCATGGGTCACCGCAATCTCGTCGTCGCCGCGCCGTTCGGCAAGGTCGACGATCCCGATCGCGCCATCGGTCTTGAACAGGCGGACGACCGCCGCAGTCAGCGCCTCGGGCGCTCCCGCGTCGAGCAATTGCTGGCTCAGCATATCCCACTGGCGCTTGACCGACGGGCTGAGCAGCGCGTCGACGCCAGTCATCAGGCGATCGACCCCGGGCTCAAGCCGCGCAACGAGCGGCCCCGGCTGCGCGGGGGTCGGCCCGACGCGCAACAGATCCGCCATTTGCGAAGTCATCGCGGACGACGCCTGGGTGAAGAGCGACAGGCGGATGCCTTCGTCGATCTTCGCTGCATCAAGCTCGGCCCAAAGGCTCTTCATCTCGAGCAATCGTTCGACCGCAACGAAGGCCGCAGCGACGTCGCCGAGCGCACAGCCTTCCTCTTCGACCAGTTCAAAGGGATGGACGATACCCATGCGGTTGATGATGCGATTGGCGATCTTGGTCGCGATAATTTCGCGGCGCAGCTGATGGTCGGCGATCGCAGCAGCGAAATCGCGTTGCATTTCGGTTGGGAAGGCGGCCGCAAGATCCGGCGCGAGCGCCGGATCGTCGGGCAGGTCGCTGGCCTCGATCGCGTCCTGCAGCGCAAGTTTCGCGGTCGAGAGCAGCACCGCGAGTTCGGGCCGGGTCAGTCCGCGTCCTTCCGCCGCGCGGCGCAGCAGCTCGTCGTTAGCGGCGAGCCCTTCGACCTTGCGGTCGAGCCGGCCCGATGCCTCGAACGTCTCCATGATCCGCACCAGCGACGGCACCGCCGCCGCACCGCCCTTTTCGGCGATCGACAGCGCGAGCGCCTGCAAGCGGTTGTCCTCGAGCACCAATGCCGAGACGTCGTCGGTCATTCGTACTAGCAGTTCGTTTCGATCACCCTCTTCGAGGCGGCCTTCGATCACTTCGCGGTTGAGCGCGATCTTGATATTGACCTCGTTATCCGAGCAGTCGACGCCCGCGCTATTGTCGATGAAGTCGGTGTTGATCCGCCCGCCCTTCATCGAGAAGGCGATGCGCGCGGCCTGGGTGACGCCCAGATTGGCGCCCTCGCCCACCGCGCGGACGCGCAGATCCTCGGCATCGACGCGCAGCGCGTCGTTGGCGGGATCGCCGACCTCGGCATTATTCTGGGCCGCCGCCTTCACATAGGTGCCGATGCCGCCGAACCAGAGCAGATCGGCCGGTGCCTTCAATATCGCCGAAATCAGCGAAACCGGATCGATCTCGGCAACCGAGAGGCCGAGCGCCGCCTGAACCTCAGGGGTCAGCGGAATGCTTTTCTGGCTGCGCGGGAAGACGCCGCCGCCCTTCGAAATCAGCTTCTTGTCATAATCGTCCCAGCTCGAGCGCGGGAGTTTGAACATCCGGTCGCGTTCGACCCAGCTTTTTGCCGCGTCGGGATTGGGGTCGAGGAAGATGTGACGATGGTCGAACGCCGCAACGAGCTGGATCGATTTCGACAGCAGCATGCCGTTGCCGAACACGTCGCCCGACATGTCGCCGCAACCGACGACGCGCACCGCGTCGCTCTGCACATCGACGCCCATTTCGGCGAAGTGACGCTGCACCGACATCCACGCGCCGCGCGCGGTGATCCCCATGCCCTTGTGATCATAGCCGTGCGACCCGCCGCTGGCGAAGGCATCGCCGAGCCAGAAGTCGCGTTCGAGCGCCAGCGCATTGGCAACGTCGGAGAAGGTCGCGGTGCCCTTGTCGGCGGCGACGACGAAATAGGGATCGTCGCCGTCGCGGATGACCACATGCTTGGGATGCACGACCTTGCCCGCGACGAGATTGTCGGTGATCGACAGCAGCGAGCGGATGAAGATGCGATAGCATTCCTTCCCCTCGGCAAACCACGCATCGCGGTCGAGCGACACATCGGGCAGCGCCTTGGGATAGAAACCGCCCTTCGCGCCGGTCGGCACGATGACGGCGTTCTTGACGCGCTGCGCTTTCATCAGCCCGAGAATTTCGGTGCGGAAGTCGTCGCGGCGGTCGGACCAGCGGAGGCCGCCGCGAGCGACCGGACCGGCACGCAAATGGGTGCCCTCGACGCGCGGGCTGTACACCCACACTTCGCGCCAGGGCAGCGGTTTCGGCAGGCCGGGCACAAGGCTGGAGTCGATCTTGAACGCCAGCGCCTCTTCGGCTGCGGGTGCGAAGGCATTGGTGCGGAGCGTCGCCCCAATGACGGCATGGAACAGGCGCAGAATACGATCGTCGTCGATCGACTTGATCGCGGCAAAGCCCGCCTGCATCTCTGCATCAAGGGCGGCGGCGCGGTCGGCGTCGTGCGACGCCGGATCATGGAGCGCGCGGAAACGTTCGACCAGCGCATGGGTCAGCGCGGGGGCGTGACGAAGCGCCGCGACCACCGTGTCGAGACCATAGCTCGACCCGCCCTGGCGCATGTAGCGGAACCAGGCGCGCAGCCAGACGATCGCCTGCGGATCAGTCTGCGAGACGAGCACCAGTTCGTTGAACGCGTCATTTTCAGCCCGGCCGTCGAGCACTGCGACGATCGCGCCCTCGATCACTTCGGCATAAGGAATGAGCGCGAGTTCATCGACCGATGCCGGCAGGCGGAGCGAGAAGTCATGGATGACCAGCGGCGTCTCTTCATCCGCAGCTTCGCCGTCCATCGCGCGGCCGGTGCCGAGCGTGGTCGGAATTTCCTCGAGCACCTCGAAACCGAAATGTTCGAGCGCGGGAACGACGTCGGAGAGCGCCAGCGGTCCGACCGCGCTATAGACTTTCAGCCGCAGCCGGTCGTCGCCGTCGAGAGTGGTGCGCGCGAGCCGCACGCTGCGCGGCGTGTCGGCGTCGAGATCGCGGAGACGCAAAATATCGCGCGCGGCCTCTTCGGGATTATAGAGATTGCGGTAATTGGCCGGGAAAAGCGGCCCAAAGCGCGCGGCGAGCGCCGCAGCGCGGCCCGCATCCCCCTGTTTTGCCAGAGACGCCTCGACCTCGGGTTGCCACCCGCGCACCATCTGTTCGAGCTGGTGATTCAACGCCTCGGTATCGGGAACCACTCCGCCGCTGCGCAGGTCGAGCGTGAAGCGGAGCAACGCGGCGCCGCCATCCTCGAGCACCATCGTCCAGCCAATGACCCCGGCATGCGCTTCGCGGACCAGCAGCGCCTCGACCGCGAGGCGGCGGCCGGTGGATACTTCGTCGCGCGGCAGCCAGACGAAGAAAAACAAGTGCCGGCCAAGCGCGCTACGCACCATCACCAGCTTCGGCCGCGGCCGGTCGGTGATCGACATGGAGGTCAGCACCAGCTCTTCAAGCGACGCGGTGTCGAACGCGATCAGCAGATCGTGCGGCAGCGCAGTGAGCGCATGGGCAAGCGCCTTGCCCGCATGGCCGGTCGGATCGAAACCGAATTTCGTCATCAGCGCGCTGAGCTGGGCACGGAGTACGGGCACCTTCGCGGGCGGCGTCGACAGCGCGGCGCTGGTCCACAGCCCGGCATGGATCGACAGGCGCTCGACCGTCTTGCCCTTCATTTCGGGGACAACGACGAGGTCGAGCAGCACGCGGCGGTGCACCGCCGACAGACGGTTGGATTTGATCAGCAAGGGCGCGGAACCGCCCCCCGACTTGACCTGCGCGTCGAACCATTCGAACGCCGCCTTGAGCGCCGCGGGCGAGAGAAGCTGGCTGTCGCTGCTTTCGCTGATCCCCAGCGAATCCTGAACCTTGCCGTCGCGCGTCCGCCATTCGTGGCCGAGCTGGGTCATCGCCCCGCCTTCGAACCAGCGCAGCAGCTCCGCCGCTTCGCCCTCGACGCGCATCGCGGCATCGGCAAGCATGGCGGCGCGCATGGCGCGCCAGTCGCGGACCGCCGCGCGCACGTCGCGCAGCGCGGTTTCCAGCCCGTCGAGAAGCCGGCGCCGCGCACGCGCGTCGCCGCGTTCCAATTCCATATAGATGACCGATTCGCGGGTCTCGCCCTCGCCCGCTTCCTGCAGATGCCCCTTGGCATCGCGCTTTGCCGCAACGACCGGGTGAAGGATGCGGTGAACCGCCAGCCCCTGCGCCGCAACGGCCTGTGACGTTGAATCGACAAGGAAGGGCATGTCGTCGTTGATGATCACCAGCCGCATCCGGCGGTCGGTGCCGTCGGCCGCGATCGGTTCGAGAAGCAGCGACGGCGCGTCGGCCGTCCGGTCGAGCGCCGCGCGCGCGGTAAACTGCGCCGCATCGGTCAGCGCGGCCTTGTCCATGTCGTCGCCCTCGCCGGGCAGCGCGCTGCCGTGCAGCGCGGCCAGATAGGCAGCGGCAATTTTCGAAGGCACTTTGACGGTGGAGGGGGTGGGTGTGTCGAGTTCCGAATTATCGGACTTATTTTGAGGCATGAGGTGCAGCATCCCGAACCAGAAATTGGCGGACCTCTACCGACGATCGGCGGGGGCCCGTTCGCTACGTCACCCTATGCGCCCGCCGCGCGCGCGGCTCAAGGCCTCGTTCGCGCCTCTACGCAAAATTATTTCAATTTTTGGATTGTCTGTTGCGCGAGTACTGTCAGCCGCCCGGATTGATCGGCACCGCCTTGCGCGCAAGCTTTGCGACCAGCCCCGGATCGTCGGCTGCCTTGGCCACGATTCCGATATGGCCGCCCGGCATCGTCCGCGCGATCAACACGACGAATTCGGCGTCATCGGCGTCATGTTCGAGAATCACCGCAGGGTGTGCGCGGCGCAATGCGTCGAGCTTCGCATCGGCGTTTTCATCGGCCGGCTTGCGGCGCGCACGGACATCCTTGACCAGCTTTTTAAGGCCGCCCGGATAGCGATCGAGATAGGTAGCGAGCGCGCCGCGGCCGACGCCTTCATCCCGGGCATGACCAAGGACACAGGCATATTCGGCGAGGCGCGTCTTGTCGTAATTGGCGCCGAACACCAGCTTGACCACGGGGGTCATCGGGGCGCGGTCCTGCACCGTCAGCCCGGCATCGTCGAGCAGCGCGGCAAAGGCTTCGGGCTGCGCCTCGGCGACCAGCGCGAAATCCCACGCCTTGCCGACCGCCTGATAAAGCGCGCTGCGGCTGCGGCTGTCGGCGGCCATCGCCCGTTCGGCGGTTTCCCGCGCCAGCGCCAGCCAGTCGGCCAGTTCGGCATCGTCGTCGGGGTCGAGCGATATGACATCTTCGTCGATCGCCAGATCGAGAATCATATCGTCGCCGTCGCCATCACCCAGCGCGGCAAATCCGGGTGCCGCATCCTCATCAATATGTTCCGAATCGGGGCCGTCGGCCCACACCGGCACCGGCGCGGTCAGCGGCGCGGCGCTGCGCAGGGCCTGTTCGACCGATAGCCGCAGTTCGTCCGATTCGTCGGCGGGCGCCGCTTCCTTCCAGTTGATGACGCCCATGATGAAATCGATGGTGTCGTCGTCGGAAGAAAAGGGCAGCAGGATGCCGCGATACATGATCGTTGCGCCGCGATCGTTGACGAATTCGGCCTCGAAACCGATCGGCGCGCGGTTGGCGATGATCTGGAGATAATGATCCGTCAATCGCGAGAGCAAAGACCGCCCGGGGATCTGATTGATATAATGGACGTCTTCTTCGATCTGCGATTCGGCACGCAAACGGTCGCCGAGGAAAGCGATGCCGGGATTGTCGATTCCGGAGGTAAAATCGAGCAGCACCGAATGCGGCCCGAAATCGCCCATATGGTCCAGATTGAGGTCTTCGACCGACGGATAAGCGCGGTTCGCGAGCAGCGAAGCCCAGTGATTATAGGCCCGGACCTGCATCCGCCGTTCGTCGACGCCGACGACCGGCGGCGCGTCGATGGCCCCGTCATCCTGGTCGTGGCTGCCCGAAAGCAGTCCGCGCATGCTGTCCATCATCTATCCCCAGTCGCAAAACATATCGGCATGTCATGCACTGGAACTGGTAAAAGCGCCGTAAACGATGGCGGATCGGACTAAGCCGAACCGCCGGCGACGGGTCGGCCTTCCTTGAAACTGTTGGTGACGCTGATGTTCGCCAGCCGGTCCGGGTCGATCGTCATCGGATTGTCCGACAATATGGTCAGATCGGCGAGCTTGCCGGGGGCGAGCGATCCCTTTCGGTCATCCTCATAATGCTGCCACGCCGCCCACAGCGTCATCGCCTTTAACGCGACATCGACCGGCACACGCTGGTCGGCGCCCAATATGTCGCCCGACCGGGTACGGCGGGTGACGGTCGCCGACAGCACGCGCATCGCATTGGGCAGGGCGACGGGGGCATCGTGATGCGAGGTGAAACGCATCCCGCGCCGCAGCGCCCAGCCGCACGGCGAGATATTCTCGGCACGCCGCGGCCCCAGCACCGAATCGCGGTGCCAGTCGCCCCAGTAAAAGGTGTGCATCGGGAAGAAGGACGGCACGATCCCCAGCGCTTTGAGCTGATCGACCTGATCCTCGCGCGTGACCTGTCCGTGGATCAGCACCGGGCGGCGGTCGGCGGCGCCGTGCTTCTTTGTCGCCGCGCGCACGGCCGCGATCAGCATGTCGACTGCGGCGTCGCCATTGGCGTGAACCTGAATCTGCCAACCGCGGGCAAATGCGAGGTCGACCGCATCCATGGCCTGTTTCTCGGTGATCGCGGGATAGCCGGCATAGGCCGCCGACTGCCCCTCCGGCGGGATAAAATAGGGTTGCGACATCCATGCGGTCTTCGCCTGCGGCGACCCGTCGATGGTCAGCTTGACCCCGCCGATGCGGAAACGGCCGACATAATTTTTGCGATAGGCGGGCAGCTCCATCGCATCGGTCGAATTGAGGACGTCGGGAAAGGTCAGCACGTCGATCGGCAGCAGCCCCTGACTGGCGACGGCTTCCATCAGGCGGCAGCTGTCGGTCGATGAGCGGCCCTCCTGACAGGTGGTATAACCAAAGCTTGCGTAAAAGGCCGCGCCCTCGCGGATCATCTCCATATTCGCCTGCGCGTCGAGGCGCGCGAGCAACACCCCCATCATCGCGAACAGCGCCGTCTCCTCCAGCACGCCGTTCGGCTCTTTCGACCCCGCTTCGCGGCGATAGACGCCGCCGGCCGGATCGGGGGTTGCGGCGGTGACACCGGCGGCGGCAAGCGCGGCGCTGTTCACCGACCCCATATGGCTCGACTGATGAAGCAGCAGGATGGGCACATCCTTCGAGATCACATCGAGTTCGGCGCGGGTGGGATGCCGCTGTTCGCGCAGTTGCGAATCATCGTAACCGAAGCCGATGACCAGCTGCGTCTTGCGCACCAGATCGGCGTGTTTACGCATCCATTCACGCGTGATTTTCTGAAGCGCGGGGATCGAATCGCCCTCGCCGTCGGGGGCGGGAAGCAGATTGGCGTAGCGCGCCTGCAGCCCGACCATCACGACATGGCCGTGCGGGTCAAAGAAGCCCGGCAGCAGCGTCCGCCCCTGAAGATCGAAGCGCTTCGCGCCGCGACCGGCGGCGGCATTAGCGGCGTCGAGCGTGCCGGCAGCGACGATCAGTCCGTTACGCACCGCGATCGCCTCGACGCTCGGCGCGCTATCCTCCATCGTCAGGATCGGGCCGCCGTGGAATATCGTTGCGGCGCCCGCATCCTCCGCCATGGCCCGCCCACCCGTCGCCAGAAGCCCCGCGGCGAGGCCGCCCTGCGCAAGCAGCATGCGGCGATCGATGGTGGAGTCGGTCCAGGCCATGATGTTTCCCCTGTCAGAAGTTGACGACCACATTCGCAAAACCGCCGGTCCACAGCGGCGCGGTGACGTCGGTGACGATCGAATCGATCCCCGCCCCCGGCGACGAAATGGAAAAACCGGCGGTGAAATAGACATTGGGCGTGACGATGCGCCGATATTCGAGGAAGAGATCGTCCGAGAGATGCTTGCGCGTCACCCCCGCGATCGGCTGAGCAATGCCATCCTCGAACTCGACCCGGGTCGCCTGCCCAAACTGGATCGGGCTGCGCAATTTATTGGCACTGATCCGCGCAGCACGAAGCGTGATCGTGTCGCGCGCGCTCGGCGCGACGCTCAGCACCAGTTGATGCGCGTTGATGTTCGAATTGATGAACACCATCGACGATTTGGACCCCGTCGACCAGGCGCTGGGATTGCCCTCATAATAGAGCGGGTCGAAGCGTTCGAGCGCGGGCGTGTCGGGATCGTCGCCCGAGAAGCTCTGATAGACATAGGAAATCGTCGGCCGCCACGGCTGATCGGCAAAGGCATAGCCAACCTGCGCGCGCCCGGCCCATGCCTTGAGGTCGATCCGTTTGTTGCGCTCGATGGCGAGGTCGAGCCCCATCCATGCGTTCTCGAGGGGGCCGCCGGTCGGCGCGATCCGGCCATAGGCGGACAGGAAACGCAGCCCGTCGCGGCCGCCCGCGATGAAATCGGGCACGCCGATGCCGCCGGGCGCAGCCTTTGGATAGGGCGAGGAGGAGTCCAGCACCTTGCCCATCGTCACCCCTATAAAGCTGCCGGCATTGGCGTCGTAGCGCAGGTCGGCGCCGGCGATATGCGTGCCGGTGTCATTGTCGGGCGCCTCATTGGGATCGAGATAGAAGGCGGTGCCCTGCACCCCGCCGCTCGCCGCCGTCACCAGCCCCGCGACACGCCACGCACGGCGCGGGCCGAGTTTCAGCGCGCCGCGCGAAAAGCCGTTCGACCCGCCGTTGGAAAGGAGCATCCCCGTCCCCGCCTTCCACTCGCGCGCACCGAAGGAGGCATCGAACCGCGTCCCTTTTTCGTCGCCGCGCCGGAATCCCAGATACAGCTCCTCGACGGTCGCCTGCCCGGTGTTGCTGGCGGCAAAGGCATCGGTTCCCGCCGTCGTCGACACGACGACCGACGCCGCGCCATAAAGGCTCGTCCGCTCCCCGGGCCGGTACTGGAAGGCGATGCCGGGCTTCACATAAAATTCGGCCCACTCACCATCGGAATCAAAATCGCTGTTGCCCGCGACCGTCTCTGCGAATTCCCAGAAGAGATTATGTTCGGCGACGAGATTGAGGCCGGCTTCGACGCGGGCGCGCACTTCGAGGTCATCGGTTTCGGCGAGCAGGAAGGGGTCGTTTTTTTCCTGCGCCTTGACCGGGGCCGCGACCGAAATGGCGAGGCACAGCGCAGCAAAGGCTGGATAGGTCGATTGGCGCATAAGTCGCAAACCCCTGTCTGACGTCGAGCCTATCAGATCGTCGGCCGCCGGGATAGCTGACGCTATCGGTAAGCGCTGACGGGAGCTAAATATGGCCAATTATGCATGATATATTTTTTGCAAATATCCATGCATAAAATTCCATTATCTGAATATGATATTTATATTATTGAAAATACGTGATTTATATATAAGAAAATTCCCGTCGATTCTCGAACGCCTTTGCTTTATGTATGCAATATTGCATGCACATAGATGGAGTCGCACGCGTGTTACGGAATGATGTGGGCGACGAAAAGCTGCGCTGGATTCTGAAATCCGGCTGGCAGGGGCTTTGCCCCGAATGCGGCAAGGGACATATGTTCCGGTCGTGGCTTCAGCTTGCCAAGCAATGCGACAATTGCGGGCTGGACTATAAATTCGCCTCCCCCGACGACGGCCCGGCGTTCTTCTCGCAGATGATCGTCGCCTTTCCTTTCACCTTTTTCATCCTGTGGCTGGAAATCGCCTATGACCCGCCGATCTGGGTGCATCTGGTCTTTTCGATTCCGCTGATGGTCCTTGGCTGCGTGCTGCCGCTGCGCGCGATCAAGGGCTGGCTCGTCGCCTCGCAATATGTGAACAAGGCACAGGAATCGGGGACCGAGCATCTGTGGGCCAAGCTCCACGCGCGGGAAAAGCGGGAAGCGGACGAACGGCGTGGCGACTGACGCATGGCGGCCCGACATCGACGGGATCGCAGGACCAAAATATAAGGCGGTCGCAAGCGCCATCGCCGCTGCAGTGACCCGCGGCGAACTCCGCCATGGCGACCGCCTGCCTCCGCAGCGCGACCTTGCCGTCACGCTCGGCATCGACCTCACCACCGTGACCAAGGCCTATGATCTGGCGCGGCAGCGCGGCCTGATCGTCGCGCGCGGACGCGCCGGCAGTTTCATCAGCCCGACCGCGAAAAATGGCGCGGCGGCCGCAGCCGGCCAGACCGATATCGCGATGAACAGCCCGCCGATGCCCGCCGACGGCCGCCTGCCCCGGGCCATGGCGGCGGCGCTGGATATGCTGGCGCAGGGCGACGGGCTGGCACGGCTTCACTATCAGCGCCCCGGCGGGGCGGCGGCCGATCGTGAGGCCGGCGCCACCCTGCTGTCGCGGATTGGGCTGTCATCGGACAGCGAGCAGATGCTGGTAACCGCCGGCGGGCAGAACGCATTGCATGCCATCGCCTCTGCCATTCTGCGGCCCGGCGACCGCGTGGCATGCGGCCAACACCTCTATCCCGGTTTTCGCGCGATCGCCCGGCGGATCGGCGTCACGCTCGTCCCGTTGAGCGAGATCAGCGCCGACGCGCTTGCCGATGCGCATCGCACCGCGCCGCTGCGCGCGCTTTATGTCGTCCCGACCAACGACAGCCCGACCGCCATGACGGTCGCGGCGGAGGAAAGGGCGGCGATCGGCGCATGGGCCAAGGTCGCGGGCGTTCAGATCATCGAAGACGATGCCTATGGCCTGCTACCGCATGTACCATTGCCGCCGATCGCCAGCTTCGCCCCCGATATGGGCTGGTACATCGCCAGCATGTCGAAAATACTTTCGCCCGCGCTGCGCGTCGCCTTTGTTCGCGCGCCGGGTGCCATCGAGGCCGTACAGCTTGCGGCGACCCAGCATGAGAGCGCCGTGATGGCCCCGCCACTCAACGCGGCGATGGTGTCGCTCTGGCTTGCGGACGGCAGCTTCGACATGCTCGCCGCCGGAGTGCGCAGCGAAGCCGTGTGGCGGCAGCGGCTGGCGCGCACCATCCTCGGCGATGCGGTCTATTCGGCGCATCCCGAGGGATATCATCTGTGGCTGCCCCTTCCCGACGACAGCAACCCGGACATGCTCGCTTCCTCGCTCAGCCTCGACGGGCTGTCGGCGGTGCCGTCGGATCGCTTCGCGGCGTACGATGCACGTGACGATGCGCGTGAGAGGGCGCTCCGCATTTCGCTGGGCGGCGTCATCGACCGCGCGGGCCTGACCCGCGGCCTGCGCGCGCTCGACCGCCACTTGCGGTCGCCCTCGACGCAGGCCGCTCCGGTCATCTGACGCGGCGCTAGCTCGACCAGCCGCCCGCCAGCGCGCGGAAGAGCGCGATCTGGCGCCGCGAGATTTGCCCGTCCTGCGCGGCGAGCACGGCCTCGGTCTCGGCAAAAGTCCGTTCGGCATCGAGCCATTCGAGCGAATCGGATGCGCCTTCCTGTCGTTTCGCGCGCACGATCCTTGCCGCGCGCTCGGCCTGATCGCGCGCCGCGCGCAGCGACTGCCGCTGTTCGAGCGCGCGCCCGTAAGAGGAGAGCGCGGTTTCGGTTTCCTCGAGCGCACGCAGCACCGTGCCGTCGAACTCGGCGAGCGACGCCTGGGTATCGGCCTCGGCCGCCGCGATTCGCGCCCGCGCGGGCTCCTGATTCGGGAACGCCCAATTGAGCAGCGGCCCCAGCAGCCAGCGGAGAGGCCCGCCGCCGAACACATCGCCAAAGCCCCCGCCTGTCGACCCGACCGAACCGCCCAGCGTGATACGCGGATACAGATCGGCGGTCGCAACCCCGATTCGCGCGGTATCGGCGGCCAGTCGCCGTTCGGCAGCGCGGATATCGGGGCGGCGCTTGAGCAGCGCCGCCCCGTCACCGACCGGGATGGGATCGGTGATCTCGAGGCTGATATTGCGGTCGGCGGCAATGGCCGGCAACGCGCCGGGGTGGCGGCCGGTCAGCGTTGCCAGACGGAAAAGTGCCGCCTGCCGGACAGCCTCGATTTCAGGAATATCGGCGGCGCGCTGATCGCGCAGCGTCGTGATGCGAGCGAGGTCTAGCCCCGTCGCCAGCCCCGCTTCCTTGCGCCGGCCGGTCAGCATCACCTGCTGATCGAGCAGGCCGACGATCCGCCGCGCGACGTCGAGCCGCGCCGCACCCGATGCCGCGTCGGCATAAGCCTCTGTCGTATCGGACACGATGATCACGCGCACCGCATCGGCATTGGCTTCGGCAGCCGCAGCATCGCCGCGCGCGGCCTCGACCGATCGGCTGACGCGGCCGAACAGGTCGACTTCATAAGCGACGTTCAGCCCGACATCGACCGACCAGTCCTCGCGATCGGCACCGGGCAAGCGCTGACCCTCGGGACTACGGCCGTAATTGGCCCCTGCGCCGATCTGGCCTTGCGGCAGCCGGTCGGAGCGCGCGCCGCGCAAGGCTGCACGCGCCCTTGCAATATTGGCGACCGCGACGCGAACGTCGGTATTGGCGGCCAGCGCATCGGCGACGAGCCCGTCGAGGACCGGATCGTCATAGAGGCGCCACCAGTCGGCCGCGACCGGATCGAGCGTCACGGCGGGACTGCTTGCCGTGAGGAACGAACCGGTCGCGGTCGGGGCCGACGCCGATTGCGGGGGCGCATAGTCGGGACCGACGGCGCAGGCAGCGAGCGTCAGCGCCGAAGCGGCGGTAAGTATGTTGCGGAGCATCATGGTCATTCTCCTTATTCCGCAGGCACGGGCAGCGCCGCGCCGTGGTCGCCCGATCCCCGCCCTCGCCGTGCGGCAATCCGGTCGCCGAGCGCGCGGCAGACGACGTAGAAGGTCGGCGTGAAGATGAGGCCGAAGGCGGTCACCCCGATCATCCCGAAGAAGACCGCGGTGCCGAGCGCCTGGCGCAGTTCCGCCCCTGCCCCGCTCGCGATCAGCAACGGCACCGCGCCGAGGATGAAGGCGAAGCTGGTCATCAGGATCGGACGCAGACGGTCGCGCGCCGCGCGCACCGCGGCATCGACCGGCGACAGCCCGTCCTGTTCCTCGGCCTGCTTGGCAAATTCGACGATCAGGATCGCATTTTTCGCCGCGAGCGCGATCAACACGACAAGCCCGATCTGCGTCAGGACATTATTGTCCATCCCGCGCAGGTTCACGCCGACCATCGCCGCGAGCAGGCACATCGGCACAATCAGGATGATCGCCAGCGGCAGCGTCAGGCTTTCATATTGCGCCGCGAGAACGAGGAAGACGAACAGCACCGCGAGCCCGAAGACGATCCCCGCCGTGTTCGCCGCCGCCTTTTGCTGGAAGGCGATGTCGGTCCATTCGGTGCCATAGCCTGCAGGCAGGGTTTCGGCCGCGAGCTTTTCCATCGTCGTCAGCGACGCGCCCGACGACGAACCGGGGGCGGTGTCGCCGTCGATCTCGACCGCAGGGAAGAGGTTGTAGCGCGTAACGCGATACGGCCCCGTGCGATCCTCGAAATTGGCGACCGAACCGATCGGCACCATTGCGCCGGAATTCGACCGCGTTTGCAGATTGGCGATATCGGCCACGGTCTGGCGATGCGCCGCGTCGGCCTGTGCGGTGACGCGATAGGTGCGGCCGAGCAGGTTGAAGTCGTTGACGAACGCCGACCCCAGATAGACTTGCAACGCTTCGAACACGCGCTCGGGCGGGACGCCGAGAAGGTTGGCCTTGGCGCGGTCGATGTCGGCAAAGACGCGCGGATTGGTCGCGTCGAAGAAGGTGAAGACATTGGCGAGGCCCGGCGTCTGCCCGGCCTTGCCGATCAGGTCGCCCGACACTTTGGCCAGCGCTTCATAGCCATGGCCGCCGCGATCCTGCACGATCATCCGGTATCCGCCCGCCGAGCCGATCCCTTGGATCAGCGGCGGCGGGATGATCACGATCTGCGCGTCGGTGATATCCGCGGTGTTCGCATGCGCTTGTGCCAAAATCTCCTCAAGCGTGACGCCGAGCTTCTTCCGCTCGGCAAAACTTTTGAGCGGGAAATAGGCGGCGGCCGAATTGGGGGCGAGCGTCTGCGACGGGCCGTCGAAACCCGCGAGCATCACCGACCCCAGCACGCCATCGACGGGCAGCACGCGCTGCGCGACCTTTTGCAGCACCGCATCGGTGCGCTCGACCGAAGCGCCCGAGGGCAGCTTGGCAACGATCAGGAAATAGCCCTGATCCTGCGCGGGGATGAAGCCCGTGGGGGTTGCCCAGAACAGGCCGACGGTTGCGACGATCAATCCGGCATAAGTCGCCATCATTTTCTTCGGCGCACGCACCAGCCGCGCGGTGAGGTCGGCATAACCGCTCGCCATCCGCTCGAAAGCGCGGTTGAAAGCATCGCCCGCGCGGCGGACGAAGCGCATTCCGGCGCCCTCGCCCACCGGCTTCGCATGCGGTCGCAGCAGGATCGCCGCCATGGCGGGCGAGAGGGTGAGCGAAAGGATCAGCGAGATGATCGTCGCGGTCGAGATGGTGACCGCAAACTGCTGATAGAAAGCGCCCGACAGGCCGGTAAGGAACAGCGTCGGTACGAACACCGCGCAGAGCACGAGGACGATCGCGACGAGCGCCGCCGATACCTCGTCCATCGAGGTACGCGCCGCCTCGAGCGCACTCATCCCCTTCTCCAGATTGCGTTCGACATTTTCGACGACGACGATGGCATCGTCGACGACGATGCCGATCGCGAGCACCATCCCGAACAGCGACAGATTGTTGAGGCTGTAACCGAAGGCCGCAAGCACCGCGAAAGTGCCGATCAAGGAGACCGGAATCGCGAGCACCGGGATGATCGCGGCGCGCCATTTCTGGAGGAAAACGAGGATCACGATGACGACGAGGATCACCGCTTCGAACAGCGTATCCATCACCGCGTCGATCGACTGGGCGATGAACTCGGTCGGATTATAGATGACGCGATATTCGAGGCCCTTGGGGAAGCTTTTCGATGCCGCCGCCATTTCGGCCTCGACCGCCTGTGCGGCGGCGAGCGCGTTCGATCCCGGACGCTGGAAGGTCGCGAGGATGACGGTCGGGTCGCCCGACAAATAGGTGTTCGAATTATAGTCCGAGGCACCAAGCTCGACGCGCGCGACATCGGCAACGCGGACCTGCCGGCCGTCGGCATCGCTGCGGATCACGATATTGGCGAAATCCTTGGGGTCGGTCAGGCGGCCCTGCGTTTCGACGTTGAGCTGGAAATCGCTGCCGTTCGCGTAGGGCGGCTGGCCTAGCGAGCCCGCCGCGACCTGCACATTCTCACGCCGCAGCGCGGCGACGATCTCGCCCGCCGTCAGGTCGAGCGCCGCGGCGCGGCCGGGGTCGATCCACACGCGCATCGCATAATCGCGATTGCCGAACAGCCGCACGTCGCCAACCCCGTCGATACGGCTGAGACGATCGCGAAGCTGGGTCAGCGCATAGTTGGAGATATAGGCGCGATCGAGCGACTTGTCGGGGGACACGAGGTTGACGATCAGCAGGAAGTCGGGCGACGTCTTGCGCGTCACCACGCCGAGCCGCTGCACCGTTTCCGGAAGACGCGGCGTTGCGATCGCGACGCGGTTCTGCACCAGCACCTGCGCGGCATCGAGGTCGGTGCCGATCTTGAAGGTCGCGGTGATCGTGACATTGCCGTCACCCGTCGACTGGCTGCTCATATAGAGCATGTTGTCGACGCCGTTGATTTCCTGCTCGATCGGCGCCGCGACCGTTTCGGCGACGGTTTCGGCCGACGCGCCGGGGTAGCTCGCCGATACGGTCACCGTTGGCGGGACGATGTCGGGATATTGCGACACGGGGAGGCCGATATAGGCAACCGCACCGATGATGGTGATGATGATGGCGAGGACCGCCGCGAAGATCGGCCGGTCGATGAAGAAACGCGATAGGCGCATGGGAGAGCCCCTGTCTGAAAAATACTCTGGTCATCCCCTCCCGCATGCGAGAGGGGCGGCGAGCCCCGGACCGGATCCGGGGCACAGCGGGGAGGGTTCGTCACAGGCCCTCCCCGACACCTCCCGCAAGCGGGAGGGGAGGAATTTACCGCGCGAAAGTCGCCTGCGCCGACACCGGTTCGGTCGCGGTCGCAGTCGTTTTCGGCGCCGTCGCGGCGATGCGGCCAGACTTGGTCACCGCCTTTTCGCCAGCGCGCGCAAACTGATAACCGGTAACGACGACGCGGTCGGTCGATGTCAGTCCCGAACGGATGACGCGCAGGCCATCGACTTCGGGGCCAAGCTCGACCGGCTTGGCCGCGACCATGCCATCCTTGCCGACGGTATAGACGATCTTGCGCGCCTGATCGGTCTGTACCGCTGCGGCGGGGACAAGCAGCGCCTGCACCGTCTGACCGGTCGAGAGGCGCATGTTGCCGAACATGCCGGGCGTCAGGAACATCGACCCGTTGTCGAAGCGCGCGCGGGCGCGGATCGTGCCCGAGCGGGGGTCGATGCCATTGTCGGTGAAGTCGAGCTGGCCTTTCCAGCGATAGCCGGCTTCGTCCTGCAGGCGGACCTCGACCGTTGCGCCCTTTTCGGCGCCGTCGCGCTTCGACTTCAGGAACAGGGCTTCGGACCCCTGGAAAGTGAAATAGATCGGATCGAGCGCGTTGATCGTGGTCAGCAATGTGCCGCCCGAATCGCCTGCCGACACAAGGTTTCCGGCGTCGATCAAGCGGTCGGAAATGCGGCCGCTCATCGGCGCACGGACGATGGTGAATTCGACGTCGAGCGCGCGCGCCGCGATGCGGGCATCGGCGCCGGCGAGTGCCGACGACGCCGCCTGAACGCGGGCGCGGAGGCGGTCGATCTCGCTTTGCGACACCGCCTCGATATCGACGAGCCGACCCGCGCGCTCAAGCTCGAGCCGCGCGAGCGCAAGGTCGCTGCGCGCGCTCGCCGCCGCCGCGCGCGCTTCGGCGAGCGATGCGCGATAGGGCCGCGGATCGATGGTGAAGAGCGGCTGCCCCTGACGCACGATCTGGCCGTCGGTAAAGTGGATCTGCGTGATCGCTCCCGCGACGCGCGGCCGGACCTCGACCGACTTGCTCGCCTCGAACCGGCCGATATATTCGTCCCATTCGGTGATTTCGCGGGCCAGCGGCGCCGCAACCGTCAGCACCGGCGCGGGCGCGGCGGCAGCGGGCGCGGCGCCATCACGCAGCAGCCAAAATGCGCCCGCAACCAGAACCAGCAACGCCGCGATCCATGCGACCCGGCGTTTCCTGCCGGGGTCCAGCAATTCCTTCAGTTCGCGGCGGATTGTCGCATCGGCGGGATCGATTTTTTCGATCGGCGTGTGGACGGTCATGGCGATGCCCCTTCATTTTATGTCGGTCAGGTCGGATGCGCAGCGGCGCACGGGTTCGCGGTCCCGAAGGCGCCCCCTCGGTCCAATGTCTTGGCAATGATCATGGGAACGGCGCAGCGCCGCCCTCGCCGCGCATTTGTGTCGGGCACAAATGCGCGGGCATTTTGTTTATTCTCGGTTGGCAGGGCCGCCGCGCCGCGTGGCGCTGGCGGCGGAAATCATCCCGACCGCCGCAGGAACGGTGTGCGGCGGTCGGTCGGGGGGAGAGGCTGGGAAAATTCAGGCATGTCGGCGCTCCTTCGGCAAACACCAAAAGATGCGCCGACACGGGGAGAGTTATCTTTATATACTGAGTGGTATATAATCCGTGCTGCGCTGCGTCAAGCGCATTCCATACCGGTCGGTAAAAATTTTTCTTCTAGCGTCCCGGCCACAGCTTCAGGCTGGTTTCGACCAGCCGCTCGAGCTGGGCGCGGGTTGCCCCGGCGCCCGCCTGCACGGCCATGCCCTGATTGACGGCGGTCAACAGCGCGGCGAGCCCTTCGGCGTCGACGTCGGCCGGAAAATCGCCTTCATCCTTCGCGCGTGCGAAGCGAGCGAGCATCGCGCGCTTCGCTTCGGCACCACGTGCGAGCACCGCTTCGCGAATGCACTCGGCCTCGGCACCGCACGCCACCGAGGTGATGACGCCCAGACAGCCATTGGGATTTTCCGGGCAGCAGTACATGTCGAGCGCGCCATGCATCAGCCGTTCGGCAACGCCGCGCGCGGTTGGCGCATCGAGCGCGGCGCGCATATAATCGGCCTTCTCACGCTCATAGAGATCCAGCGCCTTGTTGAAGAGCGCCTCCTTATTGCCAAAGGCGGCATAAAGGCTTGGCTTCGTGATCCCCATCGCGTCGGTGAGGTCGGCCATCGAGGCGCCCTCATAACCCTTGCTCCAAAAGACGCGCAGCGCCGCCGCGAGCGCTGCATCGACGCAGAATTCGCGCGGACGCCCCTTGGTCGCCGGATGAGTATCTATTTCCATAACGGGCGGTATATATTTTGCCTTGGCGCAAATGTCCAGCCGCTGCGGCGATCAGGCAAGATGCGTGTCGATCGGCAAGCCGCTTTTCAGCGTCAGCGTCACCGGCGTGCGCTCGGCCACGTCGGCCAGCCGCGCCTTCTGCGCATCGTCGAGCCGGGAAATCGTCAGCGTGCGATCGATCCGCCGTTCATCCTGGCCATACAGCCGCAGCGCAACTTCAAGCGATTCGAGCGGCCACTCCTTGCGGTCGGCATACATGCGCAACGTGATCGCGGTGCACGCACCGAGGCTGGCGAGCAGCAGGTCGTAAGGCGCAGGCCCCATACCCTGCCCGCCAAGCGCGGGCGGCTCGTCCGCCACGATGCCATGACCGCCGACAAGGATTTCGGTGCGATAGCGATCCCGGCCAATAGTGGCGCTACCTTGGGCCATGGCGGTTCTCCTTCGTGCGCGTAGACCGGTCGACACCAGAATTTTCTGCATACCCCCTCAAGACGCGGTCCAGACGCGGTGCGCGGAAGTTGATCCTTAGGGGCAACACCCGTCGGCCTCTAATTGTGGCTGGATGAAAGACGGGTGTCACGTCAAAAAATACGGCTGAAGCCGGACCATTTGCTCGCTCTCAGTCAAAATAGATCGTTCATCATGCAGGCTTCTGGCGACCACCAGAATCACAATCGCTATCTCAAATCAATGGCTTCTGACCCTAGAACTGCTTTTGAATGCCGACCTGAATGGAGCGGCCCAGCGGATCAATCTCATAACGCCGGTATCCTGTCGGAACACGACCGTTGGCCAGTGTGACGCGGCGGTAATTGTCGAGCAGATTCTGGACATCGAACGTAACACGAAGCCTGGAAAGCCATGATTTTCTGCCCGATGCCGGCAAAAGGCGCTCGGGCTCGACGAAAAGCCCGAAATTGAACTTCGCCGTTGCAGGATAGAAAAAATCCCCCTGGCCGTCGGGGCGCGTCGCATCGCGAACGCGAGCCTCGCTCTGCCAGTTTCCGTTGAGATTGGTACCCAAGCCCCGCCACCCGGCATTGAGCTGCAACGCCAGCGTGTGACGGGACTGGCCGCTGTCGCCGCGCAGCCGGTCGAGAACCGGAAGTCCGGGCGCGATCAGCTGGTCGCTTCGCAGCTGCCAATCATGGGTGAGCGACATCGTTATTTGCCCATCGTCCCATATCCGCGCCTTCGGCGCCGCACCCTCGGCCGCCTTGGGCTTGCCCGCGAAGAACAGCGTGACGCCGCTGCTCAGTCGCGACAAGAAGTCGCGTTCGATCGAAATCGGGCGCGTGTCGATCGAAACGAGACGCCCGTCGGCATCGCGGACGATCCGGTCCGCATAAATGCGCTCGGTCGTGGGAGTAAGCTGCGGAAACGGGGCGACCCCGCCCCGTCCGACCTGCCGCTGATAGTCCGTAGTGAAGGTTGCCAGCTGGCTGCCGAAGGGGCGCAACGTCGCGCGGAGCGAAAGCATGCGCTGACTGCCGCTGCGAAGGTCGGGGTTGCCCCCGGATATCCAGACCAGTTCGGCCGTTTCCTGGCGGAGATAATCATAAAGGCGCATCGTGGTTTCGGTTCGCGGCGCGTGGAGAAGCTCGGCGGACAGCACCATCTCCGAATAGATCAGCGACGCGCGCAGGTCGAGCGCGGCAACAGGCGACCAGTTGAGCCCCGCCGTGTAGCGCGATCGCCTTTTTTCGTCCGAAGCGATGTCGATGCCGCCGCCGAGATCGACCGAAATATTGCCGACCGCACCGAGGACGTCCTTATCGCGACTGGTGACGGGGATAGCCAACGACAGCTGGGTCGTGAGCTGGTTGCGCCGAAACGCGCTCGCGGGCCCCTCGCCGCTCTGGGACCGCAAGACGCTGCGATTACCGCCGATCGTGAGGTTCGAGGTCAATGGTCCCGCTGGCAGCGCAGCGACCGCCTTGTTGACAAATAGCTGGACATTCCAGTTGTCGCTTTTCGACCAGCTCCGGCGGCCCGCGAGCGACGCGCTGTTTTCGAACAGATTCTCGCTCCAGTTTCGCCCGTAGCTGGCGGAAAAGCTGGTCTGAAAGCCGCCGATCGCTCCTCCAAATGTCGTCGAGAGATTGAAGGATCTTGAATCCTGCCTGTCGTGTAACAGCCGGTCACCGTCACGTCCGAGCAGGCCGAGACTCCCGTTCACGGCAGCGCCAAGGCTCAGCGACCCAGAAAAGTCGCCGATCGGGCGCGTGACACCCGCGGTGAAATCTACACCGCGGGTCGAGGGAAACAGACTCTTGTAGTGGTCTTGCTCGTCGGAAAGCAGCCGGCGCTCGCTGCGCAGCAAGCGGCGCGCGCGCGACAGACGCACGCCGGCATTCCAATAGGTCGGTCCGTTGATCGCGACGCGGTTCGCTGAAAGCGTTTCCGCGTCACGCCCGCCAGCGGTCGGCAGCGTCAGCTCCCCGCCGAAGGTCCAGCTTGCGAAACGTGGCTTGAGTACGAGGTTCACGACGCGCCGGTCGGCCGGATAGCCATAACGTGCCGCGGCTTCGGGGGGCAGGATCGCCAGCCGGTTCAGGGCTTCAGGCGGAAAGCCTTCCATGCCCGTCGACTCGCCGACCCGTTTTCCGTTGACAAGCAGAACCGGCGGCTTGTCCGGGCCATCGATCAGCGGGGCGAGGTCGCGTATCAGTTCGCCGATGGTAAACGCGCCATAAGCGCCGATCCGTTCTTCATCGAGTTCAGTCTCAGGCTCGACCAGCGCCTCGCCGCGGCGCGCCGTGACGACGATCTCCCTCGGGTCGGCATCGACCGGCATCCCCGACACGACAGGTTTTTCGATTTCGTCGGCAGGCTTCACACCCGCACCCGATGCAGGTGCTTGCGCATCGGCGCGGCCGGCACCCGCGACACATAGAAAGGCCGCGATCAACGAAACCGGCAGGCAAAATGGTCCGCGACGGGTCGGATGTTCCCGCGTGTCAGCGACAGCTTCATGGAAATTCCGAAGCATCAAAATTGTCTCGCAATCAGATAAGAAGGCCATTCACCTCCCGACAGCGATCGCAAACGAGATCACGGAAGGTTGAGCGACCCCGGAGACTGGGTGAGAGTTCCCCTGATCTTACACGGAGGGGTGCCGGGAAGGTCCGACCGTGGATCCTGAAAGGTGACGGTCCGCGGATTTACGGTGCCGCCCCAGATGAATTTGAGATCGCCGAAACAAAGGCCGAAAAAATTCATGCCGACATTGGGCACGACGACCAACGGAAGACTTGTCGTATCAAGAGGAGTGCTGGGAAGACCCGTGAAAGAGATAGCCGGGCAAATGGCGCTTCCAGTGATAACTGCCGAATTCAACCTGGGAACGCCGGCGTTGACGTTGATGACAGCGGTCAGCGTGCAAGATACCCACGCAGGCAGATTCTTTTTGATCTCGATCGTTCCCGCGAAGGTGTGATTTCCATCCGGACTGGCCGCCCGGGCCATCCCCGGACTGGCCAGGGCAGCCAAGGTTGCGACAAGAACAGTCCATTTTGTCATACCATCTCTCCTTTGAAACAATACCCCGGCTCCCAAATCGCGCCGGGGATATGCGAAAGCTGCGACAAAAAACGGACGCCCTGGCCGGACGCCCGCCAAGTGGGAGCCCGCCATCGCGTCGCGATAGCGGTTCCGGGAGGAGGCGTTAGAGATTGAGCATCGTAGACGTGTAGAACTCCCATGCCTGAAAAATTCGGGCACCCGCTGGCAGCAGGTGCCCGAAAAATCTCAATCGCCGATCATCTTTGAACAGCGACCGCAAGCGGAATTACGGGAGGCTCAGCCACGGAGCAGCCGTCTGAGTAAGGGTCCCCTTGATCCGGCAAGGGGTTCCCCCGCTACCGGGGATATTCGAGGTTCCATCCACAAAAGTAATGCTGGGCGGCGGCCCGGCGTTCCAAAGAACAGCGAGGCTTCCACTGCATGTGCCGGCGGGGAACGTGATATTCACGCCAACAGCAGGCACAACAACGACCGGCAATCCTGTAGTATTGAGAGCACTGCTAGGAAGACCAGTGAAGCTGATGCCCCCGCACACGCCGCCACCGCTGACCGTAGCCGACTGCAATACGGGAACACCACCTGTGACCCTGACGACGGCGGTCACTGTGCAGGACGTCCATAGCGGCAAACTCTTTCGAACCTCAAGCGTCCCCGTAAAGGTGTGATCGCCATTCGGGCTGGCTGCCTGAGCAATGCCTGGAGCGGCAAGCGCAAGCGCTGCCGCGCAAATAACAGAGAACTTCTTCATATCAACTCTCCTGTTAGATTTTTTTATAACAAAACATCAAACGAATCGATGCAAAGTTAGAATAATATCCCTTTAAATATTAGTCAATATTAAATAATAGTTCACTATTAAGAGAATTAATACTTATTAATTATTTAGTATAAAAATCTTCTGCGCAGAAATGTGATTTCTGCGCTATCAATTTTATTTCTGAAATTTTCAGTGTTATTCGAAAACCAATTGAGAAAACCAATTCACATTCCGGGCCCAAAAAAGGGGCAAACGCTTAAGTGCCGCATTCGCAATGCCCTGCCCCTCGCACTTTCGCGGGGGACCGGGGGAGGCGTGCGGCGCGCCCTGTCGTCAGAACCGCTTCGTCGCGCTGAACCCGATAATGCGTGGGTCGAGCGTGAAGACGTTGGTGCTGAGCAGGGAGTCGTCGCTATTGGTGAAAGAGTCTGTGATCGGCGCCTTGTTGAAGACGTTTTTGACATAGAGCTGCAGCGTAAAATCATCCGCCGGCCGCGCGAGTGTGATCGCGAGGTTGACATTGTCCCACGCTTTCAAGCGATCATATTCGGTGTTGTAGACGCGCGCGAAGCTCTTTGACTGGCGGTAATAGTCGCCGCGAAAGGTCAGTTCCCAATCGCCCCCTTCGATGAAGGCGGTATATTGCGCGCCCAGATTGAAGGTCATGCGAGGCGAGTTGGGCAATTCGTTGCCGCCCAAGTCAGCAAAGAAGCCGCGCCCGCCGTTGGGGGCGCCGCTGACCTGGCTGCGCCACGCATTCGGATTCGCCGGATCATAGGGCACCAACGCACCAACCGTAGCGGGATTATACGCCGCAAAGGGATCGTAAGCGAAGCCAAAAACCGATGCGTAATAGCTGAGCGCATCGGCGGGATCGAAGCTGCCTGCAAGTATTTTGGATTCACCGCATAAGGCGTAAAAGGCCTCATAAAACGAAGCGGACGGATCGACTTGCCGGATCCGTTCCACATACGCGCGCGGCGCAATGCAATTGGAGGGAACCTGAAGGAACGGCCTGACAATGACCCAATCGTCATCACCCTGTGTGCGATTCATGACGTCGATCGATTGCGAACCGCTCTTCAAGCGGGTCTTCAGATAGCCGAGATTGGTATCGACGCGGAAAGCGCGAGATGGCCGCCAGGCCGCTTCGAATTCCAGCCCCCAGCTCGTCGCATCGAAATTTTCGTTAAGGGCAATCCGGTCCACAATCTGTGAGACCTGATAATCCTTGTAATCATAATAGAATCCGGTGGCGTTAAGGGTGAAGCGCCCGCCATCGAAACTATTCTTCATACCCACTTCAAAGGCGTTGACATACTCGGCCTTGAACGTCGGAGAAATATCAGAAAACTGGACGTTTACGTCGGAGATACCGGGGCGCGCAGGATTGGCCCCGCCACCTTTGTACCCACGCGAAGCCGACGCATAGACCAGACTGTCATCGGTAAATGACCAGTCCGGTTTCCAGTCGATCACCAGCCGTCCGGTCGGCTTTGTCCAGCGCTGAGCGAGCGGGTCATTGGCCTTGTATCCACCGCTGACGGTGCCGCCGCTGGCTCCGGTTACACCCCCACCCAGGAGAAGCTGGCTGGGATACAAGACCGCGCTCTTGCTGTCGCGGGTCAGGCGCAGCCCGGCGGTAACCTTCACATTTTCGGCAACGTCCCAATAGGCTTCACCGAAAAAGCCCCAACTCTTGGTTCGCACATCGTTACGACTGCGAAAGTAATTATGCCCCTGCTCGTCAAGCAGACCAACAGGATTGGGATCAATGTAGATACAATCGCGTGTCGTTACAGCGGGTCCGCAATCGGAATATTCAAATTCACTACCAAAATTGCCGCTTTCATTCCTGTTGTTCCGGTTATAGGCGATGAAAGTATAGAGATTGTTGAAAACGAAATAATCGTCCTGCGATTTGAAATCGAGATAATTGACGCCAAGGTTGAAATTGAACGGCCCGTCGAAATCCGATTGCAGGCGGAATTCCTGCGACCATTGCCGGTTGCGCGACCGGCTGAGATCCATCGAAAGGATCCGGTCCGAACATCCGAGTTGCGGGTCGCAAAATATCCCGCCCGGCGCGGCGTGGGACTGGTCGATCGGCATGGGCGGCTCCCCGAAGACCAGTGGCGGCAGCGGCGGGGGCAGCGGAATGATGATCTGCGGCGGTCCGTTGACCAGTCCCGAGGTGTCGTTGAATATCGGTGCCGATACGTAGCGGTTATAATCCTGCGACGAAAAATATCGATCGCGCGCATAGGCGGTCTGCGACACAAATTTCACCGCATCGGTAACGTCGAATTCAAGATTGGCTTGGAACACATCATTTTTGGCCCGGAACACCGGATCGATGCTCGTCGCAATCTCGCGCAGATTACGCGATTGCGCGGCACCCGCGAAGGGATCGCCGGGCCTGAGACCAGGGGCAACGGTACTTGTGCCCGGAATATAGCC
Source organism: Sphingopyxis selenitireducens (assembly GCF_051550705.1). Taxonomy (NCBI): domain Bacteria; kingdom Pseudomonadati; phylum Pseudomonadota; class Alphaproteobacteria; order Sphingomonadales; family Sphingopyxidaceae; genus Sphingopyxis; species Sphingopyxis selenitireducens. The sequence goes on from NZ_JBPULG010000006.1 coordinate 503,515, forward strand.
CATCTTCACATAGCCACTATTGCCCGCGACCACCGCCGCAAAGCCGCTGGCGTTGGGGGTGCCGTAAGCCGCATCGTCGTATAGCGAGCCGGGCAGACAGCCTTGGCTGAGGCGCCCCTGAATATTTTCCGGAACGGCAACGCCGCCTATCGTCGCCGGGCCGGGGTCACGCGTGCAAAGCTGCTTCCCTGTGCGCGACCGGTTGTCGTCTTCCTCGAAATGCTGCCAGATGACATTGGCCCGGAAGCGGTCGCTCGGTTCCCATGCGACAATGGCCCTGGTCGACCAAAGGTCGCGGTCATTGACGCGCCTCTGCGTAAATGTGTTGTAGTCGAAGCCGTCACGGCTCGTCAGCGCGCCCGACACGCGAAAGGCCAGCGTGTCGGTGACGGGCACGTTGATCATGCCCTGCGCGCGCATCGACTTGAAATTGCCGACCTCGACCTTGGCTTCGAGACCGAAGTCCTGTTCGGGAAGCGCCGGAATGATATTGACCACGCCGCCTGTTGCGTTCCGGCCATAGAGCGTGCCTTGCGGGCCCCGCAGAACTTCAACGCGGCCGATATCGAAAAATTCCGATTCAAAGAGGCGGTTGCGGATCAGCGGGGTATTGTTGAAACTGACAGCAACGGCCGGATCGGACGATGCCGAAATCGCCTTGGTCCCGATCCCGCGGATCGAGATATTGTACATGCTGAAATTGGCTTTGGAGAAGTTCATGTTCGGAACCGCGCGCAGCAGTTCCGCTCCCCCCTCGATCTTGTGATCGTCGAGCGCCGCAGACGACAGCGCCGTCATCGCGATCGGCACGTCGCCGATCTTCTCTTCCTTCTTCTGCGCCGTCACGATAATTTCGGCGCCATCGCTGATTTCCTTAGCGGGAGCCTGCGCAGCCACTGCGACCGGCGCCGCGCTCGCGAGTTCGACCGGGACCTGCGCAATCCGCCGCATCGGGCTGACGACGAAGATCTTTCCGTTGCGGCGATACGCCAGCCCTGTCCCGCGAAGCAATTCTCGAAGCGCCTCTTCGGCGCCCGCGCGCGAGCGAAGCGCCTCGCTGCGCTTGCCGCGCACCGCCTTGCCGTCGAAGATGACCTGCACGCCCGACGCGCGCGCAAAGGCGCGTAGCGCGCCGCCCAGATCCTGGGCCGGAATATCGAACTGCTGAATCTGGCGGGCCTCGGCCTGCGCTGGCGGCGACATAGCAACCATTGCGCCGACGGCAAGACTCGACAACCAATAGCGACGATTGGACATATTCTCTCCCTCTATGCGAGGGATCGATATTATTGCCCCCCTGTCATAAAGACGATCCAGCCGCCGATTTCAGCCCATAATTTTTATCTTTGACTATATTTTTCTTTATCGACCCCGGAACTTACTGTTTTGATCAAAATTCGACCGCTCGTTTCGTGTGCGGACAGCGGGTAGAGCGACGTCACGCCCTTGATGAAGCTGTCGGTATCGCCAGCATCGAACACGCCGTTGACAAGATGGCGGCCCGCGGCGGCATCGCCGAGGAGGATCGGCGACGTGGCGTAACGGTTGATCCGTTCGACCGCATCCACCAGCGGCATATCGACAAAATCGACGCGGCCGCCTTCCCAGCCGAGCGAGCGCTCGGCTTCGACCGGAAGAACTTCGGCGGCTCCCGACGAAAGATTGGCCACCAGTTCCTGCCCGGGTAAAAGCTGGGTCGCCGCCGGAGCTGGTCGCCGCACCTTCGCACTGGCCGCCGCGACGGCGCGCGGAACAACCGCGACCTGTCCTTCGAACAACAAGACCCGGAGTTGGCCGCGCAGCAACTCGACGCTGAAACTCGTCCCGACCGCCACCACCGACTGCGAACCGGCTGTCACGGTAAACGGCCGCAGCGGATCTTTCGCCACGTCGAACTTGGCCCGGCCGCGCTCGAGCGTGACCGCCCGCCGCTCATCGGTGAATGACACCAGCATCCGGCTGGCGGCATCCAGCGAGACGCTGGATCCGTCGCCGAGCCGGACGGTCCGCCGTTCGCCGACGGCGGTCGCATAAATGTCGGGACTTTCCGCCAGATACCAAGCGCCAATGCCCCCCATCAATGCGAACGCCGTCAACGCTCCGAAAGCGTGGCGACGGGTCAGGCTTCGTGAAGGTTGCTCATTGTGGTGTCGGGCATTTTCCATCATCGTCAACGCCTTGGCGCGGAGCGAGAGGAATCCAGGAAGTTCCGCGATCGCGTCAGTGCACTGCCATACCGCCACCATCTGTTCGAAACATTGAGCGTGGCGCTCGTCGGCGGCGAGCCATTCATCGAAATCGGCCTGCTCGGAGAGCATGAGCGGCCGTTCGGCAATTCGAAGACACCAGGAGGCGGCTCGTTCTTCCTGCATGGCAAAGCCGTCGTTATCGTTCTGCGGGATCATACCTGCGGCCTCATCCGGCGGGCAATAAAAACAAGCGCACGCGAAATATGCTTGTCGACCGTTCGCAGGTGAAATCCGAAATTGTCGGCGATCGTCTGCTTGGGAATATCCTCGACGCGGTGCAATATGAATATCTGCTGGGTGGGTTCGGGCAGCGCCTGAATTGCGGCCCACAGGACCGCAATGCTTTCACGCGCCGAAACGATTCGGAAGGGATCGAAGGGGTCGATGCCGGCGCTGCCTTCGCTTCGCGCGGCGTCGGAGAAATGCCGACGGACGAGAGCGTGGCGGGCACGATCTGTGACAAGATTCGCGGCGATCCGGAAAATATAGGCGGCACTTGTTTCTTCAATGTTCGCTTGCGTCCGCATCAGTCGTACGAAAACCTCCTGAGTCATATCTTCGGCCTCGGCCAAGCTCGCGACCCGACGCGAAAAAAAGGCGATCAACGGCGGCCGGAATTTCCGGGTCAGCCGTTCCAGTTCGGAGACAGATTCTGCTGCCACCCCGCTCCTCCCGATCTGTGTCCTACCTAAAACGTCCATCTAGGCAATATGCGCCCCACTTTATGAAGCGGAACGCTCGAATGACGTGGCGCAGGAAAGTCCATTGGGGTCAGGACTTATGTGACGGCCTTGTTCCGGGATTTCAGGCCGGGGCAGCAGGGGACAATGCCCGCTTCCTTCAAGGCATCGCAAAACCAGTCGGCCTCGTAGCCCCGGGTCAGCCAGAAGCCATTGTTCTTAAGGGAGGGAGCGGCCGCGCCAGTGTAGCCGATGCCCTGGCCGGCGGCCACCACCCCAAATCCTCCGCCCGACAAGGCAAGCCCGAGACGGGGCCGTGGAAGCGATTCGTCGAGAACGCCTATGACGCGCCGTCGCGGCAGCCGCGCTTCATATATATGCTCTTCTATATGCTCTTCAGCGGGATCGAAGTTGCTACCGCCGCAGCACTACCGGACTCGCATATCATGCAATCGCTACGCTTCGGCTCGACTGGCGACCTTGTGCACAAGGCACAGGAATGTCTGATCGCCAAAGGCATGCCGCTCGAAGTGCCTGACGGTGATTTCGGACGTGCCACGATTGAGGCGGTGATGGCGTTTCAGACGCGTGAATTCGGTCGCGGTTCGGCTGACGGCGTGATCGGGTCGAACACTGCGCAAGCACTCGGTTTTTCGCTGCCGATTCTGGGAGACATTTAGGGCGGCGATACCTTAACCTCTGCGGCTGCTCCAAGGCGCGTGTTCGTGCTTTCGTCTTGAAAGCAAACGTACGACCGACGGCCAGAATAGGCTACTCCCAAAACCTTAGCTGCAGAATATCGCCCAGAGACTCTGCCCCTTTTCGGGCTCAGTTCCGGACCAGGAGTCCGTTCGCGGAGATCGATGCGGGGCAGGAAAGACGCGCAATTGCGGGGTTACACGGGCGAAACCGTAAATATGCGGGTTCAGTGAATATGGTTGGAGGCCCGAGCCGGGCTTCTACAATCGAGGTATCCGGCGGCTTTCCAATGTCTAACCCGTCGATTCCGCCCAACGGGAAATCAAGCGGTTGCGGGGCATGTGTCTAACCGACGCAGGCCGTCTGTCAGGCAAAATAAAGCCCCCGCGAAGGCTGGCACCAACGCGAGGGCGAACCAAACCATAGCTCGGGATTGGAGTGTTCAGTGTATCGGTGATGCGGGGGCCGTGCAATGAGCATCGCCCTCACGCATGACGGCCTGCCAGAAGGGCAAGGTCGCTTCGATTTGCTGTCCGTGTTCGAGCAGGTCGCCAAATCCCACTATCGCCTGTCCAAGACCGCCATTGCGCTGGTTCGGCACTATGTCCTCAGAACATCGGATGAGGATTACCGCAAAGGCCGCGTCTGCGCCGTCTGGTCACAGGTGGTGACTACGGCACGGGCGATCGGCCTCACGCCCCGTTCCGTCAATGGCGCGGAACGGGAACTGGAAGATGCGGGCTTTCTGATCCGATCGACGGGAGGCAACGGTGCGCGTTATGGCGAGCGGCGTGATGGGCGGGTCATCTGGGCATCCGGCGTCAATCTGGCTCCGCTGATTCTCCGCTTCCACGAATTGCAGGACAAGCTGCAAGCGATCCGGCTGCGAGATCGCGCGGTCGATCAGTGCAAGGCCGAAATCCGTCAGATCAATCATGCCATCCGTTCGAGCGAACAGATGAACCTGCGCTCGATGGCCAATGAGATTTTGCCGCACGGGCGGACGGCGCGCATCACCGACCTGGACCGGCTCATGGCGATCAGGGATGCCTTGGCGGAAGTCCTAACCATGCTTCGCGATGGCGGCGGTGCGCAGAAAATTTCCGATGGATCGGAAGAAAATTGCGCACCCAATATACCACCAGAACAATCTTCAAAAACCTGTAGCGCCGGTGAGCCGTCGCGAACGCCCGACCTGTGCATGTCACCCCAGCAAGCCGCCATCATCGCTACCGACGAGTATCGTGAGGCTCTTCCGATGTTTGGCGGAACCACTTGGCCCGGCATTGTCGAAACGTCGTTCCATATGGCTATCCAGATGGGGATTGGTCAGCGGTCGTGGCAGTCCGCCTGCGCTCGCCTTGGACGCGAACATGCTGCCCTTTGCGTCATTATCATCCAGCGCAATGCCGTCCTGTCCTTTGGCCATCGCTACCACGCCCGCAAACCTGCGGGATGTCTGGCAGGGATGGTGAAATCCACTCTGCGCGGAACGATGAACCTTGCCGGGATGATCGCTGCGATCCGCGCTCGTAAGGAGGAAGAAAAGAAGACGGGGAGAAGAAGTTTTGAAGGATCGCAGGATAGCATAAATGACAGCATTTT
>NZ_JBPULG010000007.1:0-236287 GCF_051550705.1 Sphingopyxis selenitireducens
GGACACCGATACGGTCAGCGGCGGCGGCGGATCAACGGCGACAGGCAACGTGATCACCGACGCGGCGCCCGGCGATCTCGGCGATGGCGACAATGGCGCCGATACGCCCGGGGCTGACGGGGCGGCGGTTTCGGCGATTGCCAGCGTCAACCTGCCCGCCAACACGGATAGCGATGCCGACGGAACCGGGAATTTCCAGGTCAATGGCCAATATGGCGTGCTGACCATCAACACGGATGGCAGTTACACCTATGTCCGCAATGCCGGTACGCCGGGAGGCGTCACCGATACATTCCGTTACACGCTGACCGATGGTGACGGCGACACTGCGACGACGACGCTGGCGATCAGCATCGGCAATTCGACGCCTGTCGTGGCGGCGAACGCCACCGTTCTGCTCGACGACGACGCGCTGGCCGGGGGTAACCCCAATGGTGTCGGCGATGATGTGAATTCGGCGAACACCCCGGGTACGCTCAGCGGTTCGGGCGGCGACGGTGTGCTGACCTTTGCGCTTCTGGCCACGGGGACCCCTCCGACGGGCTTTACCTATGAGCTGTCGGGCGGCAATCTTCTCGTGAAGCAGGGCGCCACCACCGTGCTGACCGTAACGCTGACCAACCCCGCGACGGGTGACTATACCGTCACGCAAAATGCACCGATTGTGCATGCAGCGGGCAACGACGAAAATAACCAGCTGTTCACGCTGAACTATACGGTCACCGACGTCGATGGGGATGGTGCGAACGGAACGCTCAGCATCAACGTTGATGACGATACGCCGACCGTGGTCGCTAACGCGATCCAGCCGATGCTGACCGTCGATGAATCCGATTTCGCGGGTAATGCCAGCACGAGCTTCGGTTCGGTGTTCACCACGTCGTTCGGCGCCGATGGTGCGGCGACAGCCAATGCGACCACCTATGCGCTGGGCATCAATCCTGGTTCGACGGGCCTTGTCGATACGGCGACCGGTCAGGCGGTCGTCCTCAGCCTCAACGGGGGCATCGTCGAAGGACGCACCGCGGGCTCCAACGCGCTGGTCTTTACGGTCAGCGTCGCGGCGAACGGCACCGTCACGCTCGATCAGAGCCGCGCAGTGGTGCACACTCCGAACGCCGGTCCCAATGATACCACGTCGCTTTCGGCCGACAATCTGGTCACGCTGACCGCGACGGTCACCGACCGCGATGGCGACAGTGCGACCGCAACGGCCAATATCGGCCAGAATCTCGTGTTCACCGACGATGCACCGACGGTGACGGCCACGGCCGCCGGTGCGGCCATTGCGCTGAACGACGAAACCGCGACGACCAGCCAGACGTCGACCATCGACACCGGCGCGATCGCCAAGGGCGACGACCTGAATGTCGGTGGTACAGGCGCGATCAGCGTGGCGTCGTCGGGATCGGCGGTCGTGACGGCTGCCCCCGTTTATGGTGCGGACGGTGCAGCTACCGTCAATCCGCTGACCTATGCGCTGACCGTGACGAACGCGGCCTCAGGCCTGACGGTGACCGATGGTTCGGCGATCAACCTCGTCCTTGTGGGCAATGTGATTGTCGGCCAGGTGAGCGGCGGCGCCTTCAATAATCAGGCCGCATTCGCGATCGAAATCAATCCCCTGACGGGTGTCGTCCGGGTCGAACAATATCTGTCGCTGAACCATCCGGTCACGACGAACCCCGATGATACGGTTTCGCTTCTGGCCGGCCGCCTTGGCGTCATCGTTACGGCAACCGACCGCGACGGCGATACCGCGACTTCGGGCACCGTCGATATCTCGGCGCAGATCCGTTTCGACGATGATGGCCCGTCGGTTAATCTTGTCGCAACCGACACGGACAACGTCCTGCTGACCACCCGCGACGCTGCAACGATCGGCGCGGCTTCCGATACAGCAACTTCGACCGTGAATTTCGGCGGTGTGTTCACTCACACGTCTGCACCGGGATCGGACGGCGCGGGCGCCGTGACCCTCAACTATGCGCTCAGCCTGATCGCAGCGCCCGGGACCGACTCCGGCCTCGACAGCAACGGCCTCTCGATATTCCTGTACACCGGGGCCGGCGGCACGATCGTCGGTTCGACCTCCGCCACATCGGCGGGCGTGAGCGCCGCGAACACGATTTTCTCGCTTGGCGTCAACGCCGGGACGGGCGCTGTCACGCTGACCCAGCATGCTGAAATCGATCACGCGCCGAATGCCGATATCGCTCCTCCCTATGACGACCAGTTTGCGCTTCTCGCGAACAATCTGGTCCGTCTGACCGGGACGGCGACGATTGTCGACGCGGATGGCGACAGCCAGAGTTCCACGGCCTCCATCGATCTCGGCAACAATATCCGTTTCGCCGATGACGGCCCGTCGATCACGGTCGGCGCCCCGCTGCCTACCTTGACGGTCGATGAATCGGACCTTGGAACCAATGCGGTCAGCGCGGCGGTATTCACGCCCAATTTTGGCGCCGATGGCCCGGGAACCGTGACCTATGCGCTGGGCATCAACACCGGTTCGACCGGCCTTGTCGACAGCGCGACCGGTCAGGCCGTGGTGCTCAGCATCTCGGGCGGCCAGGTGGTCGGCCGCGCCGGCACTGGCGCTGGCGACCCCATCGTCTTCACAATCTCGGTCGATGCGGGCGGTACGATCACGCTCGACCAGCAGCGTGCGATCATGCACGCGAATGGCGGCGCAGCGCACGATGACGCCAAGTCGCTGGCGGCGGCCAATCTGGTCACGCTGACCGCGACGGTCACCGACGGTGACGGCGACAGCGCCAAGGCGACGATCAACCTCGGCGACCGGCTGAGCTTCGAGGATGATGGTCCGACGGTGACGGCGGATTCGGGCACGACGACCGAAACGACGCTCGATTTCAACGCGGCTTTCGTGCTCGACTTCTCGGGCAGCCTCAACACCACCGAGTTGAACGCGATGCTCAACGCCGTGCGCGACGCCGGGCTGGCGCTGTTCGGCAGTTCGAGCGGCGACGTGTCGATCCGGCTGGTGGGCTTCGCATCGTCTGCCATAAGCTGGGGACCTTTCACCGACCCCGTCAGCTTCATTCAGCAACTTGACGCGCTCAACCCGTCGCAGGGTGGGAGCCGTCCCCTTGATTCCAATACGAATTTCTCTGTTGCTATCAATGAGTTGCTCAGTGTCTACACAGCCAATCCAACCGCCAACAATCAGGTGTTTTTCCTGAGCGACGGGAATCCGAACGAAGGAACAGGTTCGAACAACGCGCTGAATTCGGCCACGGCGACCGCCTGGAATAATTTTGTGAACAACAATGGTGTCAATGTTACGGCGATCGGCGTCGGCGACGGCATCAGCAACGGTCCGCTGCAGAATATCGATGTCGACGGCCAGGGCACAGTCCTTCGTGCCGATGATTTCGACGCTCTTGTGCAGACGTTGCTCGACGCCGTTGTGGCATTGCCGGTCAGCGGCGACCTGGATGCCAACGACAATTTCGGCGCCGACGGTGGCCGGATCCTGTCGATCACCATCAGCGGGACGACCTATACTTGGGATGGTAACAACACGATCACCCGGTCGGGCGCGCTTACGGGCAATGTGACGGGCAGCAGCATCTCGGCGACCACGCCGCAAGGTGCCATGCTGACGCTGAACTTCGTGACGGGAATCTGGTCCTATGCTCCCGACTCCACCCCCACTGCCGCAACCGAGGTCTTCAATTACTCGGTGATCGACCGCGACGGCGACACGGCAGGTTCGACGCTGTCGGTGACGGTGGTCGAAGGTGGCGGCCCCGGAAGCGGCAATATCGCGGCCGCAGACATCGTCATCACCAACGCCAGCGGCTCGGGTGCGGCGATTCAGATCGCGGAGGCAGCCCTGCTTGCCAATGATCAGGCTGGGACGACGATCACCGGGGGAGCGACCAGCGTTACCGACGCGACCGGCGTGACGCGCGGGGGCGGCAATTTCACCTTCACCGACAATGACACGGATGGCGGCGGCTTCTTCTATTCGACCACGCCGACGGATACGGCGCGGGTTACGGTCAACCGTGCGCAGGCGGGCAACGGCACGCTCAACGGCACCAGCGCGAACGACATTCTCGTCGGCCGAGACGGGGCCGACGATACGCTCGTCGGCAAGAACGGCAGTGACTATATGTATGGTCTGGGCGGCAACGACACGTTCAACCTCGCCAACGGTAATTTCGGCGCGGGCGAATACATCGACGGCGGCGCCGGTACCGATGCGATCGTTCTGACCAACCAGACCACGGTCAACTTCACAACCGGCACGATCGTCAGTGTCGAAACACTGACCGGTAGCAGCAGCAGCGACACGGTGACGATGTCGGCGCAGCAGTGGGCGGGGTTCAACACGATCAACCTCGCCGGCGGTAACAACGACGTGCTGACGGTCAACGTCAGTGGATCGGTCAATATCTCGGGCTTCGCGATCACGACGGTCAGCAACACCGAAACGGGCAGTCTGTCCGGTAGCAGCGGCGCAGATGCTCTCACCCTCACGGGTGCCCAGCTGAATGCTATCCTGATCGGCTCGGGCACGATCAATCTGGGCGGAGGCACCGACACGATCGTCCTTACCTCTACATCGACCGATCTGAACGGGCTGAACGATGCCAGCTTGTCCGATGTCGAAGTGATTTCGGCGGCGGGCGCAACGTCCGGCGTGACGATCAGCTTGGGCAATCAGGCCGAAGCGATCACGATCATTGGTTCGGCGAACGACGATGCGATCACTGCGAGTAACGGAAACGGTAGCATCGTCAATGCTGGCGCGGGAGCTGATCGGGTTACCATCAACGTTGGCAATCTCTCTTCGCGCAATTGGACGGTCGATCTCGGCAGCGACACCGCGGCTGACAAGATTATCTTCAACCACAACGATGTTCTTCCCGGCGACAACACGGTTGCGATCGTCAACAACTTCAATGTGGCTCAGGACAAGATTGCGATCGCAGTCGATGGGACAAGCGAGACCGACGGGACGTTCCTGACCGTGACCGGAACTCAGACCAACATCGGGAGCGGGATCGAAGTCATCGAACTGGTCAACAATGCGTGGGTTACTGCTTCGCTCGGCGACGACGGAAACGGATCGACGATCGAAGGCTTTATCCAGGCCGCGACCAATACTATTCCCACCGGAACATATACTTTCATCGTCTATTCCGACACATCGGGCACGGCCAATGCCGGTATCTATTCGGTGACGATCAGTAGCTCGAATAATCCTGGCAACAGTGGCATGGTCGTCGAGCATATCATGACGATCAATGACGTCGGCTATGGCAGCCTCTCGGCCGCCAACTTTGTCGGCGCCGGCGATCCGATCATCCTCGATCTCAATGGCGACGGCTATTCCTTCGGTCCGACGGCGGCGTTCGATCTCAATGCTGACGGTGCAGCCGACAATGTGACGTGGAATTCGTCCAACGACGGTATCCTTGCAGTCGATCTTGACGGGAATGGCATGATCGACAACGGAACCGAGATCTTCACCCCGGACTTCGCGGGCGGCAAGTTCGCCAACGGCGTCGCGGCGCTGGCTTCGCTCGACGACAATGGCGATGGTGTGATTGACGCAAATGATGCGGCTTTCGCTAAGTTGCTGGTGTGGCAGGATGCCAATGCCAACGGCGTGAGCGAGGAGGGCGAGCTTTCGAGCCTCACCGATCAGGGCATTGCGTCGATCGCGACGGGTGCGACCTCGACCGACGAGACGATCGACGGCCAGGCGGTGACCGCTCACGGCAGCTTTACCCGCAACGACGGCAGCACGGGCGGCTATATCGAGGTTCAGCTCGACACCCAGCTGGGCGCGCGTGGTGCCGATCGTGAGGCCGAGCATGCTCAGCGCGCTTCGGGCAACCAGGCGCTGACGGCATCGCTGGTTGCCGCATCGCTGGTCGCCATAGCGCAAGGCGCGCAGGCCCAGACCGATACGGAAGAGAAGCCCGTCGTTCAGGATGCTCCGACGCCGGTTCCGGCCGATGATGCCGCGGCGCAAGGCGCTTCGGTTGCACCGGTCGAAACGACGCCGATTGGCGGCGCCGAAGACCTGTCGGCTACGCAGGAAGCGGCTCCGGCCAGCACCAGCACCCTGTCGCATTCCGATGATGAGAGCGCTTCGTCGGCTTCGATCGACGACGCGCAGAGCAATGTCTCCAGTGACGACCAGGGTTCGGCCGATACGGACACATCGGACGCCTTGTTCGACATGGTGTCGGTGCATGCGGACTCGCCGATGGACGGGCTGCTCACGCTGGGTCTTGCCGCGGCGGAACAAGCCGCGGCGGCGGTCGCCGACGCGGCCGCCAAGGGGCCCGCGGCGGAAGCAGTGCTCGCCGAGGTTCTCAAGGACGGCGGACTCGACCATCTCCTCGACGCGGTCGTGGGCAACGAAAGCCAGCACGCCGCGAACGACGATGCGCCGGCGATCGACCTGGCGCAGTTCCTGAGCTCGAGCGTGCCGGGCGATATGGGGGCGCTTGTTCACCAGTCGGTCGAACAGGACCTGCACCAGATCGCAACGCAGGTGTGATCGCAGCGAAATCAATAACCAGTGGATCAATAAAAGTAGGGGGCTAGAACATGGCACATCATAAGGCAAAATGGATGGCGGGGGCGGTAGCCGCGCTGGCGTTTGCCCAGCCTGGCAGCGCTTTTGCCCAGGCACTCGCGGACCTTCCGGTTCGCGAACTGCGCGGCGAAGTGCAAAAACGCTATGACGCGGGCGTGGCGGCGTCGACCGACCCGGCGATCGTGTCGGCGAACACCAACGCCTACACCTGGGCGTCCGAGACGAAGGTTCAGTGCGGCATCGCAAAGGGCTTTCTGAAAGAAAGCATCAAGGACGGCGAAAGCCTGCGGCGTTGCGATTTCGCCTATGGCATGCTGACCCGCGGTCCGCAGCCGACGACGGATGTGCCGATTGCACCGCCGCCGCCACTGCCGCCCACCGAAAATTGCCCGCCGGAGGTGGCATCGACCTTCTTCTTCGATTGGGATTCGATCGTCGCGCCGGCCGACGCCGGCCAGTCGGTCGCGTTCATGGCCGATAATCGCGCTCGCTGCGGCTGGACTGCCTTCACCGTCGTCGGACACACCGACCGGTCGGGGTCCGATGCCTATAATGACAAGCTGTCGGTCGCGCGTGCCCGCGTGATCGCCGACATGATGGGCGCGGCGGGTATCCCCGCCGGGACGATCGCCGTGTCGGGGCGCGGTGAAAAGGACCTTCGGGTCGAGACGCTGGACGGTGAACGGACGCCGGCAAACCGGCGCGTCGAAGTCCGAGTGAATGGAATGGGGGAACGTTGATGAAACCGCAGCTCAAATGGACCGGCCTTGCTTCGGCGATCGCAATGTCCCTTTTCGCCGGTTCGGCTTTTGCCGAGCCCATCTCCATGCAGAATGTCATGGCGGTCGCGATTGATTCCAATCCGCAGATCAACCAGGCCGAAATGAACAAGCAGGCGATCGAGTTCGAACTCGAACAGGCCAAGGGCCTGTATCTGCCGCGCGTCACGCTCGAAATGTCGGCGGGTATTCGCCGGCTTGAAAATGCGACCCGCCGCAATCTGGGTATCGCCGATGACGAGCTGTATCCGGTCGAAATGTCGATGCGCGCCGAACAGACGCTGATCGATTTCGGTCGCCGGCGCGGCGAGAAATTGCGTCAGGCTGCGCGCGTCGATGGCGCCGCCCTGCGCGTTGTGGAACGGTCGGAATTTATCGCGCTGCAAACCGCGCGGCAATATCTCGACGTCCTGTTGCAACAGCGCGTCGTCGCGGCTGCCGAAGACAATATGACCTTCCACAACAGCCTGGTTTCGGACCTGTCGAGCGGCGTCACCGCCGGGTCGATCAGCGTCGCCGACCTTCAGCAGGCACAGGAGCGCGCCAAGGCGGCGAGCGTGCGCGTCGCTGAAGCGAAGGAAGCGCTGACCAATGCAAAGATCGAACTGCTCGCGCTGAGCGGCCTCGAAGTCAATGAAGTGCAGATGCCGTCGGCGATGACCGAAAAGCTTCCGACCAGCCTCAGCGAAGCCGTAGGCCTGACCCGGACGAAGCATCCGAAGGTGCTGGAGGCGCAGGCCGATGTCGACGCGTCCAACGCGGAGGCCAAGAAGGCGAAGGGCGATTTTTTCCCGACCATCGGCCTCGAACTGTCGGGCCGCGTCGGTGACGATATCGACGCTTTCCGCGGCGAGACCAACGATCTGCTCGGGCGCGTCGTGATGCGCTGGGACCTGTTCGATGGCGGGATCAATCGCGCCAAATATCAGGAGATGGTCCGCCGCGCGAGCGAGAGCCGGTTCCGCCTGCATGAAACCGAACGCAATGCGGAAGCCGACACCCGCCGTGCGTGGAACAGCCGCGAGACCCAGACTGCGGTGTTCCGCGATCTGGTCGATCAGAGCAAATCGACCGACGAACTGCTGGTCTCCTATCGGGAGCAATTCTCGGTCGGTCGCCGTTCGTTGCTCGACGTTCTCGATGCGCAGAACACGCGCTTCAACGTCCAGGTACGGGCTGAAACCGCGCGTTTCTCCGAGATATTTGCGGCCTATCAGGTGCTGGCTTCGACCAACAGCTTCCTCGAGGCATTCAACCTGACCGCACCGGAATCGCGCCGCGTTTATGCACGCGAAAAGGTGAATTATGGGCCGCCGGCACCCGCTGAGACCCAGCGCCGCCGTTATCCTCAATAATTTATTCACAGGTTTGATTCTAAAAAGAAATTATCAAGATGACCGGGAATCAATCCTCTGTGGCATATATAGGCAAAGGGAATATGGACGATCCGCTGATCGCCTGTATTCTCTTTGTCGCACAACATTTTGGTCAGAATTTCCAGCGCGGGGCGCTGTCGGCACTTGCGCGTGACGAGAGGGGCTTTCTGCCCTTTCATCAGGCCGAAGCGGCACTGGACCTGTGCTTCATCAACAATGAACGGCTGCGGGCGCGCAAGATAAGGAATCTGGCGCGCGACCTGCCGGTGATCATCCGCCAGCAGGACAGGCGCTGTGCGGTTCTGCTCGAAACGCAGGGCGATCAATATCTTGTCTGGGAACCGGGCTCCGATGCGCCGGTCTGGACCGACGAGGCTGCGCTCGAGGAAAAATATGCGGGGCAGGCGATAGCCGTCACCGCCGATCCCACCGCTATTCGCGCCGAAGAGCGCCCGTGGGATGAAGCGTCGAAGCGCCACTGGTTCTGGAGCGAAATCCGGCGGATGCGCCGTTCCTTCTATCCGGTGCTCGGCGCGGCGCTAATGATCAACCTGCTGGGCTTTGCCCTGCCGTTGTTCACGATGAATGTTTATGATCGCGTGATCCCCAACAAGGCGGTTTCCAGCCTTTGGGTTCTCGCCGTGGGGGCGTTGCTCGCCTTTGGCGTCGAATTTGCGCTGCGCCTCGCGCGGGCCACATTGCTCGATGATCTTGGCCGCGAGCTCGACGTCAAATTGTCGGAGAAAATCTTCTCGAAGGTGCTGAACATGCCGCTGGCGGATCGTCGCGGCAGTACCGGGATGCTCGCGCGGCGCGTGTCCGAATTCGAATCCGTTCGCGATTTCTTCGCCTCGACGACGATCGTCCTTCTGGTCGATGTCGTCTTCCTGTTCCTGTTCCTGATCATGATTGCCGTCCTTGCGGGATGGCTGTCGCTTGTCCCCCTGTCGATCATATTGGTGATGGGGGTCGCCGGCTATTTCCTGCAGCGGCAGATGGTGCAGGCCTCGCTCGACAATCAGGCCGATTCCAGCATCCAGCATGCGATGCTGGTCGAATCGATCGGCGGCACCGAAACGATCAAGAGCTGCGCGGCCGAAGGTCAGATTCTGGGCCAGTGGCGCCGGATGGTCGATACGAGCGCGCGGACGCAGGCCAGCCTGCGCCGGACCGGCGCCGCCGCGATCAACCTCGCGACGCTGGCGCAGCAGTTTTCCAGCCTCGCCCTCGTTGTCGGTGGTTTTTATCTCTTTGATTCGGGCAAGATTTCGATGGGCGCGATCATTGCCATCGTCATGCTGGCCGGCCGATCGATGGCCCCCATCGGGCAACTCGCCTTCCTGATGACGCGCGGGCGTCAGGCGTGGACGACGATGGCCAGCATCCAGCAGATGATCGAGGCCGAAGACGAACGCCGTATGGGTAGCAGCGCGCTGAACCTGACGATCGACAAGGGACATACTGTGGTCGAAGGCGTGTCCTTCACCTATCCCGGCGCGTCGGCGCCGTCCTTGTCGGATATCAACCTGAATATCGATGCCGGAGAGAGGATCGCGATCGTCGGCCGGGTCGCGTCGGGCAAGTCGACGCTGGGGCGCCTGCTGTGCGGACTCTATGCTCCCGAAGCCGGAAATATCTTCATCGACGGCCTCGACAGCCGCCAATATTCGCCCATCTATCTGCGCTCGCAATTTCGTTTCGTCGGGCAGGACGCGGTGCTGTTCAGCGGCTCGATCAAACAGAATATGCAATATTGCGCTCCGTCGGCGTCCGACGCCGACCTGATGGCGACGCTGCAGTCGATCGGTGCCGACCGGTTCATGGGCCGCGACGAGACAGGGCTCGACCGCGGAACCGGTGAGCGCGGAAGCCAGCTGTCGGGCGGCCAACGCGGTTTCCTCACCATCGCTCGCGCGCTGGCTTCGCCCTCGCGCTTGTTGTTTCTCGACGAGCCGACGGGCGCGATGGACACGCAAAGCGAGCGGTTGTTCATCGCCGCGCTCAAGGATGCTGTCTCGCCGTCGCAGACCGTGGTGATCGCGACCCATCGCGAGGCGATCTTGCAGATGTGCGATCGCATCATCGTTATCGATGGCGGACGCATCGTTGCCGACGGTCCGCGCGCAGAAATTCTTGCGCGATCGACGGTCAAGGAACCGGTCACATGATCGCGGAGCTCAACATAGCGGATGACCGCGCCGCCGCGACCGAAGCGCCCTGGTCGGATCCCGACGCACTGCCGCCGCGGTCGTCGAAGAAGCTGGTGCTGGTTTTGCTGGCTCTCGCGCTTGCTGCCGCGATGCTCATTTTCGCCTCGACCAATGACCGGTTGGGGCGCGTGTTCGAAAATCTGGTCGCCAGCTGGACCGCAGATCCTGCCGTGAAGGCCAAGGCCGCCAAGCAAAAGGCGATTGCGAAACTGATCACCGAAACCGAGACGGATTCGGTCGTCCCGACCGCCGAGGGGGCCGACGCCGTTGCCGGCAATGCCTTGCTTCCGATTTCGACCCTGCCGGTCGAAGCCGCCCGGCCCTTCATGATGCCGACAATCTCGCTGACCCAGGCGACAAATGCCCAGCGCTGCCTGACTCAGGCGATCTATTATGAAGCCGCCACGGAATCCGACGCCGGAAAGGCTGCGGTCGCGCAGGTCATCCTCAACCGGATGCGGCACCCCGCCTATCCCAACACCGTTTGCGGCGTCATCTATCAGGGCAGCTCGCGCCCCGGCTGCCAGTTCAGCTTTGCATGCGACGGCGCGATGAAACGCCCGCCGGTTCCGGCGCTGTGGCGCCGCGCGGCAGAAATCGCGCGCGCCGCGCTGAGCGGTCATGTCGAAACGAGCGTCGGCATGGCAACGCATTATCACGCCAATTATGTCCTGCCGCGCTGGGCACCCAAATTGACCAAGATCGAGCAGATCGGCGCGCATATCTTCTATCGCTGGCCGGGATCGTGGGGGAAACCCCGGGCATTTTCGGATGCTTATGCCGGCGCAGAATGGATTCCGGCGTTCAGCCAGCTTTATCAGGGCGGCGCGGCAACCGCAGACCTGCCGGGCGAAGTCGTCGCGCTCGATGCCATTGCCCCGGTTCGCGATCCGACCGATCGCCGCACCGATACCGACGTCGGCGGCCGTGTCGATGTGACCAAGGGCTGGGTTCCCAATATTCCCGATCCGACGCAGAGCAAATCGCGGTTCGACAGCTTGACGACCCAGCAGGGTGCGCCGACGGTATCCGAACCCCCAAGTGACAAATAAAGGCGCGTGTCCATGTTGAAATTCTGGCAGCGTTTGCGCGGCAGCGAACAGATTATGGTGGCGGCCGCCGCCGGCTTTGTTCTGTTTCTTTTGTGGGCGAGCATCGCTCGCGTCGATGAAGTCACGCGCGGGCAGGGCCGCGTGATCCCGTCGTCGAAGGTCCAGATCATCCAGTCGGCCGAACCGTCGACGATCCGTGAAATACTGGTTCGTTCGGGGCAGACGGTGAAGAAGGGGCAGTTGCTCGTCCGGCTCGACAATACCTCGTCGCAGTCCGAGCTTGGCCAGCTCGAAACCGAAAATGAACGACTGGGCCAGCGCGCCGCGCGTCTCGCCAGCGAAGGCGGTGGCGGAGCCGGGTGTACGGGCGAAAGCTGCGGCGATGAAATGCGGCTGGCTCAGGTGCGCCGCTCGTCGCTGCAAAGCCAGCTCGCCGCGCTGTCTGCGGGGGTCGAGCAGCGCCGCCGCGACATGGGCGAAGCGCAGGCCACCGCTTCCTCGCTCGAGAGCAGCCTTCGCCTCGCGCGCCAACAGGTGACGATGCTCGAGCCGCTCGCGGCAAAGGGCGTCGTGCCGCAGACCGAGCTTCTTACCGCGCAGCGCGAAGTTGTCGATATCCAGGGCCGCCTCGCTGCCGCGCGTCAGGCGATTTCACGTTCGCAGGCGGCTGTTCAGGAGGCGGGCGCGGAAGTGGCGCGCGCGCGGTTCGATTTCCAGCAGGAAGCATTGAACGAGCGCAGCCAGCTGACGACCAAGATGGCGGTCAATCAGGAAACGATCCGCGGTGCCGAAGGGCGGCTCGCCCGCTCCGAAATCCGTTCGCCGACGCGCGGCGTCGTGAACGACCTGCTGGTCAACACGGTCGGCGGATATGTGAATGCCGGCGAACAGATCATGCAGGTCGTGCCACTGGGCGACAAATTGCTGATCGAAACGCGCGTCACGCCGCGCGACATCGCTTTCATCAAGGTTGGCGATCCCGCGAACGTCAAGGTCACCGCCTATGACTTCTCCATCTATGGCGGGTTGAAGGGCCGGGTTGTTCGGGTCTCGGCCGACAGCATTTATGACGAGGTCGAACGGCAGGCCTATTTCACCGTCGTCGTCGAGACGAGCAATAGCTATCTGACGTCCAACGGCCGGCGCCTTCCGATCACGCCCGGCATGCTCTGCGACGTCGAAATCGTGACAGGGAAGAAGTCCGTGCTCAGCTATCTGCTGAAGCCCGTTCTGAAGGTCAGCGGTTCGGCATTGACCGAACGCTAGGGTAAGGACCCTAGTCGTTCAGTGCCAGCGCGACGGGTTTCGGCGATGCTGGCAGCGAAACCATGTTCGGCGACGGCTGCGATCCGCGATAGGCATGCACCCAGCGCCGATTTTCGCTGAACGACAGGACCGGCCGCACCGAATTGGGATGGCTGCCATCATAGACGCGGTCGGTCATATTATCGAGAACGACCTTCCCGTCCGCCGTCTGGACGAGCAGGAAAGCATGGTCGCTGTTGGCGGCAAGGTCGCGTAGCAGGACGAGCTTCATCCGGTCGGCATCGACGCCCGCGGCGCGCAGCAAATGCATTTTCAGGATCGCATAGTCCTCGCAGTCGCCGCTACCGCGCGCAATCGTCTGTTCGGCGGTCGCCCAGAAATCGCTCTGACGGTAATTGCGGTCGTCGTTGACATAGGCGATCTGCTGATTGACCCACTGATTGACGCGCGCGAGCAGATCCCGCTCGCTCAAACCTTCTGAGACATTGGCGCGGCGCAACTGCGCCTGCATCAGCCCTGCGGGCGCGGCGCGGCGGACCCGGTCCCAGCGGTCGTCAAAACGGGTCCGCTTGACCGGAATCGCCCG
Organism: Sphingopyxis selenitireducens; assembly: GCF_051550705.1. Taxonomy (NCBI): domain Bacteria; kingdom Pseudomonadati; phylum Pseudomonadota; class Alphaproteobacteria; order Sphingomonadales; family Sphingopyxidaceae; genus Sphingopyxis; species Sphingopyxis selenitireducens. The sequence continues at coordinate 13,862 of NZ_JBPULG010000007.1, forward strand.
GGTGCCCAGCTCGGCATCGGGGTCATAGGCATCGCCGCTGCCCGGAGCATTGTCGAAGATCGACGGCTGATCGCGGTCTTCGGGGGGGCAGTTTGCGAAGGCCGGCGGCGTGAACGAGATCGGCGCGCGGCTCGCGGGCTCCAGCGTCATGCGGGCCGGGAAATCGCCCAGACCGGCGGTCACAAGCACAGGCATCCGGCGCGGAGCTGCTTCGCTAGCCGGGGCCTCCTGCTGCGTCTCGCGGATGCGATCCAGCGCGCTGGGCGCGCCGCCCAGAATGACGCGTGACACATCCGGCCGGGTCCAAGCCGCGCTGCTGGATACGGCGGTGCATGGGGCTCCGGATTCAGTGATAAACCCGGTTGGCGATGCCTGAGCGGTCGACGGCACGAGCAGTACGGCGACAAGCGCGATCGAGACGGGAAACCATCGCGATTCGCCAGCGACAAGATGGGCGGTCTTTCTCATGCTGCCGAATCTGCCGCGGCGGGATGAGGATTCGTTTCATGACGATAGTAAACACCGTCTTCAGTATGTTAAGATATTGGAAACAGGAGAGTGAATATCGGCGCATGGCGATGGGCCGATCGGAAATTGTTGATGCCCCGGCCGATTTTATGGCTTTTGAAGCGTTTCGACTTCCGTCGCGGATGAGTTCCCAACAGAATGACAGGCGCGTCGATCGACCGCGCTTCGCGCGCCGGCAAGATTTCGGTATCGCGCGGCATGAGGGCCATGCTTGCCCTTGCCGTTACTCAACGTCTCTACTAGCCCATATGGCGTGAGCACAGCCCCGCCTTCTTCTTCGTCACCGCTGTCTCCTTTCCAGTTTCCGGCGTTTCGTGCGATCTGGATCGCGAACCTTGCGTCGAACATGGGCTCGATGGTCCAGTCGGTTGCCGCGGCCTGGCTGATGACTGAACTCACAAGCTCGCACAGCCTGATCGCGCTCGTTCAGGCAAGCGCGACGATCCCGATCATGCTGCTCGGTGTCTTTGCCGGGGCGATCGCCGACAATTTCGATCGGCGGCGCGTCATGCTCGCGGCGCAGAGCGGGATGCTCCTCGTCTCCGCGGCGTTGACGATCACTACCTGGATGGGCGCGATCAGTCCCGCTCTTCTGTTGTTCTTCACGCTGGCAGTGGGCTGCGGCACCGCGCTCAACGGGCCGGCTTGGCAGGCATCGGTTCGTCTGCAAGTGGGGCCACGGCATTTGCCGCAGGCGATCGCGCTCAACACCGTCGCCTTCAATCTGGCGCGCAGCGTCGGTCCGGCGCTGGGCGGCCTGCTGATTTCGCTGACCGGCCCCACGCCCGCCTTCGCCCTGAACGCGTTCAGCTACATCCTCCTCATCGCGGTTCTGCTGCGCTGGCGCCCCCAGATCACGCCGCCGACGCGGGCGCCGATGCTCGCGGCAATCGCCGCTGGCATTCGCTTCTGCGCCAACTCCAGCCCCTTGCGGCGCGTGCTGACGCGCGGTTTTGTCTTTGGCCTGGGTGCCGCGGGGTTTCAGGCGCTCCTGCCGTCGCTGGTGCGCGATCGGCTGCATGGGACCGAGACCATCTATGGTCTTTGCCTTGGCGCATTCGGCGCGGGGTCGATCTTCGCCGCGCTGTGGATTTCTTCGGTCCGGCGAAAATTGGGCAGCGACCGGGTGATCAGCGGGGCCGGTTTGGTCTTTGCCGCCGCGCTGCTTCCCATCGCATTGACGACAAATCTTGCGCTGTTCCTGGGGGCGGCCTTTGTGAGCGGTGCAGCGTGGGTGTCGACGCTCACCACATTGAATGTCGCAATGCAGCTCCGGTCGCCCGAAGCGATTTTGGGTCGCTGCCTGTCGCTGTATCAGGCAGTGACTTTCGGTGCGATGGCGCTCGGCGCCTATGCGCTCGGCTCCGTCGCCGATCTGTGGACCTTGCCGGGCGCGATCCTCCTCGCGGCCGGCTGGCTGGCGCTATCTGCGGTCATTTTGCCTATCGTCGCGCCGATGCCGCGGCGTGACGAAGGCCGCATCCTTCCCTGAGCAAGGAATGGGGATTGGCAGTGCCATGGCCCGGCCTCGGACCTGTGTGGGCACGCAGATGGCAAAGAAAAGCGCGCCTTCCGGCGCAGCCTATCCCATATGCTGGTTATCGACGTCCCTCGGGTCAATGATGGTGCGGTCGAGAGGGAAAAATTTAGATCCCAACCTAGCGCAGCGCGTCTCACCGACCATCGAACTTACGCTCATATTTTGATATGCTTACCTCCAATATCACTCCGTCTCATCCAATCTTATGCATCGAGTTGGACTAGGAGGTGGCCCCAATTGCGCATGAACGCCCTTTTTGAAATTGGGTTCGCTTTCGCTCCCGCCCGGCAAGCATGCCGACGGCCAAGGGTTGTGGCTTGTGAAGCGAACACAGGGAACGGGTAAGTGGTTTCGAACCGCGGTAGTTCCAAGGGAACGGCGTCTTCAGCGCGACTTCGCAGCCGGCTTCTTCTCGGCCTATAGCGACCACACCGAGCCCTGTATGACTTGGCACTCAGCATCGAGAGGGCTATGAGCACGCGGAGCTGATTGGGTGTGACCATATCCGGATATCGTCAGACGGCGGGCGATCCTGGCTATTCGACCGTGTCCGGCGGCGTTTCATTGGTGGCTTGGCGGCACATCGGCAAGACGACGCTGGTCGCATCGATGGCAGCATATCGCCTCGTTGGGGACGAGCGCTTATTCCTCTTCGCCGATCGTCGTCGCGAGTGGCTATTGAAGGCCCTCGTGCGCGCCACATTCCGGCAGGTCACGATCGCGGGTTTCGCCCCGAAGGCTCGCCTCCTCATGGAACGCAATTATTCGACCGTGGGATTGTACGGTTATCGGTGAGCAGATGATCCCCCTTAGCTCCCGACGTCGTCTCCGCTCTTCCAACATTAGGCCCACAACATGCCGGACTTCCATCGGCCAGAACCGCCAATGTTGGAATGGCGCTCTGAAGCGATGCCAGGCGGGAACACCCGCGCTGGCTCTTGTTCTCCCGGCGTAACGCATTTCATTTCAATCCAGATCGGAACGGTTCGGCTCCCCGGTTTTTGATCGAGTCGACCGATGGTTGCGGGGTCTGGGGAGCCGCGGACCTGACAGGCGGACTGGCGCATCCAAATAGAAACGGTCGCGTCAGGCTGCCCATCTGAAATAGCTCACGGCCGGGTCAATGGAACTCGAGCCCTTCAAATGAGCCCGACGCGCGCCAGTCGTCGAGATACTTGAAATAGGCTGCGGGACCCGCAGGATATCCGACCGCAAGGCGCATCGCCGGGGTCGGGGCCTGGCCCTCATTATTATAATAGCCCGGTGTACAGTCCGGCGCGCGCGACATCCGGCCCGGTCCCTGCAGGAGCAGATCGACCCAAGCCTTCTGCGCAGCTTCGGTGACCTCGACTTCATGCACTCCCTTAGCCCGGGCATGTCCGATGACGGCGGCGATCGTGCGCGCCGTTTCGGTCAGATTATGCGGAATATTGGAGATGAGATTGGCGCCCTGGACCGGTTGCACGAAAAAGGCGTTAGGGAAGCCACGCGCGTAAACGCCATGCATCGTGCGCATACCGTCGGCCCACTCTTCCGAAATCCTGCGGCCGCCGCGACCGGTGAGGTCGAAGCCCGCACGCCGTTCATAGGCCGAGCCGACCTCGAAGCCCGAGGCATAGATGATGCAGTCGACCTCATACTCCTTGCCCGCGACAACGAAGCCGCGCTCGGTGATACGCTCGACACCCTTGCCGTCGGTATCGACAAGCTGCGTCGAAGGCGCATTGAAGGCCTGCAGATAGCTGTCGTGGAAACAGGGACGCTTGCACATCTGCCGGTACCAGGCCTTGAGCTTCTCCGCGGTATCCGGGTCGTCGACAATCGCGTCGACGCGCGCCCTTATCTCTTCCATCTTCTCGAAATCGCTGTCCTCATAGGCAGCCATGATTTCCTTCCACGACATCTTCTCGCGCGGCATGCCGGCGAGCTTCTCGCGAATGCGCGCCGAAATCTCGGTCCAGCCGTCCTTGACAAGGTCTTCGCCCGGATTGCCGCCCGCCTGGTTCTCGGTGAAATTCTCGAGCCAGCGCTGCTGCCAGCCGGGGGTTGCGATCTCTGCGAACCAGTCGCTGTCGATCGCGTGATTGTTGCGTGCGTCGATCGACGAGGGCGTCCGCTGGACAACATAGAGTTTTCCCGCCGCGCGGGCGAGATGCGGGACCGCCTGGACCGAGGTCGCACCCGTACCTATGATCGCGACCCGCTTGTCCGCAAGCTTCTCCATCAAGGCGCCGTCGGGACTGCCGCCGGTATAGTCATAGTCCCAGCGACTGGTGTGGAAACTGTGGCCTTTGAAGTTCTCGATTCCCGCTATGCCGGGAAGCTTCGGAATATGAAGGGGGCCGGTGCCGAGCCCGATATAGTCGGCGGTGAAACGGTCCCCGCGATTGGTCGTGATCGTCCAGCGTTTTGCATCATCATCCCACGCGGCGCCGGTCACCTCGGTTTGCAGCAGCGCCTTTTCATAGAGGCCGTACTGGTGCGCGATCCGTTGGCATTGCGCGAGGATTTCCGGGGCATGCGCATATTTTTCACTCGGCATATGCCCCGTCTCTTCGAGGAGCGGCATATAGATCATCGATGCCGTATCGCACTGGGCGCCCGGATAGCGGTTCCAGTACCAGGTGCCGCCGAAATCTCCACCCTTGTCGATGATGCGCACATCCTCGACGCCGATCTCGGCGAGGCGGGCGCCGGTAACGAGCCCGGCAAATCCGCCGCCTACGAACGCGAAGGTGACATGATCGGTGACCGGCTCGCGGACGATCGGCGTGCAATAGGGATCCTGCTTGTAATGGGCGAGATTCCCCTCGATCGGCAGATATTGCGCCGCACCGTCGGGCCGCAGGCGCTTGTCGCGTTCGGCGACATACTTCGCCAGCAGCGCGTCCTTGTCGATGATTGCCGTTCCGGCGGTATTGCTGGTCATGGGACCTTCCTCTCCGTTTCCATACCTGATTCTTTAAAAGCTACATATAGGCTCAAATTATAGCCATCAATACACATACTAAAAAAATCATAATCCGGTCGAACCGCGAGCGGGAATGCGCATTGCCGCGAGCGAGGCGAGCGCGAAGAGGAAAGCTGATGCGGTAAAGAGCCACTCGAAACCTGCGAGCCAGACGATCAGGCCGCCAATCAGCGGCCCCGTCGCAGCGAGCGCTCCCTCAAGCGATGTCGAGACGGCGAGGCGCAAGGGTACGTCCTCTGGTTCGCCGATCTCGAGCACGATCGTTGCCGCGCTCATCGTATAGGCCGAGGCCGCCGCTCCGAAGCCACAGAAGGCCAGGATGTTCCAGCTTGGCGGCGCCAGCAGGAGCACCGCGAGCGCCGCGGCCGAAAGGAGCGCGGATGTCGTCAGCGGACCGCGAAATCCGCGTTGATCGCCGACATATCCCCAGAGGAGGTTGGAGATTGTATCGGAGGCAAGATAGGCGAATGACAGGATGCCGATGAGTTCGCCGTCGAGGCCCTGAGTGCGGCTTGCGTAAAGGATATAGAAGGGCGCGCTCATACGTCCGGCGGCAATCAGCGCCTGCGATGTCAGAAAGGCCCGATAGCCGCGGTGCGACAGCAGCATCGGAACCGCCGCGAGCCTTTCCTTGAACCCGCGCGCTTTCCGGCCGGGCGCCTCGGGCTCGCGTATGCCAAGGCGCAGGACCAGGAGGCCGAGACTGGTAAGGAGGAAGGCAAGGAAGAATGTCGTCGCATAGCCATTCCCGAACATGTTCGGCGCCACGAGATAGATGCCCGCGCCGAGCGACAAACCGGCCGCCAGCGTTCCGCCCGCGAGATTGCGCCAGGCCTGAAGCCGGCCGCGCCGCGCCATGGGGATGACCTTCGCCATCAGGATCTGGAATGCGACACGTTGGGTGCCGGTATAGAAACCGAGCAGGAAGAGGAGGGTCATCGTCGCGGCGACAAGCCAGGCCCCCCCGAGAAACCATCCTGCGAGGGCGAGGCCGAGAATCTGGAGACGCATCAGCGACCCCGTTTTCGCCGCGTAGGGCAAAAGGCGCCGACGCTGCTCGATGTGCGAGGCACCGATTACGGGCGAAAGCGTGCCGCCCAGCTGCAGCAGGGTTTGGGCGAGGCCGACCAGCGCGCTCGATCCGGTGATGACCTGCATATAGGCGGGGAGCAGGGTCGGCGCGTAGAGCAAGCGAAAGCCCGTGTGCCCGAGGGCTCCGTGTACGAAATGCACCGCATAGTTGCGGCGGAGATTTTGCTCGATAAACGACTGCGGGTCCGGTTCCTCGCCGGCCGGTGCGGAAGCTTCGCTCATGATCCGGCCGGCACTGGCGCTTCGCCGGTCCCGAACATGGCGAGAAGCTCGCGCTTCAATATCTTCCCGTTGGCATTGCGCGGCAGGGTCGTGTCGGAGAAACGGATAACGACCGGGACCTTGAAGGCCGCAAGGCGCGAGCGGAGCCACGCCTGTATGCTCGTTTCCGATGCGACCGTCCCGGCGGCGAGATGTACGACCGCCGCGGGCACTTCGCCAAGAGCGGCGTCGGGAAGTCCGATCAGCGCCGCATCGGTGACTCCCGGGAAAGCGAAGAGCGCATTCTCGACTTCCGACGCATAGATATTCTCGCCGCCGCGGATCACGACATCCTTCGCCCGATCGACGATATAGCAAAAGCCATCCTCGTCGAGCCGGGCGATGTCGCCGGTGAGAACCCATCCGTCCCGGAATGTCGCTTCACTCTCTTCGGGGCGGTTCCAGTACCGGCGCACGACCATCGGTCCGCGGGCGCGCAGTTCTCCGACCGAACCCGGCGGCAGCGCAGTGCCATGCTCGTCGGTCACCATGAGGTCGGCGACCGCGACCGCGGGGCCGCAGCTGTCCGGGCGCGCGAGATAATCCTCGGCGCTATGATTGGTCACCGTCGCGCAAGTCTCGCTCATTCCCCATCCGAACCCCGGGGCCGCGCCAAATTCTTCGGCGATGCGCCGCGCAAGCTCGGGAGCGGCGGGCGCTCCGCCGTAGCTGACGAGTTCGAGCGAGCTGAGGTCGTAATTGCGCCGGGCGGGGTGTTCGAGCAATTGCCAGGCGATGGTGGGGACGCCGCCGGCGCTGTCCGCACGTTCGCGCTCGATCAGCCCGAAGGCTTCCTCGGCGTCCCATTTGCGCATGAGAATGAGGGTGTCGCCGTTGTAGATCGCGCCGAGGAGCCGCGCGCAAAATCCTGTGACATGAAAGAAGGGAATCACATGCAGCGCGATGCGCTGCCGTGGCGCGGGGAGGGGCGCACCCCGGCGGAGGATCCCGCGCGCGTTGGCGAATGCGGATGACAGGATGTTGCTGAGGAGGTTGCGGTGCGTTGCGACCGCGCCCTTCGGCGAACCCGTGGTCCCGCTGGTGTAGAAGATGGACACATCGTCGTCGGGGTGGAAATCATGCCGGAGCTTCGCGCGGTCCGCGAGCGCGGCATAATCGTCGGGGCGTCCCAAGAGCGTCTCGAGCCGTTCCGCCGGCGGTGCGAGCGGATCGCGCACGACAAGCAAATGCTCGATCCCGGGAATCCGCTGACGAAGGGGGGCGATGGCGGCGCGCCGCTCCGCATCGCAGAGGAGCGCGCGCGCGCCGCTGTCGCGCAGCGCATATTCCAGCTCGGGGCCGGTCCACCAGGCGTTGAGCGGCACGACGATCGCGCCGGTGGCGGCGGCAGCGAAATAGGCGACGGGCCATTCGGGCAGATTGCGCATTGCCAGGGCGACGCGGTCGCCGGCGCCGATGCCCAGATCCGAAAGATGCAACGCCAGCGATGCGACCGCCTTCACGAAACCGCGATAGCTCAATCGCTCCTTCTCGAAGACGATGAACGCGCGATCGGCATGGGCTTCGCAATGCGCGACCAGTGCGGCCATATCGGGAAGGGCATTCTTCCAGACGCGGGTCGATAGCCCTCGGACATCCACGGTCTCCATCTCGAATCGGGCGCCCTTTGCACAGAGTTCCGCTTCGACCTCGCATAGGGTCATTCGAGGCCATTCCGCCATCGCAGCATCGTCCGCACCGCTCATCCATATTCTCCTGCAAAGTCCGTTGCGCAATCGTTATTGAATAAATCGGTATGTCATGCAAACTTGTAATTCTAGGTATTTTTATATAGAAAAAAGGAAAATGGTATGCTCAATATGGATGTCGCTGCGGCGAGCGGGGAAATTCGGGTGGATATAGCGGCGCGCTACGTCGCGACGGGGAAGCTGCCGCACGCCCAGCTGCTCATCGCCCGCGACGGAGTCATCCTTCACCGCTCGACGCACGGCAGCGGCCGCAGCGACGGCGGTCCGCTCGCACAAAATGCGCTTTTTCGTATCGCGTCGATGACCAAACCCGTCACGGCGGTCGCCTTCATGACGCTCGTCGAGGAGGGAAGGGTATCGCTCGACGACCCGCTGGCGTCGGTCGTGCCCGAGCTCGGCTCGCTCGGCGTTGCGCTGCCGGACGGTGCCCGCGAGTTCGAGACGGCACCCGCGGGGGCGATCCGGATGATCGACCTTTTGCGGCATACGGCCGGGTTTACCTATGGTTTCCTGAACCGGACCCCTGTCGACGCGGCGTACCGCGCAGCCGGAATCCTCGCACCCGGCTCCACCCAGGATGCCGACGGCTTCGTCGCTGCGCTCGCTGCACTTCCTCTCGAGTTCGAACCCGGCCGCTTCTGGAACTATTCGGTTGCAACCGATGTTCTCGGCGTCGTCGTCGCGCGGCTGGCGGGCCGATCGCTCGGCGAGGTCTTCGCCGAGCGGATTTTCGGGCCGCTGGAAATGGTCGACACCGGCTTTACCTGTCCTCCGGAGAAGACGCACAGGCTGACCGACGCCTGGCTTCAGCATCCCGGGGGCCGGATGATCTTCGACCATGCCGAGACCAGCCGCTGGCTGACACCGCCGTCCTTCGAGTCGGGCGGTGGCGGCCTGCTCTCGACCATCGACGATTATCACCGCTTCTGCACGATGCTCGTACGAGGCGGCAGCGTTGGAGATGTCCGCATCCTGTCGCCCGGGACTCTCGATCTCATGACGCGCAACCAGCTGCCCGGAGGCCAGGACCTTGCCGCAATGGGCCGCTTTCCTTTCCCCGAGACCGGTGCAGCCGGCACGGGGTTCGGTCTCGGCTTTGCGGTCACGCTCGATCCGCAGGCGACGGGACTTCCCGGATCGCCGGGCGATTTCTACTGGAGCGGGATCTACTCGACGGCATTCTTCGTCGACCCGGTCGAGCGGCTTCATGGCATCTTCATGACGCAACTGATGCCGACCGGGACCGAACCCGTCCGTCGTGAGCTTCGGGAAGCAGCCTATCGGCTCCTTCGCTGAAAAATGCGGCCCCGCCTCGATGGCGGGGCCAGTTTTGCGCGGCAGCTAGCCATGGCCGCAGGGAGATACGCTCCGCTGCGTTCAAGCCGCGCTGCGAGCGGGAGTGACCGGGGCGGGTCGGGTCGACGTCGGGTGAAGCGCGGAGAGACCCCCATCCACGGCGATCGCCTGCCCGTTGACAAAGGTGGCAGCATCCGACGCCAGAAACAGGACCATTGCCGAGATGTCCTCTGGTTCTCCGCCGCGCTGGCTCGGTGCCGACAGGCCGATCTTGTCCTCATGCCCCATCGCTTTGGCAAGAGCATAGACCGGCTGTGTCATCGCCGTGCGGACAAGCCCCGGACAAATCGCGTTGATGCGAATGCCGCTGCCGCTCAGTTCGAGTGCGGCGGTCTTGACGAGATTGACGACGCCGGCCTTCGATGCCGAATAGGCGGCGGGTCCGGCGCCCGCCCGCAGCCCGGCAACCGAGGCGGTGCAGATGATCGCCCCGCCGCCGCGCTCGCGCATCGCCGCCGCGCCATGTTTGACCGCGAGGAAGGGGCCAACGAGATTGACCCTCAGAACCTCGAGCCAGTTCTCGGGTGTGCCGTCGGCATAGCTGACCCGGCCGCCGGTAATTCCGGCATTGGCAAAGAAGATGTCGAGGCCGCCGAACCGCGTCGCCGCAAGATCGACGGCTTCGCGTATATCGTCCTCGCGTCCCGCGTCGCCGACCAGCGCGATCGCGGTTCCCCCGGCCTGCACGATCGTCTGCACCGTCTCGTTGACCGTCTCGGTGATGTCCGAGGCGATGACGCTCGCCCCCGCGGCAGCGAAGTCGATCGCCGCCTGGCGGCCGATCCCCGATGCCGCGCCGGTGACGATCGCGACCTTGCCCGTAAAGTCCGGAAAATTCCTGTTCATTCTATTCTCCTGTGCTGGATAATGTGGCTATGTGACGAAAGCGGTATGCGCTCCGACGGCGCCGCGCCGGAGCGCTTGCGGCGAGTGATGACCTTGGGCGCACGAATTGCTAAGGAAGCGGAATGGCCAGCGTGAACCCTATCGACCTCGAACCCACCGACCGCTTTTCCGAGAAGCGCGACCGCATCATCGACGCGGCAAGTACGCTCATCAACGAGCGCGGTATCAAGGGCACGACCTTTGCGGAGGTCGCGAAGCTGGTCGATATGAACCAGAACAGCATTGCCTATTACTTCAAGCGCAAGGAACTGCTGGTCGCCGCGGCCTATGATTATTCGCTGGGCCGTATCGAGGCCCAGGTTGCCGAGGCCGCCTCGCAGCCCGACCCGCGGAGCCGGGTTGCGCGATACCTTGCGCGCACGATCGACTATCGTGTCGGTCTGCGAGAGGGGCGGCTCCGGCCGGTGACCGTGCTCTCCGAACTGCGCGCGCTCGACGAACCGCATCATGGCGAGTTGCTGGCGCGCTACCACGGGATATTCCGGACCGTTCGTGGCTATTTCGGCGAGGCCGACACCGCCGGGCCCCGAGGCCTCAACACCGTGCGCGCGCATTTCCTCCTGCAGAACGGCTTCTGGTTGCCGGCTTGGCAGAGCCTCTATTCGGCGCGCGAGTTTGCGCGTGTCGAGGCGCGAATGCTCGAAATCTTCGACCGCGGCATTGCACCGGAGGGCAGGACATTCGAACCTCGGGTCCTCGATATCGGCCTTGCCGCGAGGCCGGTCGACGGCGATGTCGACGGCGAAGCCTATCTGCGGGCGGCGACCCGGCTCATCAACGAACGCGGCTATCGCGGCGCTTCGGTGGAGCGCATCGCCTCCGAGCTCAACGTCACAAAGGGCAGCTTCTACCATCATCTCGACGCCAAGGACGATCTCGTCCTGCAATGTTTCCGGCGCAGTTACGGCACCGTATCGCGGGCGCAGCAAGCCGCGAGTGATCTCGAAGGCAGCTATTGGGACCGCATTTCGGCGGCGATTTCGACGCTGCTCGACGTGCAATTCTCCGACCTTGGCCCCTTGCTGCGCACGACAGCGCTCGCGACCCTGCCCGCCGAGCCGAGAAGCGATGTCGTTGCGCGGTCGAACCGCACGGCCCGGCGCTTCGCGGGCATGATGATCGACGGCATCACCGAGGGATCGATCCGGCCGATCGACCCGCTGATCGCAAGCCAGGTGGTCATGGCAATGCTCAACAGCGCGGTCGATCTCAAGTCTTGGGCCGACGAGTTCGAACGCGGGGAAGCGATCCGCCTCTATGCCTCGACGCTTGCCTACGGCCTGTTCGACGATCCCTCCGCCTGACGCCATCGTTCAGAACCGTTTCGTCAGCCCGACCTTGAACTGGCGGCCAAGGGCGCTGCCGGTAAACGGGTCGTAATTATAATCGAGACGCGCGAAGCTCGGCTCCTCGCCGGTGATGTTGATGACGGTGAGACTGAGGTCGGTCTCGAAGGGAAGCTTGATGCGCGCCGAAATGTCGGCGGTCAGATTGCTTCCGATCCGCTTGCCGTCGGAGATGACGGGGGTACCGGGCAGTTCGGCCCTCGGTGCGAATGGCGCAGTGCGCTGATCGACATAGCTGTCGACATAGTTGAGCGTGAGCCGGGCATCGACCGGACCGGAGCCATATTCGACATAGGCCTGACCGCGCCAGCGCGGCAGCGGATAGGCGGTCGTCTGATAGTTGAGCTTACCGACGGCATCGAAGGCCGGCTGGACGATGATACCCTCGACGGTCTCGTCTTCGACCTGATATTCGAGCACATAGGTGGCGGTGAGCCCCGCACCGAAGCGCCCGCCCAGCATGTCGTCGGACCGGTAGCTTGCAATGAAGTCGATCCCCGAATTGCTGACGCCGGCGCCATTTTTGTAGAAGGTGCGGAGACGGGCGACATTGTTGATGCCGCATGCCCCGTTGAAGCTGAAGCGGGCTTCGAGCGCGGCAAAGGCAGGATTGCCGCAGTTGGCCGATCCCGTTGCGCCGAAGAGCGCATTGGCCATGCCAGCAACGGGTTCGGCGATGATGAGATCGCTGATATCATAGCGGAAGTAGTCGGCGCTGAAGGTGAAGCCGCCGGTGCGGACGATCGCGCCCGCCGAGTAGCTTGTCGCGGTCTCCGGGCTGAGCGCGGGATTGCCGACAACCTCGACCGGACGCGAAGCGCTGCCGATGATCTGGAGCGAGGTTGAACTGCCATTGGTGATCGTTGTGAGCGGCGGTCCGCGGAAGGTCGTGCCAACCGACCCTCGCAGTGCCAGCCAATCGGTCGCCTGCCAGCGGAGCGTTGCCTTCGGATCGAAGGTCGAGCCGATCGCGCCGCCGTAATCCTCGTAGCGGGCGGCAAGCTGCAGATCGACGCTGTCGAACAGCGGCGCGCGGAGTTCGGCGAACAGCGCGTAGACATCGCCCGAAAGATCGGCCTCGCGATTGCTTCCGAGGAAGCCAAGAGGGCCGCTTTCGGGGCTGCAAATCCTGTTGCCGTTGATGGGGGTGTCGCGGCAGGGCATCGCGTCTAGATTGTTGAAGACGCCAAGACGGGTGCGATATTGGTCCTTGCGATACTGCCCGCCGATGGCGAACATCATGTCGCCGCCGGGAAGGGTGATGCCCGTTCGCCCGCTGACACTGGCCTCGCCGACGAAGAGGCCGGTGTAGGTGCGCGAGCGCGATTCGGCATAGAGCCAGGCTGCAAGGCCGGGTGCGTTTGCGACGGCCGGGTTATAGCCCGGATTCGCAGCTCCGGTCACCGCATTGCCCGCGAGCGCGTTGCTGAAGGGATTGATGTAAAGGCAGCCGCCGGTGCCCGGCGTTCCGCTTGTGCGTCCGCAGTCCGGGCCACCGTAGCCGCGCAGCGCAAGCTGGACGCGGTCGCCGATGAGATCGAAGCTGTTCAGCTGCCGAACATAATTGTGGTAGGTGAACGACACGTCGAAATCGAGCGCGTCGGTGAGCTTTCCGGCCAGCGAAGCGGTGAAGCGCATCGAATCCGATGCGCGCGATCCCGATGGATCGAACCCGTTGCTGCCTCCGAGAAAGAAGGGACGGAAGAGAAGATAGGGGAAGGTTGCGCCGGCGACCGGGATCCCGGAAACCGTCCCCGGGAGCGCCCCCGGGTTCGCGGCGAGATAGGCCTGATAGCCGGGATTGGTCGCGGGCACATACCAGCCCGGGATCGCGCTTGCGCCGAAGGCGGCGGGCAGGACGCTCGCGGACGGTCGCTGGAGCAGCAGATAGGAGGGCGATGTCCTGATGTGCGGGACCTCGGAGTGGCCAAACAGCACCGTGGCCTCAAACTCGATGTCGGGCGCAACCTCGATGCCGACCTCGACATAGGCCTGGAGGCGGCGCTCGGTGTCGGTGAGCGCATCGAACCCGATATATTGTCCGGCGCAGCGCTGGTTCGCCACGCCGTTGGCGGAGAGCAGGGTACCGCCAAGCGGTACGCAGCCGACATCGGCCCGCACGGTGCCTGCGGCAGCGCCGTTCCCGAATACCGGCAGGAAGACGCCCGGATTGCCGCCGGTGGAGAAGCCGTTCTCGGGATTGTCGAGATAGCTTCCGATGGCGAATGAGCGATCGGTCGCCATCAGCTCGGAGCGGCTCTGGTAGCCGAAGGATGCGAGGACCCGGAAGCCGTCCTGCCGGTGCCCGAACGCTGCGCTCAGCGTATAGTCGCCGTTCGAGCCTTCGACGAGTTTATAGTCGCCGCTGACCACGAGGCCCTCGAGGGCGCGATTGGTGATGAAGTTGGCAACGCCCGCGATTGCATCCGAACCATAGGTGGCCGCCGCGCCGTCCTTCAATATGTCGATGCGCCCGATCGCAGCCATCGGGATCATGTTGATATCGACCGTCGGCACGCCGTTCCCGGCGCGCACCATGCGGCGGCTGTTGAGAAGCACGAGGGTGCGCGAGGGACCAAGACCGCGAAGGTTGATGCTCGCGATGCCTTCGGAGCCCTGGCTCCGGCTGTCGAACTGGTTGGAATCGCCGAGCGTGCCATTGGCAATCGGCAGCGCCTTGAGCAACTCGACGGCGCTCGGAGACCCTTGCCTGACCAGATCCTGGGCGGATATAACGTCGATGGGGGCGGCGCCATCCTCCCGTTCCCCGCGGATGAGCGAGCCGGTGACGATGATTTCGGCGTTGCCCGCATCGTCGACTTCCTCCGCCCGGGCACCGACGGCACAAAGTCCAATTGCCATCAGCGCGGCATGGCCGCTCGCAGCGGCGAAGCGCAGTTTTCCTCTCATGATTTTCCCTCTCCATCACGGCGCGGCTCGAGCCCGCTCATTGTCGATTGCTGATTTGGCCCGGGTCGGGCGCGGATCCCCTCAGGGGGAAGTGGCTGGTCGCTGGTTCAGCGCGTAATCGGCTTCGATAGGGTCGGTCTCGTCCTGCAGCGGGCCGGCCAGTTCGAGCCGGGCCAGATTGGCCTCGTGCGCCGCCCGGTCGATCCGGTAGAAGGTGAGAAAGCCGACTCCGATGAACCAGAGCAGGGCGGCTGTCGGCAGATATATCCCGATCAGCGTGTCGATCGTCTCCTGAGGCACCTCGCCGGGTTTGGCGCCGGCAGGGAATGCGGCGACATTGAGTACGACCCCTGCGGCAAGAACGCCGAACCCTGCCGTGCAGGTCTGCATGAAGGACGAGGCGGCGAAGAAGACGCCGGACGAATGCCGGCCGGTCTTGATCAGGCTGTCCTCGACGACATCGGCAATCATCGCGCTGGTCATGATCTGCGACGTCGCGGTGGCGGCGCCGTAGAAAGAGGCGAAGGCGAACAGAACCGCGACGAGCGTCGCTTCGGGCTCATTCGGCAGGAACAGGCCGAAGTGCCGCAGCCCGAGCGGGACGAGGCTGATCGTTACGCCAGCGATCGCGAGCGTCATGGCGACGGGCTTTTTGCCGAAGCGCCGTGACAGGCGCGGTGCGATGACGAGGGCGATGGTCGCCGCGACGACGCCGTCGAACGTCAGCAGGCCCATGCTCGTCGGCGAAAGCTCCCAGACGAAGGTTCCGAAATAGACCGCCATCGCTGCGTACATTCCCGCGGCCGTATATTTCATGATGCCGAAGGCGAGGAGTGCCAGAAAGCCGCGGTGCGAAAGGGTCTGGACGAGTTCCCTGAAATGCGCCGTCAGCGGGCGGGGGAGGCGCTCTTCAGCTTGCCGGGCAAAGGCAATCCGGTCATGCGTTCCAAGCGCGCACGCCATGATCGAGACGAAGATCAGAACGCCGCCGACGACGCCGAGTTGATGATAGCCCTCGGGGTTGAGCTGGCCGACGGGATAGTCCGGTGTCGGCTGCAAAAGCTTGAAGAAGAGGAGGGTGCCGATTCCGAGGCCGCCGACATATCCAAAGAAGTAGCGCCACGTCATGAGAGCAGTGCGCTCGTCATAATCGTTCGTCAGCTCGGGGGTGAGTGCAGCGGACGGCAGTTCATAGAAGTTGATCGCGATGCGGCCGAGCATCGAGACGATGAGAATGTACCAGAACATCCCGCTGTTGCCGAGGTCGGCCGGCGGATTGAACATCGCCCAGAACAGAAGCGCCGTGGGGGCGGCCGCCAGATACATATAAGGGTGGCGTCGTCCCCATCGTGAGCGCGTGTTGTCGCTGATCTGCCCGAGGATCGGATTGCTGATCGCGTCGATCACAAGTGAGATGAGGAGGGCGGTCGAAACGAGCGATGCCGGTACACCCATCACCTGATTGTAGAAGATCAGCAGATACGCGCTGTAGGCCACTGTCTTCGCGCCCTGCGCGAGCGACCCGATCCCGAAGAAGAATTTGGTTTTGAATCCTACCGCGGGGAGCGGTGCAGAAGGCTGCGACATTCTAGGCTCCTCTTGCCCTGTTCGAGGAGGAGTCTCTCGTGGCGCCCTCTCTCGATCGAGAACATACCCGAGTCTTTAATATTCGCAAGAGGCTTTGTCAGAGTAGGGATTATAGCTCAATTTAATAGGAGTAATCTAGGGATTTCGCTGCAGCATGGAGCAAACCGTATTCTTCATATTGCTGAATGTCAGGGTCTGTCGGAGTGCGTCCCCCTGTCCCGTCGGCGGCTTCCCAAGGCCGGTGCGCGCAAGTCAGCGCGGCGGGCTGATCGAGGCTCGTTCCGCAGAGTTCGGTGCTGGCAACTCAGGGATCCCGCCCCTGCAAGCGCCGGACGTATGCGTAACATTGGCGGGATCGGACGGCCCCATATATAGCCGCGATTCAGATCGCCGCCCGAAAGCGGACTGTCTCCGACCGGCCACTGGCAGATATTAAACGTCGTCCTGAAGGGCAGGCGGCGCTTAAAAAATCGTGATGTGAGCGAAGGATTCTTGCTAGCCGGGTCTCTTGTGTCTCAGGGAGAGCGTATCGGTTTCTCGTCTGCAAATCTGGAGAGGGTGCCACGGGCGATACGAAGGAGTTTCAGCGGCGGGTCCGCATCTCGCAGTGGGTGGCGTGTTCAGTCATTCCCCACGAGCCGGCGGTGCGTGCCTGGCTTTCCCGGGCGCGCGTGTCGCCCGAGGATATCGACGAGCTGATTCAGGAGGCTTATTGTCGCCTCGCGATGCTGGAGTCGGTCGATCATATCGACCGCGCCGACGCCTATTTCTTCTCGATCGCGCGTAACCTGCTGCTCCGCAATGTGAAGCGGGCGCGTATCGTTCCGATCGACCGCGTCGCGGAGATCGAGGCCTGGTCTGCCGACGATGCGCCGTCGCCCGAGCGGCAAGCCGGGGGGCGGCTGGAATATGAAAGAGTGCTGGGATTGATCGCCAAACTTCCAGAAAGGTGCCGCGAGATCGTGCGGATGCGGCGGATCGAGGGTCTGTCGCAGAAGGAAATTGCCGCGCGCATGGGCGTGACCGAGAAGGTTGTGGAAAAGCAGGTGTGGCAAGGCGTCCGGGCGATACAGGCGGCGCTGGCTGCCGGTGACGTGACAGCGTCGCCGGCATCGGCGGTGCCGAAGAAAGGAGCGTCGCGATGAACGCGACGGGCAGGGCCGAACAGGCTGCGCTCTGGGTGGCGCGTATGGACAGAGGCGACTGGTCTTCTGACGACGAAGCCAGGCTGCAGCGCTGGATCTCGGAGGACGCGCTCAATGCCGGGGCGCTGCTGCAGGCGCAGGCGGCGTGGGCGGCCACCGATGTTTCGCTCATGTCAGCGGCCGCAGACGATGCCCCCGCTCCACGCTCTGGTTTTTCGCGGCGTCAATTTGCCGCTTTCGGCGGGGGCGCAATCGCTGCGTCGTTGGTCGGCGCCTTCCTGTGGGCCGGATTGCCGACGAGCTACACGACCGGGGTCGGTGAAATAAGACGGGTTCCGCTTGCCGACGGATCGATCGCAACGATCAATACCGCCAGCAAGGTGGAGGTGAACATCGCTGAGGCGTCGCGCGCAATTCGTCTCGACGAAGGTGAGGCTTGGTTTCAGGTGGTCAAGGACACTTCGCGACCCTTTGTCGTCGAAGCGGGGCGGGTGCGGGTGCGCGCGGTGGGCACAGCCTTTTCGGTGCGCCGCCGGGACAATGGCGCCGACATATTGGTGACCGAAGGGGTGGTGGAGACTTGGGTCGAGGGTGCCGAAGGCCACCGGATACGCCTCGAAGCCGGGGCGCGTGCCTTCGTAACGGATAATGCTGCGATCTCGCGCGAGCCAGCCGGGCCTTCGTCGGTCGACCGGGCGCTCGCTTGGCGAGCGGGCAAGATCGACCTGCTCGGCGACCGCCTGGATCACGCGGTCGCCGAGTTCAATCGCTACAATCGGCGTCAGATTGTCATCGTCGATCCGGCGCTGGCGGCAGAGCGGTTCGATGGCGTCTTCGGTACCGACGATCCGGCGGGCTTCGCCAAGGCTCTCGGAAGCAGCCTCGACGTGCCCGTAGACATGTCAGAGGCCACCGAAATCCGGATCGGTCAGCCACGAAAGTGAAATAATTCTGCCATCGGGGTGAAGGATATCGATTGGCCAAGTCTCTTATCGTGCAGGCAGGCAAAAAAAGGGGAATGCCTGTCGTCCGACAAGGGGGCTCGATATCGATGGCTTGCAATAGATTGATGATCACTGCCGCAGCAGTGTGCGCCGTGACCGCGGCGCCGGCCTTGGCGCAAACCAAGTCCTTCAATATTCCCGCTCAGGCGGCGCAATCGGCAGTGACGGCGCTGGGGCGACAGGGCGATATTCAGATCATCGCGGCGCGACGCATCACGCAAGATAAACGGGCGAATGCGGTGAAGGGTGACATGACCGTCCAGCAAGCGCTCGACAGATTATTGAAAGGCACGGGGCTGGAATATCGGCAGACCGGGCCCCGAACCTATACTGTTGTCCGCTCGCGGAGCGCAGTTGACGCGGGAAACGAAGCTGGTGAGGGCATCGATTATGGCGCGCGGCCCGAGATTCTGGTTGTCGGAGAGCGCAACTGGTCGCTGAACACCGACATCAAGCGGACCCGCGACGATGCGCAGCCCTACATCATCTTCGATTCCGAGCAGATCAAAAGATCGGGCTCGAGCAATCTCGAGGATTTCTTTCGCGATTTCCTGAATGCCAGCGCAAATCCGTCGATTAATGAGAATAATCGAACGACCCACCAGGCCGGGACGATCAATTTGCGCGGCCTCGGCGCGGGAGAGACGCTGATCCTGGTCGATGGGCGTCGGATCGCGCCGATCAACGCCAACAATGGCGAGGGGCGCATTGAGCAGCCGCTGCTGAGCGGCATTCCGCTCAACTCGATCGAACGGATCGAGGTTCTGGCTTCGTCGGCCTCAGGCATCTACGGCGGCAGTGCGACGGGCGGCGTCATCAACATCGTCTTGAAGCGCGATTATCGGGGTTTCGAGATCTCGGCCAATTATGGCGGTGGCTACGATGGCGGCGGCACCAAGCGGCGGATCGATGCGTCGGGCGGTTTCACGCCGTGGGGCGGCGCGAATGTCTCGGTGTCGGGAAGCTGGGAAAAGAGCGGTCCGCTGGTTTTCGGGCAGCGCGATTATCTGGTCGATTATGGCCGCCGTTACGCGACGCTCGCCCCGGCAAGCAACGCGGTTCTGTTGGGGACGACCCCAAATATCCGAAGCGCCAACGGGTCGGTATTGACCTTCGATGCGTGCAGCGCCGCCAACACTCCAGCTTGGTGCGGCCAATCGCTGGGGTCGAGTTTCACTCATGTGCCCGAAGGGTATCGGGGGATCGCGCTCGACGGAGCGGCGGGATTGATCGCGAACGCCGGAACCTACAACACCGACATCGCGGATACGACGCAGACATCTATCGCCGGCGTATGGGGCCGACGCGCCCAGATCGTCAATGCGACTGAAAATCTGTCGGGGATGGTCGCGATCCGGCAGGAAATTTCTCCGGCACTCAAGGTATTTGCGGAGTTCGCCGCCAACCGTAACGAGGGGACGCGCGCCGTGCACGCTGCCGCCAGCAGCATTCAGCTCGCGGCCAACGCGCCAAACAACCCGTTTCAGCAAGCTGTGTATGTCTCGCTTTTGGAAACCGGTGAACCGCGCTATTCAAGCTACCGTAGCGTCGGCTTGCGCGCGACCGGCGGCGTGATCGTCAACCTGCCATTCGATTGGCAGGGCTCGGCAGATTACAGCTGGAACCGTACCAATACGCGCAACGAGGCCCCCGCCAATCTGACGGGAGCCTTTCAGACGGCGCTTGCCGCAACAGCGAATGTGATCCGCGATCAAGCGGCCATCCCTTGGGACTTTGATTATCTCGATATCCCCCAAGGCTCTCGCGATCGCAAATCGACGACCACGACGGCGTCGCTGCGGCTGGCCGGACCTCTGCCGATTCAGCTGCCAGGCGGCAAACCGACCATATCGGCGCATCTCCAGCGAACCGAAACCTCACTGCCCGGTGCAGTTTCCTACACGTCGAGCAACATCTCCTCTCAGATCATCTATAGCGTCCCGCGCAATGTCCGGAATGACGCAGCTTATTTCGAGGGACGTATCCCGCTGGTATCTCCGACGAACAACATACCCTTCGTGCATTCGCTCGAACTGTCGGTGGCCGGTCGCTATGAAAAATATCGCCTCGATGGGGCAGATCCTCTGTTCGGCTGCCTCAATGTTTTGCGGCCGCTCGACAACAGCGATCTCGATATCGAATGCCCCCCGGAAGGCACCGTCATCCCGCGCGGGGTGGCGTCGCGCTCGTCCTTCAACCCGACTTATAGCCTGAAATGGCAACCAGCGCCCGATCTGACGCTGCGCGCATCTTATGCGACCGGCTATCGTCCGCAGGACGCATCGCAGCTCGTGTCGCGGTCCACGACCTCATTCACCTTGCTGACCGATCCACTGCGCGGCAACCAGCCGATCGGGCGGGGGTTATTCTTGCAAATCCCCGTTATCAACAACGGGAATGCGACGCTGCGGCCGGAACGCTCGAAAAGTTATACCGCGGGGTTCATCCTCCAGCCGCAGCAAATCAAGACCCTGCGGCTGTCGGTCGACTGGACACGGATTGAAAAACGCGACAATTTCTATCAGCCCGGCCTCCTCGTGCTGGGGGGAAGCGATTTTCAGCAGATCTTCAATGATTTCATCGCCGCCAATCCTGATCGCGTTACGCGCAATACCGACCCCGCGAGCTTTGGTGGCTTCTCCGTCGGTCCGGTCACCCAGCTCGATCTGTCGCTGGTCAATCTGTGGGGTTCAAAGGTCAGCGCGTTCGATTTTGCGGCCGATTACAGCACCGCCGCGTTCGGCGGCAAGCTCGATTTCTCGCTGAGTGCCACCTGGGCCTATCAGTTCGAAGTCCAGATCAGCGACAGCAGCCCCGCGCGCGACTATTCCGGGACAGGTTCGATCTCGTTCCTCGACACCGGGGGCGGTCAGGGCGGGCCCGAATGGCGGGGCCATGCGACGATCCGCTATAGCAACGACCGTTGGGGAATCGGCGTCCGCGCGCGGTCCACGTCAGGCTACCATCTGACCGCGACGCGGCAGTTCGTCGCAGCGCAGGGCGCGGCAGATGTTCCCTCGCAGGCCTATTTCGATCTGTTTGGCAATGTCCGGCTGTTCGAGAATACAGAACTCGCCGCGGGTGCCCGCAACGTCTTCAACAAGGCGCCGCCCTATGATTCCGGCAACGCGCTTCGGATCAGCCCGTACGGCGATGTCCGGGGCGGCACCTATTATGTGACCCTGACCCAGCGATTTTGAAGAAGCGTCTAGCGGCGTGCCGGCGGTCTTCCGGGGCTGCCGTCGGCACGGCGTGCGCAAACAAGAGGAAAGCCGACATGATGAAGCCGATCCGTGGCGGGCTGTTGCTCGCCGCCCTTGTTACGACATGCCTGACCAGCCCCGTGTCCGCCAGGATCCATGCGCCCGTCGCTGCCGCAGCAGCCACTTCGCAGGGCGTGGCTGGCATCGATATCCCGCACGAGGAATTTACGCTGCCTAACGGGTTGCGGGTGATCGTTCAGACCGACCACACCGTCCCAGTCGTCGCGGTGAACATCTGGTATCATGTGGGGAGCCGCAACGAGGATCCCGGCCGCACCGGCTTTGCGCATCTGTTCGAACACCTGATGTTCCAGGGCAGCGAAAACCACCGCGACGAATATTTCCGCCCATTCGAACAAGTGGGGGTGACCGACCGCAATGGGACGACCAGTTTCGATCGCACCAACTATTATCAGACCGTCCCGACGCCTGCGCTCGACATGGCATTGTGGATGGAGTCGGACCGCATGGGCCACTTCCTCGGGGCCGTGACGCAGGAGATGCTCGACGAGCAGCGCGGCGTCGTTCACAATGAAAAGAAACAGCGGGACGGACAGCCCTATGGGCTGGTGATGGATGAACTGCTGAGCGGCATTTTTCAGGCTCCGCATCCGTACAGCCACATGCCGATCGGATCGTCGGCGGACCTCGATGCCGCCAATCTCGAAGATGTGCAGGCCTGGTTCAAAAGCTGGTACGGGCCCAACAATGCTGTGCTGGTACTCGTCGGCGACGTCACCCTTGCCGATGCAAAAAAGAAGGCAAAACGTTACTTCGGGCATATCGCACCGAGCGCCAGCGTGCCGAAGGACGTGCCCGACACGCCACGCCTGACCGAAAGTACGCGGGCGATCTTTCCCGACCGTGTGCCGCATGTCGCAATCTATCGCGCATGGCCGGCCCCCCACAGCGAGGCCGACGACGCCGCCGCGCTGCAGGTGCTGGGCAGCATCCTGGGGGGTGGCGGCTCATCGCGCCTGCGCGACCGGCTGATCCAGCGCGAGCGCGTCTCGACCGCCGTTAGCGCCGGCTATTCGGGTCTCGAAATCGCGGGGGTGTTCAGCGTCACCGCGCGGGTGAACGACGGTGTTGAGGCCGCGCGCGTCGAAGCCCTGCTCGATGAAGAGGTTCGGCGCATGATCGCTGAAGGGCCCACGCAGGCCGAACTCGACCGCGTGCGTTTTGCGATCCGCGCAGCCCTTGTGAAGGGCCTCCCCAAGGTGTCGATGCGCGCCGAAATCCTGAATCAATGTGCCACGCTGAACGGGCGCGCCGACTGTTGGCGCGAGGGAATCGAACGTCTGATGGCGCTGACGCCTGATCGCGTCCGCCAAGCAGCCAAGCGCTGGCTCGACGCGCCGTCGCACACGGTCGAAGTACAGAAGAGTGAAGTGGCGGCCGGTTCGCTGCCCGAGCCGGCGGCGCCTGATATCGTGAGGGCGCCTGCCGTCGTACCGCCGCCCGATCCGAAGTTCCGCGCGGTCGGCAAAGGGATCGATCGCAGTCGCGGGGTGCCTCAGGTGACCGAATTTCCTGAGCTCGAACTCCCTCCGTTCCAATATGCCACCCTTTCGAACGGGATCGACGTGACCGTCGTCGAACGCAGCGACGCGCCACTGTTGACGCTTGCGATCACCCTTCCGGGCGGGGTCCTTGCAGACCGGCGCGACGGCGGAAAGCCATTGCGTGCCAGCCTCACGGGATCGATGCTGTCTCGCGGCGCCGGCAATTATGACGCGCTCGAATTTGCGGCGCGTGCCGAGGAAATCGGCGCGCAGGTGGGCGGCAGCGTCAGCAACGATTTCACCAGTTTCACGATGCAGGGCGTGAAAGAAAAGCTGGGCGAATCGCTCGACCTTTTGAACGATCTGATGTTCCGCCCTCAATTCGACGCGACCGAAATCGAACGCACGAAGGAACAGGCGGCGGCCAGCCTGGCCAGCGCACGGTCGCAGCCGGCCGGCGCTGTGCGGCGTATCGTGCCCCATCTTCTGTACGGCCCTGATCACCTGTCGGGCGAGCTGGTAACGGAGGAAGTGATCAACGCGGTAACGCGCGAAGACATGGTCGCCTTTCACAAGGATCGCATGCGCGCCGACGGTGCTCAGATCGTTGTCGTCGGCGATACGACCATGGCGGAGATCATGCCGATTTTGGAAGCCAGATTTGGCTCATGGAAAAAATCGGGCGCGGTCGAACCCGCGCAAAACGTCGAGGCTGCGCTGCCGGCAAAGCCGCGCGTGTTTCTGATCGACCAACCGGGTGCCCCGCAATCGATGGTCGCGGTCGCGCAATTAATCCCGGGGCAGGAAAATGATGCCGCGACCGACGCGATCGATATGGCGACCGGCGTGCTGGGGGGCGGCTTCGTATCGCGGCTGAACATGAACCTGCGCGAGGACAAGAGTTGGTCCTATGGCGCGGGGGCAAGTTCGGGCGGCGGCAAGGATCAGCGGGCGTGGTCGGCGAGCGCAATGGTCCAGGCCGATCGAACCGCAGATTCGATGCGCGAAATAAGGGACGAGATCGCGCGCTTTGTCTCGCGAGAGACGCCGGCGACGAAGGCGGAAATCGATCGGCAGAAAGCGACCCTCTACGCCCTTCCCGGCGGGCTCGCGAGCAATGATATGGTGGCCATGGTGCTGTTGAACGCCAGGAGTTCGGGCTGGCCCGACGACTATATCGAACAATATGCGGCGCGGGTTCGCGCCATGACACCCGAACAGGTTACCGATGCTTTCGCGCGCACTATTCGGCCGGATGCGCTCACTTGGGTGGTGATGGGGCCGCTCGATCAGATCGAGGAGCAGGTGCGGGCGCTTGATCTGGGTACAGTGACGGTGATCGATAGTGAGGGAAAAATCGTGAAAGGGCGCTGATTGTCAGATGGCGACGGTCCTGCAGGTTGCTGCAGGACCGTCGCCTTGGTCCGCTGTATCTCACGCCCGTTGTCAATTCGCTCCAGTCGCACAGCGCGTGACGCACGGGAATGAAATGTCAGCTTGGCAAGGGGAGCGCTTGAGAGCTGACAGACTGAAATCGGCCAAACGCGCGTTGCAATACTCCAGTCAGGCTAGTTGCCGTCCGCGGCGCCACCACAATTTGAGGCCGCTGAGGCACATCCACAGCGTCACGACGCCGCCGGCAAGGATCAGCAGGCGGCCGGTGAGGCCAAAGGCCTTTCCCGAATGGAGCGGATATTGCCAAGCGAAGAACTGGTCTCCCGTGGTCACGCCATTATCATGGCGCGTGCCGACGATGCTTCCGTCATCCATCGCAACATAAGTCCAGAGCCGCCCCTGATCATCGCGGTCGCGCGCGTCAAAGGTGCGGACGGCATAAACGCCGTGATCGGGGAAGATGCGGACGCTGTGCACGGGATTGCCGCTGTTGCCGAGGACTCGTCTGATGGCTGCATCGACGTCGATCGCTGGCGCAGTTTCCGGGATATCGGCCATGCTTTCATGCAGGCGCCCGGTGATTGGCGAGACGAGGGCGACGGCTTCTCGGCTGTCATCAGGCCAGGCGAGCGTGACGCCGGTTACGGCAAGGACGAGCGTGACCGGCAGGAACCACATCCCCCAGGCGCGGTGCGAATCGAACAGGCGTTTAAGGCTGCCACGGCGCCCGCCGGTGCGGAACGCACCCAACCAATGCATGCCTTTGGGGAAGGACAGGGCGATCGCGACGCCATGGTCGATCACCCAGAACAGCGAGACGAGCCCGAAGAGCCACATCATCCACGGCCCAGCCAGCAGATCGATGTGCAGGCCATAGAGTATATCCATCGCGTGGCGCCGGTCGAATTGGATCGCACCGATTTCGCGCCATCCAAGGATCGATCCGTCGCGCGGATCGGCAAAGACCTGCACTGTGCGCGGCGCGCTATCGATCGGCGCGCG
Organism: Sphingopyxis selenitireducens; assembly: GCF_051550705.1. Classification (NCBI taxonomy): domain Bacteria; kingdom Pseudomonadati; phylum Pseudomonadota; class Alphaproteobacteria; order Sphingomonadales; family Sphingopyxidaceae; genus Sphingopyxis; species Sphingopyxis selenitireducens. The sequence continues at coordinate 39,382 of NZ_JBPULG010000007.1, forward strand.
GCCCATCATCCACAGGCTGTCGCCACGATGACCGGGAAGCTCAATCATGTTTGGCGCGAAGCCGGGCAGCTTGCGCTCGGCCGCTTTGATGGCGATGTCGATGGGCGCGACCTTGGTTGATACGGGGACCGTCCGCCAGTCGGCGTTCAGCGCGCTATCAAGCTCGTCGTAAAAACTGATCGCGATGCCCGTCGCGGCTAGCAATGCCAGCCACAGGCAGGCGAGAAGCCCGAACCAGCGGTGCCAGAGCTTGAGGGCGTGGCGCGGCCGCCGACGGACGGCCGCGCCAGCCATCAGAATCGAATGGACGCGGTCAGGCGGACGTTGCGGCCCGGCTCGGGAAGACCTGACACAATGGCATAGTCGGGCAGGCCGAGCTGGCCGTAATCGGCGACGCTGGCATGCGCGATATAGCGTTTATCGAACAGATTATAGACCGCCGCTTGCAGTTCTAGGCGGTCGGTGCCGAACGGGCGCCAACTGCCGAACAGATCGACCGTCGTGTAACCGGGTTTGTTGATGAACTGCGTTTCCGAAATATCATCCGGGTAAAGCTGCACTTCGCGGAACAACACTTCGATATTGTTCAGATCTTCGACGCGTGTCAGACTGGCGCGGAAGTTGAAATAGTCGCTGGGCTGGAAACCTGCGGTCACCGCCCAATTGTCGCCCATCGAATTACCGAGCGCAATATGCTCATAGCCTTCGATCCGGTTGCCGTTTAGGCGCGAATCATAGTGGTTATAATAGGCTTCGAGGCTGAATGGACCCGTGCGATAGCCTGCGCGCAGTTCGACACCCTTTGATTTGAATTTGCCGACATTCTCATAATAAACCGCGTCCTGGATCGACTGCGAGGCATCGCGTCCGAGCTGGTCGAGGATGACATCCTTGATCGTCATCTCATAATAGACAGCCGACGCGGTGAAGCCGCCAAGCTCATATTTCACACCGCCTTCGAGGTTGTCGACACGCTCGGGACGCAAGGTAGGCGACAGGGCGAGACGACCGGGGCGTTTTTCGAGCGTGAACGCGTCGCCGATTTCCTTGCCACGGAACGCTTCGGCAAAACCGGCATTGAGGCTGAGGCCGGGGACGATTTCAAATTCGGCGCCGATGTTGAAGCTGACGCCGTCGCTTTGCGTGCCGGTGCGATAGGTTCTCTGGTCGAGGTCATACGCGTCATAACGCGCGCCAAAGCTGATCAGCAACGGGTCGGCGACGCGCCAATGGTCCTGGACATAGACACCCATCAGCGAACCCTTTTCGGTAAAGCTGCCGATGTTGGGATCCCACGCCCAGTCTTGCCACATTGCGGGAGCGCCCAGATATTCGCTCGTCACGCGGTCGCGGCGATGTTCGGCGCCGACGGTGATGTCGTGGTTTGCGATGGCGAGCTTCGCACGGACGTCGAAGCCATAAGTCTCGATCTCGGCGCCATAAAGGCCCCAGCGGTCAAAGCGGTCCTGCGTGAAGTTGGTGCGCGTCCAGTAGCCGGTCGCTTCAACGCCGACGCCGCTCTCGCCCTGAAACCCATAGTTTAATATGGCGGTCTGGCGCTTGCCCTTGGCTTCGAAAAGGCGGTCGCCAGCGAGGACCGGCCAGTTTGGGCGCTGGCCGAAACGACCGCTTTCGCGGCGCTGCTCATAGCTTGCGGTAAACCGGTGCCCGCCGCCGAGCTCGCCGCCGATCTTGACGAAGCCGAGATTCTGTTCCGCGCCCGTCGCCAATTGGCGCACGCCGTCGCCATCCTTGTACGGATCGCGGTTTACGTGGACGTAGGAGGCGAGAATGCCGATGTCACCTGCAACGCGTCCATAAAGGGTGCCGCTTAGCTTGTAGCCGTCGTTGCTGAACCAGCCGGCCTTGGCGATGCCGCCGATGTCCCGGCCGTCCTGCAGCATGTCGACCGCGTTGCGCGTGCGAAACCGGATCGCGCCGCCGACCGCGCCGAAACCTGCCGTCGCCTCGCCCGGCCCTGCCTGGACGTCAACGGATTCGAGGATTTCCGGTTCGATCGTCACGCGGCCGATATGGTGGAACAAGGTACCACGCTGCGGCGCGCCGTCGATCGTCACATTGAGCAAGGAATCCTCAAGCCCGCGGACATAGATTTTCTGTGCAAGGCCGACGCCGCCGCCAACCGATACCGACGGCACGCCGCGGAAGAGGTCGGTCAGGTCATTGGCCTGAATGACTTCGATCTCTTCGCGGTCAATCGCGACGTTGGTAAGGGCGCCGACCACAACGATGTCGGTCGCACCTTCCACTTCGCCCTCCTGAGCGTGCGCGATATGGCCGGAAAGTGCGAACGCTGCGGCGCAGCTTGTCAGATAAATGGTACGTAATGTCATCATCGGCCCCCTCAAGCTCATGTTCGGAGGTGCACTAATCGCTATTGCGAACTAATGTCAATTAACGTGCGCTATAATCATCATTTTGATGGCTGTTCATTCGGTAGGCACCGAGACCGGAATTCCCCCTCGGCGCGGCTCAATGAAGCTAATGTCTGTTTTGCCACCGCGTTATCTGAAAGCCGCCCGACGGAAATCGGCCGTGATGATCCCAAAATGGGTAGCTCTCAATCTCGCCGAACAGACCCAAGGAGGGCGGAAAAGAAGGAATGCGGCGGCGCGCGCCCATTGAACGGGGAATGTGAGTCCGTGTTCTGCAGCGCAATGAACGATCATTGCCGAAGGAAAAACTCAACTGGAACGGTCAATTCCAGGAGATCCGGCCGCCCGTTCGGGATAGCGGGTAGCGGCTGTGCCCGGCGGATCGTGTCGAGCGCCGCGCGGTCGAGGACCGCCGAGCCGGAGGATCTCAAAACAGAGACGCTCAGCACTTGTCCCTGACGGTTCATCGTGAATCGGACATGAGCAACACCTTGGTCGCGCCGTGCGCGGGCCGCAGACGGATAGCGGCGATGCTTTTCCAGATGGGCGAGGAGCAGCGCCTCCCACGTCGCCTCGGCATCGCTGGACGCGCGGTTCGCGGGCGGCGCGGGCAGCGATTTCGGTGCGGTCGTCTTCGGGACCGGATCGGTCAACTGTGCAGGTTCGGCCGGCGGAGGCGAGGGGGACATCGGCGACGACAGGCGGGCGATAAGCGGATCTGGCGGATCGGGACGCTCGGGCTGCTTCGGGACCTGCTTCTTCTGTTCGACCTGCTGCGGCCCTTCGGGTACCTCCTGGATCGGCTCGAGCGGTGCGGCGAGCGGTTGGAGGGTTACGGCCATGGGCGCGGGCGGGGCGACCTGCGGCTGGGCGATGCGCCAGGTGAAAAGCATGACAACGGCGATGACCAGACACACGCCGGTTGTTCCCCCAATTCCGGCCATGCGCGTGGTCCAGTCCATAGGTCGGTCGCCATAGCGGGATGACCTGTAGAGTGGCGTCGGCGCGTGCAAGGCTGAACACCCCGCACGAACGACATCATGCTTCATGGCCGCTGCTCCGGGGCGAGGCGTTCAGCCGAGACGGACATCAGCAATCGCCTGCACCCGTGCGAAGGCCGCCCTGGCTCCGGCAAGGACGCGCTCTTCCTCGGCATCGTCCAGATCGACTGCGTCGAGCGCTGCCGTAAAGACGCGCCAGTGCGCGGCCGGGCCCTCCGACGTGGAGGCCAGATGCCGCGCGCCATGGCTGTCGGACAGACCGATCTTCGCAGCTTCCTTGCGGAGCAGCGCTGCCCCGAGGTTCGAGCCTTCGGCTACATAGAGCCAGCCGAGTGCGGTCGGCACATCCGCAGCAGGGCCCGCTGCGAATACAGGCACCGTTTCGGCCTCGGGCATACTCCGACCCAAATGCGCGAGGTCGGCCGCCATCAGGCCCAGCCGGCTTCGCGCGGCCAGCGGTAACAGTGCTCGCAGGCCGCTATCGGAATAGAGCGCCTCGATCTCGCGGTGGAACAGATATTGGACTTCGACGAAGCGTCCGTACGCCGAGACATCGGCAAAGCTCGCCGCTCGCATGATCGACTGATCGAGGTTTTCGTGCACCGCATGTGTTTCGGTGCGCAGCCGCTTCGATCGGGACGATCGGCCGCTTTGGTCGATCGTGACAGTATCCATCATATTGTGGTCTCCTGGCTTTCGCGCGTCGGGGGTATCAGAACCGGAAATTCACGCCGATCGTGATGATGTGGAGATCAAGACTGTTGGATGCCCTGCGGCCGTTCGTGATGTTGGACGCACCGGTGTGCGTTGTCCGCTGGATGATTTCCTGCTGGCTGGGTTCGCAAAGGGATGGTGCGACCGCGCAAAACTCGTGGCCCGGCTCAAAAAATGGCGGCACTTCCTCATAACCGATGACCTGGCGCGTCGTCCAATCGACCCCGGTGCCAGACCGTGCGCCGTTGAACAGGAAGTTTTTGTTACCGAAATGGCTGTAACCATAATCGAGCTTGATCGAAAAGCGCTTGTTGAACGCATATTCCGCGCCGGCACCAAGCGTATAGCCGAGCCGCGTGCCCGACGCTTTTTCGACGAAAAACGGTTTTGTCGTCGCGATGTCCTCGAATTCGAAGCGATATTGATCGCGCGACAAGCGTTCATCCGTCAACGCCGCGCCGCCCGTGCCATAAATTAGCCAATGCTTGTCGAGCGCAAAGCCGACGCGGGCGCGGAGCGTCGCCATCCAGTCGATGTCATGATGCGCCTGCGATTGGACGCCGACTGCATCATTAATGACATATTCCTCGGGGTTTTGAACCTGGATCAGGCTCGTGTCGGTCAGCGCATCCTGCACCGCGCGCGATCGGATCTTGGTGGCATCAGCTTCGACGCCAAGGACAAGCCCGCCGGGCAGATGCCAGTTATAACCTGCCTGGAACCCGATGGCGGCGCTCCCAAAGCCGGTGTCGGCGCCTTCCGCAGCTGCGATGCTGTCCGCCGTCAGGGTTCCGGGCACCAACACGGTCGAGCGGCCCTTGAAATGTCCGTCCGCATAGCCTGCGTGAAGGCCCGCATATAGCCCGCTCCAGTCGTCGCGGCCACCGCCTTGCAGGAAGGACGGTGCGCCACCTCCACCCTTGCGGCCACCGCCGAACGTGCCCGTCAGGCTGGCGCGGAACGTGCGGCCCGGCCCCGGTTGCGTGATCAAACCGAGCGGATCGATATAGAAAATGTCGAACAGATTTTCGGCATGGACCGCTGCGGTGACACCATCGATCACGCGGACTTCGGCGAAGGCGTCGACCAAAGTGTGCGGCTTCCAGCGGACGAGCGAGATATATTGCGACGCGCCTTGTCCGGTTACGTCGCCATGACCGATCGCGCGCGGCCCGACGTGATTGGCGCGGCCGCCGAGGGTCAGTCGCTCGCCGAACAGCTTCTGCGCCAGCGACAGGCTGATCGTATATTCCGGCTGCACATGATTGGTCGCATAGTCGCTATAGATCGACTTGGACTCGCAGGTCGTCTTGGTGCGGCAGAACTCGACGTTCAGGAAGTAATTCGCGGACAGGTCCGCTGAAAAACCGCCGATGCCGTAATGGCCGGACAACTCCAGCCCTTCGAAACGAGCGTGCGGAATGTTGATCGTCTCGAGAATGCGTCCGGGATTATATGGGATCGAGGTGACGCGCGAGATGTAGTTTTTGACGTCCCAGTTGAAATAGCCAAGCTTGAGGCGCGCCTCATCCTCGGCGCCCAGCAGTCCGTCGGCGGTCAGGTTTGCGCCGAGTTCCCAGTTCCGTGATCGTTCGGGGATCAAATCTTCCTGGCCGAAGGCGCTGTTGAATGCATTGGCCGACTCAAAGATGCTGGGTGCGCGCAGCATGCTGGAATAATTGACATAGAGTTGCACGCCATCGAGCGGTTCGACGGCGATGCCTGCCGACGGGCTGAACGCGCCCGAACTCTTCTTGATGCCCACGGGCCGGAAATTGGCCTGCGATGCTTCATAGGGATCATAGCGATCCTTCGACCAATAATGGGAATAGCGCAGGCCCGCATTCAGCGTCAGCCAGCCAAGGCTGCTCGGCATATAACTTGCCTTGACGAAGCCCGCTACTTCATGGCGGATGGCATCGCGCGGGACGTTCCATGCCTCCAGCGGTCCCGTGTAGCGGCTGCCGCGCGTGTCCTCTGCCCGATAGGCGATGCCTGAGGTCAGCTCGACGCCACCGCCCAGTCGCGAGAGGTTGGTGACATCCAGACCCCACATATCCGTGTTCGATCCGGCCCGGAAATCGGGCGACAGATTAAGATTTTCCGGCTTCAGTCCACGGCCGCCACGAATGGGGTTGCGCAGCTCAAGATAGGTCCAATAGGCGTTGGCCGTCAGATCGAGCAGGTCATTGTCGGTCGGGTTCCACCGATAACGCGCTGTCGCGGTGTCGAGCCGGGTTCCTGCCGTCTGCCGCGCCTGCGAGGCTCGCGCGGTGGCGCCTGACAGCCGTGAGGCGAGCAAATCGCCGCCTTCGCTACGAAATCCCGTATATCCGAGGCGCAAACTATGCTCTTCATCGAACTGCGCGGTTGCCTTGAACAGCCAGGATTGCGTTTCCAACTGCGTGTTCAGGACTTCTTCGCCCGGCCGGTAATTGGAATAGCCCTCGTTCCTGTAGCGGCCGTTGGTGCCCAGAACCGGGTCGACCCACAGGCCGTCGCCGTCTTTCGTTCCGGCATGATAATTTCCACGTTTGCGCCAGGCGTAGCCCGCGACGATGTCCAGCCCTTCCAGCCGCAAGCCGCCGACGATGCTGGCGGAACCCGCCGTCGGGTCCAGGAACGACGGGCGATCAAGCCCGGTTGCGGAAGGCGTCAGCGTCGTGAGATTGAGGCCATAGCCTGCCAGATTTCCGGTTACGGGCTTTGACGTATTCCCCGCGATGCTGCCCTTCAGCCGGATGCCCCATGTTTCGCCTGGTTCGACCACGTCGCTGGCCCCGAGGGTGCGCATGGCCACCGAACCGGCATTGCCCCAATTGGCGGCGTCCGCTCCTTTGGTGATGTCGATCCCGCCGATGAAGTCGGGATCGACGAAAGTCCGGTTCGAAACCCCCTGATAGCCCTGATAGACGGTGACGGAATTTTCGGCGCCATCGACCGTGGTCGCGACACGGCCGAAGCCTTGCATGCCGCGAATGTTCACGTCGATTGAGCTGCCGGAATTGCGAGCTTCACCGGACATGACACCGGCCGTGCCGCGCAGGATGTCGGCCGGGCTGGACCCGCGATAGCGGTCGATCGTCTCGGCCGAGATATGCGCGGTGGGCGCGGCCGTGAAATAGGGCGTTTCTGCTGTCCCGCCGCCGCCGCCGTCGCCGGCGCTGCCGCCGCCCTGACCCGACGCGCCTTCGACGCGCAAAGTGCCGAGCTGGACGGTATCGGCCGACGCCCGGGGCGCAGGCTCGAGGGTGAAGCCGCCCGATCCGGTCGGCCGATAGGTCAGTCCGGTCCCGGTCAGGATGCGGGACAATCCCTCGGGGACACCGAAGCGGCCGTTTAGCCCATTGCTCCTGATGCCGCCTGTCAGGCTCGCATTATAGGTGATAGCCACACCGGACTGGCGGGCGAACTGGTTGATGACATCGGTCAGATCCCCGGCGCCGATGGCATAGGGGCGCGCTTCCTGCGCAGCGGCGGGCGCCGCGACGATCGCCAATGTACTGATGGTGGTCGATGCCATCAACAGCGATGTCGCGAATCCCCGCGAGGCGCGGCGCGCCCGCTTACCTGTGCTGATCCTGTTCACTTATTCTTCCCCTTTGGAACGGTCCGTGGCTGGTGTCGCAATAAATGCTAATGCGAATCCATTTCAATTAGGACGTTCGGGTGGGGTGAAATGAGAGGTCGACACGCGATCTTTTTTTATTGTGCGATGGTGATTACCAAACCGGCATAGCTGGTAACGCGCAGGTCGAGCGAACGGCGCAGCTGCTCGATCGCCGCATCCGGGTCATCGATACGAAACACGCCGCTGACGCGAAGCGCGCGTACCGGGCCGCTGACGCGCAAATAGCCCTTGTGATATCGGCCGATCTCGGACACCACTTCGCCGAGCGGGCGGTCCTTAAAAACCAGCATGTCGTCGGTCCAGGCGATGGCGTCATCGGCCCGGACGGCGCTGACCGTACCGACTCCGTCCTCGCCATAGCGTATGGCCTGCCCCTCGTGAACGATGGGGGCGGGACCGCTCGCGCCGCTCGCGCGCACCTCGACCTTATGCTCTGTCACGACGACGCGCGTTGTTTCATCATCGCGCCGCACGAGAAATTGGGTGCCGAGTGCGGTTGTCGATCCGCCGCCGGCATCGACCCGAAAAGGGCGATACGTATCGGCCGCGACTGTGAACACCGCCTCGCCTTTCAGCAGGCGGATCGCGCGCTGGTCGGGGGAATAGTCGTAGGCGACGGCGCTGTTGGTGCCGAGTTGGATGCGCGACCCGTCGGGCAGCGTCACGATCCGTGTTTCGCCCGTGCTTGTCATGGCATCGGCCTGCCACCGCGTTGGCCAGTCTTGGACCACGCCGAAGCTGATGAGGGCAGCACACGCCGCGACGGTGGCGGCGGCGATCCGCTTGCGTTCGACGCGGCGGGGCGAGGTGCTGCCCGATTTCCGCCGTGCGAAGCGGCGCCAACGGCCTTGTGGCCGCGGCCTTCTGGCGCGCACGGCAGGGCTTTCGGGAAGCGCGCCGATGTGGCGCCAGATATCCTGCATTTCTTCATGCGCCCGTGCGTGTCGGGGATCGGCTTTCAGCCAAGCGTCAAACCGCGCCTGCTCGGCCGGCGACAGCGCGCGCCCTTCCATGTCGGCCACCCAGTAGGACGCCTCGTCTAGGATAGCGGCGGGTATGTTCATTCTTGCCGGATTGATCATTCCGGACTCTCCACCTGTGGCTTGCCGGTGTTCCGGCGGTTTATGCGCCTAATGTAAGGACGTATGGCGATCGGCAAATGAGAGGTCGTGCATGCGAATATTTTCATGCGTCCGCCGCGCCATATACGGCGGCATGGGCCAGGACGAGCGCATGGCGGATATGTTTTCGCACCATATCTTCGCTGATCCCCAATTCTGCCGCCGTTTCCGGGATGCTCCGTTCGTCGACCTTGATCAGCATAAAAACCTGGCGGCATCGCATCGGCATGGTCGCGACCGCGGCGTCCAGCAGGCGCAGCTTTTCCATGTCGAGCAGCCGTGTTTCAGCGTCGGGTTCCTGCGCGGCAATTGTGGCGGCCGTCCCGTCGTCGATGAACAGCGTATTTCTTCGCCGCTCCATACGCAGATGATCAATGGCGAGATTGGATGCGAGGCGAAACAGGAAGGAACGCTTGTTGACGATCGGGGGGTCGTCCTCGACGCGCTGGATCTTCAGCCAAAGCGCCTGCGCAACATCCTCCGCCGCCGGCTCGCTTCCGACGATGCTCACCATGCGGCGCAGCAGCGACGGCCGTTCTGCGATCAGCAGGCGTGTCAGGGCAAGGGTGTTGGTGGGCATCAAGACAGACAGACCATTGGGGTGGCAGGTATCGCGAACGATTCGCAATAAAGCGCATAAGGGGCTTAGTCGAGCGCCTTGAAAACTTCTGCCGTATGTCCGCTTTCCTCCTGACGCTAACGATAGCCGCCATTACGCTATCGGCCAGGCAGGTCGTGAGCAGCCCAACGCCAGCGCGGTTGCGCGAAGCCTGCCAGCCGTGGGCGGCCAGCAGCGTGGTATTCACGATCCACACCGGTCTCTACCAGATAGAATTGAATGGGGGCGCTGCCTCAAGCCCGAGGGAATAATCGTCGCGCGGCAAGCGTAAGCGCGACATGTCAAAGGCATTTTCCACCTATTCTTCTTTTAATCCTCCGCTGCGTTCGCGGGTCAGCCCGCTGCGCGTCGCTGTTTTTTCCGGTAATTACGACTGCGTCCGTGACGGCGCGAACCGCGCGCTCAACCGTCTCGTCGCCTATCTGCTCGAACAGGCGGGAGCCGAGGTGCGTGTCTATTCACCCGTCGCACCACAAAAGGCATTTGCTTCGGTCGGCGATATCTTCCCGGTCCGGTCCGCCTGCATTCCGGGACGCCCCGAATACAGGCTCGCACTGGGATTTACCCGCGCCGCGTGCGACGATCTGGAAGCGTTCGCGCCCGATATCGTTCACCTGTCGGCCCCCGACATCCTCGGTCGGCAGGCGCAGAATTATGCGCGCGCTGCGGGTATCCCTGTGGTGGCGAGCCTCCACACGCGTTTCGAGACCTATCTCGACTATTATCGTCTCGGCCTGCTGCGCGGTCCGGTCGATCGCTATCTTGCGCGCTTTTACGGCGATGCCGACCATATCCTCGCGCCGACCCCCCCGATCCGGGACGATCTTGCCGCGCAATTCGGGGCCAGCAAGGTGTCGATATGGTCGCGCGGGATCGACTCTGCGATGTTCGGGCCGGCGCGGCGCAGTCAGGCTTTCCGGCAGCATCTGGGCTATGCGCCGGACGATATGGTTCCGCTCTTCTTCGGCCGTCTCGTCCTCGAAAAGGGGCTTGGTGTCTTTGCCGAGACGATCGCCCGGGTACGCGAACGGGGACATATGGTTCGCCCTGTGGTCGTGGGCGAGGGGCCCGCTCGCGACTGGCTCGCGCGGCGGCTTCCCAATGTCACCTTTCTTGGATTCCTCGACGGTGCGGCGCTTGGTGAAGCCATCGCAAGCGCCGATATCCTGATCAATCCCAGCGTCACCGAGGCATTCGGAAACGTCAATCTGGAGGCCATGGCATCGGGGCTCGCAGTCGTGTCGGCCGATGTCGACAGCGCTTCGGCGCTCATCGAGCATGGCCGCACGGGCCTGCTCGTGTCGCCGCGCGACCCCGGGGCTTATGCCGCCGCCGCGGCGTCGCTGATCGAACAGCCCGCGCGCCGCTACCTGCTGGGAAAGACTGCGGCAGAGGCCGCGGACCACTATCGCTGGGATGCGATTCTGGCCGATGTGGTTCGCGTCTATGAGCGGCTCGCCGGGCGCGATGAAACCTTGCATTATGCGGCGCCTGACCGACAATGCGCGGCATGAAGATCCGTTGGGGAAAATCCAGCGGCTTTGCCGCCGACGTGGTGGCGATGCAGCGCTACGCGCGGTCGCTGACGCGCGATCGCGATGATGCCGACGACGTGGTGCAGGATGCGCTGGTTCGTGCGATCGAGCGTCAGACAACCTATCAGGAGGGGCGCGACCGGCGTCGCTGGCTGCTTGCGATCGTCCACAATGTCTTCATTTCGGGAACACGGCGCGAGGCCGCCGAGGCCCGACGCAACGACCGCTTTGCCGAGACGCAGGTCGCGCATTCGGACGCCTCGCAGGAACATCATGCGCGGCTTGGCGAAATCGCGCGGAGTTTTGCCGCGCTGTCCGAACATCATCGCGCCGTGCTGCACCTGACGGCGATTGAGGGTCTGAGTTATCAGGAATGCGCCGATGTGCTCGGCGTGCCAGTAGGAACGATCATGTCGCGAATAGCGCGGGCGCGCGCGGCACTGAGGCAACAGGACGAGCAGCAAGCCGAACCGGCGCTGCGTATCGTGGGAGGACGGGATGGCAGTCGCACCGATTGATCAGGAGATCGACGCCTATGTTGACGGGCAGCTCGATACCGAGGGGAGGTTCGCCGTCGAGGATTATCTGCGCCAGAATCCCGATCTCGCTGCGCGCGTGATGGGCGATCTTGGTAAGCGGAGCGCGCTGCAACTGCTTGCGGGCAAAAGTGAACCGCTGCCCGTGCGGTTGCGCGAAGCCATGCAGAGCGGGACGCCCGCGGCGGGCTTACGCTGGCGGCGTTGGGCGCCGGCTGCGGGCCTGTCAGCAACCGGGATCGCGGCGGCGCTGCTGGTGATATTCCAGGGGCCACCCGGCTATGTCGAAGACGCGCTGACATCGCATATGGTCGCGGGGATGCGCGCCGATATGGCCTCGCAGCTCGAAGCGCCGAAGTTCGATGCGCGCGAAATCCGGCGCACGACGCGAATTTCGCTCCCGCAGGTTCCGGCCGACTGGAAGGTGACCGACGTCCAGCTGTTCCCGACCGAGCGGGGGCCGGCGCTGGTCATGGCGCTGAGGACGCAGGAGGGCGATCATCTGTCGCTGTTTGCCAAGCGCGGGCGCGAAGGGGCGCCCGAGCAGCCCGACGCGGTTCGCGACGGCGAGCATTCGGTCGCCTATTGGCGTCGCGGCGACATGTCCTACGCGCTGGTCGGCGATAGCGGCACTGCGGCGATCGACGCCCGCGCCGAAACGCTGGCGCGGACACGGTCCTGACCAATTGAATTTTTACGGAGCCGCCGGGGGCGGGTTCTTCACCATAAGGGGGAAAAATATGATGAAAAATGCAATGTTGGCAGGTGCCGTGGCCGCAATGCTGATTGTCGGCGGCTGCGCGAAGAAGGCGCCGAAGGATTTGCCGCCGCCGCCGACCTGCTGCGGCCCCGAAGACAGCCATCGCGTCATTCCTGGGTCTCAGCGGGATTTCGTCGCCAATGTCTCCGCCGATCGCATCTACTTCGACTTTGACCAGTATAATGTCGATGCTGAGGATATGGCCGTGCTGCAAAGCCAAGCTGGCTGGCTGGCGCGCAATCCCGGTGTCCGCGTGACCCTCGAAGGCCATGCCGACGAGCGCGGTACACGCGATTATAATATCGGGCTTGGTGAGCGCCGCGCGAACTCGGCAAAAAATTATCTCGCGACGCTCGGCGTCGATCCCGGCCGCATCTCCGTCATCAGCTATGGTAAGGAGCGCCCGGCGGCGATGGGATCGGACGAGGCGGCTTATGCGAAAAACCGCCGCGCCGTAACCGTGGTCATCGAACGCCCGTAAAAGGTGTAGCCGGCGAGCGTCTGCGACGCCCGTCGGTCTTTGGCCGATCGCCAATCTTCGTGTGGAATGGCCGCTGACGACATGGCGCGAGCGAGGTGGATATAATGTTCCAGGATTTGCTCGGCCATTTCGACGGGATGCATGTCGCCGCAGGCCTGCTCGTCGGGGTGATGGTGGGGCTGACGGGTGTCGGCGGCGGGTCGCTGATGACGCCGCTGCTGGTGCTGGTGTTCGGGGTCAATGCGAAGACGGCGGTCGGGACCGACCTGCTCTTTGCCGCGATCACCAAGACGGTGGGCAGCACCGTGCACGGGTGGCGCGACACCATCGACTGGCGCATTTTCCGACGCCTCGCCGCAGGGTCTATTCCTGCTGCTCTCTTGTCAGTGGCGGCGCTGCAAGGGTTGGGAGAGATCGGCGCGAAGGCCGAGCATGTAATCATCGTCTTTCTGGGTTTCATGCTCATTTTGACGGCCTTTGCGGCGCTTTTTCAGAAGCGGCTCATGCGGCTTGCACGGCGGGGCGGGGGACGTCGCGACCGGCGTGCGCTCCTGCCGACGGTGCTGCTCGGGGCCTTCATCGGCGCCGCAGTCTCCATCTCGTCGGTTGGGGCAGGGGCGATCGGTGTAACCGCGCTGCTGATGCTCTATCCGACGCTGCCGGTGTCGCGGATCGTCGGCACCGACATCGTGCACGCCGTCCCGCTGGCGCTGGTCGCGGGGTCGGGGCACTGGCTTTATGGCGATGTTGATCCCGTGCTTCTCATCAGCCTGCTCATGGGCTCGATCCCCGGCGTGATCGTCGGTAGCTTGCTGTCCAGTCGCGCGCCCGACCATCTCCTGCGCCCGGCGCTTGCCGCCGTACTGCTGTTCTCGGGTCTGAAGCTGCTCACCAGCTGACGATCGATTGTCGAACCCGCTGCGAATAGCGAAGCGCGGGATCATCCACACACTGTTCATCTCATTCTTATGTTTGATATTATCGGAGAGTTGAAGTGGCACAGAGGCAATGAGCTTCGCGATTCCTGCCGGCACGGTCCCCTGTTAAGCCGGCGCCCGTTCTCAGTTGTAGCCGGCTGCTTCTTCGTCGGCGTCAATGTGGAAAAAGATCATGCGCCGCGAAGTCGACGAAGGCGCGCAGTTTAGGAGATGCATGTCTGCTCGTGGGCCACATCACGCTGAGCTTGGTCTGAGTTTCCATATAGCTGTCGAGGACACGCACGAGTAGGCCCCGTTTGAGCTGTCCGGTGACAGACACGTCAGGGACGCAGGAAATGCCAAGGCCGTTCTCCGCCAATCCGATCTGCGCTTCGAGCGCATTTGTCACGACGCTGATCGGCATATCAATCTGGACCGGATGGCCTTTTCTGGTCAACGGCCATTGATCGAGCTTCCCCGTTGAGGCGTAGCGGTAGACGAGGCACGCATGGTCGGCCAGGTCCTCGGGTGTTTGCGGAATACCCATCAGGCGGAAATAGTCGGGCGATCCGACAATCGCCCGGCGAAAATGGCCGAGAGTGCGGGTCATGAGGCGCGAATCACTATGTTCGCCGGTACGTATCACCGCATCGAAGCCTTCGGCGATGACGTCCACGACTCTGTCGGTGGCATCGAGTTCCAGCTCGATGAGCGGATAAAGCCGCTTAAAAGCGGCGAGCTTCGGGATCGACACCATGTTCATCGAAGGCAAGCTGATGCGTAGTCGGCCTTGTGGGACCGACTGGACCTGCGCCAGCTCCAGTTCGGCAGCTTCATATTCGCAAATTATGCGCCGACACCGCTCGAGAAACATCGAACCCTCGGGCGTCAGCGTGATGCTGCGCGTCGAGCGATGGAACAGGCGAGCACCAAGCCGGTCTTCAAGCCGCGCGACGGCTTTGCTGATCGCTGACGCCGACAGGCCAAGCTTTCGACCGGCTTCCGTAAAACCCCCGGCATCAGCCGCCTGCACAAATGCGTGAAGTGCCCCCAGGCTGTCCATGGTGAAATCTAACATTGCCCGACAAATAGTCCAAAGTGTTTTGCACTAACGCCCATTTTTCGCTCGTTACGAGCTGTCTATTTCCAACGTGCAAGCGGGGGCGGTGATGTCGTCGCGAATTTTCCCTAATTTCTGGAAAGCGTTGAGCCCATGACATCCACGACGATCACATCTGTCCGCGGTTCGACCGGCGACAAACTGCCGTTCGGCGGTTTGCTGGCAATTGCCATGGCAGCTTTCATTACGCTTCTGACCGAAATCCTGCCTTCGGGGCTGCTCCCGCAGATGGCGAAGAGCCTTGGAAAATCCGAGGCGTTAATCGGTCAACTCGTCACGATCTACGCTATCGGCTCGCTCGTCGCAGCTATTCCCCTGACGATTGCGACCCAGAATTGGCGGCGACGCACCCTGCTGTTAATCGCCATTGGCGGTTTCGCCGTGGTCAACACGGTGACGTCTATCTCCGATAGCTATGTTGTTACGCTGGTGGCGCGTTTCTTCGCCGGGGTAAGCGCGGGGCTGCTTTGGGCTTTGGCGGCGGGATACGCCGCGCGGATGGTGCCCGAACATCTGCAGGGCCGTGCAATTGCCGTTGCCATGGTCGGCGCACCGCTTGCCCTTTCTCTCGGAATTCCTGCAGGCACACTGCTTGGTACAATGTTCGGCTGGCGCTGGACCTTTGGCTTGATGAGCGGCCTGACAGTCATTCTGGTGTTCTGGGTCATGAAAAAGGTACCCGATTTTCCAGGGCAGACTCACGGGCAGGAATTCTCACTCAAGACGGTGTTCACTTTGCCCGGAATTCGTCCGGTGTTGTTTGTCATTTTCACTTATGTGTTCGCGCACAATATTCTCTACACCTATATCGCGCCTTTTCTCGCGCGGGCGGGCCTTACGGACAGGGTCGACGTCGTTTTGCTGGTGTTCGGCGTGGCATCGCTATTCAGTATCTGGATAGTCGGTGCCTTGATCGATCGCTGGCTGCGTGAACTGGTCCTTGTCAGCGTCCTATTATTTGGTCTGGCAGCGCTGAGCCTCGGTATAGCTGGCAAAGTACCGGCGGTAATCTACACGGCGATTGCCATCTGGGGATTGGCCTTCGGCGGCGCCGCGACACTGTTCCAGACCGCGTCTGCCAAGGCGGCTGGCGCGGCGGCTGACGTTGCGCAATCGATGCTCGTTACCACTTGGAACCTTGCTATCGCTGGCGGCGGCATAGTCGGTGGACTGCTGCTGGAAACTGCGGGAGCCGGTGCCTTCCCGTTTACGTTGCTCGCCCTGCTCGCGGCGACACTCTTTGTTGCTTGGGCTGCGCGCGCGCACGGCTTCCCGGTTGCTGAGCGTGGATGATACGGCGCCAACCGTCTGCATCTGGAAATTATTCACCAAGCTGCCTGACCGCAATCGGCCAATTGCGGTCTTGTCGTTTCACAAGCTCAGCCAAATAGCAGCAATTTAAATGGGATGTGGTCCTTGCATCAAGCCGAAGTCCGGAAGACCAACGCCGATAGGCAATCATTAAGGTGGGCTGGTAATAGCTTGAATACACCTAAATAATTGAAAATACGCCATATTCTGGCGATGATGGTGCGGTCGAGAAGACTCGAACTTCCACGGCCTTTCGGCCACAACGACCTCAACGTTGCGCGTCTACCAGTTCCGCCACGACCGCACATCATGATGGTCCGGATCGGGTCCGGCACCAGGTAGGAGCGGGCGCCTAGCAAAGCTTTTCGGGCGATGCAAGCGAGCTTCGCCGCTTTTCTTTTTTATCGAGGGAAAGACGCAGCCCGCGGCGGGATGGGCTGTCACCAAATCGACTCCAAAGAGTCACTCAACTGTCATGGCTCTGGCGTCAGACCGTCATCGAATCACCCTAGTGGCGTCCTCACCGGGGGCGAGGTGACGATGATCCTCTCTCGTTCGCCGGTGGTATTTCAGCAGCGCCTCGGGGGCGCACACCGGGAACGGAGAATTTCATGGCGGCTTTCGCACGCATTCGTTTGGTCATGCTCAGCGGCGTGGCCTGTTCCATCCTTGCGGCCTGTGGCGCCGACGGCGTCGCATCGCCGGGGGAAGGCGTCATTGTCATCCCGACGCCGACCCCCACGCCGACTCCCACCCCCACTCCGACCCCGACCCCGGGTGTTGTCACCCCGGCGGCGAACTGCCCAGACATTGCTGGCGGCGACAAACTCACCGACCGCGGCACCATCAGCGGCCCGCAGGGAACGTGGCGCAACTGCGAATTCCCGGCACGCTTTAACTCGTCGACGGCAATCGCCAAGGTTCCGGGCGTCATCTATTCGCTTGGCGGCCGCGTCGATGTCGGCACCGATCAGGGTGCAGCGAGCACGAACACCGTTGCCACGCTGACGATCGACCCCGGCGTCACCATCTTCGGCGCGACCGGCGTGTCGTGGCTTGCGGTCAATCGCGGCAACCAGATCAACGCTGTCGGCACCGCGACCCAGCCGATCATCTTCACTGGCCGCGGCAATGTCGTCGGTACGGCCGATGATCAGACCTCGCAGCTGTGGGGCGGCGTCGTCCTGCTCGGCCGCGCGCCGGTCACCGACTGCGCCGCATCGGGCGCCGTTGAAGGCACCGTCGATTGTCAGCGCGAGACCGAAGGCGCCACGGGCGCGATGTACGGCGGCGCGCAGGTCGCCGACAGTTCGGGCCGTATGTCCTATGTCCAGATTCGCTACTCGGGCTTCACCTTGGCGCCGGACAAGGAATTGCAGGGCCTGACCCCGTCGGGCACCGGCACGGGCACCCAGCTCGACCATATCCAGATCCACAACAGCTCAGATGACGGCATCGAAGTGTTCGGCGGCCGCGTGAATATGAAGCATCTGGTGATCACCGGCGCTGAGGACGACAGCCTCGACACCGACGTGGGTTACAAGGGCAACATCCAGTATCTGATCGCCGTGCAGCGCGCCGGCGGCACGGTTGGCGATTCGATCCTTGAGGTCGATTCGAACGGCAATGAAAATGCCGCTCCGCGCCAGTTCGTCCAGCTTTCGAACTTCACCTTCATCCAGCGCAACACGGCGGCGGGCAACACCGCGGCGATGCTGATCCGCGGCGGCGCCGACTATACGATGGCCAATGGTCTTGTCGTATCGCCCGGCATCGGCTGTCTGCGCCTCAACAGCACGACGACGACGCAGACCGCAGGCACCGACGAGCAGGGACCGCCGAAATTCTTCTCGGTCTCGATGCAGTGCGGTCCGACGCCGTTCGTCGGCTCCGGCGGCGTGAGCGCTGCCGAAGTTCAGGCGATCTTCGGCGGTGGCACCAACAACAGCGCAGCCTACACCCCCAGCCTGACGAACCTGTTCGTCAACGGGGCGACTGAGACCGCGCTGACGCCCTATAATGCGAAACTGCTGAACGCCTTCTTCGACACCACCGCCTATGTCGGTGCCGTCCGCGACGCCAGCGACACCTGGTATCAGGGCTGGACCTGCAATTCGGCGACCGCATCGTTCGGCTCGACCAGCGGCAGCTGCAACGCGCTGCCGACGACCTGACCGTTCAGTAACCAATCGGGGGAGCGGGCAGGTCCATGACGGACTGGCCCGCTCCTTTCACACATTATCTTCGGGGACATTCGACCATGACCAAGCGGCCGATCTTCGCCAGCCTGCTTCTCCTCAGTTCCGCCCTTGTCGCGCCAGCGGCGCTCGCTCAGGATGCGGGTGCCGAGCCGGCCGCCGACGCGCCGGCCGAGGCATCGGCACAGCCGGATGAGGAAGACGGCGATGTTTCGATCCCCGGCGGCGCCGACGCCGAAATCGTCGTCACCGGCCGCTTCACCCCCAATATCGTCCGTGCGACTCCGGAAGTTGTCTCGGCGCTGTCGTCGGCCGATATCGCGCGGACGGGCGAGGGCGATATTTCGGGCGCGCTGCAGCGTGTCACCGGCCTCAGTGTCGTGGGCGGCGGCTATGTCTATGTTCGCGGCCTCGGCGACCGCTATTCGCTCGCGCTGCTCAACGGTTCGCCGTTGCCCAGTCCCGAGCCGCTGAAGCGTGTCGTTCCGCTCGACATCTTCCCCTCGAACGTGATCGATTCGACGCTGATCCAGAAAAGCTATTCGGCGAATTTCCCGGGCGAATTCGGCGGCGGCGTGATCAACCTCACGACCAAGGCGATCCCGCGCGAGCCCTTCCTGACCTTTAGCGGCGGGATCGGCTGGGACAGCGAGACGACCAACCAGCTTGGCTATACCTATTATGGCAGCGACACCGACTGGACCGGCTTCGACGATGGCACGCGCGACGTGCCGCCGTTGCTCAAGGCGGCATTCGGCAGCGGCAAGCCGATCCTCGAAGGCGCCGACTTCAGCCAGGACGATCTGAAGGCGATGGCGATGGAGCTTTCCAATTCGCCAACCTCGCTGGTCCAGCAGAATAATCATATCCCGGTCAACTGGTCAGCGGGCGTCACCGGCGGTACCACTATCTCGCTGGGCGACGGCGAACTCGGCATCATTGCGACCGCCGGAATCAGTAACAAGTGGCGCACCCGCGACACGCTGCAACAGACGTCGGTCGAACGCGACCTGTCGGGCGACCCGCAGACCAGCTACAACCGCGTCGTCACCGACAACCGCATCGTGGTCAACGGGCTGCTCGGTTTCGGGCTGGAGATCGGTGAGCACAAGCTGCGCTGGACCAACCTCTATATCCGCGACACGCTGAAACAGGCGCGTCTCGCGCTTGGCACCGACGCGAACCAGCAGGGTCGCGACATCATGAAGCAGGATACGGCCTGGTACGAGCGGCAGCTGATCAACACGCAGTTCGTCGGCGAATTCCACTTCGACCAGCTCAAGCTCGACCTGCGCGGCGGTTATGCCAATTCGCAGCGTGAGGCGCCCTATGAGCGCAGCTTCACCTATGTCCGCACCAATTTGCCGACTGCACAGGATCCGCTCGGCGATAAGTTCGTCAACGATCTGGGTGGCAGCCGCGGCGACGCAAGCATTGCCTTTTCGGACCTGAACGAAGATCTGTGGTCGGGCGGCGTCGATCTGTCCTACGAACTCGCTCCCCGCATCACCGCGACGGTCGGTTATGCCTATAGCGACACGCATCGCACCTCGGCGCGCCGCTCGTTCCAGTTCCGTGCGTCGAACCTGCCGCTCGCGGTGCAGCAACTGCGCCCCGACTATCTGCTTTCGGACGCGACGATCCAGCTTTACGACATCACCCTGCTCGAAACCTCGGCGCAGGATGGGACCGCGGCTTTCGCCGCCGACCTCACGACCCACGCCGGCTATGCGCAGGTGCAGGCCGAACTGACGTCGGGCGTCAACATCAACGCCGGCGTGCGTTATGAGGACGCGAAGCAGACGGTCGCGCCGATCGATCTGTTCAACACCGGATCGTCGGCGATCGTCTCAACCAATTTGAACAATGATTACTGGCTCCCGGCCGTGACCCTGACGTGGGAAGTCGCCCCCGATATGCAGCTGCGCGCCAGCGGGTCGAAAACGATCGCGCGCCCGCAGTTCCGCGAACTGGTGGCGCAAGTCTATCAGGATCCGGAATCGAACCGCCTGTATCGCGGCAACCCCTCGCTGACCGACAGCGAGCTGTGGAACGCCGAAGCGCGCTACGAATGGTATTTCGACAAGGACCAGCGCCTGTCGGTCGCGGGCTTCTACAAGTCGATCGACAATCCGATCGAAGCCTTCACTTCGCTGTCGGATTCGTCGGTCAGCACCGGCTTTGCCAATGCGCCGAAGGCGACGCTCTATGGCGCCGAGTTCGAAGTGCAGAAATATTTCCCGCTCGACACCCTGTCCGACACACCCTTCTGGCAGAGCCGCCGCCTCGTCCTGATCGGCAACTACACATATACCCAGTCGGACATTTCGGTGCGCGCTGGCGATACCACCGTGATCAACGGGGTGACCGAAGCCGCGAGCAATTATTTCTTCGACGGTGCACCGATGACCGGCCAGTCGGACCATCTGGTCAACCTCCAGATCGGACTGGAAGATCAGGACAAGCTGTCGCAGCAGACCCTGCTCCTGACCTACGCCAGCCCGCGCGTCACCAGCCGCGGTCCGTCGCGCCAGCCTGATCTGCTCGAAAAGCCGGGCATTCAGCTCGACTTCGTCGCGCGGCAGGGCCTGAACATGCTCGGCAAGGAGGTCGAGCTGAAGTTCGAGGCACGCAACCTGACCGGCCGCAAATATCAGGAAGTCCAGGAATCGGGCGACAACCGGATCTACTTCAACCGCTACAAGCTGGGCCGCACTTTCTCGCTCAGCGCCTCGCTGAAATTCTAAGCACGAAACCCTCCCTGTCGCGAAGCGATGGGGAGGGGGACCGTCGGCGTAGCCGATGGGCGAGGGGCCGGGATAAAGCCCCTCCATCAGTCCCCGCGGGACTGCCACCTTCCATGCCGACGGCACAGGCAGGATCGGGTCTGGCCCATGCCTCGAGACTCGCCCGGTTGTAAAAAAACTGTCATCTTTGCGTCAACTGCCTGTCATCAAATCCACCTAGGCGATTCGGGACGGCATTTTTCACACGGGGGACAGGGGCAATTTCATGGCGACGCTGATGTCTGGATCGGCTGTGCGGCTGTCACGCGGCGTACCCGCGTGGCTGCGCAGCGGTGCGGGTAAGCCGCGCGAGATCTGGCCGAAGCTGCTCGCGGGATTTCTTGGCGCGTTGCTCGTCTGGCAACTTGTGCGTCTGCTCTGGGTGCTGATCGTTCCGCTGTCGCCGCTCGGTGCATGGCAGCCGCAGGCGGCGGTTATTGCCTCACCCGCCGAACGCCGCGCGCTGTTCGCCAGCCTCGATCCCTTTTTCCGCACTGCGGCGCAGGGCCCCGCCAGTGCGACCGTGACCGCGCTCGGGCTGACGCTGTTCGGCATCAATCTCAACGAAGCGACCGGCGGCGGCTCGGCGATCATCGCGGGCGAGGATGGGGTGCAGAACAGCTATGCCGTCGGTGATGAGATCGCGCCCGGCGTGAAGCTGGTCGGTGTCGCCTTCGATCATGTGACGCTCGACCGCAGCGGCGCGCGCGAGAGCCTGTTCCTCGACCAGAGCGGCGAGGCGCCCGTCGCCGGCTCCGCGACCCCCTTGCCTGCACCGACGCCCGAAATCGGCAGCGCGGCGGCCGGCGGGGTCAGCACCAATGGCGAAATGTTGCCCGCCGCGCTCAAGGCCGGTGTGGGCTTCGCTCCGCGGACCGAAGAAGGGCGCGTCACGGGTCTGGTCGTCCAGCCGCAGGGCGATGGCGCCGCCTTCCGTGCCGCGGGCCTGCGTCCCGGCGATGTCATCCGCTCGGTCAACGGCCGCCCGATCGGCTCGGCGGCCGACGCCGCCGGGCTTGCCAATCAACTCACCCCGGGCGCCCGCCTGTCGCTCGAAGTCGAGCGCGGCGCCAGCGTCGTCCCCATTGCCCTTTTTCTCGCAAAGCCCTGATATCCATGCGTTTCAAACTGTCCCTGATGCTTGCCGCCGCGCTTGTTTCCGCAACCCCCGCGTCGGCCCAATATACGCTCAACGTCCGTGACGCCGATATTCGCGCCTTCATTCAGGACGCGGCGCGGATCACGGGGCGGACTTTCGTCATCGACGGCCGCGTCAACGGCAAGGTGTCGGTCGTCACCGACCGCCCGCTGTCGCGCAGCGAATATTTCGAGATTTTCCTGTCGACCCTGCGCTCGAACGGGCTCGTCGCGGTTCCCGGCCCGAACGGCGCCTATCGCGTCCAGCCGATCGACGGTGCGGCGGCGCAGCCCGGCCGGATCGGCAGCGGCGGGGCGGCGCAGAACCAGTTCGTCACCGAAATCATTCGCCTGCGTCACATCGACGCCGTCGCGGCGGTCGAGACCTTGCGCCCGCTGGTCAGCCCGCAGGGCTCGCTGACCGCGAACCGCAACGCGAACAGTCTTGTGGTCGCCGATTTCGCGGACAATATCCGCCGCATTCGCTCGCTCGCGTCGAGCATCGACCGCGACAGTTCGACCAGCCAGATCGTCACGCTGAAAAACGCCGGAGCGCGTGAAATCGCCGCCGCGCTTCAGGCGCTGGTCCCGGCGGCGGGCGAAGGCGCGAAGTCGCCGGTCGCGATCGTCCCGATCGACAGCAGCAATGCCATTGCCCTGCGCGGCGATCAGGCGCTGGTCGCGCGCTTCGTATCGATGGCGAATGATCTTGACGCAAAGGCAGCGGGTGGCACCGAACTTCGCGTTTACTGGCTCGAACACGCCAATGCCGAAACATTGCTGCCGACGCTGCAACAGCTCATCGGTGGCGGCAGCGATCCCGCGCAAAAGGCGGGGCTGTCGCCGGCCACCTCTTCATCGTCGTCGGGCAGCAGCAGCACGCCGGCGCCAGCACCTGCGGCAACCACGGCGGTTTCGACCGGCGGCGGCGGAAGCGGCAGCATATCGACCCGCGGCCCCGCGATCGTCACGCGCTACGAAGGCGCGAACGCGATCATCGTCGCCGCGAACAGCGAAGTTCAGCGCATGCTGGGCGAACTGATCCGTCAACTCGACAGCCGCCGCCAACAGGTGCTGGTCGAGGCGATCGTCGTCGAAATCGGCGACGATGCGGCCAAGCGTCTCGGCGTCCAGTTCCTCCTCGGCGGCAAGAATATTCCGTTCGTCGCGACGAGCTACAGCAATGCGCAGCCGAACATATTGACGCTGGGCGGCGCCTATGCCGCGAACCAGTTGTCGCAGCAGACCACGACGGTCAACGGGACCACCACGGTCACTCAGACCAACAGTTCGCTCGGCAACAGCCTGCAGGAAGCCGCTGCGGCATCACTCTTGACTGCGACCGGCGGCTTTGCCGGTTTCGCGGGAGATATCGGTAAGAACACGATTTTCGGCGCGATCATCAATGCGGTGAAATCCGATACCACCTCGAACCTGCTCGCGACCCCGCACATCGTCACGCTGGACAATCAGGCGGCGAAATTCCTCGTCGGACAGGATGTTCCGATCACGACCGGCGAGAAACTGGGCGACAATTTCGAAAATGCCTTCCGCACCGTTCAGCGCGAAGAGGTCGGGATCAAGCTGGAAGTGACGCCGCAGGTCAATGGCGCGGGCGAAGTGAAGATGTTCCTCCGTCAGGAAGTGTCGAGCGTCGCCGGACCAGTGTCGTCGCGCAACAGCGACCTCATCCTCAACAAACGCGCGTTTGAGACGGTGCTGACCGTCGACGATGGCGAAATCCTCGCGATCGGCGGGCTGCTCAACGATGACGAGCGCAAGACGATCGAGCGCATCCCGCTCCTCAGTGACATTCCGCTGCTTGGCGAATTGTTCAAATCGCGCAGCCGCACGCGGTCGAAAACCAACCTCATGGTCTTCATCCGCCCGACTATCCTGCGCAACCGCGAGGATAATGCCGCGCTCACCGCACGCCGCTACGGCTATATCCGCGACTTCCAGTTGCGACGGAATCCCGATGAGGAGCCCGCGATCGATACGCTGGTGCGCGACTATCTGGGCGCGGTGCCGCCCGCGCTGACTGCGGCGACCGCCGCCGATATCACCGTCGGCCCGGTCGATTTGCCCGCGCTGCGTGGTCCCGAGGGCAGCGTCTCGACGACCGACGTCCCCCCCTCGATTTCAAAGGCGCCTGCGCCTCCCGCCGGAGATTATCCGTGACCGATGGCGAACCGACCGCCGCGCCGCTTCCGACGCCGGTCGACATCCCTTATGGCTTTGCGCGGGCGCATGGCGTCGTGATCGCGCAGGGCGAAGGCGGTGCGTGGCTCGCGACGCTGCGCGAGGACGCCGATCCCGCGGTGCTGATCGAGGTGAAGCGCTATCTTTCGCAGCCGCTGCGCGTCGCGACCGCGAGCGTCGCCGATTTCGACCGGCTGCTCTCCGACCATTATGCCGTCGATAGTTCGGCCGCCGCGATGGCGGGGTCGCTCGATGGCAGCGACATCGACTTCAGCCTGCCGAGCGCCGAGGATTTGCTCGACAGCGCCGATGATGCGCCCGCGATCCGGCTGATCAATGCCATCATCGCCGAAGCGGTGCGCCAGGGCGTCAGCGATATTCATATCGAGCCCTATGAAAGCGGGCTTGTCGTTCGGATGCGTACCGACGGCGTGCTGCGCGAGCATTTGCGCATGCCGCCGCATGTCGCTCCCGTCGTCGTCAGCCGTATCAAGGTGATGGCGCGCCTCGACATCGCCGAACGCCGCGTGCCGCAGGACGGCCGCATCGGGCTGACCCTTGCGGGCAAGGCGGTCGATGTTCGCGTCTCGACGCTCCCCAGCCGTGCCGGCGAGCGCGTCGTGATGCGTATCCTCGACAAGGATGCCGCGGGGATCGACTTCGACGTCCTCGGCCTGTCGGGGGCCGCCGACCAGATTTTGCGCGAAGCACTCGCCGAACCCAATGGCATCATCCTCGTCACCGGGCCGACCGGATCGGGCAAGACGACGTCGCTCTATGCCGCGCTCAAGCAGCTCAACGACGGCCAGCGCAATATCCTGACCGTCGAGGACCCGGTTGAATATGCGGTCGACGGCGTCGGCCAGACGCAGGTGAACAGCAAGGTCGGGCTCGACTTCGCTGCGGGTCTGCGCGCCATCCTGCGACAGGATCCCGACGTCGTGATGGTCGGCGAAATCCGCGACCGCGAAACCGCCGACATCGCGGTGCAGGCCTCGCTGACCGGCCATCTGGTCCTCTCGACCGTTCACACCAATGATGCCGTCGGTGCGATCACGCGCCTGAAGGATTTGAAGGTCGAACCTTTCCTGCTCGCCTCGACCCTTCGTGCTGTCATCGCGCAGCGACTGGTCCGCAAACTTTGCGATCATTGCCGCGAGCCCGTTCAGGCCGACAATAGCGTCGCCGCGATCCTCGGCCTCGACATCGGTACGGTGATCTGGCGGCCCAAGGGCTGCGAGCATTGCAATGGCACGGGTTATAAGGGACGCATCGGGGTGTTCGAGGCGATCAAGGTCGACGATACCGTGCGCCGCTACATCTATAATGGCGGCGACGAGGCGATGATTGCGCGCCACGCTTTCCTGAAATCGCCGACGCTCGCCTCGGCGGCGCGGACGATGGTTGCGAAGGGGCTGACGACGGCCGAAGAGGCGATCCGTGTCGCGCGGCGCGAGGAAATCGATGCCTGATTATCGCTATGTGGCGATTGATCCGCAGGGCCGCGAGCGCACGGGGCGGTTGACCGCCGCCAACGACGATGCCGCGCGCGCCGACCTGATGCGGCGGAAATTTCATATCGTCGCGGTCGAAGCCGCCGGGGCAAAGCCGTCTGGCGGCCGTTCCTTGCTCGCGTTTCGCCGTAACAGACTGTCGGGCAAGGATCTTGCGCTCTTCACCCGCCAGCTCGCGACGCTTGCCGAAGTCGCACCGCTCGAAGAGGCGTTGCGCACGCTGACCCGGCAGAGCGAGGCGGAAAGCGCGCGTGCCGTCATTGGCGACGTTCACGCCGGACTGCTCGAAGGCCGCCGCCTCGCCGATGCGATGGCGCGCCAGCCGGGCAGCTTCCCGCCGCTCTACCGCGCGATGGTCGCGGCGGGCGAAACCACGGGCAGCCTGACGACCATCCTCGCGCGGCTCGCCGACCTGCTCGAACGCCAGGCCGAAGTGCGCGGGAAGCTGATCGCCGCGCTGGCTTATCCGATCGTGCTCGCGGTGGTCGCGGTCGGCGTCGTCGCGGCGCTGATGATCTTCGTCGTCCCGCGCGTGGTCGAGCAATTCACCGATGTCGGTCAGCAACTGCCCTTCCTGACCCGCGCGGTGATCGCTATCTCGGGCTTTGCCGCCAACTGGTGGTGGCTGATTGCACTGCTGATCGCTGCGGCAAGCTTCGGCTGGATCAGCGCGATGCGGCGCCCGGCGTTCAAGGCGCGCGTCGATGCGCGCCTGCTGCGCCTGCCCCTCTTTGGCCGCCTGCTCCGGGATCTCTATGCCGCGCGTTTTGCCCGCACGCTGTCGACGATGGTGTCCAGCCGCCTGCCGCTTGTCGAGGGTCTGCGGCTGACCCTGCCGACGATCCGCAACGCCGCGCTTACCGGCGCGACTGCGGCGATCGTCGATCAGGTGCGTGCGGGCGGCAGCCTGTCGGCGGCGCTCCGCGATGCCGGGGTTTTTCCGCCCCTGCTCGTCTACATGACCGCCAGCGGCGAAAGCGCCGGCCGGCTCGAACAGATGCTGGAGCGCGCGGCCGATTATCTAGAGCGCGAATTTGATCGTTTCACGGCGGCGTCGATGGCGTTACTCGAGCCTGTCATAATTGTCGTTATGGGGTCGTGCGTTGCCCTTATCATCCTCGCCATTCTGCTTCCGATCCTTCAGTTGCAGAACCTAGCAGGTCTATGAAAATGTCCCTGATGCAGCTTTTCTTCCGTCTCATGCTCGATCCGTCCTTTGCAGATCGGGGCCGTTCGCCCGTAAAACGGCAACGCAAGAAGGACGAACGCGGCTTCACCCTGACCGAGTTGATGGTTGTGATCTTCATCATCGGGCTGCTCGCGACGGTGGTGATGATCAACGTTCTGCCGAGCCAGGACAGGGCGATGGTGACCAAGGCCAAGGCGGATATCGCGACGCTGGAGACCGCGCTCGAACAATATCGCCTCGATAATCTGACCTATCCGGCCTCGTCCGACGGGCTGAACGCACTCAGTGTCGCGCCGCCTTCGCTCGCGCAGCCCGAACGCTATCGCCGCGGCGGCTATATCAAGAAACTGCCCGCCGATCCGTGGGGCCGTCCCTATAATTACCAGGCCCCCGGCCCGGACGGGAAGGCGTTCGACGTCTGGTCGCTGGGCGCCGACGGGGCACCGGGCGGGACCGACGACAATGCCGATATTCGCGGAGACAGCTGAGGACGCAGCACCCGGCCGTCGCAAGGCAAAGACTGGCGGCTTTACGCTGGTCGAGTTGATGGTCGTGCTCGCGATCCTCGGGCTCGCTGCGACCGCAGTTGTGCTGACGATCCCCGGCGAAGAGCGCAACGTCCGCAGCGAAGCCGATCGCCTCGCCGCGCGCCTCGCTGGCGCGCGCGATGTCGCGGTGATCGAGGGGCGCAGCGTTTCGGTCAACTTCGCGCCCTCGGGCTATGGCTTCGAACGACGTATCGGCGGCGAATGGCAACCTTTGCCCGGCCGGGCCTTTGCCCAGCGCAACTGGCCAGCCGACATCCGCTTCGTTGCGGGCGACGGTCAGGGCGCGGCGCGAATCCTCTTCGACCGTGTAGGAACCAGCCCGACGCCGCAGGTCGTTGTCCTGTCGGGCGGCGACGCGCGGGAGGTCGTGCGCGTGTCGGCGACGGGGGAGGTCAGCCGTGGGCAGTGATCGCGCCAAAACTTGCGAGAGCGGCTTTACCCTGCTCGAAATGCTGGTGGCGCTCAGCATCATCAGCATCGCCGCGCTGACCCTCGTGCGGCTCGACGCCTATGCGGTGCGAACCGCGGGCGATCTCGACGAAAGCACGATGGCGGGCGTCGTCGCGCAGAACCGCGCGGTCGAACTGTGGACCGACCCGGCGCCGCCGACGATCGGCAACAGCGCATCGTCGGTCGCCAACGCCGGCCGCAACTGGCGGATCGAACAGCGGGTCAAGCGGACCGCCGACGACAGCCTGCTGCAAATCGATCTGATAGTCCGGCCTGAGTCCGGGCGCGGGCAGTCGGTGCTGACGATCATCCGGCCGTCGCGATGAACGTGGAACGGCCTTCCGTGGGCGACCGCGGCTTCACTCTCGTCGAAATGCTCATTTCGCTGTCGCTCTTTGCTGCGATCGCCGCGATGGGTGTCGGGCTGCTGCGGAGCAGCGTCGATACGCAAGACGCGGTGCAGGAGCGGCTGAAGGCGATGGGCGGCGTCAACCGCCTCCGGGCGTTGATAGCGAACGATCTGGCCCAGGCGCTTCCGCGCCCCACGCGCGGCCCGTCGGGCGAAACCATTCCGGCGTTTATCGGGTCGGAGAGCGGCTTCGCTTTCGTTCATGGCGGTGCAGGGGCGTTCGATGGTGGCCCGCGTCCGGCGGTCGAGCGTGTCGGCTATGCGGTGGTGGGCAACGAATGGCGCCGCGCCGTCCAGCCGATGCTCGACGGCACTGCAATGGGGGAGGGCGATCGGCTGGCCGGCGACGTGCGCGCGGTTTCCGTTCGCTACCGCGACGAAAACGGCGCGTGGGGCAGCGTCTGGACGTCGGAACCCGGCGACCGCCTGCCGCGCGCGGTCGAAGTGCGGTTGACCCGTGAAGGCCGCGCCCCGCTCGTCATGCTTTTCCTGACCGCGCCGGCCCCGCCGCCGCCGCTTGTTGCTCCGGTGCCGGCACCATGACCCAAGGTTCGAAAGAGGAACGCGGCGCGGCGCTGCTGAGTGTCTTGCTGCTCGTCGCGGTGATGGCGGTTATCGCTGCGACCGCGCTCGACCGGCTGACGCTGGCAACTCGCATCGCCGGCAGTGCGGCCACGGTTGATCAGGGGCGCGCATACAGCTTTGCCGCCGAAGAAATTGCGCTGCGCCGCGTGGCTGATCTGGTCGGGCGCGATCCTGCCAAGCTGACGCTCGCCGGCGACTGGCTCGGGCGCGATTTTGTCCTGCCGCTACCGGGGGGCGAGGGGAAGGCGCGGCTGGCCGACGCCAATAATTGCTTCAACCTCAACAGCCTGGTTGCCGAAACCGCACCCGGGTTGCTCAGCCAGCGTTCGGTTATGATGCGGCAATTTGGCGAGTTGATGACCTTGCTTGGCATCGACCCGGGCGAGGCACAGGCGATCGCCGGGGCGGCGGCGGACTGGATCGACAGTGACAGCAACGAAGGCCCCCTGGGCGCCGAGGACGGCGTCTATCGATCGATGTCGAATTCCTATCTGCCCGCGAACCGCAAGATGGCCGACATCAGCGAGCTGCGCGCGGTGCGCGGGGTGTCGCCCAAAATTTATGCGCGGCTGAAACCCTGGATTTGTGTGCTTCCGGTCGCCGAACCGGTGCGGCTCAACGTCAACACACTCGCACCCGAACAGGCGCCGCTGGTTGCGATGCTGATGCCGGGCGAAATCTCCATCGCCGATGCACGGGCAGCGCTGGCGGCACGGCCTGCGGGCGGCTATGGCAGCAGCGAGCGATTCTGGAAGGCCCGCTCGCTCGAACGGTTTGCTCCGGGCGATGTCGGCGAACAGGCCGGGGTGACGAGCCGCTGGCTGACGCTGACGACGAATGTGACGATGGGGGACGGGTTTTTGACGGCAGTTTCACTCATCGATGCCAATGGCGGTGCACCCGCTGCCGGGCAGGCGCCGCCGGTCATCGTTCGCCGCGATTGGGGCGAGGCCGACTGATATGACGCGCTCGCTGCTTCTCTGGCTGCCTTCTGTGGCGGCCCTCGCCGACAAGGATTCGCCGCCGCCCGCATGGTTGCGCATCGACAATGGCGTGATCGTCGATTCGGGACAGGATGACGGCTGGATCGATGCGTGGGAAAAACCACAGGACGACGGCGCCGATGACCGGCTGATCGCGCTCGCGCCCGTCGCCGACGTGCCGCTGCGCTGGCTTCATTATCCCGATGCAGCGCCCGCTCAGGCCTCCGCCGCGGCGCGCATCGACACGCTGAAGGCCAGCCTGGGTGACGCCGCGGCACTGCATATCGTCGCTGGCCAGCCCGCCGAAGCAGGGCAGGCGGTGCCGGTGGCTGTGACCACTCACGCCGCGATGACCGCCTGGATCGATTGGCTCAAAGCGCGGGGACTTTCTCCTGCGGCGATCATCCCGGCGGGGGCCGCGGTGCCGCCCCCCGAACCCGATCATGTGTGGTCGGCGGAGCTTGGCGGCGAACAGATTATCCGTACCATCACCCGCGCCTATGTCTCCGATCCCGAACTCGACCCGCTGATCGCCGGAGGTCATGATATTGCGCCGCTCGGCGCCGACCGGATGCGCGACGCACTGCTTCTGACGCTCGCCGCACCGCCCATTGACCTTCTGAGCGGAGGGTGGAAGCCGAAGCGGAGCTGGTCGGTCGATCCGGTCATGTTACGATTGGCCAAGTTTCTGACGATCGGACTGCTCGTCATCAGCCTGCTCATCCCGATCATCCATGCCGTGCGGCTGGCCGCAGATACCAGCCGCGCCGACAGCGCAGTGGTCGCAACCGCAACGAAGGTCGGGATCAAGGCGTCGGACGCGACGGCGGCAGAGGCCGAACTCGATCGCCGCCTTGCGGCCGCAGGCGGCGGGCCGCTTGCTTTCTCGGTCCCGGCATCCGCGCTTTATGATGCGATGGCAGACGCACCGGGCGTGACGCTGAAAACCCTGTCGCATCGTACCGACGGCACGCTGACGACGACCCTCGCCGCGCCGCGCATCGATGATGTCAATCAGGTCCTGCTCGCGCTGCAGGCGCGTGGCTATCGCATCACCGCGCAGCCGATGGCGGGCACCGACGGCCAGCAAATGGCCAATGTAACGATCCGGGCGGTGCCATGACCGAGAAATTGCAGAATTGGTGGATCGCGCTGTCGGTGCGCGAACGCTGGCTGGTTGGCATAGCGGGGGTGTTGGCGCTTGGCGTCATCATCTGGGGGCTCGGGCGTCCGGCCTATGCGGCCTTCACCGACCTTGAAGCGCAGCATCGCGCCGCGATCGAACGCGAAGGCCGGGTGGCGGCAAAGGTGCAGCTGTTGGCGCAGCGGCCTGCGAAACCGCTCACGGCGGCGCTCGATGCGGTCGCGATCGACCAGTATCTCGCGCAGTCGGCGGGCGAAATCGGCTTGACCCTTGATCGCAACGAAGCGCGCGGCGACCGGCAGGCGACGATTGCCATCGCGACGGCAAAGGCTCCGATACTCACCGATTGGCTCGCCGCGCTGGAAGCACAGGGTTTCGTTGTCGATCAGCTGACGATCACTCCCGCTGCCGACGGCACCGTCGGCATGACCGCCGAGCTTCGAAAGGGCGGACAATGACGCTGCGCAGGCGCTGGATTTTTATAGCGGCGCTGCTCGCGTTGCTGCTGATCGTCGCAACCTTCCCGATGCGGCTCGCGCTGGGGCTGTCGGGCGCATCGGACGCCGGCGTCACCGCGCGCGAGGTTCGTGGGTCGGTATGGTCGGGTCAACTGGCCGAGGCGCGGCTGGGCGCACTGCCGCTCGGCACCGTGCGCGCCAGCCTGTCACCGCTCGCGCTGCTGACGGGGCGGATCGAAATGGCGTTCGCGCGTGCCGACGACCGGCTTGGCGCGCTGGCCGGGCGCCTGCACGGCAGCAATCCGCGCGGGGTGTCGGACGTCAATGGCGTCACCTCGATGTCGGGCGGGCTCGGCATGATCCCCGTCGACACGATCCGCTTCGAAGGCGCCACCGTGCAATTCGACAACGCCGGGAAATGCGCGGCAGCGAGCGGACGGCTTCATCTTTCGGTCACAGCGCCGATCGCCGGGCTCGACCTGTCGCGCGGCCTGTCGGGGCCGCTGACGTGCGCGA
This sequence comes from Sphingopyxis selenitireducens, assembly GCF_051550705.1. NCBI lineage: Bacteria > Pseudomonadati > Pseudomonadota > Alphaproteobacteria > Sphingomonadales > Sphingopyxidaceae > Sphingopyxis > Sphingopyxis selenitireducens. The sequence goes on from NZ_JBPULG010000007.1 coordinate 71,643, forward strand.
ACGGCCGTGCGCAAGCGGCGCTCGCCAGCCAGTCGGGGATGGAACGACTAACGCTGTCATTCGACGGCAGCGGTGCCTGGCGCGCGCAGTTCGCGATCAACGTCGACCGTGATCCCACGATGGCGGCTGCGCTTTCGCTCCTGGGTTTCAAAGCCGGCTCGGGCGGGTTCGTTCTGGCGACCTCTGGCCGTTTCTGACATGCGTGCCCTCGACGCCTTGCCCTATGGCCTGGGCGTCGGTTTGGCCGCGCTGATCGGGCTGATCCTCGGCAGTTTCATCGCAACGCTGGTGCTGCGCTGGCCCGCCGAGCGTTCGGTGCTCGGGCGGTCGCATTGCGATGCTTGCGAGCGGCCGCTCGCGGCATGGGATCTCGTGCCTTTGCTCTCGGCGCTTTTGTCACGCGGACGCTGTCGTCGATGCGGTGCGCGAATCGATCCTTTCCATAGCCGTGTGGAAATCGCTTCGGCGTTGATCGGCGCGTTGGCGCTCGCCTTCATGCCCGGTGTCTCGGGTTGGCTCTGGGCGTTGTTCGGTTGGCTGTTGCTGCCGCTTGCGCTGCTCGACGCGCGTCACCTGTGGTTGCCCGATCGCCTGAACGCATTGCTCGCGGCCACCGGCTTGCTGTTCGCGGGGCCGCTGATGGGGACAGTGCTCACCGACCGCTGGATCGGCGCCGTTGCGGGCGGGCTCGCGCTGGCGCTGGTCGCCTGGGGCTATCGCCGCGCGCGCGGCGCCGACGGCATGGGCGGCGGCGATCCCAAGCTGGTCGCCGCGCTCGGCGCGTGGCTGGGCTGGCAGGCATTGCCGCTGGTGCTGCTGCTCGCCAGCGTCGGCGGGCTGGCATGGGCGCTTGCGACCCAAGGAAAAGGGGACCAGCCACTGGTTCAGCGGCGGATCCCCTTTGGTCTTTTTGTCAGCATCGCGGCCTTTGCCGCAGTGCCGATCTGGCTGCTGATCAGCGGCCGATAATGACGGTCACCGCGCGGCGGTTCTTCGCATAGGCTTCTTCGGTCGAACCCAGTTCTGCCGGGCGTTCCTTGCCATAGCTGATCACCTGAATCCGGTTCGGATCGACGCCGATCGAGGCAAGATAATTCTTCGCGGCGTTGGCACGGCGTTCGCCCAGCGCGATGTTGTAATCGCGGGTGCCGCGCTCATCGGCGTGACCTTCCAGCGTGACGCGCACCGCAGGGTTGCGTTGCAGCCATTGCGCCTGGCTCTGCAGCGTCGCCTGGTCTTCGGCATCGACATTATACTGGTCGAAACCAAAGAAGACGCGATCGGAAGACACGTTGGCAACGAAATCTTCCTGCGATCCGGGGACGACCCCCGTGCCGGTTCCGGCGCCGGTGTCGCTTCCCGTACCCTCGGGAGCCGGCGGCAGCACTTCAGGCGCCTTTTTCGAGCAGGCGCCAACAGCAAACATGGTGATCGCCGCGATCATCGCGGTGGTTTTGCGTATCGTCATGATTTCTGTCCTTTATTGTTGCGTAGGTGGTTAAGTGCCGACGGGATGAACGCATGTTGAACGCGATGTTCCAATCCCGCAGATTTCCTTTGGTTCCCGCTTATTTCGCGCCTCAGGGCAGCACCGGACCCCAGCTGGGATCCGATCCGTCTTGCGGGGTCGGCAGGCGGCGCAGGTTCACGCCGGTCAGGTCGACCTGCCACAGGCTGGACTTGCCCTCGCGGCCCGGCGAGGTGCGGAAGAATTGCAGTACGCGGCCGTTCGGCGACCAGGTCGGCGCCTCATCCTGCCAGCTGTTGGTCAGCATACGCGTGCCGCCGCCTGCGGGGGTCATCACCCCGATGCGGAACTCGCCGCCGCCCATGCGGGTGAAGGCGATCAAATCGCCGCGCGGCGACCATTCGGGGGTGGCATAACGGCCGCCGCCAAAGCTGATCCGCTGCTGGTTCGACCCGTCGATGTTCATCGTATAGATTTGCTGATTGCCCGACCGATCGCTTTCGAACACGATCTTCTTGCCGTCGGGGGAGAAGCTGCCGCCGACGTCGATTCCCGGGGTGCTGGTCAGCCGGACCGGCGTCCCACCATTGGCCGAGATGCGATAAATGTCGGTGTTGCCGCCGACCGCCATCGAATAGAGGATCTGGGATCCGTCGGGCGACCAGCGCGGGGCGAAGGTCGCGTTGCCGCTCTCGGTCACCAGCTTCTGCGACCCGTTGGCGACGTCATAGATGAACACGCGGACGCGGTTGTTCAAATAGCTGACATAGACGATCTTCTTGTAATCGGGTGAGAATCGCGGGCTGATCGCCAGCGCTTGGCCGTTGGTGATGAAACGGTGATTGCCACCATCGCTGTCCATGATCGCAAGCCGCTTGATACGGTTCCCCTTCGGCCCGCTCTCCGCGATATAGGCGACGCGGCTGTCAAAGAAGGGCGCTTCGCCCGACAGGCGCGAGTAAATCGCGTCGGCGCATTTGTGCGCGGCGCGGCGCCAGTCGCCGGGCTGGATTTCAAAGCCTTGACGCACCAGTTCGCTGCCCAGCTGGGTGTCGTAGAGATAACAGCCGACGACGAGCCCGCCGGTTCCGCTCGCCTGGACAAAACCATGCACCACATTTTCGGCGTTGCGTGCCTGCCAGTCGGCGAATTGCGGTGCGCGCACTTCGGACATGCTGATTGCACGCAGGCTACCGGGGCCGAGCGGCGCGTAAAGGCCGCTGCGCTCGAGGTCGGCGGCGATGACTTCGGCGATCTGGCGGCCAAGGCTGTCGGTGCGAAGCCCTGCAACGGTCGTGACGGCGGGCGTCGCGAGCGCCGGGACGGCGATGACAGTGCGGTCCTGGGACAGCGTGCCCTCGATCGTTTCGCGCGGTTCGGTTGGCGTGACTGCGGGCGGCGCGGCCGTCTGCGCCAGAACCGGCGCAGCGGTCAGCAACAGGGCGAAGGACAGGCTGGTGCGGAGGATCATCTCACTTACCTCTTGATGAAATCGAGCGTGTAATTCTGCCAGAAGCTGTAATTTTCTTCGGGCAGGTCGAAGGGCGCGGCGAGTTCCACCGCGCGTTTGGCGCATTCCTGGTGGCGCTTTATCTGGAATGTGTTGCTGTCATTTTCACCCGATGTCGTGACGCTGCTGAAACCGGCGAGCGCACCCGATTGGGTCAGGCGGAATTTCACGACGGTTTTCAGCTGATCGACATCGACTCCGCTGACCCGGCAGCTGTCCCAGCGGGGGCGGATGGCGGCCTTGATGCTGACGTCGATCGATCGCCGGACTTCAGCAGCCGTCGCGGCGGCGGGGGCGCCCTTTTTGGCGGGCGTTTTGGGCGCGTCCTTCGCCAACCCGTCGGTGATCCCGTCGAGCCTGCCCGTCGGCCGCGTCGGGGTCTTCTTGGCCGGCGGAGCTTTGGGTGCGGCTTTGGGCTGCGCCTTTCGCGCGGCGGGTGGTTGTCTTTTGACCGGTTCGGATTTGGGACGAGCAACCTGTTTTGGGGTGGGCGCCGGGGTCGGCCGTACCACGGGGTCCGGCTCGGGCGGCGCGGGCATCGGTTCGGGCGCCGCGATATCGATCGCATCCTCTTCGCCCAGTCGCGCGGCGGGCGGCGTGTCGCTGATCACCGGCGCGGTCGATTGCACCGCGGTTTCGGCGATCAGGTCGACCTCCATCGGCGGGTTGTCGAAACGGCGATCGCCAGCGGTCCACTGCACCGAAAGCAGGCCGATAATGACGATATGCGCCGCCACCGCGACAGCGACGCCGCGTCCTTCATTTCCCCCCAATGCCCGTATTTCGGTCATCGTCCTTGCCTATTGCCCGCTATCTGAACCCGCGGTGACCGCTGGTTCAACGGCCGCGGGCGCGGTCTCTGATCCCGTTGTCACCAGCGCAATCCGCGACAGGCCGGCGCGGTTGAGTTCACCCATCACGCGCATCACGCGGCCATAGTCGAGGCCCTTGTCGGCGCGCAGCATGATCTGGCGCGGTTTGTCGCCGTCCTTCGCTTCGCTGGCGATCGCTTCGAGCCGTGCGGGCAAATCGGCCTCGGGCACCACCTCTTCACCGATATAGAGCGTATCATCGGCGTTGATCGACAGCTGCACCGGTTCCTGCTCCTCGGTCTCGACCGGCTTGGCCCGGCTTTCGGGCAGGTCGATCGGCACGGCGGAGGCGAGCAGAGGCGCGGTGATCATGAAGATGATCAACAGAACCAGCATCACGTCGACCAGCGGGGTGACGTTGATTTCCGACATCGGCGCGCGATGCCGCCCGCGGCCGCGCCGTGCGCCGGTGCCGCCCGAGGGACCCGTCATCGCCATCAGGCTTCGACCTCAAGCTCGCGGCTGAAGGTTGCGTGCAGCCCGTCAGCGAAGCGGCCGAGGCGCGATTCGAGCCGGTTCAGGCGCTGCGAGAAGCTGTTATACGCGATCACCGCGGGAATGGCGGCAAACAGCCCGATCGCGGTCGCGAACAGTGCTTCGGCGATCCCTGGTGCGACGACGGCAAGGCTGCTGTTATTTTCGGCCGCGATCGCGGTGAAGCTGCGCATGATGCCCCACACGGTACCGAACAGTCCGACGAAGGGCGCCACCGAACCGATCGTCGCGAGTGTCCCGATCTTTTCGGCCAGCCGGTCGACTTCGCCCGCAATCGCCGAATTCATTGCAATGCCCAGCCGTTCGCGGGTGCCGTCGCGGTCGACGGCTTTGCCCACAGTCGACCGGCGCCATTCCGAAATTCCGGCGCCCAGGATCTTGGCGCTCGGCAGTTCCTCGCGGCCATTTTCCTCGTAAAATTTGTCGATATTGCCCGCGCGCCAGAAATCGCGCTCGAAGCGTTCGGACGAACTCATCATCTTGCCGACGCTGCGGCCGTGGCCGATGATGACTGCCCAGACATAGATGGAGGCGCCGAGAAGCCCGATCATCACGCCCTTCACGACCCAGTCGGCTTGCAGGAACAGTGCCACGGGGGACAGCGTCGCCGCATCGGCGGCCAGCGAGATATTGTCTAGCAAGGGAAATTCTCTCCATTCATGATGGCGGTAAATCGGTCGGCCCAGCCCGCGGGCTGGCGGCGCGGCCGGCCTTCGGGTGACAGAAATGCAGCGGTCACGCGTCCGTCTGTAAGCGTTTCGTCGCTTAACGTGTCATGACCGCGAAGGATGCGCTGTGCGATCATTACGCTCGCGCCGCGCACCGCCTCGACCGTGCTGACGATCAGCAAATCATCGTCAAGCTTCGCCGGGCTACGATATTTTATGGTCAGATCGGTGACGGCCCATGCGCCTTCGCCGCCCTCCATCGCCGCGCGCTGGTCGATCCCGGCGAGGCGCAGCATGTCGGATCGTGCACGCTCCATATAGCGCAGATAATTGGCGTGATAGACGATCCCCGACAGGTCGGTGTCTTCGAAATAGACCCGCGCCCGATAATGATGCGCGGCTCCGACGAAGGCGCCGGGGACGAAGGGTGGGGGAACGTCAACCATTGTTCCGACCGATAGCCGCTGGGCGACTCGCCGCAAAGCCCTCTTCAACGGTTCGTCGCACCTTCGTGCCATTTGGCAGAAGAAAACGGCGCAATTGCGCGCTACTTGCCCTGATCGAACAATCCATCCTGCGATCCCGCCGGCGGGTTGAGCCCCAGATGCTTCCACGCGCTGGCGTTGAGCATGCGTCCGCGCGCGGTGCGCGCGATCAGCCCGATCTGGAGCAGATAGGGTTCGATCACATCCTCGATCGTGTCGCGGGGTTCCGAAAGTCCCGCCGCGAGCGTCTCAACGCCGACCGGCCCGCCGCGATAAATATCGGCGATCATCGTCAGGTAACGGCGGTCCATGGCGTCGAGCCCGAGGGAATCGACCTCCAGCCGGTTGAGCGCGGCATCGGCGGCCTTGCGATCGACGATCGCATGGCCCGCGACGGTGGCAAAGTCGCGCACGCGGCGCAGCAGTCGCCCCGCGATGCGCGGCGTGCCGCGCGCGCGTTTGGCAATCTCCAGCGCGCCGTCGGGTGCGATCGGCAGCGACAGCAGCTTCGCGGCGCGGGTGATCACCTGTTCCAGCTCGCCATGGGTATAGAAATGGAGCCGTACCGGGATGCCGAAACGGTCGCGCAGCGGGGTGGTCAGCAGACCTTGCCGCGTCGTCGCGCCGACCAGCGTGAATTTGGGCAGGTCGATCCGCACCGATCGCGCCGACGGCCCTTCGCCGATCATGATGTCGAGCGCGCGGTCCTCCATGGCCGGATAGAGAATTTCCTCGACCGCAGGCGACAGGCGGTGGATTTCGTCGATAAACAGCACATCGCCGTCCTCGAGATTGGTGAGCAGCGCAGCGAGGTCGCCCGCCTTGGCGATCACCGGGCCTGACGTGGACCGAAAGCCGACGCCGAGTTCGCGCGCGACGATCTGCGCCAGCGTCGTTTTGCCGAGCCCCGGGGGGCCAAAGAACAGCACATGGTCGAGCGCATCGCCGCGCGTCTTCGCCGCTTCGACAAAGATGCGCAGATTCTCGCGCGCCGCGGCCTGTCCGACGAATTCGGCGAGCGATTTGGGGCGCAGCGCGGCGTCGGCATCCTCGGGGGTGCGGATCGGGGTCGTAAGGCCGGCGGATTCAGTCATAATGTTCTATTGCATCGCCAGTGATCGAAACCCAAGGCTCCTTGCGGTCCTCCCAGACCGAAAACTGCGGCTTGAAGTCGTGGCCGGGTTCGAAATTGCCGAGCGGTATCGCATAGGCGTCATGATAAGGCCGCGCCCGGTACCAGACGCCCGAACCGCAGGTGCCGCAAAAGAAGAAGTCGGCGCTATTCCCGCTGTCGCCGGTATATTGCCACATCTTCGCCGCGCCCTCGGTGCGAACCTGTTCGGCAGGGAAGCGGACCTGAGCGGCAAACGCGCTCCCGCTCCGCGCTTTGCATTCGCGGCAATGGCAGACCGAAACGCGGATCGGCTCGCCGGTGCAGGCGATCCGGACCTCGCCGCAGCGGCACCCTGCATTGCGGACGCGCTCGCTCACTTTGCCGCTTTCTTGAGCGCCACCCGCACGAGTGCATCAAGGCTCGCGCCCGCACCCAGCTCCTCGCTGGCGGCAGCGACCGCAGTACTCGCTTCGCCGGGTTTGAAGCCGAGGCCGGTAAGGGCGGTGACGGCGTCGCCGAGCGGGCCGGGGGTTGCGGAGTAAGACGAGCTTGAGCTTCCCGAAATCCCACCCAGCGCTCCCGCCTTATCCTTCAACTCATGTGTAATCCGCTGCGCCAGCTTCGGTCCGACGCCGTTGGCGCGTGCGATCATCGCGCTGTCGCCGCTTGCCAGCGCACGCTGCAAATCGCCGATTTCGAGTGCCGACAGGATGGCCAGCGCGACCTTCGTGCCGACGCCCTGAACATGGGTGAGCAGGCGGAACCAGTCGCGCTCTTCGGCGCGGGCGAAGCCGAGCAGGCGCATAAAATCCTCGCCGACCAGCATTTCGGTGTGGATGGTGACGTCGCTGCCGGTCTCGCCGAGCGCGTCGAGAGTCCGTGCCGATGCTTCGACCAGATAACCGACGCCACCGACGTCGATCACCGCATGGCCCGCGCCGCTGCTGTCCAGTCGTCCGGTGAGTTTTGCGATCATGCGACATGCCTAGCGTGACAGGAATGAAAAGGGAACAAGGAAGGAGGAATGTCTCACGCAAAGGCGCAAAGGCACGAAGAAGAAAGAGGGACTCACACAAAGACACAAAGATGTCGGCTTCAACCGAGCCCTTGGGTTTGCGTCCAACGGCTGCCAAATTTCCTGCCGGATTTCATCCGGCCATAAAAAGATGGAGTTCACACATCAGGTCATCGTCCGCGCAGAAAACCACCCTCTTTGTGTCTTTGTGTGAGTCCTCTCCCCTTCTTTTTTTCTTCGCGCCTTTGCGCCTTTGCGTGAGACCATTTCCTAAAAGCGCGTCCGGTGGTTGGCATGACAGATCGCGACCGCCAGCGCGTCGGCGGCATCGGCTCCCACGACCTTCGCTCCGGGCAGCAGGATGCGGAGCATCGCCTGCACCTGTTCCTTCGCCGCAGCGCCGGTGCCGACGATCGCCTTCTTGACGAGGCGCGGCGCATATTCACCGACGGTCAGGCCTCCGCGCGCACAGCCGAGCAGCGCGACGCCGCGTGCATGCGCCAGCTTCAATGTCGACTGCGGGTTGTCGTTGACGAAGACTTCTTCGACTGCGGCGCACTGCGGGCCATAATCGGCGATCACCGCCGCAAGTACGGTGTCGAGATAGGCGAGGCGGTCGGGCAGCGGCGCCTTGGTGTCGGTCTTGATCTGGCCGTTGGCGACATGGCTGATCCGGCTGCCCTCAACGCGGATCACGCCCCACCCGGTGCAGGTAAGCGATGGGTCGAGGCCGAGGATGATCATATCGTTCCGTTCGTGTCGAGCGAAGTCGAGACACCGTGAAGGCATGCGCTGCCGATGGGCATCTCGACTTCGCTCGATGCGAACGGGTGTTGGCGTTTTTTAGCCAAGCTTTTCCATCACCGCGTCGGGGATTTCATAATTGCCCCACACGGTCTGGACATCGTCATCATCGTCGAGCGTGTCGATCAGCTTGAACAATGTCTGCGCCATCGCCTGGTCGTTGACTTCGCTCTTCAGCGTCGGGCGCCAGGCGAGTTTCACGCCTTCGGCTTCGCCGAGCTTGGCCTCGAGCGCTTTCGCGACTTCGTGCAGGCCATCGACGTTGGTCCAGATTTCATGGCCGTCTTCGGACGATTCGACGTCGTTCGCGCCAGCGTCCAGCGCGGCTTCGAAAACCGTGTCGGCGTCGCCTGCCTTGGCCGGATAGCTGATCAGGCCGAGCCGGTCGAAACCGTGGCTGACGCTGCCCGATGTGCCAAGATTGCCGCCGTTCTTGCTGAAGGCGGTGCGGACGTTGGTCGCGGTGCGGTTGCGGTTGTCGGTCAAGGCTTCGACGATCAACGAAACACCGCCGGGGCCATAGCCTTCATAGCGGATTTCTTCGTAATTATCGCCGTCGTTGCCCGATGCCTTGTCGATCGCGCGCTGGATATTATCCTTCGGCACCGACTGCGCCTTGGCGGCGTTGATCGCGGCGCGCAGGCGCGCGTTCGCGTCGGGGTCGGGCAGGCCCATTTTCGCCGCGACGGTGATTTCGCGTGAAAGCTTGGAAAACAGCGAGCTGCGCTTTTTGTCCTGCGCACCCTTGCGGTGCATGATGTTCTTGAATTTACTATGGCCGGCCAAACCAACCTCCATCGGTGTTTTTGAAATGTGTCGCCGCCCTAGCGCGGCGACAGCCATCAGACAATCACGGCGGTTCCCGACGCGCTGACCATCAGCATCGATCCATTCTGGCCGAGCACTTCATAGTCGAGGTCGACGCCGACCACGGCCGTGCCACCCAGCCGCGCCGCTTCGGCTTCCATCTCGGCGATGGCCTCCTTGCGCGCGCGGGCCAGAACGTCTTCATATTTGCCCGACCGCCCGCCGACGATATCGGTGATGCTGGCGAACAAATCGCGGAAAAGATTGGCCCCGACGATCACTTCGCCGGTGACGATGCCCAGATATTCGCGGACCGGACGGCCCTCGAGCGTGTTGGTGGTGGTGCTGAACATCGTCTCTCTCCTCGTTGGAATGGCGGACGTCGGTCGATCGGCTTTTAGTCGATCCCGAGCGCCGATTTATACACGTCCAGAATCGCTTCCATTTCCTTGCGGTCGTGCGGTGGCAATTTACGCAGGCGGACGATCTGGCGCATGATCTTGGGGTCGTAACCCTGTGATTTCGATTCATTATAGGTGTCGCGAATATCGTCGGCGATGCCCTTTTTCTCTTCTTCCAGCCGTTCGATGCGCTCGATGAAAAGACGCAGTTGCTGGTCGGACACGGTGGCTTCGCTCATTTTTAACTCCGCTAAGTCTGGATGGGGTGGCGCGAGAATCGCCTTGGCGTCGCAGTAGCGAGGTCAGGGATTCTTGGCCATGCTTTCTTCCATCCTTGCGAGCTGTTCGGGTGTCGCGGGGGTGTGGTGCTGCGCTTTCCATGTCGCGGTGGACATGCCGTGGACGATCGCGCGGCCAGCCTCCTTGTCCATATCGCCCGCTTCGGCGATCCAGTCGCCCAGGCAGTTGCGGCAGAAACCGGCAAGGCCCATCAGGTCGATGTTCGCGGCGTCGCTGCGATGCTGGAGCAAGCGGACGAGGCGGCGGAAGGCTGCGGCCGCGACGGCATCGTCCAACGTGTCGAGCGCGTCGTTGGGGGCGGGCTGGTCTTCGCTGCAGGACATCGTGGCTTCTCCGTTCGTCGGCTGGGTGGATGAATAGCTATACGGCGGTTGCGTTGGCGCGATCAACGCGTCATGCCACGCCGGACGTAACGGCAGTTCAACCAGCGGAGCAAATGTGGTCCAGCAATTTACCCCCCGCCAGCGCAAGGTGCGCATCTTGGCGACCCTTGGCCCCGCGAGTGCAACCCCCGAGATGATCGCCGCGCTGCACCGCGCCGGCGCCGACGCCTTTCGCGTCAATATGAGCCATGGCGACCATGCCGGCCACGCCAAGGTAATCGCCGCGATCCGCGCCCTTGAAAAGGGAACCGGCCGCCCGACGACGATCCTCGTCGACCTGCAGGGGCCGAAGCTGCGCGTCGGCGCGTTCAGGGACGGCCCCGTCGAACTGGTGAAGGGCGCGCCCTTCACGCTCGATACCGATACCGCGCCGGGCGACGTGACGCGCGTTCACCTGCCACACCCCGAACTTTTTGCGGCGGCCGAGGCGGGCACGCGCCTGCTGATCGACGATGGCAAGCTGGTGCTGCGGGTTCAGAGCGTCAGCGCCGACCGGATCGAGACGCTGGTCGAGGTCGGCGGCAAGATTTCGGACCGCAAGGGCGTCAATGTCCCCGACGTCGTCGTTCCGCTCGCCGCTTTAACCGAAAAGGACCGCAAGGACCTGACCTTCGCGCTTGAGCAACATGTCGACTGGGTCGCGCTGTCGTTCGTTCAGCGGCCCGAAGATGTCGCCGAGGCGCGGCGGTTGATTGGCGGCAAGGCTGCTTTGCTCGTGAAATTCGAGAAGCCCGCCGGCGTCCAGCGGCTCGAGGAGATATTGGAGATCGCCGACGCAGCGATGGTCGCGCGCGGCGACCTCGGCGTCGAATTGCCCCCCGAAGCGGTGCCGCCGCTGCAAAAGCGCATCGTCGCGACCGCGCGGCGCATGGGCAAGCCGGTGGTCGTCGCGACGCAGATGCTCGAATCGATGATCGTCTCGCCATCGCCGACGCGCGCCGAAGTGTCCGACGTCGCGACCGCCATTTACGACGGCGCCGACGCGATCATGCTCTCGGCCGAAACCGCGGCGGGTGCCTGGCCGGTCGAGGCGGTGACGATGATGGACAGCATCGCGCGCTCGGTCGAAAGCGACCCCGACTATTATCGCCGCCTGCATTTCACCGAGACCGCACCCGATGCGACGACCGCTGATGCGCTGGCCGAAGCCGCGGGCACGATCATCCAGACGATTGCCGCCGACGCGATCATCTGTTTCACCGCATCGGGGTCGACCGCGCGCCGGGTTGCGCGCGAGCGGCCCAATGCGCCGCTTCTCGTGCTGACACCAAAGAAAGAGGCGGCGCGGCGCATGGGTCTCTTGTGGGGCGCGCACGCGGTGCCGACCAAGGATATCGGCAGCTTCGAAGAAATGATCGCCAAGGGCAAGCGCATGGCGCTGCGTCACGGGATCGGCCGCGCGGGTGCCAAGCTGGTGATGACGGCGGGGGTTCCCTTTGGCACGCCGGGGTCGACCAACGTGCTCCACGTCGCGACGCTGACCGGGGATGAGCTGCGCGACTACGCGGATTGACTCAGTCTGGCACAAGAGTTTCCGCCCGATTCAGAAAATTTTCGAGGTGATTCAGAACGGGACGTTGAAAAATGGTAAATGCTCTTTGCACCATTGACGCAGGGCGGCATAGTTGGTGGATGTAGTGCGTCGGATCCGCATGGGGGGATCGGCATCAACAGTCCGGAGGTCCATTCCGCGTGTCCGCACCGTTTCGTTTTCCGCGCTTTTTCGTAACGAGCCCGGCGCCTTGCCCCTATCTGGCGGGCAAGACCGAGCGTAAGGTTTTTACGGAGCTTAGCGGGAATAATGCGAACGAACTGAACGACGCGCTGGGCCGTATCGGGTTCCGGCGCAGCCAGTCGGTCGCCTATCGTCCGAGCTGCGCCGATTGCTCCGCCTGTGTGTCGGTGCGCGTCTGCGCGAATGAGTTCACCCCCAGCAATTCGCAGAAGCGCAACCTGCGCCGCAACGGCGACCTCGTCGCCACCGCCTGCAAGCCCTGGGCCACCGAAGAACAATATGCGCTGCTGCGTTCCTACCTCGGTTCACGCCATCCGAATGGCGGCATGGCCGATATGGACGAGCAGGATTTCGGCGACATGGTCGAACAGACCCCGGTCGACAGTTACATGATCGAATATCGGGAACCGACGGCGGACGGCAGCAAGGGCCGGCTGATCGGTTGCTGCCTGACCGATCGGCAGGGCGACGGCTTGTCGATGATCTACAGCTTCTTCGACGCTCATCATCCGCTGCGCGAGGGGCTGGGCACCTATATCATCGCCGACCATGTGCTGCGCGCCGCCAAGGCGGGGTTGCCCTATGTCTATCTCGGCTACTGGATCGAAGGGTCGACGCGCATGGCGTATAAGGCACGCTTCCGCCCGATCGAGCGCCTCGGTCCCGACGGCTGGTCGCGTTTCGAGCCGACCGCGTCCGATCGCGTCGCGGCGATATTCGAACTCGCCTGAGGCGAGATAGCTTGCCCGTTGACGTGCATGCTTTTCCATTTCATTGAATGTGCAGGGGATTTTCGAGGCGGGGAATGAAGGAGACGACCTTGTCCTGTGATCCCATCGCCACGAAGCTTCTGTTTTCAGCCATCGCGACCAGCCTTGCCCTCGGTGCCGTGCCGTTGGCGGCGCAGCCACAAGGCGGCACGGGAACGCGCGATGGCGCCGCGGTCCATGGGGTCGAGCAGGCACACCGGATCGATTGCGAAGGTCGTCCCGCCGAAGTGTCCGGATCGGACAATCGCATCGATTTCGTCGGTGATTGCCCCGGGCTGACGGTCAACGGCGTCGACAACCAGATCAGCATCATCCTGCGTCCCGGCGCTCCACTCCGCGTTTCGGGCGTCGACAATGTCGTGACCTGGCGCGTGGCCGGAAAAGGCAAACCGCGCGTGTCGGTCCAGGGCGTCGACAACCAGATACGGCCGTCGCGCTGAGGCGCATAAAATTAAAGCGCCCGAGCAACGCGAATCCCATCTGTTGCGAACGTCTCGCAGGAACTGGAATCTCGACCTCGCCAGTTGACCTTGCCCCGCTTTCAAGGGCATAGCTCTTCGCCCAGGACATAAGTCCGGGTCGCATCCATTGTGATCTCGCCGGGGGGCTGGCGAAGGGGGGATAGGGATGCCTAAGTGCAATCTTTTCAGTGTCATGGCCGCCGCGTTGACTGACGGCCGCTGCAATCGGCGTGCGCCCGCATGAGCGAGCCGGTCAAGGTCGCGATCATCGGTTCGGGTCCAGCGGGGCTGAGCGCTGCTTCGCGCGCGGCGCAGCTCGGGCTCAGCCATGTGCTGCTCGAAAAGACCGATCATCTGTCGGACACCATCTACAAATATCAAAAGGGCAAGCATGTCATGGCGACGCCCAATCGCCTCGACCTGCGCTCCGACTGCCGTTTCGACGAGGGCGCGCGCGAAACGATCCTTGGCATTTGGGACGAGGATGCCGCCGCCAACAAGATCAGCGTCGCCTATCATGCCGAAGTCGTCGAGGTGACGGGCGAAAAGGGCGCGTTCCAGATCAAGACCGCGAAGGGCGACACCATCGTCGCCGAACATATCGTGCTCGCGATTGGAACGCAGGGCAATCCGAACCGGATGCGCTGCCCCGGCAACGATTTGCCGCACATCATCTATACCGTCGACGACCCCGAAGATTTCAAGGACAAGCATATCACCGTCGTCGGATCGGGCGACGCGGGGATCGAAAATGCGCTCGGCGTCGCTGAAGAGGCGCTTGAAAACACGGTCACCATCCTTAACCGATCGAAGGATTTCGCGCGCGCCAAGCCGAAGAATGTCTCCGACATGATGGAGGCCGGCGAAAACGGCTTTATGAGTATCCGCACCGAGACCCAGCCCAAGCTGGTCGAACCGGGCTGGCTGACGCTCGAAACCCCGACCGGTGACGAAAAGATCGAATGCGACGTCATCGTCGCCCGCCTCGGCTCGGTCGCGCCGCGCGCCTTCGTCGAATCGATGGGGATCGAGTTTACCGGCCCCGACCGCGAAGCCTTTCCGAAACTGTCGCCGACGTTCGAGACGACGGTTCCCGGCATCTATGTCATCGGTGCGCTTGCCGGTTACCCGCTGATCAAGCATTGCATGAATCAGGGCTATGACGTCGTCGAGTTCATCAACGGCAATGGCGCGCTGACCCCTGCCGATGAAAAGGATCTGGCGGCGATTTTCGCGGGCCTGCCGCAGCAGAAGACGGTCAGCGAATGGCTGGAATTCCTGCGCACGCGCATCCGCATCTTCGCCGATGTCTCGCCGCTCCAGATGCGCGAGTTCATGCTCGATTCGAAGGTCGCCTTTTACCGCACCGGCGACGTGGTGTTCGAAAAGGATGAGCCCGGATCGTCGCTCTTCGCGATCGCCGACGGACAGGCGCTGGTCGAAGTCGCGCCCGGCGTGACCGTGCCGATCGAGGAAGGCTCGATCTTTGGCGAAGTCGGCCTGATTTCGGGCCGCAAGCGCGGCGCGACAATCCGCGCCGGTGCCGACAGTATTTTCGTCGAAGTGTCGCGCACCGCGGCGCTGAAGCTGATGGGATCGGTTCCGGGCGCCAAGCGCGTCATCAACCGCATCTCGCTCGAACGCCAGCTGCTTCAGATTTTCAAGGGCGGCCTGACCGTCGAAGATCTGGCGCCGGTCGTGGACGATGCCGAAGTGATCCGCGTTCCCGCGGGCAAGGTCGTGCTTCAGGAAGGCGATGAAGGCGACGACGTCTTTGTCATCCGGTCAGGATCGATGGTCGTCGAAAAGGATATCGGCGGCAAACCCATCTTCCTGCGCTATCTGCCCGCGGGCAGCTATTTCGGCGAAATGGCGGTGCTCAGCGGCGCGCCGCGCAACGCCACGGTCAAAGCCGCGGTCGGCAGCGAGGTCATCAAGCTGACCGGCGCCGGTTTCAAGGCGATGCTCGACGCGCGGCCGCAAGTGCGTGAGGCGACCGAAAAAGCCGTCGCCGAACGCGCGCAGATGAACAGCTTCATCGAATCGCGCAAGGCGAGCTATTCGAGTGCGGTCGATCTTTATTCGGACACCGCGACCTTCATCATGAAGGAAGGGCTGGGTGAGGCGACGGACGCGCTGCTGATCGACGAAAACCTCTGCGTCGGCTGCGACAATTGCGAAAAGGCGTGCGCCGACAGCCATGAGGGTCTATCGCGGCTCGACCGCGAGGCGGGCAAGACTTTCGCGCATCTTCATGTGCCCACCAGCTGCCGCCACTGCGAACATCCGCATTGCATGGCCGACTGCCCGCCGAACGTGATCCATCGCGGCCCCGACGGCGAAGTGTTCATGGAGGACGGGTGCATCGGCTGCGGCAACTGCATGCGCAACTGCCCCTATGGCGTGATCCGCATGGAGGCCGCGCCGCCGCAAAAGCCCAGCCTGCTGCGCTGGCTGCTCACCGGCTTCGGCCCCGGGCCCGGCGAACCCTCGCCCAAATGGACCAAGGCGAATATGCCAGAGGGCAAGAAGCCCAAGAAAATCGCGGTGAAGTGCGACATGTGCAAGGGCATTTCGGGCGGTCCCGCCTGCGTGCGCGCGTGCCCGACCGGCGCCGCGATCCGCGTCTCGCCTGAAGAATTCCTGTCGATCGCGCGGCTCGAAGAGGATGCCGGCTGATGGCAAGCCTCTTTTCACGCAGCCGCAACAAGGCGACCCAGACCGAGCGTATTCGCGAGCGGCGCCACGAAGGCTTTCTGCGCCACGCGGATTTCCGCTGGGCAAAGATTTCGGGCGGGCTCTGCCTGCTCATCATCGTCAGCTATGCGCTGGTCGATGTCACCCCGCGGCACAATGGCGGCAGCTGGTATGGCTATACGCTCGGCACCATCGGCGCCGGGTTGATCCTCTGGCTCACCGCCTTGGGCTATCGCAAGCGCAAGATGACGAGCACCGCCTGGTCGCTGAAGGCGTGGACCTCGGCGCATGTCTATCTCGGGCTCAGCCTGATCGTGATCGGCACCTGGCACACCGGATTCCAGCTCGGCTGGAACGTCCACACGCTGGCGTGGGCGCTGATGATGCTGGTGATCCTCTCGGGGCTCTATGGCGTCATCGCTTATTCAACCTTGCCCAAGGCGCTGTCGAACAACCGCGACGAAATGACGCAGATGCAGATGCTCGAGGCGATCCGCGCTTTCGACCGGCAATTGCACGCGGCGGCGCAGCCGCTGACGCCCGAGGATACCGCGCCGGTACTCGCGGCGCTAGAGGAAGACCCGTTCGCGGGCGGCGTCCGCGCGCGCCTGTCGGGACGTTACCCCGGGTGCGCGACCGCCGCCGCGCTCCGCACCCTGTCGACCTCGCGCAGCAGCGATGCCGAGGCGCGCGAAAAGGTCGTCGGACTGTTGTCGCAAAAGGAAGCGGCGCTGACGCGGCTGCGCAAGCATCTGCGTATTCGCGGGCTGCTCGAAATCTGGCTCTATGTGCATGTGCCGCTGACTTTCGCGCTGATCGCGGCGCTGTCGGCGCATATCATCAGCGTCTTTTTCTACTGGTAAGGCGGGGAGGGGAAATATGAGCTTCATCCTGCGCCGCATTTCGACGACGAAAACCGGCAAGCAAATCATCCGCGATCAGGCGCTGCCCGGCGATGTGATCACGCTGGGCCGTGACGGCAGCAATATCATCCATATCGCCGATCTGGCGGTGAACCCGCAGCATGCGACGATCACCAGCAAGGACGGGCGCCATGTCCGCGTCGCGGCGCAGGAAGGGTTGGGGTTCGACCTTAACGGCCGCACCCATGACGTCGCCGACATCGACAGCGCGGCGGGCGGCGAGCTGCGCTTTGGCGGCCACCGGCTGACCATCGCG
Source organism: Sphingopyxis selenitireducens (assembly GCF_051550705.1). Taxonomy (NCBI): domain Bacteria; kingdom Pseudomonadati; phylum Pseudomonadota; class Alphaproteobacteria; order Sphingomonadales; family Sphingopyxidaceae; genus Sphingopyxis; species Sphingopyxis selenitireducens. The sequence continues at coordinate 88,807 of NZ_JBPULG010000007.1, forward strand.
CGCGAGGGCGACAATATCATCCTGCTCGTCGAGCGGATCGACGATGTCTCGCAGTCGTCAAAGGATGTCGACGAGGTAAAGGCCTTCTCGCTGCAGGGCGTGATGATTGGCAAGCGCCTCGGCGCATGGACGTTCGGCCTGCTGATGCTGCTCGCCTTCCTGGTCGGGCCGATCTGGGCGTGGCACAGCTATAAAAACGTCAACGAGCGCCCCGATGGCTATCATGCCGACACGGCATGGCTGTCGGGCGATTTGTCGAGCGCCCACGCCAGCCTGAAAAAGGACTGCCAGTCGTGCCATGTCGAACCCTTTGTGGCGGTGACTGACAAGGCGTGCGTGAGCTGCCACACCGGCGAACATAAGGCGATGAGCATGGCGCATGCCAATGCGCCGACCGCAATGCTGCTCGCCGCGCGCCACCCGCCCGGGGTGGGCGAGCGGATTCTCAAGGGCTTCGCCAAGACCTTCAACCGGCCGCAGGGGCGCTGCGTCGATTGCCATACCGAGCATGAGGGCGCCGGGCCGATGCCCGCGACGCCGCAGAAATTCTGTGCCGACTGTCACGACGGCATGGCGGCGCGGCTCAAGACCGCGGGGCATCCGACGACGCTCGCCGACGCCGCCGATTTTGGCACGGGTCATCCCGAATTCCGCCCGCTCGTCCGCGCGGCGCCCGGCGCCAAGCCGACCCGCGCGATGCCGGGCAAGGACGTGCGCGATTTCGGCGGCCTGAAATTCCCGCACGACATGCATTTGCAGGCGGCCGGCGGGGTTGCGCGCATGGCGGCGAGCTTCCGCGGCCGCTATGATTTCGGGAAAAAGCTCGAGTGCAGCAATTGCCACAAGCCCGAGGCCGACGGGGTGCGGATCAAGCCGGTCGAGATGCAACGCGACTGCGCGATGTGCCACAGCCTCGCCTTCGAAACCGTCGGCGGCGTGACGCGGACCTTGCGCCATGGCGAGCCCGATCAGGTCGTCGCCGACCTCACCGCCTATTATCGCTCGACCCCGCCGACGCGGCCGCTCCAGCTTGGCGGCATGGAACGGCGGCGCCCCGGCGCCTATGCCGAGGGGCAGGTGTATAACATCTATTTCCGCGAGGTTGCGGTCCGCCCGAACCGCGCTCAGGATGCCGTTCGCGCGGTCTTCTCGAAGGGCGGTGCCTGTTACGACTGCCACACCGTCGTCGCGCCGCAGGGGGGGAACGGCTGGCGCGTGACGCCGGTGAACCAGACCCAGCGCTTCCTGCAAAAGGGCTGGTTTGACCATGACGCGCATAAGGAAACCGAATGCGCCGACTGCCACACCGGCGCGGTCGCCTCAAAGCAATCGAGCGACCTGCTTGTGCCCGGGCTGCGCCAGTGCCGCGATTGCCATGTCGGCGAAACCGGGGCGCGGCTGGTCAAGGTTCAAACCGCAACCGAATCGCCATGCGCCATGTGCCACGAATATCATTCGGACGGTGGCAAGCCGTGGATGCCGTCGCGCCAGCGCAAGAAGAATGTGACCGCAATCACAGATCGTCCATCGCGCGGTGCTTATGATGTGAGCGTGATCACAGGTCCTGAACGGCAGGGGCTTTATGACGTGACGTGGCGCACACCGGCGCTGCACGGCGCGAGGCGAGGTGGATGATGACAATGGGGCGGCTGGGACGAGGCGGCTGGAGCAGGGGACGCACATGCTGATCGCCCAGATCACCGATCTGCATATCGGGTTCGATCCTGACAATCCGGCGGAATATAATCGCAAGCGGCTCGACGAAGTGCTCGACGTGCTGATTGACGGTCCGAACCGTCCCGACCTTTTGCTCGCGACCGGCGACATCAGCGACCGCGGCGACCCCGACAGCTATCGCCGCCTCGCGACCGCCTTTTCGCGTTGCCCCTTTCCGGTGTGGCCGAGCGTCGGCAACCACGACCTGCGTGATAATTTCCATGAGCGTTTCCCGGGTTTCGACGACGGCAATGGCTTCGTTCAATATGCAATCGAGCTTCCCGAACTCCGGCTGGTGACGATCGACACGCTCGAGGAAGGGCGCCACGGCGGCGCTTTCTGCGACATACGCGCCGCCTGGCTCGACGCCGAACTGGCAAAAGCCCCTGACAAGCCGACCTATATCGTCATGCACCATCCGCCGATCGAAAGCGGGATCGAGTGGATGAACACCCACGCCGACGAACCATGGGTTGCGACGTTCACCAACGTCGTGCGCCGCCACGATCAGGTGCGCGGGCTGATCTGCGGCCACCTTCACCGCAGCGTCACCGTGGCGTGGGAAGGGCGCACCATCGCCATCTGTTCGTCAACCGCGCCGCAGGTTGCGCTCGATCTGCGTCCGATCGACGAAGATCGTCCCGACGACCGTCCGATGATCGTCGCCGAAGACCCCGCCTATGCGCTCCACCGCTGGAACGGGCGCGAACTGGTCAGCTTTTACGACCACGCTGGTGCACACACAATGCTCGCCAAATATGATGCGAATTTGCAGTCGCTGGTGCGCGAGTTGAAAGCCGAGCGGCCGGGTTAATCGAGGACCAGCTCTTCGGGCCCGGACAGCACATGGCCGAAATGATGGCGCCACAGGTTGGCGCCCAGCGACGCCGACGGATCGAGCGATGACCCGACGCTCAGCCATTGAAGCAAGGTCGGTTGCAGCCCCGCATCGAACAGCATGAAGCCCGCGGCGAGGCAGCAGGTATCGGCCTGCACGCCGCACACCAGCACCCGGTCGACCCCCAGCGATTTCAGATAGTCGATCGCCGCGACCGGCGGCAGATAGCCATGCTTGATGAAAATATGGTCGGCCGGAACAAGGCTGTCGTCATGCGCGCCGGGCTTCCAGCCAAGCTGGCGCTCGAAGGGCGTAACTGACTCATCATGACGTTCGACGGTGGCGATCGTCGGCAAGCGCCGACTGAGTTCGGTTATCGCCGCGATGGTAGGGGCAGGGACCGCAAAACTCGGCTGTACGTCGACGACGAGCAGCGCCTGTTTGCGAGCGGCCATAGCGCCTAATAACCCAGCGTCAGGTCGACCTGCGGCGCGACCGCCTCGCCCTTCTTCCAGCGATCCAGATTTTCCAGAAAACGCTCGGCCGATCGCACGAACATCTTGTCCTGCGCGCGGCCCGACAGGTGCATGGTGATATGGGCGTTGTCGAGGCTCCACAGCGGGTCGTCGGCGGGCAGCGGCTCGGGGGTCGTGACGTCGAGGAAGGCGGCTGCGATGCTCTGGCTATCGAGCGCGGCGACCAGCGCATCCTGATCGACGACCGCGCCGCGCGCGATATTGATGAGCGTCGCCGCGGGCTTCATCGCCGCGAGTTCGGCGGCGCCGATCATCCCGTCGGTTTCGGGGGTCGCAGGGACCGCGAGGATCACCCAGTCGAAATCGCCCAGCTTCGCGCGCCACTGATCGGGGGTCAGCGTATTGGGCCCCGGCGAACGGCGGACGACAGTGACATCGACCGCAAAAGCCTTGAGCCTCTCTTCGACCAGTTTGCCGATCGCGCCATAGCCGAGCAGCAACGCCTTCGATCCGAACAATTCGCCCTTGCCCGGCGATTCCATCAGCCATTCGCGGCGCTCCTGCGCGCGCACGACTTCGCGATAGCCCTTGGCGACGGTCAGCATTCCCATCACGACATATTCGGCGATGGTGATTGCGTTGATCCCCGCGCCGTTGGTCACCACCGTTCCCCGTTCGCGGAGAAGGTCCAGCGGCAGGCCATCGACCCCGGCGTAGATGGAGTTCAGCCATTTCAGGTTCGTCGCGGCGGAGATGACCGCCGCCATGTCCCTTTTGTCGTACATGTCGAACCAGCCGATCTCGGCCGTCGGCGAGAGCGCCATCGCTTCCTCCTTCGACATGAAGAAACGCGGTTCGACCCAGTCGGGGAGGCGGCTTTCGACGAGCGGGCGGATCAAGCCCGAAAGGACGGTGACGGTCTTGGTCATAACTTTCCTACTGCTGAAATGCGCGCCAGCCTGCCCAGGCGAGCGGAATGAGGCCGATCAGATCGACGAGAGCGATGGTGCCGAGCGCTGCGGGGCGCCCGTATGTGACGTAGAGCAACAGGAAACCGAGCATGCTGATCGCGGCCAGCAGGGTTGCCAGCTTGCGTCCGCCGGGATCGAAAGCCGCCCAGATACACGCAATGAACACCGCGAAAAACAGCGCCGCACGGTGATGCATGAGCAGGAACAACGGGCTGTCGGGCGCAACGCCGTAAAGCCGCGTGATCAGCGCCGGCCGGAACAGCGCGAGCGCCGGAACCAGATGGACAAGACCGACAAGGAGCCAGCAGATCAGTTGCGACATGCAACGAAGCTAGCATCCCGCGAAGCCGGAACAAGCCTCTAAATCGCGTCCAGCCGCCAGTCCCAGCCGAGTGGGTCGCCGTCCATCACCTCGACCCCTGCCGCTATAAGTTCGTCGCGCAGCGCATCGGAGGCGGCGAAGTCCTTGGCGGCCCGCGCGTCCTTGCGACGGACGAGCGCGGCTTCGATATCATCCTCGCTGATCGTCGCGGCTTTAGGACGCAAGCGCAGGTCGGCGCGCGAGATGGAAAGCAACTCGAGCCCCAGCACCGCATCCATCGCGGCGAGCGCAGCGCGCTTTTGCCCGGCGTCGATCTTTTTCATTGCCGCCGCTTCTTCGATCAGCGTCAGCCCGACGGCCGTTCCCAGATCGTCCGACATGGCGGCGTCGAATCTCGTCAGCAGGTCGGTCAGGCGCCGGTCGGATATTTCGGCATCTTCGGCGTCGCGAACCGATGCCGCCGCCATCACCAGCCGCTTCAGCCGCGTGAGCGCCGCGCCCAGACCTTCCCAGGAAAACTCCAACTCGCTGCGATAATGCGCCTGCAGGCACATCAGGCGATAGGCGAGGGGATGATAACCCCGGTCGGCGAGCAGTTGGAGCCGCAGAAATTCGCCCGACGATTTCGACATTTTGCCGCCGCGATCGATCAGGAAATTATTGTGCATCCACAGGCGCGCCCCCGAATGTTCGGCGTGGTCGAGCCCGCCGCAACCGCGGAACGCCTGATTCTGCGCGATCTCGTTGGGGTGGTGGATTTCGCGATGGTCGATGCCACCGGTGTGGATGTCGAACGGCATGCCGAGTTCGGCTTCGCCCATGACCGAGCATTCGAGATGCCAGCCGGGTGCGCCGCGACCCCAAGGGGAATCCCACTCCATCTGGCGCGTCTCGCCCGCCGGGGTTTTGCGCCAGATTGCGAAATCGGCCGCGTGACGCTTGCCATCGACCTCCTCGATCCGGCCTTCGCCTTCGTCGGTGACGGCGCGCGCGAGCCGGCCATAATCGGCCACGGTGGAAACGTCGAAATAGAGGCCGCTCTCAAGCTCATAGCAATGCTTGTCGGCGATGCTTTTGGCGAATTCGATCATCCGGGCGACATAGTCGGTCGCGACCGTCCATTTGGCGGGATCGCGGACATTCAGCCATTGAAGGTCGCGCTTGAACTCGGCGGTGTAAAAGGCCGCAATATCCCACGCCGACTTGCCTTGCAGCGCGGCGGCCTTTTCCATCTTGTCGTCGCCGGCATCGGCGTCCGACGTCAGATGCCCGACGTCGGTGATATTGATGATGTGGCGCAGCTTATAGCCCTTGAAGGCCAGCGTGCGGCCCAGCGTGTCGGCAAAGACATAGGCGCGCATATTGCCGATGTGCTGGAAGTTATAGACCGTCGGCCCGCACGAATAGACGCGCGCCTCATCCGCATGGACGGGAACAAAATCCTCAAGACTGCGCGTCAGGCTGTTGAACAGCCGCAGCGGTGTTGCGGAAGCGGAGGCATGGGCGTCGGTCATAGCCTTGCCCATGCCTTGCCGTGCCCGCCTGCGTCAACCGAAACGCGGTTCACTCGGCGGGGGGCGTCCACAGATCGTCGTTGCCTGCGCCGGTCACAGGATCGTCGAGTAGCGGTTCGCCGGTCAGCGGGTCGATGTCGCGCATCGTGATCAGCGGCGTCGGCAGATTATTGCCTTCGGCTTCTTCGCCATCGGGCTCGGACGGATCGTCGACCACATCCTGGACCGGGAAGTTTGTTTCGGGATCAAGCGAGATGGTGGTGCAGGCCCCGCTGAACGCGATCAGACAGCCGTTGAGGGTCGACCGGCGATCGAAATTGTTCGCGGTGCCCGATGGTGCCGCGCCGGAAATGGTCAGGAAGGCCAGTGTGTCGAACCCCGTAACCTGTCCCGTTGAGCCCAGCTGGACGCCGTTGATCACGATCCCGGAGGTCGGCCCCGCCGTCACGACATCGAGGCCGCCCGCGCCAAAGGTCAGTCCGCGGCGTTCGGCAAAGGTGGTTCCGGCACCGCTGTTCTGGACATAGAAGCCCCGGCCCACATCCGCGCTGATGCCGCGTGCGAACAGCGCGCCTTCGTCGCTGGCTACGCCGTCATTCTCGGCCAGCCGCGTGTTGATCGCATCGGTGGTCGTGGCGGCACGGACGTCGGCGATCGCGGCCAGCGTGGCGACGATAATCTCGTCCGAGGCCATGTTGAGCTGTCCGCCCGGTGCGTTGTTGACGCCCGTGAGCCGGACCGTTCCCTGACCCACAATGACTTCCAGCGCGGTGTCGGCGAACAGGTTCAGCGAACTGGCGTCGGACAGATCGCTCAGTTGCACATTGCCGATCACGCGCGCCCTGCCCGGGGTCTCGATCGTCAGCGATCCATTGTTGCCAAGGTTCGACGACGAATTTCCGCCTGTCATCGTGAAACTGTCGATGATGACGTCGGCATCCACGGAAACGCCCGAGGAGGAGGGAGGCACGACGGGGCCGGAAATCCGGATGTCGCTGCCGAACAGCAGCGCCATTTCACCGGCATCGATGTGATAGCCACTCCGCGTGCCCGTACCGCCGATGAAGGTCTGGCGGCCGGCATTGCCGTTGGTCAGTTGCAGCGTTGTGGTCACCCCGGAGGTGCCGGCGCGGCCGTTGGTCCCGATGCTGATATCGGCCGAGGTCAACGCCATGGTGCGACCGGTCACCGCCCCTGTCAGGGTCAGCAGATTGCCGGCTTGGGCGGTCAGTCCCTGTGTCGCGGCGACGTTGCCCAGCGTCATATCGGTACGCGCCGACAGATCGACGCTGTTCGCGGTCAGTTGCGAGACGCCGACGGCACCATTGGTCGAGGTCAGCGCGGCGCGGCCCGCGACCGTTCCGCTCGTCACTGCGATGTCGCCACCGTTGGTGACGATGGCATCCCCGGTGGCGGCGTTGATCTGGCTGAAGACCAGATTTCCGCTGCCGCCGCCGATCTGGACGCTTTGGCCGTTCGCATTGACGGGGCCGGCCGACGTTAGGCTGTCGACCGAAATCGCGCCGCCGGCGCTGATAAGAGCCGTGGTGCCGCCGCTTGCGACGGTTCCGGCCGTCACGCCATTCGCGCCGTCGATCGCAATATTGCGTCCGGCGGTGATGGGGGCGGTGGCCGACACCGCGCCGGTCGAAGCGACAATGATGTCGTTGAACGCGTTCAGATTGCCCAACGTCGTGGCGCCGCCTTGTGTGCGGATGCTGCTATCGGCGTCGGTCGCACTTCCAACGGTAAAGCCGCTACCGGACAAATAGCTGAGGGTACGGGTGCTGACGCCTGCGCCTGTCGTGGTGACATTTTGCGCGGTGATCGCGCCGGAAGCGCGAATCTCTGCGTCGTCGCCTGCCGTAAAGTCCGACAGGTTCGCCGTGGTTCCGGCCAGGATCAGCACATCCTCACCCGCGGACCCGCCGTTGACCGTGGCCGCCTGACCGGCATTGACGCCGACCATGCGCCCGGCACTCGCGCCGGTGAGGAGGGCATTGCCCGCCGCATCGACGAACAAATTGCCTTCGGCCGCCACGCCATTGGGATCGACCCAGCCGCCATCGGCGGCCACCGATGTTGCGATCGTGATATTGCCCGCTGACCTCAGCAGGACATTGCCGCCCGACGCAATGATGTTGCCGGTAATTCCCTCCGCGCCGGGCGCGGTGCCCGATGCGGTCAGGAAAACGCTGCCGCCCGCGCCGATGCTGTTGAAGGCGATCGACTGACCATCGACCGCGACAAAGCCGCCCGCGGTCGAATTGCCCAGGTCGACTGCGCCCGGCGAACTGACGACGATGTCGCCGCCGGTGATGATCGAATTGAGCCCGGTGCGGAAGCTGCCGGCCGTGGCGCTGAAGTCGTTGCCCGCTTCGGCATGTTCGACGCTCGCGGCGCCCGTGCTGTTGATGACGATATTGGTGCCGTCCAGCCGATCGACGCTGATCGTGCCATTGGGGCCGGTGGCGGTGAGCGACAGGGTCGATGCGGAGCCGAACAGGCTTCCCGCCGCGCCGCTGATGCTGGTTCCCGCGCTGATCAAAAGCTCGTCGCCGGCGTCGATCGTTGGCGCGGTTCCGCTGCGCTGATCGTGGCGAATATCGATCTGGTCCCCGGCATTCATGGCAAGGCCGGTTCCGGATCTGACGGCGCCAGCGCCCTGCGCATACACGCCGATCGAGCCGTCGGTCGTCAGCGCCATATTGGCGGTGGTCGCGATCGTGCCGCCCGCGGCGGACAGGAAAATACCCGCCGTCGCAGTGCCGGTGTCGTTGTTGGTGGGGGGGGCGATGCCGGTCGCGGTCGCATTCAGACTGGCCATGCTGATGTTGCCACCGGCGCGCAGTTCGATGCGGCCCGCATTGTCGCCGCTGGCGTTGATATTGGTGTCGCCCAGGATGATTTGTCCGGTCGTGGCCTCGATCACCACGCGGCCGCCCGTCGTGGGCGTCGTGGTTCCAGCGCCGCCGGGCGTGCCTGCACCGCCGCCGCCGGTGCCTCCGGCGCCGGAATCGGCGCTGGCGTCGATATCGACGGCAGAGCCGTTCGAAGTGATCGTGCCGCCATTGGTTCGCAGCAGGATCGTCCCGCCTTGCCCTGTTCCGGCATTTCCTCCGGAGCCACCGGTTCCGCCCGCGCTTTCATTGCCGGCGCCGTCGCCGCCGTCGCCGCCTGTGCCGCCGCTGCTGAGCAGAACGGGAGCGCTGACGTTGGTGGACAGGAGCGTGACGGTCGCGCCATTGTCGGCACCGATTTCCAGCGTGCCGCCCTGGCCATTGCCGCCAAGGCCACCGGAGGGTGCGACCGCAAGGGTTGCAAAGGGAGAGAGGCCGCCCTGGCCGCCCGCGCCACCGATTGCATTGGCGATAAAGCTCACCTGTTCCATCGTGACATTGCCGTTGGCGCCATCGGCGCGCGCGCGCGCGGTACCGCCGACGGCATTGCCGCCATTGCCGCCGTTGCCGTCGCGGCCGTCGCCGCCGACGCCGCCCTGCGCCCCGGCATCGAGCGTAACGGGGAGCGCCCCGGCATCGAAATTATTGACGACCGCCTGCGCGGTGCCGCCGGTTGCATTGCCGCCGTTGCCGCCGACATTATGCGCCCCGCCGTCGCCGCCGACGCCGCGCGCGATACTCGCCGTAAGGTCGGTGATATTTGCTGCGGCCGCCAGGCTGACGGTTGCAGTGCCGCCCTGACCATTGCCGCCTTGTCCGCCCGTCCCAATGCCCGTTGCCGCGGTCATGCCAAAGAAATTGGCGTCGCCGCCATTGCCGCCGATGCCCGTCGCATCGGCGACCATATTGCTGGAGGAAACCGTTCCGCTGATCAGGTTGATCGTTGCGGCGCCGCCGGTGCCATTGCCGCCGTCGCCGGTCACACCCGGCGTACCGCCTGTGCTGGAGAAGGAGAGAAAGTCGCCGCCAGCGCCGCCTGAGCCGATCGCCGATGCGCCGATCGCGCTCGCATTGACCACTGCCGAACCGTCGATCGTGATCGTCGCGGTGCCGCCCTGACCGGCGCCACCCCGGCCGCCCGCGACGGGATTGAGCGGGTCGAAGTCATTACCGCTCACGCCAAAACCGCCGGTGCCGTTCGCCGATGCCGAGATATCGGCCGTCGTGATCGTCCCGCCCAGCAAGTTGATCGTTGCGATTCCCCCGATGCCGTCTCCCGACTGGCCTGCGGCGGCATCGCCCAAGCCGTTGGCGCTGACCGTCAGGTCGGTGATGGATATTTCGCCGCCGGTCTGCGTGAAGGTCGCCGTGCCGCCCCGGCCCGTGCTGCTTCCCGTCGCGCCGCCCTCGCCGTCGGCGGACAGCCGGATGGCACCGCCGGTCAGCGAGCCGCCCTGTATGTCGATCGTTATGATGCCACCCCGACCGTTTCCGGCAGGATCGGGGAATGTGCCGGGGGGAACTTCGGCAATGACGTGGGATTCGCCGTTGGCGAATGCCGTGAGTTCGCCGAGGCTGATGGCGCTGCTGTTCGACGCGTCCGCAACGGTGCGGACAAGAATCGATCCGCCGGTGCCGGTTATGATACCCGCCCCGGGAGCGGTGGCCCCGCCCGAAACGCCACCCGCCGACAGATTATTGTCCGCCGGAAGATTGATCGTCCCTGCATCGGCGATCAAGCTGATTGATCCGCCCGTGGCCGCGCTTCCGGCGGTGCTGACCCCTGTCACGGCACTGGCATCGAAGCTGTTCCCGGCGCTTCCTGTCCCGGAAATCTGTCCTCCGTCGGACGCAATCAGGTTGATATTTCCGCCCAGCGCCGCGCCGTTGGTGCCACTGACATTGACGACCGACGCGCTGGCATCGACCCGGAAATTGTCGGCACTGATCGTGCCGCCATCGGCGATGAAATCGACATTGCCGCCGGTTCCGCTGCCCGCGCTCTCAGCGATAGTCGGCGACGAACTTCCGCCTCTGGCCTGAACATTAATCGCGGATGCCGTGCTGATGGCCCCTCCGGATGTCGCGCTGACCGTAACAAGCCCTCCGGTGCCGCTGCCGAAACTCTCGCCGAGCAAACCCTCTGCGGTAACCGACAGGTCGATGTTGCCGTTGGCCGTGAGGGTCGATCCGTTGGCGGCGCTCAGTATGACATCGCCGCCGCGCGCATTCCCCGATTGTCCGGTCGTGCCGCTAAGGCTGAAGCCGACCCCGCCTTGCGCGTTGGCATTGAGCGCCAACTGATTTGCCTGCAAGGTGACGCCGCCCGCAACGGTCAGCGTAGCGGTTCCGCCCCGCGCGTCGCCGCCGGTGGCATTTTCGCTGTTGGTGGCATCGCCGCCCAATCCGCTGGCATCCATGGTGAGAAGACCCAGCGACGCTGTCGCGCTACTGTTCACATTGATGATCAGTTCGGCGCGTCCTCCGGTGCCGTCGCCGCCGTTTTGGGCGTCCATCGGGCCGCTGGATCCCCCGCCATTGCCTTGAGCGACAAGCGAGGTGTTCGGGAGTGCGAACGATGTGTTCGTCCCGCTGATTTCGATACGTGCCGTGCCGCCCGTCCCATTGCCCGACTGAAGGGGACCGAATCCTCCGCTGCCATTCGCGCTGAGCGACACATTGTTGGATGCGCTGAAGTTCGCGCCATTGGCGACGGTCAGCACGGCCGTGCCGCCCTGCGCATCGCCGCCGACCGGGACAGAGATATTATTGGGTCCAGATGCGGAAGCGTCGATGGTAACGACGTTTGTGCTCAATGTGGACCCGGCATTGCTGACCGAAATGCTGGCATTGCCGCCGCGTGCGTTTCCGGCCAGACCATTGGTTCCGATATCGGCTCCCGCGCTGGCGGATATCGATATGACCGGGGATATGACGCTGCCGCCGGTAATCGTCAGGCTGGCGTTCCCGCCCACACTGTCGCCGGTCGCGGTGGCGGGTTGGCTCAGCGATGTGATCTGCAAAAAATTGCCGGTCGACAGCGTTCCGCCGCTGACATTGACGGCAACATTGCCTGCCGTGCCAGCGACCCCGTCCGACCGGATCGTCAGATTGCCCGTCGCGCCGCCCTGCTGACCCGCGCCAATGTTGAGCGAAGCGCCGGCATCGCCGCTGAAAACCGCGTCGCCTTCGACGAAGATTTGTCCGGCTGACGACAGCGGTGACGGCGATGCCGGGATCTGTTGCAGCGCCTCCGCCGCAAAAGTTCCGGTGGCATTGGCCGATGTGCTGCTGCGGAACAGCGTGTCATTGACGATGATGTTGGCGGCCGTCCCGTTGACCGGGGCAAAATTCTGGTTGCCTTCGGTAATATTATAGCCCGCCGACAGGCGCACAGCGCCATCGGGATCGGTCTGCGCCGACAGGGCGTCGTCATAACCGATCGCGCCCGATATCAGCATCGTAATGGCGTCATTTTTGGGAATGGCGACCATATAGATGCGGTTTTGGTCGTTATCGCCCTGCTGATGAGCGGGGCCGGTCGTGGTGCCGGTGTGGGTGATGACATTGCCGCCCTCGGCGCCGACCGTGACATTGATGTCGAACAGCCCGCTGACATTGCCGATCCGGATGTCCGCCTGTTCGGCGGCGACATAGGCGGCCGACCCGTCGACCCGGACATTGCCGGCCTGAACGACGCGCGGTGCGACCAGCGCGACATAGCTGCTGCCCGGGTTGAAACCGGTGTTCGCGTTGATGGTGCCATTGACGGTTACGGCCGACGTGCCGGTTGCGCCGCGAAAGCGGATCGTGCGATCGGGGCCGAACAGCCCGCCGGTTGTGTCGATGTCGTTGGTGGTCAGCACAAGGCTGCCGACATTGATGACGCCGGTGCTGCCGATCAGCACGCCGCCTGCGTTATAGAACCATATATTGCCGGTTTGCCCGGCCGAAGGATTGGTGTCGAAGCTGTTGACGGTGCCGTTCAGCGCGATCTCCCGGCTCAGCGATCCGCCGCCGCTGTTCACGAAGCGGTTGAGAACGGTATAATCGCCCGAGCCCGAAAAATTCCAGTTTTCCCCGGCCGGCAGAAAGTCGATCGCGCCGCCGGTCGGCGCCGAATCATTGGGGATCCAGTTGATGATCGTCTCGGGCGCCGTGACATTCACCGTCGTCGTGTTGCCGCCCGGGTTGGGCTCGACCGTGACGCCGGGGGTCGGAACGTGGACCCCGTTGACCTGCGCCAGCGCGGGGCCGCCAAAGGCGAGGGCGATCAGTCCCGCCGCAATCGCACAGCTTTCGAGCAGGCGTCCTTTGCCGTTGCGGTTCGATGTGGAGGTTGCAGTGGCACGCATGACAGTCGTCCTCGATGCAGAATTCATGGATCAGCGTGCCCGCACGCCGAACTGGGTCGTAAAGGAAAGCAAGAGCCGCGGGTCGGGCCTTTCGGTCAGAAAGCCCGCGCGGTTGAGTGGAACCGCCAGCGTCAAATCGACCCGCCCCAGATCGCCATAGGCGGCACGGATGCCGCCGCCGGCCGAATAGAGCTTCTGCGGATCGAGGCCGTTGAATGCCTTGTCCTCGTTCCACACCCACGCCGCGTCGAAAAAGACGAAGGGCTGGAAGACGAAGCTTTTGGTGTTCGCAGGAACGAAGGAACCGTAACGCGCCTCCAGCGCCACCGCGGCGCCGCTGTCGCCGATCACCGTCCCGGCGTCGAAGCCGCGCCCGATGGTGAAATTGCCGCCCGAAAACTCCTCATAGGCGAGCAGCGGGTCGCTCGCCCACTGCGCGCGCGGCGCCACCGACAGGGTGAAGTCGGGAACGGGCCGCCATTCGGCCTGCGCATTGGCGCGGATCAGGAAAGCGTCGGGCTTGCCTTCGATACGGGTCAGCGGGACGACTCCGGGCCGGAAACAGGCCGCGCCGCCCGGGCCGCAATCGTCGCTGGCGCCGAGGAAGCTCAAACCCTGCCGCGCCTCGATCGACGTGGCGAGCGACCAGCGCGGTTCGGCGGGGCTATAGCCGCTGCGCCCGGCGATCGATGCAGGATCGATCCAGCCCGCGTCGGCGCGCAGGTTGATGACGCGCAGGCGGTCGCGGTTGAGGTCCAAACTGCCCAGCGCAATATCCTGGTCGATGATGTCGAGCCCGCCGCCGACGGTAAGGCGCTGCGCCTGCGCCAATATGAGCGGATAGGATGCGAACAGGCTGATGATCTGGGTATCCGATTTCAGCGGCAGTCCGGCGATGTCGGGGCGCGTCCAGGCATAGGTATAGCCCGCGCCCAGCCGCAGACCGTTGCCACCAACGCGGAATTCATGCGCGGCCTGAACGACCTGCTGTTCGTCGATGTCGGCGGTCGAAAAGACGCTGAGCGTCGTGAGATCGCCCATGCCGGTCAGCCCGGCGAAGCGCGCGCGGGCGACCCCGCCCCAGCGACCCACGTCACGGGTTCCGAAATTCTGGATGTTGGCGTCGAACATGACCGGGGTACGCGCGACCGTAACCTCGCCAACGACTTCGCCCGGCGCGTCGCCGGGGCGCAGGGTCAGCCGCGCATCCATCCCCGGAATATCGCGCGCGAGCAGCAGGTAACGTTCCGCGGCGTTGATGTTGAACACCGGCAGGTCGTCGAGGCGCGACAGATAGCGTTGAAGCAGCCCTTCGTTGCCACCCGCGTCGCCGCGGACTTCGATCCGCGTCATCCGTGCGGCGAGGATATCGAGGCGGACGATGCCGTCACCGATTGTCTGCGGCGGAACGCGGACGGCGGCCAGATAGCCTTTCGACCGCAAAATCGTCGCGGCGCGGTCGCGAATGTCGCACACGACCGAAATCGGGACATCCTGCCCGACGCGGTCCGACCAGCTCGGATCGAGCAGCGCAGGGTCGATGCCTTCGACGGCCGAGAACTGGACGCCGCGCAGGACGATGCGGACATTGGCGAATTCGGGGTTGGCAAGCGGGCAGGGGGCACGTTCGATGCTGTCGTCTGCGGCGACAATGCGTTCGCTCGGCGGTGCGGCGGGTGCCAGCGTCGGTTGCTGAATTTGCTCGCGCGTCGGGATTTGCGGTGTCGACTGTGCCTGCGCGGCGAATGGCATTGCGGCCGCGATCAGCCCCATCGATCGCCATGCGATCCTGCCCAAATCCCCCATGCCCGTCATCACCACCCCTTGTGTATCGAGGGCACGCGCCGCCACCGCTGCGTGCCGTTTCAGTCTGTTCTGCCGGTCGGCCGGCAGTCCAATTCGATCCAGGGAATGGAGGCGCCGTCTGCGCGGCAACTCTTCATCCCATTGTTATCAGACGGGCCCGGCGGCTTCAATGCCGCCCATACCCCATCAGCCCCCGGTCGCTTCGCTGTCGGCCATTGTATCGACCAAACGATTAAGCTGCGGTGTGCAGCCCTTGGCCATCAGCATGTCGACCGATCCCTCGACCGTTTCCGGGGCATTTGCGAGGGCGGCAAAGCGCACCGTGACCGGCGCGGCGAGGCCGGCGCCCGACAGGCGATAATCGACGCCATATTGGACCGGCATCACGTCGGTCGGCCATTTGCGGAAATTCGCGCCCTCGATGAAGGCGACCGTTGCGCTTTTGTCGGCGCGTTCGATCTTGAGCAGTTCGTCGCTGTCCATATGCGGGCGCCACAGCATCAGCGATGCGGGATCGGTCACGCAGAAAGTGCCGGCGTCGCGATAGTCGAGCAGCCACAGGTTCGGCGCGCGGACATCGGCCGCCGCCGTTTCGCCGGGACCGCGCGAAAATCCGCCGCGCGACCGCATTGTCGGTCCCTTGGCAAGCATACGGCTGACGGCCGTGCCCATCGACTGGCTCGATGCGATTGCCCCCGTCGCGCCATAGGTGCCGGGGCCGGACAGGGTGCGCGTCTTGCCCGCCTGCATCAGCACGATCTTGTCGCCGGCGACCAGCGTCAGCTTGTCGGTCGGCTTCAGTTTGGCGCCGGTCGGATATTTGCTCGCCGAGGGTCCGGTCGAACGAATGACCATCGATTGGGCGGCGGCGGTGCCGACGACGGCGACCGCCATGACGGCGGCAACGGCGGTCAGGCTCAGGCGGCGCGTCCGGGTGTCAGGAAAGGACATAGCTTTCTCCCATTTTGGTCTGGTTGAGGCGTTCTATCAGGAACATGATGGCTGCATCCTGACTAAATTCGCTGGTTAACGCTGTGGCGCCGGTCACATAGGCATTTTTATCGCCCGCCATGTGCGCGGCGACAAGTGCGGAGATGCGCGCGCGCTGTTCGGGGGACAGGTCGGCGCGCGGGGTCAGGGCGTCGACCGGCTGCGCACGGCCGCGCAGCGTGACACGGCCGATTGGCACCAGATCGTCGCGTTCGGAACGCGCCGCGGCTTCGGCCGAAATCAATACCCCGGTTTTCAAACTCTTGTTGGCCGCCTCAAGCCGCGAGGCGGTGTTCATCGCGTCGCCGAGCGCCGTATATTGGATGCGGCCTTCGCCGCCAAAATTGCCGACGATCGCATCGCCGACATGCAGTCCGACGCGCGTCATGCCCAGCGGCGGAACGCCTTCCGCCATATCGACGCGGAATTTCTCGCCCGCTTCGAACATCGCGAGCGCCGCCGATGCCGCGCGCTCGCCGTCGTCGGGTCGGCTGAGCGGGGCGCCCCAAAAGGCAACCACGGCGTCGCCGACGAATTTGTCGATGGTCCCGCCATGTTCCAGCACGATATCGGAGAGCCGGTCGAGATATTCATTGAGCAGGCGCGCGACGGTTTCCGGCGTCACCGCGTGGCTGAGCTTGGTAAAGCCCTCAAGGTCGGTGAAAACGCAGAAAATGTTGCGCCGTTCGCCGTGCAACGACAGTTGGTCCGGGTCGCGCATGATCTGCGCCGCGACGTCGGCGGGCAGATATTTGCCGAGCGCAGATTGCGCGAAGGCGCGCTGGTGCGACCCGATGGTGCGCGCCGCGGTGCCGACGGCGGCATAGCCGAAGAGCCAGCCGAGCGCCCAGCCAAATGCGGGCAACGTCGTCGTATCGACCCCGCGCCCGTGCAGCCAGAAGGGGAAGGCCGCGAAAAAGGCCATCTGGCCCAGAAAGGCGATCGCGACCCAGCGCGCGCGCAGGTCGATCAGGCTGGTGAGCCCTCCCGCGAGTACGACAAGGATGGCGAGGGCCCAGAGCACCGGGCCGGGCACAGGTTTCGACCAGGCGTTGTCGAGCTGCTGCGCCAGCATATGCGCGTGCACTTCCAGCCCGATCATTGTCTCATGCAATCCGGTCAGCGCATCGGGAAAACGGCTGAGCGGTGTGTTGAACTGATCGTTATCGATGATGTCGCCGCCGATCAGGACATAGCGGCCCTTGACCAGCTCCGAAAATCCCGCGCGCATGTCGGCATCCATCGGCATCGCGAACGTGTCGATCGGGATATTGGCGAAGACCGGCTCTTCCTGCCCCTTGGTGGCGCGGGCCGGAACAAGGAAACGGATATTGCCCTGATAATTGGCGAACGCGGGATCGACCGGCGCCAGCGCATTGGCCATCAGCGGCGGCAGCCCTTTCGGCCGGTCGGGCCAGGTCCGGATCACGCTGTCGGCATCGGTGCGGAACAGGACGCTGGTCGGCTTCGTCTTGCCGGTGGTGACGTCGGCCAGATAGGATTGCAGATATTTCTGCTGTTCATAAAAGATGGTGTTCGGATTGCTTTCCTGTTCGGCATAGGCGAGCCAGGTGGGCGTCGTCATTGCGCGCAGCTGCGCCTTCAGCAACGCGTCGTCGGGGCGCGGTGAATCAAAGGCAATATCGATGCCGATCGCCTTTGCCCCCATCTGGTCGAGATTGCCGAGCGCGCGTGCCAGCAGCGTGCGGTCCAGCGGCGACCTTATGCCCGTTTTGAACAGGGTTTCGTCATTATAGGTGACCATGACGATGCGCTTGTCCTGTCCGACATGCGGCGCCATCACCGTGGCGCGGGCATCGTACAGCGCGCGTTCGGCATCGCCGATCAGCGGAAGGTCCCAGCTCGACCGGGCGATCAGCGTTGCGACGATCAGAAAGACAAAAGTTGCGGCCATGCGCGATGGGCCGAGTTGTTTTGCCAGCCGGCGAATACGCTTGCCCAGCGGCACGGCGGCGGGTTGGCCGTCGGGCTGCGCGGTGCCGGGCGCGGGTTTGATCGTCTGGACTGCGGTCATGGATCAGCGGGCCGCGCGACCGGCTGTTTCTCCGGCGGACGGGGCCTTTGCGGTCACGCTGTTGCCGCTGAGCAGCGCCTGGCCGCCGTCGCCGATGATTGCAAAGCCCGCCCAATAATAGGGGTGTGAGGTTTGCGCGTCGTCCATCAGCGTCACCTGCGTCGCCCATAGCGCGTCGGCGACGCTTTCACCGGGCTTCGCGGCAAACAATCCGCCGATCAGCCGCTTGGTGGCGTTGAAATCGTCGGGGGCTGGCCAATGGCTGGCGATGACCGACCGTCCGCCCGCGCCGATGAAGCTGCGCACCAGCCCGTCGAGCGCATTGCCGCCGCCGCTGGACACGCCCGCTTCGCGGGTCGCCGCGACCGACGCCGCACCAGCGGTGTCGCAGGCCGAAAGGATAACGAGATCGGCGTCGATCTTGAGGTCGAAGATCTCCTGAAAGGTCAGAAGCCCGTCCGAATCGCCGTTGCCGAACGAGGTGATCAGGGCCGGACGCGCCGGGCAGGACGGGCGCGGTGCGGTGACCAGACCATGGGTGGCGAAATGGATGATACGATATTCATCGAGGTCGGTGCGATTCTTGACCGCCGTGTCGGTAAAGGCGCCGCCGGTCAGCAAAGTGGCGGCATCGCGGCCCATCGTTCCTGCTGCGGTGACGAGTTCATCGGCGGAAATCGGCCGGCTCCATTGCCCGATGTCCCATTGGCACGTGCCATCGACGCCGCCCGCTTCGCCGCCGCGGATGCCCAGCGAGGGCAATGTCCCGGTGACCGGAAGATTCTGGCCCAGACCCAGATATTGCTGTGTTCCGCGCGATGGCGCCGCCTGCCGCGCATTGCGAAAGCCGAGCGCCGACACGGCGGTGCTGGGCCGCGACGTCCGGCCCAGCCATGCGATCCGGCGCATGTCGAACGGATCGGCGTCGGGGTCGAGTACCCGCCGTTCATAGTCGGCGAGGCCGGTGTCGGCGGTGACGAGCAGGTTGATCGGAAGCCGCAGCATGGCGCCATCGGGTTCGAAGATCAGATGCGGGATGGTCGGCAGTTGCGCGGCCGCAGGGCCGAACAATTGACCGAAAAGCTTATATGCCCCGGCAGCGTCGAAGGGGTAGGTGACCCGGCGGCCGTTCTCGACCATCGATATGGTCGACCGGATGCCATCGACCGCGGTTTCGAGCGCGGTTGCGCTGATATCCGACTTCCAGAGCTGCGCCTTGTCGGGCGCGATCAGCATGGCATAAACCGCGTCGCCGACGACGAGCATTTTCAGATAGGCTTCATCGGCCCGCAAAGCCGTCTGGAGTTCGGCCAGATCGAGCTTGCCCGATGCAACGACCCGATATTGCGGAAAGGCTGATAGCGCGACGACGGTTTCAGCCTGCTGGAAAGACAGATTGTCGAGCTGGGTTTTGACATTGGCGCGCAACGCGTTGATTTCGGGCGACGCCGGAAGCTGTGCCAGCCGCGCATCCTCGATCCGCGCGCGTTCGATGTCGCGATTGAGGGTCGTCGCCTGACGGAACAGCCGTGACCCTTCGTCGCTGCCGCCCGACAGTTCGCGCGCCAGAATGGCCTGCGTATCGGCGACACCGGGGCGGACCTGCAACTGGCTGGCGACGAAAAAGTCGCTGACCGCACCCGGATCGCTGGCGGCGCGGCCCGCGAGCAGCCGGTAATAGGGGCCCATCATATTGGCCATGCCGGTTGTCGAACGCTGCGACTGCGCCAGCGCGGTCACGACTTCGCGGTAAATGCCCAGTGCCTTGTCGTCCTGCCCGTGCCGGGTCAGGAAGGCGGCATAGCGTGCGCGGGCCGAGGCGAGGGCGTTAGTTTCCGGATATTCGACCGCCAGCGCATTGACCGATTCCCGGAAGCGCGCGTCGGCGGCGCCATTGTCGCCCAGCGCCTCTTCGGTGAGCGCAAGTTCGCCCAGCATTTGCGAACGCAGGCGGATGATCGACGTCACCCGGCCTTCGCGCACTGCCACGGCGTCGGACAATCCCTTGAGCTGCGCCGCTTTCGCCGCGCGGGCATTGCCGCGCAGCCGCTCGACCGTGCCAAGCAGATGGCCTGCCTGTGCGTCGATGATCTGCGCGCGCTCGGCGGGCGACAGGCGTTCGCGGCCCGACCCCTGGCGAACCATGCCGCTGTCGTTGCCGCTGTTCACTGCGGCGGCGATTTCGGGGGTTAGTGTGACCGCGCCGCTATCGACCGAAATTCCGCCGCTCATCGCTGCGATCGGCGCCCGCAGCAGCGCCGCGGCTCCGTCATAATCGCGCTGGTTCAGCGCATCGATGGCCCGGAAATTGCGGCGCAGGCGCAATTGTACGGGGTCGTTGGTCGGCGCCGCTGCAACCTCGGCGAACAGGCGTGCGGCCTCGGCAAATTCGCCCAGATTCGATTTCTGCAACGCGCGGTTGAGCGTGAATTCGCTGGGGTCGAGGTCGGCGGCCGCCTGTTCGTCGAGTGTGCGGCGCGACAAGGCTTCGAAAAATTCGGCCGCCTCGGCATAGTCGCCGCTATGGTTCCGGCGATATCCCTCGGCCAGCGCCTTGTCGACGTCGATTGCCCCTGCGAGTGTGCGGGCAAAGCCATCGTTGCCGCCAATCGAGGTCGTTGCGACCTTGATGACGCCGGGGACGACCTTGCGCTGGCGTATCGATTCGAGCGCGAGGTTCAGCGCGTCGTCATAGGCGGCAAAGCCTTCGACGGTATAAGCGGTGTTCGCATCGGATTCGATCCGGGTCTTCCACGCGATAGGGCTGTCCTTGACCGTGCAGGCGCCGTCGGCGGTGCATTGGATCGCACCGGTGCGGGCTTGCTCGATCCGGGCCCGGGCTTCGGCGGGGCCGGTGCGCAGCATGCGGACATATCCGACCGGCTGGCTCGCATCGCGGCACAGGATCATCCAGGCACGGTCGAACATGCCCTTGACCACGCTGTCGCGCACTGTCGCCTGCACTTCGCACAGCGATCCGCCCTGATCGCCGATCGAAAAACTGTCCTGAAGCGTGGGGTCGCTGCCCTGCGCCAGCGCAACCTGGGGGGCTGTCAGGCACAGCGCCGCCAGAATCGGTAGTTGATACGGACGTCGAGCGGTCATTACGCAAATCCCCCAAACACACGCGCAGACACCCCGTGCCATTCGTATGGCAAGGCGCAGTCTTCATTTCTGCGGTGCGACCCATTCCCTGCGAAAGATACTAAACCCTTCTGAAAAAAAAGGGAAGTGATCTGCCTCACACGCGGCTTGCGCCCCGGGGGTGCGCAACCTATCTGCACTGGGACATTTTTTAATCCGAATGAGGACATGATGACGCAATTCGACGATCGCGAACGGGCATTCGAAGCGCAATTCGCACGCGACCAGGAAGTGCAATTCCGGATCACCGCACGCCGCAACCGGCTGGTCGGCGAATGGGCGGCCGAGCGCATGGGCCTGACGCCCGAGGAAACCGACGCTTACGCCAAGGCCGTGGTGCAGGCCGATTTCGAGGAAGCGGGCGACGAGGATGTGATCCGCAAGCTGGCGGGCGATCTGACCGCGGCGCACGTGGAAATCAGCGACGCCGAAATTCGCGAGGCTCTGGGCGAAAAGGCGGTCGAGGCACGGCGCCAGTTCATGGACAGCCAGGGCTGAGGGAGCGCACTGATGGGAATGCGCGAATCGGACTTGCGGGCGATGATCGTCGCGGCCTTCCCCGATGCGGAGGTTTCGATCACCGATCTGGCCGGCGATAATGATCATTATGCCGCGCATGTGGTCAGTGCCGCTTTTCAGGGAATGAGCCGCGTCGCTCAGCACAAGGCGGTCTATTCCGCGCTGGGGGGGCGCATGGGCGGCGAACTTCATGCCTTGCAATTGACGACGGCCATCCCCTCATAGGGGCCATGACTTATTTGCGGCGCGCGTCTGCGCGCCCGACCGGAGATACGACCATGACCGAAGCCACCCCCAGCGCCGTTGGCGACCGCATTGCGAAGCTGGTCGCCGACCATCCTGTTTTGCTGTTCATGAAGGGCACGCCGCTTTTCCCGCAATGCGGCTTTTCGTCGCGCGCGATCGCGATGCTCGACCGCCTCGGCGTCGAATATGAAACCGTCGACGTGCTGCAGGACATGGAAATCCGTCAGGGCATCAAGGAGTTTTCGGACTGGCCGACGATCCCCCAGCTTTATGTGAAGGGCGAGTTTGTCGGTGGATCGGACATCATGATGGAAATGTGGGAAGCCGGTGAGCTTCACACGGCGGTCAGCGACATTCCGCCCCGCGCTGAGTAATATAGCCGCGCAATTGCGCAGATTGACGCCGCCCCTGCTTTTGCGGGGGCGGCGTTTTTCGTGGCGCGCCGCTGCAAGGAAAGAGCATTCGGGGGGCGGGGTCTTTCGACCGCTCGCCCCCCGTTTGCATCGGGGGTAAGTGAAGATATCCCGGGTGGGGGCCGGGGGTGTCAGGGACCAGACCGACACCCCCCGCCGCTCCATTGAGCGGAACACTCGGGAACATATTTACTCATTCAATTGCCATGCCAAATTGCTGTCCCCGGCGATTTCGGCGCCACATGATGGTTAGCATTTTCCTAACGCCGCCCTGCCCTGTAAAGAAATCCGACACCGTCCCATTCATGTCGCATTCAGGCTATTGACTACATTTGTAGTCGATGTAGATGAAGGCGCCAAAGGGAGGGGTTCCGCAATGGCCGAGAGAGCAAGCGATTCAGAGATGCAGGTGCTGTCGGCGCTGTGGGAAGATGCCCCGCAGACCGCTGCCGAGCTGACGGGCCGCATCGGCAAGCTCAACGGATGGACGCAGGCGACGGTCAAGACGTTGCTCGCCCGGCTGGTTCAGAAGGGTGCGGTGAAGGCGGAGGCTGATGGCCGGCGCTTTCTCTATCGCCCCGCCGTCGATCGTGCAGAGGCGGTGGGCGATGAATCGCAGCGCTTCGTCGATCGGCTGTTCGGTGGCCGGGTCAGCCCGTTGATCGCCCATCTCGCACAGCGTGAAGCGCTGTCGGACACCGATATTGCAGAGATTGAGGCGCTGCTGAGGAAGCTCAAGTCATGAGCATCGCGATGCTGCTTCAGGCGTGGGCCGACACGCTCGTCACCACCGCCGCGCTCGTCCTGCTGGTGCTGCTGATCCGCAAGCCTTTCGCCCGTCATTTTGGTCCTCGACTTGCCTATACGCTGTGGCTCGTGCTCGCGCTGCGGCTGGCGCTTCCGCCGCTGCCTTTTGGCGAGGCCGTGGTCGTCGATACGGTGGCGACACAGCAACCGTCCGTCGGTGCCTATCTGATCCCGGTCGATGCGATGGCGGCGGCGCCTGCCGCCGCGCCGCTCTGGACGTTCGCCGACCTGCTGCCGATCCTGTTTGCCGTCTGGGCCGTCGGTGTCCTGACCGTCCTCGTCGCGGCGATGCTGTCGCACCGGCGCTTTCTGCGGACCGTTCTTGGCGAAGCGGTGAAGCTTGAGCCGATCGGCAAGATCCGGCTGGTGATGACCGATGCGGTCGATGGTCCGGTCGCCTTTGGCCTGCTGCGCCGTTATGTCGCGGTGCCCCATGACTTTTTTGCCCGCTACGTCGCCGACGAGCGCGCGCTCGCGATCGACCATGAACTGGCGCACCACCGCCATGGCGATTTATGGGCCAATGCCGCCGCTTTGCTGTTGCTCGCCGCGCAATGGTTCAATCCTTTCGCCTGGCGGGCGATCCGCGCCTTTCGTTTCGATCAGGAGGCCGCGTGCGATGCCCGGGTGCTGACGATGGCCGACACCGGACCGCGCGAAGTGCGGACCGCACGCTATGCGACCGCCATTGCCAAGTCCGCGATGGGCTCGCGGCTGTCGCTCGCGGCGCCGATGGCGGTCCATGACAATCTGCAGGAACGGCTGACGATGCTGATGCAGCAGGATGTTTCGAAACAGCGCGGCCTCGTCGGTCGGTTGCTGGTCGGCAGCGCGACGCTCGCGGTACTGGCGACAACGGCGACGCTGGTTCCCGCCGGTATTGCGAATGCGAGCGTCGAGGCAGGCGATTTGATTGTCCCGCCAGAACCGCCGACGCCGCCGGCCCCGCCCGAGGCGCCCGTTCCACCGGAGCCGGTCGAGGGCGTGGATCATGTCATGCACTTCACCTCGCACGGCGCTGGCGAAGCGGTCGCGGCGAATGGCGAAACCCACCGTCAGCTAACCCGTACCGTGGTGCGGACCGAGGTCGATGATGACGACACGGCTCCGGCAAAGCGGCAGGTCGATATTCGCGTGCCCGGCAACCTCTCGCGCGCCGAGATTCTCGCGACTTTGAGAGAGCAGGGCGTGACCGGCGACCGCGCCAATATGATCGCCGACCGGCTGGACGCGAAACATAAGGAGCGTTTCCGTGTCGTGATCCCGCCGATCCCTCCAGTTCCGCCGGTCAAGGTTCCGCCCGTTCGGGTTTCGGGCTGGGACAAGTTCGGTGAAAAGGTGACCCCCGTGACCAGTTGCAGGGCCGGAAAAAAATCGCTGCCGATCGTCAACGTCGAAAACCGCAACGGCAAAAACTACAGCCGTGTCACGGTGGCCAGTTGCAGCGATGCGGCGGGAATTTCGGTGGCGCAGATTGCTGCGCTGAAAGAGACCCGCGACGATTTCATCCATGGAGATGGATCGCGGGGGCTGTCCGCCGAAATTCGTGCTCAGGTCGCCGCCGATTTGAACCGCGCAATTGCCGATATGGAGCGGGCGAGCAGGTAGGGCCGCGCGTCACAAGGTTTGTGTCACCGATCCGAAGTCCCTTTCGAGGTCGGCGACCGGGGTGGGGAAGGGAGCGGCATGGCCGTTCCCTTTTCTCGTTCCAGCCCTTTTCCTTTCGCATCCGCGATGCCACATGGATGATGTGAGCGAAGAAAAACCCTGGCCCGACACGATCCGCGCCGGCGATTGCGAACAGCATGAGCCGCTGGTGCGCCGCGTCCTCGCGCCCAACCCGTCCCCCTATACCTTCACCGGAACCCAGACCTGGATTGTCGGCGCGGGAAGCGATGTCGCGGTGATCGACCCCGGTCCGACGGGATCGGGGATGAGCGTCGGCGATCCGGGCGACGCCAATGGTGTGGGCCATGTCGAGGCGATCCTGCGCGCCACGGAAGGCCAGCGCATTGCCGCCATCCTGTGCACCCACACCCACCGCGATCACAGTCCCGCCGCGGCGCCGCTGAAGGCCGCGACAGGCGCGCCGATCATCGGCTGCGCGCCGCTCGCGCTTCGCGACGACGGGCCGCGTGCCGATTCGGCGTTCGATCCCGATTATGCGCCCGACCGGGTGCTGGCTGATAGCGAACGGATTTCGGGCGACGGCTGGACGCTCGAAGCGATCGCGACCCCGGGGCACACGTCGAACCACCTTTGTTTCGGGCTCGTCGAAAGCGGTGCATTATTTACCGGCGATCATGTCATGGCGTGGTCGACCAGCGTCGTCAGTCCTCCCGACGGCGATATGGCGGCCTATATGGCCAGCCTGTCGAAGCTTTATGAACGCGACGATCGCATCTATTATCCCGCGCATGGTCCCGCTGTGACCAAGCCTCGCCAGCTTGTGCGCGGCATGCTTGGCCACCGCCGCCAGCGTGAGCGGCAGATTTTGCGCGAGCTGGAAAAGGGAACCGCTGTGATCCCCGTCATGGTGGCGCATATGTACAAGGGCCTGGACCCACGGCTGACTGGCGCGGCCGGCCGCTCGGTGCTTGCGCACCTGCTCGATCTCCAGTCGCGGGGGATCGTGCGGGCGCAGGAAGATGAATGGGAACTCGCCTGAATGTTGTGGACGCTTTTGATCGCCGCCGCCCAGCCGGCTGTGGTGGCCGATCCCGCCGTCATCGCGCTGGTGGCGGGGGAGGGCAATCAGCTATGCCTGCCCGACAAGAGCCTGTGTTTCGACCTTCCGGCCCCCGAGGTGGGTGGTCATTTGCAGGTGGCCTCGCCGGGCGGCGAGGCGGGTGATTGGTCGCTGCCTTTCGTCCCGAACGAGGGCGATGCTTTGACGCTTTGGCCGCATCTGATTGCCGTACCGCCGCACGACGGCGCCGCGCCGGAATCACGCCAATATCTGATCGGCGTCGTCACGACGCAGAGCGCGATGTATTCTGGCGGCGGCGGTTCGGGCAGCCGCTTGCACCTATTACGCCTCGATACATCGCCGTCGATGATAGATGTTGGCGATGAAGTGCTCGACGTCGTCTGGGACAGTTCACTCCTGATCCGCGCCTGTTTTTCGGAAAAGGATATGGAGGATCGGCTCGGCGCTTGCCACGACGATTATGGTTTCAAGGCTACGCTGACGGTCGCCCCCCATGATGGCGGCGAACTTCCGGCGCTTACCTATCGCAGCTTCGCCACCGCCTATCCGCAAACCTCGCGGCGTACAGAAGATAACAGCGGTCAGAAACTGAAGAAGAGCGACCTTGCCCAATGGAGCGATCCCGAGTGCAGCTACACCCGGACGCTCCGCTATAACCCCGCGACGTCGCGCTATGAAATGGACCGGCCGGCGCCCGATTGTTCGAGTTATACAACGCCATGACCACGACTTCATCTTCCTCGCGTATCGTCTCGCGCCTGATCCTGCTCGCGGCAGCGCTGGTGTTGCTGCTGGCCGCCTGGTGGATGGTCTCTGCATGGCGTGACTGGCAAAAGGGCTATGACCCCGAAACCGTGGTCGCCGCCAGCCTTCAGGGGCTTCAGGAACAGAATATCCTCGTGCCCTTCACCGCGCGCTATGTCGCCGTGGTGACCTCGACGCAGAGCCGGCTGGGGCTCAGCGCCAAAAAGACGCTGATCATGCCGGGAACGGTCCGCTATGAAGTCGATCTTGGCAAGCTTAAGCAATCGGACCTCGACTGGGATGCGACGACCAATGCGCTGACCGTCACGCTGCCGCCGCTCCGTCTCGCGGGACCGGAAATCGACATCGACGCGATCAGCGAATTTCGCGACGGTGCGATCCTGCTGACGCTCACCGACGCCGAACAGACGCTCGACGCGGCCAATCGCAAGGCCGCGCAGGACGAGTTGATCAAGCAGGCGAAGGGAACGACGCCGATGCGGCTCGCGCAGGGCGCGGCGCGCACCGCCATCGAACAAAGCTTTGCCATGCCGCTCAAGGCTGCCGGGATCGATGCCAAAGTAACGGCGCGCTTCGCCAACTAAATCTGTGCTGTTCGCGCTGTCGCTGTTGCGCTAGATATTTCGCCGGGTCCGGCCAGTGGGGAAAATGGCATGGCGACAACGGTAACAGGTGCAGTGCGCGCCGAGCGTTTCTGGCAACGAATGGCCATTGGCCTCGCGATTTTCATTGTCTTCGGCTTTCTGCAATTCGCGGCGCGCGGGGTCGTCGATCCGGCAAAGGCGCCATTCTGGGTGCATATGCATGCTGTCGCGATGCTCGGCTGGCTGGCGCTACTGATTGCCCAGCCGACCCTGGCGTCGCAGGGCAATCTGGCGCTTCATCGCCGGCTCGGGTGGATTGGCGCGGCACTCGCGCTTTTCATCGTGTGCCTCACCATTTTTACCGGCATCGCGTCGCTGGAACTGCGCCGCTTTCCACCCTTTTTCACGCCGCCCTATTTTCTGGTTCTGACCACGGTCGAGGCGCTGGTCTTTGGCGCCGTGGTGGCCTGGGCGATCCGCCGTCGCCGTGCCACCGACTGGCACCGCAGGCTGATGATGGGCGCGACGATCGTCCTGCTCGAGCCCGCGCTGGGTCGAATTCTTCCGATGCCGCTGATGATCGGCTGGTCCGACGTGCCGATCGCCCTGTGTCAACTCGCGGTCGTCGCTATCATCGCGGGCCACGACCGGCGAACGCTGGGATATGTCCATCCGGCAACAAAGGCGGTTGCCGCCATTGTCGTTGGGGTACGCATCACCATCTATTTGCTGCCGATGGCGCCGCCCATTATCGCGCTGGCCGAAAGGCTCGCTGGCGGCTGACGCCGCGTTGCCCTGTCGGCGGACGCGGTGTAGGGGGACGTCGGGCACAAGCCATATAAGGACAAGCCATGACTGCTCCCATCCGCGAGAATCTTTCGGGTCTCGACCTGCGCGCTGAAATCGACCGGCTCCGCAAGGAACGCAACGCCGTCATTCTGGCGCATTATTACCAAAAGCCCGAGATTCAGGATCTCGCCGATTTCGTCGGCGACAGCCTCGAACTGTCGCGCAAGGCGGCGGATACCGACGCCGATGTCATCGCCTTTTGCGGCGTGAAATTCATGGCCGAGACCGCGAAGATATTGTCGCCGGAAAAGATCGTCATCCTGCCCGACATGGACGCCGGTTGCAGCCTGGAAGACAGCTGCCCGCCCGAACAGTTCGCGCGCTTCCGCGCTCAGCATCCCGACCATATCGCGCTGACCTACATCAACTGCTCGGCGGCGGTGAAGGCATTGAGCGACATCATCGTCACCTCGTCGAGCGCCGAGACGATCATCAGCCAGCTGCCCGCGGACCAGAAGATCATCTTCGGCCCCGACCGCCATCTTGGCGGTTATATGAACCGCAAGTTCGGGCGCGACATGTTGCTGTGGCCGGGTGTGTGCATCGTCCATGAGGCATTCAGCGAGACCGAGCTTCTGAAGCTGAAGGCGCAGCATCCGGGCGCTCCCGTCGCAGCGCACCCCGAATGCCCGCCCTATATTGTCGATCATGCCGACTATGTCGGATCGACCAGCGGCATCTTGCAATTTGCCAAGACATTTGAAGGCGATACGCTGATCGTTGCGACCGAACCGCACATCATCCATCAGATGGAACTGGCGATCCCGGAGAAGAATTTCATCGGCGCGCCGGGGGCCGACGGCAACTGCAACTGCAACATCTGCCCCTATATGGCGCTCAACACGATGGAAAAACTCTACATCGCGCTGCGCGACCTGTCGCCGCGGATCGAGATGGATGAGGAACTGCGACTGGGCGCGCGCAAAAGCCTCGACCGGATGCTCGAAATGGCATCGGGGACGCTCGGCAAGGGCGATCTCGGCCAGCGATAAATTGCACGGCAGTCGGCGGGGCGAGAAGCACCCGCCGACCGTTGGTGATTGCCTTCTGCGAAAAAGGCCATAGGTTCCGTCGTCTAAGGCGCGAGTCTCGCCTTCTGTGCGAGCGCCGAACGGCGAATATTTGCGTCCTGGGCAGGAGCATGATCGCATGGCGGAAGATTGGCTGGCGGATGTCAGGAAATATGTCGCGAACGCCGATGAAGCGGTGGTCGGGGCGATCGTCAAATATCTCGGAATAGCGCTTCGAAATCGCGACTCTTCGCTCGTTTCCTTTTCGGATAAAAAGGAAACCGACCGGGTCCGCGAAAACTTCCTCAAAAAGAAGCTCGGGCTGACCCACGACGATGCGGCGCTCGACGCCGCGATCGCCGATGTCGGCGTGCAGATGAAGGGCGACCGGACCAAGAACCGCGTCACCGTCTATTATCTTCTCGCGCAGCATTTCGGCCTGCTCAATATTTTCGGCGGCGTCGCGGGCGCGGCAGCTGCCGGGGCGGCCGGGGCTGCCGGTGCCGCAGCGGCTTTGGGTTCGCTTGGCGGCGATGATGACGACGGCAAGGTGGATCGCGATACGGCTTCCGTGGCGCCACTCGCGGCGGCGGGGCTGGGCGGTGCTGCGGGGGCGGCTGCTGCGCCCGCCCCGGCTGCAGCTGCGGCCCCGCCAGCGCCGGTAGCGGCCTCGCCCGCGCCAACGGCTCCGCCACCGGCTTCGGCCGCGCCGCAGAACGCCTATTCGAGCGTGGAGGATGAAAAGTCCGGCGGCGGCATGGGGTGGTTGCCTTGGCTGCTGCTCGGTTTGCTGTTGCTGGCGCTGCTCTTCTTCGGGCTGCGCTATTGCTCGAAACAGGAGGTCGCCGCGCCGGTTGCGAGCGATGCTACAGTCGCTGGCGCGCCGGTCGATCCCGCCGCAGCGACCGGCACGCCCGGTGATGCAACAGTCACGGCGGCGCCTGTTGCTGCGGTTCCTGCGGGCGCGGGGGTGGTTGCCGCTGACCGGCAAGGCAAGCCGTCACTGACGGTCTATTTCGATGTCGGCAAGTCTGCGGTGCATAATGATCTGACCACCGCTGCGGCGGCGGTGAAGGCTTATGTCGCCGGTAACCCCACTGCGACGCTGGCGGTTTCGGGCTTCAACGACCCCACCGGCAATGCCGCCGCGAACGCCGAACTGTCGAAGACCCGGGCGCAAGCGGTCAAGGCCGCGCTCGAGAAGCTGGGGATCGCTGCGGACAAGGTTGTTCTGGCCAAACCCGCCGACACAACGGGAGCGGGCGCGAACGATGCCGAATCGCGCCGTGTCGAAGTGGTGGTGGTCGAGTGACCATCTCTCACCCTTGAAAGCAAAAAGGGGGAAGCGGGGCCTGCGGGTCCCGCTTTTTTTGTCCGGGCAAGACCCGAGTCGTCCGATCGAGTCGCCTTTAAGACCCCCGAAAATGAATCCCAAAATGTTGCGCAGCTGTTACAAAAATGCTGCGCAGCATAGGCATGTTGCTAATGCCCGACTTATCCACAAGCATGGGGGGTCTAAAGCTGTTTTGCGCTGCTTTTTCCTTGGCGGACCCGGCGCTTCATGTCAGCTTCCAATCATCGGACGACAGAGACGTCGGACCGCCGGGACATCAAGGGTGGTTGCAAGACTAGCCTGAAGAGAACGGTCGGATTGGCGAAGAAATTGACCGATAGCCTGATCACGGAACGCAGCGATTCCCACGAGTTGATGTGGACCCGATCGGGTACAGGAAATGCAGTCCATCGCTTGGACCGCGAATGCTTCGGCAGACGCAATGAAAAGATGATGAAGGGCTTTCCAGGTGCGGCCGGCCCCCGAAAGGGGGCCGACCAAACCGTCGCCGGATTGTTCCGGATCGAGCCGCGATATTTCGTTTTGCGGATCGCTGATCGCAAGAGAAGCGGGCCGGGATGAGATAGGGTGGCAACGCCCGGAGCAGAACCGGATAGTGGGGGTTGGCAGCGATGCCGACCCCCATTTCGTATGCCTGCGGCGCATGCCCCGAACCGATATTTTTCCAGCCCTGTGATCCTCGTCACACCCCGATCCAATCGGGTCGCCTAGTCGCGTCCTTGCGACCCAGACTGGTTCCTTGACGGGAACTGATCTCCCTTCCCCGGCCGTGTCCTTCGGGGCCGGCCGGGAACTTTTCGCGCTCCCTGCGATTATCCCTTCATCGTTGAAACGAGGTTCAGGCGCGATCAAGCGCCTGCGCAAGTCGATGGCCGGGCGCTCGCCCGGCCGGTTCAGAAAGGGAGAGATCATGGGCCTCATCATCACCTTGATCGTCGGCGGCGTTATCGGCTGGCTGGCGAGTATCGTCATGCGCACCGATGCGCAGCAGGGGATCATCCTGAACGTCGTCGTAGGCATCGTCGGCGCATTTCTCGGCAATTTCCTCGGCGGCTTCTTCGGGATGGGCGCCAGCCTCGCGGTTTTCAGTCCGGTCGGACTGCTTTGGGCGTTTATCGGCGCGGTGGTCCTGTTGGGGATCATCAATCTTGTGCGACGCGGCAGCGTCCGTTGAACGGTGCGGCGGCGCGTGCGAATTTCGCCCCGCCGCCATATCGAACGCCGCCATATCGCTAGGTGGTTCGGATATTTTGAGTTACCAATGGATTGTCCGCATTCGTCGGGCTTCAATTTGATCGTAAGGGGGTCATGTTATGTTGGATTTCATTATCGCAATCGTCATGGGCGGCGTCATCGGCTGGCTGGCGAGCATCGTTATGAAGACCGATGCGCAGCAAGGCATTTTCCTGAATATCGTCGTCGGCTGTATCGGGTCGATCCTTGGCCGTTTTCTGCTCGGCGGGTTGCTCGGTGGCGGGCATCTGCGCGGCGATGCGTTTGACCCGATGACCTTGCTCACCGCATTTCTCGGCGCGGTGATCTTGCTCGGCATCGTCAATCTGGTGCGCCGCGGCCGCGTCCGCTAGACAGCATTCCACCATCCCCGGGTCCTGCAAAAGGCCCGGCCATAAAGGGCGGCCACCGATGGGTGAGCCGCCCTTTTTACATGCATGTAAACACTGGTAATTGCACCGGGACTTTTGTATTCGACGCGCCTCGACGGGCGGGCCGTGGGCGATGTTTCGCCTCTTGCATGCGGTGGCTTAATTGGATAATACACCTTCAACGGGATCATCGGTCCTGTCTTGCTGGCTGGGGGGATCGCTTTCGAGCGTTGCCGGGCCGGCTGCCGCGAACGGCAGATGAGGAATTCGGCGTGAACTACGAGCGGAAAGTGGATGTGATGGACAGCTTGGCGGGCTCTGCTCAGAGTTATTATGACGAGGCGGACAGCCGTCGCAAGCGCACCCGGCTGATCGTCGCGATGGTGCTGATCGCGCTCGCGCTGGTGGCAACATGGTATGCCTTTACCTCGATCAAGGGGGGGGCGGCCGATGGCGCCGCGGCCGGCGCTGACGGCGCAGCGGCTCCCAATGTCACCGTCGTTATTCCGGGTCGTCAGTCGGTCGAAGCCGTGATCTCCGCCAATGGTGCGATTGCCGCACGGCGCGAAATGCCGGTCGGCGTTGCGGGCGAAGGCGGCGAGGTCGAGCGCGTGCTCGTCGAACCCGGCCAGTGGGTCGGTGCGGGACAGACGCTCGCGATCATCGACCGGTCGGTCCAAACCCAGCAGGCGGCCGCTCTTGCGGCCTCGATCCGCGTGGCACAGGCTGACGCCAGCCTGGCGCAGGCCGAGCTGGAGCGTGCGCAGGCGCTGGTTTCACGCGGCTTTATCTCGAAAGCCGATATGGACCGCAAGCGCGCGACCCGCGATGCCGCCAATGCGCGTGTCCGCGTGGCGCAGGCCCAATATGCCGAGGCGCAGGCGCGCAACGGCCGGCTTAATATCGTCGCTCCGGCGGCGGGCCTTGTCCTGACGCGCGCCGTCGAACCCGGCCAGATCGTCGGAGCGGGCAGCGGCGTGTTGTTCCGCATGGCGAAGGGCGGCGAAATGGAAATGCTGGCGCAGATGGCCGAAGCCGATCTGCAGCGTGTGCCCGTCGGTACCCGTGCCACGGTGACCCCGGTCGGTTCCAACCAGCAAATCGTGGGTCAGGTGTGGCAGGTGTCGCCGGTTATCAATCCCGAAACGCGGCAGGGTCT
The DNA here is from genome assembly GCF_051550705.1 of Sphingopyxis selenitireducens. Taxonomy (NCBI): domain Bacteria; kingdom Pseudomonadati; phylum Pseudomonadota; class Alphaproteobacteria; order Sphingomonadales; family Sphingopyxidaceae; genus Sphingopyxis; species Sphingopyxis selenitireducens. The sequence continues at coordinate 121,894 of NZ_JBPULG010000007.1, forward strand.
CGTGCGGATATCGATTCCCTATAGTGCCGCGACGCGCCCCGGCGGCTTTGCCGACGCGCGCCTCGTCTCGGGCACGGCCGAAGCGCCGTTGCTTCCCGAAAGCGCTGTGCAGAGCGGCCCCGAAGGCAATTTCGTCCTGATCGTCGACAATAAAAATGCGATCCAGCGCCGCTCGGTCAAGGTCGGCACGGTCACCGACGCCGGGGTGTCGATCGCCTCGGGGCTGACCGGGACCGAACGGGTTGTCGTCCTCGCGGGCGCCTTCCTCAATCCCGGGGACAAGGTGAAGCCGGTGGTACAGAAGTCGTCGCGATAATCGGCCGGCTACCGGATCGCACACGCATAAATTGCACGCGGACAAGGGCGTTTGAACCATGAACTTTCGTAACATCTCCGCCTGGAGCATCCGCAATCCGGTGCCGCCGATCGTCATGTTCGTCCTGTTGTTGCTGGCGGGCCTTGTCAGTTTCAACCGTATGGACGTGAATGATCAGCCGGACGTCGAATTTCCGGCGGTGCAGGTCGTCGTCGTGCAACCCGGCGCCGCGCCGACCGAGCTTGAGACGCAGGTCACCCAGCGGATCGAGGCGGCGGTGCGCGGCGTCAGCGGCGTCGATGAAATGTCCTCCTATGTCAGTGAGGGCAACAGCCGCACCTTCGTCCAGTTCGCCATCGGGACGCCGATCGACCGCGCCTATAACGACGTCAATCAGGCGGTCTCGCAAATTCGCAGCGACCTGCCCGAAGGTATCCTCGAACCGCAGGTGGTGCGTGTCGACATCGCTGGCGGGCCAATCACCTTTTTCGCGGTCGAAACCTCCGACATGACGCTGGAGCAGCTGTCGTGGTTCGTTGACAATACCGTCGCCAAGGAATTGCTGTCGGTTCCGGGCATGGCGAAGGTCAGCCGTTCGGGCGGCGTCAGCCGCGAAATCCGCGTCATCCTCGATCCTGCGCGGATGCAAAGCTATGGCCTGACCGCCAGTCAGGTGAATCAGCAGCTGCGTCAGGTGAACGTCAACGCCGCAGGCGGGCGCACCGAAATCGCCGGATCCGAACAGGCAGTCCGCGTGCTCGGCAATGCGGAAAACGCCTTTCAGCTCGGCGAAACGCGCATCTCGGTCGGCAACGGCCGCACGATCCGCCTCGCCGACGTCGCCAAGGTCAGCGACGGCTATGCCGAACAGCGCAACGTTGCGATGATCAAGGGACGGCAGGTGCTGTCTTTCTCGATCGAAAAGGCCAAGGGTGCGTCGGACGTCACCGTCCATGACGAAGCGATGAAGAAGCTTGCGGAGATCAAGAAGAACAACCCGCAGGTCAACTTCAAGATCCTCTTCACGCGTACCGATTATACCAAAGAGCAATATAGCAGCTCGATGCTTGCGATGGTCGAGGGCGCGGTGCTCGCGGTCGTCGTCGTCTTCCTGTTCCTGCGCGACTGGCGCGCGACGCTGATCAGCGCGATGGCCATCCCGCTGTCGGCCATCCCGACATTCTGGTTCATGGACATGATGGGCTTTTCGCTGAACAGCCTGTCGCTGCTCGCGCTCAGCCTCGTCGCGGGGGTGCTCGTCGACGATGCGATCGTGGAGATCGAGAATATCGTCAGGCATATGCGAATGGGCAAAACCGCCTATCAGGCATCGATCGACGCCGCCGACGAAATCGGCCTTGCCGTTGTCGCGACGACAATGTCGATCGTCGCGGTCTTCCTTCCCGTTGCCTTGATGCCCGGCATTTCGGGGCAATTCTTCATCCAGTTCGGTATGACCGTTGTCTTTGCGGTGCTGATGAGCCTTGCCGTCGCCCGTATGATTACGCCGATGATCGCCGCCTATTTCCTGTCCGCGCAGGGCGAACAGGATCATGCTGGCGGGCCGTGGATCGACCGCTATGAGCGCGTTCTCGGCTGGACCCTCGATAACTCGAAGCACAAGGTCGTGCGCGCTCGCTATCAGGACGAGCCGACCCGGCTCGCCTATTTCGCGGTGCCGTTCGGGCTGGCCATTCTCTATGTCCTCTATGCCATATACGCCTATTTCCAGCCCGTCCCCTTGGGACAGGATGGCCCCAATACGGCACTGTACTTCATGTTGCAGACGCCTTTCGCCGCCATTGCCGTCTTTCTGGTCGCAACCCTTCTTGCGATCCTGCTCGGCGCATTGGCTTGGCGGGTCGGCATGCGGCAATGGGCGTTCACCGGCTGGGCCAATTTCATGCTTCAGCGTGCCTGGGCGCGGTTGTTCGATCATCGTGTGTGGATCGTGGGTATCGGCGGCCTCGCTTTCGCCATCAGCCTGATCTTGTTCGGGACGTTGCCGCAGCAATTCCAGCCGACGATGAACAGCGACTATAGCCAGGTGAAATATGAACTGCCGCCCGGGACGACGCTGGCGCAGAGCGAAAATATCGTCCGGCAGATCGAGGCGATTCTCGACACCGATCCGGTGGTCGAAACCGCATTTTACGACGTCAATATTGCTGGCGGAAACGCCTTTCTGACGCTCAAGAAAGAGCGCCCGATGAGCAGCGTCGAATGGGAACGCAGCCTTCAGCCGAAGCTCGCCGCGATCCCCGATGCGCGGGTGTCGTTCCAGAGCCAGTCGGGCGGCTTTTCGGGGCGCGACATCACGATGGTCGTCGGCGGCGACGATCCGGTCGCGCTTGAACGCCATGCGATGAAAATCGTCGGCGAAATGAGCAAGCTCAAGGAAATTCGCGCGCCACGGATCGAGGGGGATATTCCGCGTCCCGAAATCATCGTCAATCCGCGCATGGACCTTGCCGCTGAACTCGGCGTAACGACCGCAGCGCTCAGCCAGACGATCCGCATCGCGACGCTGGGCGATATCGATCAGAATGCCGCCAAATTCTCGCTGTCCGATCGACAGATTCCGATCCGCGTCCTTCTGTCCGAAGATTCACGCCGCAGCCTTGCGACGATCGAAAATCTGCCGGTGCCGACGTCGGGCGGGACCACCGTGCCGCTGAAGTCGGTGGCGGAAATCGGCTTTGGCGCCGGCCCCACCGAACTGCGCCGCTATAATCAGACACGGCGCATCGTGATCGGCGCCGATCTTGCGCCGGGGCTGGTCACCGGCGACGCGCAGAAAAAGATCGATGCACTGCCTGCGGTCAAGAATATGCCGCAGGGCGTCCGCAAGGTCATTCAGGGTGATCAGAAATGGCAGGCCGAACTGGCGGTGAATTTCGCAATCGCAGTCGTATCGGGTCTCGCCCTCGTCTTTTCGACGCTGGTATTGCTCTATCGCCGCTTCCTGTCGCCACTGGTCAATATGTCGTCGCTGTTGCTGGCGCCGCTTGGCGGGCTGCTCGGGCTTTGGATTACCGGCATGGAAATCTCGATGCCCGTCTATATCGGCCTTCTCATGCTGCTCGGCATCGTTGCCAAAAACTCGATCCTGCTCGTCGATTTTGCGATCGAGGAGATGGATCATGGCGTCGCGAAGCGCGAGGCGCTGCTCGACGCGGGACGCAAGCGTGCACAGCCGATCGTGATGACGACGGTGGCAATGGTCGCAGGCATGGTGCCGACCGCGCTCTCGCTGTCGGGCGACGGCGCATGGCGTGCGCCGATGGGGGTTGTCGTCATCGGCGGCCTCATCCTGTCGACGTTGCTGACGCTGCTGATCGTGCCGGCGGGCTTCAGCTTGGCCGACAGCATCGAAAAGCGCCTTGGCCGCTTCTTCTCGAACAACCTGCTCACCTATAAAAAGGGCGACGACACAAAGCCGCACGGCGAACCCGCGCCGCAGCCCGCAGAGTGACGGCTGGCCGCGACCCTTTGGCGGGTCGCGGCCGCGCCGGTTGCAACCTTTGCCGCGCTTCGCCATTGGTTGCGCATGACTGAAAGCCTATTGCCCGTCGTAGAGCCGCCGCGTCCGCATCCGCCGGGCTTCGGCGTCGCCGTTCCGACCGGCGGGCTCAACATCCGCGTCGTCGCGACGGGCCTGCTCGTCGTCATGGCGCTGGTCTTCATCGGCGCGAAATATTTTCAGGATGTTCACCCGGTAGTCGGCTTCGTCCGCGCCTTTGCCGAGGCCGCGATGGTTGGCGGGCTTGCCGACTGGTTCGCGGTGACTGCTTTGTTCCGTCACCCGATGGGACTGCCGATCCCGCACACCGCCATCGTTCCGCGTAACAAGAACCGCATCGGCGACACGCTCGCGCGCTTCCTTCTGACCAATTTCCTGCTGCCGCGCCTGATCGCGCGCAAGATGCAGACGGTCGACGTCGCGGGCGCGGTCGGCAAATTCCTGTCGGAGCCGGGCGAGGGCGGGGGACGGCTGCGGCTGGGCGCGTCGCGGATCATCGCCGACGGGCTCGGCGCGCTCGACCAGCAACGGCTGGGCGGCATCGTCAAATCGGCGATCGCCGACCGGCTGCGCGAACTCGATATAGCGCCGCTGCTTGGTCAGGCGTTGCAAGCGGCGCTCGCCGAGGGGCGGCACCAGCCGCTGCTCGATGCGATGGTCAAATGGGGATCGAAGACGCTCGAACTCAACGACCATCTCATTCACCAGATGGTCCACGACAACAGCAACGCGATCGTGCGTTTCACCGGGCTCGATGAAAGCATTTCGAACCGGATCGTCGCGGGTCTGTCAAAGCTGCTCAGCGAAATGGCGGTCGATGAGACGCATCCCCTGCGCATCCGGGTCGAGGAAGGCCTCGCCAAAATGGCGCTCGACCTGCAGCACGACCCCGAAGTCAAGGCGAAGGTCGCCAAGGTCCGCGACGAATTGCTCGAGAATAAGGCGGTCAAGCGCTGGCTCGACGGATTGTGGGAACAGGGCCGCAGTGCGCTGCTCAAGGCGGCGCGCGATCCCGAAACCATGCTGGCCGGGCGGATCGGCGAACTGGTCACCCAGTTCGGCGCGATGCTGGGCGAGGATGCGTCGATCAAACGCACGCTCAACCGCTACGCGCGCCGTGCGGTGGTCGGCGTCGTCGACAGCTATGGCGAGACGGCGCTGAAACTGGTGTCGGACACGGTCCGCGGCTGGGATGCCAAGACGATCACCGACCGGCTGGAAAATGCCGTCGGCGACGACCTCCAATATATCCGCATCAACGGGACGCTGGTCGGCGGTTTGGTCGGCGTGCTGATCCACACGGTGGATGTGCTGCTATAATCTCATTGCCTCCTTTTTCCGTCATCCCCGCGAAGGCGGGGATCCAGCTTTTTCAAGATGTTGCATAGCTGGACCCCCGCCTTCGCGGGGGTGACGGGTCAGGGAGAGGCTGCGATTGCCGCCAGTCCCTCGCGGTAGGTCGAAAGGCGCGGCGCCCAGCCGAGCAGCCGTTTCGCCTTGCCATTCGCGACACGGCGGTTCTCGGCATAAAAGGCCAGCGCCGCCGGAGACAGGCCCGCCTCTTCCAGCGATTGCAGCGGCGGCAATGGCGCGCCGAGCATCGCGCAGCCCCATTCGATCAACCGGTTCTGGTGGCAGGGCTCGTCGTCGGCGAGGTTATAGACCCCCGCCGGACCCGCGAAGGACGCGATCACGCCGCTCGCCAGATCGTCGACATGGATGCGGCTGAAGACCTGATCGGGCAGGTCGATGCGATGCGCGCGGCCCTCGCGAATGCGGTCGAGGGTCGAGCGGCCGGGACCATAGATGCCGGGCAAGCGAAACACCGAAACATCGCCGCGCAATTGCTGCCAGGCCGCATCGGCGGCGTTGCGGTCGGGGCGGCGGCCGGTAACCGGCGCGCCTTCATCGACCCACGCGCCGCCCGCATCGCCATAGACGCCGGTCGAGGAGAGGTAGCCGACCCACTGCGCGGGGGCCAGGGCGATCGCTTCGCCATAGCGCGCGAGTACCGGATCTGCCCCTTCGGCGGGCGGCACCGACGACAGGATATGCGTCGCCGAACGCAGCGCCGCGAGCACCGCGGCCTCGTCGGCAAAGGCGATGCTGTCGCCTCTGCCGTCGCGGGTCGTCCCGGTCACGTCCCACCCGCGCGCGGTGAGGCGGCTCGCCAGATGGCCGGCGGCATAGCCCAGCCCGAAAATCACTATCTGTCCCATGGCGCGCCTTATTGCGCGCCCGGCGCCCCGCGCCTAGACCCCATCACATGACCGACGCCTCCTCCACGCCCGCCATTCCCGTCACCATCCATCGCGGCGACTACCGCCCACCCGAATGGCAGGTGCCCGACATCGCGCTCGATTTTGCGCTGGGGATCGACGCGACGAAGGTGGTCGCGAGCCTGTCGGTCGTGCGCCACGCCGACGCGCCCGCGCCGCTACTGCTGCGCGGCGACGGGATCACGCCCGCCGAAGTGCGCGTCGATGGTGCGGTGTGGAACGACTGGCGGATGGATGGCAGCGATCTGATCATCGACCTCGGTGAACGGACAGCCGCGGCGGTCGAGATTGATACCGTCGTCAACCCGGCGTCGAACACCCAGCTTATGGGCCTTTATGCCTCGAACGGCATGCTCTGCACCCAGTGCGAGGCCGAGGGGTTCCGCCGGATCACCTTCCACCCCGACCGTCCCGATGTGCTCAGCCGCTACAAGGTTCGCATGGAAGGCGACAAGGCGGCATTCCCGATCCTGCTGTCGAACGGCAACTGCATCGAACAGGGGGAAGGCGAAGGCGGTAAACACTGGGCCTTGTGGGAAGACCCGTGGCCCAAGCCTTCCTATCTCTTCGCGCTCGTCGCGGGCGACCTTGTCGTCAACAAGGACAGTTTCACCACCATGTCGGGCCGAGAGGTCGAACTCGGCATCTGGGTTCGCGCGGGCGACGAGGACCGCACCGGCCATGCGATGCAGGCGCTCAAGGACAGCATGGCATGGGACGAGCGCGTCTATGGCCGCGAATATGACCTCGACCTGTTCAACATCGTCGCGGTCAGCGATTTCAACATGGGGGCGATGGAGAATAAGGGGCTCAACGTCTTCAACACCCGCTACATCCTCGCGGACCCCGACACCGCGACCGACGTCGATTATGACGGGGTCGAGGGCGTCGTCGCGCATGAGTATTTCCACAATTGGTCGGGCAACCGCGTCACCTGTCGCGACTGGTTCCAGCTTAGCCTGAAAGAGGGCTTCACCGTCTATCGCGACCAGAGTTTCTCGGCCGATATGGGATCGCCCCCGGTCAAGCGGATCGAGGATGTTCGTCTGCTCCGCGCCGCGCAATTCCCTGAGGATGCGGGACCGCTTGCGCATCCGATCCGCCCTGACAGCTATCAGGAAATATCGAACTTCTACACCGCGACCATCTATAACAAGGGTGCCGAGATCATCCGCATGATGGCGACGATGGTCGGCCCCGAACGCTTTCGGAAGGGCACCGATCTCTATTTCGACCGCCACGACGGGGAAGCTGCAACCTGCGAGGATTTCGTGCGCGCGATCGAGGATGGCGCGGGCATCGACCTGACGCAATTCCGCCTCTGGTACAGTCAGGCCGGGACGCCGCGGATCACCGCGCGCATCGCGACCGACGAAAGCAATGGCGAACGCACGCTGCATCTTTCACAGCATATGCCGGCGACCGCGGGGCAAGCCGACAAGGCGCCGATGCTCATCCCGCTGCGGATCAAGGCTTATGATCTGGATGGCGGTCATGCGACGGAGGAAGAACAGCTGATCCTCCTCGATCGCGCCGAAATGGCGGTCCCGCTCGGTCACTATCGCAGCACGCCGATGCTCTCGCTCAACCGCGGTTTCTCGGCGCCGGTGATCGTCGAATTCGCGCGCGAAGAGGGCGAGCTGGAATGGCTCGCGGCCAATGACGACGATCCGTTCGCCCGCTATGAGGCGCTGCAGCAGTTGATGCTCGACACGCTCGTTGCTGCGGTTTCGGGCAAGCCGCATGACGGCGGGGCGGTGATTGCCGCTATTGGGCAGACGCTCGCCAGCGCGACCACCGACCCGGCCTTCGTTGCCGAGGCGGTGCTGCTGCCCAGCGAGGCCTTCATCGGCGACCAGATGCTGATCGTCGATCCCGATGCCATCCGGCGCGAGCGATTGGCGCTGCAGGGAGCGATCGGCGCCGCGCTCGAAAGCGAATGGCGTGCGATCCTTGACCAGCCCGCTCCGGCCGCGACCGAACTGACCCCGCTCGCCAAGGGCGGGCGGCGCCTTCGCGGCGTCGCGCTGGCCTATCTCGCCGCCACCGGCGCAAAGGATGCTTCGGCGCTGGCGTTCGGCATCTTTGACGCCGCCGACGGTATGACCGAACGGCAGGCCGCGCTCGCGACGCTCGCGCACGGCGACAGCAAGGAGCGCGCGCAGGCGCTCGACATTTTCTACCAGCGCTATCGGAACAATCCGCTGGTGCTCGACAAATGGTTTCAGGTGCAGGCGTGGTCGCTGCGTTCCGATACGGTCGCGGCGGTGGCTGCACTGGCACAGCACCCCGACTTCACGCTCACCAACCCCAATCGCGTCCGCTCGCTTTACGGCGCCTTCTCGGCGAATCAGGCCGCCTTCCATCAGGCGGATGGCGCGGGCTATCGCCTGATCGCGGACCTTGTCATCGCGCTCGATCCGAAGAATCCGCAGACTGCGGCACGGATGATCCCGCCCCTCGGCCGCTGGAAACGCTTCGACGACGCCCGCGCCGCGATGATGAAGGCCGAACTGGAACGCATATTGGCGCAGCCGGGCCTGTCGCGCGATGTGACCGAACAGGCGAGCAAGAGCCTGCTGGGGTGATTGGGCGGAATGGGCCCAAAGCAACTGTTTTCCCGCTCAACGGAAAATCACTCTCCCGCGCCTAGGGCAGCCTCCTGAAGTGCGGAGGCTGCCCTAGGCGTCACTTCAGTTCTTTTTTCCTACCACTATGCCACCGCCGAAGCCGCCTCCGCCCACGAGGGAGAAGGTCCCTCCGATTTCGGCGGCAGCGGGGCCATAGAAATAGCCCCCCAAAGTGCTGGAATAGATTCCCCCAGGGTCGCTATTGCCGATATTTCCGTTAAACTGATTGCCTCTGTCAATGGACCCGTTGATGTTGTGGGAGCCAAGGCCTTTGAGAGCGCCAGTGACGACATTTTGCCCGACGGGGTCCATGGAAAAGGCGAATGTACCGGCTGCGAAATTTGCGGCGAAGCTGCTCGTGCCGGAAAGCGAATAGGCGCCACTATTGTCTGCGAACTGCCCGTCGATGTGGGTGCGATAAGATGCGGACCCGGTGCGCGGCATGTCGCTCGCAGTGGTTAGAACGCCATAGGTGAAGAAGGCTGTGTCGACGTCCAATGTGGCGCCATTGTCGGTAATTGTCTGCAAGGCACCATAGCTGGCATAGGTGAGCGCCAGCTCGGTATTGGCGGTGCCCGGATTAAACAGCGCAAGATTTTCTTGTCGGTTGCCACTGCTCTTTTGATAAGAGGTAATCACCGGGCCGCTCGATGCAGCGACACGGTTCGAGGGTGCAAAGGTCGATGGAGGCAGAGTCGTGCCGGTCACCGTGTAGGATTGGGTGTTCGCATCATATTCAATCAGCGCGGCTCCGTGCCCGGTGGGGCCGCGCTGGGTTGCCCCGCCCGTGGCCCGCGCGAAATTATATTGGATGACGGCAGCACGGCCGACAAATTTCTCGCTATACTGCAGGTTCGTGAGAGTGCTGTTGGTGCGCGCAACGGGGGGCAACGGCGTCGATCCCACGTTGCTGCTGCCTCCGCCGCAGGCGGACAGCGCGGTACATGCAAGACTTACTATAACAAGCTTCTGGTAATGCATAATTTTTCCCCCGAGATTGGGCACTGTTTGCCATGAGGGAAATTGCCGTCAAGATTAAATGAGAGAATGGGGGGCGCGGGCCAAAGTTTTTTCTGTATTCGCAGGTGAAATCCCGAGTGGTTCGCTTGAAACAGATTTTCTGGAGAGGATCCGGTCAGAAAAGCCTGCGTCAATGCGCCATATGTTCTTGGGAGTTATTTCTCCCTCTGCCGCTTTGCAAATCAGGTCGAAGAAAACAGCTTCGTTCCGACGACGCCGATGACGATCAGCGCCATGAAGCCGATCTGGATGCCGTTCACCTTCTCGTCGAAATAGACGATTCCGCCGATGATCACGCCGACCGCGCCAAGCCCGGTCCAGATCGCATAAGCCGTCCCGGCGGAGATGCCGCGCATCGCAAAGGCCAGCAGCGCCATGTTTACAAAGCTCAGGGTGATGGGAACGGCCGATGCCTGCCAGGTGCCGACCGTCGCGGCCCATTTCAGGCTGAGGGCCCAGACGATCTCGGTGCACACGGCAATTGCGAGGATGACCCACGCCATATCAATTTCCTTCGAGTTGGCGGGCTCGAGAGAAATGGGCGCAAACCGGAAACCCGAAAGAGGCTGCGCGTATCGACAGGCGATGATGAGCGGGGCCATTAAGGCCGCCGCCGCGAAATGGCAACCCGCGTGCGCGCGGGATGCGGATGAGGTTAGCTACCATTTGTGCGATGCCTCATGCAAACAACCGTCACCCCCGCGAAGGCGGGGGTCGTCATCGGCCTAGCGTAAGGTTGCCAGCGGCCCCGCCTTCGCGGGGGTGACGGTTTAAGCCCCCAGCCAGCCCGCGACGTCGGCGGCGACCTTGTTCGCCGCGCGGGTCAGCGCGGCGCCGGCGGTCTTGGCCTCCACCTTGCCGCCCAGCGCCTCGCGCGCTTCGAAACGCCGCTGGGTAACGCTCTTGCCCGCCGTCGACACCAGCATCGCCTGATAGACAACGACCGCTTCGTTCGTCCGCTCGTCGATGCCGAATTCCATCAGCTGCCCCGCGAGTTGTTCGCCCGGGGCGGTCAGATATTGACCTTCGTCGAGGATGACGCGCGACGTGCGCGCCGACACGGTTTCGGACAGCAGGCGCTGGAACAGGCGCGAGGGCGCCTCGACCCATTGCGCGTCCTTCACATAGGCGACGCTTCCGGCGCCTTGCTGGACCGGGATGCGAACCGTGCGCAGTTTCTGGGGGGCGGAGGGGATGAGGATCGTCATCGTCGCCGCGTCGGTCGCCGTGCGCGCTTCGCCCGTGGTCGGCGCGGCATCGGCGTCGAGTGTCAGCAGAAACGGCGGCGGCTTGGCGCCGAAGCTGACGCACGCCGACAGCGACACGGCGCCAAGGGCGATGAGCAAAGGCGTGCGAAGACGGCGGGGGCGACGGGTCATGGACAATATCCTCATGGCTTGTAATCCGGCAGCTTGTTGCCGCCGATGACCGCTCCCGCGCCCTGCTGGTCGAGCTTGTCGGTCAGGCTGGACAGGGTGGTGGAGGTCCGGCGCAGGTCGCGGATCAACGCATTGGCTTCGGGAATGGTCGTTTCGCTGAAGGTCTGGAGCCCGGGCCGCGCGTCGGCGATCGCGCCTTCCAGCGTCGCCATCGACGCGCTCGCCGATTTCAGCGTGTCGCGCAAATTGGCCATCGCCGGGTCGACGTTGCGGTCGATCGTGCCCTGCGCCGATGCGGCAAGATTGCCGATCTGTTCGGCGGCGGTGCCCGTCTGCTGGATCGCGATGCGCGTGTCGGCGAGCGCCTTTTCGATCGCCGGGCCATTGCGTGCGAGGATGGCGGTCGATTGCTCGACATTTTTCAGGATGCCGGCAAAGCTGGCCTGATTTTCATCATCGGCCAACTCGGCGAGGCGCTCGGTCAGCGTCGAGAGGCGCTGGAGCAACTGAGGTGCGGTGTTGAGCAATTCGCCGAGCCCGCCGATACGATTGGGGATCACGGGCTTGCCTGCGGGGCCCTTGTCGGTGATCGGCGGCGCGCCCTTGACTCCGCCGTTGAGCGAAATCTGCGAGACCCCGGTGAAGCCGACGCCTTCCAGCGCGGCGGTGGTGCCCTGCACGATCGGGATGCCTTCGTTGACCTCGATGCGGACGCGGACAAACTGGGGATCATCGGGAAGCAGCGCGATTTCGCGGACCTGGCCGACCGGCACGCCCGAATATTGGACCTGCGCGCCCTTGGTCAGTCCGTCGACCGATTGTTTGAAGAAGATGTCATATTCGCGCTTGGGACCGCCGCTGTCGTTGGCGAGCCAGACGACGAAAAAGGCGAGCGCCGCTGTGAACAGCAGGACGAAGGCGCCAACCAGCACATTGTTCGACCGTGTTTCCATCAGCTTTTCCTATCCTGCCGCTCGGCGGCGATGTTGCAGCCTGCGGCTGCGCGCCCCCGCGGCCCGTTGAAATAATCCTGTATCCACGGATGCTCGGTGGCAAGCAGTTCCGGGATCGTCCCGACCGCGATCACCTTCTTCTCCGCCAGCACCGCAACCCGGTCGCAGGTGGCATAGAGCGTGTCGAGATCATGCGTGATCAGAAAGACGGTCAGGCCCATCGTATCGGCCAGTTCGCGGATCAACTCGTCGAACTTCGCGGCGCCGATGGGATCGAGCCCGGCGGTCGGTTCGTCGAGGAAGAGCAGCGCGGGATCGAGCGCCAGCGCGCGGGCTAGGCCGGCGCGCTTGACCATCCCGCCCGACAGCTCGGCGGGGAATTTGGGACCGGCATCGGGCGGCAACCCCACCATCGCGACCTTGTACGCCGCGATCTCGTCGAGCAGCTGCTGGTCGAGCCGCGGATAATATTCGCGCAGCGGAACCTGGATATTTTCGGCAACGCTCAGCGTCGAGAAGAGCGCGCCGCCCTGAAACATCACGCCCCAGCGGCGGCGCAGGTCACGCGATTCCTCTTCATTGACGATGGTGTCGAGCGTCTTGCCATAGACTTCGATCTCGCCCGCTGAGGGAATTTGCAGTCCGACGATCGAGCGCATCAGCACCGATTTGCCGGTGCCCGATCCGCCGACGACCCCCAATATTTCGCCCGCACGGACGTCGAGGTCGAGCCCGTCGTGGATCACCGCTTCGCCGAACTGGTTCCTGAGGCCGCGAATGCGGATCGCATAGTCGAACTGCTCCGGCCGCACCGCGTCGGCGGCTGCCAGCTCTTCCTGGATTTCGGCCTGTATGTCGTCGCTCATCAATTCCATCCGATCGACGAGAAGAAGACGGCGAACATCGCATCGAGGACGATGACGAGGAAGATCGCGGCGACGACCGCCGATGTCGTGCGCTTACCGACTTCCTCCGCATTCTGGCGCACCTGCATGCCTTCGTAACAGCCGGTGACCCCGATCAGCAGGCCGAACACCGGCGCCTTGATCAGCATGATGTAAAAATCGGTCATCGGGATGATTTCGCGCAGCCGCTGGATATAGGTCAGCGGCGGCATGTCGAGCCCGACCCAGACGAAAGCGCCGCCGCCCATGATCGCACAGATGCTGGCGTAAAAGCCGAGCAAGGGCATGGTGATCGTCGACGCCGCGACGCGCGGCAGCACAATGGCTTCCATCGGCGACACCCCGATCGTGCGCATCGCGTCGATTTCTTCGGTCAGCTTCATCGTGCCGATCTGTGCGGCAAAGGCCGATCCCGACCGCCCCGCGACCATGATCGCGGTCATCAGCAGGCCGAGTTCGCGGATCGAGGCGCGGCCGACGAGGTTGATCGTGAACACCTCCAGCCCGAATTGGCGCAGCTGCACCGCACCCTGCTGCGCGATGACGATGCCGATCAGAAAACTCATCAGGCCGATGATCGGCAGGGCGTCGAGGCCGACGGTCTGAAAGCGGGTGACGATGGCATTCCAGCGCAACCGGCGGCGGGCCCGGATCTGGACGGCGAGCGCGATGAGCATCGCGCCAAAAAAATCGATGATGCCCAGCAACTCGTGCCAGATCGACCGGCTGGCGGTGCCGATTTGATCGAGCGTGCGGAGCCATGCCGGGCGGCGGTCGCTGTGGACGCGATATTCGCTCTTGTCGCTGGCAAGGGCGTCGAGCAGGCGGCGCGCCTCTTCGCTCGCGCCGATGATTTTGGCGCCATGTTCGTTGACGGTACGCGTCACGATCCATGCGCCGACGGTGTCGATCCGGTCGATCGCCGACAGGTCGAGGCTGGAAATGGGGCCCAGCTCACCAAGCCGTGCCGGCACATCGCCGAGGCGCGCGAGCGTCAGCCGGCCGGAAAACCGGACCTCGGCGCCATCGGCGCCTTCACTATGTTCGAAATCCGCGCTGGCCACCATCGTGCGGAGGACATTGGATGATTTGCCCCGGAACGGCAAGCGAATCCCGCCCCTTGGCCACGGCGCGCGACCGCCCTATGAGCGGGGGATGGAAGCGCCGCCCACCCCCGACTACGCTCACCGTGTTGCCATGTACGACATGGACCGCACGATCACCCGCGCGGGAACCTACAGCGGCTTTCTGATGCATGTCGCGCGCCGCCGTCAGCAATGGCGCTTGCTGCTGCTGCCGCTCGTCGGGCTCGCCGGTGCGGCATATTCTTTGCGTCTGATCGACCGGTCGCGGTTGAAGGCGATCAACCTGCGCCTGCTCGTCGGCAAGCGCTTCGCCCGCGCCGAAATCCTGCCGCTCGCGGAAAGCTATGCCGACAAGGTGATTGCCGGCGGGCTGCACCCCGCCGCGCTCGAACAGATCGCGGCCGACCGGGCGGCAGGATATCGCCTGCTGCTCGCGACGGCATCCTTCCACCTGTATGTCGATGCGATCGCGCGGCGGCTGGGGATCGACGATGTCCTCGCGACGCGGCTCGACGAGCCTGACGGCGCCGACCATATTCACGCGCGGCTGGCGGGCGACAATTGCTATGGCGAGGCGAAGTTCGCCCGGATCGCCGACTGGCTCGCCGTCAATGCGATTACCCGCGATGGCGCGCATATCCGCGCCTATTCGGACCATGTGTCCGACCACCCGATGCTGCATTTCGCCGACGAGGCGGTCGCGACGACGCCGTCACGCAAACTCAGACGGCTGGCGCCGCAAATGGGGTGGCAGGTCGTCGACTGGCGCGCGAAAAAATAGCCCCCCTCCCGCGAGCGGGGAGGGGGAGCAGGCTCAAACCGCGGCGAGCGCCTGTTCGAAATCGGCGATCAGATCGTCGGCATTCTCGATCCCGATTGAAACGCGAACCAGATTGTCGGTGATCCCCAGTGCCTTTTTGCGTTCGTCGGGAACCGACAAATGCGTCATCGCCGCCGGATGGCTCGCGAGCGTTTCGGTGCCGCCAAGGCTGACCGCCAGCTTTGCGATCTTCAGCGCGTCGAGAAAGCGGAAGCTCTCTTCCTCGCCGCCCTTGATGAACAAGGAAAAGGTCGATCCGGCGCCGGTGCAATGGCGGTCGAAAATATCCTTCTGCGGCCCGTCTTTCAGAAAGCCGAGATAGCCGAGACCGTCGACCTTCGGATGATCGCGGAGGTAGGCGCAGACCTTCTCGGCATTTTCGCCGGCGCGGCTCATCCGCAGCTCGACGGTTTCCAGCGACCGCAGCAGCATCCACGCGGTGTGCGGGTCGCAGATCGTGCCGATCGTGTTTCGCATCATGCGAATGGGGCCAAGCCAGTGCTTCGATCCCAACACGCCGCCCGCGACCAGATCGCTGTGCCCGCCGGCATATTTGGTCAGGCTGTAAAGGACGATATCGGCGCCATGCGCGAGCGGCTTCGACCAGAGCGGGCCGAGGAAGGTATTGTCGATCGCGATCGGCGGCGCGGTGCCTTCGGCAAAGGCCGCGCTGACTGCGGCGCGCATCGCCTCGACATCGACCAGCGCATTGGTCGGGTTCGCCGGGCTTTCGAGATAGACCATCGCGACCTTGCCGCCCTGCGCCGCCGCCATCTCCTTCGCGCGGCCCAGGATCGCGTCCATGTCGGCGCGCGAAGCTTCGGCAGGGAAGTCGACATAAGAGGCGCCAAAGCGCGACAATATGCGTGCGATCAGCGTCTCGGTCGCGGCATAGAGCGGCCCCGAATGGACGATGACGTCGTTCATGCTGACATGCGCGAGCAAGAGCGTCGCGATCGCCGACATGCCGCTGGAAAAGACCAGCGCGTCTTCGGCCTTTTCCCACACACCGAGCCGCGCCTCCAATATTTCCTGGTTCGGACCGTTGAAGCGCGAATAGACAAGGCCGTCGGCGCCGCCGGGGCGCTTGCCGGTGATCCCCTCGAAATGGCGCTTGCCCGCTGCGGCGCTTTCAAAAGCGAAGGTCGAGGTCAGGAAAATCGGCGGCTTCAGCGACCCTTCGGACAGCATCGGATCATAGCCATAACCCATCATCAGCGTTGACGGCGACAGCGGATGGCCGCCGATTTCGGTCACATCCTTCTTGGGCTTGCGGCGCGGGGTGGTGCCGGTGAGGTCGCTGTTGTCGATGGGGGGCATGGGGAACTCCGATGATGGTTTCGATTGAAACTAGCGTCCTTTTGCCTGCCCGTCACCCCGGCATGACCGCTAATCCTCGACGATCAGGCTCCGTTCGCGGGTCTCGGGAAGCAACAGCGTTGCGACCCCGGCCATCGCGATCACGGCGGCGACATAGAAATAAAAGATCCATTCGACGCCCGCGCCTTTCAGGCCCAGCGCGACCATTTCGAGCGTTCCGGCGAAGATCGCATTGCCGATGGCATAGGGCAGGGCGACGCCCAGTCCCCGGATATGCGCGGGAAACAGTTCGGCCTTCACCAGCGCATTGTTCGCGCTGTAGCCGCTTTGCAGGGTGAGCGGGATCATGATGAGCAGCGCCGCGACATAGGGCGAGGTGACATGTTCCAGCGTCATGAAGGTCGGAACCGCGACGATCGCCCCGCCGATCCCGAACAGCAGAAGCATCGGCTTGCGCCCGAATTTGTCGGCGAGCGCCCCGAACACAGGCTGCATCGCGGTAAACCACAGCAACGCGGCAGCGATGATATAGGTCGCGGTCGCCTTGTCGAAGCCGACGGTGTTGTAGAGATATTTCTGCATATAGCTGGTGTAGGTATAGGCCGCGAGCCCGCCGCCTGCCGACAGCATGCCGACGAGGATGCTTTCGCGGCGATGCTCGCGCCACAGCAGCGCTGCGGTCGATGCCGGGCGGTCGACCGCCTGATTTTCGAACGATGGTGTTTCGGCGAGATTGCGGCGGAGCAGAAAAACGCCAAGCGCGAGCAGCGCGCCGATGACGAAGGGAATGCGCCAGCCCCATGCGGTCAGCTCGGCTTCGGTAAGGAAGGCCTGCAGCACCACGGCGACGAAGATCGCGCACAACTGCCCGCCGCACAGCGTCATATATTGGAAACTCGCCCAGAATCCGCGATGTTCGCGCGGCGCCATTTCCGACAAATAGGTCGCGCTCGCGCCATATTCGCCGCCCAGCGACAGGCCTTGCATCATCCGGGCGATCAGCAATGTCGCGGGGCCAAGCAGCCCCGCCGTCGCATAGGTCGGCGCGACGGCGATCAGGATCGATCCGCCGAACATCAGCGCGACCGACAGCGTCAGCCCTGCCTTGCGCCCGCGCGTATCGGCAAAGCGCCCCATCACCCACGCGCCGATCGGGCGCATGACAAAACCGACGGCAAAGATTGCGGCGGTGCTCAGCAATTGGGCGGTCGGATCGGCCTTGGGGAAGAAGACCGGGGCGAAATAAATGGCGAAGGCCGCATAGGCGAACCAGTCATACCATTCGACCAGATTGCCGGCCGATCCGCCGATAATCGAAACCATCCGCTTGCGCGGTATCGCCAAGGCCTTCATCCGCTCGCTCTCCCCCAAACCCGCTTTTCTTGCGTCACCGATGAATGATGCGTCTATCTCAGTCCGATCACCGACAGCTGACGGCCATAGCTGTTCTCGTTTTTATGACACGCCCGGCGATAGCTGAAATAATCTTGCGGCAAGGCATAGGTATCCTGCCCGCCGATGGCAATTCGCTTCACGTCTGCCGCGGCGACGCGCGCGGCGACATAGGCGGCGATATCGAACATCGCATGACCCGGCCGCCCGGCGGCGAAGAAGCGCTCGTTGGCAGGATCGTCGGCGGTAAAGCGTTCGACGAAACCATTATCGACCTCATAAGATGCGCGGGCGATGCACGGACCGATCGCGACCGCGATGCTGGCGCGGCTCGCGCCCAGACTTTCCATTGCAGCGATCGTCGCGTCGGTGACGCCTGCCAGTGCGCCTTTCCAGCCCGCATGTGCCGCCCCGACGACGCCCGCTTCGGCATCGGCGAACAGCACGGGGACACAGTCAGCGGTCAATATGCCGAGCAAAATGCCGGGGGTCCGCGTCGCGAGTGCATCAGCCTCGGGCCGTGCGGCCAGATCGCTGTCCTCATCGACGATGATGCAGCGGTTGCCATGGACCTGATAGAGGCCGGTCAGCGCCGCGCCGGGCAGCGCCGCTTCGGTGACACGCCGCCGGTTCTCGGCGATCAGCGCCGGATCGTCGTTCGACCCCAGCCCGCAGTTAAGCGAAGCAAGCTCGTCCGTCGACACGCCGCCTTGGCGTCCGAAAAATCCGTGCGCCATGCCATCGAGCGACGGCGCGGTGACGAAGGGCGCGGTCACAGGTCCAGCCTCCAGATCCGGTCTTCGTCGACATGATTGCCGACGCGAAACGGATTGCGGCCGACATCGGCAAAACCATAGCGGCGGTAAAAGGCCTGCGCGCGCGGGTTCTCGGTGAAGACCGAGAGGTAGAGGATCGACGCGCGCTCGCGCGCCCAGGCGATCCCCCATTCCATCAGGGCCGCAGCGATGCCGGTACCCTTCGCGGCCTCACCGACATAAAGCTGGTGAAGCTCGGTCGCATCGTCGCCCGGTTGGCCCGGCGGCAGGTCGAAATCGATCGGCCCCATTTTGACGAAGCCCGCAATCGCGCCATCCTCGCCGCGCGCCAGTGCGATCGCCCAGGCGGGATCGGACAGCTGGGCGCGGATGCGTTCGGGCGGGTTCCAGCCGGTCAGGAACGCCGCAAGGTCGGCGGGGTCATAAATATGGCCGAAGGTGTGCTCGAAGGAATCGGCCGCGAAGCGGCTCAACTCTTCGGCATCTTCGTTGCGGGCCAAAATCAGATTCGTCATGCTGCCTTTCCAGTCGCGCCAAATCCTTCGGGGTGAGGCCAGCCCGGCGCGTGGACGGCCATGACCTTGAACAATTCGCCCATCGCATCGGGCTTGACCAGCCGGTCGCGTTGCGCCGCCAGTTCGTCGGCGCGATCGGGCGCGGCGCGCGCCAGCGCCTGTGCCCGCGCGTCGATTCCCAGACCTTGCAGCCACGCCCCCTGGTTGACGGGGCCGGCGACGCGCGTCCCGGTACGCCGCGCGGCGTCGGCGAGCGCGGTGAAATCGACATGGGCTGTCAGGTCGACCTCGCCCGGATCGGCGAAGGGATCGGCGAAGCGATGCGCCTTGACCGCTTGCAGCGTATCGCCTGCGGCGGGGCCATGATAACCATAGTCGATCGCCAGCATCGCACCGCCCTGGCGCGCGACGCGAAAAGCGCAATCCTGCATGATTGTGGCGGCGATCGGCGCGGTTTCGACGATCGCGCCTTCGCTTCGCTGGCGCAGTGCGGCGGGGACGGCATCGTCGGCCGGTATGTCGCCGGGAAGGGGCACCAGCTTGTCGTCCCTCTGTCTCACCACGCGTTCGCGCCAGCCGCCCGCGGTCTTCACATATTGATGGATCGGCAGGGCGTCGAAAAATTCATTGGCGACGATGATGATGGCGTCGGTGCCGGGCAGGTCGGACACACTATCATGATGTTCGGCCGAGGGCAGGCGCGCCAGTTGCGCGGCGCGCAGGGTCGGGCTGGTTTCGACCAGGTGCACGCTCAGCGGCGTGCAACCGAAACGCGCCATCGCGCGCAGCGCATCGGCGGCGAGCGTGCCGCGTCCGGGGCCCAGCTCGACATAGCGAAAGACCGGGCTGCCCGCGCGCAGCCACAGGTCGGCAATCCATATGCCGACCATTTCGCCGAACATCTGGCTGATCTCGGGCGCGGTGGTGAAATCGCCAGCGGCACCCAGCGGGTCGCGCGTCGCATAATAATGGGCGTTGGCCGCCGCCATATAGTCGGCAACGGTCATGGCGCGTGCGGCGGCAATATCCCTGATGATCTCCTCGGGGCTTGGTTGGCCGTCAGGCAATGCTGTCGGTTCCCGCGATCGGTTCGACGCGCTGGCGGCGGCCTTTGGCGGTCGCGACCAGCCACACGCCGATGATGATCATCGGCAAGGTCAGCGTCTGTCCCATCGTCAGCCCCCACGACAGCGTGCCGAGCTGGACGTCCGGTTCGCGCACGAACTCGACCGCAAAGCGGCTGAGGCCATAGATGATCGCCGCCATCCCGAACAGGAATCCGGGCCGGTAACGCGCGTCGGTGCGCCAGAAGAAAAAGGCGAGGATCGCCATCATCAACAGGCCTTCGAGCCCCGCCTCGTACAGCTGGCTCGGGTGACGCGGGTCCATCGTCCCGCTGCCCGGAAAGATGATCGCCCAGGGAACGGTCGTCGCGCGGCCCCACAGCTCGCCGTTCACGAAATTGGCGAGGCGGCCGAGGAACAGGCCGAAGGGGACGACGCAGGCGACATAGTCGCAGAAACGCAGGAAGCTGAGCTTGTCCTTCCTCGTCATATACCAGATCGCGACCAGCACGCCGATCGTCCCGCCGTGCAGCGACATGCCGCCATCCCACAGCCGGAAAATGCCCATCGGGTCTTCCAGATAGGCGCCCAGATTATAGAAAAGCACATAGCCAAGGCGCCCGCCGATGATGATGCCCAGCATGGCGTAAAAGATCAGGTCGTCGGCGTGACGGCGCGCCATCGGGGCGCCCGGCTGGGCGATCAATTTCAGCAGATACCAGTAACCGAGGAAGATGCCGGCAAGATAGGCGAGCGCGTACCAGCGGATCGGCAAACCGAAGACGCTGAACGCAATTTCGCTGTTTTCTCCCATCAGATCATGGAAGTTCACATATTGCGTTGCTTCGGTTAGAGTTGCAAAAAGAAACATATTGTCTCGGACCTTCCCCAGGAGAGGCCTTCCCCATAAGGGGTAAGTGCATCGAGACCAAGAGGAGAGATACCCCATGCCATCCGCGCTCGATCTGCGCCTGGAAGCTGCCTTTAATCTGATCAGCGGCCCGGGCGGGCCCATCCAGATCGGGTCCGTCGAACGCTTTGGCCGCCAGATGCCGTTCATCACCAACGCCCCGACCAATCTGGCCGATTATATCGCCTTTTTCGCGATGCAGCACGGTGATGCGACCTTCCTTGTCGAGGGCGACGAGCGGCTGAGCTTCAAGCAGGCCTATATGGCGGCGCGTCAGGTCGCCGCGGGCCTGATCGACGGTCATGGCGTCCAGCGCGGCGACCGCGTCGCGATCGCGATGCGCAACGCCAACGCCTGGTGCATAACCTATATGGGTGTGCTGATCGCCGGCGGCTGTGCGACCCTGCTCAACGGCTGGTGGCAGGGCGCCGAACTCGCGGCGGGGATCGAGGACAGCGAAGCAAAGCTCGTCATCGCCGATCCGCAGCGCGCGGCGCGCCTCGCGGAAGCCGAGCATGGCGCCAAGGTCGTGACGCTCGATATCAGCAAACCGATTGCCGAAGCGATCGCCCCGATCACCAGCGCGGGCGGCGGTGCGGACACGGTGTTGCCGACGCTGACCGGACAGGATCTTGCGACCATCCTCTTCACCTCGGGCTCGACCGGCCAGTCGAAGGGCGCCTATTCGCGGCACGAAGCGGTGGTGCAGGCGATCTTCAACTATGTTGCCCAGACGGCGGGCATCGTCGTGCTGCTGACGCAGGACGGCCAGATGTCGGACATTCAGCCCGCGACTTTGGTGTGCACGCCCTTGTTCCACGTCACCGCCGAAATTCCGGTGTTCATGCAGAGCCTCGCTCTGGGCCGCAAACTGGTCTTGATGCCGAAATGGAATGCTGAGGATGCGATGCGGCTGATCCAGGACGAGCAATGCAATTATTTCGTCGGCGTGCCGCTGATGAGCTATGAGATTCTCGTCCACCCGAACCGCTCGAAATATGATTTGTCGACGTGCAAAAGCTATGCGGCCGGCGGCGCGCCGCGCCCGCCCGAGCATGTGAAGCGCCTCGCCGAGGGGATGGATGGCGGCAAGCCGCTGCTGGGTTACGGTCTCACCGAAACTAACGCCGTCGGCTGCGGCAACCTCAACGAAAATTACATGGCCAAGCCGCTGTCGACGGGGCCGGCGTCGAAGCCGCTCGTCGATCTCGCGATCCTCGACGACAATGGCAATGATCTGGCGCAAGGTCAGGTTGGCGAGGTGTGCATCCGCTCGGTCGCCAATTTCGAGGGCTATTGGAACAACGAAGCTGCGACAAAGGCGGCCTTTTTCGACAATGGCTATTTCCGCACGGGCGACCTGGGCTATCTCGATGAAGACGGCTATCTCTTCATCGTCGACCGCAAGAAGGATATCATCATCCGCGGCGGTGAGAATATCAGCTGTCAGGAAGTCGAAGCCGCGATCTACGAGCATCCCGAAGCGAATGAATGCGCGGTGTTCGGCCTGCCCGACGAGCGCCTCGGCGAAATCGTCGGCGCGGTGATCTGGATGAAGCCGGGCAGCACCGTCGACGCCGACGCGATGTGTGCCTTCCTCGGTCAGCGACTGGCACCCTATAAGGTACCGGCGCAGATCTGGATGTCGAACGAAGCGCTGCCCAAACTCGGCAGCGAAAAGATCGACAAGGTGTCGCTGCGCAACCAGTATCGGGAAACCTATGCGGCGTTGACCGTCGCATAAACGGCGCGGGAAGGAGCGAGAAGGGGTTATGGCCGCGCCGGAAATCCCCGTCGCTCCTTCCGATGCCGCGCCGCCGGCGCGCGTTTATCGCCACCGCTTGCCGACCCGCATCTGGCACTGGGTCAATGCCGTCACCCTGCTGATCCTGCTGATGAGCGGGCTCATGATCTTCAACGCCCATCCGCGCCTCTATTGGGGCGAATATGGCGCAAATCCTGACCCGGCGTGGCTGGCGATCGGATCGACGCCGAAAACCGGCTATTTGCGCGTCGGCGACTGGCGGATCGAGACGACCGGGGTGCTCGGCCGCTGGACCGACGCGGCGGGGGAGGAACAGACCTGGGCCTTTCCCGGCTGGGCGACGATTCCGACCAGCTATAATCTTGCCGACGGGCGGCGCTGGCATCTCTTCTTCGCGTGGGTGCTCGCGATCGGGCTGACACTTTACATGTTGTGGAGCCTCTTCGGCGGTCATTTGCGCAAGAATTTGCACGTCCGCCGCGCCGAATGGTCGCCGCGCCATATCTGGCGCGACATCAGGGACCATGCCCGATTGCGTTTCCCGGCCGGCGAAGCCGCGGCCCGCTATAATATCCTCCAGAAACTCAGCTATATATCGGCCATCTTTGTCATGCTGCCGCTGATGATCGCGACCGGACTCACCATGTCGCCGGGGTTCAATGCCGCCGCCCCATGGCTTGTCGACCTGTTCGGCGGACGTCAGTCGGCGCGCTCGATCCATTTTCTTGTCGCCTTTGGCCTCGTCGCCTTCTTCCTCGTCCATATCGTCATGGTGCTGCTCGCGGGGCCGGTGAACGAGGTTCGTTCGATGGTCACCGGCTGGTTTCGTCTGCGGCCCGATCGGGGCGAGGGCGCATGAAAGGGATCATCCTTCCGCGCCGCCAGTTGATCGCGCGGGCGGGTGGCCTTGCAGCGGCTGCGGGGGCGCTGCCGCTCCTCGCGGGCTGCGATGCGATCAACGATGCCCCTGCAGTGCGCAAGATCCTCTCGATGGGGGAGGTGATGCACCAGCACAGCCAGCGCGCGCTGACCGACCGCAACGCGCTCGCGCGCGAATTCACCCGCGCCGACCTGTCGCCCGTCTTTCGCCCCAACGGGACGCGGTTTCCCGAGGGGGCTGCCTATGCCGCGCACGCGGCGCGCGGCTTTGCCGACTGGCGCGTCACGGTGTCGGGTCTGGTGAACAAGCCGCTGTCGCTGTCGCTCGCCGACCTTCGCGCCATGCCGCAGAGAACCCAGATCACCCGCCACGACTGTGTCGAGGGGTGGAGCGCGATCGGCGAATGGACCGGGGTGCAACTGAGCCGCCTGCTCGCCGCCGCGGGGCTCAGGGATCGCGCGCGCTATATCGTCTTTCGCTGCGCCGACCGCATCGGCGACGCCAATTATTATGAAAGCTGCGACCTCGTCGATGCGCTGCACCCCCAGACGATTCTCGCCTGGGCGCTCAACCGGCAGGTCCTGCCGATCGCCAACGGCGCCCCGCTGCGCCTGCGCATCGAGCGGCAACTCGGCTATAAGCACGCCAAATATCTGACCGGGATCGAGGCGGTGGCCAGCCTCGACAGTATCGGTTCAGGCAAGGGCGGATATTGGGAAGATCGTGTTGATTATGAATGGTATGCGGGCATCTGAACGCAACCTTCTAACCCCCGGAAAGTTGTGAGTTCGCTTCTATGTCGATTCTACGCCCGTTTCTCTCGCGCATCGTCCGGCAGGGCCGGCTGACCGTCGTCGCCCCCGACGGCACGACGGAAATTTTCGGAAATCCCGCGCCCGGCTTTCCCAACATCTCCATTCGTTTCACCCGCGCCGCCGCGATGCGCCGCATCATCCTCGACCCGCGGCTCGGCGCGGCGGACGCTTTCATGGATGGCGATCTCGAAATCGTCGAGGGCGACATCATGGACTTCATCGCTCTGATCCGCATGAACGCGCCGTGGGATCGGGGCGGAAAACTCCAGGACAAGACACGCGTCGGCGAATGGCTCGACGGGATCAAGACGCGGCTCAATTCGATCAACCGCCGCCGCCAGTCGCGCGCCAATGTCGCGCATCATTATGACATCGGCAACGATCTCTACCGGCTCTTCCTCGACGACGACATGCAATATAGCTGCGCATATTGGCCGCGCGAAGACATGTCGCTCGACGAAGCGCAGACCGCGAAAAAGGCGCATATCGCCGCCAAGCTCGCTTTGAAGCCGGGGCAGCGCATTCTCGACATCGGCTGCGGCTGGGGCGGCATGGCGATCACGCTGGCGAAGCTCGAACAGGTCGAGGTGCTGGGCATCACCCTGTCCGAAGAGCAACTCGCGCTCGCGCGGCACCGCGCCGAAGAGGCCGGGGTCGCCGATCGTGTGCGCTTCGAACTCATCGACTATCGCGACCTTGCGGAACGCGAGCCCGGCCGGTTCGACCGCATCGTTTCGGTCGGCATGTTCGAACATGTCGGTGCCGCCAATTTCGAGACTTTCTTCCGCGCCGCCGCCAATCTGATGAACGCCGACGGCGTGATGCTGCTCCACACCATCGGCCGCTTCGGCGGACCCGGCGCAACCGACGCTTTCACCCGCAAATATATCTTCCCGGGCGGCTATATCCCGGCGCTCAGCGAAACGCTGGCGGCGAGCGAGAAAAGCCGGCTGATCGCCACCGACGTCGAAACGCTGCGCCTCCATTATGCGCTGACCTTGCGCCAATGGTATGTGCGGACGGTGGCGCACGAGGCTCAGATCGTCGCGATGATGGGCGCGCGTTTCTATCGCATGTGGACCTTCTACCTCGCCGGCGCGACCGCGGCGTTCGAAAGCGGCGGCATGGGCAATTACCAGATCCAGTTCGCACGCAGCCGCCACGCGCTGCCCCTGACGCGCGACTATATGGCCGAGGCCGAAAAAACCTGTCTCCAGCCTCGCGACGTGCAAGGTGGAAGGACATCCGCTTAGGGATGGAAAGTGCACGTGTCGTCGATCGAGCGGTTGGGCTACAATAAAGCTATGAGTGATCGTAAATGTCATTACTACGAATGCCAAGTAAAGCTAGTGAAGCAGAAGCGGGCACCGGATAAGGGCAAGTGATGAGTAAGGCCGTTGTTACGCCACGATGGGCTTGGGCGGCATTTTTGATAGCGATGGCCGTTATCGCGTATTTGTCCACGCCTGGTTGGATAGTCCGTTTCATCGTCTTTCTGTGGCTGACGATTCCTGTAATTTGGTGGGCCCGGAGACAGGCAAGAAAGCTGGCGGCGGAGAAGGCGAAGCTATGAGGCCTCGTAGCGGGCGGAATTATCGCAAAAGCATATGGCCGCAATCGATCGCATTCAGACCGTCCTGTATTCCCGTTCGTGTCGAGCGAATTTCAACTTTGTCACCCCGGACTTGATCCGGGGTCCATGACTTCAACGCCGCGGTGGATCCCGAATCAAGTCCGGGATGACGATGAAGGGAGATATCCTCCCTGTCGCGTAGCGATGGGGAGGGGGACCGCCGCCGCAGGCGGTGGTGGAGGGGCCGCAACGGCAGCGCCAAAGCCCCTCCGTCTGCGCTTCGCGCTGCCACCTCCCCATGGCTTCGGCACAGGGAGGGGCATAGCATTCCCATCCGGTCGACCCAGCCTTTCGTCATCCCGGGCTTGACCCGGAATCCAGCTTTTTCAGACATCGACCAGCGCCCGGCTTCAAGCGGGACCCCGGATCAAGTCCGGGTGACGATGATGGAGGCGGGCGCAATGGGGTGGAGAGCTGACCTTGCTCGCGCCGATCAACTATGCAACGCTGCAGTCATGGAAAAACTCAGCGATTGGCCCGATCATTACCAATCTCTGCGCTCGCGTGTGCGCTGGTTTTGGCTGATTGGTGCTGGCCAAATCGTCGCTACGCTTGTGCTCGTTCTATTAATTGCGCCGATCTCTGATCGGCTGGCTGCGGTTGTCTTTGTCGCGTCGGTGCTAATCTATTGGATCGCCTTTCCTTTCGTCACGTTTCGATTGTTTGCGTTCCGATGCCCCAAATGCGTTCAGAGAACCGTCCCGTTCTGGAGAGTGCCGCCCCCATTTCTAATCAACTGTGGTGGGTGCAAAATCCCTCTAAAATAGGAAGTGAATAGCGCCGATAATCGGTCGTTGCCCGACATCCCCCTAAACCGGGTAGCGCTCGTTCATCACATCCCAGCTCAGCGCAACAAGCCTTTCCAGCACCCCAAGATCCACATCGGCGAGCTTGCTGATGTAAAGGCACGACTTGCCGGTCTTGTGCTTGCCCAGATGAGCCAGCAGCGCGTCGGCCTCGGCCTGCCGGTCGCCATAATGGCCCATCAGATAGAGCGTCATCGCTGCCTTACGCGGCGAGAAGCCAGCGCGGCACATCGTGCCCGAACGGCCGCTGTCATATACATAGTCATAACTGCCATAACCGATGATCGATGGCCCCCACATTCTGGGTTCGAGGCCGGTGATGCGGCGGTGCATCGCGTCGATCGTCCCGGCTTCCTCGCGGCGGCGCGCTTCGGTTATGGCCGCGATGAAATCGGCGGCAATGGCTTCGGTGGCTTTGGTCTTGATTTCACTTTTGGCCATGACCCTTCTCCCGATGCGGCCTCTGCGGTCCGAAATGCCTTTCCTACAATGTCACGCCATGTTTTATACTGACAGATGACCGTCGCATCATCTTTGTTTCCCGTCACACCGCCTATGGGCTTGCATGGCGTGGAAGGGCAAATGAGGGGGGACGTGGTGTGTACTTCCTATACTTTGGAATAAAATTTCGCGGCCTCACCGGCCGAACCGGCGCTCCGAATCGCGTCAGCATGTTGCGCCCCGGGCGGCGTCCTGCTAGCCGCGCCCGCGTCTTTCCTCGCCAAAAGGTGCCATCATGTCCGAGTCTTTCAAACGCGTCGTCCTTGCCTATTCCGGAGGGCTCGACACCAGCGTTATCGTGAAATGGCTGCAGGTCACCTATGGCTGCGAAGTCGTGACCTTCACCGCCGACCTCGGGCAGGGCGAGGAGCTGGAGCCCGCGCGCGCCAAGGCCGAGCTGATGGGGATCAAGCCCGAGCATATCTATATCGACGATCTGCGCGAGGAATTCGTCCGCGATTTCATCTTCCCGATGATGCGCGCCAATGCTCGTTATGAGGGCGATTATCTGCTCGGCACCAGCATCGCGCGCCCGCTCATCTCGAAGCGGCTGGTCGAGATTGCCGCCGAAACCGGCGCCGATGCAGTCGCGCATGGCGCGACGGGCAAGGGCAATGATCAGGTGCGCTTCGAACTCAGCGCCTATGCGCTGAACCCCGATATCAAGGTGATCGCACCGTGGCGCGAATGGGATCTCGCCAGCCGCACCGCGCTGATCGAATTTGCCGAAAAGCATCAGATTCCGGTCCCCAAGGACAAGCGCGGCGAAAGCCCGTTCTCGACCGACGCGAACCTTCTCCACACCTCGTCCGAAGGCAAGGTGCTCGAGGATCCGTGGGAAGAAACCCCCGATTATGTCTATTCGCGCACGGTGAATCCCGAGGATGCACCCGACACCCCCGAATATATCACGATCGATTTTGCGAAGGGCGACGGCATCGCGCTGAATGGAGAAGCGATGTCGCCCGCGACGCTGCTTGCTGCGCTCAATGACCTTGGCCGCAAGCATGGCATCGGCCGTCTCGATCTGGTCGAAAACCGCTATGTCGGCATGAAGTCGCGCGGCATGTATGAAACGCCCGGCGGCGAAATCTATGCGCGCGCTCATCGCGGCATCGAAAGCATCACCCTCGACCGCGGTGCCGCGCACCTCAAGGACGAGCTGATGCCGAAATATGCCGAGCTCATCTATAATGGTTTCTGGTTCAGCCCCGAGCGCGAGATGCTGCAGGCGGCGATCGATCACAGCCAGGAAAAGGTCGACGGCACCGTCCGGCTCAAACTCTACAAGGGCAATGCCTCGGTCGTCGGGCGCAAGTCGCCGAACAGCCTCTACAGCGAACGCCATGTGACCTTCGAGGATGACGCAGGCGCCTATGACCAGAAGGATGCGGCGGGCTTCATCAAGCTCAACGCGCTCCGCCTGAAGCTGCTCGCAAAGCGCGACCGCTGATCGCGGGGACTCGCGGCGGCATGGCCGCGGCGAAAGATATCGGAATCGGCCGGCCGGGACAGATCGCTGTTCCGGCCGGTTTCGATTGAAATACGGATTAGCAAGGCGGGGCAACCTGCGCTAAGGCTCATGACGTGACCGCGACCCGCTTTTTCTCCGACAATGCCGCTACCGTACACCCCGGCGTGATGGATGCGCTGGTCGCCGCCAACCGGGTCGATACGGCCTATGATGGCGACGCGATCAGCCAGTCGCTCGATGCGGCCTTTTCCGATCTGTTCGAAACCAGTTGCGAAGTCGTCTGGATCGCGACCGGCACTGCGGCGAACAGCATCATCCTCGCCCATTTCGTGCGGCCTTGGCAGGGCATCCTCTGTTACGAGGAAGCGCATATCGAGGTGGACGAATGCGGCGCGCCCTCCTTTTATTCGGGCGGTGCCAAGCTGATGACGCTGCCCGGCAGCGGTGCGAAAATCGATGCCGGGGCTCTGCGCGCCCGCATCGCCGGAATCCGCCGGGACGTCCATCAGGTTCAGCCTGCGGCGATCAGCATCACCAACGCCACCGAATATGGTCTTGCATGGCGCCCGCAAGAAGTCGGTGCGATCAGCGAGATCGCCCGGTCGAGCGGAATGAAGCTGCACATGGACGGCGCGCGCTTTGCCAATGCCGTCGCCCATCTGGGCTGTGCGCCCGCCGACGTCACCTGGCGTGCGGGGGTCGATGCACTGTCATTCGGCTTTACCAAAAATGGCGCGATGATGGCCGAGGCGATCGTCTTTTTCGGCGGCAGCGGCGGCGCCGGCGTGCGCGAACTCAAGAAACGCGGCGGCCATTTGCTCAGCAAGGGGCGGTTCGTCGCGGCGCAGATCCGCGCGAT
Organism: Sphingopyxis selenitireducens; assembly: GCF_051550705.1. Classification (NCBI taxonomy): domain Bacteria; kingdom Pseudomonadati; phylum Pseudomonadota; class Alphaproteobacteria; order Sphingomonadales; family Sphingopyxidaceae; genus Sphingopyxis; species Sphingopyxis selenitireducens. The sequence goes on from NZ_JBPULG010000007.1 coordinate 151,514, forward strand.
GCTGGCGGACGATTTATGGCTGACCAATGCGCGCGCCGCCAATGCGGGCGCGGCGGCACTCGCTGCCGCCTGCCATTCGCGGCTGATGTATCCGGTCGAGGCGAATGAGCTTTTCATTCGCCTGACGCCGGAGGAAGCGGCAAAGCTGCGCGCAGCCGGGTTCGATTTTTACGACTGGGGCGATGGCGCAGCGCGACTGGTCGTCAGCTGGGATCAGGATGCCGCGGCGGTCGCACCGTTGGCGGCGGCGATTTCGGCACTGTGAGCGCGCAACCGCTGACGCTGCTCAACCCGCGCGTTCTCATTCCCTTTGCCTTGGTAACGCTGATCTGGGGTTCGACCTGGATCGTCATCACAGGGCAGTTGGGCATCGTGCCGCCAAGCTGGTCGGTGACCTATCGCTTTGCGGTTGCCGCGATCGCGATGTTTGCCTTTGCGGCGATCCGGCGCGAGCGTCTGGGGCTAAGTCCCCGCGCGCTGGCCTTTGCCGCGGTGCTGGGGATCGCTCAATTCGCGTTCAACTTCAACTTCGTCTACCGCGCCGAACAGCATATCACGTCGGGACTGGTCGCGGTGCTCTTCGCGCTGCTCATCGTTCCCAACACGCTGATGGGCCGCATCTTTCTCAAAACGCCGCTCGAACGGCGCTTTCTTGTCGGGGCGGGAATCGCGATCGTCGGCGTCGGGCTGATGATCCTTCACGAATATCGCGCTGCGGCGCTTGGCGCTGCGGCGGTGCTGACGGGAACGGCCTTCACGCTCGCGGGCGTCACCAGCGCTTCGATCGCAAATGTCATGCAGGGCAGCAAGATTGCGCGCGCGCAGTCGATGACGGTGATGCTCGCCTGGGCCATGCTCTTCGGGGCGTTGATCGACGGGGCTTTCGCCTGGATTACCACCGGCCCCCCGGTGATCGAGCCGACCGCCGCTTATCTCGGCGGGGTTCTTTATCTGGGCGTCATCGCCAGCGCGGTGACCTTTCCTCTCTATTTCAATATCATCCGCGCGGTCGGGCCGGGACAGGCGGCGTGGTCGAGCGTGCTGATCCCGATCATCGCGATGGGCTTTTCGACGGTTTTCGAGGATTATCACTGGGCGCCGCTGTCGATCGCTGGCGGCGTAGTCGCACTGATCGGACTGGTGATTGCGGTCGCGAAACGGCCCGAACGGCCCTCGGTCAGCGGCAATATGGTATCGGTTCCGGTCACCGACCGTCCATCCGACGACGCTTGATAAGCGAACGCTCGGCGTAGCTTTTCCAGAGGAGGTCGAGCTTGTCGGCGGAGACGGGGGTTCCTTCCGGGTCAGTCACCCGGACGGATGTCAGGCCTTGGTCGATCATCTTATTCGCTGTTCGGGCCGCCGCTTCCAGCGATGGTGTGACGGTCGGCCCGACCTCCTCGCCGCCAGCGAGGCCCCAGACGTAATATTTACGGTATGCGGCCACTAACCCGCGCTGTTCCGCTCGATGTCGGCCCCAACCGCCTGTAACTTTTCTTCGAGACGCTCATAGCCACGATCCAGGTGATAAACACGATTTACCTCGGTTTGACCCTCCGCGGCGAGGCCGGCGATGATCAGGCTCATCGAAGCGCGCAGGTCCGTTGCCATCACCGGCGCACCGACGAGGCTGTCGACTCCGCGTACCACTGCACTGCGGCCGCGCACGTCGATGTCGCAGCCCATGCGCGCAAGCTCCGGCACGTGCATATAGCGGTTTTCAAAGATGGTTTCGGTGAACAGGCTGGCGCCCTTGCCGAGCGTCGCCATCGCCATGAACTGGGCCTGCATGTCGGTCGCGAAGCCCGGATAGGGCGCTGTCGACAGGGTGACAGGCTCGGCGCGGGAGGACATGGCTATGCGGATTCCGGCCTTCGTTTCCTCGACCGTCGCGCCGGCTTCGCGGAGCGCGGCGAGGGTGGCTTCCATTTCGCTCGCCTTGGCGCCGACGAGTTCGACATCGCCCTGGGTGATGACGGCGGCGCAGGCATAGCTGCCCGCCTCGATGCGGTCGGCCATGACGCGATAGGTCGCGCCGTGGAGGCGGTCGACGCCCTCGATCGTCAGCGTTTCGGTGCCGATCCCGTCGATCTGTGCGCCCATCGCGACGAGGCAGTTGCAGAGGTCAACAATCTCCGGCTCGCGCGCCGCATTTTCGAGGACGCTGCTGCCCTTTGCAAGCACGGCGGCCATCACCGCATTTTCGGTCGCGCCGACCGAGACGACGGGGAAGGTGAACTTGCCGCCCGCAAGGCGTCCGCCGGGAGCGGTTGCTTTCACATAGCCCGAAGCGAGCTCGATTTCGGCGCCCAAGGCTTCGAGCGCTTTCAGATGAAGGTCGATCGGGCGGTTGCCGATCGCGCAGCCGCCGGGAAGCGAGACGGTCGCTTCGCCCGCGCGCGCGAGCAGGGGGCCAAGGACGAGGATCGACGCGCGCATCTTGCGGACGATATCATAGGGCGCGACGGTCGAGGTCAGGGTGGTGGTGCGCGCCGTCATCACGCGGCCGAAATCCTCGGGCCGCGACCCTTCGATCGTCGTCGAACAACCGAGCTGGTTGAGCAGATGCCCAAAGCCGTCGACGTCGGCGAGACGCGGCAGGTTGCGCAGCGTCAGCGGCTCATCGGTGAGCAGCGCGCACGGCAGCAGGGTGAGCGCGGCGTTCTTGGCGCCGGAGATGGGGATACGGCCCTTGAGTCGCTGGCCGCCGCGAATGACGATTTGATCCATCGGCTGTCTTTAGCGCACGCCAGCCGACACGCAAGCGGGTCGCGTTGCCATGCCTGTTGCCACCACCGCATTTAGTCTGGAAAGATGGGGCGAATGAAGAGGTTGAGCCGGGCGAACGGATTCGGGGATGATGATAAAGGGTGACAAGCCGATCGCGGCGCTCTGGTCGCGTGCCTATCTGTTGCTGACGATGACGGCGCTGTTCTGGGCGGGCAATTCGATCGTCGGGCGCGCCGCGCGCGATCTGGTGCCGCCCGCCGCGCTGTCCTTCTGGCGCTGGGTGATCGCGCTGGCCTTGCTCCTTCCGCTCGCTTGGCCGCATCTGAAGCGCGACTGGCGCGCGCTGCGCGCGAACTGGCCGATCATGCTATTGCTGGGAACGCTGGGGATCGGCGCATTCAACACGATGCTCTATACCGGGCTCCAGACGACGACGGCGCTCAATTCGATGATGCTGCAGTCGGCGCAGCCGGCGCTGATCCTGATGGTCGGCGCACTGGTGATGAGCGATCGGACGAGTGCGCGGCAGATCGCGGGGGTGCTGGTCTCGCTCGTCGGGGTGCTGACCATCATCTCGCGCGGCGATGTCGGTGCGCTTGTGGGGCTGGAACTCAATGCTGGCGACGCGATTATCGGGGTCGCGGTGGTCTTGTGGGCGATTTATTCGGTGTTCCTGCGCCGGCGTCCGCAGGTGCATCCGCTGAGCTTTCTCGCTGCGTCGATCATGGTCGGGATCATGGTGATTTCGCCCGTCTATGCCGCCGAGCTATGGCGCGGCCGTGCGATCGTTCCGGGGTGGGAAAGCGCGCTGGCGATCGCTTATGTGTCGATCTTTCCATCCTTCCTCGCCTATCTTTTCTTCAACCGCGGGGTCGAGTTGATCGGATCGGCAGCGACCGGCCAATATCTCAATATCATGCCCTTGATGGGGGCCGGACTCGCGATGCTTTTTCTCGGCGAACGACTGCACCTGTTCCACGTTGCCGGGCTGGCGCTGGTCGTTGCGGGTATCCTTGTCGCCGGGCGAAATGTGCAGGCGCCGACCGCGACGGGCGAAGCGCGACAGACCTGACGGGGATGGTTAAATCGCCGCGAATGGGCGGCGACTTTCCGCATGGCGTCGCGCGCCATATTGTGGGACTATTCCCGCCGATCTCCGATTGAAGCAAGGGCGTGCGTAGCGGACATCATATTTGCAACAGGGGAAGGACAAGCCATGCGGAATCCTGTCGTCACGATCATCACCACAGCATCGTTGATTGCCTCTCAGCTGGCCGTTCCGGTCGCTGCGCAGACGCGGCCCACGCCCCCTTCGGGTGGACCGGAGATACTACCGGCGCCCGGCCAGCCTGAAACGCAGCCGACCTGGCCTACCCGGCCAACGCCCCCCGGCACGGGCGGTCCGGCCATTCAGCCGCCGCGGCCTGTGGAGCCAACCCGCCCGACTCGGCCGACCTGGCCGGTCCGGCCGACCCCGCCGGGAACGGGTGGACCCGCCATTCAGCCGCCGCGGCCGGGGAATGAGTTTGCGGGAACGATCCGCTGCGAATCGCGGAACAACAAGATCCAGCGCTGTAATGTCCGCACCGAGAATCGCGTCGAGTTGCAGCGCGTCATCGGCGGACGATGCTCGAAGGGCCGCGACTGGGGCTTTACCGCGAACCAGATCTGGGTATCGGGCGGGTGCCGCGCGCAATTCGCCTATGGCTATGGATATGACAATGGCGGCGGTTATCCGACCCCGCTGCCGCAGCCGGTCGGCGATTATGCGGGGACCATTCGCTGCGAATCGCGCAACAATCGCTATGAGCAATGCAATGTCCGCACCGAAAACCGTGTCGAACTGGTGCGCCGGTTGGGCGGGACGTGCAACAACGGGCGGCAATGGGGCTACACGTCCAGCTATGTCTGGGTGAACAGCGGATGCCGCGCCGAATTCGGCTATGGCTATGGCAACAGCCGGCCCGATAAAGACAAGGACAAGGGGCCGAGTACCGGCCTGATCATCGGCGGCATCGTCGTTGCGGGCGGGCTGTTGGCGTTGCTCGCGAGCAAGAAGAAAAAGCCGGAAACGGCGAACGAACCTGCCACCGATGTCGAAGAAACGGTGACGACGCCGACCTATCCGGCCGGTCCGCCGGCGACGCTTTCGGCCAATCTGAGCAGCCTGCCGAGTGCGGCGCGGACGTCGGTGCAAAATTGCCTGAACGATGCGGCGCGCCAGATCGGGGTAACCGGCGGGACGCGGCTGTCCTATGATCGCCTCGTCAATCTGGAACAGGGCAATGGCGGCTGGCGTATCCGCGCCGCGATGACCGCGACCTATCCCGATGGAAATCGCACGCTGGAAATGTACTGCCGCGCGACCCCGAGCCAGATCATCCAGCTGGACTTCAGCTAGGGTCAGGACCCATTGATTCCGCGATCGAGGTTTGAGGCGATTTTGCTCAGGGCTAGGAGGCAAGGCGAAGGAATATGTCGATATTTCAAGACTTGCCGACAACGCCATGGGCAAAATCGATCAAATCCGAAGGGACGTCGAAATGGCTTCGATCTCGGACCCGTGCGGTCTTGCGGGTAGCGATGCTACCCGCTGCATCCGCCCGAGCCCGATATCTTCGCCATTTCGACGCCTCGAACGTGGAATCAATGGGTCCTGACCCTAGGATCAGGGTCGCGTCATTGCGAGGAGCGTAGCGTCGAAGCAATCTCCGGTTGCCGGCCTCAGGTCAGGTCCAAGGCTGGAGATTGCTTCGCTGTGCTCGCAATGACGGGTCGTTCGTGATCAGCGCCCCAGCGCTTCTTCGACCTGCGCCAGCCGGTCCTTCCCGAAGAAGATTTCTTCGCCGACGAAGAAGGTCGGGATGCCGAATACCCCGCGTGCGACCGCGGCTTCGGTGTTGGCGACGAGCCCGGCCTTGATCGCAGGTTCCTGTGTCCGGGCGAGGAGAGCGGGCCCGTCGAAGCCGTTCGCCGACAGGAAGGTGGCGATCACATCGGGGTCGTCCATCTTCAGGCCATCCTCCCACATCGCGCGGTTCACGACGTCGATATAATCGTCGAGATTGCCTTCGTCGTCGGCGACAATCGCACCGCGCATGATGGTCAGTGTGTTGATCGGGAAATGCGGATTCATACGGAATCGGGTCAGGCCGTGCCGCTCGATGAAGCGCCGCATCTCCAGATTTTCATAGGCGAGTTTCGCAGGCGCATCGGCATATTGGATCATCGGCGCTCTGTTGCCCGTCGCCTTGAAGATGCCGCCGAGCAGGCAGGGGGTGATGACAAGGTCGGCGCCGGTGCGGTCGAGCAGTTCGGGCAGGACTTTCAGCGTCAGATAGGCGTTGGGGCTGCCGAAATCGAAAATGAGTTCAAGGGTCTTGGTCATGTTCCGGATCCTTTCTTCTCCGTTGGGAGAAGGAGATGGGGCCTTGTCGCCGCAGTCGATTAGGCGGAGTTGGGTGAGGGGATATGCGAGCCTCTGGCTCGCGCGGTCGGTGTCAGGCCGCTCACCCTCACCCAGCTATGACTAGCCAGCAAGCTGGCAAGTCTGCGCAACCCTCCCCCATCAAGGGGGAGGGAAGATGGGGGCTCACCACTTCTCACCCCAGGGGCGAAGGTCGAGTTCGTGGGTCCATGCGCTTTTCGGCTGTTTGTGCAGCATGACATAATTGGCGGCGATGGCGTCGGGATTGAGGATCAGTTGCTGCGCCTTGGCATTGTCGAAATCGGGGTGGCGGCCTTTGATGAAATCGGTGTCGATCGCGCCGTCGATGACGCTGTGCGCAACATGGATGCCCTGCGGCCCCAGTTCGCGCGCCATCGACTGGGCGAGCATACGCAGCGCCGCTTTGGCGCCCGAAAAAGCCGAGAAGCCCGCCCCGCCGCGCAAGGATGCGGTCGCGCCGGTGAAGATGATCGTGCCGCGCCCGCGTGGGCCCATGCGCTTTGCCGCTTCGCGCCCCATCAGGAAACCGCCGAGGCAGGCCATTTCCCAGACCTTGGTGTAAACGCGCACCGTGGTTTCGGCGATCGGGAAATTCACATTGGCGCCGATGTTGAACACCGCGACCTCGACCGGACCGACCTCCGCCTCCACGGTGTCGAACAGCGCGATCATCTCGTCCTCGCTGCGTGCATCGCCGGGGAAGGCGCGGGCCTGATAGCCGTCGTCGCGGATCGACCCCGCCAGCGCCTCCAGCGCATCGGCATTGCGGGGGCGGCGGTTGACGCAGGCGGTGAGGCCCTCGGCGGCAAAGGCGCGGGCGATGGCGCCGCCGGTGGCGTCGCCGGCGCCGATGATGACGGCTGCGGGATGGGACATGAGCGAATCTCCTCTTGTGATCGATAGTAACTATGATAATCATAGTAACAAGAGATTTTTGAGCGTCGCGCTATTTTATGCTGTGCTCCGGCGAAAGCCGGGGTGCATAGCGGCAAGGGCGGTAATACCATCTGGATCCCGGCTTTCGCCGGGGAACGGCAAGCGGAGACATGGAAAACCAATGCCCAAACGCGCCGATCTGTCGGATACTTTCTGCCCCGTCGGCCGGTCCGCCGAATTGCTCGGCGACCGCGCGGTGCTGCTGATCCTGCGCGAGCTTTTCTTCGGGCGGCGCCGGTTCGAGGCGATGGCGCAGAATACCGGACTGGGGCCGCAACTCGTATCGGCGCGGCTCAAATTGCTTGTCGATGAGGGCGTCGCCGAGCGCCGTGCCTATCAGGAGCGGCCGCTGCGGCACGAATATTGGCTGACCGACAAGGGCAAGGGCTTGTTCGAGGTGCTGTACGCGATGCGCAACTGGGCCGAGCGCTGGGCCTATGCGCCGGGCGAGACCGGTGAGGGGCACGCGATCCGCTATGTGCACCGGGCGTGCGGCGCCGATGTCGGGACCGCGAAAATCTGTCCGGGGTGCGGAGCCGAACTTGGCTATGGCGATCTGAAGGGTGAACCGTCGCCGGTGCTGAAGGCTGAGCAGACGGCGAGGCTGGGCGCCTGATTCATCGGAATAGCGTGAGGTTGCGGGCTGGAGATTGCCTCGCTCCGCTCGCAATGACGGATGTGGGGAGGCGGCTTACGCCTTTTCCAGCGTGCATTGCAGCGGGTGCTGGTTCTGTCGTGCGGCGTCCATCACCTGATTGACCTTGGTCTCGGCGACTTCGTAACTGAACACGCCGCACACGCCGACGCCCTGTTGGTGGACGTGGAGCATCACCTGCGTCGCCTGTTCGATGTCCATGTTGAAGAAGCGTTGCAGTACCATCACGACGAACTCCATCGGAGTATAATCGTCGTTGAGCAGCAGCACCTTGTACATCGAGGGCTTTTTCGCCTTCGCGCGGGTGCGGGTAGCGATGCCGACGCCGGGCGAACCGGGCGCGCCATCGTCCTTGTCCGCCATGGCGTGGACGGGGTGCGAGTTGGAAGCAGGAAGCATCATCACGAGGATATCGCAAGCATCGGGCGAAGCGCAAGGGGCGGGGTGTCACATTCACCCGCTTTTCGTTGCCATCGGGTGCCCAAAAACAAGAACCGCCCGCTTCCGGTGGAAGCGAGCGGTCTTGTGAGCGTCAGCGCGGGCGGGGAGGGAGGGGAGAGTGGCCCGCGCCAACTTTCAGAAAATAAAGGCCCTTAGGCTGCCTTCATCTTCGAAGTGATGACCGAAACGCGGTTCGAGATCGGGGCGAAGCTGTCGTTCGCCATCTTCACGACCAGTTCGCTGGTCTTCGAGCTCTGCGCGACGGCGGCGTCGAAAGCCTTCTTGCTGTTCTCGGCATAGAGCTTGAAGAAATCGACCGGCGACTTGACGGCGGTATAGCCCTTCAGCGCGGCGGTGGTGTCTTCAAAGCTCTTGCGAGCGAAGGTCACGCCTTCCTGGCCCAGAACTTCGAGGTTCTTGGCAGCGATCTTGCCAGCTTCGACGAAGGCTTCGACGTTCGCCTTGTTGAATTCGACAGCTTCCTTTGCCTTCTCGTTGAAGTCGGCGGTCAGGGCTTCGGCGCGGGTCTTCGCTTCGTCGGCGAACTTCTTGACGGTGTCGTTCATGGTCTTGAATCCTTTGGTGGCGGCGGCGACCGGCTTCGGTGCGGCCTTCAGCGTCTTGGGGGCAATGGTCTTTGCGGCGGCCTTCTTGGGGGCAACCTTCTTTGCCGCGGCCTTGGGGGCTGCAGCCTTTTTCGCGACCGGCTTGGCTGCTGCCTTGGCGGTTGCGGCTTTCACGGGTGCCGGAGCGGCGGCCGGCGTCGCAACGACCGGAGCAGCGGGAGTCGCCACGGGGGCGGCGGGGGTTTCCAGCGTTGCGGCTTCGAAAGCCTTTTCAGCACTATCCATCTTGGTAGCCATCGGGACAACTCCTTTATGTTGCAGTGCACAATATAGGAGCGATGCGGCGATTTCAAGAGATTTATTGTGCAGCGCACAAAATTCTTGTCGCCGTCATCCGGGGCAGGATATTCGCCTGATATTACCGCTGTTTGACATAGCGCCCGGGGGCGTCTTCGATTGCCTTTTTGGCGCCTTTTCCGGGGATGCGTGCGCCCTTGGCCGGAACTTTCGCACTATCTTGAGCGCGAATCCACTCGATCCAGTGCGGCCACCAGCTGCCCTTGGTCTCGCTCGCGCCCGCAACAAATTCCTCGAGCGACGCCGCATTGCTGTCGCCGGTCCAATATTGATATTTGCCCGCTGCGGGCGGATTGACCACCCCCGCGATATGTCCCGATCCTGCGAGCAGGAAGGTTTTGGGCCCCGCGAGATGATCCATCAGCCGCCACACGCTGGCGAGCGGCGCGATATGATCCTCGCGCCCAGCCTGAATGAAGGCGGGGGTCTCGATCCTGCGAAGGTCGATGGGCGTCCCGCACGCGGACAGGCTGTTCGGGATGACCATCCGGTTGTCGCGATAGAGATCGACCAGATATTGGCGGTGCCACTTTGCGGGCAGGTTCGTCGTGTCGCCATTCCAGTAGAGCAGGTCGAAGGGCGGATAGTCGTTGCCGAGCAGATAATTGCTCACGACATAATTCCAGATCAGGTCGCGCCCGCGCAGGCTGTTGAAGGTTGCGGCCATATAGCGGCCGTCGAGATAGCCGGGGGCCGAAAGCTGTTCGAGCAGGGCCAGATAGCCGTCGTCGACGAACATCTTGAGGTCGCCGGCATGTTCGAAATCGACCTGCGCGGTGAAAAAGGTCACCGACTTCACCCGATCGGCTTCGCCCTTCGCCGCCAGCATCGCGAGCGTCGCGGCGAGGGTCGTTCCGGCGACGCAATAGCCGATGGCGTGGACCGCGGGGACGCCGAGCGCATCGCGCACCGTGTCGATCGCATCGACCTGCGCCGCGATATAATCGTCCCAGACGATATGCTTCATCGTCTCGTCGGCCGATTTCCACGACACCATGAATACGCTCAGGCCCTGTTCGACCGCCCAGGCGACAAAGCTCTTCGCGGGGTTGAGGTCGAGGATATAGAAGCGGTTGATCCACGGCGGGAAGATGATGAGCGGGACCGCCAGCACGTCCGGGGTCGTCGGTGCATAGTGGATCAGCTGGTATAGCTCGGTCTCGTGGATCACCTTGCCGGGGGTCGTCGCGATATTGACCCCGACCTCGAACGCGTCGGGATCGACATGGCTGAGCTGTCCGCGCGCAAGGTCGGCGAGCATATGCTTCAGGCCCTTGAGCAGGCTTTCGCCGCGCGTTTCGACCGCGCGCTTCAGGACTTCAGGGTTGGTGAGCGCGAGGTTGGTGGGCGACAGGGCGTCAGCCATATTCTTCGCGGCAAATTCCAGCTTCGCGCGCGCGGCGTCATCCAGTCCCGGAAGCTGGCGCGTCGTCGCGAGGAGCTGGTCGGAGAGCAGGCCATAGGTCTGGCGGATCAGCGCGAAGGCGGGGTTCTGCGTCCAGTCCGGATCGGCGAAGCGGCGGTCCTTTGGTGCCTCGGCCGGCGTGGCGGGCGCGATGGCGGGGTTCAGCGTCGCGAGCGAAGTCCAGAAGGCCACGCCCTGTTCCCACATTTTTGACGTCTGTTCGGCCCAGAGCTGGCTCGCCGGATTGTCCAGCCATTGGGCCGGGTCGAACAGCGCTGCGGCGCCTTTGGCACCTTCGGCCTGAGTCTGCGCATATTCGAGCATCATCTGCTGCGCGCGGCCCATGACGCTGGTCCATTGCTGCATATCTTCGGGGGAGGGCATGAAGGAAAAAGGGAGGTCGGTGGTGTCGCTGCTGTCGCCGTTCTTGGGGCCTGCGTCGCTCATGTTCGTTCCCGCTGGTCAGTGCCGATATTATGCCTATAACAAGCCGCGGCGCGGCTGGCGAGCAGCCGTTCGCGCCACTTCCGGAATATAACGTAAAGGAGTTGTTCTAGTTTCCCATGTCTGAAGATGAATTCTATCGCATCAAGCGCCTGCCGCCCTATGTCATCGCCGAAGTTAATGCGATGCGTGCGGCCGCCCGCGCCTCGGGCGAAGACATCATCGACCTGGGAATGGGCAACCCCGACTTGCCGCCGCCGCCGCATGTGATTGAAAAATTGTGCGAAGTGGCGATGAAGCCCGACGCGCACGGCTACTCGCAGTCCAAGGGGATTCCGGGACTTCGCAAGGCCCAGGCCAATTATTACGCGCGCCGTTTCAACGTCGAACTCGACCCCGAAACCGAAGTTGTCGTGACGATGGGGTCGAAGGAAGGGCTTGCCAGCCTCGCGACCGCGATCACAGGCCCGGGCGACGTCGTGCTGGCGCCGAACCCCAGCTATCCGATCCATACCTTCGGTTTCATTATCGCGGGCGCGACGATCCGCAGCGTGCCGACGACACCTGACGAAAATTACTGGCGTGCGCTCGACCGCGCGATGGCCTTTACCGTGCCGCGCCCGTCGATCCTGGTCGTCAACTATCCGTCGAACCCGACGGCCGAGTCCGTCGACCTTGCTTTTTACGAGCGTCTGGTTGCCTGGGCGAAGGAGAATAAGGTCTGGGTCCTGAGCGACCTTGCCTATTCGGAGCTTTATTACGACGGCAATCCGACCCCCTCGATCCTGCAGGTCCCGGGCGCGAAGGATGTCGCGATCGAATTCACCTCGATGTCGAAAACCTATTCGATGGCGGGCTGGCGCATGGGCTTTGCAGTCGGCAACAAGCGTTTGATCGCTGCTATGACGCGGGTGAAATCCTATCTCGACTATGGCGCGTTCACGCCGATTCAGGCGGCGGCCTGCGCGGCGCTCAACGGCCCGCAGGATATCGTGCAGAAGAACCGCGACCTCTATCAGAAGCGCCGCGACGTGATGGTCGAGAGCTTCGCCCGAGCAGGCTGGGACATCCCGAGCCCCAAGGCGTCGATGTTCGCCTGGGCGCCGCTGCCGCCCGCGCTCAAGGACATGGGCAGCCTGGAATTTTCCAAGCAATTGCTGACCGAGGCCAAGGTCGCGGTGGCGCCCGGCGTCGGCTATGGCGAGGATGGCGAAGGCTATGTCCGCATCGCGATGGTCGAAAATGAGCAGCGCATCCGTCAGGCCGCGCGCAATATTCGCAAATTCCTTCAGGCGCATGGCGTCAACACCCCGTCGGTCGCGGCGGGCAGCGGGGGCTAATGCTTCCGGACGCGAGCGCGATTGCCCAGACGATCCAGTTGTCGGTCACGCCAGTGTTCTTGCTGGTGGCGACCGGCAGCCTTTTGAATGTCATTGCGGGCCGTCTCGCGCGCGTGGTCGATCGGTCGCGTTCGCTGATGACGCGCTGGCCCGAAACCGAGGGCCCGGAGCATGAGCGGATCGTCGCGGAATTGCGCATCGCCGACCGGCGCATGGGGATCATCAACAATTCGATCCTTTCGGCGGTGGCGTGCGGGATCGTCGTGTGCCTGCTCGTCGCCTTGCTGTTCACGCAGGCCTTTACCGGGATCAATCTGGCGGTTGCGGCGTCATGGGCCTTTGCGGTTGCCATGCTCCTTTTGCTTGTCTCGCTGATATTGTTCCTGATCGAAGTGCGGCTGGCCATTCGGGCCATTCAGGTACCGATGGAGTTGCTCGAACGCGAGCAGTCGAGCTGGAAGCAGCGACTGGGCGGGCGTTAGCGGCTCCGCGCCATCACCGAGCCGGCTGTTCGTGCTGAGCTTGTCGAAGAAGCGTGCTTTCTTTCTTATTGGGTTGAAAGACAGAACAGCCCCTCGATAAGCTCAGGGCGAGCGGGTTCGTCGGCAGCCGGGCATTTTTTTCGGCCCGACTTTTTTATGCCGCCGCGTGGTCAAGCTGCCGTAGCGGCAATTGCGAACACCCCCTTTTCAACCCGTCCGAACGGCGTTGACAGGGCAGGGACCCGCCTGCACCCTCCGTATTGGAGAGTGTAATGAACCAGAAAATGGCCTTCCCCCAAGGCATCGGGTCACAGCCCGCCGACGGCGTTTCCACACAGGCACGATCGATGCTGTGGATATTGCTGATCGTTTATATCTTCAATTTCCTCGACCGGCAGATCGTCAATATCCTTGCCGAGCCGATCAAGACCGATCTTGGCCTGACCGATACCGAACTCGGGTTGCTCGCGGGGCCGGCCTTTGCGGTCTTTTATGCGCTGCTGGGCATTCCGATCGCGCGCTACGCCGACAAGGACGGGACCAATCGCGTCCGGTTGATCGCGCTTTCGCTGACCATCTGGTCGGCGATGACGGCGGTCTGCGGACTGGCGCAGAATTTCGTCCAGCTGCTGTTCGCCCGCATCGGCGTCGGGATCGGCGAGGCGGGATGCACCCCCGCCGCCCATTCTTTGATCAGCGACAGCGTGCCCCCCGAAAAACGATCGTCCGCGATCGCTTTCTATGGCCTTGGCCTTCCGGTCGGGTCGCTCCTTGGACTGATCATCGGCGGGGTCGTCAACGATATTTATGGCTGGCGCGTTGCGCTGATGCTCGTCGGTGCGCCGGGATTGCTGCTCGCGGTGATCGTGCTGTTCATCATGCGCGAGCCGCGGCACAGTCGTTCGGCGGAGGCTGTGGCCGCCGCAGCGGCGGTTGTGCCCCTGTCGACGCGTGATGCGCTGCGCGAGATTTTCGCCTCGCGCGCCTATATCTATATTCTGATCGCCGCCTCGGTCGTCGCCTTCCTCGGCTATGGCAAGAGTTTGTGGACGATCAGCTTTTTCATCCGCAGCCATGGCCTGTCGACGACCGAGGCGGGGCTGTCGATGGCGGTGGCGCTGGGGCTCGCGGGAATACTCGGCACCTGGCTCGGCGGCAAGTTCGCGGACAAGTTCGGCGCGCGTGACAAGAAGCATATATTGACCTTTCCGGCCTTTGGCATGGCACTCGCGGCTCCGATCCTGTTCCTCGGTTATCTGGTGGAGGATTGGCGGATCGCGGTGGCGTTGCTGATCGTGCCGACGGCGCTCAATGCGGCCTATTATGGTCCCGCCTATGGCTGTGTGCAGGGGCTGGTGCGGCCGCAGGCGCGCGCGGTCGCGGCATCGGTGATGCTGTTCGGACAGAATCTGATCGGACTGGGGCTTGGCCCCTTTCTGTTCGGCGTATTATCCGACGCGCTGGCGCCGGTCGCCGGGCAGGAAAGCGTGCGCTGGGTGCTTTATGGCGCAGCATGGCTTGGCCTGATCCCGGCGTTTTTCTTCTGGCGCGCGAGCCTTCGGCTGAAGGCGGAGCTGAAGTCGGGCTAGGCGCTTTTCGTCATTTCGAGCGGAGCGAAGCAATCTCCAGCCATCGACCATATGTCTGGTCGATGGGTGGAGATTGCCGCGTCGCCTTCGGCTCCTCGCAATGACGAAATTCAGAAGGGCGCTCCGGCCTTCGCCCGATGGGCTTTCGCCGCGTCGATCCACCAGACGAGGTCATCGGCGAAGCGCGGGAAGGCTTTTGCCAGCCGCCCGCCATCCTCGCCTGTCGGCTGGCCATCGGCATCGAACGCACCGCCGATGCGCGCGAGGCCGAGCGGGGTCGAGGTGACGACCATGCCCATCGCGCCGAGCGTGGTGCGCCATGCGGTCGCCGAGCGGACGCCGGCGAAAGGACCTGCGGAATAGGATGCGATGGCCGCCGGGCACCACGCATATTCGCCAAGATAATGATCGACGAGATTCTTGAGCCCGGGTTGCAGCCCGCCATTATATTCGCCCGCGACAAAGACATAGCCATCGGCAGTGGCAATTTTTGCGGCGAGTTCAGCCATCGCGGACGGCGCTTCGCCCGCCGCATAGTCGCTGAAACGCCGGTCGAGCATCGGCAGATCGATCGCCTTGGCGTCGATCAATTCGGCGCTATCGCCGCGGGCGGCAAGGGCGTCGACGATCCAGCGCGCGAGTTTGATGCCTTGCCGGTCGCTGCGATAGCTGCCGTAGAAGACGAGAATGTTGCGGGACATGAAAACTCCGGGTCAGGGACGGATGGTGATTGGGGTGCCGTCGGGAACGAGGTCCCACAGCTGCTCTATCTCGTCATTTGACAGGGCGATACAGCCGTCGGTCCAGTCCTGCGCGATCGCGGGGCCGGGCCATGCGTTGGGCTGGCCATGGATGAAGATGTCGCCGCCGGGCGATCGGCCGCGCGCCTTTGCATAGGCGCGGTCGGCGGCATCGGGATAGGATATGCGAAGCGACAGGTGATAGGCGCTGTTGGGGTTGCGGCCGTTGATCGTGTAGCGACCCTCGGGCGTGCGTTCGTCGTCTTCGAACCTTTTGTGTCCGGTTGGCACGTCGCCGAAGCGGATATTGGTATAGCGTTTGATCTCGCGGTCGCCGGCATAGGCGATGAGGATACGCTCGCTCTTGTCGACGAGCAGCCGGTCGGCTTTCGTGTCTGCCGGAGGGGCTGGCGTTTCGGACTGCGCCGGGCCGCACGCGGCGAGCAGCAGCAAGATCGGAACGGTGAAGCTTCGCATCGGGATATCCTAAGCCCTTGCGCCGGGGTCGCAAGCGGTTGCCAGCCGTGCGGCAGGGCCTAAAGTGGCGGTGGGGGAGATACATATCATGAAAATATACCGCACGCCCGATGCGCGCTTTGCCGCGTTGCCCGACTGGCCGTTCACGCCCAACTATTGCGAGATCGCAGGCGGGCTGCGCGTCCATTATGTTGACGAGGGTGCGGCCGACGCGCAGCCGGTGCTGATGCTGCATGGCGAGCCGACCTGGGCCTATCTTTATCGCCATATGATCGGCCCCGCCGTCGATGCGGGGTTTCGCGTCGTTGCGCCCGATCTGATCGGTTTCGGCCGGTCGGACAAGCCGCTCGATCGCGGCCTACACAGCTATGCGGCGCAGGTGGCGTGGATGCGGCAATGGATCGAGGCGCTCGACCTTCGGGATATTATCCTTGCCTGTCAGGATTGGGGGTCGTTGATCGGCCTGCGGCTCGTCGCCGAAATGCCCGATCGCTTCGCGGGCGTAGCCTTGTCTAACGGCGGGCTGCCCGAGGGGCAGGCGGCACCGCGTGCCTTTGCGATCTGGCGTGCTTTCTCACGCTACAGCCCGGTGTTTCCGATCGGCAAGATCGTCAAGGCGGGGACCAAGCGTGAATTGAGCGCGGCGGAAATCGCCGCTTATGACGCGCCCTTTCCGACGCGGGTGTCGAAGGTTGCGGCGCGGGTCTATCCGGGTTTTGTGCCGCTGGGTGACAATGTTGCGGTGCCCGATCAAAAGCGGGCGTGGGCGGCGCTGGAAGGTTTCGACAAGCCGTTCCTGTGTTGCTTTTCCGACGGCGATCCGATCACGCGCGGCGGCGATGCCTTGTTCACCGCGCGGGTCCCGGGAACGCGCGGCGTCGCACATCGCACGCTGAAAGGCGGGCATTTCATTCAGGAGGATGACCCGGCGGGATTTGTCGCGGCGATCCGCGATGTGGCGGTGGCGGGACGGCCGAAATAGTATCAATCCTCCCTGTCGCGCAGCGATGGGGAGGAGGACCGCGACCGGAGGGCGTGGTGGAGGGGCTGCGACTTCAGCGCCAAAGCCCCTCCGTCAGCGCTTCGCGCTGCCACCTCCCCATGGCTTCGCCACAGGGAGGATAAGAGGGTTCAATCGCTGAACGGGTCGCGGATCAGGATCGTGTCTTCGCGTTCGGGGCTGGTCGATACGAGCGCGATCGGGGTTTCGATCAGTTCCTGCACGCGCTGGACATATTTGATCGCCTGTGCCGGCAAGTCGGCATAGCTGCGCGCACCGGCGGTCGTTTCGTGCCAGCCGTCCATTTCCTCGTAAATCGGCTCAACTTCGGCCTGATCGGCGGCATGGGCGGGGAAATAGTCGAGAATCTTCCCCCGGAGGCGATAGCCGGTGCAGATGCGGATGGTGTCGAAGCCGTCGAGCACGTCGAGCTTCGTCAACGCGATGCCGGTGACACCCGATACGGCGCAGCTCTGGCGCACCAGCACCGCGTCGAACCAGCCGCAGCGACGCTTGCGACCGGTGACGGTGCCGAATTCATGGCCGCGTTCGCCCAGCCGCTGGCCGATCTCGTCCTCGAGTTCGGTCGGGAAGGGACCGCTGCCGACGCGGGTCGTATAGGCCTTGGCGATGCCGAGCACGAAGCCGACGGCGCTGGGGCCGAGGCCTGAACCGGCTGCAGCGGTGCCGCTGACGGTGTTGGAGCTGGTGACGAAGGGGTAGGTGCCGTGATCGACGTCGAGCAGCACGCCCTGAGCGCCTTCGAACAGGATACGCGCGCCGGCCTTGCGGACCTTCTTAAGGCGCTTCCACACCGGCTGGGCATATTCGAGCACATAGTCGGCAATTTCGGCGAGATCGGCTTTCAGCCGGTCGCGGTCGATCGGCGGCTCGCCGAAGCCCGCGCGCAGCGCGTCATGATGTGCGGTCAAGCGGTCGATCTGCGGATCGAGCTTGTCGAGGTGAGCGAGGTCGCAGACGCGAATCGCACGGCGGCCGACCTTGTCCTCATAGGCAGGGCCGATGCCGCGGCCGGTGGTGCCGATCTTGCCGGCGCCCGCAGCGGTTTCGCGCAGCGCGTCGAGGTCGCGGTGGAACGGCAGGATCAGCGCGCAATTGTCGGCGATCGCGAAATTCTCGGGGTTGATGGCAACGCCTTGACCGCGCAGCTTGGTGATCTCGTCGCGCAGCGCCCAGGGGTCGAGGACGACGCCGTTGCCGATGATCGACAGCGTGCCGGTGACGATGCCCGAGGGGAGCAGCGAGAGTTTGTAGGTCTGATTGCCGACCACCAGCGTATGGCCGGCGTTGTGGCCGCCCTGGAAACGGACCACGGCGTCGGCGCGGCTGGCGAGCCAGTCGACGATCTTGCCCTTGCCCTCGTCGCCCCATTGCGACCCGATGACGGTAACATTTGCCATGACAATGTCCTGCTGTGCGGGGCCCAAAAGCAACAAGCGCGGCCCGGCGCGGCCTTAGCGGATTTGGCCGAAGAGGCAAGCGCAGTGGCACGGACGGGCGACATTTCTGCGCTGCGCGGCTATGGGTGGCGGCATATCCTGAACGCCGAAGGATGGTTGAAATGATCGAATCGGACGCGCCCTATCATGCGCATATCTATTATGAGCCGGACGAGCGGCCGGCCGCGGCGGCGCTGCGTGACGCGTTCGGGGAGGATGAGGCGATTCTCTTTGTCGGGGCGATGACCGATGCCGGCGTCGGGCCGCATCCGGTTGCGCAATATGAAGTGCATTTTTTGGGGCGCAGCGTCGGTGTGGTGATTGCGGCGATAGAGGCGACGGGGCTGCGCGCGCTCGTCCATCCGCTCACCGACGATGATCTGGCTGATCATACGACGCTGGCGCGCTGGATCGGCGCGCCGGTTGAGCTGGATCTGACGGTGCTCGATCCACCGGGGGTGAATCAGGGCGTGCCGCGCTTTGGGAAGGCCGATTTTTAAACTTCGACCGGCCCGTCGGCGCTGAGGGTGAAGCCGCAGCCGAGCGCGCGGGCATCGTCGCCGTCCGACAGCGCCGCGACCGTCTGCCACCCGTCGGCGCGCAGGCTTGCAGCGAGTGCGGTGTCATGGCCGAGCGGCAGGAAGATGCGGCGGTCGGCGTCATCCTCGGCGCCGAGGCCTTCGTCGATCAGCGGATCGGGATAGAGCGAGAAGCCGACGGCGGCTTCTTCATGTTCTTCGCCGACGGGAATCGCATAGCCGCCACCGCGGCCGATCGCGTCGCCCTGTCCGGGAACGAAAATCTGGAAACCGAACCAGCTTTGATAGGCGAAGCCGTGGCGTTCGGTGGGGTCGAGCGTCAGTGTGACGCGGCCGCGCACCGGCGCGGCGATGGCTTCGAGCGCGTCGATGCGGCTGGTGAGGGCCCCCGTCGTATCGAAGGCGCGCAGATCGGCGATCGCCTGATCGAACGGGCCCGTAGCGCGGAGCAGCGGCAGATAGGCATGGGCGCCGAGCCGCGCGAGCGCGCCGGCGTCCTTGGCGTCCAGTTCATCGCGCAGCTGGTCGATATTCGCCGCGACCGGCAGCGGGCCGTTCGCGAGCAGATCGACGACGTCGGGCAAGGTGAAGTCGAGCGTGACAGGGCCGATGCCCGCAGCCTCGAGCGCGTCGATCGCGACGCTGACGATCTCGCGTGCGGCGGCGACGCTGTCGCTGCCGATCAGTTCGGCGCCGACCTGCAGCATTTCGCGCGCGGGGCGGAGCTGGCTGGCGCGCAGTTTGACGACTTGCCCGGCGTAGCAAAGGCGCAGCGGACGCGGCGCCCCTGCGAGCAGCGACGTGGCGATGCGGCCGACCTGCCGGGTGATGTCGGGGCGGAGCGCCAAGGTGCGCTGTGATACCGGGTCGGTGAAGCGGAGGAGGTCGCGCGAGGCGCGTTCGTCATTGCCGCCCAGCGTTTCGCGAAACTCGGCGAGTGGCGGCGACACGCGGCCATAGCCATGCGCGCGCATCGCATCGACGAGCGCACGGGTCACGCGCGACGCGGCCTCGGCCTGTTGGGGGAGGCGGTCGCGCAGACCTTCGGGTAGCAGGGCAGGGGCCTTGGTCATGGGTGCGGCCTTAGGCGGGTGGGAAGGCGGATTCAACAGTAACTCCCCCTCCCGCTTGCGGGAGGGGTTGGGGGTGGGTCAGCACCGTTGCACGGCCCACCCCGCTGCGACTAGCGGACAAGTCCGCAAGTCTCGCTGCCCCTCCCGCAAGCGGGAGGGGGACTTTAGATTAAAACTTCAAACCCTTGACCGTCTTCACGCCGGGCAGCTGGCACAGCTGCCACAGCAGCGGCTCGGGCATCGCCGAGTCGAGCGACAGCAACAGCACCGCTTCGCCGCCGGCATCGCGGCGACCGAGGTGGAAGGTGCCGATGTTGAGCCCGGCATCGCCCAGCGTGGTGCCGATGCGGCCGATGAAGCCCGGGGCATCTTCGTTGACGATATAGAGCATGTCGCCGTCGAGATCGGCCTCGACCTTGATCCCGAACATTTCAACGAGGCGCGGGTCGCCGTTGCTGAACAGCGTGCCCGCGACCGAACGGTCGCCCTGGCTGGTCGCGACGGTGACACGGATCAGCGTGTGGTAATCGCCTTCGCGATCATGGCGCACTTCGCGCACATCGAGCCCGCGTTCGCGTGCCAGATGCGGTGCGTTGACCATGTTCACGCTGTCCGAATAGCGGCGCATCAGGCCGGTGAGCACCGCGGCGGTGATCGGCTTGAGGTTGAGTTCGGCGGCGGCGCCTTCGGCCTCGATCGAAATGGTGGTGAGGTTGTCGTGGGCGAGCTGGCCGATCAGGCTGCCGAGCTTTTCGGCGAGCGCCATATAGGGACGCAGCTTCGGGGCTTCCTCGGCCGACAGGCTGGGGACGTTGAGCGCGTTGGTGATGCCGCCGGTGAGGAGATAGTCCGACAGCTGTTCGGCGACCTGAATGGCGACATTGACCTGCGCTTCGTCGGTCGAGGCGCCGAGGTGCGGGGTGCAGATGAAGTTCGGGGTGCTGAACAGCGGATGGTCGGCCGACGGCGGCTCGGTCGCGAACACGTCGAGGGCGGCGCCCGCGACATGACCCGAATCGAGCGCATCCTTCAGCGCGGCTTCGTCGATCAGCCCGCCGCGTGCGCAGTTGATGATCCGCACGCCCTTCTTGGTCTTGGCGAGATTTTCGGCCGACAGGATGTTGCGCGTCTGGTCGGTCAGCGGCGTGTGCAACGTGATGAAATCGGCGCGCGACAGCAATCCTTCCAGATCGACCTTTTCGACACCGAGCTCGATCGCGCGTTCGGGGGTCAGGAAGGGGTCGAAGGCGACAACCTTCATCCGCAGACCCAGCGCGCGTTCGGCGACGATGCTGCCGATATTGCCGCAACCGATCAGGCCGAGGGTCTTCGAGGTCAGTTCGACGCCCATGAAATCATTCTTCGGCCATTTGCCCGCTTGCGTCAGCGTGTTGGCTTCGGGAATCTGGCGGGCGAGGGCGAACATCATTGCGACCGCATGTTCGGCGGTGGTGATGCTGTTGCCGAACGGCGTGTTCATCAC
Organism: Sphingopyxis selenitireducens; assembly: GCF_051550705.1. Lineage (NCBI taxonomy): Bacteria > Pseudomonadati > Pseudomonadota > Alphaproteobacteria > Sphingomonadales > Sphingopyxidaceae > Sphingopyxis > Sphingopyxis selenitireducens. Next base: position 172,679 of record NZ_JBPULG010000007.1, read on the forward strand.
GATGACGCCCTTTTTGGACGCCTCCGGAATGTCGACATTGTCGACGCCGATGCCGGCGCGGCCAACGACTTTCAAATTGGTCGCGGCGGCGAGAACCTCTGCGGTGACTTTGGTGGCCGAGCGGATCGCGAGGCCGTCATATTCGCCGATCATCGCGATCAGCTCGTCCTTGGTCTTGCCGGTGATTTCGTCGACCTGAATACCGCGTTCCTTGAAGATCGCGGCGGCTTTGGGGTCCATTTTGTCGGAAATGAGAACTTTGGGTGCGGTCATTTTTCTATTCCTGTTTTCCCGTCACCCCGCGAAGGCGGGGGCCTGCTATGATGCTGGCGATGACGGCGGAAAAAGCTGGATTCCCGCCTTCGCGGGAATGACGATTAAGCGAGGTTAGCCGTTGAGCGAGGCGTAGGCCCAGTCGAGCCACGGGCCGAGGGCTTCGACGTCGGCGGTGTCGACCGTCGCGCCGCACCAGATGCGCAGACCCGCAGGGGCGTCGCGATAGCCCGCGATGTCGAACGCGGCGCCTTCCTTCTCGAGCAGTCCTGCGAATTTCTTGATGAAATCCGCGTCGGCACCGGCAACCGACAGGCAGACCGAAGTCTTCGAGCGGCTGGCGGGATCTGCGGCGAGGTGAGAGAGCCAGTCGCGGTCGGCGACGATCTTGTCCAGCGCCGCGGCATTTGCATCGCTACGTGCCTTCAGGCCTTCGAGACCACCGATCGACTTTGCCCATTCGAGGGCGAAGATCGCATCCTCGACCGCGAGCATCGACGGGGTGTTGATCGTCTCGCCCTTGAACACGCCTTCGGTCAGCGCACCCTTCGAGACGAGGCGGAACACCTTCGGCAGCGGCCAGGCCGGGGTATAGGTTTCGAGGCGTTCGACCGCGCGGGGGCCGAGGATCAGTACGCCATGGCCGCCTTCGCCGCCGAGCACTTTCTGCCAGCTGAAGGTCGCGACGTCGATCTTGTCCCATGGCAGATCGTAAGCGAACACGGCACTGGTTGCGTCAGCGAAGCAGAGGCCGGTGCGGTCTTCGGCAATCCAGTCGCCGTTGGGGACGCGCACGCCGCTGGTGGTGCCGTTCCAGGTGAAAAGAACGTCGTTCGACCAGTCGATCTCGGTCAAATCGGGGAGCTGGCCATAGTCGGCGCGAATGACCGTCGGGTCGAGCTTCAACTGCTTCGCGGCATCGGTGACCCAGCCCTCACCGAAGCTCTCCCAAGCGAGCGTCGTGACGGGGCGGGCGCCGAGCATCGTCCACATCGCCATTTCAAAGGCGCCGGTGTCGGAGCCCGGAACGATGCCGATGCGGTGGGTGTCGGGAAGCTGGAGCATTTCGCGCATCAGGTCGATGCACAGCTGCAGACGCGTCTTGCCGATCTTGGCGCGGTGCGAGCGGCCGAGGCATTCGGTGTCGAGCTTTTCGGGGGCCCAGCCCGGCGGTTTTGCGCAGGGGCCGGAAGAAAAATGGGGGCGCACAGGGCGCAATTCGGGTGTCGGCACTTCACTCATATATTCTCTCCTTGCAGAGAGCTCGCGCGGCGTTGGGACCGCGTGGCCCGTCGCCGCGTTTAGGGAGGCGGGCGCAACTGTCAAACAAATTGCTTCGGGCGTGTGAAATTATCGACGAGCCGAGCAAATAGGTTAGCGACATGTTAACTATATTCGTTGCACATTGGCGCCATGGCGATCCCCCCGTTCCTGAAGCCCCGGATGCTTATGGCGGCCGCCGCGGCCCTGTCGCTTTCGGCCTGTTTCGGTTCCCCCGACGTCATGAAGCGTGGCGATTCGAAGCGCCCGTCGACAAGCGCCGGCAAGCGCCCGCAAATTAACAGCACACCCTCTTTCACGAGCGCCGAATCGCGGCAATGCGCGGTCGATCTGAAGCAGGCGGGGGTGCGGTTCACGCCGCTGGCCAATGAGGACCATGGCGGCGGATGCAGTTCGATCGATTCGGTAAAGCTGCTCGACATCGGAACGCCGACGACCAATCTTGGCGCGATGACCTGTCCGCTCGCGCGCAACTTCGCAGCTTGGGCGCAATATGCGGTAAAGCCCGCGGCGCGAAAATTTTTCGGGACCGAAGTGGTGAAGATCGAGACCTTTGGCACCTATAGTTGCCGCAACATCTATGGCGGCCGATCGGGCCGCTTGTCGCAGCATGCATCGTCGAACGCGATCGACATATCGGGATTCGTCCTCGCTGACGGGCGGCGGATCATGCTCGATGGCGGATGGAAGGGCGACAAACCGTCGCAGGATTTCCTGCGCGCGCTCCACACATCGGCGTGCCGGCGGTTCGGCACGGTGCTGGGCCCCGACTATAACGCCGCCCATTATAATCATTTTCACATGGACATGAGCGGCAACGGTTACTGCCGCTGACTTGGCTTTGCGCGCGGAAGGCGCTAGCCGTCCGTTAATGACAGAAGATAAACAACCCCATCGTTCGCGTTTCCACAAAGCCAAGGATGACGCGCAGTTCGCCAAACAGGCGACCACGACCCCGCAGACCGCCAGTGCCGCATATAAGCTGGCGTTTCAGGACAAGGAGTTCCTGCTGCGCGAGGATTTGCGCCCGGTGCGCTTCCAGCTGGAATTGCTCAAGCCCGAATTGCTGCTCGACGAAGCCAAGATCGAATCGATGCTCGTCATCTATGGCTCGGCGCGCATCCCCGAGCCGGCAGTGGCCGACGCACTCGAAGCCGCGGCGACCGACGACGCCAGCCGCAACATCGCGCGCCGGCTGAAGGCCAAGGCGAAATATTATGAAGAGGCGCGGGCGCTCGCGCGGATCGCAAGCCAGGTGCCGTGCGATGAAAACGGCTGCCGCCACTTCGTCGTCTGTTCGGGCGGAGGTCCGTCGATCATGGAGGCTGCGAATCGCGGCGCGGCCGACGAGGGCAAGGAATCGGTCGGGCTCAATATCGTGTTGCCGCACGAACAGGCGCCGAACCGGTTCGTGACCCCGGACCTCAGCTTTCAGTTCCATTATTTCGCGCTGCGCAAGATGCACTTTCTGCTTCGCGCGCGGGCGGTTTGTGTTTTCCCCGGCGGCTTTGGCACGTTCGACGAGATGTTCGAGCTGCTGACCCTGATCCAGACCGGCAAGATCAAACCGATCCCGATCGTGCTGTTCGGCGAGGAATTCTGGCGCCGTGTGGTCAATTTCGATGCGCTGGTCGAGGAGGGCGTGGTCAGCGCCCGCGATCTCGACCTGTTCAAGTTCGTTGAAACCGCGGACGAGGCGTGGAAGATCATCCAGGATTTCTACGCGGCGATCGAGCCGGATTGAGGAAAAGGGCGTCGCCCCCGCGAAGGCGGGGGCCGCTCTCGGCCAAGCGCCAAGTTGCCAGCGGCTCCCGCCTTCGCGGGAGCGACGCTATTTCTGCGTTTCCATATACAGGATCAGCGCTTTGCGATCGGCGGGGTCGATGACCCCGGCGAACGCCATGCGCGTTCCGGGCAGCGCCTTCATCGGTTCTGCCAGAAAGGCATCGAGTGCGGCGGCGTCCCAGGTGCCGCCCTTGGCCTTCATCGCGCCTGAATAGGAGAATCCTGCGTGCGAGGCGACCGGACGGTCGACAATGCCGTGGAGGTTCGGGCCAATGCCGTTCCCGCCGCCCGCGTCGATCGTATGGCAAGCATCGCAGCGCCGGAAGACCTGTTCGCCCATGGCGGCGGTCGGTTCGATCGTGGGTGCGGGCGCTTCGACGGCGGTACCTCCGCCCGCCGGTGCATCGGCGGGCTGGTCGCTCTTGCCGCAGCCTGCGAGGGCGAAAGCACCCGCCAACAGGACGGGCGCGAGGCGCATTATTTCTTGGCTTCGGCCGGAGCGGGAGCCGCGGCGGCATCGGCTGCCGGTGCGGCGGCGGGAACTGCGCCATCGGCGGGAGCCGCAGCGGCATCGGCCGGAGCCGCCGCAGCGCCTTCAGCCGGGGCGGCTTCGGGTGCGGGCAGCGGCAGGTTCGAACCCATGCTGTTCATGTAGACGATCAGGTTCGCGCGATCTTCGGGGCTGCTGAGGCCAGCGAAGGACATTTTGGTGCCGGGCGCATATTTACGCGGGCTGGTCAGCCAGGCGTCCATGCCAGCGAAATCCCAATTGCCCGGAACGCCCTTGAGCGCGTCCGAATAGGCGAAGCCCGGGACATGGCCGTGAGCCTTGCCCAGCGCGCCGAACAGATTCGGGCCGATGCCGTTGGCACCGCCCGAATTGATCGTGTGGCAGGCGGCGCATTTGGCGAACACGGCTTCGCCCTTTGCCGGATCGGCGGCGGCGAGCAGATTGGCGATCGGCACGGCCGGCTTTCCGCCGCCCGCGCCGCCATCGGCGTCCTCAATGGGAAAACCGGGCTTTTCGGGGGCGTGGCCGGCGAAGATCATGCTCGATCCGATCGTCAGGCCCAGTGCGCAAATGCCGGCAAACAATACCCAGCCAGCAATAGTGTTGTTGCGATTGTCCATGCTCTGCAAGCCCCGTGTTCGTTCGCGCCCTTGATCGGGACGCATGATCTGATTTGGTCGCTCCCTTACTGGTGCGGGCACGGCGGCGCAAGGGGGCGCGCGCCGATGAATCGGCCGTCGCTCCGGTTGCGTGGCTGCGTTCGCCCCGCTATGCGCCGCGGTTCGGGCGCGGAAGGGCAGACATGGGCAGTTATACGGCTTCGGCACAGCGGTTGGTTGACGAAATGAAGGTTGCGGCCTTGGCCGATCCGGCGCGCGGCCTTGCCTTTCAGGGCGCCCCGGGCGCGAACAGCGATCTTGCCGCGCGCGAATATGATCCGGATTCGCTGCCGCTCCCCTGCTATTCCTTTCAGGATGCGATCGACGCCGTGCGCGAAGGCCGCGTCGACCGGGCTATCATCCCGATCGAAAACAGCCTGCACGGCCGCGTCGCCGATATTCACTTCCTGCTGCCCGAATCGGGACTGTCGATCGTCGGCGAGCATTTCCTGCCGATCCGTTATGGCCTGATGAGCCGCGACCTCGGTCCGATAACGCGAGCGATGAGTCATGAGCAGGCGCTGGGCCAGTGCCGCAAATGGCTGCGGGCCAATCATATTTCGCCGGTCGCGCACAGCGACACTGCGGGCGCGGCCGCGTGGGTCGCCGACAGCGACGAGGTCGGGCTCGCGGCGCTGGCGCCGCCGCACGCCGCCGAGCTTTACGGGCTGACGCTGCATGGCACCGGAATGGAAGATGCGGACCATAATATGACGCGCTTCGTCATTCTGGCGCGCGAGCCGCTCGCCGATCTGTCGGCGGCCCGCGGGCCGCTGATGACGACCTTCATGTTCGAGGTGAAGAATATTCCCGCGGCGCTTTACAAGGCGCTCGGCGGCTTTGCGACGAATGGCGTCAATATGACCAAGCTGGAAAGCTATCAGGTCGCGGGCAGCTTTGCCGCGACGCAATTCTACACCGACATCGTCGGTGCGCCGGGCGACGAAAATATCGACCGCGCGCTCGAAGAGCTGGATTTCCAGACCAAGTCGCTGCGCTTGCTCGGCACCTATCCGATGGCGCGCGTCCGGGGCTAGGTGGCGCTATTCACCCCGGCGCGCGAGGACGCGCGCGGTGGCATAGCTCTGAAGGATGAACAGGGTCACCAATATGCTGGCGACGACCAGCGCGAACAGGTCAAAGGCGGAAAAGGGCGTGTGCGGCACCAGCCCCGCGCCGACGATCGGCATCAACACGGTCATCGTCATCAGCATCAGCCTGAGCTCGGTCGGCCCGCCTGCCATATAGGACAGGCGGAATTCGCCGACGACCTTCGCGGCGAGGAAGGTGTGGATCGACAGCAGGAAATAGCCGACGATCGCCATCAGCGCGACGTCGAGACGCATATAGGGGCTGACCCCGATCGCGCCGATCATCAGCAATGTCCCCATCGCATCGACGCTATGGTCGACGAAATAGCCATAGGACGGGCGTTCGATGCGGCGCCAGCGCGCGAGGCTGCCGTCCAGCGAATCTCCGAACCAGTTGACGACATAGCCCAGAAGCGAAAGCCCCAGCCATTCGCTGTCGAGCCAGCTGAGCACATAACCTGCCGCCACCATCACCGCGCCGGCAAAGCCCAGCGTGGTCAACTGGTCGGGCGTGACCCAGGCGGGAAGGCGCGGGCACAGCCAGTTCAGCAGCCGCCGTTCGCTGCGGGCGAGGATATTTTGCTGGATTCGCACGGGCGGCTTGGCAGCGGTGGGGTTGATATTGCTCAAAAAAGGGGCCTTCGTCAGGGCTGTCACAAAGGTGTCAGCCAGCTGTCATGGCCTCGCCATAGAAAGAAATGGCAGAGCGGGGAAGGGCGTAGGTCTCAACGTGCCTTGTCAGGGGCGCTATTCAGCCGAGAGAGATGGCGCCGATGCGGCCTTTCAGTCCTGCCAGGGGCCGATTTCGCCGACTTCGCCGACGGTACGAAAGCGAACCGCGTCGCCGAGCCAGGCAATTTCCCACATCGGTGCGGGGCGTGCCCATTCGCCGACGACGAAGAGCGGAAATTTGTTTGCCGCGACAAAGGCAAGATCGTCGGCCGAGGGGCCTGGAACGATGGTTTCCGATTTCTGGCGCAGACGGACAATGGCCAGCGTGCCCGGCGGCGGCGGCGGCAGCGACTGCCGCGTCGGCATGCCAATGCTGGTCCCGATGGTGGGATAGCCATTTTTGTCGCGGGTCAGCAGCAGCAATTTGTCGGCGGTGGCATAGGGGCCGCCGACCGGCTGCCCCGCAATCTTGCGGCCCGCGAGTGCGGCGAATTCCCGGATATCGGCGTCGGCGATCGACCCGGGATTCGGCGCGGGAACTTCGGCCTGGGGAAGCGACTGCGCGGCGAGGGGATCGGCGGCTAGCGCCGCCAACAGCATCAACGCCGCGATCAATGCGCTTCGCCCCAACTTTTTCCGGTGCCAATTTCCACTTCAAGCGGGACCGACAGCTTGAGCGCGGGTTCGGCGGCACCCGCCATCACCGCGCGGATGACTTCGCTGGCGGCCGCCGCCTTGTCCTCGGGTGCCTCGAACACCAGTTCGTCGTGGACCTGGAGCAGCATTTTGACGTCGGACAGGCCAGCGTCCGCCAGCGCTTTCGGCATCCGCGCCATCGCGCGCTTGATCAGGTCGGCGCTCGTTCCCTGGATCGGCGCGTTGATCGCGGCGCGTTCGCTGCCCGCGCGTTCATTCTGGCTCGCGGCCTTGATGCGCGGGAACCAGGTTTTCCGGCCGAACAGCGTTTCGGTATAGCCCGTCGCGCGGACGCCTTCGAGCGTGTCGGTGATATAGTCCGAAATGCCCGGGAAACGCTCGAAATAGCGGGCGATCAGTGCCTGAGCCTCGTCTGGGGTGATTTCGAGCCGCCCCGCAAGCCCCCAGCGCGAAATGCCATAGAGGATCGAGAAATTGACCGTCTTTGCCTTGCCGCGGGTGTCACGATTGCTTTCGCCGAACAATTCGATCGCGGTCGCGCTGTGGATGTCCTGTCCCTGCGCAAAGGCTTCCTTGAGTTCGGGAACGTCCGCCATGTGCGCCGCGAGCCGAAGTTCGATCTGGCTATAGTCGGCGGCGATCAGCACACGGCCGGGCGCCGCGATGAAGGCGTCGCGGATCTGACGACCGGTTTCGGTACGGATCGGGATATTCTGCAAATTGGGGTCGGTCGACGACAGCCGCCCCGTCTGCGCGCCGACGAGGCTGTAGCTGGTGTGGACGCGACCGGTTTTGGCGTTGATCTGTTGCTGAAGTGCGTCGGTATAGGTCGACTTGAGCTTGGCCAGCTGGCGCCACTCAAGAATCTTGCGCGCGATCGGTACGCCGTCGCGTTCCAACCGCTCAAGTTCGCTCTGGTCGGTCGACCAGTCGCCGGACTTGCCCTTGCGTCCCCCCTTGAGCCCGAGCTTGTCGAACAGGATTTCGCCAAGCTGCTTGGGGCTGCCGATCGAGAAGGGTTGACCCGCCAGACCGTGAACTTCGCCCTCGATACGCAGCATTTCGGTCGCGAACTCACCCGACAATTTGGCGAGATATTCGCGATCGACCATGATGCCGGCGCGTTCCATCGTCTCGACGGTGGCGGCGAGCGGACGGTCGACCATTTCGTAGATACGCGTCCCGCCCTCGATCGGCAGACGCAGCTTGAGCATTTTCCACAGCCGCAGCGCGACATCGGCATCTTCGGCGGCATATTCGGTCGCGCGGTCGAGCTGGACTTCGGCAAAGCTGATCTGCGATTTTCCCGTCCCGCACATTTCCTTGAAAGTCAGGCAGGTGTGATCGAGGTGCAGTTTCGCCAGCTCGTCGAGCCCATGCTGATGCTTGCCCGCGTCGAGTGCGAAGCTCATCACCAGCGTGTCGTCATAGGGCGCGATGGTCACCCCGTGCTGCGCGAGCACACCGATGTCATATTTCAGATTGTGGCCGACCTTCAGCACGGCGTCGTCCGCGAACAGCGCGCGAAGGCGCCCGAGGGCGTCGTCCATCGCGATCTGGTCGGGCTTTTCGGCGAACATGTCGGTGCCGCCGTGGCCGAGCGGGATGTAGCAAGCCTTGCCGGGCGCGGTCGCCAGACTGACGCCGACCAGACGGCCGGTGACGCTGTCGAGACTGGCGGTTTCGGTATCGACCGCGACGACATGCGCCGCCCTGGCTTCGGCGATCCAGCGGTCGAGCGCATCGACCGTCGTCACACATTCATAGGCGGAACGGTCGATTGCGGGCATCGGCGGCAAGGTCGGGGTCGATGACGCGTCGGCGGCTGGTGCGCCAGGCGTTGCGCCGGCGCGCGGCAATGTCGGCGGACCGCCCGGCGTCGCACCCGTATCGACCTTTGCCGAGAGCGAGCGAAAGCCATGCTCATCGAGAAAGGCCTTGAGCGGCAAGGGCGGAATCGCGCCCAGCTTGAGGTCGTCGAGCGCATCGGGCAGCGGAATGTCGCATTTCAGTTCGACCAAAACGCGCGACAATCGCGCCTTGTCGGCATGTTCGATCAGATTGTCGCGGAGCTTGCCGGGCTTCATAGCCGGCGCAGCCGCGAGCACGGCTTCCAGATTGCCATATTCGACGATCAGCTTGGTCGCGGTCTTGGGGCCGATACCCGGGACGCCCGGTACATTGTCGGCGCTGTCGCCCATCAGTGCGAGGATGTCGCCGACCAGTTGCGGACCGACGCCGAACTTCTCCACCACCCCGGCCTCGCCGATCCGGACATTCTTCATCGTGTCGAGCATATCGACGTGCGGCGCGCCGTCCGGCTCACGGACGAGTTGCATCAAATCCTTGTCACTGCTGACGACGGTGACGTCCCAGCCCGCTGCGACGGCCGCCTCGGTATAGCAGGCGATCAGGTCATCAGCCTCGAAACCCTCAAGTTCGATGCAGGGTAGCGAAAAGGCGCGCGTCGCGTCCCGGATCAGCGGGAATTGCGGCACCAGATCTTCGGGAGCGGGCGGACGGTGGGCCTTGTAATCGGCATAGATATCGTTGCGAAACGACTTGCCGCTGTGGTCGAGAATGACCGCCAGATGGGTCGGACCGTCGGCGTCGTGAAGATCCTTCGCCAGTTTCCACAACATCGTCGTATAGCCGTAAACCGCGCCGACAGGGACCCCTTGCGGGTTCGTCAGCGGCGGCAGGCGGTGATAGGCGCGGAAGATATAGCCGGAGCCGTCGACGAGGTAGAGATGATTCTTTTGGGACATGCGGCGCGGTGTAGCAGGGGTGAGTGGGGCGGCCTAGCTATGTCGAAGCCAAGGTCGGGTGCGAGCGTCGGCTTTGGGGTGGGGAGCTGCCATTCCCCTCTCCCGTCGAGAGAGGGGTACGCAGGCTTGGTTGCATAGCAACCTAGCCGAAGTTGGGTGAGGGGATCGCCGGTAGATTGCTGAAATTGCCGGTTGCGAAGCCTCACACACCCTCACCCAACCCTCTCCCAAAGGGAGAGGGCTTTTACGATAAGTAACGGTCGTTAGCAGCCGTCACCACTTCGTCACCCCGGACTTGATCCGGGGTCCATGACTTCAACGCTGCTGTGGATCCCGGATCAAGTCCGGGATGACGAGTAAGGCGAAGTCGACTTTCGGTCGAAACCGGTCTTGGGGTCGCGTTATCGATAATCGATAACGAGCTTCGCCGCCGCCGCGACCGCGGCGGTGCGGGCTTCGTCGGTGTCGCCTCCTTCGACGCGCGCCAGCGTGATCCCCATGCGGCGCCAGGGGCGCGTCACCGGCTTGCCAAAGATGCGGGCGTCGATCGCGGTTTCGGCATCGGGCGCGGCAAGCGCGTCGGCGAGGCCGGAGATCGCGAAATTTTCGGCATCGCGGTCGGCGAGCAGCACCGCGCTCGCGCTCGCGTCGGGCGCTGCGATGCCGGGGATGGGCAGGCCGAGGATTGCGCGCGCGTGAAGGTCGAACTGGGTGAGCCGCTGGGAGATGAGTGTTACCATGCCCGTATCGTGCGGGCGGGGCGAGAGTTCGGAGAAGATGACCGTGTCGCCCTTGACGAAAAATTCGACGCCGAAAATGCCATGGCCGCCAAGGGCATCGACGACCTTGGTCGCCATCGCTTGCGCGCTCGCGAGCGCGGCGGCGGACATGGCGGCGGGTTGCCAGCTTTCGCGATAGTCGCCGCGTTCCTGGCGGTGGCCGATCGGGGGACAGAAGGAGACGCCGTCCTTGTGGCGGATGGTCAGCAGCGTGATTTCATAGTCGAAGTCGATGAAGGCTTCGGCGATCACGCGCAGCCGGTCGCCGCGCATCCCGGCGGCGGCATAGTCCCACGCACCGTCGACCCCGGCAGCGTCCTTGACCGTGCTCTGGCCCTTGCCCGACGATGACATGACGGGTTTGACGACGAGCGGGAAACCGATCCGCGCCGCGGCGGCAGCCAGTTCCTCGCGGCTCGTCGCATATTCGAAGGTCGAGGTGACAAGCCCCAACTCGCTCGCGGCAAGATCACGGATCGCGTCGCGGTTCATCGTCAGCTGTGCGGCGCGCGCCGACGGGACGACGTGGAAACCCTCGGCCTCCAGTTCGACCAGTATTTCGGTGCGGATCGCTTCGATCTCGGGAACGATATGGTCCGGGCGATATGTCTCGACCGCCTTGCGCAGCGCGTCGCGGTCGAGCATCGAGAAGACCTCGAAGCCATCGGCGACCTGCATCGCGGGCGCCCCTGCGTAACTGTCGCACGCGATCACGCGGCATCCGAGGCGCTTGGCCGAAATGACGAACTCGCGGCCGAGTTCGCCCGAGCCGAGGAGGAGGATGGTGGCGGTGGGGGTCATATGCAGCTCCGAATCTGAAGCCACATCCACACCCTATATCGCGGCGAAGCGCAATGCGCGTTTGTTCAACGCGCCCGTCCGCAATGGCGTCCGCACCGGTCAGGTTGATCCGACGTGTCTTCGGCCGGACGCTGAGTGTCTGAATCGCGGGCTTCGCCCTCTGAGGCGGGGCGTTGTACTGCCTTCACTCCGGCCAATTCGCGGTATCATGGTCGGGATGCTGGTGATTGCTTGCCCGGATCGCGCCGACGAGATCGCTCATCGTGTCTTCGGTCGTGCCCTCTTCGGTCAGGCCGGGAAGCGTATCGAACCACGGCATCCGCCCCTCGACACCGAACTGGACCCGCGGCGGAAAGTCCGCCGGATTGTCGAGCGATCCGGTGGTGACGCTCAGATGCTTGCTTGCCGCATAATCATAATAGAGCGGGGTGCCGCATGCCCGGCAGAAACCGCGCTCGACCTGATCCGAACTTTTGAAGGTCGCGGGAGTGCCGCGCGTCCAGCTGAGCGCATCCTTCGGAATACCGATCAGCGCCGCGAAATAATTGCCCGCCGCCTTCTGGCACATGCGGCAATGGCAGATGTGCGACGTGTCGAGGATCGCGCCCGCATGATAGCGCACCGCGCCGCACTGGCAGCCACCTGAGGCTTGGACATCGAGGCGTTCGGGACGGCTCATTGCGATTTACTCCCATTCTTGCTCGCAAGTTACGCTTATCCTGAAATGCCGTCATCACCCATTTTGGAATGAGCCGAACGATTTTTTAAGCTGCCGTCCGATTGGCTGTCGCATCGGGCCCCGCCGTGGGATGGTCGGCTGCCGTGATTTCCATTCAGTTCGCGTTTTGGTGCCGTCGACAGCGCATGGTCACCAAACTGCAACGCTGGCAGCGCAACTCGCCTGCATTTCGGCGATGGTCTCTATGAGGGGTCGATCAGGCTAAATGGGGCGGACGAGATATTCCGGCGGTGGGGTGTTGCGTACATTCCTTCTGTCACTGGCGTTGCTGTTGCAAGTGCTGGTGGCTGAGCCCGTTGCTGCGCGCGGACAACAGGATGATTGGGGAGTCACGGCGGGTCAGCCGCTTGCCGACGCGCTGCGCCAGTTCGGCAAGCGCAACGGATATGATGTGGTCGTTGCCGAAGAGCTGGTTGAAGGCAAAAGAGCGGCTTCGGTGCAAAAGGCCCGGACGGCTTATGACGCCCTGATGCAAATGCTGAATGGAAGCGGGCTGGTGCCGCGTTTCACACGGCCCGATGCGATCATCCTCGAACGACCCGAGCAACAGGCGGCCCCCGACATGTCGCTCGAAGAGATCGATGTGCTGACCTCCGCCTTTCGTGCGGGCAATGACGAATATCGCTGGTATGGCGAAAAGCTGCTGGGGGCCAGCCTCGCGCTTTTGCGCCGGTCGAGCGAATTGGGCGCGCGATCCTATGATTTCACGCTCTATGTCTGGCTGTCGGCGGACGGACGCATCGTCGGTCTCGACGGCTTTGGCGCAGGGAGTAACGAGGAAGCGCTCGGCACGGCGCGCAGGCTGCTCGATGGCATGAAGGTCGGCTCACCGCCGCCCGCGAATATGCCTCAGCCGGTCGGGCTGCGGATCGTCGCGCAGTGATCGGCGCTATCGAGATCGACGGCAAGGGTCGGCGCGCCGTGTCGAACGGCAGAGGGCTTGGGGCCGCGATTGCGCTCTCGCTATTCCTTCACGTCGGTGGGATTATCCTCTTCAGCCTTGCCCATATCGGCAATGGTGCGGCCGGCTCCCGGTTGGCGGAGAATGGTGAGCCGCTGACGGTCGAGCTTCTGGCGCCCGAGCCTGCGGCAGGCCCTTCGCGCGCGGGGGGTGGGGATCCCGATGTGCGCGAACTGTCCTTCACGCAGGAGCGGAGCGACATGGCGCTCCGGATGAAGGGGGCGAGCAACGCCCCCGCCGCCGGGAATGCGAAATTCGACGCCGAATTGGCGAGCTTGCTGGCGGACGATCCGCTGATGGGGGCGGGCAAGTCGGCCTATGGTGCCATCTTGCGCAAACATATTGCGGCGCACAGCCGGCGCCGTGGCGATCGCATCGGCCGGAACGACGCGGGGCTGGTTATATTGCGGTTCCGGGTCGCCCGTGACGGGCGCGTCGTCGATGCACGTGTGCTGCGCTCGCCGAATGGTCTGATTGGCGAAAAGGCGCTTGCCGCGCTCTGGCGGTCCGAGCCTTTGCCGCAAGTGCCGGGCGAACTGGTCGCTCCGGTCGAGGTCGATGTGCCCATCGACTTTCAGGTCCAGGGGTGAGTGCCGGTGCGCCCGTCCCCGCCGGTCCGCTAGCGCGATGGAGACCTTCGCCCTCCTTCAGCGCTTTATGCAACTTTATCCCGATTTCCGGGAGCGGCTGCGCCGTCGTCTCGGCTCGGCCGACCTTGCCGACGAGGCGCTCAACGAAGTCTATGTCAAACTGCGCACGACGGAAAAATCCTATTTGGTCCGCAACGCGCCTGCCTATCTCTTTCGTCTCACGCTGAACGCTGCTTCGGACCTGCGGCGGTCGGCGAGCCGGCTTTCGCTGGCGGAGCAGGTCGAGGCGGCGTTCGACATTCCCGATCCGGCACCCTCCGCGGCGCGCACGGCGGAGGATCGCCAAGCGATCGGGCAGCTCGAAGCGGCGATCTCCACCCTGACCGAAAGGCGGCGCATGGTGCTGATCGCCGTCCGCGTTCACGAGCGCTCGTGCAGGGAAATCGCCGCCGAGATGGGCGTAACAACGCGCACTATCGAAATGGAGCTGCGCAGCGCGCTCGATCATTGCGCCGAATATCTGAAGAAGAGTGAACGGGAGGATTTCGCTTATGGCCAGCAGAAACCGTCTCGTCATTGAAGGACTGATCCAAGTTGACGACGCCTGATAACAATGAACTGGGGGGACGGCCTGACCGGGACGCGATGGCGCGTAGCTGGGTCGTGCGCCTGAAATCGGGCGAGGCGACGCAGCGCGACGTCGATATGCTGTTGTCTTGGCGCGCGCAAAACGAAGAAAATGAAGGGGCCTTTCGTCAGGCGGTGCGGCTGTGGGAACAGCTTGGGCCGGCGCTGTCCGGTGGTGCTGCATTGCCGGTGGCCGGCGAAGGGCTTTCGCGCCGTTGGTTTCTGGGCGGCGGGGCAGCCATGGCCGCGATCGCGGCGGTGGCGATCATGCCACTGGTTGCGCCCGTTCCGGCAGGAGCCAGGGAGTATCGCACGGGCAAGGGCGAGCGCCGTAGCGTCCGGCTGGAGCCCGAAGTCAGCGCCGAGCTCAACACCGATTCGCGCCTGCTGTTCTGGGCGGACGCCGCCTCGCCGCGCGTGGAACTGTCGCAAGGCGAGGCTTTGATTTCGGCGACCTGCGACCCCGGGCGCCAGTTGATTGCGACGGCGAACGATGTCGAGATCCGCGCCCGCGTCGCGCGCTTTTCGATGCGATCGGACGGCGGCCTGATGCGGGTCGCCTGTCTGGAAGGGCGGATCGAGGTCGTTTCATCCGAAGGCCGTACGACGGTCGAGGCCGGGGCCAGTCTCGATTTCCGGGCGGGCACGGTACGACAGACACCGCGCGATGTCGCAGAAACCAGCACCGCGTGGCAGCGCGACATGTTCCTGTTCAAGGATCGTCCGGCGGGCGAAGTGATCGCCGAACTCAATCGCTATCGCCCCGGGCGCGTCTATCTTCTGGGAAGCCGGAACGACGCCCGGATCAGCGGCGTGATCCATCTTGAGCGCGCGGATGTTGCGGTCGATCACATCGCAAGATCATTGGACATGAAGGTCACGCGGCTGCCCGGTGGCGTGGCGATCCTGCGGAACTGACGCGGCGGTCCCGTCGAAAAAAAGATTTCGCATTTCCGGGTTCCCGAACGTCATGAAAGCGAAGGGGACGAAATGGGTGCTTATCTAGCCTTGGAGCCGCCAAAGATGCTCGACGCCGGGCTGCCCGCGCTGTCGGGCCGGCTGGGCCAGATACGCGCGCGCAAAGAGGCGTTCGACCTGCTGGCCGAATTCCTGCAGAGCCATGACCTGCCCGATCTGATCCTGACATTCATCCCGCCGGGCGACCTCGTCAACCAGACGGTCCAATGGTCGACGCTGACGAGCGAGACGTCCGATCGCCTGCGCGAAGCCGGGTTCGACGGGCGGGACCCGATCCGGCGGTTTGCGCGGCGATCGATCGATCCCTTTGTCTGGACCGGCTGCGAATGGCCCGGCGAAAGAAGCTTTGCCGCGAGAGAGTTGATGGCTCAGCTGCGTAAGGCCGGGATCGAAGGCGGCGCGAGTGTTGCCGTCTGGGGACGCGGCGGGCGCGTCGCCATTGCTGATGCTATCGCGCCGCAGCCGGTGTTGCGCGGATTGTCGCCATCCTTTCTCGATCTATTCTTCGCCGCGACCGCGCTGACTGCGCGCACGATCGAGCGGCTGTCGCTCATTCGCGTCAGCGCGCCGCTGACACGCCGGGAGATCGAGATTCTCGAACTTGCCGCACAGGGGCTGACGAACAACGGCATCGCCGAAAGGCTGGAGATCGTCGAGGAGACGGTCAAATTCCACTTTCGGGGAATAAGGGAAAAGTTGAACGTGCGCAGTCGCGCAGACGCGATAACGCGTTTCGCGGTGCTGGACGCGCCCTGGCCGGGTCGCCGCGAACCGAAATCACAAGATCGTTCGCAGACAGAACGAATATAGCGAACAAATTCAATAAATAATGTCCACAAACTGGCTCGGATCAATACTGATCCGGGCCTTTTGTGCTGTTTGAAAATCATGATAACTAATTAAAAGGGTTAGTATTTTCCGTGTAACAGTGAATCCGTAGCGCAGCGCTCATCGAGAGAGAATCGGACGGACCGATTCGGCTTACCCGGGGGCGTTGCACTGCGATGGCTGGAATGAGATTGAAGGAAGGACGAGATGTTTCTCGTCCCGCATGCGGATGGATGGCGACGGCAAGCCTGCTTGCGATGCTTGCCGCCAATCCGGCAATGGCGCAGGACGAGACGGGCGACGACACCGCGCAGCCGGCGGCCGCGACGGAAGAATTCCGTTTCGACGTCATGGAATATGTCGTGCGCGGCAATTCGGTGCTCGCCGCAGCCGACATCCAGACGGTGCTGATGCCGCACGCGGGTTACGGCAAGAGCGTGCCCGACGTCGAGGTCGCGCGCGGTGAGCTTGAAAAGGCGTATCGCGATCGCGGCTATGCGACGGTCGTCGTCGAAATCCCGCAGCAGGACGTGAGTTCGGGCATTCTCGAGTTGGTCGTCACCGAAGGCAAGGTCGGCCGCGTCCGCGTGACGGGCGCCGACTTCGTGCTGCCGAGTGAGGTTCGCGGCGCGCTGCCCAGCCTGAAGCCCGGCACCGTTCCCAATGTCCCGACGCTCCAGCAGGAACTGTCATCGGCGAACGCGCGCACGACCCGCACGATCACCCCCGAGTTCAAGGCCGGCACGGCGCCGGGCACCGTCGATATCGAACTGGCGGTCGAGGACAAGAAGCCGTGGGGCGCGTCGATCGAGGTGAGCGACCAGTATAACCGCTCGACCGAACGCTTTCGCCTCAATGTATCGGCCAACTACGACAATCTCTGGCAGGCCGGCCACAGCGCGAACATCTTCTTTCAGACCGCGCCGCAGGATTTCGATCAGGTCCAGGTCGTGTCGGGCTCCTATTATGCGCCGATCGGTTACGGCCGGTCGAGCCTGCTCGGCTATATCGTCAATTCGAACACCGATGTCGCGACCGTCGGCGGACTGACCGTCCTCGGCAACGGCCTGACGGTCGGTGGGCGCTTCATGCGGACGCTCGGCAATTCGCCGCAGGGAACGGTGCAGTCGCTGCTGTTCGGCGTCGACTACAAGGATTATCTCGACCAGATCGGCCTCGTCGATCCCGAAACGGGCGAGACACTGACCTTCGACACACCGATCACCTATCTGCCGTTCACCGCGCAATATCGCTGGCTGGGCGGCAACACGCAATCGAACGGCGAATTCAGTATCGGCGCGACCTTCGCCTTCGACGGCCTCGTCGGCCGCCAGCGCGAATTCGGCTATATCCCCGACAATCCGCTGACGCCGAATGTGAACGAGGAATCGGTCGGCAAGCGCGCCGGGGCCGAAGCCAGCTTCATCTATTTCTATGGCAGCGGCGTCTATAACCGCCAGCTCCAGAATGATTTCGACCTGCGTGCGGCGCTCGACTGGCAGCTTGCCCCCGCTCCGCTGATTTCGAACGAGCAATTCGTGCTCGGCGGGGTCGGCAGCATCCGGGGCTATCGCGAAGCGGAAGCGCTCGGCGACAGCGGCGCGCGGCTGTCGCTGGAGCTCGGATACAAGCTCCCGACCGGCAACGACAAGTTCGACTGGCGCGTCGCGGCTTTTCTGGAGGGCGGATACGCCTGGATCGAAAGCCCGCTTCCCGAAGAAAAATCGTCCTTCTGGCTCGGCAGTGCCGGCCTGACGACCAAGTTCGACCTGTACAAGATTTTCTACGGTCAACTCGACCTTGCTTATCAATTTCGATCGGATCCGACGAAGTCGGGGCAGCCTGCCCAAGACGATTTGGGCGGCCTGCGTGCGCACTTCAAAGTCGGCCTGAAATACTGAGGAAATACCCATGAAGAAACTGATTTTCGGAGCGGTCGCGGCCGCGATCGGCCTGTTTTCCATGTCCGCGGCGGGGCAAACGCAAGACGCCGCCTGGCTCGACGACAAGCTGTCGGTGCGCAAGGAAATCGTGGTCAAGCCGGGTGCGGATGGTGCGGGCCTCGACGCCAGGACCGCGACCTTTCCCTTCGTGCTGCGCCTGTCGACGCAGACCTTTGCGTTCGACGATGTGAAGCCCGACGGCGCGGATCTGCGCGTCGCTGGACCCAAGGGCGAACGCGTCGACCATTATGTCGAGAATTTCGACCCGAAGTCGGGACTTGCGACGGTGTGGGTGAAGGGCGTCGGCCTCGACCCGGCGTCGAGCCAGACCTATCACCTTTATTATGGCGGCGACGTGGCCTCGACCGCCAATCCGGCGGGGGTGTTCGACGCGTCGGAAATCCTCGCGCTCGATTTCTCGGGATCACCGGTGAAGGACCGGACGCGCAACAATAATAGCGTGTCGACCGTCCCGACCTCGGCGGGCTTCGCGGGCCAATCGGCGGTGTTCAGCGGCAAGGAAGTGCTGCAGATCACGGGTTCGAGCAGCCTCAATATCGGCGGCCGTCCCTTTACCTTCATGGCATGGGTCAAGCCGGGTGCAGCGGGCGGCGGCAGCGTTGTCGACCGCGCCGGGTCCTTCTCGATCGCCCTTTCCGGCCTTAGCCCCGTCGCGACCGTCGGCGGCGTGCCGATCCCGTCGAGCGCGGCGCTGAAGCCGGGCGGCTGGAACCATATCGCGCTCGTCGTCCGTGGTAACGGCCGCGCCGAACTTTACGTCAACGGCGCACCCGCCGGAACCGGTAGCGCGGCGCTTCCCGCACAGCAGGGTGATATCGTCGTCGGTCAAGGCTTTGCTGGCCAGATCGACAATCTGCGCTTCGCCGCCGCCGATCGCAGCGCGGGCTATGTGCAGGCCGTCGCGCGGTCGGACAATGGTCGCGGCCTTGTGACCTTCGGCGCCGAACAGGAACGCAGCGGGCATTTCGAGCTCGGCTATTTCGTGACTGTCGTCAAAAGCGTCACGATCGAAGGCTGGCTCGTCATCGCGCTTTGCGCCATCCTGCTGGTGCTCGCGATCCGCGTGATGGTGCAGAAGTTCCGCCTCCTGAAGCGGATCGAAACCGAGAACGGCCAGTTCGAAAAGGCCTATGCGACCGAAGCGCAGCTCGATGGTGCGGCGCTTGGCGAGCACGCCGAAAAGACCCCCAGCTCGACGCTGTCGCAGCTTTACAAGGCGGGCCTCCAGGAAGTCGCCAACCGTTCGCAGGCGGGGCGCGCACGCTTTACCGCGCCAGCGATCGAAGCACTTAAAGCGCGGGTCGACGCCGTATCGTCGAACCAGGCGTACAGCCTGTCGGACAAGCTCGTCATCCTGACGCTCTCGATCGCCGGGGGACCGTTCCTTGGCCTGCTCGGTACCGTGGTCGGGGTGATGATCACCTTCGCTGCGATCGCGGCGCAGGGGAACGTCAACGTCAACGCGATCGCACCGGGGGTTGCCGCGGCGCTGCTCGCCACCGCCGCCGGCCTCGCTGTCGCGATCCCCGCGCTGTTTGGCTACAACCTGATCCTCACCCGGATCAAGCGCATCAACGCCGCCAATCGCTCGTTCGCCGACGCTCTCGTCGCGCGGATTGCCGAAGAATATGGCGCCTAAGGAGCCGGGCTCATGGCTAAAGTTCAAGACGAAGACGCCATTTACGACGAGATCAACGTCGTTCCGATGCTCGACCTTGCCTATGTGCTGATCGTCATCTTCATCCTGATGGCGACGGCGCAAGTGGCGGGCATCGAACTCGACCTGCCGCAGGCGTCGAACCGCCAGACGCTGGAGGCCTCGCAGACGCAGGCGATCAGCGTCGCCTCGACGGGCGACCTTTATCTCAACGGCGCGCCGACGACGACTGCCGAGCTTGAGGCCGAGATGCGCCAGCGTTTCGCCGAGGATCCCGAAGTCCCCGTGGTCATCCGCGGTGACACACAGGCCGCCTATGGCAAGGTCGTCGAGGTGCTCGACGTGCTGAAGGGCGTGGGCATCACCAAGATCGGCCTGCCCGCCGAAAAGCCCGCGGGCTGAGTTGGGTATCGGACCGGCCATGACCGCTTTCCCATCCCTCCGGAAGACGCCCGACATGAAACGGGCCGCCGGGCCGGCCGCGCTGATACTTGCGCTGTTGCTGGCCGCCTGGTGGTTCGCGGGCCTCGACAAGGTCGAGGAGCGCGTGCGCGACGAAGAGGTCGAGATGTTCGACCTCGCCGTCCCGCCGCCTCCGCCTCCGCCTCCGCCCGAACTCACCG
The DNA here is from genome assembly GCF_051550705.1 of Sphingopyxis selenitireducens. Taxonomy (NCBI): domain Bacteria; kingdom Pseudomonadati; phylum Pseudomonadota; class Alphaproteobacteria; order Sphingomonadales; family Sphingopyxidaceae; genus Sphingopyxis; species Sphingopyxis selenitireducens. Next base: position 192,923 of record NZ_JBPULG010000007.1, read on the forward strand.
AGCAGCCGCCCGAGGAGGTCGAGAAGGTCGCCGAAACCGCGCAAGCGGTTCAGCCCGACCCACTCTCGCCCTCACAACCGGCGAGCACCAACCCGCCGGCCGGCGACCTGTCGAGCCTGCTGCAGGATCCGACCAGCGACAGCGGTGCCTTTTCGGGCGGTCCGCGCGGGCAGGGCGGGACCGGCAGTGGTCCGATGATCGGCGGCACCGGCAAGGGCGGCAGCGGCGCGTCGCGTGCCTATGCCGAACTCGTCCAGCGCGCGCTGATGCGGCAACTTCGCAAGCGGCCGAACCTTGCGCAGGCAAGCTTCCAGTTTCGCGTCCGGGTTCGTGTGTCGGGGTCGGGGCAGCTCGAAATCCTGGGATTGTCGGGCGTCCGCCCGGCCGATCTCGAGGCCGAACTGCTCCAGACGCTGCGCGGGCTTAACCGGATCGACACGCCGCCGCCCGCGGGCGTCCCCAACCAGATCACTCTTCAACTCAACCAGGCGTGAAATCCATGACCAAGGAACAGGGAAAATCAACGATGCGTAGCCATTTCCGTAAACCGACCCTTCTGGCCGCGACCGCTGCGCTCGCTGCATTGGCCGCGGTACCGCAAGGCGCCGCCGCGCAGGATCGTCCGACCGATCCATCGACGATCGACATCCTCGACGTTCTCGTCGAAAAGGGCGTGCTGTCGCGCGACGACGCCAATTCGGTGTTGTCCGAAGCGCGCAAGCGCGCCGAGGCGAACAGCGGCGTCGTGCGGGTTCCCTATGTGCCCGAAGCTGTCCGTAACCAGATCCGCGACGAAGTGAAGAAGGAGGTCGTCGCGACCGCCCGGCAGGAAGGCTGGGCCCAACCCGACGCGCTTCCCGAGTGGCTGAGCCGCTTCCATTTCTCGGGCGACATGCGCGTGCGCGGCGAACATGTCGCCTTCGGTCAGAGCAACACGCCGCTGATCTATGACATCAACGCGATCAACGCCGACGGCGGCTATTTCGTCGATGATCTGTTGCCGCTGCGCGCGACGACGAAGGATCGCCAGCGTGCCCGCGTCCGCGCCCGTTTCGGTGTCGATGCCAAGGTGTCGGATAAGGTCGAGGCCGGCCTGCGCTTCGTCACGGGCAATCCGATCGACCCCGTTTCGACGAATGAATCGCTGACCGGCAACTTCGACAAGTTCATGGTCGGGCTCGACCGCGCGTATATCCGCGTGCGCCCGTTCGACAAGGACGGCCGCTTTGCCGGCAGCAACCTCATTCTCGGCAAATTCGACAATCCCTTCTTTTCGACCGAATTGATGTTCGATCGCGATCTGCAGTTCGAAGGCGCTGCGGCGACGTTTGAGGCGCGCCTTGGCGGCGACGAGAGCGCGCCCTCGGTCTTCCTGACCGGCGGCGCTTTCCCGCTCGAGGAATGGGACTTCACCGGCAACGACAAATTCCTGTTCGCGGGCCAGATCGGGGTGAAGACCGCACCGGTCGACGGGCTGCGCTTCAAGGCGGCGGCCGCGCTCTACGAATTCGCGAACGTCCAGGGCCAGTATAATACGCAGGGCCTGCGCGATAACGACTTCACCGCGCCCGATCGCGTCCAGTTCGGCAACTCGGTGTTCAACCTGCGCCAGGACGGCGGCGTCGTGAACACGGTCAAATTCGGCCTCGCATCGAAATTCCGCGTCGGCGCGGCGACCGCGCGCGCCGAATTCGACATCAACCCGACCCTCGTCGGCGCGCTCGATTTCGAAGTGTTGAAAAACTTCGCCTTCGACCGCGACGAACTCGACGACCGTCTGGTGCCTGCGTCGAGCGGCGACATGGCGTGGAATGCACAGCTGTCGATCGGCCACCGCGAAATCGCCGAAGCGAACGCATGGAGCCTCAGCGCCGGTTACCGCCGCCTCGAAGCCGATTCGACCCTCGACCTGTTCACCGACTCCGACTTCGGTCTCGGCGGCACCGACCAGAAAGGTTTCGTCGTCCGCGGCAGCTGGGGGCTCGCCAAGAATTTCTGGCTCACCGGCTCGTGGCTTTCGGCGCGCACCATCGACCTTGTCGATCCTGCGACCGGCGGAGCCGCTCCGCCGATCGACACCGACGTCTTCATGCTCGACCTGAACGCGAAGTTTTGAGGGATATCATGTTGAAAAAGCACATCATCGGCCTGTCGCTTCTCGCGCTGGCCTTCGCTCCCGCCGCGCGCGCGCAGGGCAATGCGCCCCCGGGCGGATGCATCGTCGCCGAGCAGGCGCAGCAACTGATCGATACGCTGAAGCAGCGTAACGACCAGCTTCGCGACATGTCGGAAAAGATGCGCGCAATGGAGGCGGAGGTCGCTGCGGCACGCAGCGCCACCGGCCAGATCGAGGCGAGCCGCAAGGCGATCGGCATTGCCGCCGACAAGAACCGCGAGCTGCGCGAACTCGGCGACGCGATCATCGCCGACTACGAAAAAATGGGTCTCGGCAAGAAGATGGCGGCGACCGAACCGCTGACCGGCCTCTATCGCGTCCGGCTGGAGAATAAGTTGCAGGAGTTCAGCGACCAGGTCGCGGCGCTCGGCTTCTATCCCGAGCGCGACGCGGTGCCGGCCGCCGAACCGGCACCGGCCAACCCCTGATCCGCACACCCTTCGCGCCTACCCCTTTCCCTATTCGATCCCGAGGAATCGTCATGCTGACTCCCAATGCTTTCACCGCCCCCGCCCGCAAGCGCATCACCCGTTTGAGCCGCGCCGCGCTGGCGGCATCGGTCAGCATCTCCTCGCTGCTGATCATGGCCTCGCAGCCCGCCGCCGCGCAGGAAGCCGGCACCCTGCCGGGAACGCAGATCTTGCAGGGCGGGCGCTGGACGGGCGCCAAGCTGCCGACCGTGGCGCAGGGGAACACGGGACTGGTGATGACGATCGAGCAGGAACAGAAGCGCGCGCTGCTCGACTGGTCACGCTTCGACGTCGGGAAGAATGAGGAGGTGCGCTTCCAGCAGCAGGGCACCGACTGGATCGCGCTCAACCGCATCTTCGACAGCAAGCCAAGCGAAATTGCGGGCAAGATCACGGCCAAGGGGCAGGTGTGGTTGCAGAATAGCAACGGCATCATCTTTAAGGATGGGGCGCAGATCAACGCGCACAGCATCCTTGCGACGGCGCTGCCGATCACCGAGAACCAGCTGTATAATGGCCTGTTGTCTGGCAATGGGGTCATCCGTGGCCAGGCCGCCAACCCGCTCTTTCCCGCCCAGAATATCGGCATGGTGCCGCGCCCGCCGGTCGGACTCGATCCGGGCAGCCTGCTCGGAGAGGCGCCGGCGCCGGTCGCGGGCGAGCGCACCAGTGTCATCGACTTCCTCGCGCGCGCCGCGATCCGTATCGCGATCCTGCGCGAAAAAGGCATGGAGGGCGTCGACCAATATAACATGGGCTACGGCCTCGATACCCTGAGCTATTACGACGCCGCCAAGGGCCGGAATGTCTATTTCATCGATCCCGACTTTGCGAATGTCGGCCTGGGCGCAGTGCTCGAAAGCATCATCGCCGGTATCGACGTGTCGAAAATGGGCGAATATGAATATTCGAACTTCACCAACATCAGCCAGTTCTGGACAGGGATAAGCTGGCAGGGAATACCCGCCGGATCGCAAACGATCCCGCAGAATCTGCGCGACGAGGTGGCGGCGCAGATCAAGACGCAGTTCATCGATCAATATGGCGCGCGCCTCGCCGCGACGCAGCAGAACTATAATCATTACATCGCCAATTCGCGCATCACGGTCGAGCGCGGCGCGACGTTGACGGCGAGTTCGTCCGACAGCGCCAGCCCCGGCAAGATCATGTTGTTCGGTCCGAATGTATCGAACGCAGGCAAGTTGCAGGCGCGCGACGGGCAGGTGCTGATGGCGGCCGGCGAGCAGGTCAAGCTCAGCGCCGGACAGGCGTTCACAAACTCGGCGCGCGGCGGCCTCGCGGTCAATGTGATGGCGACGCCTATCAACGATTCCTATGGCAGCTACCCCGGCTTCCCGTGTTGCCGGCCCGAAGCGCGTCTGGAGTGGGAAGCAGATTATCTCCGGCGGGCTGGCGATGTGGGCATGACCGTCGCCAACAGCGGCGAGATTCTGGCCGATCGCGGCGCGGTGACGATGGTCGGCGCCAATGTCGATCAATTGGGCGCCATTCGCGTTACCAACGGCGCGCGTCAGCGCAACGGAACCGTCGTGTTGCAAGCCAGCCATGGTTTCATGCTCAGCGAATATTCGGTCGGCGGCAATTATTTCGCCGGCAAGGTCACGCTGGGTGAAGGCAGCGTCACCAGCATAACGCCCGACACCTCCGATATCACCGGCCTTGCTGCCGACAGCTTTGCCAAGGGGCGCGTCCTGATCGCAGGCAATGAAATCGTCCTCGAGAAAAATTCCAGCGTGATTTCGCGCAGTGGCGAGGTCGTGATCCACGCCAGCCCGAGCGGCGTCGGCGAACGTGGCGGCAGCAGCCCGGCTGCCACCGACGGATCGGTTCAGGAAGTCCGCGGCGACAAGGGCAGCTTTGTCATGAAGTCGGGCGCGCGGATCGACGTATCGGGTCTGCGCGATGTCGAGCGCAGCGTCGCCGACAATATTTTCGCGGTCGAGGTACGCTCGAACGAGGTGTCGGCCTCACCGAAGCAGCGCGACGGCATCCTCGTGGGCGAGACCGTCTATGTCGACCGCCGCGACGGCGCGGCGATCGTCGACTGGACCGGCGCGCTGGCGGGCGAACAGCGCACCGCCGAACAAATGTCGGTCGAGGGCGGCAACGTGCGCATCCGCGCGTCCGAATTCGCCATCGTAGAGGACGGCGCGACGATCGACGTATCGGGCGGCAGCACCAAATATACTGACGCCGAAGTGACCGTTACGCGCCTGCAGGACAGCTTCGGGCGCTTCCACAATATCTCCGACGCCGATCCGAACCTGCGCTATGTCGGGATCAGCAAGGCGACGCGGCTCGAGAAGGGGTATGTCGAGGGCTCCGACGCAGGGTCGGTCGAATTGCTGTCGGGCAGTTCGCGCCTGTTCGGCAAGCTCACGGGCGATGTCGTCGTGGGCGACCGCCAGATGATGGGCGCGCTCGGCCAGATCCGCGCCCCGCGCCTTCCCGCCGGCGCTGTCGGCGCGAGCCTTGTCGGCGAAATCGGCATGCCCAAGGCGGGTTCGGCGACGCTCCATCGCGGCGGGCCCGAATATGGACCCTGGTCGTCGACGTACAGCTTCGTCGTCGCCGACGAAAAGGCGTTCACTGGCACACTGTGGACCGAGACCGAAACCAATGGGCCGTTCGTCGAGAGCGACGCCATGCTGCTCGATCCGTTCGCGGTCGGCACCAGCCATGGCGAGCAAAATTATGCCGAAGGCGACCCGCTCTGGACGTCCAAGGGAGTCTATGAAAACGGCCAGCCGCGCTGGGTTTCCTATATCGAGGATGATTTCTTCTCGGGCATGGGCAACGTCGTGCTGGGTTATGGCAGCGGTCATCAGACCCAGACAATCAATCCCGGCGTCTCGATCCGTCTCGCGCCGGGTGGCGGCTTTTCGACCAGCAGCGAAAATGGCGTTGGCCGCGTCGGCAGCAATGTCTCGATCATCGCGCCGTCGGGCAATATTGCGCTCGGTGCCGCCAATGGCATGACGATCGGCAGCGACGTCCTGTTGTCGGTCGCGGCACCGTGGATCAATGACGTCGATGCGCCCGCCAATGTCATCCGCGGCTATATCGACGGCGGGACGATCAGTCTGCTCGGCTCGACGCTGACTGGCGACATCACGCTCGATGCCGGCGGCGGCGGCTGGTACCAGCGCGTGAAACCGGGGCAGAACAGCCAGGGGCAGGGTGCATCCACCCGCTTCAACGAGGGCGATTTCCGCCTGTTCGAAGGCAAGGGCGGCAAGATCGAACTGGGCGGTGGCGGCCAGACCGTCGGCGCGATTCTCGATTTCGCCGATATCAGTCTTGGCGGCCTCGGCGGCGGTGGCATGCTGGCGCTGATCGCTTCGGGCGACGTCGTCGTCGGCCCCGCCGGCGGATCGGCAGGCGAGGCCGAATATATCGACGAGACGCTGTTCCGCGACATGGGCGTCGGCAGCCTGGCGCTCGGCGCCGATACGCTGACGATCGCTTCGGGCGCCAACCTGTTGTTCCAGACGCGCAATATGCGCTTTCGCGGCCGCGCCTATGACGTAGCGAGCGGTACCGACCTTCGCGACGTGACCGACCTTGCGCTTCTGCCGCCGCACCTGCGTCAGGGCGGCGCGCTCCAACTGCTCGGCGATGCCATCACGATCGAAGCGGGCGCGCTCGTCGAAGTCGACGCGCTTGGCAGCATTCTGCTCGACGCGTCGCAGATCCGGGTCGACGGCACGCTGCGCGCGCACGGCGGCTCGATTGCGGTCGGCGGGACGTCCGCATCGACCATACATCTCGGCAATAGCGCGTTGCTCGACGCGACCGGCATCGCGCAGACGGTGAAGGTGCCGGGCGGTGCCGACGGCCGCGATTTCTGGTACGACGGGCGGATCGTCAATGGCGGCGCGGTTGCCGTGGAGGGCAGCCATGTGGTCATGGATGCCGGCGCGACGATCGACGTGTCGGGGACCAGCGGCCTGCTGTCGATCCTGCAGCCCGGCCGCTATGCGGTGGTCAAGGTGAATCAGGTGATCGGCAGCGATGCCGGTGCGATCGATCTCAATGCCGACGGTGGCTATTTGCTCGGCAACCTGCGCGGCGAAGCGGGCAGCCAGTTTAATTATGGCGGCAAGCTTGAGATCGCCGGCGGGCTCGACGGCAAGCTGTTGCTCCCCGAATACACCGACTGGTCGACGGGCGAGGCCGGCCTGCAATCGATCCTCGATAATCTTCAATATGCCTTTTTCCCCGAACCGACGCCGGAAGACCCGGTCAGCCTACGCCAGTTTTTCGCGAACAATTACGGCTGGCTCGAATCGCAGCTCGGCTTCGGTGCCGGTGACATCGAGGACATCCAGATCACGAGCATCGCGGAGTTCACCGATTTCGTGCGCACCGTGCTGAGCCCGCTGGTCAAATATAATCCCTCGGACGCCGACGGTGCACTCGTGCTCGACGCCGACATGACGACGGCTCCGAACGTGCCGCCGCCGAGCCGCTATGCATTTCCGGAAGGCTATGAGCCCGCCGACAAGGCAGCCTTCGACCGCTCGATGACCTTCGTGCTCGCCGCGCTCGGCAATGTCCAGAATCCGGAGCAACTCGGTCGCGGCTCGCGCGCCACGGTCGGTGCGAACATTCTGCGCGACATGAAGCGTTTCGATACGCTGTCGATAGCGGGTAAGCTGGAATCGGATCAGGCGATCGATATTTCGAGCCAGCGGGTGCTGACCGTCGCGGGCGGGTTCAACGGTACGCAGGACATGTCGTTCAGCAGCCGCAACGTCTATCTGACCAGCGGCGGCGCGATCGGCTTCGCGCTGAAGGAACCGGCGGGCGGGACGCTGACGGTTTCGGGCGAGACGGTCGAAATCGCCGGCAAATTCGAGGTCGGCGGATTCGAAAAGGTCGTCATCGCGGCCCAGGGCGACATGCGCGGCGGCTTTGGCGTAGTGGCCGGGCAGCCGGTCCCCGAAGAGGGCGAGGTTACACCGGGAATCCATACGACGGGCGACCTCGTGCTGCGCGCGGCGCAAATATATCCGACCACCGACGGCGTTCTTCGCTTTGATTCAGACCGGAGCATCCGCGTCGAACAGACCGGCCGCCGAGCTGCGCCGCTGTCCGCGGGCGGAACGCTTATCCTCGAAGCGCCGAAAATCGAGCAGGCGGGCACGCTGCGCGCGCCGTTCGGCGAAATCCGCCTGACCGCAACGGGCTATAATGTAACCGACGAAAGCGGCACCGAGACATTCGTTCCGGGCAGCGTCGCATTGCTTCCGGGCAGCGTCACATCGACGGCCGCCGATGGCCGTACCATCCTTTATGGCTACACCTATGACGGTCAGAGCTGGTACGCGCCGACGTCGGCGGGGACCACCGGTGCGACCGAATTGTCGACCCCGCCCGAAAAGCGGGTTTCGCTGAGCGGCGATATCATCGACGTGCAGGAAGGCGCGACGATCGACGTGTCGGGCAGCGGCGACGTGCTCGGGCTGGAGTTCGTCGCGGGGCCGCTGGGCCAGACGAACATTCTCGACGTGCCGGGCAATTATGCGATCGTCCCGGCCTATGGCAACGACATCGTCGCACCGATCGATCCGCTCTATAATCCGGGCACCTCGAGCGACAGGGTCAACAGCGGCACGACGGCGGGCTATCTGCCGCTCGGTTCGTCGGTGTGGCTGGCCGCTTTCGACGGCAACCCCGCGGGCTGGTACACGCTGCTTCCGGCCGAATATGCGCTGACCCCGGGCGGCTACCTGCTCTCGCTCGCCGGTGACACGCCGATGACGACGCAGGCGCGCCGGGCGTCCGACGACAGCTTCCTGGTGCTCGGGCGCCGGGGCCTGTCGGGCACCGGCATCACCGACCAGACGCTGTCGACCTGGCGCCTGACGAGCGGAAGCGACGTGCGCAAACGCTCCGAATTCTTCGAAACCTATGGCAACAGCTTCTTCTCCAGTGAACGCTTCCTCGAAGGGCTGCTGCGCTCGGGCAATCCCTATAACGCCGACCCGCGCCTGCCGGTCGATGGCGGCTTCCTGACGCTCGCGGCAAACCGCTCGCTCGAACTCGACGGCACCATTCTTGCCGGCGGCGCCAGCGGCGTGAAGGACGCCCGCGGCGGCATCGTCGATATCACGTCGGACAATATCGTGATCGCGGCGCCGGGCACCGACGTCAGCGACCTCGTCGGTTATCTGGTTCTCGATCCTTCCAAAATCTCGAACATCGCCGAAAGCTTGCTGATCGGGGGTGTCCGTCGTCAGGGTCAGGGCGGGCTGGAAGTCGTCACCGGCCAATATACCCGCGATTCCGCCGACGAGGTCCGATCACCCGAAAAGAGCGTCGGCGCCGAAAACGTCGTGATCCGCACCAATGGCGCCAACCCGCTGACCGGCACCGAACTGCTGTTCGCCGCGAACCAGAGCGTGCGTGTCGAAGGCGGGTCGGTGATCCGCGCCCAGGGCGACGGCGCGGACGCGGCGAATATCGCAATCGCGCCGAGCATGCCTGCCTATTTCAACGAGCAGGGCCAATTGGAAGCCGCTGCCGAAGATCGCGGCGGAGCTTTCCTGCGCGTCTCGAACCTCGGCGACATCAGCGTGTCGCGCCAGAATGTGCAGAGCGTTGCCGGGGACATGATCGTCGAGGCGGGCGCCGTACTCGAAGCGGCGGACGCGGTCCTGCTCGACTCGACCGAGAACACGATCGTCGGCAACGGCGCGGTGATCAAAGCCGATGCCATCACCGCAGCGGCGGGTCTTGTCAGCCTTGGTGCGGTTCCGCAGGGCACCGACGGCCTCGTCTTCGCGGGGGCAACGCTGGCCGCGCTGACGACGGCCGACAAGCTGACGCTCAAAAGCTATTCGACCATTGATTTCCATGGCGATGTGGCGCTCGACCTGACCGGCACGGTCGCGCTCGACGGCGCGGCCTTCATCGCGCGCGGCGAAACGCCGGGCAATGTCAGCATCACCGCCGGTACGATTGAACTTAGCAACAGCGATGCCGCGGCGACCGACGCCACCGGCAACGGCGGCGGGCTGGCATTGGGCGCGAAGAATATCGTGATGGGCGAAGGAAAGGTCGATTTCGCCTTCGACACGACGACGGTGAATGCCGACCAGCGGGTGATCTTTGCCGGCCTCGGCGAAAGCAGCTTCGACGGTGCGCTCACGATCCGTGCCGCCGAGATTACCGGTGAGAGCGGCGCGGGCCATGTGGTGACTGCGGCGGGGGCGGTGGAACTGCGCGCGAATGGCAGCACGGCGGCGCTTCCCGCCTTTGCTTCGGCGGGCGCCTTGCTCGATTTCCGCGGAACCGATGTCCTGATCGATGCCGCGATCCGCGCGGGGTCGGGAACGGTGCGCGCGACCGCGCGCGAGGGTGATGTCCGGCTGGCCTCGGGCGCGAAGATCGACGTCGGCGGCGCCGATGTGTCCTTCTTCGAAGTCCAGGGCTTCCTGCCCGGTGGCAGTATCCAGCTCACCTCGGTCAATGGCGACACGCTGGTCGATGCAGGGTCGCTCCTTAACGTGTCGGGCGGTTCGGCGGGCGGCGACGCCGGCGCGGTGGCGCTGTCGGCGGGGCGCGGTATCGTAAGGCTGGATGGCTTGCTGAAGGCCGATGTCGCCGACGGTTATCGCACCGGCAGCTTCGCGCTGACGACCTCGACGCTCGACGACTTCGGCGGCCTCAACGCCAAGCTCAACAGCTGGGGCTTCTCGCGCCGGCGCGACTTCGCGATCCTCGATGGCGACGTGGTGCTGAACGGCACGACACGTGTCGATGCGCTCCGCATCGTCACCGGCAACGGCGATATTTCGGTGGCGAGCGACGCGATCCTGGGCAGCGACAGCGCCAAGGGCGGGACGATCCTGCTCGCGTCGGGCGGCGACCTGATCGTCGCCGACGGCGCGCGCTTCGACGTGAACGCGAAAGGCGCCGACCAGCGTGGCGGTTCGGTCGACCTGCAGGTCGCGGTCGGCGGCAATATCGACGTCGGCAATGCGTCGATCGACGTATCGGGCAAGGGCAAGGGGCAGGGCGGAACGGTCCGGCTGCGCGCGGCGCAGACCGGCAACGACGTCGCTGTCACGCGCTGGGGCGCCGATGTCTCGGGTGGCAACACGCAGCTCGAAGCCTTCCGGGTCTATGATCTGAACGATGCCGATGGCGATGCATCGAACGGCCATCTGGCTGAAATCGACACGGCGTTGCAGCAGCAGGTGATCGCCGATGCGATGGCGTTCATGGATGGCAATGGCGCCGGCATTCGTGCGCGGCTCGGCCAGACGGGTAATGCCGCATTCCAGCTGGTGCCCGGAATCGAACTGCGCTCCGAAGGCGATATGGACCTTGTCCACAATTGGAACTTCAAGGATGCGCGCTTCGACGGAAAGGGCGGCGTCTTGACGCTGCGCGCCGGGGGCGACCTGACGATCAACGCCAACCTGTCCGATGGCTTTGTCGACGGGCGCGCGACCCCCGACACCATCGCGCCGGAGGGACTTCCCTATGGCTGGACGCCGGGCGCGGCTCCGCTTCCCGATACGCCCGCATCCGATTTCACCAATGACGACAGCTGGAGCTACAATCTCGTCGCGGGCGCCGATTTCGCTCAGACCAACGTGCTGTCGACGCAAACCGGCAGCGGCGGCGCGATCGAGGTCGGCGGGCTGGTGCGGACCGGCACGGGCGACATCAATGTCGCCGCCAGCGGCGACCTGACCTATGAAAAGGCGTCGCTGATCAATTATCAGGGCAGCTGGAACGGATCCGATCCGGCGACGCGGATCACCGTTCCGAAAGGCACGCCGGTCGCCGACGGCACGATCCTGAAACCGACGAGCTACGCGTCTGCAGACGGCGCCGGGCGTACCCTCTACCCCGAGCTTCCTGCGGGGACGGTGCTGCGCAAGGGCACGAAATTGCCCGCAGGGACCGAAATGCCCGACGGCAGCGTGCTCGCGGCGGATACCGTGTTGACCGCCGATGTGACGCTGACCGCCGATACCCGCTTCCCCGGCGAAGTCGTCATTGCCGGCAAGACCTATCTCGGCGGAGACCTCGTCTGGGAAATCGCCTCGAACCGGTCGAACGACCCGAGCGCGCCGGTCCAGATGCACGTCCCTGCCTCGATCGCCGGCCTCGGCGATCTCGAGGTCCGCGTGGTGGTCGGCGGCTCCGGCGACGTCGCGCTTGTCCTAGCCGACGGGCGTTATATCCGGGATGACAGCACCTTCACCTTCGAAGACGTGCGGCCGATCGAGATGGTGAACGGCGCGATCTATACCGTCGGCGTCGAGGATGGCCCGGTCGCCAATTTCACCGACAAGACACATGTCGGTTTCTCGAACAACAATGTGCCCGGCATCATCGCGCACCGATCGTATATGACCAAGGGCGGCGACGTGAATGTGAACGTGGGCGGCGCGATCACCGGCGCGGGGACGATCCTCGAAAATTATCGGTGGATGGTGGCAAGCGGTTCGACGCCGACGACGGCGCTGTTCGGTTTTTCCTATCCGGGCAAGGATCCGAACGCGCTCTTCAACATGGAATATGCCCAATATCAGGCCGACGAGACCGGTCAGACCGCGCTTTCGCTGCTCGCCGATCAGTTCGGCCAGGGCATCGGCGCGCTGGGTGGCGGGGACGTCAGCATCACCAGCGGCGGCGATGTCGACAATCTGGTCGTCGCGCTTCCGACGTGGGTACGAGTTTCGGGCGGCACGACCGACATGCCGACCAAGACGCTGCAGCTGTCGGGCGGCGGCGATCTGGTGATGAGCGTCGGCCAGAATATGAAGGGCGGCCTTGTCCAGGTCGGCAAGGGCCGCGCGACGATCGATGTCGCTGGCAGCGTGATCGCGACCGATCAGCGGACAGGGATCGCCCTGGCGCTCGACAACGCCGCCTATCTGCAACTCGCCATCGACGATGCGCAACTCAGCCTGCAGGCGGGCGGCGACGTCAATCTGCGCGGCGTGTCCTCAATGCTGGGCGTAACCTCGCTGCCGCTGTGGCTCAACGGGCGTTATAGTAACAACGGCAACCAGCCGAGCTGGCTTGGCTACACGGCCGAAACCAGCCTTCGCGTGACCTCGCTGGGCGGCGACATCAACTTCCGTACCCAGTCGGGCCCCAATGGCGGTGTGAACGTGCTGCCCAGCCAGACCGCGTTCGTGGCAACGGCGGGCTCGATCAACTTCGGGACGGAGGACAAGGCCGGCTCCCGTGTCATGGTCGATATGTGGCCCGACACGCGGCTCGACCTTCTCGCGCAACAGAATATCCAGTTCCGCCTTGCGGGCAATTATGACGGTGCGGGCTTCACCATCGGCTATGCCGATCCGCTGTGGGTGCCCCGGGCGATCAATCCGGGCAGCAACAATTTCAATGTCGGCCTGTTCCAGTCGACGATTACGCAGGATTCGCTGAACGGCCACTGGATGTTCAACCAGGCGGGGCCGGGTTATGGGATCGATGGGCCCAACGTGCATAGCGGTTCGTCGAGCTATAGCCGCATCTATGCCGCGCAGGGCGACATGATCGGATGGAACGAGGGCTATGACATCGATCCGAGCGGCGGCAACGGCATGCACGGCGGAACCTTCACCTTCGGGCACGAAACGCGCCTGAAGGCGGGCGGTGACATCCGCATGGGCGACATCAGCTTCATCACCCACGACGGCAGCGACGTGCCGGTGATCGAGGCGGGCGGTTCGATCTATCTGCCCGACGCGGTACTCTATGGTCCCGGGCGCCTGTGGGTGCAGGCCGGTGACGAAATCTGGATGGGCCGGACCGAAGGACGGGGTATCCGGGCGCGGGAGGCGTACAGCATCGTCCCGACCGCAGCGCCGCTCAGCGGGGGCAGCATCAGCGTTCTCGCCGGCATCGATCAGGAACCCGAGTATCAGGCGTTCCTCGACTTTTATCTCGATCCTGAGAATGTCGCCGATGCGCCGGTATGGCTTCGCCAGTATTTCGTCGAAGGCGACCGCGAGGGGCTGACGGTCTCGACCGATGTCGTGCTGGCCGACGGCCAGACACGGACCACCGTCTATGCGATCGAACTCGTCAATTACATGCGCGAGATGGCAGGGAAGGAACCGATCCCGACCGAAGCAACCGACGAGGTCAGCGGCAGCCGCCCGATCACCCGGGGCAAGCTGGTCGCCGAAATCGATCCGGCCGAATATGCCGAGGCGCTTGCCGCGTTCAAGGCGCTCGACCCCGTGCTCCAGCGGCCGCTCGCGGTCAACATCCTCAACGCCGAGCTGAAGACAGCCGGGCGCGAGGCGGTGGGACGCTCGCCCGAAACCGACGGCCGCTATGTCCGTCAGGGTGACCCGACGCGCGGTTATGATGCAGTCGGCCGCCTCTTCCCCGGTGCGCAGCGCAAACCGGGCGATACGCTGGCCGAAGGCGAGCATCGCTGGACGGGAAATATCGAGATGATGGTCAGCCAGATCCGCGGCGAAAGCGGCGGCAGTGTCGACCTGTTGGCGCCGGGCGGCTCGATCCAGCTCGCCAGCCTTGCGATATCGAACACCAATCCGGGCACCGCGGGTATCGTCACCCAACGCGGCGGCGGGGTCAATGTGGTCACCTATGGCGATTATATCGTCAATCAGAGCCGCACGATGACCGCCGACGACGGCGATATCCTGATCTGGTCGTCCTTCGGCAATATCGACGCCGGTCGCGGTCGCAAGACGTCGCTTTCGGTGCCGCCGGTCGCCTTCCCGATCAACGCATGGGGGCAGACCAACATCCAGCTTTCAGGTCTGCCCAACGGCGCGGGTATCGCCACGCTCGACCAGGTTGACGGCAAGCAGGGCGGCGACGTCGACCTTTATGCCTTTAACGGCATCGTCAACGCCGGCGATGCGGGCATCCGGGCATCGCGCGACCTGTTCGTCGGGGCGGTCGAAATCCGCGGGCTCGACAACATCACCGTGGGCGGCGAGACGAACGTCGATCTGACGACCGAGGAAGGGTCGGTCGGCCCGCTCAACCTGGAAAACTTCGCCCAGTCGGCGGAGGACGATGCACTCGACAAGGCCTTTGACATGGCGACCGAAGTCGAAAAGCTCCGCACCGTCCGCCAGACGATCCTGACCGGCTCGGTCGTCAGCTTCGGCACCGACGACTGCGTCGAAACCGCAACCAACCGCTGCCCGGTCGATCGCGACTGACCGGAGCCGGGCCGGGAGGGACGATGCGTTCCTTCCGGCCACAGCATTTCTCCCGGCTATCAATTCCCCATCTTTGACGGACAGGTTCGACATGACCGAAAAAACAGAAACGCGATTTCCGCTCTTTTACCGGCAGCCCGAATTGCTCACGGCGGCGCAGCACGCCGACCTGCGGCTCCGCCCCGGCGGCTATGGCTTTGCCCGGGATGCCAATGCGATCCCGCTGACCGTTATCGAATTCGGCGCCGCGATGCGCCACTATCCTGTGGTTTTTGCGGCCGGAGACGGCTTTCCGGTCGCGATCCTCGGGCTCGACCGCCGCAACGGATTTGTCGATGGCGAAGCATGGGCGCCGGGTTGCTATGTGCCCGCTTATGCGCGGCGCTATCCGTTCGTCTTCGTCGACCGGTCTCAGGACAGCTTCGTCCTCGCGATCGACCGCGCGGCGCCGCATTTTGCGGGAGACGATGAGGGTGCGGCGTTGTTTTCGGACGGGAAGCCGACCGAAGTGGTCGACAACATCCTGACCTTCTGCCGCGATTTCCACGGTGCGCATATCCAGACCGATGCCTTTGTCGAGGCACTGCTCGCACAGGAGCTGCTCGTCGACCAGCATGCCGATGCGCGGCTCGATTCGGGTCAGGCCCTGATGCTCCGTGGTTTCAAAATCGTCGATCGCGCGAAGTTCGATGCGCTGCCGGACGCGCTGGTGCTCGAATGGCACCGCAAGGGATGGCTCGCGCTCATCCATTTCCATTTCCTGTCCCTCGACCGCTTCGCCGACCTGTTGGCGCGCGCAGAGGGCGCCGCCGTACCGGCGGAAGCCGTCACCGAAACCGAGGATGCCTGAAATGATCCGGATCATAACGATAAGTGTCATCCTCCTTGCGCTCGCCGCCGCACCGGTGGCTGCGCAGCAGGCTGCTCCCGCGCCCGCGCTCGGCGGCCCGGTCGTCCCCGGCGTGTGCCTGCTCTCACGCGAGGCGGTTTTTGCCAATGCGGCTGTCGGAAAGGCGGTATCGGCGCGGATCGCGGAACTGACGCGCGCAGCGCAGGCCGAAGTGGACCAGCAGCGCACGCCGCTTGAGGCCGAAGCGAAGGCACTCGCGGCACAGGGCGACGATGCCAAAACCAAGCCGCGCCGCGATGCCCTTGCGACGCGCTGGCAGGCGCTGCAGCGTCAGGCCGCGCAGGGCAGCCGCGAGATCGACGCAACCCGCGCCAAGGCGCTCGCCCGCGTGGCCGACGAAGCGCAGCCGGCGATCGCAAAAGTTTATGGCGAGCGTAAATGCGGATTGCTGTTCGATCGCGGCGCGCTGCTCGGCGGGAATTTCGCGAACGACCTGACGGCCGAGGTGGTGAAGGCGCTCGACGCCAGAATCACGACGATCCAGTTCGAGCGCGAAAAATTGGATCAGCCCGCGGCGGAACGGAACTCGCCGGGCACCGAATAATCTCATCCCCTATTGGGAAGGAGGGTACGACCCCGGAAGCTGACGACCGGACAAAATGTCCATATGGTCATGGCAGGTCGATGAGCAGGACCTCGGCGTCGGAATCGGCGTGGAGGGAAAGCATGGCTTCCGAGGTCAGGGCCGCACCGTCACCTTCCCGCATTTCGGTGCCATTGAGGGCAATAATGCCGCCAATGATCTGGACCCAATAGCCACGCGCCGGATCGAGTTCGCGTTCGAGGACGGCGCCGTCGTCCAGTTTAACGAGCGACATAATGGCGTCCTGCCGCACCGTCAGCGATCCGTGGCGTCCATCGCCGCTGGCAATGGTGATCCAGCGATTGCGCGGTTGTCCCGGATCGATGGATTTTTGATCATAGGAGGGCGGGCCGCCGGTTTCGGCGGGTATGATCCATATCTGAAGCAGGTGGGCGCGTTCGTCGGCGCTGGGATTGCGTTCGCTGTGGCGGATCCCGGTGCCGGCGCTCATTCGCTGGACCTCTCCCGCGCGAATGATGGCGCTGTTCCCCAGATTGTCGCGATGCTCGACCGCGCCCTTGAGGACGATCGTCACAATTTCCATGTCTTCATGGCCGTGTTCGGGAAGCCCGGCACCGGGGACAATATAGTCCTCGTTGAGCACGCGAAGGTCGCGGAAGCCCATATGTTTGGGGTCGTTATAGTCGGCGAAGGAGAAGCTGTGGCTGGCGTCGATCTGTCCGCCCCGGTGGCGGCCGCGTGCGCCGCGGTCTCTGAAACGGATCATGATCGTCTCCGGAAAAGGGGAGCGCCGCCGCAGGGGCGGCGCTCCGGTTGATGTCAGGCCGCGTCTACCAGGACGATTTCACTGTCCTCGATTGCGGTGACATGCAGCACTGCCATGTCGCTGATCGCGGCGCCATCACGCGCGTTCACGCGGACGTCGTCGATCTGCACCGCGCCCTTTGCGGGAACCAGATAGGCTTTGCGGTTCTGGCCCAGCGGATATTCCGCCGTTTCGCCAGCGCGAAGCGTTGCGCCGACTACGCGCGCGTCGGTGCGGATCGGCAAGGCGTCATTGTCATCGTCATAGCCCGACGCGAGCGTCACGAATTTTCCCGAGCGTTCGCCCTTGGGGAAAGGTTTCGCGCCCCACTGCGGCGCTTCGCCGTCGCGGGTCGGAATGATCCAGATCTGGAAGATCTTCGTCGTGACGTCCTCCAGATTATACTCCGAATGACGAATGCCCGTGCCCGCGCTCATCACCTGAACGTCGCCGGCCTCGGTACGACCCTTGTTGCCCAGATCATCCTGATGCGTGATCGCGCCTTCGCGGACATAAGTGATGATTTCCATGTCGCGGTGCGGGTGCGGCGGAAAGCCGGTCTGCGGCTGGATCGTGTCGTCGTTCCACACGCGCAGATTGCCCCAGCTGGTGCGGGCGGGGTCCTGATAGCCTGCAAATGAAAAATGATGCTTGGCGTCGAGCCAGCCGTGGTTGGCGCCGCCGAGGCTGTCAAAGGGGCGAAGTTCGATCATTGCTTGTCTCCGGGGCACACCGGGATCGGTTGCCGTTGAGAAGCATTTAGGCATTGAAGCTTGTCCTGTTCAGTGGGATAAAACTCATCGAAACGTTCGAGGAATTTGAAAAGTGAATAATCCGGGTACGCCGACCTTCGACCAGCTGCGAATCTTCCTCGCCATCGTCGATACCGGCAGTTTTGCTGCGGCCGGGCGCCGGCTCAATCGGGCGGTGTCGGTCATAAGCTATGGCATCTCCAATCTGGAGGGGCAGCTCGGCGTCACGCTTTTCGACCGGGAAGGAACGCGCAAGCCGCAGCTGACCGTGGCGGGCCGCGCGCTCCTGTCCGAGGCGCGCGCGATCTCGCACGGCATCGACGGGCTGCGTGCCAAGGTGAAGGGGCTGCTCGATGGCCTTGAGGCCGAGGTCGACCTTGCGGTCGACGTCATGCTGCCCGCTGACCGGCTGGGCCGCGTGCTGCGGGCCTTCGCTGCCGAATTTCCGACCGTCCAGCTTCGGCTGCATGTCGAGGCGCTGGGCGCGATCACGGCGATGATCCTCGACCGCAAGGCGATTGTTGGAATATCGGGGCCGCTCGCGGCCGGGGTCGAAGGCGTCGAGTGCATCGCTGCGGGGTCGATCCCGATGGTGCCCGTCGCGGCGCCCGATCATCCGCTGGGGCGCATGGACCGGATCGCCCCGGGCGCCGGGCGCGACTATACGCAGCTGGTCCTCACCGACCGGTCACGTTTCACCGAAGGTCAGGATTATTCGGTGTTGAGCCCCAAGACATGGCGGCTCGCCGATCTGGGCGCGAAACATGCCCTGCTGCGCGAAGGGATTGGCTGGGGCAATATGCCGCTGCCGATGATCGAGCCGGACCTTGGGGCAGGCACGCTCGTCCAGCTCGCGATGCCCGATCATCCCGGCGGCACCTATCGCTTTGCCGGCGTATGGCGCCGCGACACGCCGCCGGGGCCGGCCGCGTCCTGGCTGCTCGAGCAATTCGTCGAACTTGGCCGGCAAGATGCGGAACTTGCCGGCATGATCGATCTTTAGCGTTTCAGCATCGCTGCCGCAGCGCGGCGAGGAGGGCGAGAGCGCGCACTAGCCGCGCGTAACGAAGTGGCGCACGACCGGCGGCGTATCGTCCGTTTGAAACGCGCGCAGCGCTTCCTGCTGTATCCGGTCCGCGTTGGTCACACGGTCGTGCTGGCGCAGATGTTCGAGCCAGCTTTCGACGGTGAAGCTTTCGATCACCGTGCCGGGGACGGCCGTATCCTCGTAAATGCCCCAGTGGATCGCGCCGTCGCGGCGGCGGATGCGGCGCATTTTCCGCATTTCGGCGAAGAAGGCGGGCACCTGCGCCGGATCGATGCGATATTCGACCGTCACCAGAACCGGACCGCTGTCATGCTCGACATCGCCATCGACCATCGGCGCCGGCCAGTGGGCCGACGGTGCAAGGTCGAGCGTGCTCGCCTTGTCGAGCGGGAAACGCCAGGCAAGTATCAGTCCGGCAAAGCCTAGCAGCGTCGCTGCCACCATCAGGGTCGATGGCACGCCGATGCGCGAGGCGAGCGATCCCCAGAGCGCCGATCCCCCCGCGATGGACCCCTGAAAGACGAGAAGGTAGATGGCGAGCGCGCGGGCCTTCACCCAGGCGGGAGAGGTCGCCTGCGCGCCGCCGTTGAGCGAGGCCATCATCGCGATCCATGCGAGGCCCGCGACGAACAGCGCCGCAGATGCGGTCCAGAATCCGTTGACGAGCGCCAGTGCCGCCATTGCGGCCGCGAGCAGGGTCGAGGCAGCCAGCGTCATCGCATTGGCGCCCATGCGACCGCGCAGTTTCGGCATCAGTATAGCGCCGCTGATCGCGCCGAGGCCCATGAAGGTCAGCAGTCCGCCATAGCCCGCCGGGCCGAGCCCGAGATCGCGGCGAGCGATGATCGGCAGCAGCGCCCACAGGCCGCTGGCAAAGACGAAAAACCCGACCGAACGGATGAGTACCACCTGCAACTCGGGCGCACGCATTGCGTAACGAAGCCCCGCGCGCATCGCGCCGATCATATGTTCGGCGGGAAGATGGCGGTCGGGGACCGATCGGCGCCACCGGAACAGGACGATGATGACGCCGACGACCGACAGCGCGTTGACCGCGAAGACCGCAGCGGGTCCGGACGCGGCGATGATGACGCCCCCGAGGGCCGGACCGATGGCGCGGGCGATATTGACCCCGAGAGAGTTCAGCGCGACCGCTTGTTGCAAGGCCTTCTTGTCGACCAGCTCGGGCACCACCGCCTGGAAAGCAGGCGCGGAGAAGGCGGCGCCGACCGCGATAAGGGCAGTGAAGACGAGCAGCACCCACGCGGTGGTGAGGCCTGCGAGGGTTATGGCGGCCAGCCCGGCGGCGCCGATCAGTCCGAACAATTGTGCGCCGATCAGCAAGCGGCGGCGATCGACGATGTCGGCGAGCGCCCCGGCGGGCAGCGCCAGCGCGAACATCGGGAAAGTGGTCGCGGCCTGTACCAGCGCGACCATCAAGGGGTCGGGCGACAGCGAGGTCATCAGCCAGCCCGCGCCGACGTCGTGCATCCAGGTGCCGACGTTCGAAACGATGGTGGCGATCCACAGCGCGCGGAACATCGGGCTGGCGAGGGGGCGCTCGCTGGCAGGAACGGCGGCAGCGGCAGAGGTCATGTCCGGCGCTCCCGCAGGATCGCAGCCAGCATCAGGCCGCCGATCAGTCCGACATGTTCGAGGAAGGTGTTGCGTTCGTGAAAGCGTGCCATGGGGTCGGCCACCTGCCAGAAGGGATGAGCGATCAGCGTCGCGATCGCGGTGAAGACGGCGAGCGCACCGGCGCCAAGCCATGCCCGCCGGCCGACGATGATCAGTAGGGAGCCCCCGATCTGGACGAGGATGGTAAGCGTGACGGTAAGCGCCGCGGGTTCGAGCCCGAAATGCCGCGCTTCGCCGATCGCGCCGCCAAGATCGAGCAGCTTTGCGAAGCCACTCGTCCAGTAAGGGAGGGTGAGGAGCGCTGCGGCCAGGACCGCGAAGCGCGTATCGCCAAGCAGGCGTGCGATGGGTGCGGGCGTCATCGCTCAGACCGCCCAGCAGCCACAGCCGAACGCACCCCAGAAGCTCTGGACGTCGGCGGCGGGCGTATTGGCGCCAAGCGCTGCAGCATGATCATGGCCGTGTACTTTGCAGGCGCTGGCGCAGCCGCAAGCCGCCGCCATCTTCTGCGCGCCCTCGGGTTGGCGATAATATCCGCCGAAGGTCGCGACGGGCGACCAGTCGGGCATCGGCTTGGGCAGATCGGGGGCGACGGTGCGATAATCTCCCTCGCTGTGGACGATTTTGCCGCCGAGAATGGTCAGAACCGCGCGGAGATGGACAATCTCGCTCTCGGCAACGCCGAAATAATCATCCGACAACAGCGCGAGGTCGGCGAGCTGACCGGCCTTGATCTGCCCCTTTTTGCCGACCTCGTTCGAGAACCATGTGTTCTTTTCGGTCCACAGGCGGAGCGCCGTTTCGCGGTCGAGCCGGTTGCGGACCGGATAGAGTGTCGTGCCGCCCAGCGTCTTGCCGGTGACGAGCCACGACAGCGACACCCAGGGGTTGTAGCTGGCGACGCGCGTTGCGTCGGTGCCGGCGCCGACGGGGATGCCGGCCTCCATCATTCGACGGATCGGCGGGGTGGCCTCCGCCGCCTTGGCGCCATAGCGTTCGATGAAATATTCGCCCTGGAACATCATGCGGTGCTGCACCGCGATTCCCCCTCCGAGTTCCGCGATCCGGTCGATGTTCCGTTCGCTGATCGTCTCGGCATGGTCGAAGAACCAGTTGAGGCCCTGAAGCGGAATATCCTTGTTGACCTTTTCGAACACGTCGAGCGCGCGACCGATCGTCTGGTCATAGGTGGCGTGAAGGCGCCAGGGCCATTTGCGCTCCGCGAGCAGGCGCACGACGGGTTCGAGGTCGCTTTCCATATTCGCCGGCATATCGGGGCGCTCGACGCGGAAGTCCTCGAAGTCCGCGGCTGAATAGACCAGCATCTCGCCCGCGCCATTATGGCGATAAGTGTCGTCGCCATCGCCGGGCTTCACCTGCGTCGACCAGGTCGCAAAGTCCTTGAGTTCTTCCTTCGGCTTTTGTGTGAAGAGGTTGTACGCGATGCGCAGGGTCAGTTCGCCATCCTTGTGGAGCTTTTCGATGATCTGATAATCGTCGGGATAATTCTGAAATCCCCCGCCCGCGTCGATCACGCTGGTCACACCGAGCGAATTGAGCTCGCGCATGAAATGTTTCGTCGAATTGACCTGATATTCCTCGGGCAATTTCGGCCCCTTCGCCAGCGTCGAGTAGAGGATCACGGCGTTGGGCTGCGCTAGCAAAAGACCCGTGGGGTTGCCGGCGGCGTCGCGGACGATTTCGCCGCCCGGCGGGTTCGGCGTATCCTTGGTATAGCCGACGACGCGCAGCGCTGCGGCGTTGAGCAGGGCGCGGTCATAAAGGTGCAGGATGAACACCGGGGTGTCGGGCGCGGCGGCGTTGATCTCGTCGAGCGTCGGAAGTCGCTTTTCCGCGAATTGATGTTCGGTGAAGCCGCCGACGACGCGCACCCATTGCGGGGGCGGCGTGTTCGCCGCCTGCTTCTTGAGCATCGCCATCGCGTCGGCGAGGCTCGGCACACCGTCCCAGCGCAGCTCCATATTATAGTTGAGCCCGCCCCGGATGACATGAATGTGGCTGTCGATTAGCCCGGGGATCAGGCGGCGCCCTTTCGCGTCGATGACGGTCGCGTCGGGGCCGGCGGCGGCGCGAACTTTTTGTTCGCCGCCGACGGCCAGGAATTTCCCGTCACGGATCGCGACGGCTTGCGCCTCTGGATTGGTGCGATCGAGCGTCGTCACCCTGGCGTTGACGATGACGAGGTCGGGCTGGGTCATGGCGAAGCTCTCCGAAGCGGTAACAAGGGCGGTGGTGGCAGCGCCGGCAAGGGCCTGGCGGCGGGTAATCGGGTTCATGTATCATCCTCCTTGCGAGGAGCGGGGGTGCCAAGAATTTGCGGTGCACAATTCTCGCGAACGAAGCGTGCCAGTTCGGGGCCGTCGGCAATACGCTTGACGATTGGCACCATCTGCTCGCCCAGCAGGATTCCGGCGAGGCCGACGAGGGCGACCACCGGAGGGGCGGGAGAACGGACGCCGATGAGGCCATAGACCAGACCGGCAAGCAGCCCCGCGCCTAGCGAGACAAGATAGATTTTCATCGCTCCGTTCTCCCTCTTTATCAGGCTTTGGCAAAGGCGAGCAGGTCGGCGTTCAGGACGTCGGCGTTGACGGTCAGCATGCCGTGCGAGAAGCCCTGGTAGATTTTCAGCGTTGCGTTCGGCAGGATTTCGGCCTGCAGGACCGCCGCATTCTTATACGGCACGATCTGATCGTCATCGCCATGCAGGACGAGTGTCGGCACGCTGATCGCTTTGAGATCGTCGGTCTGGTCGGTTTCCGAAAAGGCCTTGATGCCGTCATAATGCGCCTTGGCGCTGCCCATCATGCCCTGTCGCCACCAATTGTCGATCACCGCCTCGTCGATCCTAGCGCCCGAGCGGTTGAAGCCGTAGAAAGGGCCCGCCGCGACGTCACGGAAGAAGCTGGCACGATTGGCGGCGAGTGCCGACCGGAATCCGTCGAATACTTCGATCGGCAGGCCGCCGGGGTAACGGTCGGTCTTGAGCATGATCGGCGGCACCGCACTCACCAGCACAGCCTTTGCCACGCGGCCCTGCGGGATGCCGTGGCGAGCGACATAGGCTGCGACCTCGCCGCCGCCAGTTGAATGGCCGATGTGGATCGCGTTGCGCAGGTCGAGATGTTCGGCGACCGCTGCGGCGTCGGCCGCATAATGCGCCATGTCATGGCCTTCGCTCACCTGTTCCGACCGGCCATGGCCGCGGCGGTCGTGCGCGACGACGCGGTATCCGTTGGCGAGGAAGAAGAGCATCTGGGCGTCCCAGTCGTCCGACGACAGCGGCCAGCCATGATGAAAGACGATCGGTTGGGCGTCCTTCGGACCCCAATCCTTGTAGAAGATGCCGGTGCCGTCGCTGGTGGTTACAAAAGCCATGAGAAATTCCTTCGGGAAGCTGAAATTCTATCGGGGGTGGGCCAGGCGGTCATGCGCCCGGCCCGGGGGTGTCAGTGGCCGCCTTCCGAAGCGCCGAACATGGCCTTGGCATAAGTGATGCCCAGGCCATAGGCGCCGCCCCATTTGCGGGCGATCCCGGTGGTCAGGTCATAGGTTTCGGCGCGCGCCCAGTCGCGCTGAAGCTCGAGCAGATATTGCAGTGCAGTGATCGGCTTCGCGCCTGCCTGCACCATCCGTTCGACGGCGCGCTCATGCGCCTCTTCCGAAATGTCGCCGCTGGCGTCGGTGATGACAAAGACTTCGAACCCTTGTTCGAGCGCCGAGAGGACCGGGCCGACGATGCAGACGGAGGTCCACAGTCCCGCAAAGACGAGGCGGTCCTTGCCGATGCGATTGATCTCGTCGACGACGGCTTCGTCTTCCCAGCTGTTCATGGACGTGCGGTCGAGCAGCTTCTGGCCTGCGAACGCGTCGGTGATCTCCTCGAACATCGGGCCCGAGAAGCTCTTTTCGGCAACGGTGGTCAGAATGGTGGGGACCTTGAACCCCGCCGCGCCGTTCGAGACGAGGGCAGCATTGTTGCGCAGCAGTTCGGCGGGGATGGATTTCGTCGCGAAGGCCATCTGCGCTTGGAAATCGATCAGGACCAGCGCGTGGTTGAGGGGATCGAGCAGGGCTTTGGCGGGGGTGGGGGTGGCTTTGATCGACATGGCGGCGGTTCCAATCTTGCTGTTTCGAAGTCCCGATCCTCTCGGGGTGACGCCGGTTTAGGCCGGTGAAATTATACGAAACAGTCAGATAAAACTAACCGATATGTTCTATAAATCTGAAAAGCTCTTTGACGGGGGCGGCACCGATCTTACCGGTGCCGCCCCGTTTATTCCCCGGATGTCTGCCTAATGCGTGCATGGACGGTTTCAGCTCCAGCCGCCGCCAAGCGCCTTGAACAGGTCGATCCGCGCCGAACCCAGTTGCTGTGCAGATGCCGCCAGCGTGGCGCGCGCTTCGATCAGCGATTGCTGTGCGATGACGGTGTCGAGCAGCGACAGCGATCCAGCGCGATAGCGGGCTTGCGCAAGGTCGTAGGCGGTCTGGGTCCGGTCCCGCGCTTCGGCAAGCGCCGCATGACGCTGTTGCCCGGCGTCATATATCGCGAGGGCTTGCTCCACCTCCTTGAGCGCGCCGATCACCTTGCCGTCGAACGTGGCGAGCGATGCGTCGCCCTGCGCTTCGGCCTGTTTGACCCGCGAGCGCGCGACCGCGATGTTGGGAAAGCTCCATGACAGCAGCGGACCGAGCGAAAAGCTGAAGCTGTCGCTGCCCTTCGTATCGTCGTTGCGCAGGAAATTGCCGTTCGCGCCAAGCTGGATGCGTGGATAGAGATCGGCGGTTGCCACGCCGATGCGCGCCGTGTCGGCGGCGAGGCGGCGTTCGGATTCGCGCAGGTCGGGGCGGCGGCGGAGCAGGGCGTTGCCGTCGCCAACCGGAAGCGCGGTCACCGGCGCCGGAATCCGGGTGCAGCTCTGGACCTCGGCAGGCACGTCGCCGGGCTGGCCGCCCAGCAAGGCTGCGAGTTCGAGCAAGGCGACGCGGCGTCGGCCTTCGACCTGGGGAATCGCGGCGCGCGCCGTGGCGACGGTGCCGGCGGCGCGTTCAACCTCCAGCCGGCCGACCGATCCGGCGCGTTGCTGCGCGGTCACGATGCGCAGGCTGTCCTCGGCGGTTGCGAGCGAGGCGCTGGCGATTGCCGCCGAAGCGCCGAAAGCGCAGGCGTCGCCATAGGCGCGCGCGGTTTCGGCGGCAACGGTCACGCGAACGGCGTCGCGGACCGCCTCGACGGCATCGGCATCGGCGCGCGCCGCGCCGATCGCGCGGCCGACGCGGCCGAACAAATCAACCTCCCAAGCGACGGCGAGCCCGCCGCTGTGCGTCCATTGCCGGTCGCCGGCGGGTTGCGGGTTGCCGCCCGCCGCGCTGCCGTAGCTGGTTCCGCCACTGAGGTCGGTGGTCGGCAGACGTCCGGCCCGGGCTTCGCCCAGAACGGCGTCGGCCTTTGCCAGATTGGCGTTGGCGACCCGCAAATCGGTGTTCGCGGCAAGCGCGCGTTCGATCAGGCCGTCGAGAACGGGATCATTGTAGAGGCGCCACCAATGATCGGGCAGTTCGGCCGCGCTGTCGACGCCGGCTGCGACGGTCGTATAGGCGCCGGCCGCTTTCGCCACGGGCTGCGGCGGCTCGTAATGCGGGCCGACGGCGCAGCCGGCGGTGGTGAGGGAGAGCAGGAAAAGCAGCTTACGCATATGCAACCTCCGCCTGCGCCAGTTCGGTTTCGCGCGCGCTGTGCGACGCCGCGCGGTGATCCCTGGCGATCAGGCTGTAGACAGTGGGAAGGACGAAGAGGGTGAACAATGTGCCGATCAGCATGCCCATCACGACGACGATACCAATGGCGAAGCGGCTGGAAGCACCGGCGCCGTTGGCGAACAGCAGCGGTACGAGTCCCGCGACCATCGCCGCGGTGGTCATCAGCACTGGCCGCATACGCACCGCCGCCGATTTGCGGATCGCGGCAATCCGGTCGAGCCCCTCGTGCTTCTGGATCTGGTTGGCGAAGGACACCATCAATATGCCGTGTTTCGAAATCAGTCCGATCAGCGTCACCAATCCGATTTGCGTATAGATGTTGAGCGTCGTGTAACCGAGCCACAGCGGCACCAGCGCCCCGCAGATGGCGAGCGGTACGGTGACGAGGATGACCAGCGGATCGCGGAAGCTTTCGAACTGCGCCGCAAGGACGAGGAAGATGACGATCAGCGCGAAGCCGAACGAGATCGTCAGCCGGTCGCCTTCGGTCACATATTGACGGCTATCTGAAAGCCAGTCGACGCTGGTTCCGGCGGGCAGCGGCTGGCTCTTCAGGAAATCGACCGCCTGTCCCATCGTCACGCCGGGCGCCAAAATGGCCGAAAGCGTGACCGAGTTCATCTGGTTGAATTGCGTCAGCCGGTTGGCCTCGGGACGCATTTCGACCTTCGTCACCGTCGACAGCGGCACCAGCGTGCCCGACGCGGTCTTGATATGATATTGACCGAGATTGTCGGGCGTGAGCCGCTGCGCCGCGGGAACCTGCGCGATGACATCATAGGACCGGTCGTGCCAGTTGAAGCGGTTGACGTAATTTTCGCCCACCATCGTCGCCAGCGTGTCGGCGACGGCTTCCATCGTGATCCCCATTTCGCCCGCCTTGGCGCGATCGACGCTGATCCGCGCTTCGGGGCTGTCGAAGGCGAGGTCGCTGTCGACGAAGGCGAACAGCCCGCTTTGCCAGGCCGCGCCCTTCACCTTTTCCAGCGCGGCGTGCAGCGCGGCGAAATCGTCCGACGAGCGGATGACCATCTGCACTGGCAAGCCGCCGCTCGAAGCGGGGAGGGCCGGGGCCTGAAAGGCGGCGGCATAGACACCGGTGATCCCGGCGCCCTTGGCATTGAGTTCGGCCTGAATCGCGTCGGCGCCGCGTTCGCGATCTCCCCATTCCTTCAGGATGACGCCGCCAAAGCCGTTGTTGAGGCCATCGGTGCCATTGTCGAACCAGCTGCTTACATATTCGGGCAGCCCGCGGAACAATTGCTCGACCTCTTGGGCGTAGCGCGCGGTATATTCGACATTGGCATATTGCGGCGCCTTGGTCTGGACGAAGACATAGCCTTGATCCTCCTGCGGCGCGAGTTCGCGCTGCGTGCCGGTGAACAGGATCACGATGGCGCCCATGACGACCGCGCCGACCAGCAATACCGCAGGCCGCGCCGCGAGCGTTGCGCCGAGCAGGCGGCTGTACCGGTCGGTCGCGCGCTGCATATTGTGCTCGATCGCGCGCGACAGTCTGCCCTCGTTCATCTGGCTGTTGAGCAGCAGGCTGCTCATCATCGGCGACAGCGTCAGCGCGACGACCCCCGAAACGACGACCGATCCCGCCAGCGTGAAGGCAAATTCGCGGAACAGCGCGCCGGTCAGCCCGCCCATCAGCCCGATCGGCGCATAGACCGCCGCGAGCGTCAGCGTCATGCCGATGACTGGCCCGACGATTTCGCGCGCGCCGAGCAAGGCGGCGCGGACCGGCGACAGGCCCTCCTCGATATGCCGGTGGATATTCTCGACCACGACGATCGCATCGTCGACGACGAGCCCGATCGCCAGCACCATCGCGAGCAAGGTCAGCAGGTTCAGCGAAAAGCCGAAGGCCAGCATCAGCGCGGCGGTGCCGACGAGCGACAGCGGGATCGTCACCACGGGGATCAGCACGGCACGCAGTGAGCCCAGAAACAGGAAAATAACGATGATCACGATGACGATGGCCTCGATCAGCGTGTGGCTGACCTCTTCGATTGACGCGTTGACGAAATGCGCCACGTCGAACTGGCTGATCACTTCGACCCCCGGCGGCGCCACGCGCTGCATGTCGGGAACCAGCGCCTTGACGGCCTTGACGATCTCTAGCGGATTGCCGTCGGGGGTGGGCGTGATGGCGATCGAGACGGACCGGCGGCCTGATGTCAGCGCGCTGCTGTCGTAATTTTGCCCGCCGATTTCGACAGTCGCGACGTCGCCGAGCTTGACGATCCCGCCATCGACACGCTTCACCACCATCTGCCGGAAGGCGTCGAGGTCGCGCAGGTCGGTGCCGGCGGTGATGTTTATCGCGGTGTCGGTGCCTTTCAGGCGGCCCGGCGCGGACTGAACGTTGTTCGCGCGCAGCGCTGCGGCGATGTCGCCGGCCGACAGACCGCGTGCGGCGAGACGCACGGGATCGACCCACACGCGCATCGCCAGCGTCTGGCCGCCGCTGATCTCTGCGGAGGCGACCCCGGGGACCGCCGTGATCAGCGGCTGTGCGATCCGTGTCGCGAAATCGGTGATCTGTGGGACGGGCAGGGTGTCACTGACGAACGCCAGATATTGCACCGCCGACGCGCCGTCGGTCATCTTGGTGATGACGGGATCGTTGGCCCCGGCGGGCAAGCGATATTTCACCTGCTGAACCTTCGCCAATATTTCGGTCATCGCGCGGTCGGCGTCGGCGTTCAGCACCAGCTTCGCCTTCACCTGGCTCTTGCCGAGGGTCGAGGTGGAGGTGAGATAGTCGATGCCGTTCGCGGTCGCGATCGCCTGCGCGATCGGGGTGGTGACGAAGCCCTGCATGACATCCTGCGTGGCGCCGGGATAGCCGGTGTCGACGACGATCGTCGCGCTTTCCATGTTCGGATATTCGCGCACCGGCAGCGAAAAGAGCGCCGCGCCGCCGACGAGCAGGATTAGCAGGCTGACCACCACCGCGAGGATCGGGCGGCGGATGAAAATGTCGGTGAAGGCCATCTCAGCGCGCTCCCTTGGCCGGCGCGGCGTGTGCGGGTGCGAGCGTCACCGGCGCACCCGGCTGGACGCGCAGCTGGCCGTTGATCACGACGACATCGCGCGGGCGGAGGCCGCTGGTCACGACAACCTTGTCGCCGAAGCGGCGGCCCGTGGTGACGGGTACCACCTCTGCGGTGCCGCCGCGGCCGGCCTTGTCCAGCTTCACGCGCGTGACGCTGTCGCCCGAGGCCGAGGTCTGGATCGCGGTGGCGGGGACGACCAGCGCTCCGGCGATGG
This sequence comes from Sphingopyxis selenitireducens, assembly GCF_051550705.1. Classification (NCBI taxonomy): domain Bacteria; kingdom Pseudomonadati; phylum Pseudomonadota; class Alphaproteobacteria; order Sphingomonadales; family Sphingopyxidaceae; genus Sphingopyxis; species Sphingopyxis selenitireducens. The sequence goes on from NZ_JBPULG010000007.1 coordinate 222,538, forward strand.
GGGGCAGCGCGAGCCGCGCGGTGACATACATGCCGGGCCGCAGCGCAAGGCCGGGGTTGGGCAGGGTCGCCTGCACCATGACGTTGCGTGTGTCCTTGCCGACCTGCGGCTCGATCGCGGTGACGCGCGCGGTGAAGCGCCGGTCGGGCCAGGCGTCCGAAAGGATATCGACCGTCGCGCCGGGTGTCAGGCGGGCGAATTCCTGCTGCGGTACGGCGAAATCGACATAGAGGTTGTCGAGCGCGGTCAGCGTCGCCACCGGATCGCCCGGATTGAGATATTGGCCCGGATTGACCTGCCGGATGCCCAGCGTGCCGGCGAAGGGGGCGCGGAGCTGCTTCTGCACGATCCGCGCATCGATCTGCCGGACCGCGGCATGCGCCTGCGCATGCTCAGCCCGCCGCTGTTCGAGCAGTTCGCGCGGCTCGGCGCCTGATGGCGCGAGTTCGTTCGAACGCGCCAGCTGCAGGCCAGCGAAATTCGCCTTCGCCTGCGCGGCAGCACGATCTGCGCGTTCGGGCGCATCGAACAGTTGCACAAGCAGTTCGCCGGCGCTGACGCGTTCGCCGGCGGTGAAGCGGATCGCGGTCACGCGTCCGGCCACTTCGGGGGCGAGCACCACTTCGCGGACGGCGCGGAGCGAACCGACCGCTTCGAGCGCGGCCGGGACGTCGGTGGGCGTGACCGTGACGGTCGAGACCGGCACTGGTTGCATCTGGCCGGGCGCGGTCTCGACCGTCCGGGCAGCGCGCCAGGCGTAGAGACCGCCCCCGAGCAGGAGCAAGGCAGCCGCGACCGGCAGCACCGGGCGCCAGCGCCGCATGCGGGGAGGGAGGGTTTCGTCGGAATGTTCAGAAGATGACACGGGGGGACCTCATCAAGAATAGACTCATGGTCGAAATTATTGCGAATGGTTATTAGTTGTATCGAGGCGGGTCAAGAGAGTCGCATCGCGGGCCGCGATGCTGCTAGACTGCGTCGATGTCAGAGAGAGACTTTACCTCGGTCAGGCGGGCGTCGGCGCGGCCCGTCCGTCGACGCCCGCGTTCGGGCGACACGATCCCGCCGCCGCCGCGCAGGGCCGATATCCGCCGGGACCAGCTTGTGCGGGCGGCGATCACCTTGCTGGTCGATCGGGGTTTGCCGGACAGTTCGATCGACGACATCGCCGCGCAGGCCGGCGTCGCGAAGGGGACTTTCTATCATTATTTCGCGAGCAAGGCGGACCTGATGGATGCGCTGCGCCAGCATTTCAGCGACGCGTTTCAGGCGCGTGTGGCGGCGGCGGTCGAAGCGCGCGGCCCCGATGACTGGAACGGCCGGCTCGAAGCGTGGATCGTCACGGCGACCGAGGCCTATTTCGACATGCATGCGCTGCACGATGTGGTGTTTCACGGCCCGTCGATGCCGCATCGCCAAGCAATGGACGACACTGACCTCGTCCGCCACCTCGCGGCGCTGGTGGCGGCCGGACAAGTTGACGGCGCGTGGCATCTGTCCGGCGAGAAGCCCGTTCAGGTCGCGGCGTTCATCTTTCACGCGCTCCACGGCATGGCGGATGACGCACTGACGGCGGAGCGATCCGTGGACGAGCTCGGCGCGCGGATCGCGCAGCTTTCGCGGCGCGTGCTGGGCGTCTGAAAAAGCCGATTTGCCGTAATTGACGTACAAGAGATGCTCCATTCGCGAATCGTGGAGCCTCTCCATAAAAGCTGAACCTAAGTTGAGGTAAAGCAAATAATCGCGAGGTGACGGAGATAGCCTCGCGATCACCGGCATATCGCGCTGGTCCGCTTCGACGTCGAATGGCGGTGCACAGAGGCCTGGGCGCGACACTCGATCATATGGCGACGGTCGCAATGGAAGCCGAAGGTCAGGCGATCGACTGGGACGAGCGCGGAAACGAATGGGTTTCGAACGGGCCACAAAGCGCCCAACGAATTCTTGCGAATAATTCTCAACTACGCTAGCGGCGCGGCCGAAAAGGGGAATGAGAATGATTCGCAAGATTGCGCTGGGCTTGTCCGCCTCGGCCGCCGTAATGGCGTCGACTGCTTTAGCTGAAGAGGCGGCGGACAATGCGGGGGACGAGATCATCGTAACCGGCCGCGTGTCGAAGCTTTACCGGGTTGAAGAGACGGCCAGCGGCAAGATGCCGACAGAGCCGCTGGCATCATCGCAGTCGATTACCGTTCTCACCGCAGATCTCATCGAAGACCAGGGCGCTCGCGATGCGCAGGACCTCTATCGTAACATTTCGGGCGTCAGCTTCTTCTCCTACGCTGGCGTGACGGCTCGCGGCTTCCGTCAGCAGGAAAATTTCTATGACGGTCTGCGCGGAGACCCCTATATCGGGTTTGCCGTTCCTCAGCTCTTCAACATCGAGCGCGTTGAGTTCCTGAAGGGGCCGGCTGGCATGCTTTATGGCCAGACCGCACCGGGCGGGCTTTTCAACTATGTGACCAAGAAGCCGTCGCAGACCTTCTCGGCCTCGGCCAAGCTCGTTGCGGGGACCGAAGATCGTTACGGCGGGCAGGTCGAGGTGACGGGGCCGGTGAACGATGCCATCTCCCTGCGCGGCGGTGCCTTTTTTGAAGACCGCAACCTGCCGCGCAAGTTCGCCGGAAACAGATCGCTGCTTCTCGATGCGGGCGCCACCTTCGACTTCGGCGTCGCAAAGCTGACGACACAGGCATGGCGTATCGAGCAGGATCTCGCCGCCAACCGCCTGCGGGGGATTGCGGTGGACGCCGATGGGCATTTCCTTGCTGATCGGCGCTGGAACCATAATGAGCCCAGCGATTTCCTCGACCTTCGCTCGACGGCGCTGCAGGCCAAGCTTGAATTCGAGCCGACCGAGAATCTGAAGATCGATGTGGCGGGGCGTCATATCGATGCATCCGAGAAGCAGAAATATCACGAACCGATTGCCTTGCTCGACCGCAATGCCGATGGACGTTTCGATGCGATCGCGCGGCAATATCGCGATCAGTATCGCGGCACGAAAAGCTGGTCGTTCGGCGGCAATGCTGTCTGGTCGGCCCAGATTTCGGACCGCGTTTCGAACCGGGTGCTCGCAGGGTTCGATTACAGCACCGAGGATGCCGTCTCGACGGCTTCGCAGCTGAACGGGCGTGCGACGGCAGTCGCGGGCTTGCCGTGCCCGCTCGATTTCGCAAACCCGGTGTATCGCGCCTGCGATCCCGCCCTCTATGCCATGCAGGCGGCAAGAACGACCTATACCGATACGAAGCGCAATGGTTTCTATGTCCTGAACGAATTGACGGTAGGCAGGCTGATTGCGGTTGCAGGGATCCGTACCGACAGCTTCGAGGATGTCAGCATCGCGGCGGACGGCTCGCGCACGCAATTCAAGGATCGCGACGAGAGTTATCGCGTCGGCCTCGTCTGGCGCCCGCGCGACGATATCTCGCTATTTGGTCAATATGCGACGAGCTTCGAGCCACAATCCGCCTCGGCGCAGGACCCGCGCGCAGGTGGGCCGTTTCCGCCGACGACGGGCGATATGTTCGAGGGCGGAATCAAAACCGCGCTCTTCGGCGGGCGCGTCCAGAGCGGCTTGTCGGTTTACAAAATCAAGCGGCAAAACCTGTTGCAAGCCGATCCGGACGGGGACACGAATACTCCCCTGGACGGCATCGACAATATGATAGCATTCGGCGAAGTGACCTCGAAGGGTGTCGATGTCGATATCGCCACCGACATTACCGACAATTGGGTGCTGACGCTGACCTACGCCTATAATGACACGAAGATAACCAAGGATAATGGACTCACGCCGCCGACCAATTCGGTCGCGGGTGGCCGTTTTGCGAACGCGCCGAAGAACAAGCTCGGCTTCTGGACGCGCTACCAGATCCCGAGCGCGGGTTTGGCCTTCGCCTTCGGCGGCGACTATGTTTCGAAACGGATCAGCCTCTCGAACCAGCCGGTGAACCCCTATTTCATATTCGACGGATCGGTGAACTGGACGCGCGGTCCATGGGATGTGCGGCTGCGGGTCGATAATATCTTCGACAAGACCTATGCTGCCTCCGGCTTCAACGACCGTGGCGGACATTTTCCGGGCGAGCCGCGATCGGCCTTCGTCGAAGTGGGATATAAATTCTGACCGCACAGGCCGCCAAATCTCCGCCGAAGAAATCGGGTGGGCGCCGCCTTTGGTGGGCCGTCCACCAATGGGTCGGACTCAAGCTGTCGCTGTTCCTCGCGTTCGTCCTCTTCACCGGGACGCTCGCCGTGCTCAGCGCCGAGATCGACTGGCTCATTCATCCGACGCTGCGCGTCGATCCGTCGACGGTCGAAGGACCACCGCGCTGGGACGTGATCGCTGAAAATGCGGCGCGCTATCCCGGCGTGGCCACGATCAACTATATTGCGCGTCCAACCGCAGGCGCGTTCGCGGTGAGGGTTTCGTTTCAGCGCGCCGACGAGAGCCGCGGGTATCTCCATGTCCATCCCACGACGGGGAAGGTGCAGGGGGAGCAGAGCTTCGTCGACGCCCAGCGCGTGCTGCGCAATCTTCACCGCCATCTCAACCTGCCCACCAAATATGGTATTCCGATCGTCTGCTCGATGGCGATCCTCTTGCTGATCAGCCTCGTCACCTCCTTCGTCGTCTATCGCAAATGGTGGCGCGGTTTCTTCAAGCCGATCCGCTGGCGCGATATTCGCACGGCTTGGGGCGATTTCCACCGACTGGCGGGGGTCTGGAGCCTGTGGTTCGTCGCGCTGATCGCGATTACGGGCCTCTGGTATCTCGTCGAACAGCTTGGCGGCGACGCACCCGATCTTCCAGAACCCGCGAGCAAAATTGTCGCTTTGCCGTCAGGGGCTGCGGCCTTGGGCGCGGCACGGCGGCTGAATGCAAGTCTGGCGGCAGCGACGAGCGCCGACCCGGCGCTTGCCATCGAGTCCGTTCAGTTTCCGGATGAAAAGTCTGGCGCCTTCGTCTTTCAGGGCCAGCGAAGCGCCTGGCTGGTCCGCCCGCGCGCCAATGCCGTGTGGGTCGACGCGGCGTCCGCACGCTTCGTGACGGCCAGCGATGGCGGCGACCTCGGCGTGCACCAGCGCATTTCCGAGATGGCCGACCCGCTGCACTTCGGGACTTTCGCGGGCTATTGGACGCGTATTCCCTGGTTTCTGTTCGGCCTTTTGATGACCGGCCTGGCCTTGTCCGGCGCCGCCATTTACTCGCACCGCATCGCCCACGGCGCGCGTCTCGCCGTCGCTAAAAGGCCGATTATGTCGGGCGTTTGGCGAGGCATGGGGGGATGGCGATGGCTCTCCCTTGCCCTTGTCCTGACCGGCGGCGTGATGATCGGCTGGATGTTCTACAAGGGCTGAATGCGTTGAGGCCGGCTTTCGCGATCGCCTATCCGGACGCTGCCAGTCCCGCGCCCTGATCAGATCGATTGCGCTCCCCGGCGACATGATGGGCAGATACCTACAACTTCAGCGATCACGCGTCCGCGTTTGAAGCCCGACCTGCTGCAAATCCGGTCGAGCGCCATATCGATTTCTAGATCCAGTGCTGCGGTCCGCCCGCAGCGGCGGCAGAGCGTGATCATGCCGGGGGCCCCGGGGGCCTTCACATAGGCGTTCAGCGATTCCACACGGCGGATGCGCGGACCTAGTCGCTCGAGGGCGCGATAAACCTGGTTTGGCGCCATCGGCGCGCCGAGTGCGCGCGCCTGCCGCGCGATGGCGTAGGCGCCGAGCGGGGCGTGGCTGGCGCAGAGGATCGAAAGAACGATCGCCTCTAGGATCGCGGACGTGCGCTTTCTTTCCGATCCGTCCGCCTCGGCGCCGTTCGCTTCGCCTGTCGACGACCGGCGCTCCCGATCATCGGTCAAGGGACCGGCGCAAGCGCCAGTTGGCGAGGCCAAGGCACCACGCTGAAATCGCTGTTATTTCGACGAGGCCGGCCGTTGTCTGGCGCCGGGCAAGGCGCGCGGGGAGAGCATGCATGAAAGAAAAAATCCCTGCCGGGGTTGTGGTATGAGATAACGTATCATATACGGCCGCCGTCCAGATAGGAAAGGGGTTTTTGTGAAATTTCGAGTATTTTTGCTGTCGGCTGCGGTTCCGGCAGTCGTCCCGCATATGGCCTTCGCCGCCGAATCGATTCCGGTAACGAAGCCCGCAACGCCGCCCCACGCGGGGTTCATCCAGGCCGGCAGCACCGCCAATCCCGAGATTATTGTGTCGGCCAATGTGCTCGGTCTTCGAGCCGATGAGACCGCCACGCCCGTAATCACGCTTTCGGGCGACGAACTCATCCACCGCCGTCAGGCGACGCTCGGCGATACGCTTGCAGGGCAACCAGGCATTAATTTCGACAATTTCGGCGGCGGCGCGAGCCGGCCGGTCATTCGCGGACAGACCGCCCCGCGCGTTCAGGCGCTGTCCGACGGTGCCAGCGTCCATGACGCTTCGGCGATCTCGCCCGACCATGCGGTTACGACCGAACCGCTGTTGCTGCGCGGGATCGAGGTGCTGCGCGGTCCCTCGGCCCTGCTCTATGGCGGCAGCGCAATCGGCGGCGCGATCAATCTGCTCGACGAGAAGGTCCCCACGTCGATCCCCGACGGCGGCATCGCGGGCACGCTCGAGGGCCGCTTCGGCACCGCGGACGATGAGCGGTCGCTTGTCGGCGGGGTCACCATCGGCGGGCAGGGGCTGGCGCTGCGCATCGAAGGCGTCCATCGCTCGTCCAACGATTACCGCGTACCCAAGGGGTTCGGCGAACGCCATGTCGACGGGTCGTATAATGACACCTCGACCTTCACCGTTGGCGGTTCATGGGTCGGCAGCGGGGGGTATCTGGGCGTCGCCTATACGCGCCAGCGCAGCGAATATGGCCTGCCCGGCCACAGTCACGATTATGAGGGATGTCATCCCCACGGCAGCAGCCTTCACTGCGGCGGCCACGGGCATGACGACGAGGATCATGACCACGACCATGATCACGACCACGAACATGAGGAAGTGCCGTTCGTCAAATTGCGTAGCGAACGCTTCGATATCCGCAGCGAATATGAAGACCCGCTGCCGGGCTTTGAGAAGGTGCGCTTCCGCCTCTCGTTTACCGATTACGAGCATGACGAGATCGAACATGACGAGGTCGCGACGACGTTCAGCAACAAGGCGCACGAACTGCGCTTCGAACTGGCGCACAAGCCCATCGGCCCCCTGCGCGGTGCGTTCGGCGTCCAGCATTCGGAAAGCAAGTTCAGCGCGGTTGGAGAGGAAGCCTTTCTGCCCGAAAGCGAAACGCGCAATACTGCGCTCTTCCTGATGGAAACGCTTGATGCCGGTCCGGTCCGCCTCGAACTCGCGGCGCGGCAGGAATGGCAGCGGATCGAGACGACGCTGAACCGCGAGGTCCGTCACAGGCCCTTCTCGATCTCCGGCGCGGCGATCTGGGACATCGGGGGCGACTATTCGCTCGCATTGTCGCTCGCGCGATCGCAGCGCGCGCCCAATGTGCAGGAATTATATGCGCGCGGTATCCACCTTGCCACCAACACCTACGAACTCGGCACCGCGACGCTGGGCAAGGAAACGGGCAAGTCGGTCGACCTGACCTTCCGCAAGACGAAGGGGACGACGACTTTTACCATCGGCGCTTATCATCAGGATTTCGACGACTATATTTTCGCGAATACGCTCGACCAGTTCGAGGATTTCCGCCTTATCCGCTACACCGCTGCCGACGCGACCTTCACCGGTGTCGATGGCGAGGTGCGGCATGACTTCGGCGCCGTCGGCGTGTCGCTGTTCGGCGACTATGTGCGTGCGAAGCTGAAGGGTGGCCTCGGCGATCTGCCGCGTATCCCGGCCGGACGGCTCGGCGCGCGGGCCGATGGGCGTTGGGGGCCGTTGTCGGGCGACGTCGAATTTTACCATGTGTTCGAGCAGGGGCGGATCGCCGCGTTCGAAACACGGACGAAGGGCTATGACATGCTCAACGCGACGCTGGCCTACAAGCTCGCGCTCGGGCCAAAGGCTGACGCTGAATTGTTCGTACGCGCGACCAACTTGACCAACGAACTCGCCTATAACCACGCGTCCTTCATCAAGAATGCGTCGCCGCTGCGAGGGCGCAACTTCGTCTTCGGGCTGCGCACCAGTTTCTAGGCCAACGGGGCGGCCGGAAGGAGGGGTGTCTAGTCCCGCGCCCCTCCTTCCCCAGCCGGCGGATCAGGCCGGTTCGGCGGCGAGAATATAATCGAATCCGTGGCGCAGGCTTCCCTCGCGCTCGATATGCCTCAGGGCTTCGGTACGTAGTATCTCTCCGCGCGCCGCGAGCGACGCCGACAGTGCCCGATCGGCGATCTTCGCGAGGCGCGGGGCGCACATATCGATCTGGCTGTTCACGAAACGCTGTTTGTAGCGATTGGCGAAGCGCTTTGCCGCGATCACCCGATATCCCGACGCCTCGAGATGATCGACCGCCCATTGCGCCGGATATTCGCGATAGGGCTGTTCTCCCGCGAGGAGCAGGCATGCGTCGCGAAAGCGACCGATCTCCCAGACCAGTCGGCTCGGGGGCGTTTCAGGCGCTCCGGTGACATAGGGTTCAAGGCCCACAACATACAGGCGCCGTTTGACGAGCGGGCGCAGCCGTTCGAACAGGCGATGCTGAAAATAGGGTGCGAAACCGTCGATCGCGCCGAGAAGATAGTCGGCAAGCACCGTATCATAGCTCTCGCCGGCGAGCAGGTCCGGGTTGGCCCAGTTGCCGACCACGATACGGTCCCGGGGACGCCGGGTTGCGGCGACTGCATCACCAACCTGAATGGCATGCGCCTCGGCGCCGCTCACCGCAGTCCAGCGGTCGGTCGCGAGGGTGCTGATCCAGCCCATGGAATTCGTGCCGGTTCCGGCATCGAGAAAGCTCCCCCAAGCTTTGCCATCATGAAGTCTCTCGACCTCTTCGAACAGGGTTGAAAAGGGGCGGTGCGCTGCATTCTGTAGGGGCATGGTAATGATATAGAGTATCATTACGCTGAATGGAAAGGGCCTTTTATGCTGGTTGGAAATGTCAGTTACGGGCCGCGAAGCCTATGGCCCACTTCGCGGCCCTTTTTCCTGGAATCGGCCTCTCCCCACAGGCCAGAAGCGGCCGTGACTTGTGTCGATAAGACTGGCCTTCGCGGGATCAGTAGCGCGCCCGGACCGTCGCAAACAGGGTGCGTCCCGGCTCCGGGAAACCGTCCGTGAGGCTATATTCCTCGTCCAGGATATTTCGTGCGCCGATGCCGATGTCGATCTTGTCGCTAATGGAATATTCGATCCGGATGGCGGCGCTCACATAGGATCCGGTCCGGACGTAGCGGGCCGGCTGCGTCGTCGGCGTGGCTGTGAACAATGTCCAGCGACTGGACGCGAGCTCGACGCTTGGCTGGATATGCAGTCCGCCGAGCGGAGACCAGTCGGCATAGACAAGCGCCTTGTGTGTCGGCACGCCGGTTGGCCGGAACGCGGGATTGGCGGCATAGGACAGGTCGCGCTTGGTAAGCGTATAGTTGGCCCCGACTTCGAATCCTTGCGTCAGGGTCGCGGTGACCGACGCTTCGGCGCCATAATATTCACCGCTGCCGACATTTTGGCTCTGGGTCAGATTCCGAAGCGTGCAGCCGGGTGTTGGCGTTGCCGGGGGCGTGGTCGAGGCGGTGCATGGATATGCGGGCGTCAGCACGCCGAAGATTGCGTCGTCGATCCAGCTGTAGAAGATTGCGCCGTCGAGCCGCACGCCGCCGCTTGTCCAGCTTCCGCCGATTTCGGCATTGGTCGCGCGCTCCGCCTTGAGCTGCGGGTTTGGAATGGCGGTGTTGAACCGCTGGCTGAACCGCTCGAAAATCGTCGGGAAGCGCGCACGCGACGACAGGCTGGCGTGCAATGTCACGGCGTCGCTCGCATCCCAGTCGAAGCGCCCCTGAAGATTCCAGGTCTCGGCATCCTTCCGTGGATATTGATAGATGACGGAGGGCGTTCCGGAGGTGCCGAGCGGCGAGCCGAACTCCTCCGCGCGCTTGAGGTCGCGCCAGTCGAAGCTCCCGCCGACCTTGAAACGCAGCGCCGGGGTGATCGCCAGTTCGTTTTCGAGCGCGATTGAAAATGTGTTTTCGGTCTGCGTTTGCGGCGGCTCGGTCGTTCCCACCCCTGCGGTCGAGAAGCTGGTCTGCGCCTCGACATGCTTGTCGTGGCGATAGTGGAAGGCAAGGCGCAGCGTGTCCGCGTCGCTTACCCGGAAATCCAGCTGGGTCGATCCGCCCCATGCCTTGTCGAAATAGGGGCTGTCGAATGCGAAGGGACGGCTTTGCGTCGTCTGGGTGCGGTCGTTGAACGAACGCAGGATCGAATCGAACTGATTATAATAGGCGCGCGTCTTGAGCGTCGCACGGTCGCCGAGCGCGGTCGTCGACAGGAAATAGACGCTTTCGATATCCCAGAAAGGCCAGTTCCAGAATCGCGGCGTCGTGACGAGATCGCTGACGTGAAGCGGAGCATTCTTCGCACCTTCCTGCCGCGTATAGCTGATCGCATATTCGTCGGTGTCGTTGGGCGTGTAACCAAGCTTCACGTTGACGCGCCAATCGCGGGTGCGGGAGAAATCGCGTTCACCGCCATCTTCAAGTGCCGGAACGATCGGCGTGAAACTTTTCGGCAGGTCCCAATGGTCGGTGAAGCTCCGCGCATAGCTCGCCTGCGCGTACCAGCGGTCCTGTCGTGTGCCGATAAGCGCGGATGTCGAATAACCGGCATATCCGACATCATTATCGAAATTGACCGTGCCGCGCACATCGATGTCGAGCGCCTTGGTCGGTCGCTGCGTCACGAGGTTGATCGCGCCGCCCATCGCGCCGGGGCCGTCGAGTACCGACGCATAGCCTTTGGCGACCTGTACTTCGGAAATGTCAGTGGTCAGGAAGCGGCCATAATCGAGCCGGTTGTCGGCAGGCAAATAGACACGAATGCCGTCGATCGACAGCGGCACCTGAAACCGGTCGAAGCCGCGCACGAAGACCAGCCGCTCATTGCGCGTGCCGCCGCTGTTACCCGCAACGACCCCCGGCATCAGATTGACCGCATCGTCGAGCGACGTGCGATTGAATTTATAGATCGCCTCGGACGACAAGGCTTCTCCGTCGATTCCGATCCCAATCCCCTCGCTGCGCGGCGCGGTGACGACGATCTGGCCGAGTGCGAAGCGATCGTCTTCCGATAACGGGTTTCCGCCGTCTTGAGCATAAGCCTGCGGCGCAAACATGCAGGTCGCGCAAAGCAGGAATGAGAGGGTGGGCTGCATGAATTTCCCCTTTTTTTATCGCCGAATCTCTATATCCAGCGGTATATAGTGTTTGATCGAAAGGAAAGCCGCTGATGCCTCGCTTCGCTCTTCTGCTAGCGTGCGCGCTTCCGGCGTCGCTTGTCGGCCCGCCTTCACAAGCCCGGCAAGCAGAGGCACCGCCGGCCTGCACCGCGCCCGCGGAGCTTCCCGCGCCGCTGACAGGATGGGCTGCCCCCGGCACCATGAAAGCGGAGGCCAACGCCAAGGGAAGTGCAACGGCCCGCTTGATCTCGGGAAGGGCGATGCAGTTCAAATTGTTGCCGACGCCGAAAATTGCCTATCCGCTGCGGCCCGAAAAGCCGGGTGGGAGCGTAAGCTTTGGCGGACTGGCCAGCTTCACCGTTGCGGAAGAAGGCATGTGGCGGGTGGCGCTGAGTTCGGGCGCATGGATCGATGTCGTGAAAGATGGCGTTGCATGGCCATCGGTCGCTCACGGGCGCGGTCCCGACTGCTCGGGCATCCGCAAGATGGTCGATTATCGGCTGACGCCCGGCACCTACATGCTGCAAGTTTCCGCGAACGGGACCGACGCTTTGACGCTTCTGGTTGCGCCCCTGCCGTGAAAGCGTTCCTCGGCGCGGCAGCGTTGCTTCTGACCGCGGCGACAGCGCCACCCTGGTCCTGGAACCTGCCTCCGGGCGTCCTGCCGCCGCCGGTTCCGCGTGACAACCGGATGAGCGATGCCAAGGTCGAACTCGGGCGGCGGCTTTTCTACGATGCCGACCTGTCGCTTGACGGTACGCTCGCTTGTGCCGGTTGCCACGAACAGAAGCGCGCTTTCGCCGACGGCAATGCGACACGCCCCGGCGTCCATGGAGACCCCGGCCGCCGCAACGCGCCCGGGCTTGGCAATGTGGCGTGGCTGCCGCGGCTGACCTTCGCCGATCCATCTGCAACCTCGCTTGAAGTGCAGGCGCTGATCCCGCTGCTTGGCGAGAATCCCGTTGAGATGGGGATGACAGGCAAGGAGGCGGAGCTAGGTCGGCGGCTCGGCGCGAACCGCTGCTACCGCCGCATGTTTGCAAAGGCCTTTCCCGAGCAGCAGGGGCGAATCGATGTGCCGAACGTCGCGGCGGCGCTCGCCGCATTCCAGCGGACGATGGTCGCGCTCGACAGCCCGTATGACCGCGCCGTGCGGGGCGATCTGGCCGCGCTGACGCCGCTTCAGCTTGAGGGGCAAGGCGTGTTTCAGTCCGCCGGCTGTACTTCCTGTCATTCGGGGCCGCTGCTTACCGATGCGGCCTATCATCGCCTCGGCGATCCAATCGGATCTGATCGTGGGCTTGCCGAACATACGGGCCGCGAGGCCGACGAGGGTTATTTCCGCACGCCGCCGCTGCGTAACGTCGCCGTGACCCGGCCATGGTGGCACGACGGGAGTTCTTCCACGCTGGCCCATGCTATCCGCCGACATCGCGTGGCGCTTTCCGACACGGAGATGGCGCCGCTCCTCGCTTTTCTCGAAGCTCTGACCGACAAGCAGTTTCTGGTGGAACCGCGCCTCGGGCGTCCCGACTGGGCTTGCGGCAAGCGGTTATGAACTTCTGGCCGCATCCGGTGCCAACGGAACCTCCCGCACTTTACGGCCTAGCTCCCGATACGCGTCTCCATGGACCGACTGGAGTGCCGACCTCTGGATTTCCCGATACGCCGCGAGTATTTTCTGTCCGGCATCGGTGACCCTGGCGCCGCGTTCTTTTCCGCCGCCGGCTATCGTCTCCACCAGCCGTTCCGTCCAGCAGCGATTCATGGCATCGACGAGGAGCCAGCTACGCCGATAGCTCATGCCGAGCGCGCGTCCTGCGGCCGAGATGGAGCCATGCGTGTGAATGGCGTCGAGAAGGTCGGCTTTGCCGGGCCCCATCGCGATCTCGTCGCCACACAGCAACTGGACTTTCAGTTTCAGAACGGGTTCGGCCATGAGCGTAAGATAGGCTCCTCGCGCCCGGAGTAAGACCTTACTCCCACTCAATTATCAATCAGAAAATAAACCATTGAAATATAATATAAAATAAATTTACTGGGCGAAAGTGCCGTCTGCCAGTCCATCAGAAATTTTTACTTTTAAAATCAAATCGATATCTGCCCATCGAATATAGCGAACCTTCCAGTGACAATCGCGAAATTTCAACACGATGAGGCCAGTCACAGAATTGAGATGCGCGTCTCCCTTTCTGTGACGAAATTAATGGAAAAGATTTTAAGCGATATCGCAAGAGGTGGGTTCCTCGCCACGCAGCCGAGCACAGTAAATCAATCCACGAAAAGTATGGGGGATAAGCGGCGGCAACCTAACGACCCGTCAACCCGGCAAATTGCCCAGCGGTCAGCATAAAATTTCCATTCAGGTGCTCTGGGATCCGGATTACG
>NZ_JBPULG010000008.1:0-72738 GCF_051550705.1 Sphingopyxis selenitireducens
CCCCGCCGTCCCCGAAGGTTCAAGCCTTTCGGTGAACGAAGGCGTTGAGAAGAGGCAGCGGATGCTGCTTTTTGGCGTTGGCGGCCTGTTATTGACGGGCGCAGGGTACTGGCTGTTCTTTACCGGCAATTCCGATGCGCCGGGTCAGGCAACCGAGATAGCGTCGCAGAACATCAAGGTTTCGACCGATGATCTCGCGGCGCGGAATCTGTCCGAGAAAGAATGGCTGTCAATGTCGGAAAACCGGCTGACGCAGCAGGACAACCAGATTCGCAGGATGTCGGGGCAGGGCGATCAGCTCGAGCAATTGCAGGCACAGATCGACGCGCTCAAATCCGAGAACCAGAATATGGCTTCTGAGGGTACGCGTGTCCTGTCTGCCTATGATGACGAAAACCGTACGCTGAAGGAGCAGCTTGCGGCCGCCCAGTCTTCGCCCCGACCCGGTGCAGGCCCGACTGCGATGTATGGAGCTGGTGGCCCTGCCGCTTATGATGCGGTTGCAGGTGCGGCGGCCGCTGCAGCTCAATCGCGGCGCGAGCTCAAGGTGATCAGCTTTGCGGCGACGCCGGCGTCGACTGGCGGCGCGGCCAAGGCCCCGACGGGCGGCAACATGTTCGTATCTGACAGCCCGAATTATCTGCCCGCGAACAGCTACGCGAAGGCCCGGGTAATCGTTGGCGTCGATGCAGCATCCAACGTGCAGTCGCAATCCGACCCTCTCCCGGTTGTGCTGCGCATCGTTGGCCCCGCGCGCTCGGTTGCGCAGAATGGCAAGGTGCTGACGACCCGGATCGATGGGTGTCTCGTCAACGGCGCGGCGCGCGGGGATCTCTCTTCGGAGAAGGTCTATGTGAAACTCGCGAAGATGACCTGCCCCCAGCCCGGTGGGCGATATGCGGAGAGCGAAGTTAAGGGCTTCATCGCATTCGGCGGCAAGACCGGCGTGCGCGGCCGCGTTGTCAGTCGCGAGGGTAGCCTGACCATGCAGGCATTCTTTGCCGGCCTAGTTGGCGGGATCGGTCGCGGCTTCTCTGCGAATTCGACCAGCTTCCTTTCGGGAGCAACGACGATTGTCGATGGCAAGCGCGAAAAGCTCTCGACGGGCGATATCGCGAAGGGCGGCATCGGCGAAGGCGTGAGCCAGGCTGGCGACATGCTGTCCCAGTATCTGATCGAACGGGCCGAACAATATCAGCCGGTGATTGAAATGCCGACGGGCGTCGAGGTTGAGATCGTCTTCCTCGACGGCGCGTTCGTGCGCAACTGATGAAAGGGCGTAAGATGAAGCTCAAGGTAGCATTGCTCGCGATGGTGGCTTTTGGCGGCGCGGCAACCGCCGTCTATGCCGCCGACCGTCTCGAGCCGAGCCGAGTGTCCGCTCTTCTGAAAGCGCGGCTTCCGAAGACACAAGTCTCGGCGATCGACTGCGACAAGGTGGCGGGGCTCTGTGAAGTCGTTGCCGGCAAGACGCTGTTCTACGTCGACGGCAGCGCGCGCTATCTCATCGTCGGCCGCGTCTACGATATGGAATCGCGGCAGGATCTGACGGCGGCGAAGCTGCTCGAGATGAATCCCGATATGCTTCTTGGCGGTGCCGCCAAGGCGGGCGTCGAGGAAGAAGAAACGCCAGTGCCCCAGCTCGCCAATGCGGCGGGCCCGAGCCGCGCGGCGCCGCCCCCGGCGGCCGCGCAAAAGGTCGACCTGTCCAAGCTCCCCGCTACTGGCGCCATCGTGTGGGGAAATCCTTCGGGGACGCCTGTGACGATCTTTACCGATCTGCATTGCGGGTTCTGCCGCGCGCTTGCGAATGAACTGGAACAGATGAACGTGCGCGTGATCGAGCGTCCGATTTCGACGCTTGGCACCCGCGATCTCTCCAATCGCGTTTACTGCGCGAAAGATAAGCCCCGCGCGCTTCGCGCGGCCTATGCCGGTGCCGAAGTTGCCCCGGCGAGCTGCGACACGAGCGGCCTCGATGCGAATGAGAATTTCGCGCGCGCACATGGCTTCAGCGGCACTCCGGTTCTGGTGCGCTCCGACGGCACTGTGCTGGAAGGCTATCGCCCCCGTGCTGTTCTGGAAACTTGGCTCAAGGGAGCGAAGTGATGGAGCGCATAGATCGCGCAGAAGTGGGACTCTTTGCCCTCTTCTTTCTGGGCCTCGCAGGGGCGGCATTTGTCGCCAGCGCCGGATTGACCGAATTCGGTGTAGCGGGGCGATACGCATTGCTCTTTGCGCTGATCAAATCCTTGTCGATCTGCATGATGCTGATCCTCGGCGCCACATTTGGCGGCGAAGCGCTGTTCTCCCTTCGCCTGAAGCGCCGCCGCACCCTTGCCATCAATAGCAACAGGAGCTGACGACATGCGTGCTTCACCGCTTCTAATTCTGCCCGCCGCGCTCGCCCTCACGGGCTGTGCCTCCATGGGCGGAAACGTCAAAGGAAACTTTATCTGCCGCGCGCCCGATGGCATTTGCTCGCCGACTTCGAATATCGACGATCAGGCAATTGCCTCCATGATGGGTGGCGCCGCAGCGGGCGCTGCCGCGTCGCCGATTGCGGCGAACGCGCCAGCCGCCCATTCCGCAGCATCGCTCAAAGTCGTTCTGCCTGCGCGGACGGATCGTTTCGGCCGCTGGCGTGATGAAACGGTGGTCTACGTCGAGCCCCAGCTTGCTGCAGGTCACTCCGCCGATCGTCAGCTGGCTGGTCCCGGCGCGGCTATCCCTGCTCGGTTGTCGCTGGTTGAACTCGCGGCTGGCGCGCCCGCGCCGGCGGAGCTGGCCAGTGTTTCGCAGCCGACATCGGCAAAGCCAATAACCGGTGAGGTTTTCCGGGCCGAAGTCGAACGCCGGCTTTCTGCAACGCGAAAGGGGCCCGAGCCCGTGGACGTTCCGCCATCCGATGCGGCGACGGCCGCGGCGATAGCGGCTACTGCGCAAGGGGATACGGTCGTCACCGCACCGGGGCTCGGCGGACAACCCGCACCGGATGGCAACTGATGGCGGGCTGGTTCGATAAGTTCCTCGGCGATCTGCTGGGCGGCCCGCGCAAGGTCGACAAGGCGTTGCCGTCGACCGCGATCCCGATGTTCGCCGATTGGCTCCCTTATCGGAGTTTCGATCCAAAGACGGGGCTTTACTATAATAGCGCCTCGCGCGGCTTCATACTTGAGATCTCGCCGTTGGTCGGCGCAGACGACCAGACCAGCGAGATCATCTCTCAGTTCCTGTCCGAAGGTATTCCGGACAAAACCTCGATCCAGATCGTTCAATGGATGAGCCCCCGGATCGCTGATCGCATGGTGCAATGGTTTGTGCCGCGCCAGATGGCAGGTGGAGTGTATGAGCGTATAGCGCAGCACCGGGCCGACTATCTCGAGCAAGGTGTCTGGTCGAGCCTTTCGAAGGATGCGCCCTTTCACCTTCGGTCGCATCGCGTCTTCATCTCGCTCGGAGTGCCGGAAGGCGCGAAGGTCAGCGACGAAGAGCTCATCGCGCTGCGCGAATCCATGTCGTCGATGTTGCGGTCGATCGATGTGGAGTCTCAAATCCTCGATCCGATCGGGCTCTTGAAGCTCATTGATGACTTGACCTCGCCGACCACAGTTTCGGGCGAGGACGTGGTGGATTACAACCGCTTCGATCCGATTGCCGATCAGGCCGTGCGCCGCGATATGGAGATCGTCACCGATCCGAACCGGATTCTGGTGCGGACCGAACGGTTTCGCGCCCTCGGCGCGCTGCAAGACGGCACGCCAGAAATCGGCGAGGTCGTCCCCGACCGTTTCGACTTCCGCTGCTACGCGATCCGAAATCTCCCGCCACGTTGGGCGCCGTGGGACACGGTTCGCCTGATTGGCGATCCGTATATCGATAAGCTCCGGATGCCGTGTCCGATCGCGACCCTGCTCACGATCTACTACCCCGACGAGCAGGCGGCGACTGCCAAGGCGGGCTTCAAGTTCATGCGCACGACGAGCCTTGCGAATTCTCAGAGCGCCAAATTCACGCCGCAGGTCCGCGATCAGTCGCGCGAGTGGGAATATGTCCAGGACCAGCTTCGGCAGGGGCAGAAGCTGGTACGCGTTTTCTACGGGGTGATGAGCGTTTCGCCATACGGCGATGGCGACCGGAACGAGCGCAATCTGAAAGCCGTCTATAAGGCGGCTGGATGGGAGCTCCAGGACGAGCGCTACTTGCAGATGGCTGGACTGCTTGCCGTTATGCCGCTCACCATGCCGAACGGTCTCGCGCGGGATTTCGAGCGTCTCAAACGCTTTCGAACCATGCTGACGACCACGGTCGCCAACATTGCACCGCTGCAGGGCGAATATAATGGCGGTCCAGTACCGCACATGCTGCTTCTCGGCCGCCGCGGTCAGCCATTCTTCTGGTCGCCGTTTGAGAACACCGCCGGCAATCACAATGTGGCCGTCTTTGGCAAGTCTGGTTCAGGTAAGTCGGTATTTCTGCAGGAAATGACGTCGGCGCTGGTCGGCGCCGGCGCGAAGGTCATCGTCATCGATGACGGCCGAAGCTTCGAACATAGCAGCAAGCTGCAGAACGGCGAATTCGTCGAGTTTACGATGAGCTCGGGTTTCTGCCTCAATCCCTTCTCAATGATCGACGAAGAAGAAGCAAAGCGGGACGAGGATTATCGGCTCGATTGCATTGCGATGCTCAAGGCTATCATCGGTCAGATGGGTAGGCACATCGATCGTCTCGACGACACAGAGCGTGGTCTCATCGACGCCGCCGTTAACGCAGAGTGGGAAGCGCACGGCATTCGCGGTTCGATCGATGGGGTCATTTCGTCGCTGAAGGACACAGGACACGTCCAGGGCGAGGCGCTCGCGATCGCGATGCGTCCCTTTGCTGATGGCGGCACTTACGGCCGTTTTTTCAAGGGCCAATCCACTTTGAAGATCGGGGCGTCCCTCACAGTGTTCGAACTGTCGGATCTGTCCGCTCGCGAAGAGCTTAGGTCGGTGGTGTTGGCGGCAATCATGTTCCTGTCGGCCCAGGCGATGCGCAAGGATCGCAACACGCGCAAGGCGTTGTTGCTCGATGAAGCTTGGCAGCTCCTCAAGGGCGGCTCGATGGCCGATTTCGTCGAGACCTATGCGCGAACCTGCCGCAAATATGGTTCCTCGCTCATCACCGCAACTCAGTCGCTCAACGACTATTACAAATCTGAAGGGTCGATCGCGGCGCTGGAAAACAGCGACTGGTTTGTGATCCTGCAGCAAAAGCCGGAAACGATCGCAGATTTCAAAAAACTCAACCGGTTCGACATGAGCGATGCGGTTGAGGCGATGATGCGATCGTTGAAGCGCAACGGCACCGAGTATTCGGACGTGATGATCAAAGGGCCGGAGATGCTCGCGATCGGTCGGCTCGTGCTCGATCCGTATTCGTCGACGCTTTATTCGTCGAGCCCGCAGGTCTTCGCTTCGATCGACCGTAAGGTGGCAGCCGGCCTTACCATGGCGGAGGCGATCGAGGAGGTAGCATTCCCCGGTCGAGAGAATCCCCGCGGCGGCCGCACTGACGGGTATGCGGAGGCAGCGGAATGAGCGCCTCGGCCGCTCCGCTGTCGCACCGTTCGCGCGCTGTGGATATTCAGCCCCGCAAGCTGCTCCAGGATTTCGCCTATTCGCTGGTCTCGGTGACGTGCTGGCTGGCGATCAATTGCCTTGCTGCTGCTGGCCTCATCCTAGGCCTGTTTGTCCTCATGGCGAACGCCAGCGTCGACCAGTTCTTCGTCGAGGCGGCAAATCTCTCGAACCATTATGTCGCGGCCGACGAATTGCGTCGTTCCGAATTCGCTGAGGTCCTTCTGTACCTCTTCGGCGGCTGTGTCGTGTTTTTCTGCATCACCCGGCGCGGCGCGCTGATGGCCGATAAGACACCCAATCAGGGGGAAATTTCCAATGACTGAACAACTGGTTTTGAAGGTCGGCGATGAGCCGCTCGTTCCGGCAACCGATGCTACTGCGCCGGCGGCGCGCCGGGCCGACTTCGCTGGTTTCACCTGGGGGCAGCTTGCGACGGGGACCGCATTGATCGCCGCTCTTGTATGGGGCGGGTGGACAACGCGCGAGCTGCTGATTCTGAAAGAGCGCCGCATCGTTTCAATCAGTCTGGCTGGCATGGCCAATGACTTCATCATGGCGGAAGCGCGGTCGGGCGTAAGCGCAGAACAAGTCGATGCGGACACGCGCCATTTCATGTCGGCGATGCAGAAGACTCTTCAGGATCGGGCCGCTGCCGGTGAGACGATCGTCGTCAGCGAAGCGGTCGTGGCGGCGTCGGTTCCGGACATCACCCCTGAGGTCCGGTCGGCCGTCGGCGAGTTCATCAAGCGGAATCCTCCGCCCCGCGTCGGCGGCGTGATGGGCGCTCCGGCGATGCCGGGTCTTGCCCCCTCTTTGCCGCCGGCAGCGCAGCCGATGCAGGCGCCAGCGCCCGCACCGGTCTTTGGCAGTGGTGAAGGCTTGCTTCCCGGCGGAGGCCAGTAACGAAATGGCATGGGTGCGCTCTCCGTTCTTGCGGAATTCGCTGATTGCAATCTGCGCCGTAGCCGGGACCGCGGCGTGGTTGTCGCTCGACAATTTTGCGCAAACCCACGGCTTCCTCATCAACCGGACGCCATCATTGCCCAATTGGGCCTATTTCTTCGAGCGCGGAAAGCGCGTGGAGCGCGGCGAAATTGCGTTCTTCATGCCGCCGTCCAATTCGCTCGTCCGTGCGCATTTCGGGGCCGAGCCGCCAGCGTTCGGCAAGATCGCCTATGGAGTGCCGGGCGACAAAATCTCGCATCGTGGGTCGGACGTTATCCTGAGCTGGGAGGCTGGCCCGCACGGCGATGCGCCGTCGGAACGCGTTGTAGGGAAGCTCAAGCCTCTGTCGTCGCGAGGGGAGAAGCTGGAAGCCGGGCCGACCGGAGTGATTCCCGACGGCTGCTATTACATGGGCAGCCCGCATCCCGATGGCTTCGATAGCCGCTATGCCGCGATCGGGTTCGTGTGCCGGCGGCAGATTCTTGGCGTCTCGAAATGGTCGCTCCTGTGAGGCGGCGCCTGGCTCTCCTTGCGGCGGTCGCGTGCAGCGCTTTCGCACCACTGGCCTCGGCAAAGGACTATGGCCAGCAAGGCGCGGTTTTTCGCATCACCGAGCCTGATCTTCTCCGCACGATCGAGCAGAAGCTGAAGACGTTGGAAGCCAGCGGTGGGATCGAGCGAATGAATGCCGAACTCACGCGGCGCACGGAAGCGGGCGTCCGGCGTCCTCGACCGGTAGTTGGCATCGCATTGGCTGTCCGCGCACGCAGCTGGATCTTCGATCCGGCGATGGTTGTTGAGCAGGATATTTACGACAACAAGGGCAACGCGATCGCGCGCGCGGGCCAGCGGGTCAACCCGATGGATTTCATAGCGATCCGCCAAAAGCTGGTATTCATCGACGGCGATGACAGGGATCAGGTCAACTGGGCCCTGCGGCGTTTCGACGATCAGTCGGCCAAGCTCATCATGATCAAGGGCGCACCGCTCGACGCGATGACACAACATCAGCGCCGGTTCTATTTCGATCAGGGCGGCTTTTTGGTCGGCCGCTTCGGTATCCGCGCGGTGCCTGCGGTCGTCGAGCCGGAAGGTAAAGCCATGCGCGTTTCCGAGGTTCCGCTTGGGGTTGGCCGAAAATGAGGTTTCTCAGCATCCGCGCTGGTCGGCGTGCCATGTCCTTCATGTTGCTCTTTTGCGGCCTCATGGCCGTCTCGGCCTCGGCTCCGCCCGCGCGTGCGCAGATTAGTAGCGGAATCGAGGGGACGCCCGGCAAATGCACGGGCAAGTTCGTGAATCCGGTCACCGATGTTTGCTGGTCATGCCTCTTCCCGCTTTCGGTCGGGGGGCTCAAGATCATGCCGTCCAATCGGCCAGACACCGAAAACCCCGACCTTCCAATTTGCGCCTGCGGGTCGCCCCTGCCGCGGATCGGTGTCGCCATGGGCTTTTGGGAGCCGGTTCGCCTTGCCGACGTGACCATGAAGCCGTGGTGCTTCGCCAGCCTCGGCGGCAAGAAAATTTCCCCGGGATTCAATATCGGGCACGGCCGCGCTGCCGATAGCGTGGACGGCCATGATCGCGGCGCGAAGTGGCACGTCCATTGGTATGTCTATCCCTTGCTCT
The DNA here is from genome assembly GCF_051550705.1 of Sphingopyxis selenitireducens. NCBI lineage: Bacteria > Pseudomonadati > Pseudomonadota > Alphaproteobacteria > Sphingomonadales > Sphingopyxidaceae > Sphingopyxis > Sphingopyxis selenitireducens. The sequence goes on from NZ_JBPULG010000008.1 coordinate 8,196, forward strand.
ACTGGATGGAGATCCTGACTGACGTTGCTTGCCTCGAGCAGTCCTCGTTCGATATCGCTTATGTCACCGAAATCGACCCGCTTTGGCAGGATGATGCGCTGACCGCGCTCATCAATCCCGAAGTTGCCTTGTTCGCCAATCCGTTGGCGCAGACCGCCTGTTCGGCCGATTGCGGTGCGGCAACTCTGAAGCTCCCGCTCGATCCGCTCTTCTGGTGCGCCGGCTGCCTCGGATCGATGTACCCGATGAACGGGAACATCTCCGAGCATATCGGCCATGTTCAGTCCAGCCGGCTCGCGCTTTCGCGCTTCGCTTTCAAATTGCATCGCCAGGGCATCGCTTGGGGGACCATGGGCAAGAAGGGGCTGTGCGGCAAATATATCATGCCGATCATGCGCAAGCAGCAGTACCGCTTTCAGGCCACCGTGCCCTCGCCGATGGTCAAAGGCCGTTGGGCCTGTCCGCCGATCGGCGCCTCCGACATGAAGCCGGGATCCGGCAACACCTATCCCGCTGTCGGTGAAGACATGGGATATCTTGTGTGGAGGAAGCGAAATTGCTGCGTCCTTTGAACAATTGGTCTCGCAAGGCCAAGGTCTTGGCGGCCGCCGCCGCCATCAGCGTGGTCGGCGGCGTCGCGGTGCTGGCACAAACTGTCGACGGGCTGGATCTTCAAGCGGTGCTGAGCCGCGGCGAAGCTGCCGACCCGGATGCGGAAGCGCTCGTCCGCGAGGTGGCCCGACGCGGGGAAGAGATGCGGGAGGATGCGAAGGCCGCCGCTGATGGCGGGAACCGCAATCTTCGCGATAACAAAGGGATCCTCGGTGGCGGGCCTGCCGGGCCAATCGATTTCGATCAGATGCTGCAGGCGTCGAATGATCTCGAGGCGAGCGATAAGGGCGCACCCCAGCTCATCGTCTTTGCGTCCTTGTCGATGCCCGAGCAGAGTCTGAAGAAGCTCATTCGCGACACGGCGAAGGCCGGCGGCACGGTCGTCTTTAACGGCTTCCCGGGCAACTCCATGAAAGCCTTCCAGCAGGGCATTATGAAGGTCGTCGACAATGAAGACGCCTACGGCAGCATCGGCATCGATCCTCGGCTGTTTCGCGCTTTCGACGTGACGGCAGTGCCGGCGATCGTCGTCGTGACTTCCGAGTTCGAGCTTTGCGATGGGTTCAATTGTCGGACCTCTGTGCCGCCCTTTGATCGCATGAGCGGAAATGTGCCGCTTGAATACGCGCTGGAGACATTTGTCGACGGGCGGGGCCCGGGCGCGCCGATCGCTGGCCAGGCGCTTGCGCGGTTGAAGGGAGGCCGGGGCATATGAGCGATATCCTGCTTTTCGGCGACGTGCAGCGTTGGACCCGATGTGCTGTCGGCATAGGTGCGGCAATATCGCTGTCGCTTGCGGCCCCCCTGACTGCCCTCGCCCAGACGGCGCCGGCCTCGGGAGAAATCACCGCGGCGGGCAAAGACGGCGAAGCATTTGCCAAATCGGGGAAAGAAGGCGCCGCCTCGATCCCCGACCAGCAAGTCAATTCGGACGTCATCCCTGGCTACGCGACTGCACCCGACGATTTGTCGAATCTGTTCGGTAGCGACGACGGGGCGTTGAATTCGGCGGGCGGCAGCGCCGTCGGGAACGAAGCCTGGCAGGTGATGATGGGCGGCGACGCCAACCGGTCGCAGGTCGATCCAGCTTGGCTCGAGGACATTCGCCAGAAGGGTCAGGAGATCAACGACAACGCTTCGAGCTCGGAGCTCGGCGAAAATATCTCCAATACCCCGGGCACCTGCGAAGAGGTCAAAGTCGGCGAAAAGCAGGACTATTATGACGCGACTTGTGACGTCGGTGTAACCGTAACTACCCCGGAGCGCGTTGAAGAACTTAGCTGCCCGGATGGATATACGCTCGTCGGGCGGACTTGCACCAAGACGCTCACACAGCCGGCGGATGTGACTTACACTTGTCCGGATGGCGGCGTTCTGCAGGGGACGACTTGTGTCGTTACCCAGCCCGCGGCCGTGTCGAGCTACAGCTGTCCCCCGGGCTTCAGCCTGCAGGGCACGACCTGCACGCGCACGACGACCGAGCCAGCGATCATCACCGGATATAGCTGCCCGGCAGACTATATGCTCGAAGGTGATCGCTGCGTTCGCACGATCCAGCAATCAGCGACCCCGAACTATAACTGCCCGTCAGGATATGTTTTGGAGGGGACAACGTGCCGGTCGAAATCGACCTATGCGGCGACTGCAAGCTATAGCTGCCCCAATGGCTATAACCTGACTGGCACCACTTGCTCGCGGACGCTCTCGCAACCGGCTGACGTCTACTTCACCTGTCCGGCGGGCTATGACCTTTCCGGCACGACGTGCACGCAGACAGGGACATACAGCGCGGTCCCCAATTACAGCTGCCCGTCAGGCTATACGCTTGTGGGAACAAGTTGCACGGCGACCGGCAGCTATGGCGCCACGCCGAATTATAGCTGCCCCAATGGCGGTACGCTGCAGGGGACCGAATGTGTCACCTCGGGCAGCTATGCGGCGACGGCCAGTTATAGCTGCCCCAGCGGCGGGACGGTCAACGGCACCAATTGCGAGACGGCGAATCAGACGCCGGGTACGCCGGTCTATCAGTGCCCCGTCACGGCGCTCATGGATACTCTCTATACCTTCGAGGGTAAGCCTTATTGCGGTTTCGCGAAAACCGGCAGCACCTGCCCGACGGGCTGGATTGGCTTCTACAAGGAAGGGGTCGCTCAAGGATATTCAGGGCGGAAGTGCTTCTTCCATCCAAGGGTCAATTACACCTGCCCGGGTGGCACCATCGTCGAAGGGTCGATGTGTACGTGGGTGAACGTCACCCCTGGCACCGTGTCTTATAGCTGCCCGAATGGCGGTACTTTGAACGGAACCACATGCCAAACGAGCTCTTCCAGCCCGGCCTCGGTAACATATAGCTGCCCGAGCGGCGGCACGCTGGCTGGCAATGTTTGTAACACGAGTAGCACTTTGCCCGCGACCGTCACGCATACCTGCCCCAGCGGCGGTGTGCTGAATGGAACGACCTGCACGATCGTCACGTCGACGTCGGCGTCACCGGTCTATTACTGCCCCACTGGTTTCAACCTCTCGGGAACGACCTGCTCGCGCACCGATGAGACCAGCGCGACCGTCACCTACAGCTGCCCGAACGGCGGTAGTCTTGCGGGCTCTGTCTGCACGATCGACCTCGCGCAGCCTGCCGACGTTACATATAGTTGCCCGGCAGGCTGGAAAGTTCAGGGCGACAAGTGCAAGTCGGTGCTCTCGCAGCCGGCGACACCGATCTTCTCCTGCCCTGTGGGTTACAGCCTCGACGGCAATATGTGCAGCAAAACCGAGACGCAGCCCGCGACCCCGAATTATAGCTGCCCTGCCGAATTCACATTGTCGGGTACGACATGCACCAAGACCTATCCGGCACAGCCCAATTATAGCTGTCCCGCGAATTACACCCTTTCGGGCACGACGTGTTCACTGACTCTGTCGCAGCCTGCGACGGTCACCATGGTTTGCCCGCAGGGGACAACCGAGCAGAACGGAACCTGCTACGGTGAAAGCGCCGGCCAGAGTGAGTGCGCCGAGCTCGAGGCCAATCCGAAGTGCAGCCATCAGCGCGACACCTGTCTGGATGAAGAGCCGAACGGGCCGTGCAAGGTCATGGAACGCACCTTCAAATGCCCGATCCCGAATTCAACTCCGACCGACGTGAAGGAATATGTTTGTGGTGGGTCGGTGTATTGCATCAACGGGAGCTGCAGCCAGATCGAGGATGAGGCTTCCAACGAGTTCAAGGATGCGCTCGTCGCGCTCGGCGCGATCGACCAGGTCGGCAAGGAATTTGATCCGGACACGCTCGGCCTGTTCAAAGGGACGCGCGAAACATGCCACAAGCCGGTGTTTGGTTTGGTCAATTGCTGTGCCGGCAAGGTGTCGGGTCTCTTCAGCGGTGGTGTAGCGGCCGCGGCCGCTTGGGCCGGGCTGAGTGGTGGCCCCGCCGTCCTCGCGGGTATCGCGACGCAGTTCCTGACGACGTTTCTCTGTTCGAACGAGGAAAAGCAGCTCGATGTGAAGGACCGGCTCGGGTTGTGCGTGTCGATCGGGAGCTATTGTTCGTCGAGCTTCCTCGGGGTCTGCCAGACGAAGCGCAAGGCCTATTGCTGCTTTGAATCGAAGCTCACGCGGATCCTTCAGGAACAGGGCCGCCCGCAAATCGACAAGCCGTGGGGCAAGCCCAAGGAAGAGCAGTGCGCGGGCTTCACGATCGATGAATTTTCGCGCCTCGACATGAGCAAGATGGATTTCTCGGACATCTACGCGGACTTCCTCGAAGCCGTGAAGCTCCCGGAAGAGGCTCAGATGGCCAGCGAGATTCAGGCAAAGATCGATGCTTATTATAGGCAAAATGGACCGGGAGGGAATTGACAGGATGACCGACTCCACGCCGATCAGGGCCGCGATCGACCCGACGCCGGCAAATAATCCACCGCGGTCGCTGCGCGCGGCCGTGGCGGAGCGTTCGGATTTTCCGGGCGTGATGATTCACGAATGGACGGTTCTGAAACTTTGCGGCGGCGATACGCCGCTCGAGGCGGATGAGATCAAGTATTTGGTTGATGAGTTTTTTTCTCCCCCGCTGACCATGCTCGACCTTGCCGAGCTGGTCGACGGCTTGGTCGGGAAAAAATGGCTGGCGTGGGACGACGACAATATGAAGCTACACGCAACTGCGACGGGCCGTGAAATTTTGGCGCGCATCGGCGGCTCGTTCAGGCTAGCCGACGTCTCTGCTGACTGGGTCAGCATGGCTAAAAGGAGGCCGGACAGATGACCGTCTGCCTGGCCAGCAAGGGAGATGCCGCGCATGGAGAAGGAAGAATTCGACCGCTTGAGCCCCGAGGAGCAGAAAGCTCACATCGCGGGCATCGAGCGGTACATCATGGCCCCTGGGCACTGGCCCGAGGTGAGCAGTTTACAGCTCGGCATTCTGATGCGTGCGAGCGCCGATATCCCCGTTGCAGTCGAAGAGGTCATGCTCTCGATGCAGGAATGGTATGGTATCAATCCGGTAGAGCTCTCCGACACGATCAAGCCGTTGATCGACAAGGACTGGGTCGCGTTCAACGAGGAAGGGTTTGTTCAAACCACGCCGCTCGGACGCGCAGTTGTCGAGATGCACAAATCGCCGCTCACGAAAGCGGTCTTGTGGTCGCTGAAAAGCGGCATTTCCAACATGGAGGAGCAAAATGAGGAAGGCGATCCGTAGTTCGCTCGCGCTCATCGGCGCCGGCTTGGTCGCAGCCGGCTTGCCGCTATACGCGCAACCGCAACCAGAGTCGGCCGAATCGGCATCATCTCCCAATGACCGATCGGCCGACGACAGCGAGGCACCCTCCGGAGATTTCTATTGCGGGGATCGCAAGCTCGGAACCTGGTTCTATTGCGAGAAGCCCAAACCACGACCTTCCGAAAAGAAGACGCCGGCGCCGAGCGCAACAGCAGCTAGCGAACGTCTAGCCTCGATCTCCAAGGAACTGGACGAGCTGAAGGCGCGGGCGATCCTGGAGCCCTCCGAAGAAAACGTCACTGCCTATATCCGCTTCCAGCGCGAACAGCTCGATCGCGCATCGATGTTCTCCGATGTGTGGCAGCGCTCGATGTGGCAAAACCCCGATCTCGATTATACGCTTCAGCGTCCGGTGACGACGCTCGCGAAGCGTGCGTGGATCGACAACCGCAAGGCCGAGCAGGAGTTTGCGCTCCGCAACCTCTCGAAGCGCTACGGGATATTCTATTTCTACGCGCAGAGTTGCGGGGCTTGCGACATATTCGCGCCTATCCTGAGGTCGCTCGCCGACGGCAGTGGCTTCAACGTCGTCGCTGTGTCCATGGACGGTGGCCCCAATCGCGTTTTCCCCAATTACGTCGTCGATGTCGGCCAGCACGCCAAGATGGGTCTGAGCTCCAAGGCCACGCCGGCCCTCGTTCTATACGACACCGTTCGCAAGCGCCCGATCCCGATCGGCACGGGCATCTTGTCGGCCGACGAGATCACCGAGCGAATTTTCACGCTCACAAGCACCAAGGCGGGGAGTGACTTCTGATGGCTGAACTTACGTTCGTAGCGCGGATCCGCGTCGCGGTGTCGCGCATTGGAATCGGCGTGATCTCCCTCTCAGTTGCAGCTGCGCCGGCGCACGCCGGCGTCGGTGATGAGATGAGCGAGTTCTTCAACGACATGGGCGCCTCCGCGAACGCCACTGGCGCGACTGCCTATCAGGGACAGTCCGCTGGCTACTATTCGCTGGGGTCGGTGTGGGCACGTTTCCCGCAAAAGAGTGTCTATCCCGCCAATATCCAGCTCCCGAAGGTTCGGGCGGGTTGCGGCGGCATCGACATCTTCACCGGCTCCTTCTCGTTCATCAACATGTCGGAGTTCGTCGCGAACCTGAAAGCGATCGCCAACAATGCGATCGGCTTCGCATTCAAGCTCGCGATCGACAGCATCAGCCCGCAAATTGGCGGTGTCATCGATCAGATGCAGGACATCGCCAATAAGGTGAACCAGTTCAACATGCAGAGCTGCGAGTCCGCCGCGGCGGCCGTCGGCGCCGTGTGGCCCAGGGTCGACGCCGCCGAGGATCGCATCTGCCAGTCGATCGGGACGTCAGCGGGTCGCTTCTCTGATTGGGCGAAGTCGCGGCGCGGTTGCGGAAACGGCGGCGAGCGATCCTCGACGATCAATTCGAACACAGACGCGGCGCTGGCGGCGATGACACCCGGGCCGAAAAACTATGCCTGGGACATGATCAAGCAATCGCCCCTCGAAAGTGCCGACCGTCAGATGCGCGAGCTCGTGATGACACTGACTGGCACGATCGTCGTCGGCAAGCGTCCGTCCGACAATGATCCGCTCCCCATCATTTATCGCGGCGAGGGCGATCCTGCGATCCTCGATGCGCTGCTCGACGGCGACAAGCCCATCGACGTCTTGGGATGTGACGAAACCGACAAGTGCCTTGGCCCCGGTAGGCGCACGATCCCGGCGCTGGGCGGTACGGCGCTGCGTCCGCGTGTCGCGGCCCTGATCCAGTCGATGAGCGACAAGGTGCGGACGAACGGCGCGCTGACCACCGAAGAGAAGAACCTTCTCGGGGTCGCCAGCATCCCGCTATACAAGGTCGTCGCCGTTCAGGCCGCTTCTGGCTTCAACCTGTCGCCGGGCGAGCTCAACTCGCTCGCGGAAGTGACGGCGATCGATCTCCTCAACTCGATTGTTCAGCGGATGCTCGACCAGGTTGCGGCGGGGCAGTCGAATAATAGCAATCAGGCCGACGCGGAAAACCTGCGTCAGTTCAATGAGCAGCTCGCGCGCGTTCGCCAGCGGCTGTTCGAGCGTGAAAGCACGGTTAATCAGCGGGTCACGCGGACCTTCGAGATCGTCGATCGCGCGATGATGATCGAAAGCACCCTGCAGACTCGGATGGCTCCCGGCATGGCTGCCTCTCTCAATTTTTCCCGCGCCCTTTCGGCGCAAGGTTTGCGGCCCTGATTTCGGGCTGAAGGAGCGCGTGCGATGATCGAGGTCTTCACGGTCGGCGGCGGCGAATATCTCGTCAACGTCTTCAACGCGGTTGCGTCGTGGGCGGGCTCCGGTGGATACCGGGGCCTCATTCGAGTCGTGATGGTGATGGCATTCACATGGGCGCTTCTCGTCACCGCTTGGAACATGGATCCGCGAGCCTTGCTCAAGTGGTTCATGCAGGCGACGCTGATGTATATGGTGGTCATGGTGCCGACCATTTCGGTCAAGGTCACGGATCGAACCAATCCCGGCGTGACTGCCGCGGTGGTCGATAATGTTCCCGTCGGCCTCGGCCTAATTGCCGGTTTCACAAGCCAGATCGGGGATTATCTCACGCGCGCGGCCGAGACCGTGTTCGCAATGCCTCAGGTCCTGAACTATTCGACAGGGGGCATGATCTATGGCGCAAAGCTGCTCGACGCGACGCAGGGCCTCCGCATCGACGATCCGGTCTATGCGACCAATCTCAACGAGCATTTCAAGCAGTGCGTCTTTTATGACATCCTTCTCGGCCGCAAGACATACGACGACATTCTGAAATCGTCCGATCTCTTGACCGCGATGGGACCGGGGTCCGTGGCTCTTTCGCAGCAGTACATTTACCCTGACGGCACGTCGGGGATCATCACTTGCCAGACTGCCTATTCGTTCATCAGCGCTGGCTGGAACAGCTACTATGCGGTTGCCGCTCCAAAAATTGCCGCCCAGTTCTTCCCCGGAATTCCCGCTGCACAGGCGACCGCCCGGCTTAACAATGACATGAATGGAATGGGCGCGGCAGGGATGGCCTCGAGCAGCGGTCAGCTCGTCAGGCAGGCAATGTTCATCAATGCTTTGTCAGAGGCGCGTGACGGCTTTGCGAGCGGTTCCGCGCAAGGCGCGATCGACGCTTTCGCTCAGACGCGCGCGGACATCCAGACCCGCAACACCTATTCGACGATCGCCGGCGGTGCGATGAAGTGGGTTCCGTTGCTGAACATCGTGCTGACGGTCGTCTTCTATTCGCTGTTCCCGATCCTGTTCCTGCTGATGTTGCTTCCGACCAACGGCATGACGGTCGCCAAAGGCTATATCACTGGCTTCTTCTATCTCGCTGCGTGGGGTCCGCTGTTCGTTATCCTGAACATGATTTTCATGTCGCGCTGGCAAGATTCCTTGGCGTCGTGGGGCGCCAATGGTGGCCTCACAGCCGCCAACTTCTCCGGTATCTCGGCCTTGAACCAGGACGTCGGCGCGCTCGCCGGTTACATGATCATGTCGGTTCCGTTCATCGCGGCAGGCATGGCCAAGGGCGCGATGGCGATCGCATCACATTCAGCGAGCTTTCTGTCGCCAAGCCAGAATGCGGCGGAACAGGCGGCCGCCGAAGCCACCACCGGCAACTATGCTTATGGCAACGCCTCGCTGATGAATCGGCAGATCAACACGCTGAACCGCGACCAATATTCTACGGCGCCGAGTTTCAACACCGGCGCCGGCACGATCCAGCAGCGCTCGAGCGACGGCGCGTTCACGCGCTACAATGAGGACGGCACGTTCGCCTATGACACGAGCCAGGGTATTTCGAACCTCGGGTTCGGTATCTCGGCCAACAAAGATTTCGGGTCTCAGCTGCAAAAGGGTCTCAGCCAAGGTTCGAGCGTGGTCGACCAAAAGCGAGTCGCCGCGAACGATAGCTGGGCAGCGACCCGCACGGAATCGGCGCGATTGTTTGACACCGCGCAGACGTCGGCCAGCGCCACTACCGAAGAGGGTCGCTCGCTGCAGTCGTCGATCGCGCAGGTCCAGGATCTGTCATCGAGCTGGTCGAATACACTTCAAACTCAGTTTGGCATGACGAAGAGCGAAGCGGATCGGCTAGCCAGAGATACGGTCCTAACCGGCAGTGCCGGCATTGATGGAAGTGGAACGCTCAGCGGGGGAGGAGGGCCACTTTCTGCACAAGCCAGCCTCAGGGGCGGGGTCAACGGCAAGTCGAGCGACACTCGAAATACCGAGCAAGGCGTGTCCTCGCAAACTAGCAACACGGACGCTCTCCAGTGGCTCGAAAGGGAGTCCAGTTCGGAGGCGGCTCGCCAAGCGCGCGAGAGCTTCTATCGTGCCACGACATCATCGACGGACAGCCAAGTCCGCGGCCTTGGGCAGGAAGTGTCCCAGGACCTTCGTCATTCGCAAAGTCTCAGCAATGAAGCCTCGCGCGCCGAAGACCAGTATCAGCGCTGGTCGAACGAATTCTCGCAGTTCGAGCGGGACGGCTACGCGCTCAACAAGAACCTTAGCCAAGACTTCGTGCGCTATGCTCAAACTGCTATGATGGATCCCCAGAACCGTCATCTCGATCAGAGCTATCATCCCGGTCTCATCAATATGACTCCGACCCAAGCCATTACCCAGGATGCCTTGGTGAAGCAGTTCATGGATGATCGCGTCGAGCAGATGCACCGCGATCTCGGTGTCGTTCCCGACGCGCCGGCGGCGACGATCTCCGGACCGTCGTTCTCAACGGCCGACGAAGTTCGAGCGATCGGCGCTGCCGGTATGCAGGAAATCGCTGCTCGCGGGCCATCGGTCGATGTTTCGGGCTCTGCACGAGACGTTGGCCTTGAAGACAACGTGAGCGGCCGCCTGGATGGCAGCGCGGCGCGTCTTGAAGATTACAATCAGGGCATGAGAGCGACGTTGCTCGGGGATCGACGCCAGGCGGAAAGTCTGGGTGCGACTGCGGAAGCGCGCAATGATGCTTGGGTGACGCGAACAATGCCATTTGTCGCTGGGGCTCTCAAGGCGATTGGGCTCGATGGCGCGGCAGAAGCACCGCTTGGTGGTCATCGTGTCAACCTCGGTGGCGTAGCATCCGCCGCTGGTCTCGATATAAAGTCCGGAGCGAACTTGAGTTCAATGGATTCAAGCATGGCGCCGGCTCTAACAGCGGCCGCTGCTTCAGCACATGCGCTCGGATTGCCCCAGCGTGTGGTAACGTCTGCAAGGGACAGTCAGCATACGCGGGGCAGCCTGCATCCCGAAGGGAAGGGCCTCGATCTTCGAGGAAACGATATAAGTGTGACAAAGGGCCGTCAGTGGGCGAGCGATGTGCGTGAGCGGCTCGGCCCCGACTACGACGTTAATTTCGAGACATTTAGGGACAATCCGGCGAACAATCACCTACACATCGAGCATGATCCAAAGCCTCGAGGCGGCCGCGGCCGTAAGCGCTAAGAAGCAGCCTGTGGCGATTCCGCCACAGGCTGCTCTTAATGGGCGCCGAAGAAGAGGCCCATCGCAAAGTAAGCAAGAATTAGGCCGCAAAACGAGTAAGTCAGCGCCTTGCCAACTGGACCGAGCTCTGCGCTTCCGCTCTGCTGGATTATGGTCTGAGCTGCCGGATCGAATTCATCACCACGGATGGAGCTATTGCCAACGGGCACAGTGGATGCCGGCGACACATACAATGGATGCGTCGAGTCAATGAACTGGCGATCGAAATCGTCGTTGAATGGCTGGTACTGATCAGTCATGACACAATCCTTCAGGCGTGAACATACAGGAAACACCCGGCAACAGCAAGGTTCCTGTATGTTCACGAAGAAGGATGATTCTGATCCGCAGGCTAATCCGAAACTTCAATGCGAAGCCCGGCACGGTATCGGTCAGCGCGACCAGTCAGGAAAACGACTGATCAGAAGTTACCAAGGTTCCGCTTGAGATAGAGCACTAACGATAGTGCCTCTTGAAGAGGTCCAATCTCTACGGTGGCATCAACATCATAATCGTTCGGCCATTTCACCGAACGCACCGCAGCCTTGGTCCCCGTCATCATTTGCTTCAACAACACCGGAGACGAAACGCAGCCGCCTTCCGAAGTTGTAAATGGCGCATTTTTGTCAACTCGAATGGCCCCGCGTCGCCCCGGAAAGTCGTGCCCCATAATGCAGACGCTTTGCACCGTCGTTGCGCTGCCCATATACAGGAACAGGTTGCGAGCGGTCAGGCTACATGTGTTGGCATCGGTGATCGGATCGATCTCGCATTTCACCGACCAGCCCTCCCCGGTCAATTCCGCACCAGGCTTCAGCACATATCCGCTACCATCGCTGGCGTAGCGATAGGGACTTCCGCTCGGTGTCGTTCCGGTGCGGAAGTGCATTCCGTATCGTTCTTCATCGATTTCGTTTGCTTGCCACTTTGGTTCAGCGGTTTGTGCAATCGCTGGCTGCGATACCACTGCCGCGACGATAGCCAATGCGATCTTCATTTCATTCCCTCTCACGGCTCTCCACCAGCACACATAATCTCCGCTGTCCGTTTCGCTTCGACTGCCGTCTCTTCCGCAGATGGTGAGGCCGATGGCACGTCTTCGAGTCCCGGCACGACCTGATTAGAGACTGGTTCGACTGCCTTGTATCGTTCCCGCATTTCGGCAACGTCTGCCTCAATGCGCGCTGCCTTGGCGCGGACGCACGTCTGATAGGGCGAGTAGTGCATGACGATCCACGCGACGCCCACGGCTGCCGCAGCCGCTATCAGCGCGATCCTAACCTTATCGTTCATTCGCCGGTCTTTGTATCGAAGGTCAAAATTAGGGCACCGATCCGTTGAGCGCCGCCATAGCGCAGAGAAGCCGTCGCTCCGTCAAATTGCTTGTCGAACCAATCCAGCATTTCACCGCGTATGCCAATCTTCTCGGCAAGGTCCAGCCAGTCGCCGATATCACGAAAATCGAGCAATTCCATTTTGAGTGTCGGTAGCTCGCTTACCCATGCGCGCTCGCAATCCAAGTAAGCGTCACGCATCGGCCCTGGTTCCCAACCGCCTTCGATGACGCGCTGTGTCAGCACTTCGGAAAACTGCCCAAGCAGGGCTTGTCGAAGCGGGAAAATGCGGGCGTTTTCGAATGCTTCCCACAAATCGGCATGTTGTGCCGTGATGCGTTGCTTCAAGTCTTCCGGACTATTTTCCTCATGCTTCTTCCGTCCAAACATCGGCCACCCCTCCCTTGACTTCGCTGCCTACTTACGTGCCAAAACGCTAAAAATACATCATCTCCGTGGATCGGTAGACGCTAACGTCCTGTAGATGCCGTCGGCGGCACGATGCTCGGAATTGGAGTGAAGATCGCTTGTCTCGGTATTGACGCGCCAAAACGCATCTAACGCACCCCGGCGACGAGGTGCCTTCGTTCATTCTGAAAGCGGTTTTCGCGCCCCTGCTTAAGGGGCTACGTTCCGTCTAGTTAGATTGCGCCGCAGACGGCGCCGGCGCCGTGTCGACGGTGTTCTTATCGGCCGCGGATGGCGCGAGCTGGATGCCGTCTTCCCATGGCGTCCCGGTAAATTCGGGTTGCCCTTCAACGTAAGTGACAGTTGCGCCTGCCGTCGACCGTACATAGCGCACGACATCGAGGATTGTCTTGTTCGTCCAATTGTCGCTGTTCCCAACGATCGCCTGCCCAAGCGCCCTGCCCAGTCGAGCATCGAGGCCACCGCCCTTCTCCTTGATGTCGATCGCGTAGACGTCCAGCTGATACCCCTCAACATAGGGGAACAGGCACATCGTAATCATCAGCTGCTGAGATCCTCTAACCTTCCTGACGGCCGAGCTGATCCAGACGGCTCCATCGCAGCGCGCCTGCTTGATAGTCGATAGCTGGGAAGTCGAAACAAACCCTGCATAGGGGCTGTTCTCGAATGGATTGACCAGTGTGAACCGCCCGGGCTTTTCCGGCGCAGGGCCCATAACGATCGGCGTCACGGTGTTCGATTTCGAGATGTTCGGGTTTATCCCGTCCTGAAGGATTCGGATCATCTCCGCGCGCTTCATCGGGGTTTTGAAATCGAAGATGTGGTAAAGTTCCGTCGTCCGGCTGCTGTCTTGCGCCACGGCTGCGATCGGCGTCATGGCTAATGCGCCGGCGATGCCGGCAGCGCCTAGTGCTTTTGTCATCGTCCTCATATTATTCTCCTCGATCGTTCGGGTCTCAAAGGTGGTTGGCTTGGCGCACGGTGCTCGAGCAGCTGCGCCGGATGGCTTGCCGATCGTCCCAGCGGGCGACATAGCTTGCTCCTGCCTGCAACATCGCGCAGCTGAGGTTGGTGCCGGCGGCAGAATGAATGATTGCGACCATGCGCCCATATCGGTCCCGTTTGACGGGCATGATGGTGATGCGAGTCTGCATTCGGCGCTGAAGCGCTGCGCGCTGCGCCTCTGGATCGCCCGGCGCGCAAACGCGCCCCTGCCGGCAGTGACCTGACCTCTCGGCCGCATCTATGCCGAGCAGTCGTACACGTTCCCGACCGCAGCGGAGCGTGTCACCGTCGATCGCACTGCAGGTCCCGGCCTCAAGCGAGAGCGGACGGGCGGCCGTCGGGGAAGTCATCATCTCGCCGCCAGCCAGGATGAGCAGAATTGCGCCGGCGTGACCGAATATAAGTGCATTCACCACCGGTCCCCTCCACGCCGTATCCAACGTATTTCTTCGCGGACCGCTTTCACCAGGCCAAGGAATATGTGCCCGACCAAGTAAAGGGCGAGCAGATCGCCGCCGAGCTCCATCACCTCGGCCGTCGATCGCCAGCGCTGCAAGGTAAGGATGCCGGCGACGTCGCCTAGTTTGGATGCGATGATGATCGCAGCGCCAAACGCCGCCGTTGATGCGCCGACAACCCAAAAAACCGATTCGACGCGGCTGGATCCAGTGCGGGTAATGAATCGTGCTGTCGATAATGACATTGCCGCGATTTTTCGGTTGAGCGCGATCGGCGCGGCCAATGCGCTCGATATGATTGCTCGCATGGCGCGTCCTCGTCCTCTTTGATGCGCGGTTATCATAGCTCGAGCCCTTTCGATTTATCGAGCTGGGGTTCCTCGCGCGGTGTTGGCGCCGCCGGCGACGACGGAGTTTTGCCGCTATCCTTGTCTGGCGAGGGGTCGGGGCTAGAGAGGTCCGTCGCCTTGCTTTCTGTTTTCGGCTCGGAGCCACGGACATCGAGGTCCGCCAGCCCGCTTAGGTCAAGCTTTCGATCAAGGTCGCTGGTTCCAGACGGCTTGTCGAGGTCGGGGGGCGCCGCTGGGGAAAAGTCTTTCCCTTTTCCAGAAAGTATCTTCTCGACGGCGAGCTCGCCAATGGCCTCGAGCGCGGAACTCTTGTCGCCTCTGTTGTTCTCAAGCTGAGTGACGAGCTTTGCTTTGTCGTCGGTAAACAGCCGAACATCATTCTGCTGACGCGTATGGTTGACCAGAAACGCGCGCGCGTTGGACAGATTCGTTTCACGGGCGCCCATGACGGAGAAAACCGTCTCGTTGGTGATGCCCTGGGCCATATGGGTGTTGATGGCATAGGCGAGATCCATACGCTTCAGCATCTTGTCACCATTCGGCAACTCGCGGACCTCGCCACTCGCCAGTTTCACCGTGATGCCTTCTGCCGTCACCTTTTCAACGCTGGCGATCGTCGCGTTGATCATCCCGCGACCATCCCGTTTGTCACTATCGGTCCAGCGGATCCGTTCGCCCTCATGAACCTCGATGCGCTTCTCGTTGCTGAGTTTCAGCCGATTGAGCTTGCCCGTGGGGTCAATCTTGATGGGCTCGACGCGATGCTTCTTCCCGCGCATGTCGACGAGATCGACTTTGCCGTTGTCGAATATGCGAGCAATTCGATAATCGCCCTTCGCAAGCCCAAGTCCATTGTCGCGGCTCCCGACCTCGAGGAACTGTGCCTGCCGCCAATTGCGGGCGTATCTATATTCCTCACGGGTGAGCTGGACGGTTTCCCGCACATTGAACGCTCTGCCCTCGCCCTGCAGCGTCCCTTCCGCCTTCAGCCCGTCCTGAATGATCTGGTTTGCCTCCGCTCGGCCGTCGCGGCTGGACGGGAGCAACGTGGTCTTTTCGCGCTGGTCGGCCGAGAGTGCGAGCCACGCATTCGCGGCGTCGCCAATACGATCGTCGGATTCGACCACGCGATTGCCAAGGACGGCAATTGCACCGCGGACGTTTCCGGCGTCGGCGAGATCAGCAACAAGCCGCATCTCCTCGGTTTTCTGCCGCATGTTGATGTTGACTTCGCTGACGGGAAGTTGGTCTTGAATTGCCCGGGCCTGCATCAGCGAAAAGCTCTTCCCAGCGTCGATGGGATTAAGCTGCTTCCGGTCACCGATGATGGCGAGACGGCCGACTTCCATGAGGTTCGCGATCGCGGTCAACTTGTCCATTTGCTCGTTCGAGATCATCGAACCTTCGTCGAGGATGAGATAGACGCCCGCGAGTTCGGCCTTCCGGGCTGCGAACGCTTCAGCCGACCCTTCCCCGTTCAGGAACTTCTCATTCCGAAATATAAAGGCGTGCGTCGTCATCGCCTCGAGACCGGTATCGCTCTTGAGATCAGCGACCATCTTGTTCTGGAATGCGAGGGCTTTTGCGTCACCTTTGAAGTCAGCCGTCAGCAAGAGCGCATCTTTGCCTTCAGCGCTGAGCATCCTTGCCGTGGCGTCGATCGCTTCCGCTTTGGCGATTGGCTGCAGCATCGTCGACTTACCGGCGCCGGCACGGCCCTGGACGAGAACAATGCGATCCGGCGACGACACGATCTGGATCCCGGCGGCGAGCTGCTGATGATTGAGCTCGCGCGGGGCTGCCAGCTCGGCCAGGCGCGTGGCCGCGACATCGGCCGTCATGAGGGGCCGCGCTTCGCCGGCCCCCGTATCCATTGCCTTCAGGATCCGTCGTTCCTGGTTGATGGCCTCGCGCGTGGTGATCATGTCGACGGCCTTGTCCAGCCGCTGCGAAGTTTCTGGTACCACTTCCCCTTTCTCGACCAGTTCTGCAATTCGCTTCTCGACGCGCTCGGGAGTTACACCCTTGAGACCAAGATCGACGGCGGTCTTGATGACATCGCCCGTCTTGAAAACCGCTTCGCGCTCGCTGAGAATGCGGATGGCGCTCGCCGTTGCATATTGGGCGCGCACTGTCGGTGGCGTGCGAGTGAGCTTCGCGAGACCGGAATCGACAAGCGGATCCTCAGGACTCCGCAAGTAATCAATGAGCCGGTCCCGGCTTTCGCGGATCGCCGTGCTGACGGCCAATATGCCGCGCTCGATCGGCGAGCTTCGCTCCTGCGATCGGGAGAGTGCCATCGCGTAGATCTTGTCGCCGTTATATTGGTAGTCCCGCGCTTCAGCACGCCACCGCTCCGCGAGCTCGCCGCGATCGCCGGCGTCCATCTTCGGATCGCGAGTGCGCTGCGTGATTGCTCTTCGGCCCTCGGGACTATGCACACCGAGTTCTTCCGCCTTAGCCTTGATGTCGTTCCCGCGTTTCGAGAAGCCGTCGAGGGCCTCTTTATTTATGCGCTCACCATTGGGGCCGAGAACCTCGAAAGCGCCGTGCTTGCCGGTCACTTCTGTCTTGTAGCCCAGCCCCTCGAGCTTTTCGCGCAATATGGCGTTCGCCATCGAGCTCAGCACCGCGCTGGCCTTATACATCGCGCCGTTGTGCCACGCGCGCCACCCGTCGTCGCTCGTGACTTCGCCTGTCTTCTGATCAACCTGATCGGGATTGCGAAACCGCTCGGGCAGTCTCGTCAGATTGGCGATCACGGCGTGGATGTGGCTCTGCGGATCCGTAGCGCGGCTCGTATCGTGCGGGAACAGCGCATAGACGAGATTTCCGGTTCGGACCGCAACGTCCTTGCCGTCGACATGAACCCGGGCTTCAGCCAAATTCTTCTCTGCCCAGGTCATCGTCTGTTTGACCGCAGCCATGTGCGCGGCGAGGATCCGTTTGTCTCCGGAAACGAGAGCGAGGAGCGAAGCCGACTTAGGCATTGAGAATGTGAAATCACGACCGCTGTCGCGGGTCTCGGCGTCGCCTATTTGCTTTCCGTCGGGCAATTCTCCGCTCAAAATTCGCTCGAAGGTTGCCGTGTCCACCGTCCCGGAAAGCCCGAGATCGCTTGCGCCTTCTCCCGCCCATGCTGACGCGGCTTCGGATTGCTCAGCCGTGTAATAGTTGTCGGATGCGAAATAGGCCGCTGCGCCGCCTGCCGAATGAACCTTGCCGATCGAGACGGTCATGACGCTTCAGCCTGCCAGAAATTCTTGCGGCCGTACTGAGCCAGCGCCCACCGGGCTCGGCGCTCGCGCCACGCCATGGGTTTCAGATCGGCATGCGACGGACCCGTCCAGGTGAGTTTTAGACCTTGGCTCGCAAGCCTGTCTTCGAGCTCGCTGGCATATATGTCTTCGGCCGTTCCGAGCTTTGCTGCCAGCGTCCAGCCATCGACCAAGCCCCAGCGCATTCCCGGCCCGACTCCCCAACCAAGCACCATCATGTCGAGGATGAAGGCATCGTCTGCGACGCAGAGGGCGTAAATGAGACCACTCGGGCGGAGCGAGGCGCCAGCTACATCGCGAACCATTGTCCAGCTTTCGAGGTGCCGAAGTGCAACCCGCGCGGAGGCAATATGGGCGGCGCGTGTCGCGCGGGCATTTTTGCTATCACGAACATATGCGAGATCGAACGGCGGCGAGAACAGCAAAGACATTCCAGCAATCGTTCCGCCAGCCCTAACACCTTGCCGCTTGATCTCGACGGCAGGTGTGAACACGGCAGCCACCGCGGCGTCGCGATCGAGGGCGGAAAGTCCGAGCGCGTCAGCGCCACCGCCGAGCCAGTGGATCGTTCGCCCAGCCGAATGATGCTCAAGGATCCGCGCTTCGATCTGCTCGAGCACTTCCATATGGAAGAAGCTGATCATCGCCCCACGCCCTTCGCCATCACAATTGCTTCCACCCGGGTACGGGATCGCCAAGGTGCCACTTCCCGCAGCGATCGCATTGATAAGGCTGAAGCAGTGCTATCTTGCGCCGCCTATCCTTGTGCGGGGCGTGCCGGAACCTGTTGTGTTCGACCAAAATGCCTTTCGCAGCGTCAGCGGCAACCCTCGTCCGCCAAGCGGCCATGCCGGGGCATTGGGGACTGAACGGAAGGCGCCTGAAGCTCACGGCACGTCAATCCATGTCCATGCCGAGATCGTCGCTGCCGCGCGCCATGCCATCGGCGCCGAGCTCGGCGCCGCCGGCGCGGCGATGATCGGTATCGCCGAAATCCATACGGGATTCACGGCGCGCCAATTCGCCACTCTTCTCTTCGGTCGGATCCTTCGGTCCGCGCAGCTGCTCCTTGTTCGCCAGCGCATCCTGCTGACCGCTGCTACCAGTAGAGGTGTTGCGAGGTGCGACGCCCCGGGGCGGATCGTCGTCGATCGAACGCTTGGCAAGTGACGCGATGCCCGCCGGCTTCTGCGTTTCTCCCTGTGCTGCTATCCGCGCCTCCAGCTGCGACCGACTGACGTCGATCACGTCGCGCGCACGGA
The DNA here is from genome assembly GCF_051550705.1 of Sphingopyxis selenitireducens. Taxonomy (NCBI): domain Bacteria; kingdom Pseudomonadati; phylum Pseudomonadota; class Alphaproteobacteria; order Sphingomonadales; family Sphingopyxidaceae; genus Sphingopyxis; species Sphingopyxis selenitireducens. The sequence goes on from NZ_JBPULG010000008.1 coordinate 27,200, forward strand.
CCGCCCGGCCATCCTGCAGGTCGGAAATCTCGCGACGGTCCTGACGCTCCGTCTCGGATTCAACGCCGGGCTCTGGGCGGTCGGCAGCGATATCCTGTCCGCCCCCTTCTTCGCCCGTACCTTCGTCCTCATCCTCATCGACGGGTGCGAAATCCGGTGGCGGGTCGGCTTCGATGAAACCCTCTGCAATGGACGGAAACCCAACATAGGGAAACGATACCAACGTCGACGGAAACTTTTCAGGGAAACGAATATAGGCGTTGAGATTGGGGAGACTGGTGATGTCGTCCGCGATCACCAGCGCCTCTTCCTTGGTTGTCGGCGAGATGGTGGAAGCGTCGCGAGTCTGATGCGCGCCATAGCTATAGGACTCGTCCATCGTGCGTACCTTGCGGAACCCAATCAGCCGTGAACACTCTTCCGCCGTCTCACGTTCTTTCACTCGCAGGATGACGTTCGTGTTCGTCAGACTGATGATGTTCTGAGCCCCGTCGTCGCCGTATGTGTTGCGAAGACCTGCAAAATTGTGGAGGCCAAGAAGGAAAGCTCCGCCGAAGCTGCGCGCCGTTTGCAAGCCTCTCTCAAGAGCAGGAAGCTGATGAAGCGCGGCGAGTTCGTCGAAGATAAACCAGGTACGAAGCTGCCGAGTGTGCTTGAGCGTCATGATCGTGTTGATCGCGATGTTCATCCACAATGTGAGGAGCGAACGCGACATATCGAGGTGCGCGTATTGGGCGGTTATGAAAAGGATCGATGCCTCCCCATTGTCCCGCTTGATCCAGTCTTTGATCGAAAAGGGTTCGCCGCCATCGGGCAAGAAACGGATGGACTCGGCGTTAGCATTGAGCACCGCACGGATCGACTGCGCCATCTTCGCTGCGTCTGGCGAGACCAGCGGCTCGGCCACCGTACCCATCAGCTCAGCGTAGATCTTCTTGAGGCTCGCCTGCATAAGCTGGTCGCACAGATGCTTGTTCGTGCCGCGTCCACTCTTCCTCAAATTGTCGCACATCTCAACGAACAGGGTTCGCGCAGCCTTCTCCCAGAAGCCGCCATCTGAGCCATGGTCAGCGGGAATGAGGGCGGTGGCGGCGGTCACGAGCTCGCTTCGTGAGTGACAGTCATTGAACAACGACCAGGACTCACAGCGCGCATCGTTGAGGTTCAAAACGAAGTCGCGTTCCGGATTATAGAAGGCTTCCATATAGTGCCCGGTCAGGTCGAAGAGGACGCACCGATCGCCGCGCTCGATCGCCTGCGCTACGACCTGTCGTATGAGTGTCGTTTTGCCCGTACCGGTTGTACCGGTGAGCATGACGTGGCTCTGTTCGAACCCATATGGAAAGGGCAACGTAGCAATCGTGTATGGCAAGATAACGCCTGCCGCTTTCCTCTGCGCGAGGGGAAGCGCTTCGACCTGTGCGAGCGTCAAATCCGGGAACGCTTCCTTGGCGCGTTCCCGAACGCGATCTAGGTTATGCCGATCGAGCATCATCTTCAGAACGTCATAGTCGACGATTTCGACCCCGCGTTCATGGTGATCGGCAAGGATCGATACACCCCGTTCGCGCGCCCATGGGATGAACCACCATGCGAACGCGCCCGCCCCAATGCTGGAGAAGATCAGGCTGCCCCAAAATGCGTTCATGAGCTTCGCCCATGCGATCTGAACGTCGGGAATGAAGGGAACGTAACCCATGTACGTCTGGTAAATGCTCCCGTCGCGCAACGTCACATTGGCACGCTTCATCTCGTCGAAGCCAACGAAGTTCCAGAACGCAGCAAGCGCCTTGGTTCCGAGCATTTGAAACTCATAATCGTCGAGGATCAGGGTCAGCTTGAGCCACGCAAAGCCGAGCAACAATCCGATCCAGACCAAGAGCGGAACACGAGCCCCGCGCCACCACATTGAGAACTGATGTCCGATTAACTGGGAGCCGCGGGTGAAGTTTCCGCTGTTCCGATTGGCCTCGCCGTGGCTCGACCAAGCACGGGGATGACGCGGGCGATTGGGCTTATCGGACATGGTGGCGATCCATGCGCTGGTCGACAACCGAAAGGAATTCATCCCGCCGATCGGGTGCGTGCTTCTTCACCCATTCGTCGGCAACGAGCTGCGTGAATTCGCAGATGATTGCCATGCGCTCCGGGTTGAACTGCGGGCGGTCGTGGTCAACCAAAAAGCGGTTGAGGACGCGCCGAACCAACTCTGATGTCGTGATGCCCTCAAGCTGCGCGACCTTGGCCAGAGACGACCAGGTCTCCGGCGAAAGCGCCACGGAACGACGATGAAATTCCAAACCACTCTCCCTCGGTAGGGATGGGTGGTGGGTTCTTGCGAAAGGCGAATGCTGGTTACCAGCACGCGGCAGAATCGTCAAGGCGCGCCCCTTTCCGCGCGGGAAATGGTGCAAGTTGCACCCCGGCAAGCACAGGTTTTCGGCGGAAATCCGCGCCTTTTCCGGGGTGCGAAATGCACCCTTTGGCGGGTTCAAATTGCACCCTTTATGGTGCAATTTGCACCCCGCTTTTCGCGTGCTTTTTCAGTCAGTTGCAGGGCAACGGCTTTGCGGTTTACCGCATACCGTGTGCATCTCAGAATGAGATATACCCGAAGTGGTTTTCTCATTCTGCTATTCGAGCTGGAATTCGGGCATAGCCCGTCAGCTTGCCAAGGCCGGGGCACTTTGTGTCCCTGCCGGGCTTCCAATAGGACGGCAGTATGATGCGAATTGCATCGACTGACATTGGCAAGAGTGCCGGGCCAAATGGTCCCGGCGATCTAATCGTTATCGTTCGGTGGAACGAGACCGATCAGGTTCCAGAAAAGGAACCCCACGAAGATCATCCGTGCCTGCGGATGCTGATCGATTGTGACACCTGTGGGAGCAATCGCGAAAAAACGCATTGCGTTTTGGGAGTGCGAAGCGCGAACCCAAAACGCTGGCGTAGCGCGCCCAAAACGCAATGCATTTTGTCGCCAGGGGCGATCAAGCCGGAACCCTATCGGGTACATCGCTGGGTAGCTGAATGGATTGTGGTTGAGTTTGTGACCGTTCCTATATCGTACTGGAATTTCACCCGCGTCATGATAGCTATGGCTTCAGGTACGATAGATCAGAAGGGACGACATTATGCCAAGGGCGAAGAAGATTGAGGGCAATCTGGAAGCTATCACAGCGAGGCGGGTAGCCCTCGAGGCGGAGCTTTCAGAGATAGCAGAAGCGGAACGCCGTGCACTCGAAGCAGAGCGCGATGCGGGGCGTGACGTCTTGCTCGCCGCGCTTGCGAAGGTGAAGATCGCCCGGATGGACCGGAGCGAAGCGACGGCCATTTCGAAGGCGATTGAGAAACATGGCGCGACGAAGGTTGCGGAGAAACTCGGGTCGCTTTGAGGTCGTCGGCGATGCGCAGCTCGCGCGCGAAGCAAGCGACAAGCGAGGCGATCGGGCGGTCGTGCATTGGTCTTTCTGTCTGGAGATTGTCTGTCAGCGATGACCTGCGATGCGCGGGCCGCCGGCGTAGCCAGGCGGCAAGCGAGCAGGATCGCTCTGGCTCTCACATTGGTGACGACTAAAGGAACCGCCGCCCATCGGGCAGCGGTTCCGTTGGGCGCTTAGTGCGGCGCCCTGCAAATCTGCTCGTAACGGAAGTCGAGCTCCATTGCAGTTTCCGCCAGTGTCTCGGCGAGATACTCTTCCTGCATCGAGATCAGGCGACAATCTTCGATCGTCATGGCGTGCCAGTCGATCATATCTGCGAAATATTCAGTGCGATCGATTTGACGGCTGATTGACCGTTCCATGCTTTCGAGATGAGCGATGCGTGCAGTGATTGCGAGTTCCATGATTGTCCTCCATGATCTTGTCGATGACGGATGTTCCGGGGGAGCTGCGACGCCGTTCCGGTCAAGGACGGCGAAGCCGCCGCGAAGCGGGGAGCGGGGGTGCCGATTTTTCCGAAGGAAAAATTGGGGGGACCGCTCATCCTTGACGGGGACGGTGGCGCGGCTCCACGCTAGGTCTTCAACAACAGATGAATACCCCTACGGTCGAACGCGATGTCGCAGGAAAGCGATTGGCGATGCGCAGGTTGCGAGCAACGCGATGCAACAAGCGAGGCCGATCGCCGCTAACCTCAAACGTCAGAACTGGCGCTCCTGAACAGACCGTCGGCGATGCGAACAAGCGGGCACAGCCCCTCCGTGAGCGAGGCCGCCAGAAGCGCTCGAAGTGCAAAGCGAAAGGGCCAGAAATCTCTGGCCCTCGCTTGGGAGTTTCGATGATGGTCGTCGAGGTCAATGCGTGGCGGTTGTTCCTGTTGGAATGTTCCCGTCGAATTCGAACATCGGCTGCTCGTCGGGGTCGTCGAAATTGAGTTCGAACTGGTCGTCGCTGTGGGCGAATGAGCTAAACGCTTCGTAGATGTCGGGTTCCATGATGCGTCTCCTGTGGAGGCTGAAGGGGCGGCCGAGACCGCCCCCGGGATGATCAGAAGGGGACGTTGTCGTCCTGGTCGTCGTCGTCACGATCTGCGGGTGCACCACCGTTCTTGATGATGGTGGCCATCCGGTCTGCGATGAGATCGACCGTGTAGTGGCGAGTGCCTTCAGCTTCGTAGCTGTTCTGGCGGACGCGTCCGGTGATGTGGACCAGGTCGCCCTTGCCGATCTTTGCGGCCCGTTCGTTCAGCTTGCCGAAGAAGGTTACGCGGTTCCAGTGCGTGTCGTCCTTCCAGCTGTCGCCGTCCTTGCGGGGGTAGTTGCTGGCGATGTCGATGTGGGTGACTTTCTCTTTGGCGTCGACTTTGCCGACGCGGCCGAGGATGCGAAATTCAGCGATGTTCTGCATGATGTATCTCCTTGGGTGGTGTCGTTGCTGACGCACTTCGAGGAGGCGGCCGTTCGCCGCGGGCAAGCTGAAAAACGGAGGGTCCACGTAGTGGAAACCGTAGGCGCGCAGCGCCGGTTTTCTGCTTGAGGGCCGAAGGCCCGTCCCGCAAAAGGCGGGCGAGCTGCCTACGTGCGTCAGACAGCAACGAGACGGCCCAAGGAGATGGGCAGCAACTCGGCTTTCGCATTGGACGCCTCGCGCACCATGGCGACCCATGATGATCACGCGCCGCTCCGCCGGATCCCCGGACGAACCGAACCACAGATGGGCGATGCCGGAATCGATCCGTTGCCGCACGAGCGTTGGGCGTGGGTTCGCGATCGAGCTATGCGGTGCCGTACCACTCCCGGCCCCCGCCAATGCGAGGCGCCGGGCCGTGGCACTGCATTTCGGTTCGCTATTCCGAGCGGTGGCTGGGGTCGATCCGGAATTTGATCACATTGTCGATGACACGGCGCCAAAGAGCTTCCGGCATGATCCCGATGAAGGGACTACCGTCCGCTGTACCTCGGACATCGGGACCGACCCATGCAAATTCATTGAGGTCGTTCCACACAACCCGGGAGCGATCGTCCAGTCCGAGATGGGCTGTCACCCGGGGCGGGATCGGAACGGTGAAGCCGGAATCGTAATTCCTCGTCGTGATGGGTGCGGTGATGACCCTGAGCTGGCCCCGGGCCTTATAGGTGCTCAAGACAAGGCAAGGCCTTGTCTTTCGTCCATCCTCCAGCCCGCGCTCTTTCTCGGCACGCCAGAGGTAGACATAGCTGATGACATCGGTGGGTTGGGGCTCAGTCCATGAGCTCGTTGAGGCGGATTGCTTCGGGCCGCGCTTCTGCGGTCCGGAGGCTGCGGGTGGCTTCATCACTCAATTCCTCGGGCGTGACAGCGATGTGGTCGAGGCGTGCGAGGCGTTCATACTCGGACGCTGGCAGCATGACGACGCGCGCGGCGCCGTTGCGCTCGACCGCGATCGCGTGCGTCATGGCCTCATCATAGTAGAAGCCGAAGCGCTTCGACACTTCGCTGGAAGTGACTTTCTCGATTGGTAGCTCCATGATTCCCTCATCGATCGTTACCTGGTCAGTGCACCCGGCCTTCACGGCCAAGTTTGCAACTACCTGTCAATTCCATTACCTGAGAATCTGCACTATACGTAATCTACGGAATGTGAGAAATCAACCCCCTGCCCGCGATTAGCGGGCTGGGCCCTGGCATGAGGGCGTGGCCCTCTACGCCGGGGCCCATTGCCGGCGCCAGTCAGTCGAACAACCGTTCAACCAGATCGGTGCCGTCATCTTGCAGCAGGATCACGTCGGGAAACATCGCGACCATCAAATCCTGCCAGCTGCCATCTCCAAACCTGAGCGAATGCTTATCGAAAGCCTTATTATATTCGTAGATGCCGAACGTCGGCTTCGCGAAGTTCCAATGTCGCGCGAGCGTCGAGCCGGGTTTGACGAGCGCAATGCACTCCACATCGTTCGGCGGGTTTTCAACGGGGGATTGCGGCTTCGGCATGGGGTATCCTCTTGCTCAAGGTTCGAATCCTAGCACGATCATTTCATCATGCGTCCAAATTTGCCGCCGTCGGGCCGTCAGGACCGGCGGCGGTGCGATTATCCGGGCGGCATCGGTGGCGAGCTGGCGGAAGACGCAAGCGGCTCGATGTCCCGGATTTCTATAAAGACGATCTTCTCGGCACGTTCTGCCCCGACCGGATCGAGAAAGACGCGGCAATGGTCTGCGAACACGGACGAACAGAGGCGCCAGACGACACCCTCTCGGCCAATAAATCGATAAGGGCCATATTGCGGATCAACCGGCCCCGGTCCGTCGATGATGCGAACGCGCTGGCTGACATAAAGCCAGTTGGCGGCGCCGCTGATAACCGCCGCCCTCTCCGCGTCGTTCAGAAAGGCGGCCCGATCTTCTCGGGGAGGTCCGAATGTCGCGAGCCGGTCCCCCTCGATACGCGCAAGTTTGGCGGCGAGGTCTTCAATCGGGGGGCGCTCAAAATCCGGCGCGGCACGGTTTCTCCGAAAATGGGTGACGGCATCGCCGCCAAATAGATCGGGCTGATAGCCAAGGATGCGTTTGCGCCGCTGTTCCTCTCGGTAAGCCGCGCGCCAAATCTGTTCGGGCGTCTGGGGCTTCTCGGCCCGGTCAAGCTGGTCGAGGTGGGCCGCAAATTCTTCGGGCGACATGGCGTCGAGGTCGGGCGCATGGGTCATCGCCGCCCTCCCCGCCCGCGCCGCTTTGCGGTGCGGGCGCGACCCGGTTTCGGACATTCTTCCCCCGTCGCGCGCCGCCTACGCTCCTCGCGCCCCCATTCGGCGAATAAGGGGCTGATGTGCGTCTGAATCATCACGTCGAGTTCCGCGTCGGTCATGGCCGCGATCTTCGCCTTACGGTCGCGTTCCCATTCTACATCCGCCCGCGCTTTGACCTCTCCTTCATGAACAATCAGGCGGCCATCCCGGAACATGTTCATGTAGGTCAAAAGATAGGTGGCATTGCCGGGGCATTTGCACCGATTCCAATAGCGTACGAAGGCGCTGCGATCCGGTTCCGGAATCGCGCGAAGCTCTGCCCTTGCCTTCCACCAGTTCCGGGCCGCCCGATCCCTGTTGTCTTGCTGGTTGGTGACGAATGATCGCGCCCGCGCATCCAGCAATTCCTCCGGCGTCGGTTGGCTCTCGCCGATTTCTTCGGCGAAGAGCGGGAATTTTTCCCTGTCGAGACGAAGGCGGCGCTCTGCCGCCTTCAATTTCCGGTTGGTCCGCTCATAGGCATAAATGCCTTGGTGTGGGGTGAACCTCATGGGCTGATCCCTCCGACGAAATGCGATCAGGCGTAAGCCTGATCGCGGATCGCAAAATCCTCATGTTTGAAGATGGTGAGCGGAACGCCAGCGGCGCGAAGGCCCTGCGCGAGATTGATCTGAAGCCCGCTGCCTTCGCAAATGACGGCTTCAACGGGAAGCAACCGGACCAGTGAGCGGTTGCGCTCAAAACCAGCGCGGTTGCCAAGCTGGCGATTGAGCCGGAAGGCGACAAGCGGCACTCCGCGCGCTGCGGCCCATGCTGCGCCGATTGCATCCGCGCCCTTGTGCTGCGCCGTGGTGACAAGCGTCATGGCAGGAATGCGGCTCTTGATCACGTCGAGACGATCCCAGATTGCTTGATGCTCGGTCCAATCCTGTCCGCCCGACAAGACGACCACGGGGCCGCTCGGGGCATGGGCCTCGCGCTTCTCGGCGGCGCGGGCTGCAAGGAAGTCGCGGGCATCGATCTGCGAGGCGGTCAAGGCGCGGCTTGTCCGGCTTCCCGTGGTGGCCGACCATGGGTGGCCGTTTTCGACGCGATAGACTTCGGCGGCATGGTCGCGCATCGCCTCGATCGCCGCGATGGCTTCGTGTAACGACTGGCAAAGGCGCTGCGCTTCTTCGACCTTCACCGCGTGAATTTCTGAAGGGTCCATAATGCGGGCCAGCTCGCCCAGCTCGCGCGCGGCGTCGTCCTCCTGCCGGGAAAGTTGCTGTGCGACCTTGTGGAAGCTGTTGACGATCCCCCATGCGATGCGCGGCGCAATGGCAGCAAGGCGGGTGTCGGCAAAGAGGTTGAAAATCTCGCCGGTGACGTGCGCGGCAACGATCCGCGCCGCGTCGGCGTCGGGTAAATCGTCGGCGGTCGGTTCGTCGTGGATGGAAAGCTGGCTGGCGGTAATTTCGCTGGTGAATGCGCCCGCGAAGGCATCGGCGCTGGTGAGGCTGGCGTAATGTTCGGCAAGATCGGTGAAGCTATCAAAGCGGGCCATGTTGAAAATTCCTGTTCGCCGCTTCGGAAAATGGATAAGCATCGAAGCGGACATTGACCAATGTTCAGCCGTGAGAGGCCGGAAGAGCTAGACCCTCTCCCGGCCTCCTTCGTTCAGGCAGTCTGCTTGTCGGCGGTTTCACCCCCCTTCCCTGCTGCGCCCTTGCCCTTGCCGCCCTGGGGCGCGTCGGGTGCGGTGCTGTCACCAAGGCCGCCGCTCGGTGCTTCGGGTGCGGCGTCGTCCATCGGGGGCACTGCCGGTTCGCCGCTGTCGGGGGCGTCCTGCCGCGCGCGGCGGCGGGTCCAAGCAATGTCGTATCCGCCTTCTTCCTTGGCGAAGAGCGCAATATCCATCGGGCGGCTCATGCTCGGATCGTCGATGCGGCCCTGATAGAAGCTTTCACCGCTCGACCGGATCGACTGCTCGAACAGCGCGCCGATTTTCACCCAAGTGCGGGTGGGGGTCAGCGCCATAACGTCGTACTTCGGTGCTTTGGGATTGTCGCTCATGAAGCGGCGCAAACCGATGGTAGCCGAAAAGGCCAACGTATCGATCTTGCCGACCAAGCCACCTTCGTCGGTTTTGTTGATGTAACCAATATTCGCCATGACTTTCACTCCAGATATTAGGGCAATGCCCGCTTAGTTATTGTCAAACCGGCGTTTCCGTCTTGACCCTTACTTAATAGCGGTCGTGTCAAATCTGGTCTATCGCATTGTTTTCTTGACGAAATTCCGATCCTCTTTGGTGAGCCGGAGCATCAAAATGCCGTGCGGTAGCGCGGCCGACAAAGAAGCCCGGTCCGACCAGGACCGGATCCATCATGGTCGGGGGAAGCGATGCCCTGCCCCACCTTTCCATCCCCTTCGGAGCCGCCGTCGCAGGCCCCAAGAAGCAGACGGGGGATAGCGCGGGGCAAGCTGAAAAACGGAGGCTCCGCCGCGTAGCGGTGGAAACCGTAGGCCCGAAGGGCCGGTTTTCTGCTTGAGCGCCCGTAGGGCGCGTCCCCGCGTGCCGCCGGATGCGACGCCGGGAGCCTGAAAGGCGGCGTAGAAGGGAGAGGGAAAGGTATGCGCGCACACCGGCGCCGCGACACGCGAACAGCGTGGCGCGGCCGAAGAGAATGACGGCGGTCGCCGGTCGGCGATCGACCATATCGCTTTGCCCCTGATCGTCACCCGCAGGGCCGAGACCCAAAGGGGCTCGGTGAGCTTGGGCCGCGATCGAAGATCGGGGCCTTAGCGAATAGAGCAGGTTGCCGACCAGCAAGGTGCTGGGCGGTGGCCCCCTCAATCTGGCACCATTCCAAAAATCACGACCAATCAGCTCCGCCGCATCGAATCAGACCGTTTTCGCCGGATTTCCGACATTTCCGCGTCAGCGAGGCGTCGGCGAAGCCGTGTTGCCTGTGTGGCACACCACCCCCCTTTCTTGGTATATCGCGCCCGCGCAAAATCTGATTTTATCCGCCTCGGTCGTTCGAGGCCCATGCCAGCGGCGGCCAAACAACAGCAGGATAAAGACTATGATCGTGACAACGAGCTTGTCACGCCGGGGCCTTGTGCGCGCCGGCGGTGGACTTTTGCTGACCGGCATATTGCCGATCGACGATAACGTGAGCGATTGGGGGCACGCCCTGCAGGGCCGCGGCGCCGATCGCTTCGAGCGAGCTGAGGAGTTCTACCGTGGTTTAGCCGCGGGGCTCTATCGAGATCCACGCGATCTCCTCTACCAGGCGGGGATCGTGGCGCAGCTCGGGATTGGAGCCTATCTGCTCGAGCGCGGCGCATCGGATGACTGGTGCAGGCAGCGGATCGGTCTGTTTGTCGACAAGGGACTGGCGATCGCGAACCTTGCCGGATTGAATCATCGTCAGTTCGACATGGTTCAACTGGCGCAATTGCTCTCTCCATATGGGCAATGGCGAGGTCCGTTTGCTGCCGATCTGCCGACAATCGGAACGATCGACCCGCTTCGCGTGTCGGCGACGTTGGAAGAATTGCTTAATGTCGTGCGGCGCCGGCTCGCCGGCGGACGCATCGAGGCGCGCGCGCGATGAAATGGCATCATCGTTTGTCGCGAGCCTATTGGCGCTGGATCCGCGCGAAGCGCTATCCCCATTATGCTCGCCAGCTCGGTTCGGACCCGCCGATCCTCGATCAACTCGATCTGGCGATGGATCTATTATGGCCCTTCGCTCGGCGTGTGTTTCTGATGCACCGCGTCGATGAGCTTCCCTATGGAGTGATCGCGATCGCGGTCGACGTCGACGTTGCGACCGTCGAACGATGTGTGGCCGACGCGCTTTGGTCGGTCAGAATGGTTCGGCAGGAGTTTGAGTGAACGGCTCGATCCGAAGGGTAACTGCGGAGATGTTACCCCCCATTTATTCGAGTATGAGATTTTCAGGGGGTGATTTCGCCTGGACTGACCTGAACTTCTCCATGCGCGCGTGCAGCGCAAATCATGGAGGATGCGGAATGGAACGTCGAACGCTCGTAAGCGGATTGTTGCTTGGCTCGGGGATCGTCAGTGCGCGCGCCCCGTTCACCCTGGGAGGAAGTCGCGACAGCGAAGCGAGAGAGGAGGCAATGTGGCGTCTGCAAAACGCGCGAGAGTTCTTCCCGACAGCAAATTTCGCGCGTCCCGCTGATTTCCTGTATCAAGTGGGCATTGTGTCGCAGCTGGCCTTGACGGCGTGCCTTGTGTCGACCGGATGGTCTGACGATGACTGTCGCCGCAATGTCGGGCAAAACGTGAGCAAAGCATTCTTCTTGGCAAATGCCGGCGGCTTGCAGTTTCACTCCGAGATTTTTGCTCGGCTGATGCCGTTGCTGTCTCCATACGGACGTTGGCGACCGCCGGTGGCCGTCGACTCGCGCGAGCTCGGGACGATCGACGCCGACGAGGTCCGATTTACGGTGTCGCGTTTGTTGGCGGCGGTGCTATCGCATCTGGCTGGCGCCGAGGCAAAGGCGGCGCTGCAATGAGGTGGCACCACCGCATCGCGCGCGCCTATTGGCTGCACGTGCGTTTGAAGCGCTATCCCCAATATGCGAGAAAACTCGGCCCCGACGCGGAGATCGGGGACCAATTAAGACTCGCCAATCAACTCGTTTGGCCGCTCGCGCGTTCGGCCTTCCTTCTGCATTGTGTCGACGACCTATCCTATGCCGAGATCGCGACGCGTGCGGGCGTAGATACCCGAACTGTTGAGCTGTGCATCGGTGACGCAATCTATTCGATGACCCTCATATGCGACGAGTTTCGAGAAACTCCCGGCTAAATTCGCACGATCTGGCCGTTCCTCTGTCATGCCGGAATCGTCAGCCCGCTCTGCGTCACGGCCCATTTGTTTGACCAGTGGTTGGAGGATGGGTGGTGTCTCAATCATATCGGGCTCGGTTGCGACTGGGATCGGATAGCCGGACTGGGCCGCTTGCTGTCGCCTATGACCATTGACGCCGCGGGAGGCGCGTCAACTTATTCAATTGAAACTCTATTAAGTTGACGCCCACTCCGGTTTTGATATTGTCGTCGCAGGCGAGCATGACAGGAGTTGGCTGAAATGTCTGATGAAAACGACGCAGGCAGCGAGTTCGAATGGGATGCAATGATCGATACGGTTATGGATCTTATTCCCGCAAAGATGACCCCTCGCGAATGCCGCGATCTTCGGGAGAATATCCACAACAGCCTTTGGGCATCCGTTGGCGACTTGTTCGCCCAGTCTACGATCGAGTTTCGCCGCTCGCACGGTGAGGAGTCCGAAATCCGGTTGTGGATGAGTGTCGGACTGGATTGCGTCGATTTTCAGAAAGGCTTTGCCACGAATGCCGTCGCAGCGAAGGCATTCTCACAAGAGGATTTGACACGCGCTCGCGATATCCTGACCGGGCGCATCGAAGCAATGCAACGCGAAGAAGTCGTGTGAAGCTGGGATACGCCCGCATCAGCACAGAAGAGTCAACGCTTGCATTGCAAATCGATGCGCTGCGCACTGCTGGCGTCGATCGCATTTATCAGGACGACGGTGTGTCAGGGGCCGCGGTCATCAAGCCTGCCTATGATGAGATGGTCCGGTCGGCGAACGCCGGCGATGAAATCATCGTCTGGCGGCTCGATCGCCTTTCGCGGTCGTTGAGCACGCTCATGATCGAGCTGCAGCTGTTTGGTCGTCGCCAGCTCGCATTCCGTTCGTTGAGCGAGGAGATCGAGACAGTCAGGCCGACGGGGCAGATGTTTTTCAATATGGTGGACGCATTCGTTCGGTTCGAACGGGATGTGATGGCCGAACGGAACATCGCTGCACTTGCTGCGCCCGCTGGCGCGACAAGGCAGCGAGGTCGCCCGCCGACAATCAGCGATGAACAATGGTCGACGGCTCGAAGGCTGATGACCGCGGAACCGCCGCTTTCCATTGCCGGTGCCGCAAAGTTGTTGGGTGTTAGCCGACAGGCTGTTCACAAGCGGCTGAAGGCGGAAGCATCGTGATGGCCCAGATTGACAATCGCTATGAAATTTGCGTCCAAATATTTCATGTAAATCTTCATGCAGACTCTTGAAAAATTGCCGATGTTCGATTTATGTTCGACTCTTATTAGAGGAGTGTTTCATGGGTTTCACTGATCAGTGGCTTGAAGGTATCGACATCGACGGGGCGCTTTACGACGTTCGCGACGATGATAGCCAGACATGGGAGGCGCGCGCGCTTGCCGGCGCGAGCATCGGCATCGATGCGATCGCCGGTTTCCGCGCTGTCCTGGAGCTTTGCGAGGCCGTTAACCGGATCGTTCGCGGCGAGGACGATGGCAAGCGCAGGCTTGCCGAGATCCTCGAACGTGACGGGGACGACTATCAGCGTTGCCTTTGGTACTCGGTCGCAGGTCGCGATCCGCTGGCTGTGGCGACCTGCTTCAGCGAGCTGGAGAAGCTGATGGCGGCGCGCGCCAGTTTGTGGGTCGAAGCGAGCCGCCGCGGGCTGGTGCCGTCGAAGTCGGACAATCCCTATTGGACGTCGAGCCCGGAAGGCCCGCGCGCGAAGTTCGACGCACGCTTCGAGCTCGGGGAGCATTGGGCGCCGTTTCTGCCGGCGAAGTTGCTTCAGGAGGACTGACGATGCAGCGCTACTATGTGATCGACCGGGAGATTGCCGCAGGCGAGCATGGTTTCGATGAGATGGTGGCGCGGGCCTATACGTTGAAGCAGGCTGTCCGCTGTCTGTGCCGGCGCGATATCGAGCTCGATCTGTATATCGCGCATCGCCACGGCGGCCATGTCTTGTCACGGTGGCCCGGGACGGGCCCGCGACATGCGCCGAATTGCGATCATTATGAGGCACCGGATCATTTGACCGGGCTTGGCCAGGTCCTCGGCAGCGCGATCGTCGACGATATCGACAATGGCGTGACCACGCTGAAATTCGGGTTTCCGCTGTCGAAGGGGCCCGCGCGCGCGGCGCCGGCGTCGTTTACGAACGACAAGCCCGACGTGAAAGCGACGGGGCAGCGCCTCACCATGCGCGGTCTGCTGCATTTCCTATGGGATCGGGCGCAGCTCACCCATTGGCATCCGCGCATGGCGGGAAAGCGGAACTGGTACATAGTGCGCCGACAGCTGCTCAACGCGGCGCTCGGCTGCAAGGTGCGCGGAGATTCGTTGGCGCCGCGGCTTTTCATCCCGGAGACATTCCGGCTCGATGACAAGGATGGGATAGTCGGCCGTCAACATGCCGAGCTTGCTTTGGCTAGGTCGACGCCGGACCACATCATGCTGCTGATTGGCGAGGTCCGTTCAATCGAGACTGCGCGCTTCGGCGAAAAAATCCTGATCAAACATCTGCCGAATTTCCCGTTCCTGATGGATGCGGACATGGCGCGCCGTTTTCACAAGCGGTTTGCGGCCGAAGAGGAGTTGTGGCGCTCGGATGACCGGGATGGTCATCTTATGATCGCGGCGAGTTTTGCCATGGGAGCCTCGGGGCTCGCACAAATCTTCGAGATGTCGGTGATGCCGGTGACGCGCGAGTGGCTTCCATATGAAGGACTGGAAGAGCGTTCGCTGGTCACGCACGCGGTGGAAGACCTGCGACATTTCGTGAAGGGGATGCGCGTCAATCTCGGCCTCGAGATGCCGATCGCGAGCTTGACGCTGACCGACACCGGCACTGAGGCGACCGCGGTGTATCTCGCGCATAATCTTCCCGAGCCGCGCTATGATGAAGCCTTGGCGCAGCTGATGAAGACGCAAGGCGTCCAGCATATGACATGGCGGCCCGGCGATCGCCTTCAGGCCGCGCAGGGTGCCGCACAATCCATTGTCGTCGGGGGCACGTCGACGGCTCATTGAGCGATCGAGGGGACACAATGGCAATCGTTGACAAGATGACGGCCGCGGAGCGGTTGATTCAAAATGCGATCGAGATGATCGATCGGAAAGACGATCCGCTCGCAATTCATGTCGTCGCATCGTCGGCGCTGAGCCTGCTGCGTGAATTGGTGGGAACGGGCGGAGACGACTATGTCGCCCAGTTGTTGAAGGACAGTGTGCTTCGAGCGGCTCAAGCGAAGCTTCAGGGACTGCCGACTGGGATGCCAGAGGCCGAGTCTGTTGACGAGATCGTTGATTCCGTCGTGCGGGGGATCGAAGCGGGAGTGGTAAAGTCCACGGCGGATATCGTAATCGTTACGCCGAAAAAGGAGGTCCGGGCTTATCTCGACTATATCTTCAAGCCGTATAATTTCCTGAAGCACGCAGACCAAGATCCACTGGCAACCATGGACGAAGGCGATTTTGATCCGGAGGGCGCGTTAGCTCATGCCATGACTGCCTATTTGATGGCGCGTAGCGACGGCAAGCTCCCGGAGCCTTTTACGGTGTTTCTTAAGAAGCAGGGGATTCTGGTGTAGCGACTGCCGGCGGCGCAAGGCTGTCAGCGCTGCTATCATTTACAATGATCCAGTCGGTGGCGCACCAATCCGCTCGTCCCATCGCGAGCGGCCATTCGATCGTCTGATCGTCCTGGACGTGTGCCATCACATATTCGGCAAACCCGTCCTTCTCTTGGCGTGCAATCCACCGGCGGCCTTTATGCCAGCCTTCGCGTCGAACTCGGGCGCCATTCTCGATTTCGTCGAGTGCTTCACGGAAGTCCATGTTCTGCTCCCCAATTGCGCCCCCGCAGCGGAATCATATGCGAAACAAGGACTTCGGCCAAGAGTCCCCGTGAGCAGGCTTGTTGCCCCAATGATGACATTATGCCGCGTCGCATATTGGGCGGCCGACCGGCGGCTCCAGTATGCCAGCATAGAATCTAGGTCCTATTGGCGTGTCGAACATTCGCATGTCGTTCGCGTCGAACCATTTGAGCCAGGCGGAAAGCTCGGCGCGCTTGTCGAGGGAGAATTGGCCTTCGGCATCTTGGAAGCGGAGCAAGGCCGCCGGCGACATGGCAATGATCGCATCAATCTCATCCGGCGGCAGTAGCCGTTCATCGCGGATGAAGTCAGTCATCGCTCCTGGACGGCGTTCGGCGCCATTTCGCCCCTTCACGGATTTGCGCCAGAGGCCCTCGACGTTGCGAAGGCGCGGTTTCGCGCGAGCTTCCATCAAGACGATCCGGCGCAGCTGGAAAATCGGCAGGCCACGAATTTCCCATGGCTTGGCTGCGCCGCACATGTAGCACGCGCTTTTGACCGGAAGGGGAAGCCCTTCGGCGAGGATCCGTGCTTCGCACGCTGCACGATCCCATCCCCATTCGCGCAAGGGATATTCGTAGTGGTATCGCGGATCCAAATGCCCTTCAGCATGGGCGTATCGTTTGCTGTCGCGATCGCCGGCGTCGTAGCCGATGCACTTCGTCACCTTTCCACCGCGGGCCCACCATTCGAGGGCAGGTTCCCAGCTTTGCACGAAGCGATCCTGAGGCTCGATCTTCCATTTTTGCGAACAACTGTGACGGCCGAAACTGATCGACGGCAGCGTGCCGTTGGTGAAGCAGTTTTCATCGAGCGTTCGGTACGGAGGCCAGTGCTTGAATCGCCGCGGCTCGTATCTGACTGTCTCGCACCGAATTCCGTGGGCGCGAAGCCAGCGGAATATGAGGTCGCGATACGCATAGGTTTCGGGCTTTTCTGCTCCTGTGTCGGCGAACAGGACGAGATCGATCCGGCGTCCCTGCGCGACCATCTCGAGCAACATCGCGGTTGAATCGACGCCGGCACCGAATGCGACGACGACAGGGGCGCCCTCGATCGGGCGACGCTGGGCACAAAACATCGTTTTGACCTGTGCTGAGTTCGTTAGGAAGCCAGCGCCGGGCTGATCCCGAGCTGCGCGTCAGCCGTCGTGATGAAGGCGATCGCGTTGGGCTGCCCGGCAGCGCGCTCCACCCGGTGAGGTTGCCGAATGTTGCTGGTGGCAACGATCACGAACGGCGCGCCGTTTATGTCGGAAAGCGTCACTGCGAGGCGGTACGCATTTTCAAATGTAGCGAGGGTCCGCATGGCATTGCCCTTCAAGCTGGACGGATGTGGTGGGTCTGTGGAGGACGCGCGAAGCAGTTGGGGGGCGACGATCAATAGTCTTCCGGCAACATGATCGTGATTACGCGCGTCGTGATTGCGGCGTTTGCCGGATCCTCCGAACCATATTCGCAGGCGAGGTCGTAATAATCGATCTTCAGCCAGACTTTGCGGCCCTGATAGAGGATTGAGGCGAAGTCATGCTCGGGGCTGTCGGCTGCGAATTCGCAGTGGCGAAAAGCCTTCAGCAATTGAGCCTGGACTATCGCGGGGTGCGTTTCCGGCGTCGGGCTGCAGGTCTCGAGGCAATTGCGGGTGAACGTGATGCGTGCGCGGCGATCGAGGCCAAGCCGTGCATCATCGTTCATTCGCGCGATCGTCGCTGTGCGCGAGGTCGTGTTTTCGTCGGTGTGCATAGCCGTCACCAATCGTAGACTGGGAGCTCGGCGGAAGCCGGAGCATCGCGGTCGAACATGATCCAGCAACAATGCCGCTGGCGTGCGAGGCTCATGCAGGCGAGAAGGTCCGCTGGGAGTTCATCGCCGGGCTCGCCAACATAGACAAACCAGCCATATTCGCCCTTTTCGAAGACGGCATGGTCGGCCTGCTTCATCCAGCGATTGCAGGTCTCGAAGGTGAGATTTCCGGTGGATAGCACCAACATCGATTCGATCATGGAAGGTCTCCTTCCGGATGCTCGATCCACGCGCGTAGATCTCGGCGCATGATTCCAATCGGCCCGTTGATTTCCGAAATGGGGGCATCCGAGGATACAAATCCGCGGCCTCGAAACTCGGCCACGAAGCTGCGCATGACCCTCAGATAGATGTGGCCCCCGGCGACGGCGATCTCTGTGAAGGGATGTTCGCCATGACTGGTCAGCGACACCATCTCGCAGGTGGCGTAATTGCCATAGATGTCGGGTTTCCGCGGTGAGGGCGGCCTTGGCCACCGCATCGAAATTCCGCCGTCAATCATTCGGTCCGCGAGCGTGTTCGTCAGACGAGTATCGTAGTTTTCGATCGGCGAGCGGGCGTCGATGAAACCATAACGGGCGGACAACACGGCAACCTTGAGGATGGATCTGTCGATCGGACAGCAACGGGCCGTCTGCCAAAGCGGTCCGTTGTATCGATCGATGGCGGGGATATAGCCGTGATCCTGACGTTTCGTCGCAGAGCAGGCGAGGATGAGCAGCCGGTGGGTCCGGGGCGCAAGCGGGTCCATCGGTCAGGCCGCCATCGGCAGTGCGGATGCGGCGTGAGCATGGATCCAGTCGGTGGCAGCCTGCGCGGCGGCGGCCGCTCTAAAGATCGCGCGTGTATCGTTGCCGAGCGCCATCAGCCAGCTCGCCACATAGGCGGCATGATCGGGTCGCGGAGAATATGCCAAGCCAAGATCGGCCATGAGAAAGCTGGCGCCGATCTCGGCGACGAGTTCCTCGCGAGCGCGAATGGCACGATCCTTGGAATAATCGCGCAGCGTCTCGCGCGCGAGGCGGTGCGCGCTCCCGGTAGCATGGACAATTTCGTGACCCAGGGTGGACACAAAGTCTTCATCCGTGTCGAAGGCTTCGCGGTCGGGCATGTATACCCTGTCCCGGTCGGGGCGATAACATGCGTCCCATGGCCCATATTCGACCGCGACACCTACGCCTTCGAGATAGGCTTTCGCTTCAGCCACGGTTTCGGCGATGGGCCTCGGGCTGTACGTAGCGCGCTCGGGCGAACCGTCGACCTGCGATTGGTTGAAAACGACAAAGCTTCGGGCAAAGAAGCGTGTGCCGCGATCGTCGCTTTCCCCGTCGGCGGAACCGGGCTCGTCACGCTCTTGTCGTTTCCAGAGAATGACATGCGTTCCGGTTTCACCGCGGCGGACCTGCGCGCCGGTCTCAGCCCATTGCCGGTAGGTGGCCCACGTGCCGGATTGGAAACCGTGTGCCTCAGCGGAGGCCCAAAGCATGAGACGATTGATGCCGGAGTATGCGCGGCCGACGGCACTGGCGGGCCGCATGATCGAGCCACCATTATGGTGCCAAGGCATACGCCACTCGCCGGCGCCGGCATTGATGGCGGCGGCCAACTCAGCGGTTATGGTCTGATAGATGTCGTGGCGAGGTTTCATGCGGAATATCCCTTCTGAAGCTGCGAGCTCGGCTCGCCCTCCCCATTCCCGCTCCCCTCCTCGTCCGCGCGAAGGCGCGGTGCATTTTCGGCGGCGAGCACGTCGTCGATCGCTATTTCCAACGGAGGGATCTGGAAGTCCGCCGCGGCGAACCATGCGCGAAGGGACTCGACGCTATCGTGTTGGTCGAGGATCTCCCGGGTTGCGACGGTCGCGCCATTTTCGTTTGCGGGATAGGTCGCAACGTCGTCTTCCCCCGTGAATACCTCGCGTTCGGGCAGCCACGATCCGGTGTAACCGGCACACCACCGCGAATAGGGAAGTCCGTGCCGGATGCACCAAAGCTCGAGGACGGGGAAATGACCGCCGATCGCCTGGTGGTCAAAGAGCTGCAGGGGCTCGCCTTCCACGCGAAACTCCGGTGTGAACGGTTCGCCGTCCACTTCGATACGGAGATCCTCATTGGCAATCAGCCGACACAGAGTAACGAAATCATCGGGGGACACGCGACCGCCAATGATGATGGACGCGGATACGCGATCAGCCATCGGATTGACTCCATTGGATTTTCTGAGATGAAGGGAATAGCGCGGAGGCAGGTTTCCGACTGGAAGCCGAGACCCTTGCTTCCGCGCCACATTTGTCAGGCGGCGGCCGCCATGACATCGGAATCCTCGCTCGCGTCGTTCACGCCGGGATCCACTTCTTGGTCATCCTGATGACCTTCATCGTCGATCGGAGGCATGTCCTCGCCGTTATCGTCGTCGATCGGCGGCGCATCGGGCCCCACAGGCGTATCTGCCGCACGAAACGCCATTGTGTCCGGGATCCAGCTCAGCGCCCGCGCTTTTACCTCGGGCGTGGTGATCGTCTCGCCGGCGCAGAGTTTGGCCGCGGCGGACGACAGCGCCGTCTTCTTCTCGCTCGCGTAGCGCCCCGGAAGTTCCGGATCGAGCTTGCCAAGGATCGACAGGATCTGCGGTTTGCGAATTTTGTCGAAGAAGGATTCCGCGCTCGGCCGCCAATATTCGGCGGTCTCGATCTCGAGCAGCGCGCCTAGCTCGGTCTGAAAGCTGTTGGCCCGATCGCCGGTGGACAGGCTCGCCTGAAGGCTTCGGCTGACGGCAAAGGCGAGCCAGGCGGCCTTATCGGCTTCGTCCAGTTCGCGGAATGCCAAGAAGGCGTCGAAGCTGTTGTCGAGCCCGGCCCAGTCACACGGAAGGCCCGAGCGGAGCGCCTCAAGGCTGACTTGCGCTGGTGTTGGCGGCGCAGCGTTGAAACCGGCGGGGTCGAACAGCTCACCGATGGTCACCATCACGCCGGTGTCGTTGTAGGCGGCGTGTCCGGTGAATTTCCGCGCCAGGCGAAAGATGGTGAGGTCGAGCGCGAGGCCGGGATCTTGTGCGATGTGCAGTGCCAAAATGTCGCGTCGATCCTTGGCGAGCTGCTCCTCGAGCGATCGGGGAAAGACATCTTCGATTGAGCGAGGTTCGGCACCATCCTCGGCCACAGCCGTCGATTTCTTTTCGCGCTTTTGGGCGGTCGTCGAATAGTAGCGGTGCGATGGTTTCGGCGTCCCGTCGCCGCCGAGCACAAGAAAAGTGCCAACATTGGGCCGTTCGTCTTCGGGAATCGCATAGCTGCGTTTGTCGATCTCGGTGTGTTCGGAATCGAGAGCTTCATTCTCGGCCTCGAGACGCAACACCACATCCTGATCGGTTGCATTTTCGATTTCTTCCTCGATCACCTGCAGGCGCTCTTCGATCGCCGCCATGCGCGCCTGATCGTCATCGCTGAGTTCACCACGCCGAATCTGATATTCGTGGAGGCCTTCGGTCTCACTATGGGGAACATGCTGAGCGAGAACGACACGAACCCATCCGAGTGTTCCGAGTTCCATGATGGCACCAGCGGCTTCTTCGAGTTTCGCCCGGGCGAGCCCTTCGGCAATCGGCCGATCAAGCCATTGGCCTTCACCATCAGCGGCGAACAGGTCGCGTTCAACACGCCCACCCGCGGCGAGATAATCCGTTTCACCAACGAGTAACGCAATTGCGCTGGTAGCCCCGACCGCGCTGTCAGTGAGATAACGCCGGATCGTGTGCGGTTGGTCCCCCTGCCAGTTGCCATTGAAATTGTTCCAGGCGGCGAGCTGCGCGTCGCGATCGGACGTGCTGCCATATGCCATGGCGACGTCGAGCGTGATTTTTCCTTCAGCAAGAGCTTCAAAAATCGGTCCGGCGAGGTCAGCCAGACGAAGCCGTCCCTTAACGTGACGAACGGTGACACCCATACGGCGCGCGACGTCTTCCTCGGTTTCGCCCTTGGCCAGGGCGGCGCGGTAGCCCCGGGATTCATCGGCGGGCGACATATCCTCGCGGATGAGGTTTTCCGCCAAACTGATTTCTTCAGCGAGAGCGGCCTTTTCGTCATTACACACACGCACGTCGACTGGAAAATTCTTTGGTAGTTTGCCGTTTTCAATGAGCTTGCCGATCGCCCTCCAGCGTCGGCCGCCAGCGTGGACATCCAAGATCGTTTTTTTGTCGGTGGCCGGGCTGACGATGAGGGGCTGCAGGAGGCCGTATGTGTCGATCGAACCGGCGAGCGCGTCGATACCAGCTTGCGTAAACGACTTTCGCGCATTGGCCGGCGAGAGGCGGAGTTTGTTGTAGGGAACTGTCTGGTTCTGCATGTTCTGCATGATGAATCTCCGGTATCAACCGAGACCCGTTTCATGGGCTTAACTCCCAGGGGGCCTCGCCCCCTCGCTCCCCCCTTCCCCTCTACCTTGGCGCGCCGACGGCGCGACAGGCCCACGCGGGACGCGAGACATTGCGCGGGAGCGCTATGATCCTATGGCGGATCTGTGGCTGGAAGCTTTCAAACTCTCGAAGAGATAAGGCGAAACCGCTCAAACGTGGCAGTGCGTTGCGGATTTTGCGATCATCGCGGCGTCGTCGACGGCGGCGTATTGTGGCGTTGGTTCGCGCTGCACCGTTGGGACAATCGCCCCGGCGATGTTGTTGAGCATATGCGCTGCAGCGTGTGTCGACGTCGACCTGTGGAGGTGACTGAGACGACAGATTTGCCGACCATCGAATTTGGGCCACGTGATGAAGCCGAATGGCAAGACGTGGTAGCGAGGCAGCGTCATCGGCCGCCTCGCCAGCCAGATTGGTGATCAGGCCCGTTTGGCCGCCGCTTTGGTAGCGCCGCGGGCGGGCTTTCGGCCGCCGCCACGCCCCTTCGTTCCGAGCCCGATTTCTTTCGCCAATACCCGGCGCCGTTCGGCATAGTCAGGCGCCACCATGGGGTAATCGGCAGGCAGGCCCCATTTCGCGCGATAGTCGTCCGGGGTCTGTCCATAGTGGGTCATCAGATGACGCCGAAGCATTTTGAGCTTCTTGCCGTCTTCCAGACACACAATGTAGTCGGGTTTCACCGAAGAACGGATCGACACGGCTGGCACCGGCTTTTCTTCAGGCGCCTCAACAGGTGTCGAGAGGCCCGAAAGCGCCCCATGAACATTGTTGATAAGGATCGACAGGTCTGAAATCGCAACGCTGTTGTTGCTCACATGCGCCGCGACAATATCGGCAGTCAGGGTAAGCAGTTCTGCATTGTCCTGGGGAATATCGTTCATCGAATATTGATCCTGACGTTAGAATTGTGCCCCGCGCGCACTCAATCCTGATTGAGCGGTCACGACGCAAGCATTATCTTCATTCCGCGCGGATACAGCAATCCATGTTCTGCCGGATTTCATGGCAATCCGTTGCCGTTGACCGGTAAGGGGTGGTGGCGGATAGGCGGGTTGCGTAGCGCCAGCTTTTTCTCCATTCGATATAAATGGAGGGGCCATGTTTTCTTTATTGCTGATGCTTGGCACGAGTGCCGCAAACCCGGGATTGACGAAACTCATCGATCGTTGTGACCCCATCGCGGTGAGTCACGGTGGCTGCGGAAATCTCGATAAACCCGTTTGGAAGCGTTTCGAGTCCGACACAGGCGAAATCACCAAACTCGATACCGCATCAATCGAACCGGCGGTGCCGGTTGGAGTTATTGCATCAATTTATACATTTTCGCCCGGAAGCAACCTTGATCTGAATAGATTAAGGAGAATACATTTTACATGCCGGGGGCAATATGAAGACCTGAATAGCATTGGTTATCTGCGTGACGCACCTCCACGATCAGTGCTTGGGGTCGTTGCTGCAACCGCTTGCGCAATTGGTGAGCCTAAACGTCAAGCTCTGATACAGGAACGACGGCGATTGGATTCCACCGCAAGTGCGCGCGCCAGCCAGCCGCGCCCAGAAGACTACTGCGTAGGGTTCTCAGCAGACGCGTGTGTGAGAATACAAGCTGGCGTTGATGCAATTTCTAAGCCGTCATTTTGTCGCCCCGGCTTTGGCATTGCAGGCAGCGGGTTGGACGCGGAGCAACTGCGCATTTGTTATGCGCGTGGCTCGAAGGACGATCCTAACTAGCCTGACAGGGGTTGTGAGTGTTCGGTCGTAGGAACTGCGACATCGCTATATGTTGGCAAATCTACGGGACGTCCCGCGCGATTTCCGCTAGAACCTCTTCCGCACGGGACACAGGAATAAAGACCCTCGTCCGAAATTGAATTATCTCTGTAAAGCAGCCCTTGGCCTTCAATCCCGGCAAGGATCGTGGATCGAATCCTGTCAGCTCGAGACGCGCCTCGCCGTTGACGCGCCGGCGCTGAAGCGTGAGACCAGTGTTTCCGCCGATCGCGACCAGCTTGCCTTCCCATACCGCAGCGACAATTTCGGCGGGCGCGAGATTGATTGCACCGGAAATGCCGAGTTTGCCGAGCAACGCGTTTACGTCGCCGTGCGGAACAATACGGCCCAGCAATGCGCGGCCGTCGGCCGTCACGAGGCGGCGGACCGCGGGATCATCGCCGAGCAGATTCCAGATTGGGAGTAGACGGCCCGTCGCGAGAAAAAAGCGCTCGCGGTTCGGATTCTGGCTCAGGTCTTCACACTCATCCGTCCAGCAATGCCTGAAGGTCGCGGCATCGACGGGCTCCCACATGCTCTCCTCGAGGTCGCCAGCGGTGATATACTGATGATGGCCAGGACGGTGGAGCTGCCATGTCGCAACCGCTTCGCCAGTGTCGGTCAGGCGGGTCCGCGCCGGCGTCTGCAGCGCAACTTTGCCGGAGCGTGCATTCCGAAGGCGTGTTGCCCGGTGACCGAAGCGATCAGCCAGTTCTGAAACATCGGCCAGTGACTTGATCTCGCGCTGCCATCCGGCCTCGACGGTGAGGAGTCTGGTCGACGTCGACGTATCGGCACCAGGTCGAAGGATGATCTCATCGACGATCGTCAATTTGTCGGCGCGGATCGTCTCGACACCGGAATCGAAGGTGCCAGCCTTTTTCGCGGCATCGATGCGGGTTTCGACAAGGCCGAGATATTCGTCGAAGATCGCGTTCTGGATCGCGATTGGCAATGCCAGGATGCGGTTCAGCCACCGCTGGATCGGCGGCAGCTTTTCCACCAGCTCGCCCTCATATTCGAGGCGAAGACCGGTCCGGTGGCAAAAATCCTCAAAGCGGACGCTGGTCAGTTTGCCGTGATGGAGCAACCTGTACCAAGTCAGCAACGCATCCTTGGCATAGTGGCTTTCCAGATTGTCCATCGGGTCGAAGAGGTTTTGACCGCCGGTCTGACGTTGCCCCCGGGTCAGCGCCCCAAGCGCATCGAGGCGGCGCGCGATCGTCGAGATGAACCGGCGTTCGCCGCGGCAATCGGTCGTCACCGGACGGAAGATCGGCGGCTGCGCCTGGTTGGTCCGGTTGGTGCGGCCGAGCCCTTGCACAGCGCGATCGGCGCGCCAGCCCGGTTCGAGGAGGAAATGGACCCGGCGCTGCTGATTTTGGTGGTCCAGGCTGGCATGATAGGATCGGCCCGTTCCGCCGGCATCGGAAAATACGAGAATGCGTTTGGCGCCGTTCATGAAGGCTTCCGCATCGGCCATGCAGGCGGAAGGCGAGCGCGATTGCAGTTTCTGGCCGCCATCGGGCAAACGGACGAGACGTTTGGTCCGCCCGGTCACCTCAGCTACGGCGTCGGTACCAAATCGTTCAATGACGGCATCGAGGGCAGGTGCGATCGGCGGCATGGCCCCGAGCAGCTCGAGCGTGTCGGCGCGGATCTGCAATGCTTCCTCGCTGTGGACCGGATTTCCGTCGGCATCGGATTGCGGACGCGAGCGTTCATTGCCCTCGTCGTCGCTGACAATTTCCATGGCCCGGGTTGGAAACGCCGCCTCGAGATAATCCATGACGAGCTCGCGAGGCGAGAGGTCGAGCGCCAGCTCCGCGCGATCGGCAGGATCGAGGTCGGCGAGGCGGCGCGACAGCAATGCTTCGCTGGTCGTCACGAGCTGGATGACGGCGCTCTGTTCCGCTCGGAGCGCATCGTCGATCGCGGGCAGAAGACTTGGGAGTTTCATGGCGAGCAGAAGCGCCGAAAAGAATCGCTGTTTGGCACTTTCGAAGCGCGATCGCGCTGCAGATAGAGCCTGTCCGTTGAGCGTAGCCCCGGTCAGGCGATCGACGACGCCGGCGGCTGCAAGCGCCTCCTCCATATTCCGGTGGATGATAGCCCAGGCGTCTGCATAGGTGTCGAAATCTGCGATCTGCGAAGTCGTCAGCTGATGCTCGAGAATGTCATACTCGACGCCGGCGTAGGAGAGCGCACGCGCGGTATAGACACCCATGGCCTTCATTTCGCGCGCGACCAGCTCCATGGCCGCGACGCCCCCGTCGCGGATTCGCGCCGTGAAGGCTTCCCGGTCGACGAAGGCCGTGCCTTCGCCCCAAAGACCAAGCCTGGTTGCATAGGCCAGATTGTTGATGTCGGATGCGCCAGTGGCGGACGCATAGATGACACGGGCGCGCGGCAACCTGTTCTGGAGCTCAACCCCCGCGATGCCCTGCTGCGATCCCAATGTCGCGCCGAACCGCCCTTCCCCGCCTGCAACTCCGCCCATGGCGTGCGCTTCGTCGAACAGGATCAGCCCGTCGAATTCGTCGGTGAGCCAGGCGAGGATCTGATCGACACGCCGATCGCCGCGGGCTTCGCTTCGTAGGGTGGCGTAAGACGCGAATAATATGGAATCGCCGATCTCGATTCCGGCGCGGACTCGGCCGAGCGGTTGGATGTCGAGTGGTGTGCCACCGAGAGCCTGCCAGTCCCGCCGCGCGTCTTCGATCAACGCACTGCTATCGCTTAGCCAGAGGTGACGTCGTTTTCCGCGCAGCCATTGATCCATTGCGATCCCGGCGAGCTGACGGCCCTTCCCTGCCCCGGTTCCGTCGCCAAGGAAAAAGCCCTGCCGATAGGATTGACCCTCAGGGTGTGGGATCAGGGCAAGGCCCTTTTCCGGCAATCGATAGCGGCCCGGGAGGTCGATTTCCGTTGCGGCGAGTGCATGGACGATCGTCTCGAGCTGGGCCGCGCTCAATATCTTGTCGTCGAGAACGCGCTTGGGAAGCTGTGGCCGATAGCTCGGCGCCGGCAGCGCGACGGCCGCCATTGCTGCTGACTCGACAAGCGGACTTGGGTGGTCGGAGGGCTTGTCGAATTCGAGCCGCTGACTGCGCCATGGTACGTAGAGCGCTGCTTCGTCATGGGCCGCGGCGACGGGATCGTGGATCCGATAATCGACGGTGGCAATTTCGAAGCTCGGCAGCGGCCGTTCTGCTCGGGGAAACGATTTGGCCGGGGCCGTTCGGAATGCGCCAAATAGCGAACCGGGTTTCATCGTCCGGGGGCGCGTGGGCGGCAGGGGGTCGGGACGAACGATTGCTCGCTGCGGCACTTCGCGGATGGCTTCGAGTAGCTCGCTCACCGATGCCCGGTTTATGGTCGACGGCGGCCGTTGGCCAGCGGGTCCCTTGTCTGCAACGATGATCCGTACCGCGACGGAAGTCCCCTTCCCTGCAAAGCCCTTGTCCAGTCGGAGCATCAGACGAACGGTGGCGCCTGAAATCGCACGGTCAAATAGGGACCCATGTTTGCCGCCCGGGTTGAAGCTGTCGGGCATGATCGCGACGATGCGGCCACTGTGCTGCAGGGCAGCGAGAGCAGAGACGAAATGCCGATGTGCCGCGAAAGGATCTTCAGCGCCGGCTGCATTGCGGGCGAAGGGAGGGTTCATGATTACGACACTGGGCCGCGCAGAGATGTGCTGGTTGATCTGAGCGGCGTTGAAGGAGGTAACGCTGTTTTCGGGGAAGAGATGTCGAAGAACTGCGGCGCGGACCGGGTCGAGCTCGTTGAGCTGAAGCATTTTCCCCCGCCCCGCCCATTGCGCGAGCATCCCGATGCCAGCGCTTGGTTCGAGAACCATGTCTTCGGATCCGATAATGGCGAGGTGGTTCACCAGCCAGGCGAGATCCAGCGGGGTCGAGAAATGCTGATGAGCGATTTGTTCTTCGCTGCGGACGGTTTGTGTCGGGAAGGCTTTTTCGAGTTTCGCGAGCTGGTCGATGATCGCCGTCGGCTGATCGGGAAGCCTTGCATTTCGCCCAGCGATGATCGCCGCGATTTCGGTCATTACGAAACTGTCACGTTGGGTCCAAGCGCCATCGGCTGATTTGGCGCCGAACGCCGCGGTCATTACCTCATTGATAAGCCCCCTTCGAACTGCCCTGTCATCATTGAGCTGCGTGGCGATCGAGCGTGCGGCATTGATCAGGCGCGCCGCGGTATCGGGCGCCTGGTCCGTATCGGTGAGCATGGGAGGATCCTTTCTTTCGGACCAGTTCGGTCCGGAAAGTCCCTCCCCCCCCTTTATCTCCTCTCATAAAAACGCCCAAGCGCAGCGCGGGAGGCTTCTAAGATTCAAGTTTCTAAGATTCAGGTGAGAAAAGTGGTTTAGACTCAGTGCTTTGCATGTCCTTCATATGAGGACATGGGGGCGTCTCTGCGAGGCGATGGGGGCTTCCATATGAGGAGCCGGGGGCTTTCGGCTGAGCATTCGGGGGATTATGTGAGGAATCGGGGGACACTGTGAATGCGTCGGAATTTGCATCCCGATCGCTTTGACTCTGCTCGATTTTAGGATGGTGAGCGCCTGTCGAGGCTAGAAACACAATCTTGGGCGAGAGCTCGGGGGCTTTGAACTGTTCCCGACGTCAATTATGTGAGCGTTCGGGGGTTGGGTTGGGACACGCATCGGTCGTTTAGTATGAGCAATCGGGGGCCACACATCTGTTTATGTGAGGATTTGGGGGACCCCCCATTTGGCGCGGTTTTCTGCGGCTTTTACCCCCTCATTGTGTGAGCGCGTGGGGGCTCTGCATTTTTGGGGTGACACTGAAAACATGTGAGAGCCGGCAACCACTGATATCACGTTAGTATGAGTGATCGGGGGGCTATTCTCTTTATGACAAGCCAGTGTTATGCAACTCACATGAACGCAGAGACTCCGACATCGGAAATCGAGGTTTCGTCAGGCTTTGAAAGCCTCAGCCGGACTTTACGCGTGGCCGAAGTGATTCGGCGCCGTGAGCTTGATTTTGTAAGCAAGCCGGGAGAGTTGGTCGAATCCGAATTTGAGACCGGTTCGCTTAGCGCCGCTGCCCGTAAGGCTTTTGCCATCATGCTCCGTAAGGCTGGACCGGAGGCTGGCGACGATAAGACGTTTGTCATTACGAAGAGGGAATTGCGCGGATCCCATAAAGGGAATGAGCGGATCCAGCCTGTGATGGATGAACTCCTCCGGGTAATCATCCGCATCCGAACGACTTCGACGAAGGGTAAACCAGCGATTATGTCGCAGTCGCTGCTGGCGAGCTGCGTAGAAGAAATTGCAGAAGACGGATTGAGCGTTGTCGAATTTCAGTTTTCCGACAATTTCAAGCGCGTGATCCAACGATCGGATTACTACGCTCGGGTCAATCTGGGCGTGATGCTCGCCCTACAGTCGCGCTACGCGATCACACTCTACGATTTGGGTTGTCTCGTCATCAATCGACAGAATCGCGTCGTGAAGATGGCCGTCGAGGAACTGCGCCGCAAACTTGGAGTACCCGACGGTAGCTTCAAGAATTTTGCGGAATTTAGGAGGGACGTCCTCGCTAAGTCGAAATCGGAAATCGATCAGCTCGCCGATTTTACGGTGGATTGGGAGGAGGTTCGCGGCGCGGGGCGCGGTCGTCCGGTCATCGCGGTAAAGCTATGCTTTAATCCGAAGGATGCGGTGGACCAGGAGAATGCCGCACTCGAACTCGATCGGCCGAAAGTCGGACGAAGAGCGCGCCGAGACGGCACGGTCGATGCAATCGTTGGGGCTGCGCCTCATTCTTTACCCGATCGGCGCCATTTTCCTGAGGGCTCCCTGCACTATGGCGCGGATTCTCGGATCACCGCGATCGTCGTCGATTTTGGCGGCGGCTGGGATAAAGACGTAATTGCGGACGCTTACCGAAAAGAGATGGGCAGCCGGCTCGAGAAGTTGACCGGAGACGCCCTCTACAAATCCTGGGAAGGTTTCTGTAAATCGTTTGTGCGAAACCGCGGGCGAGTCTGACGCTTAAGTCCGCCCCCAGTTTCTCACATAAAGGGCTATCGGCCCTCGCCTTCCATGTGGCGTTTGAAATCTTCGATTGATTTCCAGTAGGCCGAATGACCCTGTGCGTCGGTGTAGTCGATGAACCACTGGATGATGTCCTGAGGACCTTTCACATAGAGATTCACTGACGGCATCACTGGCGGTTTCCGACGACGAACCCCCTGCCCGCGATCGATAAAGCCCAAAGTCTCGCCCACGGCGACTGCCCTCGCCTCATCTTCACGCCTCAGCGGTGGAAGGGAGCCGGGAAGCCCACCAAGGTCCATAGCGCCCGTTGTTTGGTCGCCTGCTGGCTTTTTTGATCCAAATCCATAGCCGCTCATTGCGGATACTCCTCCCGAATGGCCTCGATTACGGAGGCAGCCAATTTGGCGGCATTGCCGCGAGCATTCTCGAGGCCTGAGGTGGTGTCTGGTTCTAGCTCGCTGAGCGTTTTCGAAAAATCGAAGATGTCCCTATACGCAGCTCGCTCAACCAGGCCGACGGCTAGAACCGGCAAATTGGCTTCGGCGATTGCCATTGCAATCCGCTTCGAGCTCTTAGTCGTAACCGCGCTGCTATCGCGTGACCGCACAAGGCGGAAAGGAAGCGGTCGCTGCAGCGCCTCGGATTCTTCGTGAATCAGTTGAACGGCGTTTGCCGCCAGCTCGGCATCGATTGGGGACTGATTGAAAGGGACAAGCACCATATGGGAGCGTGCAAACGCCCGCGATGTCATGCGTGACGCCGTGCCTTCGAGATCAACGATCACGAACTGATATTCTTTCGCCAGCTGGTCGACCGTGTTGATCATCGCACCCTCTGATGGCTTTGCGATAACGGCAAATGGGGACGCCCTCCCCTCCCCCGTGCGGCGCTCGAACCATTTGGCGATGATCGCGTTTGGATCGGCATCAACGACCGCAACCGATGCACCATTGCTGCTCAACTGATCTGCGAGAATGAATGCGAGGGTCGTCTTCCCGGCGCCGCCTTTGGGGTTGGCAATTGAGATTATTGGCATGACATATCCATATGCTTTCGATTGCGATTTGCGTTGCATATGCCTTTTCAAGCGCAAGCGCAAGCGCAAGCCATTGGCGCGCGATATGCTATGTCAGGCTAAAGGATATCCATATGGCAATCCAATCGCAATCGATAGGCTATCTAATAGAGAATTCGAGTTGAGGCGGCGCTATATCGAGAACGAAACAGGGAACTGCCTCGTGCAGACAAACGGCTCGTGAGAGCCGTGATGCACAGCGAACTGTTCCTCCGTCATTTGACGAAGTAACTTTCCCGCGCCGGCCTTAGTGCAGAGGAGGGCCCGCGCGAGCTGGGCGGGCGTCATCGCTCCGACAGCGAACAGCAGCAACCACGCGGGAAAAAGCCGCGAATTCCCCCTCAAATTCTCGAAAGTCTCGTCAAATGCGGCCGCTGCCCGCGGCACCCGCGCGATGTCGCACAGCGTCTCGTGGAACGCCTCGAGCATAGCGTCCGCGGCCACGTCCCGGTCGGCCTCGGGATCACGGTCGGCACGGAATAGACGGCGCTGGACGAGCCCGGGGAAGGGCAGGGGATGCGGCGAGAGGCCGAGCAGCACCGGATCGGCGACGGCAAACAGATTGATCGCCCAGCATGGCGATAGGGCCGTCGCAGCGAGCGGGTCGACCTCGACGTCGGCCGATCGGCGAAGACTGCGGACAATCGTGAGCAGCCGCGAGACGGGATCGATGGGAAGTTTCGGGCTCTCCGCGACCGCACGCACACTCGCCAGCTCATCGGCGCCGGCGTCGACGATCGCAAGGGTCTCGTTTGCCTCGGCGGCAAGGGGGCGGATCGCAATCTGGCGCACGCGCGCGATCGCTAGTCCGAGATCGTCGCGGGGCTTCGGCAGGATCGACGCGAACAGGGCGAGGAACGCATCGCGCTCGGCAGCGCATTCGGCGCTGATCAGGCTCTTCCCGGTCAAAATGGCCCGGTCCTCGCGATACTGGTCCCACGCGCGTTGAAGCGACCGCAGCGCGAAGCAGTGGCGCATTTCCGGGGGATAGAGGGCAGGGGAGGCGAACAGGGTGCGCACCAGCGCATCGACCTGGCCTTGCCGGAAAGCAATGGCGACGTTGTGAGGGGAGGGGGGCATGGCGGCTCCTATGTGCTATGCTGATAGCCGGGAGCGGAGTCGGCGTCAAAGACCGAGTTTACCAAACTGCCAGATTGGTTTCCCATCATTCCGCGCCGTGAAACTCGCACTTTCCATAATCTAATATTATGGTAAAACCGGGCTTGCCAAATCGGCCCTTTCGGCCGAAAATTCCGCTCGTAGGAAGCCAGGAAAAGGAGGGCGCGTCCTGACGATCGATCACCGCATCGCGGCCGACCTGCGCCAGCTCTTCGACGCCGACGCCGGCACGCGGCGCTCGGTCGCCGCGATCGCGCGCGCGCTGAGCCAGCGCAGCGTCAGGATAAACCGCGTCAGCGCGCGCGAGGCGGCGTTCGATCTGATGTGGGGCTATGAAGCCAGCGGGCTGGTCGACGACAGCCCGGGCCCGCGCGGCGGGGCGGGCTGGCGGCTGTCCGCCAAGGGCGCCGCGCTGATTGCGCGAATGCTTGATCCCGAAGCATTGGTTCGCACGCGATGACCGAGCTCGCGCCGCTGCCGTCGTCGCTCGAGCTGGTCCTCGCCGCGCATGGCCGCCTCGTCGACTGGAGCAAGGCGCAGCCGCTGGCGATCGAGGCCGCGGCCGACGCGATGGCGCCGGCGACCAAGGCGGCGATCGTCGCTGACCTCAAATGTTATCTGCGCTGGTGTATGCTGCAGCGGCCGATCGCGACCGCGGTGCCCGCCACCCCCGAAACTCTCGTCCTCTATCTGCGCTGGCTGGCCCGCGCGAGCGACACGCGCGCGGCCGCGAAACCTGCGACGCTCGCGCGGCGCCTCGCGAGCATCGCGCGCGTCCACCGGATCCTCGGCTATGGCGACAGCGAAGCCTTGCCGACGCAGGCGGGCATGGTCCGCGATACGCTGAAGGGCATTCGTCGGAAGGTTGGGGCGCGCCAACGCCAGGCCGCCCCGCTCCGCTACGGTCAATCAATGTCGTCGGCCGACGTCGAACCGGACGGGCTGACGATCGAAAGCTTGCTCGCGGCCTGCGGCGACGATCTCGTCGCGCTGCGCGATGCGGCGCTCTGCTCGATGGCCTATGATGCAGGGCTCCGCGTCTCCGAGCTGGTGGCGGCAAAGGTGCAAGATCTTCGCCTGCTTGCCGACGGCAGCGGGCGGCTCGATATCCCTCGTTCAAAAACGGACCAGGAGGGGGAGGGGAGTGTCGTGTGGCTCTCGGCCGAGACCATGCGCCGGCTCTCCGCTTGGCTGACCGCGAGCGCGATCGCCGACGGCGCCGTGTTCCGGCGCATCAACATATTGACGCATAAGGGCGCTGCCGATGGCGAGACAATTTTGCGGCATCATATCGGGGCGAATGGCCTGACGCGGCAGGGCGTTGTCTCGATCCTGCGCAGCCGCGCGACCAAGGCGATCGCCGATGGTCTTGCCGTGATTGAGCCCGGGCAGGACCCGGTGGCGGCGCTGAGCGCGCATTCGTTCCGCGTCGGGCTGACGCAGGATCTGTTCGCCGCCGGCGAGGACGGCGCCGGGATCGCGCTGGCGCTGCGCTGGTCGTCCCCGACAACCGCGCTCGGCTATGCTCGGGAGCTCGCCGCCGGCAGCAACGCCGCGGCTCGCGTGCTCGGTCGAGTCCGGAACTGAGGCGCTTGTATCGGCAACGATTGTGCTAGGGGTTGCCGATGACCTATGAAATCGTCCCGGCAACCGAAGCGCTTCTCGTTGAAGTCGAAGTATGGCTCGACGTCGAAGAAGCTGCCCACAAGGCGGGAGAGGAAGCTTATATTGCCAATGGCTATGAGGGCGATGTTCCGCCACGCGGCTTCCGCTGCAATTGGGACACGACTAAAAAGTTTTGGCGTGAACAGGGCGGCGGCATCGACATTCTGGTGGTCGACGGGGAAGCTGTAGGATTCCAAGGCCACGGATTATTCGAGATCAGACCTGACCTTCGGCGTAAGGGCTATGGCCGTTTCCTCGCAGAGTTTATGATCGCGCGGGCTTATGACGAGGGATGGTCTGTCTTCGAAATTGGGATCGCGCCTTGGACGGCAGAGCCCTTCTGGCAGAGCATGGGTTTCACGCTCGTTCCCGATCGCCCGGATCGGGGTGGCGGCACCTTTGCCTATCGGGTTCTCCCCCGGCGGTTTGAGCTCGGCAGCGGGGAGCGGGTGCCGTTCCATGTTGAATTTTTCACCTCGGACGAGAGATATTCATCGGAGCCTCGGCCTTTTGCTACGTTCAGCGGGATGGGAGAGCGTCTCTCGGATGACTCGATCCGGTTGCCCGAGCGAGTGTATGCCTTTGACCCGTTGGAAGACGTCAGTTTGAACGCTTTCGTTCGCGTCGAGGTCGACGGCGAGGAAATTCATTTTGAAAAGCTGAAGCGGGACTCGAGTCGCGCAATCGGTCTGGAGTGCGACGGCGCTTATACCTATTTCATGGACAAAATTCGGCCCAGATAGACTTCTCGCGGCTGCCACGTTCCTCCATTTCCTATCGCGGGAAGGACGCCGGTAGTTGGTAGCTGGAGATCAACCTGGCCCGTTCGCTGTCGGTGATGTATTCTCGCCAAGGCTTGTCGGCCGTCACGCGAAGCCGAGAGCCTTCGCTTTCCCATTTTGTGTTCCGGATATCAGCGGCTGCGGCCCGTTGATTGGCATCGTCAGCACGAAACGCAGCGCGATTGGCCCAAAGGCGGGCGGGCCACGGGGTCAGAAAGATCGCGAGCAGCAAACCGATAGAAAACCCCGTCCCGATTGGCAGGGCCACGACGGCCAAGATCCATATTGCCATGAAGCAAATAGCGGCTCGGCCGAGAACCAGGCGCGGGCGGCAATAACTCATGAAGGCGATCGCGAGCCAGTGGAACGGCGCGCAAATCAGGACGGTCAATCCAAAGATGATTACCGCCAAGCCGACGATCGCAGCAAGAAAGGCGAGCAGCTTGATCATGGTTCGGCGCTAGGCTCGATGATGGGGTCAGCCGCGCCGACGTCAGGATCGGTTTCACTTTCGGTTTCAATGTCGTCGAGGAGAGCCTTGTCGAGAGTCCGGACCAACAGATTTGCAACCGACTTGCCGTCTAGTGCAACAATGCCGCCAATCGGCTCGCGGCCGAAGCTCACGAACGCGGGGTCTTCGCCTAGCTCTTTCCATTTTTTCCCTGCGGCACCCGGCTTCAGCTGGAACAGGAAGCGATCGGGATTGAGCAGAGCGAGTGAGAGGAGCTCGCCTTTCTCACTGTGGCGAATATCGGCTATCGCACCGATGTAGCCTATGCCGAGATCGTTTTGCTGGAAGGTCGTTAATACATGGCAGGCGGGTCGAAATCCATGTTGGGTGGGTCTTACATAATGGTGATAGACCCAGCCTTGGCCATTGAGGTCGGCGCCGTCGAAGATCAGATCGAAGCCATCGTTCGAGACAAAATGTAGAACCAGGAATGATTCGAGAAGAACCAGCCCGCTGAACATTGCAAGCTCGTGCATCTGAAGATGGCCGCCGTCGGCATATTGGACCATAGCCGTGGTGGGATTGGCGAATATCGGCTGATAGGTCCCGTCAGGGCGGAGGAGTGTTTCGATCGGCGCCCACATCATCCCTTTTGCGGGCAGGGCGTCGGGTATTGCGACGAACAAGTTCCTCGCCAGCTCGACGGTTGACCAACCGAGAAAATGGGCAATGAGGGAGACGCCAACGGCTAGCAGCAATGTCGTCGCCGATCCAAGCGGCAGCTCGGGACGGGCCGCGCCACTTCGTGCACCTTTTAGGTTCCAGACGCCAAGGAAGGTCAGTCCCGGCAGCAGAATCAACATGCTGGCAAGGACGGCCAGCGTGAGCGTCATGAATCAGCTCGCGACGATGTATTTGAATCGGCCAGTTTGGGGATTTCTGGTCAGTTTTGCGATCATGCCGCGCCGACGGATTGCCGTGCGTTCGTCCTGAAGGCGAAAAAGCTCAGCATAGCCGCCGACCTTGCGTGCGGCTTCCGAGGTTTCTGCCTGTTCGCGAGGGGTGGTGACGCTTGCCATGATCGCAATCTAGTGCCGCCGCGCAAGAAGGTAAAGGGGCGCCGCGGGCGTGAAGTCGCGTGGCTCGTCGGTCTATCGGCAGATTGGTGGCTAACGGACCTTATGCTACACATCGTCGTATTGGGACGAGGAGCGGACAATGGATAATGAGGATGGCTTCGAGCAGTCAGCTCGGATCGTTGAAGCTTTCGTTCCGGGTCAACCTGACGACATCGCTGAGTTGTTGACGCGCATCGCGGCGGCCATTCGGGATCGCGCGGTGGACAATTAGGCTGCGGATCAACGCGCAAGAAGCGCGCAATTCTTGTCCTTGTATTGCTGTTCGGCCCGCATCTCGACAACGGCGGGTTCGACGGCTGGCGCGCTGGGGTCTTTCTTCTGGTGAAGCCAGGTGTCACGGTCGCGTAGACCATCATCGACATACCAGAGAACCGCTGAGTAGACGCGGCCGATTTCGAAATCGATGGACGGCCCTCCGAGCTCCATCGTGATGATCATCGGCACCTTGTTGCCGACTTCCTTTCGGAAACTCGCGTCGTCGCTGGCTCGCCATTGGGCGAGAAACTGGCGCATGTCTGAAAGGCCCGCGTTGAAATGCTTGTCGACAGTCGGTTGTTTGCCGAAGCCTGCCAGCACGGCACATTGAAATTGCGCAAAGCCGCTATCCCCCAGCTTGGCGACGGCTTCGGCCGTAGGTTGCTGCGCGTTCGCCGGACTGGAGGCCGTCGCAATCGCGGCCGCGATCGTCGTGGCAATGAGTTTCATCTTCTTCCCCTCAGAATTTGCGTGCAGGGAAGCCAGTGAATGGCTCTTTGCTGCAGGTTCCCTGGCTCCAGCCTGTGCCCGACGGTGAGTTGGAAATGGCGCTATAGAAACCGCTCTCCCTGCTCACGCGCACCTCGATGAGGATCGCGTCGCGTTCTAGTCGAGTGAAGACAATCTGCGTGTCCGTCACTTGAAAGATCGGATGCGTCTGCTCGCATGAATCACGACAATATCGCCCGCTATCGAGATCGACACGAAAGGCATGGGTGAATTGGGTATCGGGGACGACGGAATTGTTTTTGGTTTGCACATGGGTCCCAGTGCACACGAGATTGAACGTCGCGGCGATGGCGAGCAAAGCTGTTGTGGTCATCTCGATTCCATCCCTTCAGGCCGGGCTAGCTACCTGAATGGATTTAATTTGCCGCTAACGCGGCGCTGCGCTGGTGCACTGTTCGGACTGAGTGGCGGGATGGCCGAACGATTCGGTGATGGCGCGGTAATAAGGAATTTTTGAGATCATCTGCCAAAGCTCGATCGGTAGGACGGCCGCGATCGGCTTCGCGTCGTCATCGACATAGATGACACGGGAGCCTGCATGGGCAATTGCTGTGGCAAGGTCGGGACCGCGCAGCTGCGTGCGTGCGCGTGATCGGGTGGGGGGGATATTCTGGTCCATCTCCCCGCCGTCGCGGAAATGTCTTATTTGTCAGTGAGTTTCGTTGCCTAATCAGCGGTTGACGTTTCCAGAGATGGAACAGTCAGCGGGCAAAATCGAGCTTGCAATCAAAGTAATTCTGGTTGCCGGTCATTGGGTCGACGCTTCGGCACCCACAGTTCATCGGTTGGCTCGATTATGAGTTGGTCGAACGGATATTGTGCCACCAGTTCGAAAGCTTCATCCGCCGGGGCGCGGAGCCATGTATCAAGGTCGCCAGGGTGGAGAATTACAGGCATTCGATCGTGGACGTCCATCAGTTCGGGCACGGCGTCGACCATGACCATCGTATAGCTGTCGCCCCATTCGTCGGTCGGGCGCCAGAAGCCGGCGCACGCGGCAATCGGCTGGTCGGCGACGCGGATCCACGTCCGCGTCATGTTCGGGCTTTCACCGACCGCCTCGGCAAAGGCCGTGATCGGTATTAGGCATCGTTGCCCTGGTTGAACAAACCACTCGTGCCACATCCCGAACGGGTTCATGAGATGATCATCGCGCGCATTGTTGACCTTCAACGGCTTGTTGAATTCACCGGTGCGCTTATTCTTCAGATATTTTGGGAAGCCCCATGTCATCGTCTCCATCACGCGTTCGCCGGCGCTCTCGCGCACGATGAAGCCCGTCCCGCCTTTCCATACATCGCCGGTGCTTGCGTTCGTGGGTTTCGGGCGCCGGGCTTTGAAGTGGGAGGCAACCTCGTCGACCGACGCCTTGAGGGTGATCTGATTGCACATCTTCGGCTCTCCGCTTCTCAGGCGGCGCCGAGCAGTCCTTCGAGACTGGGCTGGATCGGCGGCATGATCGTGAAGCTACCTTCGGGGAAGGGGCGCAGGATGTCCAGCGGCGGGCGTACCTGCTGCAGCCAGTCGAACCAGTCGTCAGGATCTACCACTGCGACATGGCGATCCTTGTGCTCTGCAAGGTCTGGATAGGCCGGGACCGTCAGCGCCGCGAATGCGTCGGGATATTCGCGTGTCCCACGCTGCCAGACGCCGGCGATGCAGAAGAAGGGAATGTCGGTGACCAGGCTCGCGGCATAGAGTGTCTTTCCGTCGCGTTTGATCCCGAATTCGTTAGCCAGGATCAGACAGGGGTTTTCGATCCGCGCCGTTTCCGATTTAAGAAGGGGAATCTGACCGATCGCGGGATCGTTCGACCGAAGGCCCCAATGCGCCTCAATCTGTCGCTCTTCCTGGCCGTCCCATATCATGATGCGATGGCCACCTTTCCCGAGCCCTTGAAGGGTGTCGTCGAATTCAATGTCCATTGGTCTATCTCCTAGG
This sequence comes from Sphingopyxis selenitireducens, assembly GCF_051550705.1. Taxonomy (NCBI): domain Bacteria; kingdom Pseudomonadati; phylum Pseudomonadota; class Alphaproteobacteria; order Sphingomonadales; family Sphingopyxidaceae; genus Sphingopyxis; species Sphingopyxis selenitireducens. The sequence continues at coordinate 66,084 of NZ_JBPULG010000008.1, forward strand.
TCCGGAAGCGCCGCATCGCGCGTTTCCATTCGCGATCGTCGGGCATTTCCAGTTCGATGACCCCTTTCTCCCATGCGACAGTCTCGAGGCGCATAGGCTGAACGCGGCGCCCGATCCGCGCAGCACATTGGCGGCACCAGAAATGGCGCTTCGCGTCGCGGAAACTGTCGTTCCATCCCTTGCGCTCGAACCGCCACCAGAGGCTGGCCGCGTGGAATTTCGCGCTATGCCCGCACCGGCAGGTGACGAGCACAGCATAGTGCCAGACGGCGGCTTCGAATATATGCGTAGCGCGGCGCAGCCCGTCCTTGGTATTCTGCACGTCACAGCGCCAGCGCCTGCTGATCCCCCGCGGTCGCGCGGGAGACGGGCGGCGATAAATGGTCGACGATCGCGCCTGCGAGTTCCATCGCAGCATCGATCCGGAGATGCTCGCGGGGCTCGGTGAGCCCAATTTTAGCCCAGCCGGGGGCGCCCAGGAGAGCGTCGGCAATCGCATTTTTGTCGAGTCGGTTCATGCCGCAAAGAGAACATAAGAGGAACAGTTGCGCAATGTGGATTCGACGGATCGTTGTGCGCGGGCAGGATGATCGGGCGTTCGGCGCTGAAAATGGCCGGTTCTTTTTTCCCCCGGGGCGATCGAAGGCGACCGATGTGCCGCGCTACAGGGTCTGGATCCGATATGGTGCTCCGAGACGCGCTTCAGCGCTGTTTCGGCGAGCGAGGATCGATCGGACGTAACGATCTGCTTCAGGGTGGAACGCGAAGGAGCGGATCTTGTGCTGACCGGCGGCACCGATCCGGCCCCAGCGGGTCTCGACGATCACGGCTCCAAACAGGTCGACGCTCGCGAGAATTTTGTAGCGGCGATGGATATTGCGCGCGGGATTGCGCGCGATCAGCTCGATTTCTACATCATCGAAAGGCGCGGTTGTTTCCATCCGCATGGCTTAATCGGGGTGTCTCTCGGCGTCGCACGAATTTTCTGAATCGATCTCGGCGCATTGAGTCAGCCGGTCGATCAGTGACGAGCGAAAGCGCAGCCGGTTTGGGGTCGGGCAGGGCCGCGGCGAAAGCCGTCGGGAATTGCCTGCTCCCATTGGGGAGCATCCGCCGGCATAGCCGGCGGTCCCGACCTTAAAGGTCGGAGCTTTGCAATTGCTTATGGGGTGGTCGATGAGTGGCGGATTGCCGCTTTATGTCGAATTCATTGGCCGACCAGGCCAATTCCTTTTGAACATAATAGAATCTGACTCAGGTTGGAGCGGTTGAGTATCTTTTTGAGACTCGCGCTCCTCGATCGTGCGGGCCATGCTCGCGAGTGTGTCGAGCAAGGCCGTTTGGGTCGAGGCTTTTTCGGAATTGCGTGGCTGCTCCATGACGCGAAGATCTTCTTCGGTGGCCTGCAGTCGGACCAGCTCGTCATCGGGAAGCGGGCACGGGCTGCGCAGCGCGTTCAACCATCGATGGAGTCCCGCTGGCCATTCGAGACGATAGGCGTTGGACGTTTGCTCGAAGCGAGGGCCGGGACCGTCGCGATCGACACGCTTGCATCGTCGCTGGATCATCAGGAAGCCCGCCTCCTTCAGCTGCGCGATTGCGCGCGCGACCGTGGCCCTTGCAAAGCCGGTCTTTTCGATGAACCAGTCATAGGTTGGATAGATCTGGCCTTTGCAGAGGCGGCCGAGCTCGCAGAGCAACTTGAATATGGCCGTTGCTGATTGGGACAGCGGCGGCGGCATCGTCTTCGGCGCCGCAGCGCCGGCGCCGTCGCCCCGGGCTTGCCGACGATCGGCGCGGAGGCCGTGGCGACGTAACCGTGCGAGGTCGACGGCCGCCTGATGTAATCGATCTGTCTCGCCCTTCTGGTAGGCGCGCCAAAAGCGATGCTCGAAGCTTCCCTCCTCGAGACTGCCGCGAAGGACCGCGGCGCCGGTGGGGTGCGGTGAACCGGATCGCGTAGGAACGCCCGCGCGGCGAAGCACGCCGGCGGCTGCCGAAGCGAAGATATGCGTCATCGTCTGTCCTCCGTTGGAGGGCAGCGGAAAGCAGGCAAAAAAATCCCGTGGCGCGAAGCGCGCATCATTGACAAAGATGTCGAAGGAGGTTAGCCAAGCTTCCAGCTTGTGGGAGCCAATCAGGAACTACCAATTCCTGGGCTAATCTCGATGCGATGCCCGGCCTTCGTGCCGGGTTTCGTTTATCCGCTCACGGCGCCCCCATTCTTGTTAATCCCCGAATTCTGTTGATGCCCGCGGCTCGTCCGCCAGCGCAGCGCTTCTGCCTTGGCCACGTACGAAGGGATCGCCGCCCCTGTGTTGGGATGGCGATCCAGACTCGGATTCATGGTGACAGGAGAAGAAATTGATTGGCGCGAGTTGTGGTGCGCGAAACTCATGGCCGCCCTATCATTTGCTACCGCCGATCGCGGCCGAGCGACGAAAGTCGCTGAGCCAGACGGCCCGCGCGGACGGGGGCGATGTCCGCGCGGGCACCAGCTGCGTATGATTGGATTCAATCACGCGCCAGTTGGTCAGGATTTTGGCCACATAATTCTGGGTCTCGGTGATCCGCGGAACCCGCCGGACGGAGCGAACGCGACCGGGGCCGGCGTTATAGGCCGCAAGCGCCAAATCGACGCGCCCAAATTCTCGGAGCTGCCAGCTGAGATAGCGGGCGGCGCCGCGCAGATTGCCATGCAGGCTGTAACGATCGACCCCGAGCTGCTTTGCGGTGCCCGGCATCAATTGGCCCAAGCCAAAGGCACCTTTTGGGCTGAGCGCCATCGGATTGTATCGGCTCTCCTGGATCAACATCGCGTCCATGAGACCAATCGGTAAACCGGCCTCGCACGCAGCGCGCTGCACAAGAGGATATAGAACACGCCGACGATCCTCAGCGGTCCGCCCGAGAAGTCCCGAAGAAAGATAGGGTTTAGGCGAGCAATTGCCGATCGCCGGGAGGTCGAGCGCCAAACTTGCGAATTGGTTGGCCGATTGGCCCGAACGCATCCAACCCGGCACGCGGATCGAACGCACAATATCGGTGACCGGCGAGACGGGTGCGGGAACGCTGCCCGCGAATACGGAGGGTTCCGACCGCATCTGCCGGAAATCGAGCAGCATACCCTTTTCTACCGGCGCCGGCGACGGCACGGCGGTCGAGGTAGCGGTAGGAGCCGAGAAGTCGAGGAGGGCAACGCGGCGCACGGGCTGCCCGGGATCCGCAATCGCAGGGCTGTGGGCCATGAAGGCTGACGCCGATAGCGCCGCGATGATGCGGATGTGTCGCACGCTTTATCAGGTGCGCGATCTGAAGAACATTTGACGGATCTTCCACCGGGGGCCGATCAGGTCGACGAGCAGTTCGCGAAGTTTCTGCAGCAGCGATTCCGTCTCCCATTCGCGCAGTTCGTCTTCGAGGTCGCAATTATCGATCGCGGCGGCCAGATCGGGGATGAGCGATGCCAGCAGCTTGGTCGTGGGCGCGTCATAGGCGTCCAGCGATTTGAAAACGAATATGGCAAGGAACGCGCGCGTGGGATCGATGTCGAGGGCGGTACTCAACCGAAGGAGATGGCTCGCCTTCGGAACGCGTTTTTCCTCAAAATAATTGGAGACGCTGGTGTGGTGCATTCTCGCACGCACACCAATTTGTCGCTCGGATAAGTTCAGTCGCTTCGCTTCACGCTGACAGAGTGTCAGGAAGTTCGAGACCTCTGCGATGGCCCGTGTTTCCATTCTCGCCCCATTTGCTCAATTGATTATAATATAAGTGACCGCCCAGCTTTGTTATGTCTGGTCACGCAAGAGCAAAGAAGGAAGGATGTCAAGCGCATAGCGCTTAGCTATCTAAGGCCAACTTACTGGCCAGCGACGATACTGATCGCCAAACGGTGCATTTCGAGGTTGGTTACGACGCGTCCCGCGCGTGCAGAGAGCTGATACCGCGCGGCGATGAGAACATCATTTACCGGCTTATCGAGAAGATAGCTTACCCTAATGTCGCCCTTTAGAGAATCTTTGGGAGCGTATAGAAGAAGGTCTTTCGCGTTGAGGGCGTCTAATTCTTTAGCACAATGCTCAGAAACATATGAAAAAAGAGCCGAAGCGGTGAAAATCCTCTGATCTTTTACGGAGAGATTGTAAATTCCCAGCGCCAGTGCGTTCAGATATTGGGTGCTCACCCGAATAGTGTAGGGGACGCGGGGCGGGGGCTTCATGGTGCTGGCTGCGGCCTTGCGGATCACGCTACCGGCTAATCCGGCAACAATGATCTTTAGCGCGCAGCTGGCTGTGATTGTAGCCGCACTGGCTACGTTCGTAGCCACGCTGGCTACAAACGTAGCCACAATCTTTCAACGAATCGTGATTAGATCACCCTAAATGTTCGTAGAAAGCCCCATTCTGGACCTTTTATTACTTTGGAGTTGACAGCAAGGGAAGAGGGATTCTCCCATCTCCTCGGCGCCCATTGGGGCGTCGTTTCAACAGATGGGAAATGAACCATGCAAACCATGTCAATGACCATGACCAAGAGCCGGGGGATGTTCCGCAAGGAAAACCTCCCGCTCATGGGAGCGGTCGCCTTCCTTGCATTCGTCGTGCTCGCTGGTCCGGCATTCGCCGGCACCGACACGACCTTCGATACCGCGTTCACGAAGTTCACCGCGTTCCTCGAAGGTTCGGGCGGCAAGATCATCACGATCATCTCGCTGGCGCTCGGCCTCGTGGGCATGGCCTCGGGCCGCTTCAGCCTGGGCCAGATCGCACTCCCCGTTGGCGTGGGTATCGGCGTCGGCACGGGCGTTCCGATCGTCACGTCGACCGTGACGGCGCTTATCTGACGTGAACGGTCCGGGTTGCGCACCACGCGCACTAAATCCGGACAATAGGGCGGGGCGGTTATGGATCGCTATACAATCCCAGGGAGACTGGATGAACCCGAACGGATCGGGCTCTGGACCATCGACGAATTCGTCGCAATGGCCGGACCCTTCGTGATGGGTATCCTCGTTCAGCATATCATTTGGGGCATATGTTTCGGAATCTTGGGTTGGTGGGTCTTGCGAAAGGCAAAAGCGGGACGTGCTGGTTCTTGGCTTATCCATATGGCCTATTGGTATTTCCCTAGTGGGGTGATGGGGATCCGAGCCGTTCCGCCTTCTTATCTTCGATTGATGGCGGGGTGAGCGATGGAAGCCGGATTTAGCCAGGCGCAGGCGCAGCGCGTACTGAAGCAGCGCAACATGCTGGTAATCGCGAGCACCGGGCTCGCCATAGTCACCATTTTTTCTTTGATCGCCGCGTCGGCGCGTGACCGCGAGATTGTCTTGCAGCCCGTGCTTACCCGTCAGGTCGAACTGAGCAGCTCGGGGGTTAGCCGCGAGTATCTCGAACTCATTACGCGAGATGCTTCGGTCTTGATGCTGAACCAGAGCCCTTCCAGCCTCGACTACTGGTTGGAATCGGTCCTGAAGATCGTGCATCCGTCGGCGTACGGCCGCATCAAGGGCGATCTACTCAAGATCGTCAATGATCGGCGCGGTTCGAGCGTTTCGCAGTATTTTGCGCTCGAAGGTCTTCGTGTCGACACGAAGGGACTGACGTCGGAGGCGACGGGTACGCTCAATACCGTTGTGGGTCGCCAAGTCGTTGGCTCGGTCAAGCGGACGTTTCGTTTCGAGTGGACCTACACCGGTGTGGAGCTGCGTCTCATCGGCTTCGGCGCCGTCGTCCCGAATAAGCCGGATGGCGAGGTGACGCTCAGCGCTCCCGCTCCGGCACCCCTATGATGGAGGTTCTCATGCCCGTGGCACTCGGCGCCGGCGGTGTGCTGATTTCAGCGCGCTCGATCGACAGGCTCCACCGCATTTTCGGCGTCGGCCTGATCGGCGCCGCGCTTATGGTTTCGCACAATGCCTATGCGGACGAAACCGTAATGGTCGAAGATAATTCCCGCGTTGCCTGCGTGGCATCGGAAAAGGATCTGACCCGCATCAGTCTAATCGGCGATGAATTCGCCAGTGTGTCGAAGGTGCAGCCGACGAACCCGCTGGACGATTTCTCTGTCGTCAACGAGCCCACGCGAGGCGACATCTACCTGTCGGTCCCGGAAGGCTTCCGCCCCAAAATCCTGTCGTTCTTCGGCACCACGAAGAAAGGCTATGTCTACAAGTTCGGCTGCCGGATTGAGGCAATCGAGGCGCAACAGATATTCGTGTCCAATCCCGTTGCGCTCGCCAAGGTCGAAACGGCAGAGGACGCGGACGTCGAAGCGCCTGACGCGGACGAGACAGCCGTGCGCTTGATTCAGGCAATGGCGGCACAGGAAGTGGTGCCGGGTTACCGGATGCGTCGGTCGGCGCTTGTCCCAGTCCAGGCTGGCGACCTCACCGTTCAGCTCGTCGCCGAGTACGAGGGCCTCGATGTCGTCGGCCGCATCGTGCGGATCGAGAATAGTTCCGGTGCACCCGTCGAAATCACTGAGGCGCGCATCGCGCCCGCGGATGCACTCGCCGTCTCGATCGCCAATCCGAAGCTCGCGCCGCGTCAGGCGACGTCGGCATATGTCGTCACCCGCAAGCAGGGAAGCTAGCCATGGTAAATTTGGGCTCATTTTTCAAAGGTGGATCGCCCCGCGGTGCCACCGCTGC
>NZ_JBPULG010000009.1:0-2458 GCF_051550705.1 Sphingopyxis selenitireducens
GGCGCAAGGTTGATCGGACACGCGCCCTTGCGCTGCGCGCGGCGTAGGGAGGGCGGAGCCCGACCGGAGGCGCGCGCAGCGCAAAGCATCTTTTAATCGGAGGTCGGCGGGGGTGATCAGCTGCGGTTTTTGAAGCGCCAGCTGTCATTGCCGGTCTCGACGATGTCGCAATGATGGGTGACGCGATCGAGGAGCGCGGTGGTCATCTTGGGATCGCCGAACACGGTGGGCCATTCGCCGAACGCGAGGTTGGTGGTGATGATAACGCTGGTCTGCTCGTAGAGCTTGCTGACCAGATGGAACAGCAGTTGGCCGCCTGAGCGGGCGAACGGCAGATATCCCAGTTCGTCGAGCACGATCAGATCGAGGCGGGATAGCTGGGCGGCGAGAGCGCCGCTCTTGCCGATCCTGGCCTCCTCTTCGAGGCGGGTCACCAGATCGACGGTGTTGAAGTAGCGGCCTCGCGCACCCGAGCGAACGACATTGGCGGCGATGGCGATGGCCAGGTGGGTCTTCCCGGTGCCCGTGCCGCCGACCAGGACGATGTTGCGCCGAGCGGGCAGGAACGCGCCGCTGTGAAGCGAACGCACTAGGCCTTCATTGATCGGCGTGCCCTCGAACCGGAACGCGTCGATGTCCTTCACGACCGGCAGCCGGGCGGCCGCCATCCGGTATCGGATCGACGCGGCATGGCGATGTGTTGCTTCCGCCCGCAGGAGGTCGGTCAGTATCTCCATCGTGGTGCGCTGGCGCTGAAGGCCGGTGGTGACCGCATCGTCGAACGCGCCCGCCATGCCCTTGAGCCCAAGCCCGCGCATCGCCTCGATCATGTCATGCCGCTGCATCGAAGGTCCTCAGCTGGTCGTAACGGGCGCAGTCGGCGATCGGCGGATGGCGCAAGGCGCTGTCCTCGGAGGTGATGATGGTGAGCGGTCGCGGCGGTTCGCGGCGCCGCGCAAGGATGTTGAGGATCAGGTCGTCGCTCGCCGTGCCGGTTGCCAATGCCTCGCGCGCGGCCGCTTCGACCGGCTCCAGGCCATCGGTCAGCACGGCCGATAGCACACGGACGAACCGGCGGTCGGCATCGTCGCCATTGCCAAGCTTGCGGCGCAGGCGCGCCAGCGCCGGCGGCAGATCCCAGTCCTGGAAGGGCGCGCCGTTCCGCAGCGCACCGGGCTTGCGGGCCAGCACCGGCAGATAATGCCAGGGGTCATAGATCGTGCGGTTGCGCCCGAAGTAGCGGGGATGCTCGGCGACAACCTCCTCGCCGCAGCGCACGACAATGCGGTCGGCATAGGCCCGGACCTGGGCCGTCCGCCGCGCCACCGTCGAGAGAACCGAGTAGCGGTTGCGATCGAAGCTGATCAGGCAGGTGCCGGTCACGGCATGCTCGCTCTCGTTAAAGCCGTCGAACGGCCCCAGCATCGGTTGCAGTGCCGATCGCTCGATCTCCAGCGCCTGTGCCACGGTCAGCTCGCCCTGTTCCGGGTGTGCCTGTCGTTCCGCCCAGCGCTGGCACTCGGCCTCCAGCCAGCCGTTGAGCTCTTCGAGGCTGGCGAACCGCAACCGGGGTTGGAAGAAGCGGCCCCGGATCGTCTGCACCTGGTTCTCGACCTGGCCCTTCTCCCATCCCGCCGCCGGCGAGCAGGCGGTTGGCTCGATCATATAATGGTCGGTCATGATCAGGAACCGCCGGTTGAAGACCCGCTCCTTGCCGGTGAACACGCTCGTCACCGCCGTCTTCATATTATCGTAGATGCCGCGGCCCGGCACGCCGCCGAAGAAAGCAAAGCCGCGCGCATGCGCGTCGAACAGCATCTCCTGGCTCTCGCGAGGATACGCCCGGACATAGACCGCTCGCGATGCACACAGCCGCATATGCGCAACCTTCACGCGCATCGGCTTGCCCGCGATCTCCACATCCTCATGGCTCCAGTCGAACTGGTAGGCCTCGCCCGGCTTGAACGTCAGCGGGATGAAGGCGGTGACACCATCGCCGGCATCCTTGCGCCGGTCGGTCTTCCAGCGCGCCGCGTAGCGCCGAACGGCATCGTAGGAACCCTCAAAACCCTCGCGCTCCAGCAGATCATGGATCCGCGTCATCCGCAGCCGCTCACGCCTGCCGCGCACCTCGTTCTCTTCCAGCAACGTATCGAGCCGAGCCTGGAACGGCCCGATCCGCGGCAGCGGCTGAACCTTGCGCTGATAATCGAATGCGCCTTCCGGCGCCCGGATCGCCTTGCGGATCACCTTCCGCGATACATGCAAATCCCGCGCGATCGCCTTGATCGCCTTGCCACCGGCATACTCGCGCCGAATCCGAACCACTGTCTCCAAAACCAACATCCCGATCTCGCCGCCTGATTATCCAGGCCGCTGCTTAAACCATCGAAATGAGGGGTCCCTTTTAGACGCCGATCACCCCGCTAACGGGGTCCTTTTTGCACGCCGATCCACA